>JAIBCC010000041.1 GCA_019694395.1 Pyrinomonadaceae bacterium | reverse complement strand
AGGCACAGGTTTTATTTCCGGCAAACCAAATCGGAAACGGTTACGAATTGCGGCGGGCGATTGATTGCATTCAGCCGGGCGGTTCGACCAATTTACACGCCGGATTGATGCTCGGTTACAAAGAAGCTCAGAAAAATTTCCGCAAAGATTCGACCAATCGCGTGATTTTGCTGACGGATGGAATCGCTAATCAAGGCGTTACCGAACCGAATCGAATTGCGGCGGAATCTTCTGAATTCAACGGACAGGGATTAGACCTTTCAACTATTGGTGTCGGACAGGATTTGAACAACGATTTACTTCGGACTTTAGCCAAGTCAGGACGCGGACTTTATCATTTTATTTCCGATTATCAGGATATTGACAAAGTTTTCGTCAACGAAGTGCAAAGTCTCGTTTCACAAGTCGCCAAACGGGTTGAGGTCAATGTTGATTATGATTCAAATGTAGAAATTGAAAAGATTTACGGCTATTCGCCGCGCACCCGTTCCAATGGTTTTTCGATTGTTATGGATGATATGAACAACGGTTTAACTCAGGTCATCATGGTGCGTTTCAAGGCGAAAAATCCGTCAAAAAATTCTACTGTCCGCGTTAGACTTTCGTATTTTGATGTCCAAAAGCAAAGAATGGTCGAGGAAAATCAAACGGTTACTCTGCAGCCTTCGGACAGAAAAAATTGCGAACTATTGGCTGATGTCGAAGTAAAAAAGAATTACACGATTGCCGAGCTTGCCCAATCACTTTTTGAAATGCGTGAAGCCGCGCAGAGAAGCAATTATCGTCAGGCAGAAAACTTTTTGAACGATTCTGTTGCACAAACTTACAAACGTTTTCCGAATATGGAAGACAAAGATGTGAAATATATTTTGAACATTGTCGAAAATTATCAACGCAATTTGAAAGCCTATAACAAACAAAAAGGAAATGACGATTGCGGAAAATGTAATTGATTTTTATCGAATGATTTAACGCAAAGACGCAAAGCAGCAAAGGCGCAAAGGTTTTGAGTTAAAAGAGAAGGAAAAGTTCAAACAAATTCACATTTTTTACTTTTGCCTTTTTACTTTTTACTTCGTAAGCCTTTGCGTCTTTGCGTCTTTGCGTTGAAAATATAATTGATGAAAATCAAATCAATCGAACTAATTGAAATCAATTTACCGCTCGTCCATTTTTTCGAGACGAGCTTTGGCAGAACCTACGAACGCAGAATTATTTTAGCCCGTGTCGAAGATGACAAAGGCAACGAAGGCTGGGGCGAATGCACGGCGGGCGAAACCCCTTCGTATTCGGAAGAATGGACGAATTCCTGTTGGGAAGTATTACAGCACATTCTCGCGCCGATGGTGATTGGAAAAGAAGTTGCATCTGCCGAAAATGTTTGGGACATAATGAAGGAAATTCGCGGCAACCGAATGGCGAAAGCGACGATTGAAACGGCTTGCTGGGATTTGGAAGCCAAGAAATTAAATATTCCGTTGTGGCGGCATTTGGGCGGAGTTAATCAGGTGATTGCTTGCGGAGTTTCGATAGGAATTCAGGACACGGTTGATGAACTTTTGGAAAAAATTCAAACCGAACTAGACACAGGTTATCAGCGCATCAAAATCAAAATTTCTCCGAAATGGGATTACGATGTAATTGCTAAGGTGCGCGAAACTTTTGGCGATATTCCGCTGATGGGCGATGCAAATTCGGCTTATACATTGGCTGATACCGAACTTTTCAAACGGATGGATGATTTTAATTTGATGATGTTTGAACAGCCTTTGCCACACGATGACATCATTGACCACGCCAAATTACAGCGCGAAGTGAAAACGCCAATTTGCCTTGACGAACCAATCAAATCGCCCGAAGATGCCCGCAAAGCTATCGAATTGAAATCCGGCAAGATCATCAATCTCAAAAACGGACGAGTCGGGGGACATAATCAATCTAAGAAAATCGAAAAGATTTGCCGCGAAGCCGGAATCCCTGTCTGGTGCGGCGGAATGCTCGAAAGCGGAATCGGACGCGCTCACAATATTGCGATTTCCACGCTCGCCGGATACACGATGCCGGGCGACGTTTCCGCCTCAAAACGTTATTGGCACGAAGACATCATTGAACCTGCGGTGGAAGTTTCTCTAACTGGAACGATTGTTGCTCCCGAAGGTGCAGGAATCGGATTTGAAATCAAACGCGACAGGATTGATAAGTTGATGGTTAGACGAGTGGAAATTAAGTAGGGGCAGGTCTTGTGCCTGCCCAATGAACGTAGCGAACATTTTCGTTAAATACAAAAAAGATAAATTTAAACTTGATTTCAGCCTTTCGGCTGATTGGGCAGGCACAAGACCTGCCCCTACATTTAACTAAAACCTCCAAAATAACGGCAGAAAAATCATCATTACGACGAACAAAATAATCGTCAGTGGAAATCCGATTTTCATAAAATCACGAAAGTTGTAACCGCCGGGACTCATTACCAGAACATTGACCGGATGACCAAGCGGAGTCATAAAGGTCATCGAAGTTGCCAAGGCAACACCCATCGCAAAAGTTCTTGGATTAACGCCGATTTGTTGAGCAACCTGAATTGCCACAGGTGCAATAATCGTGGCAACGACTGCTCCGTTAATCGCTTGCGACAATAGAACCGTAATTACAATTATTCCCGCTAATAAAGCCATCGCGCCGTAGCTTCCAAGTAAAGCAACTACTTCATTGGCAACTAATCCTGCACTATTGGTTTTTGTGAGAGCAAGTCCCATCGGCAACATTCCGGCAATCAGAAAAATGCTTTTCCAACTGATCGAAGAATATGCCTGATCGGTAGTCAAAATTCCGGTTAAAACCATTGCCAGCGCGCCGCCAAGCATAATTGCTCCGGTTAAATCCGGCATAATCAAGGCTAAAAATAAAGTCGCAACAAAAATCATTAAAGATGCACGACCTTTTTCGGGAACGATGATTTCGGTATCGCCTTTTTCCATCAACAGAATGAGGTCGGGATCATCCGCCAAAACCGATAGTTTTTCTTTCGATCCTTGTAGAAGCAATGCGTCTCCAAAAGCCAGCTGAACATCTGCCAAATCGGTTGCAATTTCCTGATCCGCCCGCCAAATTGCCAAAACCGTCATTCCGTATTTTTCCCGAAAATGAGATGAACGCAGGGTTTCGGAAATCAAGCGGGAACGCGGCGAAAGCATTGCTTCGACAATTTCGATTGCTCTGGATTTAAAATCGCTTTCTTTCCATTCAAATTGCGGCAGATATTCCATATAAGGTTTAGTATCGCGCTGCCGAAAATCTTCTTCGTCGCCTTCTAAGACCAAAATGTCATCGGATTTGATTTTTGTATCGGGAGTTAATCCGGTCAGATTTTTTTGTTTTCGCTCGATGGCAATCACGCTGACTCCGTAGTTTTCCCGCAAAGTGCTTTCTGATAAAGTTCTATTAATCAAAATAGAATTCTTTGGCACTTTTGCCCGAAAAAGATTTTCGCCCAAATGATAAGTTTCAATCAGGTCTTGGTCTTCTTCTTTATTCGGAACTGAAGTCCTTTCAATATTTACATCTCCTGCCAGAAAATTTCGCCCGATCAAAACGACATATAAAATTCCTGCAATACAAATCGGTAAACCAACCGGAGCGAAATCCAAAAGACTAAAGCCTTCAATATTTTTATCGTGCAAGAGGGAACTGATGATGATATTTGAGGTCGTCAGCAAAGTCGCCATTCCGCCCAAAATCGTCCCGAAAGCCAACGGCATCATCAAACGGGAATTAGGAATTGAAGCTTTTTTGGCAGCCCCCGAAACTGCCGGAAGCAAAACCGAAGCCGCCGCAATATTATTCATAAAGAGAGACAAAAACGCTCCGGCAATCATTACCACAAAGGTCAATCGAAGCTCGCTTTTGCTGCCGACTTTCAACAAAATATTTCCGACCTGTTCAGTTACGCCGGTTTTTTGCAAAGCCTCCGCCAAAATAAAAATTGCCATAATCGTAATTACGGCAGAACGGCTGAAACCTGAAAATGTTTCCTGCGGAGTGAGAATTCCGGTAACTCCTAGCGAGACTGCAACTAAAAGCGCGACCAAATCAGGCGGGACTTTATCCGTCAAAAAAAGAATCAGAGAAATTATTAAAATCCCGAAAGTTATGATTAGTTCGCGTTCCATAGCACAAACTAAAAATTATAGTAGCAATGGACGGTTGTTTAAAGGTCAGGTTGGTTTTTCATAAAATTTAGGCAAATGCTACAATAACCGTTTTAGTCGGAACGCCGTCATCCTGACGGCATTGAACGCACAGCGCGAATAATTCAAGTTTAGCAAGTTAACAGATTACAAAAAATTATTTACGTCATTAAATTTAACTTAAACTAGAATTTTGATAAACACAATTACGCCGCTCACGCGACGTTTGCCAGCAAGATGCTGGTGTTCCGTTTGATGAGCATTTTTTATGGAAGAACCTCAAAAAGAAAACTCACCAAAAGGATGGTATTCTCGCGGCTACTTACCGCATTTTGATGGAGGCTCAACGACACAGTTTATTACTTGCCGATTATTTGATTCATTGCCGCAAACCGTTTTGGAAAGATTTCGCGCTGAACTTGAGGCAAAAGAGATTGAAAATATTGACCGAGAGACAATGATTTTGATTGAAAAATTTCTTGATTCAGGTTACGGTGAATGTTTTTTGAAAAAAAGAGAAGTTGCCAAAGTTGTTAAAGATTCATTGGAAAAATACAATGGAGAAAGGTATAAACTTTTTGCTTGGGTGATTATGCCGAATCATATTCATCTTTTGTTGAAACCAATAAATAATTGGTCATTAGAGAAAATTTTGCATTCGTTCAAATCATTTACAGCAACCGAAGCCAATAAAGTGTTGCAAAGAAGCGGCAAGTTTTGGATGCGCGAAGCTTTTGACCGATACATTAGAGATTACGAACATTTTGAAAAGACTTGGCGATATATTGAAAATAATCCTGTTAAAGCAGGACTTTGCCAGAAATCAAGCGATTGGGAATTTAGCAGTGCCTTTGGAACGCCACGCTTCTAGCTGGCATTGAGCGCACAGCGCGAACAATTGAACTGTAATTTAGAGTTGACTTTTACTTAAACATAGCTACATTGCGTTGCAATGTTTGCCAGCAAGATGCTGGCGTTCCAAATTATGAGCAATCACGAACCAAATAAAATCATTTTTTCAATGGTCAAAGTGAGCAAGTTTTACGAAAAGAAACCTGTTCTCAAAGACATTTACCTTTCATTTTTTTACGGCGCGAAAATCGGCGTTCTCGGGTTAAACGGCGCGGGAAAATCTTCGCTTTTGCGGATAATTGCCGGAACTGATAAAGATTTCAACGGCGAAGTCGTTTTTTCCAAAGGCTATTCGGTCGGATATTTAGAGCAAGAACCGAAGCTCGACGAAAACAAAACGGTTAAAGAAATCGTCGAAGAAGCGGTGCAGTCAACGGTTGATTTACTGAAGGAATTTGAAGAGATCAATATGAAATTTGCCGAGCCGATGACGGATGACGAGATGAATGCGCTTATCGAACGGCAAGGCGAAGTGCAGGAAAAACTCGACCACGCCGACGCTTGGGATTTGGACTCGCGGCTCGAAATGGCGATGGACGCTTTGCGCTGTCCACCACCTGATACACCGATCAAAAATCTTTCGGGCGGAGAAAAACGCCGTGTCGCTCTGTGCCGACTTTTACTGCAAAAGCCTGATGTTTTGCTGTTGGATGAGCCGACCAACCATTTGGACGCGGAAACCGTCGCGTGGCTTGAACAGCATCTCGCGCGTTACGAAGGAACGGTCATTGCCGTTACTCACGATAGATATTTTCTCGATAATGTGGCGGGTTGGATTCTTGAATTGGATCGCGGTGAAGGAATTCCGTATCAGGGAAATTATTCAAGTTGGTTGGAGCAAAAACAGGTGCGTTTGGCGGTTGAACAAAAACAGGATGACAAACGCCAAAAGACTTTGGAACGCGAACTGGAATGGATTCGGATGTCGCCGAAAGGTCGTCACGCCAAATCAAAAGCACGTATCAACGACTACGAAAAATTGGTCGCCGAGGAATCGGAAAAACGTAATGAAACGCTCGAACTTTATATTCCGGCGGGTGAAAGATTGGGCGATATTGTCATAGAAGCGCACGGCGTTTCCAAAGGTTACGGCGATAAATTGTTGTTTGAAGATTTGGAATTTTCCTTGCCGAAAGGCGGAATTGTGGGTGTCATCGGTCCGAACGGTGCGGGTAAAACCACTTTGTTCAGAATGATTACGGGACAAGAAACCGCAGATTCGGGCGATTTCAAAGTTGGTGAAACCGTCAAACTCGGCTACGTTGACCAATCACGCGATGCTCTGGATGATAACAAAACTTTGTTTGATGAAATTTCGGACGGTTTGGATTTGGTTCAATTAGGCAAACGCGAAATGAATGCCCGCGCCTACGTTTCACGCTTCAATTTTTCGGGTTCTGACCAACAAAAACGAGTCGGACAGCTTTCAGGCGGAGAACGAAATCGTGTGCATTTAGCAAAAATGCTGAAATCCGGTGCAAATGTGTTACTTTTGGACGAACCGACCAACGATCTGGATGTCAACACGATGCGTGCGCTCGAAGAAGCTTTGGAAAATTTCGGCGGTTGCGCGGTGGTAATTTCGCACGATAGATGGTTTTTGGATAGAATTGCGACGCATATTTTAGCGTTTGAAGGCGATTCCAAAGTCGTCTATTTCGACGGTAATTTTTCGCAATACGAAGAAGACCGCAAACGCCGGGTTGGACACGATGCCGACCAACCGCATCGCATTAAATATCGCAATTTAACTAGAGACTAAGAAACAAAAATACCGGATAATTCATTTGAATTTTTCCGGTATTTTCCCTTTAAATTAAAAATCTATATTATGCCTGACTAAGGATTGAATGAAGCGGAGGTAATTGTAAAGTAATTGCCTCGGACATCAACTCCACTCTGGATATTACATTTCTTACACCATCTACTCTTTTAGCAAAAAATTCAGCAAACTCTTTATCATCTTCGTTTAAAACAGTTCCAACTAACAGAACAACTCCGCTTTGAACGAAAACTTTAATCTGAGAGAGATCAAAAAAGCGCGTTTTTCTAAAATAATTTGTAATTTTATTTTTGATAAGATTATCGTTCATATTTTTACTCCTTTTGATAAATTTTCCCGTTCGTTTTGAACGTGTCGTCTCGCCTTTTACTAACGGCAAAAATAATGCCAATAGCGTAAACTATTGTAAATATGATGTTTAATAGCTCACGGAATTTCTTAAAAATAATTTGTGTAATAAATTAATACAACCTGAGTAATTGATGATTATTTGATTTATTAACTGAATTACTTGCAACTGTTTTAGACGACAATTAAAGTAATGAAATACTTCTTTTAGAAAATAATGCCGAAATTTACCCGCCGCGAAATTTTAACTGCTTTTCTTGGTTTACCGTTTGCTCTTTCGGCGTGTCGTTCAACGTCTGAAACTCTGCTCCCCGCAGGCGAAATAATCGGACAATCCGTAGATATTGGGCATATTTTGCGTGAACATCGGAACGTGGAAGTTCCGGCAAATAATTGGGAAAACGTCAAAGTTGCGATTGTCGGCGGCGGAATTTCGGGGCTTTCAGCGGCTTGGAAATTCAGAAAAGAAAATTTCAACGATTTTGTTTTGCTTGAATTGGAATCAGCGATTGGTGGAACGGCTCGGAGCGGAAAAAACGACTTTATTTCATATCCCTGGGCAGCGCATTATCTGCCGATTCCATTCAAAGAAAATACCGAATTGATTTCGCTTTTGGATGAAATGAAGCTCGTTGAAGGCACAGACAAAAACGGTGAAATTATTGTTCCCGAACAGTTTTTATGCCGTGAGCCGGAGGAAAGAGTTTTTTACAAAGGGCGTTGGTATGAAGGTCTTTATTTGCGTGTCGGCGCAAGCGAAGAAGATTTGCGTCAATACGCCGAATTCCAAAAACAGATTGATCTTTGGGTAAATTGGCGCGATAAATCTGGCAAACGAGCCTTTGTTTTACCGATTGCAAATTGTTCGACCGAGGCAGAAGTTTTAGCCTTAGACAAAATTACTTTTGCCGAATGGCTCAAACAAAAAGGCTTTGATTCGGAGCGTCTGATTCGTTATTGCGACTATGCTACACGGGATGATTACGGCTTAAAAGTTGACCAAACTTCGGCGTGGGCGGGACTTTTTTATTTTTGTTCGCGTGTTCGCAAAAGCGGCGAAGAATCTCAGCCTTTCATCACTTTTCCTGAAGGCAACGGACATTTTGCCAACTATTTGAGCGAAAAAGTTAAAGACAAAATCCGCCTGAACAGTTTGGCAATGCAGCTAATTCCAAAAGAAAAAGGCGTTGATATTGTTTATTTAAATACGGAAACTAAAGAGCTTCGCGGATTACATTGTGAAAACATCATTTTCTCTTCACCGATCTTTACGGCGAAATATTTGATTCGTGATTTTACGGAAAGCTACGCCGACCAATTCCAGCATAATGCGTGGTTTGTGGCAAACTTAACCCTCAAAGACCGCCCGCAGCAGAGGTTTACCAAAGATTTTCCGTTAGCATGGGATAATGTGATTTACGAAAGTCCAAGTCTGGGTTATGTGGTCGCCACGCACCAAAAAGGGATGGATTACGGGCAAACCGTTTTTACTTATTACTATCCGATGTGTGCCGAAGAAAATGCCCGCGCTAAACTTTTTGGCTTAAATTGGGAGCAGTTAGCCGATATTTGCCTGACTGATCTATCCAGAGCGCACAAGGATATTCGGGAACTCGTAACCCGTTTGGATGTAATGCGTTGGGGACACGCAATGATCTCTCCGCGTCCGAATTTTCTCTGGTCAGGCGTGCGCGAACAAGCTCAAAAACCTTATCGCAATATCCATTTTGCCCATTCCGATCTAAGCGGCGTTGCACTTTTTGAAGAGGCTTTTTATCACGGCTTGCGGGTAGCAAAAGAAATTTTACCTGTTAATTTCCGTTAGGAGCAATGTTTTTAACGCAAAGTCGCCAAGTCCGCAAAGCCGCCAGGTTTTTTGAAAGCCTGTTATTTTTTTAGTATTTAATAAGTCTTCGCGCCTTTGCTGCGTTGCGTCTTGGCGTTAAATTGTTTTTCTTTTTTATCAACAAAAAAAAATGCTCTTTTTCTCCTAAATTTCTTGCGATTACAAATAGAGAGATTATTTTTGAATCAAAAATAAAGGAGAAATTTGTAATGTCAAACCTGGAAGAATCTGTTGATCAAACTAATGAAGTCGAATCTGAATTAAAGAAAATCACCAATCAAATGAAAGCGTTAAGGGAGCAGATGGAAGAGAATTTAACGCCTGCCAAGACAACCTCTTTTGATGGTTTTGGAGTGATGATGCTCGATTATCGTCCGGTGGAAGACGGAAATTTTGAAGCGACTCGCTGGTTTACGCTTTGTTTTGTGCCTATCATTCCTTTGTCGGTTTGGAAGATAAAGCCCCGAAAATATAAATATGACCGGAGCGGAGAACAGCAACTGTTTAATTTACTTGAGAAAAAAAGATTAACTTTGACCCGAATCCTGTATCCATATCTGATTATTGTGCTTGGTGTGTTGCCTTTTGTGCTGAGTTATCATTTTTCTCTTGATTTAAATCCTTTTCTCCGCTTTGTCGGCAGAAATACGGCAGATTGGGTTCCCGTCGGAATCATTATTTTGCTGATTATTCTAACAATAGTTTGGATCGGTTTTATTCTTACCAGAATTCATAATGCGGAAAAAGCCTACAAAGATTAGACTATCCGAAATAAAAAGTCTTATTTGTCACGGCTGGTGAGACAAAATTAAAAATAAAATATGTTTGCAGACGGAACGCCGTGCTTCCAGCCGGCAAATGTCGGAAACGACATAACAAATTTTAGCTAAACGCAACTTTTACTTAAACTTGAATGTTCGCGCTCTCGCGCTCATTGCCAGCTAGAAGCGTGGCGTTCCTTTGGTTATTAGCAATCAAAAATTTTCATTTCAACCGTTTCTCTTACATTTTTCACACCTTTGCTATAATTAAAGTTTGCTTTGGCAAAATTTAGTATTTTGAGTGGTTAGAAAATGAAAATAGCAGTAGCAATGAGCGGCGGAGTTGATTCATCAGCCGCCGCCGCAATTCTCAAAGAACAAGGTCACGAATTAGTCGGTTTTACGATGCAGTTGTGGAATCAACGCCGAAATATCAATGTGGACGAAAACGGCGATCCTCTTCCCAGTCGTTGTTGTTCGCTGGATGACGTTTACGATGCCCGTCGAGTAGCTGAAACGCTCGGAATGCCTTTCTATGTGCTTAATCTGGAAAAAGATTTTGAACGTGATGTGGTTAATCCGTTTGTGCAGAGCTATTTAGATGGAGAAACGCCGATTCCGTGCGTGGCGTGTAACTCACGTTTGAAATTCAATTCATTGGACCGAATGGCACTTTCGCTGGGTTGCGACAAAGTAGCAACGGGACATTATGCCCGAGTCGAATTTGATGAAAAAACGAATCGTTACCGTCTCTTTCGAGGCAAAAATCATTGGAAAGACCAGAGTTATTTTTTGTGGGAATTGACGCAAGACCAGCTTTCGCGCTCACTTTTTCCGCTGGGCGAAATGCTTAAATCGGAAGTCCGCGAAGTTGCCCGTGAAAACAATCTCTACACCGCCGAAAAAGCCGAATCACAAGAAATTTGCTTTGTGCCGGACGGAAATTATTCGGGATTTATTGACCGTTATCTGGAACACGAAAACCGCGAAGCTGAAATTCCCGACAAAGGCGAAATCGTCAATCAGCAAGGTAAAGTTCTGGGCGAACACACCGGAATTCATCGTTATACCATCGGACAACGGCGCGGTTTGGGCATCGCTCACGAAAAACCTTTGTATGTGGTGAAAATCGAACGGCTGAAAAATCAAATCATTGTCGGCGAAAAAGAAGAACTCGGCTCACTCGAATTCATTGCCAAAGGCGTTAATTGGGTTAAATTTGACGAACCAAACGAACCTGTCCGCGCCCTGGTCAAAGTGCGCTATCGTCACGAACCTGCACCTGCCACCATTCACGCCTTGCCCGACGCACACGCGAGAATTGTTTTTGATGAACCTCAAGACGCAATCACCCCCGGACAAGCAACGGTTTTTTATGACACTGAAACTGGCGAAGAAGTTGTCGGCGGAGGATGGATTATTCGGAAGGATGAGGGATGAAATTATGAAAAAAACTTGGTTTGTAGTTTTGTTATTTCTCATTTGCCTTTTAGCTAGCAAAAATGCTCTTTCTCAGGAAACACCCGAAGAATATGAGAAAATCCAAATAATCAAAAGCACTCCTATAAAATTAGAAATTCAGTCAAATCCGATTATTCAAAAACACATCAAGTATTATCAAAGTCGTGGGCGTAATGTATTGAAACTTGCATTATTTCGTGTCGGAACTCAGGAAAAAATGCTCCGGCGAATTTTTACTGAAGAAGGTATTCCTGAAAATTTATTTCGGATTAGTCAAATAGAAAGAATGTGGGCGAATTCCCTGAAAACATTATGGGTATTTCCACCAACAATTGCGTCAAAGTATGGTTTAAGAAAAACGAAATATCTTGATGAAACCCGAAGTTTTGAAAAGGCAACTCGCGCAACGGCTCAATATTTGAAATTTCTTTTCAACAAATACGACCAAAATTGGGAGCTTGCTTTAGGCGCGTATGAAGCGGGTGAAAAGAATGTTGATTTGGCAATTAAAAAAGCAAATACAAAAGATTATTGGAAAATTTTCCGATATTTACCCCGCGAAACTCGAAATTTTGTGCCCAATGTTTTGGCGACAATCTTAATTGCAAATGATCCAGAACAATATGGTTTTGCTAATATCAAAAAAGATGCGCCGATTTTATATGAACTTGTTCGAGTTCCACCTTCGACTACTTTTGCCACAATTTCTAAACTTTCAGAAACTCCTATTGAAAATTTGGCAAACCTTAATCCCGAATTGATATTAGGAGTTACGCCACCTGAACCTTACATTATTCGTGTGCCGAGCGGAAAAGGTCAAATGTTTGCCGATAGGATGCGGAAATTTTACAAAAAGTCTCAAGAAAATCAATGACCAAATCCGAACTTCGCAGAACTTTTCTGATCAAACAAAAATCGCTTTCAGTTCAAGAGCGGCAAAAATTATCTCAGCAAATCGCCGATCAATTTTTCGCAAATTTCGCCGTTGAAAGTTTCAAAAATCTGCATCTTTTTTTATCCATTGAAAAAAATGGAGAAGTTGACACAAAATTTATTTATGAAAAACTTCGGCAGGATTTTCCACACCTTAAAACCTATGTTCCGCGTGTAGGTAATGAAGTTTTAGAACATCTGGAATTTACGACAAAAACAGAGGTTATCGTCAGTCGTTGGGGAATTGACGAACCTGTCGGAAACGATTTGGCGGACGAAAAGTTATTTGATGCAGTGATTGTTCCGTTATTGTGTTTTGATAAACGCGGTTATCGGGTTGGTTACGGTAAAGGCTTTTACGACAAATTTTTAGCCAAATGCAGAACTGATTGTTTGAAAATCGGAGTTAGCTATTTTCCGCCGATAGAATCAATTGAAATAAATGAATTTGACGTGAAACTTGATTATTGTCTCACGCCAAATTCGGTTTTTTGAGTCGAAAGTCGAATGTCAAAAGTTAAAAAATTTAATTTTCCAGCTGACTTTCGACTTTTTAACTTTTGACAATCTACTATTTCTTTACTTTCAGAAGATCACGGATTTCAGTCAGCAATGTTTCGGTTGGCGGAGGTGGCGTTGCGGCAGCCAATTTGGCAAAATAGCTCATTGCCCATTTAGCCAGCAAAAACATCACAAATCCAACAATGACAAAATTTAGAATATCGCTGACGAGCTGTCCGTATTGAATAACAGGTAATCCGGCTTTTTTTACTGCCTCAAAATCAACTACACCATCTTTCATTGGTAAAGGCACTGAACTCAAATTGATAAATTTTGACTTAAAATCAGTTCCACCAGTGACTAGCCCAACAATCGGCATAATAATTCCTTCGGTAAAGGTCGTAACAATTTTACCAAACGCCGCGCCCAAAATGACACCTATTGCCAGATCAAGCACATTTCCGCGTCCCAAAAACGCCTTAAAGTCTTTCCACATAAAAAAAATCTCCTCAAGTTTATCTGTTAAAAGGGGCATTTTCACAATAATTTGAATAGTTTTTTGCGTCAAGCCGATAACGGTTTTATTCTCAAAACAAAAAGTCTGTAAAGTTTTGTAAATGATTAGACTAAAGGGAATTCTTTTGCGTCTAAATAATCAAGATGCACCAAAGCATCAACAATATCAGAAAAATTTGGGGGTAATAATGAAAAAATTATTCGTTTTAAGTTTAATTATTGGAGTAGTTCTCGGATTAAATGCAGTTATTTTCGGTCAGCAACCCGGCGGAATGCCTCCGCAAGGTGAACCGGGCGGAATGAGAATGCGTCAAGGCGGCGGACCTGATGGAGGACCGGGCGGTAAACGCGGCGGCGGTATGCGTGGAATGCGCGAAGGTCGCGGTGATGGAGCACATGGTAGAATGCGTGGTCCCGACGGTGGTTTTGGCATCAGCGATGATGAAATCTTTCAGTTAAATCTAACCAATGACCAAAAAGTTAAATTGTTTGATTTCAGAAAGAAAATGTTCACTGAAAGAGAAGCAATGCGTAAGAATCGTCCGCAACCGCCGATGGAAGGACAAAAACCTGAAATTAATCCTGAAGAAATGCGTCAATTGATGTCAGCAAAAAGCCTCGGCACCTTGACTGCCGAACAAAAAGCCAAACTTGACGGACTCGAAGCCAAACGTAAAGAAATGCAGGATAAGAGAAAAACCGAGATGGACGCTATGAAAACCAAAATGGAACAAGCCCATCAGGAATTTTTGAATATCTTTACGCCTGAACAACGCAAACAGCTTGAAACAATCAGAAATGAAAAGTTCAAGAATATGCAGCAAATGCGTCAAAACCGTCCAAATAGAATGGGCAGACCGGGGCAACCAAATCAACCGGGACAGCCAAATCAACCGAAAAAACCGGGTGACGAAAATTAATTAAAAAGGTAAAACTTAAATCAGAAAGTTGCTTAAATTAAAGTTTAGGCAACTTTTATTTTTTGTAGAAAATGAAAAAGGACGAAAATAAATCCGTCCCTAAACTATTGAGAATACAATGAATAAGCTACTACCATTTTCTTTGGTTTGCCCATTTTGGTTCCGGTTTGGAAGGCGGGCTTTGTTTTTGTAAATTTCTTATCATGTCACCGTATTTGGTTTCAGCCGTATACCAGGTTTGATAGTCGAAGGCTCCGCTTGGCGGTAATCCAAAAAAGTTTTGAAAATCTCTGACAATATGAACTGTGTCAAAACCAAAGTAACCGGTGGATTCAATCTTTCTGTTTGTAAAGTTATATTCTTCATTTAATGATGACAATAAATCCTGCATAGATACAACCTCTTCCCCACGTGCATACATAAAAATCGATTTAGTAAACTGCATAAAAATTCTCTCCTTCTGTTTATCAAATTATAAATGCCGACAAATCATTGATCTGCCCTGACACTTTTTAGAATAGTATTCCGACAAATAAAAAACGCCACCCGCACGGGTGGCTTTGAGAATATAATAAGTAGGTGTAATATCAATAGGTTACAGTTTTTGCGTAAGCTATTTGGAAAATATTTTAAAATTTAAGTCTAAAAATTACCAAGCGGGTAGTAAAATTTAATCTTTACCAACGATGATAGGCAGGATGCCCGGGCTTTACTGCTACAAAAGTTCCGCGACAGGTGGCACAAACTTTTTCATTGGCGATCAATTCAGCTTCGACAATTGCTTTATCTTCGGTTGATTCAACTACTTTTGCGTTGAGGTAAAGAGTTGCATCAAATGGAGTCGGGCGTTTTAATTTAACGTGAAAATCAGCCGTCACGGTGCAATCAGGTTCGGTTTTACCATTTTGTTTCATCAAAAAATAAGCTGCTGTCCAATTAGAGTGACAATCAAGTAGAGCACCGATAATTCCGCCGTTGAGCATTCCGGGAAAGGCTTGGTGATGCGGTTCGGCGTGCCATTCACAAACTACCTCGTCATCTTTAGCAAAACTGCGGATTCGCAAACCTTTATCATTGGCAACGCCGCAACCGAAACAAATTCCATTTGGTGCGTAAGTTTCCTGAAGTGATTTTTCATTATTCATAAGAAAATTTAACCACAGATAAGCACAGATTGACATAGATGGAGAGCGGATTATTGACTAAGTATTGTAATTCTGGTGGCATTTGTCGCTAAATACTTGTTTTTTATGACAAAATCAGCTTAAATTTATTTCACTTTTCAATACTTTATCAAAACAAAAAAATATGGATTCAGTTGCAAAATCGGAACGCACCTTCCTTGATATGAACGGTTATCAATGGACGGTAATTTTTGCCGCGTGGTTAGGCTGGGGATTTGATGTTTTTGACGGGTTGTTATTTAACTATGTAGCACCGAACTGTGTGCCGACGCTTTTAGGATTAACCATCGGTTCGCCCGAAGCCAAAGCCGCCACTCTTCAATGGACGGGAATTTTAACTTCTATTTTGCTGATCGGATGGGCAATTGGCGGTGTTTTGTTTGGCAAAGTTGCCGATAAGATCGGACGCACCAAAACTTTGCTACTGACAATGCTGCTTTATGCGCTCGGAACGGCGGCGTGTGCTTTTGCTCCGAATATGTGGTTTTTGATTATTTGTCGAATCATTGCCAGTTTAGGAATTGGCGGAGAATGGGCGGCAGGTGCGGCAATGGTCGCGGAAGTTGTGCCGGATAAACGTCGGGTTGAAGCAGGCGCAATCCTTTATACATCAGCTCCGATGGGATTATTTTTAGCGACGTTTTTAACTTTCCAGATCACCGGAGTTTATTTTAATGATCCTGCTGTTTCGTGGCGATATGTTTTCCTGTGCGGATTAATTCCGGCGGCAGTGGCTTTTGTAGTTCGTATTTTTGTTAAAGAGCCTGAGCGTTGGAAAAAAGTTGCCGGAGAACAATCTGCAAAAATCTCGGAACTCTTTAGTCCGGAATATTTATGGATCACGATCAGCGGTTTTTGTATGGCAATTACGGCGTTGATTATGTGGTGGAGCTGCAATGCCTTTATTCCGGTGGTGGCGAACGGTTTGGGGGCAAAAGAGGCATCACTGACCGGTTTAGATGCTCTGGCAACCGAAGCCCTCAAACAACAATGGGTGCGGACGGCAACTAATAGTTTTAACTTGGGCGGTTTGATAGGAACGCTTTTGACGATCCCGGCAGCCAAATTCCTGGGACGCAAGAAAATGTTTTTTATCTACTTTTTACTTTCAGCGGTTTCAATTATGGCGGCATTCGGGCTAAATCTCGAACCTCATATGCGTCTGTATATGTATTTTCCGATTGGTCTGACGGTTTTTGGAGTCTTTGGAAGTTTTACCTATTATCTGCCGGAACTTTATCCAACCCGTTTGCGCGGAACGGGCGCAGGATTTACTTACAATATTGGTCGTTTGATTGCGGCAGCGGGACCTTTTTTGGTCGGAAGCATTGCGGCGCGTGGAGCAAATGCGCTCGACAGTGCGCTGGATGTGCTTTTTTATGTCGGATTTGTTCCGATTGCCGGACTTCTCGCTTTGCCGTTTGTGATCGAAACCAAAGACCGCGAATTAATTGACTAAAATCAAAAATCAAAAATCGAAAATGCAGTATGTTCGGTAGTAATTTTTCACTCATCAATGAGGCTTTTGAGACGAGTTATGTTTCCCCCTTTGAAATGGATTTTCTCCTTGCGGAAGGCTGGCGTAATTTCGGCACATATTTTTTTCGTCACAATGTCGGTGTTTTTCGCGGAGAATATCGTAAAGTTTTGCCGCTGCGAATTAGGTTAGCGGATTTTACTTTATCAAAAGCCCAACGCCGTAATCTAAAGCGAAACGAAGATTTACAAATAATTATTCGTCCGATTCTAATTGACGAAGAAAAAGAGGCACTCTTTCATCGTCACAAAACACGTTTTGAAGAATATCCCCCCGAATCAATTTACGTTTTTCTTTCGCCCCAGCCTGCAATCGTTCCGAGCGAGGCTTTTGAACTTTGTTGCTACGAAAACGAAAAACTTTTAGCCGTTAGTTTTTTTAACGAAGGACACGATTCCGTTTCAGGAATTTACGCAATGTTTGAGCCAACCGAAATTAGACGCGGTTTGGGAATTCTGACAATGCTGCTCGAGATCAAATACGCGCAGGAAACCGGCAAAAACTTTTATTATCAGGGCTATGCGTATGAAGGCGAATCTTTTTACGATTATAAAAAACGTTTTCGCGCGCTTGAAATGTATGACTGGCAAGGGAATTGGGTAGATTTTCGGGAGTAGAGAGTGGAGAGTAAGGAGTAAGGAGTTTTTATGTCAAAAATGGTTGTTAGGCATCAAGATTTGGATGTCTATCGAAAGGCGTTTGAGGCGGGGATGTTAATTTTCGAACTCAGCAAATCGTTTCCCAAAGAAGAAACTTTTTCGCTGACTGACCAAATTCGCCGATCATCTCGCTCAGTTTGTGCCAACATTGCCGAAGCTTGGCGCAAACGTCGTTATATTGCTGCTTTTATCAGCAAACTCAATGATGCCGAAGGTGAAGCCGCCGAGACTCAAACTTGGATTGAATTTTCTGTTCGTAGTAGTTATCTGGAAGCCGAAACAGGGAGAAAATTATTCAAAGAATATGAGGAAATTATTTCGATGATTGTTTCAATGCAAACTAATGCTAATTCTTGGTGCTTACCACCGTTGAAGAAGTAAGGAGTAAGGAGTGGGGAGTGTTGTTGAATTTAATTGAGCAACATAATTTACTCAATTCTTTTTACTCCTTACTCCTCACTCCTTACTCCTTACTTCTTGAAAGATGCGTCATAGTAATTCTGCTTCTTCGGGTAATGCAAAAACATTCCGATAATTGCCAGAATCATCCAGGCAAAGAAATATTGGTAATTAAAAGCAAAGGCTAAAACGAGTCCCAAAAGACTAAGCGATTCACAAAAAGCCAATCCTAAAATCAAGGCGGTTTGCACCATCAACGGTTTTTGTTCCTCAATCGCCTGATTGACGGTTTGCATCCGCAAAAACAAACCAATAAACAAATTCAAGATTGCGATAAATCCGAAAATTGCTATCACGATAAAATTATCGCCGAAAACAGGTTTGGTAAAATCAAACTGAAAAAGTTCGGGTTTGGCAAAATACAACGCCATAAAAAAAGCGGATTGGCTCAATAAAAAAGCTGCCCAGACGATAAGATTTGTTTTGTAAATTTGCTCGACATTTTGTTTCATAAAATGATTTTTGATCTTTGCCCTTTGATTTTTTGCTTTTCCTTTTCCCTTTTAATCAGTCGCATCCAATTCTTCTTCTAACAGCTGCCGATTGTAAAGGTCTGCGTATTCGCCGTTCAATTTTATCAAATCATCGTGAGTTCCGCGCTCAATAATTTTTCCGTCTTCCAAAACGCAGATCAAATCGGCATCACGGACAGTTGAAACGCGATGAGCCACGATCAAAGTCGTGCGGTTTTCACGGACATCTTTTAAGCCTTGCAAGATCTTTTCTTCGGTATAGGTATCAACCGCCGAAAGCGAATCGTCCAGAATCAAAATTCGCGGGTTCCGCATAATCGCCCGCGCAATCGCCGTTCGTTGTTTTTGCCCGCCCGACAAAGAAATTCCGCGTTCACCGACCAACTGTTGATATTTATAGAGAAATCCTTCAATGTCCTCGGCTACTCCCGCAATTTCTGCAGACCTTTCTATTTCAGACTGCAAATCTGGGACTTCGGATTCGCCATCCAGACTTTGGACTTTGGACTTTGGACTTTGGACCTCTACACCAAAAGAAATATTTTCTGCAATCGTATCACTAAACAGAAAAGTTTCCTGTGGAACGACTCCGATGGCTTTTCTTAATTGTTCAAGCGGGTATTTTCTGACCGGAACGCCGTCAACCAAAACCGAATTTTCGGGTGCGTCCAAAAGCCTTGGAATCAAACTAATTAGCGTAGATTTTCCGCTGCCGGTTTTGCCGACCAGAGCAACTGTTTCGCCTTGATTGATTTTCAGATTTATATTTTGCAAAACAGGTTTTCCGTTGTAGGCAAAATTCAACTCGCGGAATTCGATTTCGCCTTTGATTGGTGATTGTTCCTCAACATTTTCTTCGTTACGAATGGTTGGAACGGTTTCTAAAATCGTGTTGAATCGTTTCAAGCTCGCCGTTCCGCGCTGATAAAGATTGACCACATAGCCAAGCGCGATCAGATACCAAATCATCCTTTGCAGATAGAGAATGAACGCCGTAAAATCGCCCGCCGTAATTTCTCCGCGAATCGCCATCGGCACGCCGACTCCGACAATAATTACAAAACCCAAGCCGATAAAAAACATCAAAAGCGGACGCATTGCCGCCGCATATTTGACCAGCGAAAGATTTTGTTTTGCATATTCACGGTTAAGTTTTTGAAATTTCTCAATTTCCGCGCCTTCCTGTGCGTAGGCGCGGACGACTCGAACGCCAGACAAATTTTCCTGTGCGGTTGCCGTAATAGTCGAAAAATACTCCTGAATTTTTTCAAAACGAACGTGAACTTGTTGCCCCAAAATTTTGACCGTCAGCGAAACCAACGGCATCGGAATAAACAATAAAAGCGTCAGTTTAACGCTGATACTGAGCATAATCGGAACGCTGATGCAAAGGGCAAAAACGGCTTGGCAAGTGTAGAGAATCATCGGTCCGACAATCTGACGAACCGCCCCCAAATCATTCGTCGCTCGTGCCATCAAATCGCCGACGCGGTTATTATGAAAAAATTCCAACGGCTGATCGACCAAAGCCGCGTAATAATCACGGCGCATATCGTATTCAATATGACGCGAAGTGTTAATCAGCAACCGCCGCTGCCAAAAGAGGAAAAATCCGCTAATCAAATTAACGCCTAAAATTATTACGGCGTGATAAACAACCTTTTGCCAGGTAATTTCTTTACCCAAATCGTCAACCGCCCGCCCGACCAAATACGGAACGAGCAACCCGAAAATCATTCCGAACAAAATGCAAACAATGCCCAAAATGATTTGGTTTTTGTAGGGTAAAAAATATTTGGCAAATTTTTTAATTTCTTCCATTTTCTTTTGTGGTTTAGGAAGTTCGGGAAGTTTAGAAAGTTTAGGAAGAAAGAATTTGCTTTAACTTCCAAGACTTCCGAAACTTCCCGAACTTCCTAAACTTTAGCGTATGTTGAAAGCGCAGTCGCAATCAATTTTCCTTGTTCGTTGTGAACTTCCGCTGAAACTGTAATCAGACGCTTTCCCGCGCGAACGATGGTCGCGGTGCAAATAGTAGTTTCGTCAATCACCGGACGCAGATAATGAACGGTTAAATCAACCGTTGTGCATTTTTCTTCTGGCTTGGTGACGCTGACCACCGCAAAAGCCGTTGCGGTATCAATCAAACTCGCGGTTGCGCCGCCGTGTAATAATCCGTAAGGCTGACGAAGCTCGTCTTTCATCGGCAATTTCATCACCGCTTTTCCGTGTTCGATCTCAACTAATTCGATGCCCAAGTGCCGCAAATACGGTGTGGTTTTTACTACTTCAAAGGCAGTTTGTTTATCTCTAGTCATTTTCTTAAATATTTGGCAAATGGAACGCCACGCTTCCAGTTGGCATTGAGCGCAGAGCGCGAATAATTCAAATAAAACTTCTCAAATCCTTTGACATCGTTTGCACGATGTTTGTCGGCTGGAAGCACGGCGTTCCAACTATTCATTATGTTTCAAATTTTGTCTAAATTCTTCGATTGAAACTTTGCGAAAATCATTTGGAATCTCAAAAAGATTTTCTTCGGCAATCAGCTTCAAATTTTGCAATTCAATCGAATAAACCAAATTTTTCGCTTCGCTATCAATGCTGTAAAACTCTTGTTTGATTGGGATTTTGTAATTTTCATCCACAAAGATCAGCGATTCCGAATTTTCTAGAGTTGCCCGATATTTGGTTAAACCGTTTTCAATTCCAAGATTTTCAAACTTTGTTTCGGTCTTTTGATTGAGCCATTCAGTCGTTAAAAAATCATTTAAAGTTTCGGCGGCATTATCAGTTGGAATTGCGGTTTTTCCTGTATTTTCAACATAGATTTTCTTAGCAAAGTTAATTAGAAATGATTTATTTGCATTAACTTGCAGTGTTCCAAGATCGCCGTTCTTACTCAAAGTTCGCCCATTGCTTCGGGCAATAAAGGTTTTTTCTTCTTCGCCTTCGTTTTTGATGATAATTTCGGCTTGAAAAGTTTCAGGCTCTTTGGTCGCAAACGGAATTTCGCTGTTTATCTCGGCAATTTCGGGCGTTGGGGTGGCTACATTCGTATTTGAGTTTGAAGAAGTTTGCCAATAACGGCAAGATGAAGCACAAACCAAGGTGAAAAACAGTAAGATTTTGAACGATTTTGACGAAATCATTTGGTAAAATAAAATTTTAACACAACAGAAAAATGAACGTGAATCAACTCAACCGAAAATTCTTTTTAAACGGACTTTTGCTTTCGCCTGTCCTTCCTTTTTTATATTTGCAAGGTCAATACACACGCTTAAAAGTCGGGAAGTTACCTGACGCGCAAGGTGAAACGAGCGGAGAAGTGGTTGGAAATGATAAGGTTATCAACTTTTTGGCAATTGGCGAATCAACCGTTGCCGGAGTCGGAGCAAAAGATCACGCCGAAGCAATGACCGGACAGTTTGCCAAACATTTAAGCCGTCAAACGGGGAAAACGGTGCGTTGGAATGCACTCGGAGTCAGCGGAATTACGGTTCATCGAACACTCAAAGAGCTGGTGCCGAAAATTCCTGATGTCAGTTTTGACGTGATTTTGATCGGATTAGGCGGAAATGACGTTTTTCAACTTTCGACACCAAAAAAGTGGCGAGAAGGAATGAAAGAATTGATCGGAATTTTTCGTGCAAAATATCCAGATGCCACAATTTATCTCTCCAATGTGCCGATGGTGCGGGATTTTATCGCTTTGCCAAATCCGACTCGCTACGTTCTCTCTCGTGTAGCTAAAATGCAGCAAATAAATACTTTAGATTTTGTTTCCGAATACGAAAACGTTCATTATTATTTGCCGCAGGGAAAATTCCAGCCGGAACACTTTAGTGACGGGATTCATCCGTCTGCTTTAGGCTATGATTTGTGGGCGGAAGAAATGGTTAAGTTTTTCTTTCAAAAGTGAAATTTTACCGCTATTTTTAGTTAAATTCTTTGCTTTCACCCTGTTAAAAAACCTTTAAAATTTTTGTTTATTTTAAAACAAACGTATGCTATGATTTTATCTGGGCAGACGCTCTGCTTATCATTTCTATTCAGTAATCTCATAAAAATATGCTGACAGTGAACCAGGAGTTACAAGGCGGTAGGTATCGTATCCTTAATCAGTTCGGGAGCGAAGATTTGGGTGCGAGTTATCAAGCATTTGATAATGTTTTGCAGACCAAAGTCATTATAAAAGAGACATTTGCAGATAATCCGGGTCTATACAAAAATACTATAACCCGACAAATGGAAAGTTTAAGTTCAATCAAACACGAGTCTTTTACTCAGGTTCACGGATATTTTTCCGAAGTTGACCGGCAATATTTGGTTACGGAATCAGCCGAAGGGAAAAGTTTGAAAGACCTTTTGGAAAAAAATCAAAAGCCTTTTTTACTTTCCGACGTTTTATTTTGGGTAGAGCAAGCCTTAAACGCCTTAAATTATTTACATTCAAAGATTCCGCCGATTATTCATTGCGGAATTACTCCAAACAATTTAATTTTAGTTGAAAATAAGAAAATTAAATTGCTGACCTCTGCCATCATCAAAGATTTTGGTTCAAAATCAAGCGAAAAACAAAAAGATCAGTTTAGCGAATTGAAACTGCCGTATTTATCGCTTGAATTATTGTGGGAAACTCTTGATCCGGCATCGCAAAAAGTAATTCTTAATAGTTACAGCGTTGAATCGGCAGAGATTTTGGAATCGTCTGTTGATGAACGAAGCAGCGTTTATGCGCTTGGCGCAACGGTTTATCATTTAATTACCGGAAAAGTTCCGGTAAACGCGCTTGAGCGTTCAATCGAAATATTAGACGGAAAAGATGATCCGTTAGTTGATCCGAGCAACCTCAATTCACAAATTCCGCGCAATTTCTCAGCCTTTTTACTTAAATCCTTAGAACTCAAACGTGAAAATCGTTTTGCTTCGATTTCAGAAATGCGGGTTTCTCTTCAACCGATGCTCGATTTAATAAGAAAAATCGAAGATGAAAAACAAAGAGAAGCAAATAATCAGGCAGTTAGAGAAGCAGCCTTGCGCGAAGTTGAATTAGCCAGACAAGCCTTGAAAAAACAACGCGAAGAAGAGGCACTTAAAAAAGCACAAGCCGAACAAGCCGCTCTCCAAGCAAAAATGCAGCCAAAACCGCAAATAGTCGAATCGGTTCCGGTTGTCCCGACTCCTGCACAAAATGAAGTAGTTTTAGAAAAAGAATCAGTTGAGGTAAAACCCGTAACTACTTCGCAAGTGGTTGCGACTGCCCAAACGTTTACTGAAGAATTGCCCCAAACCTTTTCTGCAGCTGAAGACGATTTGGAAGTATTTAGCACTGCCTTAACTGAACGTAAAAAGCCATTTTGGTTAATTCCCGTATTTTGCACAGTTTTAGTTTTACTGGTTGGCGGATTTTTTGGAATGAAATTCTTAAATTCAAGCGATGCCGACGCTAATGTCCAAAAGCCAGCCGAACAAAATAATCCCGTTAAGCGGGAAGAAAATCCACCTGCCGCAGACACTCAACTCACATCCCCGACTGTAAGCCAAGAACAGCCTAATGCAGAAACACAGCAAACAGCAGAATCTGCAGCCAAAAACAATAAAAAATCTACTGTCCCGACTTCGGTAGAGAAAAAAGCGACCACAGCCAAAACTCCTGCGCCTAAGAAAAAGGAAGTTTCGGTTGATGACATTATTAACGACAACTAAACAAAATCACCGCCAAATTATATAAAAATTTAGTCGAGGAAATATGAAGACAACTTTGTTATCCCAACTCCTGAATAAGTTTGTAAAATTGACTTCGTTGAGTCTTTTTTTACTGATTTTCTTCTCAATGTTAGTTTTTGTAATGCCCGTTTACGCGCAGACAAAACTTTCTTTGGGCGATATTTTTACCGGCTTGCGCTCCAAAAAGGTAACGATTGAGGAAAGAAATAAGCTCTTGACCGAAGCTGTCAAGTCACGCGGAATTACATTTTCGGTAACTCCCGAAATTGAAAAAGAGCTGGAAGATACGGGGGCTGCGAAAGATCTCATTGAAGCCATCAAAGAAAAGGGAGGATTAGTTAAACCAACCATTATTCCGGTTTCTATGGCAACACCTAATCCGACCCCGGTTCCAACGCCTAATCCAACTCCGGCGCCAACTCCGGCTCAACCTGATTTTTCAACTTTTCAGAAAAAAGGAGACAGCAATTTTGTCAGAGGCGAATATGATGCGGCTGTAGTTAATTACACCAAAGCTATCGAGCTAAATCCAAAAGAGCCTTCGGTTTACCTCAGTCGCGGTTTAGTTTATTACAATCGAAAATTTTATGATCTGGCGGTTACAGATTATGGAAAGGCAATTGAGCTTGATCCAAAAGAAACAACGGCTTATTACTATCGCGGCGATTCTTATGAAAAATTAGGAGATTTGCAAAAAGCCTCGGATGACTACAAAAAGGTTATAGCCTTAGATGCAACTAATGACGAAGCAAAAACAAGTTTGCAAAGAGTAGATGCGCAACTGAACCAAAATAAACGAAAAGAACCTGTAACTTCAACTGCCGCAAAAACCGAAACGAATTCACCCTCTGCTCCGGCAAAAACTGAAGAGTCGTCTAAATCTGCGGAAGCTCCGCAAATGATAGAGGTTGGTTCAATGGTGGAAATGGCATCCAGATTAGTTCAGCCAAATTATCCGCAGGGAGCCAGATCGCTTTCTATGGGCGGTTCGGTTCAGGTTAATATCACAATTGATGAAGAAGGCAATCCGATTGCCGTTAAAGCCGTTTCCGGTCCGCCTTTACTGCGTAATACTTGTGAAGAGGCGATCAAAAAATCAAAGTTCAAACCTGTTTTAGTTAACAATAAACCTGTCAAAGCAAAAGGGTTTATCAATTTTAAGTTCAAAACCAGCTAAACCGGTTGAAATTAAAATGATGGCAAACAGCTCAATTTACAATGATTGGGCTGTTTTTATTTTGTGATAAAATCAAAACCAAAAATGTGTAACTTTATAAAAAACTACAGCCCTAAATTATTTTTCGTTATTGGTTTTATTGTTTTTTTTATTCCTCAAACTGTTTTCAATCAAGAAAGGGCAAATTACATTAGTCTCAATTATATTTTGGTAAAACTTACTTTTACCTCTCGCATAAATCATTCAAATGAAGAGATAAACTCGCAGTTGATAAAAGAAATTCGTGAGCGAAAAGTTGATTTTATTTTGACGGTTGAAACCGAAAAACAGATCAAAGAAGCGCACGGAACAGACAAATTGATTAAGGAAATCAGCGCAAATCTGCCAAAAGAGATTGAGATAAATTTGAAGCATTTGAATGCCAAAGAAAATTATTTTGCTGATGCCGAAAATTTATATCAGCGATTTTTGGAAAATCGGAGAGGTCCAGAGATTGAAAAGATCAAAATTGCTATCGACGCAGGAGAAGAATTCATAAAAAGATATGGCGATAAGGGAAAAATAAAAGAGGAATATCGAGAGGAGTTTCAAGAAGATTTTAAGGAAATAGTAAAATACATCAAAAAACAACTCGCCAAATTAAAGAACGGAATAGAGTAATTATTTCAATAACTTCCAACTACCACGTTAGATTTTACGCCGCTGGCTTCCTGAGCGATTTTGACACCGACCGATGCCCCAATGCGGGTTGCTCCGGCTTCAAACATGGCGCGGGCATCATCAATTCCTTTGACTCCGCCGCTGGCTTTGACTCCTAGAGCACTTCCAACGGTTTGGCGCATCAAAGAAACATCGTGAACGGTTGCTCCGCCTTTGGAAAATCCGGTTGAAGTTTTGACAAAGTCCGCACCGGCATTTTTTGAAGCCAGACACGCCCGAATTTTTTCGTCATCCGTCAAAAGCGCAGTTTCGATAATTACTTTGCACAAAACACCGTTTTCGTGGGCAGCGTCGGCAACAGCGCGAATATCGTCTTCGACCAGACAATCATCGCCGGATTTCAATGCACCGACATTAATGACCATATCAACTTCGCGTGCGCCGTTAAAAATTGCGCGGCGGGCTTCGTAAGCCTTAACATCCGGCAGAGTCGCGCCAAGTGGGAAACCGATCACGGTGCAAACCGGAACTTTAGTCCCGCGCAAGAATTCGGCGGCTTTTTTGACCCACGACGGATTGACGCAAACCGAAGCAAAACCAAATTGGGCGGCTTCTTCGCAGAGTTTTTTGATGTCGGCTTCTGAGGCTTCGGGTTTTAAAAGTGTGTGGTCAATCAGGCTTGCCCAGTCTCCGGCGGTTGCCGATTCGCCCAAAACAATTCCGATGCGTTCCGCCCCCGCATCCACAATTCGCTGAACATCCGTGCTGCAAAATGTCGGGCAGTAATTTGCATCAAGCCGCGATAAAACCAAATCCGTAATTTGTTCAACTAATTGTTCGTAATTTCTGTTATCCATTTGCTTTCTCAAATATTAGAAACAATATTCTACGCCGATTTCGGTTTCAATCCAAGTTTGGTAAATAAACAGACTTTTTTTGTCGTTGAACCGTCATAAATCTGTTAAATTAACATCATTTTACGGAGCCGACTATGAAAATATTTTTGATTTTTATTTTTGTTTGTATCGTTCTTTTGACAGCTTGTTTTGCCCAAAATCCGCCGCTAAATCAAGACGGACCATGGAATCATCAGATACATTTTGCCACATCGAAAGACGGTAAGAATTGGGAAATTGAATCAAATCCAATAATGAAAGAGGCAAGTGTGCCGGATATAATTGTGTTGTCAGGACGCGGAAAGGCAGGCGCAGAAGGAACTTTTTGGGTTTACGCGGTTGATGCGCGTCGCCAAAAGCCTTATCATGAAGGGCTTTCCCGATTAGTTTCAAAGGATGGCGGAAAAAGTTGGAGCGAACCCGAAGCCGTTAAAGTTGAAGGACTTAACGAGTCAGATGCAGTTCCGGTTGATCCTTCGGTTGTTCAATTGGAAGATGGCAGCTTGAGACTTTACTTTTTGGCAATGAAAAGAAATCCTGCCGGCTCAAACAATCGTTTTTACAGTGCAATTAGTGAAGATGGAGTAAATTTTAAAGTTGAGGACGGCGTAAGGTTTGAAGCTCAGCAAATAACCGATCCTGAAGTCATTTTTGCCAATGGCGAATGGTTGATGTTCATTTCACACGGACAGGAATCGTGGTTAGCGCGTTCAAAAGATGGTCTGAGTTTTACCAAAGATGAAAAAGTTAAATTTTCAAATGGAGGCGTGCCGGGAGCGATAGCTTTGGCAGATGGGCAGGTGCGCGTCTTTGTTTGCGGACGTGGTGGAATTTTGAGCAGTATTTTTAACCCGAAAACTAACGAAATTTCTGAAGAATCCGGGGAGCGAGCAAATCGTGCGGGTGATCCGTCAGTTTATCAGCGAAAGGATGGGAGTTATGCCGTTATTTTGAAAAAATGGATGACTACGCAAAATTTTCAGCCGAATAACAATTGGGCATTTCAGCCAAAATTTATGCAAATGTTCGATTTAGACAAAGACGGACGTTTGAGCCGCGAAGAGTTACAGAAAATGCAGGAATCTTTTGATAAATTAGACGAAAATAAAGATGGTTTTTTGGATATGCGCGAGCTGATGGGACCGCCTCCGCCGGGACAGGGAAATAGACCTAATCAATAACTTGCAGTTTCATTTCAAATTGTTCTAAAAACAGATTAAGACCGAGATTATTCAAAAATGATACAGTTTCCGGGTCGTCTTTATCAATGTTCGTAATTAAAATTTCTTGATTATTTAGCTGGTGGAACAGAGTTTGTGCAATTCCTAAACGGCGAAAATCTTTCTGCACGGCAAATTGTTTGATGCGTCCCGTTCCCGTATAGATGAGATAACCGGCTAAATTATTTTGATGAAATGCACCAAGGATTTTATGTAAATTCTGAGTTCGTTTGATAGCTGAAAGAGAATTTTGCCAGCTTGGTTGTGAGTTCCAAAACTGAGGGAAAAGAGTTTCATCAATTTCATTCAGATTTTTAATTACAACGTTATCGTTAAGTTTTGAAACGTTGATTTTACCTTTGAAACAAGCCAAAGTCCGCATCTTTTGAAAGCCGATCTTTTCGTAAGTTTTGATGGCAGGAAGATTTTCAGTAATAACTTCGAGTTGATGTGAATAAGTATTTTCCGCTTTTAATTTTGGCAGAATAAAATCATACATTCTTTTGGATAGAGATTGACCGCGAAAATCAAGCAAAACGCCCGTTCCACCGTTATAAGCAACCTTATTTTCAATCCCAATTAAGATAAATCCGACCAATTTATTTTCAAAAAATACGCCGACGGACTTTTCCAGGATAATATTTTCCGTTGTAATTTTGTCCGCCAAACTCTTTTCATTTAGTTCGATTTTGACAAAATAATCGGCAAAAGCTGAGTTAAAAACCTCAACAATTTCGGCGGTTTTTACCTTTTTGAGAGTGGAAATTTGAAACTGCATCTATATTTAATCTGTTTTGGTTTCTTTTATTTCTGAATCCGGCTTGCTGAATTTTGAATATTCAAAAGTTTTTATAGCGGCTTTCGTTTTGACCAAATCATTCTCACTTTTTCCTGTCAATCGGTAGCTTGTCAATCCAAGTTTTTTCGGCAGCAAAACGCCGAATTCGCTCGATTGATATTCGTAAAGAAAAGTTGAACTGACAACAGGTTTTGAAAAACTTGTTGGTTGAATTGAGACGGAAAATTCATTGCGCCAAAGTTGTGCGGTTTCGACATCAAGCCAGAGTTTTCCGTTCAAAGTTGGATTGGTCGGACGAAAATTGTCCGGCAAATCCGGGACATCAAAACTAATCCCGTTTGGCTCTTTTTTCTTTTCTTCAGGAGTTGCATTTGCTTTGATTCGCAAGGTCGGTTTGATTTGTTTATATCCAACGATGACGACCTCACGACCTTCTATTTTTTCTCTGCCAACAATCCGAAACTCAAAAAAAGGGCGAAAAAAGCGATTCACCACAAACACTTGCGTTAATGTCATCCCGTAAGAATGACTTTTACCATCAAAGCGATTTCCATCTTTTCGCAAACGATCGACTTCTTCTTGGCTTGAATCGGCTTTAGCCAGTTTTTCAAAAAATTTGACAATATCATTGTCTTCACGGGCAACATTTTTGCCGTTAAATTCAATGACATTTCGATATTCCGCAACCAAATTATTTTTTGGCGATTGATAGACAATAAAATTTGATTTGATTTTACGCAAATCTTCTAAAGTTCCGTCTTTGCGAAAATAATCGTAAGTCCGTAATTCTTCGGCAACCAAATTTTTGAACGTTTTAACATATTGCGTGGTTGCTAAATCAGCTTTATCCAAAAACTTTTCTAGTTCGATTTCCTGAGCCTTTACTGTCAAAGCAGTAAATATCAAAACAATTGCGGTAAAAACTAAACGGTTCATTTTATCTTTCATTAGGCGGAACCTCTTTATATTTTCCGAGAAACTCTGCAAATTTTTCAGCTTCAATCGGTTTCAATAATTCATCAGTTTTTGGCGGATATTTGGTCAATAATGCCATTGGTCTCGAGGGGCGTTTTTCCAATCCGCCGCCGCAATTCGGACAAACATTGAACAAAATATTTTCTACACAATCGCGGCAATAGGTGCATTCAAAAGTGCAAATCATTGCTTCGGTGCTGTTATTGGGTAAAGATTTTCCGCAGTTTTCACAAATTGGTCTGATTTCAAGCATATTTTTTCAAAAATTCTATTATATCTGCCAACGATCTTTCAGGCATTTCTTCTTGGGGTAAATGTCCGCAATTTTCGTAAATCACGAGTTTTGAATCTTTTATCAGCGAGTTTGCCTTTTTTCCCGCTTCCAACGGGATAACTTCATCTTCAGCCCCCCAAACAATTAAAGTCGGAATATTTATTTGGGAAAGCTGCGACTCAATTTCGCCGTTTGAAGCCTGCTGACGAGCTAACAAAACTCCTCTTTGTCCGTCCGTTCCCGTCACGGGAAGATAATATTTAGCCACCGTTTCGTCAGAAACCTTTGAATCGTCAAAATAGCTTTTTTCCAAACCTTGCCGAACCAATTTGTTTGAGGTCATTGCCAATGCTGTTAAAAGACGATTGATGTAAGGAGTTTGCAAATAAAAAGGAACCAAAGAACCTCCGCCCGAAACTTTCATCCCGCCATTATCTAGCAAAATCAATGACTTCACTCTATTTGGCTCTTGAATTGCAATATTCAAAGCTACTTCACCGCCCATCGAATTACCGCAGATGATCGCTTTTTCAATTTGTAGAGATTTCATCAAGCCAATGACTAATCTGGCTTGTTCCGGTCTGGAATAATCTCCGTCAGGCTTTTCGGAAAAACCAAATCCTTTCAAATCAACAGCAATTACCCGATAGTTTTTCGACAATGGTTCAAAAAGATTTCGCCAGGTATAGGTTGATGAAGCTAACCCGTGCAACAAAATCAGCGGAGTGCCTTCGCCTTTTTCCTGATAATGGAGTCTAACACCGTGAACATCAACAAAATGACTAAATTCCGTGTAAGGAAAAATAGATTTATATTCCTCAAATGAAATATCTTTTGGTCGGGTCAGCCAAAAAACTGAAGCCAAAACTGTTAAAACCAAGATTAGAATCAGCAAAATCTTAAATATTTTTTTCATAATTTGTCTGTTAAATATGACATTTTTTATTTTATTAGTTTGCAAACTGCCTTATATACTGCTTTTTTTTATTTGAGTTTTGTGATTGAGTCTGAATTGCTGAAAAAAAGTGATAGTTTTTTCGATAAAATTTGCGAAAATCGCTTGAGATGGCAAAAACTTCGAGTTGAGGAATAAATTGACCAAACCGACTCGAACCAAGGTTTTTATCATTATTTCTCACTAACTTTTTCCCCTTGAACTTATATCCGGCACTGTATTTTTTCAACTCCTGGAAAGCAGAATCATCTTTTTTCAACAAATCATTAAAATCTCTGACTACTCTATAATCTTTGTATTTATCAAACCAATCGCGAGCTTTTTGGTTAAATTCAGAGTTTGGCGAAAGAACCAAATTTTTCTCATTTGCATATGGTGTCAGCGAAATCACGATATTTACCAACTGATTTACTTCAGACGATTCAGCCGACGAAACTATAGTCTGCGATTGAACGCAAAGCGTCAGAATAATTAGGAAAAAGAGTAAAAAACCGCTTCTTTTCATAATCTTGGTTAATCTTATTTCTTAAACAATTTATAGCTAAAAACTTCTTCTTTGACGCTACCGTCTTTTTGTCCGATCGCAACGTAAATATTAAGTTTGTTTTTGCCGATGAATTCAAAGGTTTGTCCCTCAAAATACATCCGGTTTTTCTCTTTTTTGACGAAGCGAAAGTCGGTAGTTTTATCTTTTTCCTCCCAACCTTTTAAGCCGGAATCAAAATGTTTGAGACGAACGATCAGCGTTCCGTTTTCTTCCAAAACGGCGATTAGTTCGTAAAAATCAGTCTTACCTTTGTCAAGAAAACGAAACATTCCCATCATTGTTCCGTCTAAAGGTTCGCTGTAAACTTCCTCGACCGTTCCGCCAAGTCCTACGCCGCGCCAAGTTCCGATCAACGGTTTCATATCTTGAATTTTTGCTTTTTCGCCTGTTTTTTCGGCTTCCAATCGCAAAGTATTAGCAGTTTGTTTGATTTGCGTAAACGCGGAAACAGTTAAAATTAAAATGGTTAAAGTCAATAAAATGTTTTGTTTCATAATTTAGTTTCTAATCAGCCTTTTAGTCATCGAAATTTGCCCTTTATGATGGGCTTCGTGATCAATTAAATGGTGTAAAATCCAACGCAAACTTGCTCCGTGTTTGCCGTTGCTCCAGCTTGTTTCATAGCAAAAAAGCCTCTCCAAATCTCCATCGGTAAAATTGGCTAAAACTTCTTTTGTAAGTTCGCGGATTTGGTCAATAATTTTTAGACAATCCTGAACCGAAAAGTTTTTTGAGGCGAAATCGCGATTTTTCAAAATATCCCAAAAGACATTTTGTCTATCCGATTCGGTTAATTTATTTCCTAAAATTGTGCAGTTTATCCACCACCATTCAACCTCGCCAATGTGCAAGATCAACTCACCAATTGAATTAGCGTGTTCATTAAAACGAGTTGAAAGTTCATTATTATTCAAATCGAAAATAATTTCACCCAATTCTTTCCGCACCGCTTGCATCCCGCTAAAATAAAAGCCGATGTCTTTGTTAAATTTCAGATCTATTTTTAGAATGTGTTTTATTCTTTCCCTCCTCTAAATCTGACTGCAATTAAATTTCCAAATTTAATCAAACGCAAGTATTACCCGCCCCGCAATTACCCGAAGAACACGCGCAACCAAGTCTGCACGAACCGCCCGGTGCGACAGAACCAACTGTTGCACAAAATGGTCCGATTAATCCGCAACATCCGCTCGAACATTCGCAATTTCTGGCACAAACTGCTCCCGGTGCGTCCTGACCAGCCGTTACGCAAAATGAAGTAGCACTTGTTGGAGGATTGGCATTTGAACCGCAACATCCGCTTTGGCAATCGCCGGAAACTGTGCAGTTACAACCAAGCGGAAAAGGTGCGGCTGAACAAGCACCAGATAGAGCGGTGATAGACTGAGGGGCGACAATTGAAGAGATAACAGGCAGCATCACCAAAGAAACCAAACCGATTTTTTTGACGATTTCTCTTCGCGTTTCTCCCTGAAAAAAGTTCGGGACTGTTGTTTCGGCAGTTAACAAATTTTCTCTTTTTAACTGTCCCAACGTCAGCCAAACTAATTCTTCGCTCTTTGGAGTCTTCGTTTTTTCTGCCACGATCTTGGCAATTTCGGCGAAGGTTTTGTCGCCTGTCGATAATTGCCAGACCAACGCAGAAGTCTCATTCAAACTCAAAGCCCGGTTATTGTTCAGATCATAAATCAACAATTCATTCCCCAATTCCTGGACAACAATGTCATTTTTTCGCACTAACGGTATTGTTTCTAACATTTAGTATTCTTCCATTTTTTCTTATTTTCAGAAATAAACTTAAATTCTAAAAGAATTGAAATCTGGTATTTTTTCGGCGATCTGCAAAATTTTCCGAATTTTATTCTTTTGGAAATTCACTATCCGATTTGAAAAGAAATTACAGCGATCAGGATTTTCTTTCTAAAATTGCTTGGCGATTGTCTGCCCCTTCAAAAAAAAGAAAATTGTCAGTCCGGCAAAGATTAAAGAAATCCAAAAATAAAAATTCATTTGCTCTTTGAAAATAATGGTCGCCAGCAAAATCGAAGTCGTTATTATCGAAAGAACTGCATAGAGCGAATAATACGAAGCCCCAAAATTGCGATACAAAAAATACAATCCGATATTGAGCAGAACATAGCCTAAACCACTGACCATAAACCATTTGAAGTTTTCGACAAAATAATTTCCAACATTATTTGTATTAAAAAATAAGGTAACGACGGACAACAGGACTGACCCGAAAAACAACGAAAATACCCCAAAGACAAAGGGATTTTCGTGCGGAACTGCTTTTTTTTGCCCGAACGCATAAAGTGCATTTCCGATTGCCGCCGTCAGGGCGAGGAGGAACGCCGATGTTGCTGAATCAAGTTTTGTCATACATCAAACCTTTTGACCATTACCTCAAAATTCGCTCTTTTACCATGGAACTCAAAATGATATTTGGATTCTTTATTAAATCCATGCCGTTCGTAGAAACGGATACCGAGTGGATTTTCATCCCAGACTGCCAACCACAAAGTTTTGATATTGTTGGCAATAACCTCTTCAAACAGAGCGTTTTGCAGTTTTTCACCGATTCGCTGACCGATAAAATCCGGCAACAAATAAATCTTTTGTAACTGCGCCGGCGACTTATCGGCTAAATTTTCGTTCGGGGAATGCTTTTTCAACTTGGCATAACCGACCGGTAATCCATCCGCGAAAGCCAGAAAAAAAACATTATTCTCTTTGCTCAAACTGGAACGGATTTTTTCAACCGAAAAAGTTTTTTCCAGATAATCGTGCAGATGCTCTGCCCAAAAGCTGCCAAAAGCATCGGCAAAAGTAATTCTGCCTAATAAAGCGACAAGCTGAGCATCTTCTAAATTTGCTTTTCTAATTTCGATATTCATAGTTTTTTGACCATAATCAGACATTCAACTTTTTCTCTACCAACCGTATAAATTCGGTTTGCTGCTCTGACAAATCCGTGTTTTTCATAAAACCAGATCGCTTTTGCGTTATCCGTTCTGACTGTTAAAAACAGTTCTTGAATTCCCGTTTTTTTCACTTCGGCAATTACTTCATTTTGCAGCATTTCACCGATACGATTTCCCTCAAACTCTTGTAAAATATAAAGTTTTTCCAATTCCGAGGGCTTTTTAAATTTTGCATATCCAACAGGTAATTCTTCTGCCAAAGCCAGCCAAAAAATGTTATTTTTACCCCTTAATTCTTTGCTGATTTTTTCAACTGAAAAACTTTCGGCAAAATAATCTTGTAAATCTTGTTTGAGAAAACATTTGCCAAAAGCTTCCCGAAAAGTAACTTGACCCAAAAGAGCGAGCATTTTCGCCTCACTCTCAACAGCTCTTTTGATTTCAACTTTCATCCCGAGATATTAAGCTAAGGTTTTTACCTAAACATAGTCAAATGAATTATTTAGCGGTTTGATATGCAAAATATTCATATCAAAATGAAGAGATTTTGAGTTAAAATGGTTTCAGGTTAATTAAAGCTAAAAGTATTTAATGATTCTGAATTATGAGTGACAAAGTTGAACTAGATGAATTCGAGGTAATGGGAATTTCAATCAGAACCACTAATCAAAATGGACAATCCGGGAAAGATATTGGGCAATTATTCGGCGAATTTTGGGAAAAAGGGATTATTGATAAAATTTCAAATAAGTTATCAAAGGATATTTATTGCATTTATTATGAGTATGAGAGCGATTTTAATGCTCCATATTCAGTTATGTTGGGTTGTCGGGTTGAAAGTTTGATAAATATTCCGACGGGGCTTGTCGGCTTGAAAATTCCGCGAACTAAGTATCTTCGTTTTGACTCCTACGGAGAACTCCCTGATTGTCTTATCAAAACCTGGTCGGAAATTTGGAATTCTGAGATTGACCGCCGATATTCATTTGATTTTGATGTTTATCCTGAATACCCGACAGATTCGGCACAGGTTCAAACCTTTGTTTCGGTCAATTAAAATAAGACTATGGAAACAAGACATTTACGCTTGATCAAAATTCTGGCTGAAGAAGGCGGAATTACCAAATCTTTAGATAAATTATTTCTGACTCAATCCGCAGTTAGTCATCAGCTTAAAGATTTAGAGGAACGTCTGGGAACTAAAATTTTTATCCGCAGTAAAAATCATCGCGGTAAAGACCAATGGAAATTGACCGAAGAAGGGGAAGTTTTATATCAAACTGCGGTCAAGGTTTTAGACGAAATTGATAAAGCGATGACCAACATTCAGGAGTTGAAATACGGTCATCAAGGCACGATCAGACTAATTACCGAATGTTACACGGTTTATCATTGGCTTCCGTCTTTTATTCGCAAAATGAATGTTTTATATCCGAAGCTCGACATCAAGATCAATATGGAAGCCACTCATAAACCTTTACCAAAATTGCTCGAAAATGAATTGGATATTGCCATTACCGCAAATCCGACTGACGATAAAAGATTAAAATTTCTTGATTTATTTCGGGACGAGGTATTTGCAGTTGTCAGTTCTTCGCACGATTGGGCGGCTAAAAAATATGTTGAGCCGGAAGATTTTGCTGATGAAAAACTGCTTATTCATTCATATCCTTTGGAATCTGTTTCGGTTTATGAGCATTTCTTAAAGCCGGCAGCCCAAACTCCGCGCGAAATTACGGCAGTCCCATTGACCGAAGCCACTCTCGAACTGGTCAAAGCCCAAATGGGTGTCACCTGTATGCCAATGTGGGCTTTGAAACCTTTTGTAGCTTCGGATGAACTGAAACTTATTAAAATCGGGAAAAAAGGTTTGATTCGGACACATTTTGCAGCAATTCGGTATGCGGATAAATCGAAAAAATATCTAATTGATTTTATTCAAAATTTGAAAGAAGAGTTTTTACAATAATTTCTCAATAGCTTTTGAAAATGCTATTGTTAGATAAAGATTTTCCGCAGTTTTCGCAAATTGGTCTGATTTTATAGATTTATTGCGCCGTTAAACAATCACCATTTCCTTTTAATTTGAATTGCGGAGTGCTGATTTTGTTCTGACTTTGCGGCAAATAGCTGATTTTTTTCTTTTGTCCGTTTTCCTCAATGGTTAATTCGGCAGGTTTGGTCGCGTCCCCGCCATAAACCGAAAATCCAAGCAATTTTTGCCCGTCGCGTAAGCCCGCTTGATAGGCAGAACTGTCTTTGATAACTCCCGAAACTACTTTATCTTTAAATGAATTATTGCTGAAACCTAACTCAAATTTACCTATTTTTGTTTCAAAAGTTTCTACGCAGCTTCCGAAAACTCCGGCAAAATTTCCAATCGTTTCGCCATTTTCCGCGTATTTTTCGATGTCCGCCGCAAAATCATATTTGGCATATTTTGATAAAATGCCGATTAAATATTCTTTGGAAAGTTGTTTGATTTTTTTCTGTTTCGCGTCACGGAAAATATTCTGCATCACATCATCGAGCGATTTTTTGCCATTTGATTGGTCAACAATAATTCGATTCCACTTGGTCGCCAGCAAAAATCCGCGCCGATACGGTAATTTACTGACAGCATAATTGCTGAAAAAATCTTTCAAAACCCGTTGATTATTTTCATTTCGGACTTCAGAAAGATAATAATCGGTTAAAAATTCGTTGTATTGCGCTAAATATTTTTCCGCATTTATCAAACCTGAACGAAGCAATAAACGGTAAGTGTAATAATCGGTAAAACCTTCGCTGAACCAATAAAGCAAGGCTTCCGGCTCTTTCATTCCGCCAAAAGCAATCGTATTCCAATTGTGAAAATATTCGTGCGCGAGCAAAAAAGAAATGTTGTCAAGATTGGCGTTGTCAGTCATAAATGTTGCAAACGAATCGGTTAAGCCTGTCCCGCCAAAGGAATATGAATTTTTGCCTTCTAACGGAACTGCCGTCACCAAATAAAAAGGATGTTTGAAATCATTCCAAAATCCGCGCTCCGTTTGGATAATTTTCTGAACTAAATTTGTAAATTCATCGTCGGTAAAATTCCATTTCCCGCGCAACGCGACAAAAATCGGTTTGCCTTTGACCAACCTTTGATTAACGCGAAAATCTCCGCCGACAAAAACCGAGGATAAAAATGAGCCTGCATCGGTTTGAAAATTTTGCTGAGCTTTGTTCGCTCCAAAACTGTTTGCCAAAGTCCAATTTTGGGGAAAATTTTTCCAAACTATTGAAACTTTTAGCTTTGCATCTTCTTCCGAATCAGGCAAAATCCACGTCCCACTTCCCAAAATGTGAAAATAATCTTTTTTGATAATGGGACGATAACCGCCTCCCGCATTTTGACTTGCACCGCCGGCGTTTGGATTTCCTTCCCAATCCTGCACCAATTCGTATTCAAGCGTAATTTTTTCGTTTGGCAAATGTGTGATTTTTTTGAGTTCGGGCTTGTCGGTTTCGCTCAATTTGGCATTTGCATTTATAACCCGTAGATTTTGCACGCATTTATAAAGCGCGTCTTGTCCGCCAAATTCTAACGGGAGTTTAATAGTTGTGATGCCTGTTTTGTCGCCTTGGAACGAAACCGTGATTTTTAGTTTGGCTTCGCTGTTTTGAAAAATCGGCGAAACTTCATAAAAAACCTGTGTATTTTTGGCAAAAAGTTGAGTCGAACTGAAAAATGATAAAAGTATAAATAGCAAAATGTGCGGTTTCATATATTTTCTTCAAAATAAAAGAACACTTTCAAAAGAAATTTTGTGACATTTATTTTACCTTTTTAGCTAAATTATTTGCTATTGCTCCAATACTTGCACTAATCTTTTAATTCTTTTGCCGTTTTCTCGAAAAACAAAACCATTTGCGGCATATATTCGTCAAGATTTTTATATTTGACTCGGTTGGCTTCATAATTATCTAATTCTTTCAATAAATAACGCCTCCACAAAAATTTCGACTTAAATCTAACTTTATTTGTAAAATAATTTACAACGATATTACTCGAATTTTCTCGCATAACCACTTTCCTTGAGAAATTCTTCATCGTCCTGAATATTCAAAATATCGGCAATCGCCTGTTTTTTATCTTTGGCTTTTTTGTAGTAGGCTTCGCAGATTTTGTAGCCGACGAAATAGCCTAAATCCGCCGGACGGTCGGTAATTTTTGAGCCGTTGTAAAGCCACTTGTCAAAATTCGAGCCGTTCATTTCCGCTTTGAATTCGAGCCACAGAGCTTTTTCGTTGGCGTTCCCGTAAATGTATGATTTTGAATTAATATTCATTTTGGAAATCATTTCCCCGACAAAATCCGCGCTTCCCTCGTTGAGGGATTGCGTGAGTAATTTGGCTTTATCCGGCATTTTTTGCTGAAAATGAATCAGTTCGTGTGAGACAATTCCGGGCAGTTCATCTATTGGTTTCAACACGGCTTTGTGCCAATCGGTAAACTCCGATTCATCAGCATTTTTCGGCAAACTGCACATTTCTGTTCCGATTAACAACCCTGTGCTCCAAGTTGTTCCGCCCGAACTCAAACGACCAATGACAAAATAAACGTCAGGAAAAACAGCATTCGGATAAATTGATTTAAGCCGCTGAAAACTCTCAAGCATTTGTCCGCGCATCTCTGCCGCCCGAAGCGTATTTGCCCGGATCGAAGCGTAATATTTCGGCATCGCGTCAATTTTTTTGACCAGATTTTCAGCTTTTCCGATTCGTAAACCGATAAAATTTTTCAGCCCGTCGCTCGCTTTGTCGTAATATTCGCGTTGATAAATTTCGACTTTTTTATCGAACGCGGTTTCCTTTTGCGCGAGGTCATAGGCGCGCCAGAAATTATCAATGTCTGAGAAAACGAATTTTACTTTTTCCGGGTCTTGATTCAGTTTTGGAGACTGTGATTGAGCATTGATTGTTGTAATGAAAAGTAAATTTAGGATAAATATAGACAAAGTTTTCATATCAAAATTATGTGTATTTCGCTTTCTTCAAATTGTTCGGCTTTAGATAAACATACTCTCTTTTGGCATCAAAAATGATGTTGAATCTTTTCAAAACATCGCCGCCGATAATGCTCATTTTTTGATTGCCGATTGCACCTGTGAAAAATCCGGCAGGCACATCTTTTAATTTTTCATTTCCGATGATTAATTCGGGTAAAATAGCTTTGTTGGTTTTCAGAATATTTCCGAACGAATCTTTCAATTCTTGACTGCCGGTGATTTTCAAATGTTTGTCAATTTCATTTCTTTGGGTAAATTCATCGTCAAATAAAATACCGCCCGAATATCCGGAATGAAGCAAAAAAATGTTTTTGAGAAGACGATTTCCAATTCGGCAATTTGCTTCTAAAAACATCAGATCATCTTCAAAGATCAGTTTAAGTTTTTGAAAATGTTTGATGTTCTTTGGAAGGGTTGAAGAAATTATCATCACTTTTTTATCAAAATCGAGTTCAATAACTTTGCCTTTGAAAAGGTCAAGCCCGAATTTTCCATCAGTTTCCGGTCCCGATTGTTTATTTTCTGAGATAGAAATGCCGTTCCACTTCATTTTGCCGATTTTTAGCGAATTATTCTCGCTGACTCGTGCCGAATTTTCGCTTCCGCCCCAACTTTTAACGCCTTCGGAAGATTTGGTAAAAGTCAAACTTTTCAATTTTTTCACGGCATCTTCCGTTAAAGTGACGGAATTTGCGGCTGTATGAAACATCAGATTGACGGTATCTTTATCATTCAGAACGGCTTGCACGGAAATATTATTAGCAGAAGTCAGCCGGAAAGGAATATTGATTTCATTCTCTTGTCCAATTGCAAAATAGGAGAAAATTGCAATTAGAATCAGTGAATGAAGTTTAAATCTCAAGATATTATTCGGAGTTTGAATCATTCTATCATCAATAATACTTTATTAACCGGAATTAAATTGCCAACTTATCAATTTATTGACAGGTATTATTACCTAAACAGACGTTAGAAATACACTGATTATTATTTGTGCAAGCCTGACCTGGAGAAGCAGAGCAAGTTCCACCCGGATTACCCGGACTCGCAGGACTGCCGCAGAAACCCGATATACATTCGCGATTGGTTCGGCAAGGTCCTCCGGCAGCAACTGAGGCATCGGCGGCACAAACAAAGCCGAATCCGCAAAGGTTTGTCACACATTCACAACCCGAACGGCAGTTTGCTCCGATAGGATCAGCCTGAAACGGAACGCAAAACCGTGGGGTTGATGCCGTAGTTGTAACTCCACAACACAGACTTTGGCAGCTTTCCGGAACTGAGCATGTGCAGCCAAGTGCCAAATTTGTCGGTCCGGTGCAGTCGCCTGAAGCCGCTTGAGTTGCGATTGGAGCGACCAAAGAGGATATAATCGGTAGCGTTACCAGAGAAGTTAAGCCTACTCTTTTGATTATTTCGCGCCGTGCTACTCCCTCAAAAAGATTGGAAATTTCCGTTTCGATCAGATTTTCTTTTTTCAATTTTCCCAACGCTAACCAAACAAACTCCTGACTGACCGAAACATTCAGCGTTTTTTCTAATTCTACGGTGATTTCGGGGATTGTTTTCTCTCCGTTTGAAAACTGCCAAACTAGAGCAGAAGTTTTGTTCAAACTGAGGGCTTTATTTGCCTTTAAATCATAAATTAACAATTCGTCACCTAAATCCTGAATGACAAGATCATTCTTTCGTGCCAAAGGGGTAGTTTTTGACATTTTTATCTCCTTTATCTGATATGTAAGACAAAGATAAATAAAACTGTCGAGGCAAAATAGAATCAATTTAACGTGGAGAAATTTATGTTCGTTTTAAGAAAATTATTTTTGTAAAAATTTAATGACTTTTTCAATTTCAAAAAAAATAAAAATAATTGTCTTTGCTTTCACAATTTCCTGAATCTCATTTGTTAGAAATATTTATAAAGTTAAATCAACTAATCTTTTAACTCTTTTGCCGTTTTCTCGAAAAACAGAATCAGTTGCGGCATATATTCGGCAAAATTTTTATATTTCGTTTTATTTGCTTCGTAATTATCTAATTCTTTCAATAACCCTCGCATCCACAAAAATCCGGCTTTTTCCTGTGCAACGATTTCTTTTTCAATGTCTTGAGTAATGTCCTTATTGATGGCTAAATATTTAATCGAACAAGCTCGAACCAACGATTCGTAAAGCAGATATTGCCAGTTTCCGTAAAATGTATCTTTCACGATATTAAAGACTTTCGGATTTTTCAGAATCGTTTCAGCCGAATTCTGCAAAACGCTTTTATTTTTATCCACTAATTGATTGGTAAAAGCGTGAATATATTCGTGGAGCATCATTCGTGGAATATATGGATTTTTGAAGGTGGTCGGAATTCCGCGATCATCAAATGCTGTCATTTCGTAAATAGTAAAAGTGTGGCGATAATTGTTGGCGAAATTCACCCGCATATACGCGCCTTGCCGCATTCCGAGCGCGACGATTGGAAAATAATCTTCGGTTGTTTTCAATCCGAAAAAATCTTCCAGCCATTTTTTATTTAATTTAACGCCTTGTTTTTCGTATTCTTGATTAACCGATTTGTAATAATTTTCCTGCGAATTGAAAAACTTTGCGGCTTTTGAATCTTTGTAAAATTGCTGTAAAAGGGTGACGAATTTAGCATTAAATAATTCTCGACTTTCCCAATCATCCGCGTTAGAAGTATCATTAAAATCCATCAAAGGTTCTAGTTTTTGATTCAAGTGAGCTGCAACTGCCGGAAATACCCAATAACTTTCGTCCAATTTGGGTTTCAATTCTTTGAGATATTTGATGAACGGATGATTTTTGAACGGGCTGAAATGCTTATCAATTTTGTTTGAATAAGTCGGGTTTGCCTGGTCGTTAAAGCCTTTTATATCCGCCAATTTCGCGGCGATGCAGACTAATTCGACTCTTTTATCAACCTGCGGCAGCAATAAATTAGCAGCAGGCTGAGCAAATAAACTATTTGAATATAAAAAGATAGAGCAAATCAATGCAATAAAAATATAGTTTTTCATAAAACCGTTTAAAATAACTTTTATTATTTCAATCAACTTTTGGGGCGATTATTTTTCTGCCGCCTTCCCAAAAAACTAAATCAAATTTTGTTCCGTCTTTAGTTGGGACAAATTCAATCCCATCGGCGGATTTCGGATTGGTAAAAAACTTAAATTCGCTTTCGGCTTGAAACATTGTTTTGTTGTTTTCTTTATCTAAAATGCAAAGTTTACCGTTTTCGACCGATACTTTGAATTTTTGCGTTTTATCTACTTCAAGCTCATAAACGCCGACATATTTTTGCAAAACGTCAAGGCTAATCCCGACAGCCTTTTTTATTGTCCGTTGCGGTATTTGATAAGGTTTTTGAAAGACAATTTTGGGAATATCATTGCGAATTGCTTCAAAGGGAATATCGCTGTAATTGCTTAAAAAGATGAATTCAAATTTCGTTTGACGATTGTAATGCAGCCAAGCCCTATATCCCGCGCGACCGCCGGCGTGTTCCAAAATTCCGTCTTTATCGAACATCATTTCGGAAAACGGAGGTTTCAAAAATTTCTGCTGATCAATGGCTTTTATAAACTCAAACAAATCGTCAGCCGTTGAATAAAAATTGCCGGTTTGCGTTCGGTTAATGGAAATTTCGTCAATGTTTTTCAGATTGCCTTCATCGTCATCAGAAAAACCCAGAGCAAATAATTTGGTCGGTTTGGCAAAATTATATTCGTTGGTCGAAAACATTTTTGATGGTTTGAGAATGTTTTCAACCGTAAATTTCGGATAGCTTTCGACTTTTGAGATGATGAACTGCAAAAGATGATAACCGATGTTTGAATATAAAAAACGGGTTGCAGGTTCAAATTCGAGTTTTTCCTTTTTTGCCAACTCGACAATCTTTTCCAGACTTAAACTTTCATATTCTTCGTAATCCTTTAATTCTCTCGGCAAGCCGGAAGTGTGTTCCAAAAGATTTTTGATCGTGATTTTATTGCCGTTTGGAAAATCAGGGATAAATTTGTCCAACTTATCATCCAGACTGAATTTCTTTAGTTCTGCCAGTTTTAGAATTGAGGTTTTGGTGAACAATTTTGATACCGAAGCAATGATAACTTTACTTTTGATCGTTACCGGTTGAGATTGATTATTTGATGAAATGTTATAAGCCTTTCGCAAAATGATTTTGTTATTTTGCGCCACCAGAACGCTTCCGTTAAACCAATTTTCCGAGGCAAGGGTT
>JAIBCC010000059.1 GCA_019694395.1 Pyrinomonadaceae bacterium | reverse complement strand
GCAAAATGCGCCGCCGAGGCAAAATGATGGATAACGTGTGCAATTTTCCCTTCCCGCAAAGCAATTTCTGCTAATCCACGCACGGAACGAAAACTTTCCGCAGCCACATTTAAGGTTTTATAGAATGTTTTTGAAGCTCTTTTCCAATTTCCGAATTGAAAATGAGTTTCGCCGATTCTGGATAACAAAATCGCATCCTTTTTTGCTTTGGATTCAGCCAAGCGCAAAGCAGCATTGGCGCGGCGGGCAAGGTTTTGGTTTCGCTCAAGTCCTGAATATGAATGCAAACAACGGGCAAAATCAAAAATTAGCCAGGCATTATTCGGATTGAGAAGCAAAGCACGGCGAAAGGCTTCCAATGACTGCAATAGATTGCCGGAAATCCGCAATTCATTGGCAATTTCCCGCAATTCTTCTGCATTTTCGATGTCTTCCAAGCTTATTTCTTGTGAATGACGTTTGGTTGTCAAATTTCGATTCGCAGTCGTAAATTCATTAACGGAACTTTCCAAAACTTCCATCGAAGGAATTTTGGCGAACTCGGCTCTCATCAAAACTTCTTTCGGTTCCTTCAAATAATCGCGCAATTCCAGTGAACGATTATCCAAAACATCATTTGAAACCGCCGGAAAAAGTTTACGCACCATTTGCCGATAATCTTCGCCGCCGGATGCAAAAACCAGCCGCAAACCTTTTCCCTGCACCGAAGTTCGATAACGGTAAAAAACATTTCCGCCTCGTTTCAAAGCACGAAGAGCTTGGGTTTCGATTTGTTCGATTTGTGAAATTCTGATGCGTCGCGGCTTTCCACTGAGAATTGCCCACAAAGTCGGAATAAATCCGGTTCGAAAAATACTTTTGCCATCACAAACAATCCGGTCTTTCCAAGCTAAAAGCGGAACTGTCAGCCAAGTTAAGCCGAATAAGATCATTGCAGCAAAGTCTTTTTCCAAATACACCAAAAATCCTGTCACAAAACTTGATAAAAAGAATGCGACAAAATAACTGTTGGGCGACACACGAATATTGACTGAATTCGCGGGAAATTGGTCGGTGAAAGTTGTTTCTCCGGCTGAAACTTTGGAAATGGTTGCTCTCGCGGTTTGTGCCACGTTTTTAAGTTCCTTAAATTAGTATGTTTTATAGAAATAACTAATTCCGCTGAAATTTTCAAATTATTTTCAACAAAAATAAAAAAAGCAGAAAGTCAAAAGTCGAAAGTCCAAGGTCTAAGGTCTTTTTGACTTTAGATTTTAATTGAACTTTAACGGTTTTAACTTTCTACTCTAATTTTTAAGTTGTCCAAATTAACTTTAGCCTGAGTCAACCAAGACTTTAGACTTTTGACATTGGACTTTCGACCTGCAATTTAAGACGGAAGCGCAGGTATTTCTTCTTTAATCTCAGCGGCTTTTGCCGGGTCTAATGATTGAAGTTTTTCTTTTGCTTCGCGGGCGGTCTGTGAAAGCGGAACTGCTTTTCCGTCCGAATCCTTTAATTCACTCGCTTTTTTAGCCAAATTGTAATAGGCATTGATGGCTTCGGCTTTTTTACCTTGTTTTTCGAAAATCGAAGCCAGGGCAAAGTTTACTGTGTCTTTTGAAACAACCGAATCACTTGCGCCTGCTAATTCCTGATATAAGGCAATGGCTTCATCAAGTTTTCCGTCACCTTCTTTAGCCTGAGCCAATGCAAATTTTGAAAGAGAGCCGACTTCTCCGCCCGATTTGGATAAAGTTTCGAGAGTTTGTTCGGCTCCCGGACGATCAGTGCTGATTCGGGTGGTTGCCGCTAAATATTTGGCTTTTTCACCAACTGCGCCGCCATATTGAGTGGCAACGGCATCAAATTCGGCAGCCGCAGCCTCTGCACGCTCTTTTTCAGTCTTGAAAGCCTTTCCGGTATAAGTCGGAGGCAGCGGCTGAGTTGTAACAGGTGCGTTTGATGTTTCGATGGCTTTGCCAAGCGCAGTTTGCGCCGCACTGTTTGAACGGCGATTCCACGCAAAAAACAAACTGACCAAAATAACTAAAACGACCACAGCCGCAATAGCATAAAGGATATTTTTGCCTTTTCCTTCAACTTTCTTGGTTATTTCAGCAAGTTGTTTATGTGTTGTTTCCTGAAAAACGTCTTGATATAAAACGGGTTCTTTCGGTTTTTGTTCGGGCATTGCCGAAACTTCTTGTATTCTTTTCTTTCTTGCCATTATTTCCTTGCAATTTTTCGCTCCACAGAGCGTTCTGTTAATAGTTTCGAGATTAGTCGAAAAGGTAGAATTTATCGTAAAACCCCGAAAATGACAAGTTTTGAAAAAATATTTACTTTTTCGGGAACAAAATTCTAAAATTGGTGTCTAAGTAAATAGTTCGCCGAAAAAGCGGATGAGCAATTTGAAATTCTCGATGAGACGGGAAGGTAAGAGGAAGTGATGTTCTTCAGTAAGTCAATCACATTTGACCAGGAAGAATTAAATGAGGTTGCACTGGCGGCTAATGCTAACTCTGTCTATTCCACTATCGAAAATGAGTTCATTGAAAGACTTAAAGCAGGTGAGCCGCAGGCTTTTGACGAATTGGTCACGCATTATTCAGCAAATATTTATGCTTTACTTTTGCGTTTAACCGAGGATGATGAAGAAGCCCGCGATCTGACTCAGGACACTTTTTTGAGTGCACTCCGGGCGATCAAAAATTTTCGCGGTGATGCGGATCTGAAAACGTGGTTGTATCGGATTGCCGTCAACGAATCGCGTAATCGCTTTCGGTGGTGGAAACGCCGCAACCGGAGTTCGATGATCTCTTTGGATGCAGATGCTTTTAACCAAAATCCTTTGAGTGAAACGATTTCGGATTCGGCAAAAAATCCCGAAGAAGAAACCTTGAAACGTGAGCGTGAACGCGCCTTGCGTCAAGCGTTGAGCGAATTACCTGCCAATTTTCGTGAAGTCATTGTTTTGCGTGACATCCAAGGTTTGAGTTATGAGGAAGTAGCTTCGGCACTGGAAACCAATGTCGGAACAGTCAAATCCCGCATTGCACGAGGACGCGAAGAATTGCGAAAAAAATTATCAGGTTTTTGAAAATTTAGTTTGGGAAGTTTAGAAAGTTTAGGAAGTTTAGGAAGGATTAACTTCTTCCCTAACTTCCCTAACTTCCCTAACTTAAAATATCGAATGATTGTCCCGCCCCGGTTTCTTTTGAAGACAAAACTTAACGGTGCCAAACGGGAGTTACAAGGGTTCAATTGAGCGAAACTTTGAGAGGATTTTTTGATGTGAAATTTTCAGCTATTGTTTGAAAAGACCAGCAATAACGTTCAATCGCTGAAAAAACTATCGAAAATTCGATCAAAAAAAGCGTTGTTTCCAATAAGCATTTTTGAGGAAACAGCCGGGGTCGGAGAATCATTCGGTTTGGGATTTGGAGTTTTCCAATCCTAATTTAAGAGGTATTTGATTTCGTTGATGAATAGATTCTTTGAAAAAAAATAATCAAAGATCAAAGGTCAAAAATCAAAGATCAAAAAAATGAAATGTGAAGATTTACAACTGAATATCCCCCTTTATGCCGAAGGCGAACTAACGGCGGAGGAAAATGTAATTTTAGAAGCTCACCTCGCTCAATGTCCTGTTTGCCGCGTCCGGCTTTCCGAATTTCATAGCATCAGCAACGATTTACGAAATTTATCGGCTCCGCAAATGCCGGCTGATTTGCTGTATGCAGTCCGTAGTTCACTGGCAGTTGAGTTAAATGCTCCAAAACATAAGTCGTGGTTCAATTTTTCCGAAGAATTCAAAAATTGGCTGCAATTACAGATAATGCCGTATGGAATCGCAACGGTCGTTTCATTAGCTTTGCTGTTTGCCTTTTTCCTGAGTTTGAATTCGACCAGAGAACATACCGATAAAGTTATTGAAACTGCCCGAATCAATACCAATCGTGCGCTTCCGACGGAGAAAATCAGTTCCGGCGATCAAATCTCTTATTCCAAAGAAGAATTTGCTGCCTTACGAGTTCCGGTTTCGAGTGAATCTCCAAGTCTTAATCCGAGTCCAAATAGCCCATTACTGTCGCTGACCAAATCATTGGTTCGCGGCAAAATGAGAGATGACGAAGTAACTCTGGTGGCAGATGTTTTTGATAACGGGTTATCGCAAATCGCACAGGTAGTTGAAGCCCCGCGCAATCGTCAAACGATGGATGAATTATCAAAGGCTTTAGAAAACGACCCGGCATTCGTTCCGGCTGAATTGGATAATCGCTCTGATACGATGCGCGTAGTTTTCAAGATTCAAATTGTTGAAGTTAAAGAAAAAACACCCGCCAAAAAGAAGTCTCCGGTCAAATAAATTACCCTTTTAATCCTCACACCTCTTTTAATTTTGGCTGATAAATATTTCCGTAAAATTTGCTATTTCTCAAATCTTTACTAATTCGCTAAAATAATTTTGTTTTATTTACAAATTTACAAGGGGTAAGAACAAGGATGGGTAATGAGAAATCTTTCCAGGATAATTTCAACGAAATTCTAAAAACAATCGAAACACAAACCGCCAGTTTTTTTGAAGGCGTAACCGAAAGTTTTGTCGGAAAAGCCGAAACTTTGCGCGATGGAACGGAGTTTAATCCGGTCGAGCTGCCGCGCGACCTTTACGCGCACACCAACGCGCAGACCGAATGGTGGTATTACACCGGACACGCCGAAACTTCTTCGGGAAAAAACTTCGGTTTTGAGTTCGTTTTTTTCAAACGGCGCACTGATTTGGATAAATTTAGCCTCGTGCCGTTGCGTCTTTTGGGAAATCCGATTTATTTTGCACATTTTGCCATCACCGACCACGAAGGCAAAAAATTCCGCTACGCACATCGCAAAAGCGCGAATGGAATGTTGGATTTACCGGCTTCGATGAGCGAAAAACATTATCATTTGCGGCTCGGAGACTGGACGATTCGGGAGTCAAACGGCGCACATATTTTACGAGCCTCGATCAACCACGATTTGATTTTTGAAGCGAATTTAAAACCGACCAAACCTGTGGTTTTGAACGGCAAAGACAGACAAGGCGTATCATTCAAAGATGAGGGTGAAGCGTCACGTTATTTTGCCTATACGCGAATGGAAATGGATGGCGACATTATCTGGAATGGCGAAACCGAACATTTTACGGGTTCGGCGTGGATGGATAGAGAATTTGGCACCTGGACACCGACCAACAATCAAAAAGGCTGGGATTGGTTCTCGGTGCAATTGGAAAACGGCACGGAATTAATGTGTTATCAGCTTCGCAATGCTGAGGGCGGAGTTTCCCCGTTTTCGAGCGGAACTTTTGTCGATACCGAAGGAAATTTTACACATTTGACGCACGATGATTTTAAAATTGAGCCAACTGAATATTGGGAATCTTCCAATACTAAAGCCAAATATCCAATCAGGTGGAAATTAACCGTGCCGAAATTTGACTTGGATTTGATTGTGACTCCTGTTTTAGAAGATCAGGAGCTCGACACACGCGGAACAACCATGATTGTTTATTGGGAAGGCGCGTGCAAAGTTGAAAGTTCTGATAAATCAGCTAACGGCAAGGCTTACGTTGAATTGGTCGGCTATGATCGTTCGCATGATGCGCCGAATTTGGCTTATTTTTTAATGGGAAATCAATTTTCAAATTAAAATAATGGTTCATTTATCCATTGTTTTATTGTGCTGTAATTCAATGATTCAATGGATAAATGATTCATTCCGTTAACGCCTTAAATTTAAGTTACAAAATTTTGCATAACTTCTTGACACAATAATCTTTACGAACCTAAACTTAAACATAGATTTTGAGGTTTCAAAAATTGTGAATTTACCGAATTATTTATCTTTGGCTCGCATCTTCCTCGTCCCGTTAATGGTTGTTATTTTACTCACTCCGGTTTCCGAAAACTGGCTCGGAATCGAACGTTATACTTTAGCAATTATCATCTTTTTAACTGCTTCCCTGACCGATATTTTGGACGGACATCTGGCGCGAAGACGAAATCAGGTTTCAAAACTCGGCGCCTTGCTTGATCCGGTTGCGGATAAATTATTGGTGTCTGCGGCGTTGATCGCTTTAGTTGAAAAGCATCTTGCCCCGGCATGGGCAGTTGTAATCATTCTTGGTAGAGAATTTGCGGTCACAGGATTGCGTTCGGTGGCAGCCTCGGAAGGTTTGATTATTCACGCCCAAAAAATCGGTAAGATCAAAATGTGGGCGCAATGTGTAGCGATTGTTGCATTATTGGTCGCCGGAGCAAACGGAAATCCGCCCGTTTCAAATTTTGGCTGGTCAGTCCCGACAATCTGGTTTTGGCAAATCCCCGAAGTTCAATTAGCTTTTAATCATCTGTTTAGCTTTTCGATGAGTTCAGATGATTGGCGGGTGCTCGGCTATTTAATTGGTCGCGGCGGACTTTGGGTTGCAGTTATTACAGCACTTTGGTCAATGTATGATTATTTCAAAATGTTTTTTGTTGAGAATAAGCGACGCAAAACATTGAAGGAAAGAATTTTAGGCGAGCCAAAAACTCCTGAAGCGGCGGCAAATAAATAAAAATTTACAATAAATAATTAAACCGCTCTGAAATCTAACCAATTCCAGAGCGGTTTTTATATTTTAAAACAAATTCTATACTTTTTATCTTATTGAATTTCAACCATATCGCCAGTGTGAATTTCCTGAGCATTTCTGGTAATTAAAGCAGTTGCAGTGCGCTCCTTAACATTCAAGATCACCATTTCACCAACAACTTTTCTTAATCCTACCGGGCGACGCGATTTTGCCTGACCGCTTGTGACAACCGGACCTTCCGCGTTCGCCCCTGATCTTCGAGCTGCCATAATTGAAGTCTTATCGCCTTTATATGCTTCGCTTTGGTATCCATCAGAAGAGGGACTGACATCATCAGGAGAATAGGATTCAAAGATTCCGCCTTTGCCCAAAGGGCGATAAATGGTCAGATAATCTCCGGTTTGAACATTATCTTCTGCCCCTAAGTCAATATAGACAATTTGATCGCGGCTAACCTCTTCGCGGGCATCACGGGCAAGAACAATTCTGCCGGTTAATTTGCCATTGGGTTCGGCAAAAGTATCCAATGCCGGACGTTTATTATAAGTTGGAGCTTTGCGATTTTCCCAAGGTTTTAATAAATCACCATACATCATATTGTCACAAGAAGTTTTAACCTTAGCGATTGAAACATCCTGACGAACGCGAAAAACTTCAACCAAACCAACTTCCTGAACATAAACGCCTAATTTTCCTTTGTTGGAAAACTTTGATTTAACCTTATCTTTGGGGCGAATTACGGAATAAACATCTCCAACTTTGACACCGCTACTTACACCTTTATTAATATAAATGAAATCGCCTTGCGACATTATTTGTTGCTGACGTTCTTCGTCCGCACCGACAATTTCAAAACTTGTGTCAATCGGTGAATTTTGAATATAACCTGCACAATAAACATTATTTCGCTCGGCAACCGACATTTTTCTGGTTTCCTGATTAAAAACAGTGGTCGGCTTTGAATCCTTGTTTTGGGCAGATACTGCACCGGCTAAGATTGAAAAAACCAAAAATGTAATCCCGAAAATTTTTGCCTTAAACTTTCTATTTATCACAACTATCTCCTTTTATTGTCCTTATTTCTTCGGATATTCTGACGTGAAAAATTTACTCAAATCTGATTTACGAGGGTTCTTTACAGAATAGATTTCGCCTCTTTGGGCTTTTAATATCGTAACCTGTGTGATTAACAAACGTCAACATTTATTTTAGATGTTTAACATTTTGATTTGAAAAAATTAATTTCCTTGCTTGCACAATTTGAGATGATTTTGTAGTATTTTTGTTTGCGGTTATGAAAATAGCCGCATTTGCCGGTGTAGCTCAGTTGATAGAGCAGTTGATTTGTAATCATCAGGTCGCGGGTTTGAGTCCCATCACCGGCTTTAATAATACGATAACTTACAGGCGCTTGAGAGAGCGTCTTTTGTTTTACTCACACCTTTTGAAAAAAATCCTTTATTTAACCCTTTACATATAAATCATTGATTTTTCCTATTCATCCACTTAAATATTTCTTCTTTGCTAAACCTATATTGCCTTTCTCCTAAAATAATTACCGGAAATCCATTGGTCTCCCGCATTCTTACTAATTCCCATACTCTTTGAACATTCACACCTAAAATTTTTGCAACATCCTTTGAAGTCAATAGAGTGCTACTTTTTCTATTAAAAGAAAACCCTTCATCTTGTTCATCTACATTCGACTTTCCTTCCAATAGAACATTAGTTATTTCTTCCCTAATTATTCGGCGAATTCTTTTCTCAATTTCATCAAATAAATCCACAACTTTTAAATCTTCAAAAATCATAGCAAAATTTCTCCTAAACTAAATCTTACTGTGATTAAATTTCTGCATAAAACAGAGCTTAAAAATAAAACTTGATTTTAAGCAGTGAAATGTAGTTTCATAGACTAAACAAGAAAAAGTTTGCTCAACTATTGCTTATGCAAGAGATTACCGACATTCAAAAAGTTTCTTTGTCTTTTGAGAACTATAAACCTGCTTATTGTCCTTTAGTTTTATCAAAGGTTTCAGCGGGTTTTCCTTCTCCGGCAGAAGATTACATTGAGTCCATCATTGATCTGAATCAGGAATTGGTCAGACATCCGGCTACTACTTTCTTTGTCCGGGCAAACGGTGATTCGATGGTCAATGCCGGAATTCAGCCGAACGCCACTTTGGTGGTTGACCGAATGCTGGAAACAAAGCCTGGTGATATTGTCGTGGCTCGGATCGGTGATGAAATGCTGGTCAAAGAATTACAAATTGATGATGAAGGAAAGGTTTGGTTAGTTCCCAGGAATGAGAATTACAAACCATTTGAAATTACTCCTGACTTGGATTTTGAAGTTTGGGGGAAAGTTATTTGGTCGATCAATAAACATTAAGTTTTTGCCTTTTTACTTTTTACTTTTGCCTTTTTACTTGTTTCACCTTTTGCCGTTGCCTTACAAAAAAGATGAAAAATAATGCAATAGCCTTGCTTGATTGCAATAACTTTTATGTTTCCTGTGAACGTGTTTTTGATGCGTCCGTTAAGAGAAAACCCACAGTTGTCTTGTCCAATAATGATGGTTGCGTAATTTCCCGTTCCGATGAAGCTAAAACGATGGGTGTCACAATGGGCGCACCTTTGTTCAAAGTTATCAATCTTCTGGATGATTTCGAGACTGCAATCTTTTCCTCCAATTATGCACTTTATGGCGATATGTCCGGTAGAGTAATGAACCTCCTGCATAACTTTACGCCTGAGATCGAAGTTTATTCGATTGACGAAGCATTTCTTTCGCTTGAACCGCGTAAACATTCATTAGAGAAATTAGGGTTTCATATCAGAGAAAAGATGTATAAATGGACGGGAATCCCCATTTCGGTCGGAATCGGAGAAACCAAAGTTCTTGCCAAGATCGCCAACAAAAGAGCTAAAAAAGATGAACTCAAGGAAAAAGGTGTTTTGAATCTTTATCGTTCGGATAAGATTGAGCCGATTTTGAAAGATACAATTGTCCAAGACATTTGGGGAATCGGTTATCGTTCGGCTTTGAAATTAAGACAAAACAATATCCTTAATGCGTGGCAGTTACGGGAAATGGATAACCGTTTTGCCCGCAGATTATTGTCAGTAGTTGGAGCCAGAATCGCTTTAGAACTTCGCGGAATCAAATGTTTGCCTTTTGA
>JAIBCC010000058.1 GCA_019694395.1 Pyrinomonadaceae bacterium | reverse complement strand
AAACTCGCTATTACACAGAGCGAAAAGACTTTGCAGGTAGCAGTTGAAATAAAAGACGGACAACCTGAGCTTGTCAAAATGGAGTTTGCTTATAACCTTGACGGAACGGAATCCAAAACTGAGAGTAAAGTTCGGACTCCTGACGGATTGATCTCGGTTCCGGCTACCTTAAAAGCCGAATCATCTGAAAACGGCGAATTGAAAATCACGATTTCCCGCGAAATTCCAATGCCGAACGGGACTTTTAAAAGCGTGACAATAGAAAACTGGAAATTAAGTGCAGACGGGAAAACTTTAACAATTCATCGGGCAGACGAAAATCCGGGCGGAAAATTGGACTTTGAAATGGTTTTTATCAAAAGCTAAATATCTTAATTTGATATTCAAGGAAAAGCGGTGTGAGAATATTTCTTGCCCTGCTTTTTTCTTTTACTGAAACAATTTATCACCAAAATCCGCGTTAATAATTGGAGGTTATTATGAGATTAGAACCTATCGAAAATCCGAAAAGTCTTTTTATTAGAATTGCTTACTGGTTCAGCAAACGTCAATTCGGCAAAGTAATGTCGCCGCTCAAAGTGATTTACGCCCGTAAACCCGAACTGCTTTCATTTGCAATGAAAATCGCCAAATTTGAAGAAAAGCAAAACTCCTTGCCGCCCGAGTTGCGGCTTTTGATCAAAGTTGCCACCGCTACCCAAAACGGCTGCACATTTTGTCAGGACATTGCGCTCGCTCATGCCGTCAAAGGCAAAATCGGAACGGAAAAATTTATGGCGCTGATTACCAAAGACGAAGCAAAAATGCAGATTTTCAGCGAAAAAGAACAAATCGTTTTAGCAGTTTTAGAGGAATACAACGAACAACGAAAGGTATCGGACGAAACTTTTGCCGAATTGAGAAAACATTTTGACGAGAATCAAATCATCGAAATTCTGGCATTAAATGCTTTTGAACATTTTTATAACGCGATGACGATTCCGCTTGAGATCGAATCGGATGGTTTAGAAAAATTAGCCAAGAAAAATTAATCAATCTTAACCAAATGCGAAGCACAATCTTTGCAATCGGACGAGCCGAAACCTGAGATCACGACTTCGGCTCCGTCGTTAATCAAACGCTGATTATAAAAACATTCTTCTCTGTTTTCGGACGGATGCGAAACAACTTCCATTAATTCAACTTCCCTATTCATTAACAAATAGTCAATATGCCAATGCAGTTTTTTCTCTTTATTTTGATGGCGGGCAATCCGTTGACTCAAATTCTTCATTGCGCTTCCGGTGTAAATGTAATTCCCTTTTTTGAATTTACAAATTCCCAACGCTCCGACTTCCAGCGAAATATCTTTCTTAACTTTTATTTTTAGCTGATAACAACCTGAATTCATTTTTTTAATGATACACTTTCCATCCCTAATTCGCGTTAATAATTGAGGTCAGAGACCTATTGATTGAACGAGGAATTATGAAAATTGAAAGACCGAAACCGTTGAAAATAAACTGGCTTTGCAAGCCGGTCAACAGTGCCAAATCGGGAATGGAAACTTTGCCGGACGGCAGATTACGTTGTTGGATAGAACACGAAATCATTCGCGGTGTCACTCCGAAAATGCTGGTCTGGTGGTTCAGCCATTTAGAGGGTGAGGTTGAAATCGAAGGCAAAAACTATAACCGCTATCGCGTCTGGCATCCCGAAGATCACGTTTTTTTGGAATATTCTAAACGAAACGAAAACGGAACGGTTGGAGTCGGCAGTGTTATTCATCTGGCGGAAATGCTCAACGCTAATCCGAAATATCTGGTTCATATTTACACGGAAATCAAAAAACTGGACGAAACCGGCTACATTCATCAACCGAGTATGCACGGTTTGAAAATTGCTCAAATGGATTATGAATTTGCCGAAGTTAACGATGGGACTCTTTACAAAAACAGTCTGACTATCGGCTTCAAAGGCTTTTTAGGCAAAATTTTCAATCCGATGATCAAAAAATTTATCTTTGATCATGAACGCGGCAAAGCCTGGATTCGGCATAATATCGAAGAGGTTGGAAACTTTGAATTTTTTCTGCCGAAATTATACGAAACCGAAAATTCTAAACAAAAATCTTTGCTCAATTACGCTCTGGCTTGATTTCAACCCATTGAAAAATGCTGCTAAAATGGCGCAATGAATGAAAAAGATAAAAAGAAAATAAGTAAATTTTTAAGTCTCATTTTACGCCATCAACCCGAAGTTGTCGGCTTAACTCTGGAAGAAAACGGCTGGGTTTCCGTCGAAAAACTTATCAAAGCCTGCACCGATTACGGCAAAAAATTTAGTTTGGCAGAACTCAAAGAAGTCGTCGAAACAAACGATAAGCAACGATTTGCTTTTAATGAAAACGAAACTAAAATTCGCGCTAATCAAGGTCATTCGGTGGAGGTCGAAATTGAATTTGAAGAACGCACTCCACCCAAAATTCTCTATCACGGAACTGCCGAAAAAAATGTCGGAGTTATTTTTGCCGAAGGCTTAAAGAAAATGTCGCGCCATCACGTTCATCTCTCAAGTGATATTGAAACTGCCCGAAAAGTAGGAATGCGTTATGGTAAACCTGTCATTTTTCAAATAGATACCGAAGCAATGTTGTCGGAAAACCACCAATTCTTTGTGTCTGCAAATGATGTTTGGCTGACTGATAATATTCCACCGGGTTTTATAAAACTAATTGATGAATAATGCGGGGAAACCGCTCAAAATCGTTAAGAATCTATAAAAGTGTGACGGTGATTACAGCTAAAATTTTGTAGTAATTAGAAAATATCCAATAGTAGGTTATTCAAAGAGATAAACTCAGCATTACGATAAATTTTATAAGAATAGCTTTACCAGATTTTATTGCTGGAGGTTCAGCTTCAAATGCAAACAGATTTAGCCATTGCTCAACAAGCCAAACTTAGACCGATCCACGAAATTGCGGCACAAATGGATTTAGATGCGGAAGATTTTGATATTTACGGCAGTCCGCACATCGGTAAGTTGCGGTTGAGCGTTTTAGAAAAGGTAAAAAATCGTCCGAATGCCAAATATATTGACGTTTCGGCGATTACACCGACACCGCTTGGCGAAGGAAAATCAACCACTTTGATCGGTATCGGCGAAGCGATGAAACACATCGGCAAACGTGCCGTAATAACTTTGCGTCAGCCTTCGCAGGGTCCGACTTTCGGCATCAAAGGCGGCGCAGCGGGCGGTGGTTACGCGCAAGTCGTTCCGATGGAAACTTTTAATCTTCATCTGACGGGCGACATTCACGCGGTCAGCGCGGCAAATAATTTGCTGGCGGCGATGATTGATAACGATTTAATGCGCGGCAATCCTTTCAATATTGATCCTTACAGCATTACCTGGAAACGGGTTTTGGATACGAATGACCGCGCTTTGCGAAAAATAATTATCGGTCTGGGCGGGAAATTGGACGGCGGAGTTCCACGCGAAACGGGTTTTGACATCACCGTTGCTTCGGAAGTAATGGCGATTTTGGCTTTGACGACTTCGCTCAAAGATATGCGCGAGCGTTTCGGCAGAATCGTGATTGGGCTAAAAAATGATAAAACTCCGGTCACAGCCGAAGAAATTGGGGCGGCAGGTGCAATGACCGTTTTGATGCGCGATGCGATTCGTCCGACCATTATGCAGACACTCGAAAACACTCCCGCACTCGTTCACGCCGGACCGTTTGCCAATGTCGCTCACGGTAACAGCAGTATTCTGGCAGATTTAATTGCGAGCAAATGCGGCGATTATCTGTTGACCGAATCAGGTTTCGGAGCGGACATCGGTGCAGAAAAATTCTTTAATATCAAATGCCGTTACAGCGGTTTGAAACCTGATGCCTGTGTTTTGGTCGCCACCGTCAGAGCCTTAAAAGCACACAGCGGAAAATACCGGATTGTTGCCGGAAAAGCACTTCCGCCCGAACTTTTGGAAAATAATGTCGCAGATGTCGAAGCAGGCGCGTCGAATTTAATCAAACAAATCGAAAACATCAAAATTCACGGCGTTACTCCGGTAGTTGCCATCAACGCTTTTGAAACTGATCACGCCGAAGAAATCGAAGCCATCAAACGAATTGCGGTCGAGGCGGGCGCACTTGGCGCGGCAGTTTCACGTCATTGGGCGGAAGGCGGAAAAGGCGCAATCGAGCTTGCCGAAATGACCGTGGCGGCGGCGGAAGAGCCTTCCGAATTTAAGTTTTTATACGATTTAGACCAGCCGATTGCGAAAAAGATCGAAGCCATCGCCACCAAGATTTACGGGGCAAAAGATGTTAGTTTTACTTCGCAAGCCGCCGAACAGATCAAAGATTACGAATCCAACGGTTTTGGTAAATTACCGATTTGTATGGCAAAAACTCATTTGAGTTTGAGCCACGATGCCAATTTGAAAGGTGCGCCAAGCGGTTTTACTTTACCAATTCGGGAAGTTCGCGCTTCGGTTGGTGCAGGATTTATTTACCCGATTTGTGGCGATATGCGGACAATGCCTGCGCTGCCTGCACATCCGGCAGCAGAGAAAATTGACATTGACGAAAACGGAAATGTAGTTGGATTGTTTTAAGCAAATTTAGCCGTGAAAGAGCACGAAAAAGCACAAAATATAAAAATTTTGTCTGAGTTTGTGTTTGTTCGCGGCTAATTTGCCTAGATTTACATCTTTAGTTTTGCGGAATTTTTCTCAATTAATTGGCTAAAATAGCGGATTTTTCCCCAATAGAATCAACTAAATACGGAAAAATGGGGCTTTTTTCATTGGCACGGAGATTGCACTAACTAATTGCGAGTTCTTGAATCAATCAAGATTAAAAATTTCAGCTTGGAGTCAATCAGAATGATCGCAAAAATTTATTTAATGCTTTGGGTTTTAGGAATTACGACAGCAGGTGTTCTTTATTTAACGGGTAATTTAACTCCTTTTTTACAAGTTTTATTCGGTTTGCTAACGTTTGGCACATTAATGTTTGGATTTATCTCCATAATTCCGGCAACTTTTTTCCACGGCACAAAGGAACATTAGTTCATTAGTTTTCTCCTTGAGCAATAAAAGAAAACGGGATTTGAATTTCGGTTCACTTCCCGTTTTCTTTGTTCGATTTGCCCAAAATTTATTTAATTCCAATTAAACCGGATAAAATCATTCAGTTGACCTTAGATTTAATCGTTTTCCCTCTCCCAAAAAGTAAAAGAGCGGCAATTATGACAGTAATTCATTTCGTTATTATCATTTGAATGATATGAATCCGCAGTGGTTAGAGTGCCGTCCTGCATAAATCGCAGCTGCCAAATTCCGCTGTCTTTGATCTTACTAAATTTATCGTATTTCACACTTTCGGGATCAAAAAGCTGCTGCACTTCCTTACCCGTCTCAATCTCATAAACGATAGTTTCATTTTTGCCGAATTTAACAAAATATCTTTCATCAGGAGAAAGTTTGATGTGCTCATCGTTGCTTGTTTCGGAAGAACAAGGCGGTGAATAACTTGTATCATTAGATGATGGACAAGAAGTAGTCGAAAATTTCAAACGAATTTGATAATAACGATTTGCTTGGCGATTCCAGACGTAAAAGCCTCCCAGTTTTTCGGTATAAAAATAATTGCCGTCAGTTGTAAGATCGGTGTCGCTTCCCAATTCGTAAGGAACTTCAAAATCCAATTTGCCGGTTTCCGTGTTATAAAGTTCGGTTCGGTAAGATTTATCAGCCTTATTTTGTTTTGGAACTGCCCAATATTTCCCCTTCGCAATAAAAGAAGTATCTTTAATTCTTTCGTTTTCAGTTGGTGGATTTGCTTTTAGAGTAATTATTTTGCCGCTTTCTAAATCAAACAAAACGGATTCGTTTTTTGACAAAATCGCGTAAAGAATTCGGTCTTTATGGTCTTTGAGAAAATAAGAATATCCTTTTTCCGAAAAGGTTGGCAGCGTAGATTCACGGACGGGCGAATCAGCAAAATTGAAAACTCTCAACTTATTATCAACTCTGGCGGTTAAAATTTTCTCGTCAATTATTTCGCTTATTTCGGCTTTGCTTTTGGGATTTGTCGGAGCAACTTCAAGTTTTGGCGAACCGTCACCGTTGATTTCCCAAACAAAAACTCTTTTGTCGCGTCTTGCAATCAAATATTTTTCGTCTTTGGTTACTTGAAATTCGTAGAAAAAATCGTTTTCAAGCATATTCGGGGCAGTAAATTGTTTTTCAAGCTTTCCTGTTTGCAGATCAAAAAGAGCTAAATTTCCGCTGCGCTGGGCGATTCCGCTCAACCAGGGAAATTTGGAATTGCCTAAACCAATCAAAATTTTTCCGCTATTTTTGACGACTCTATGCCATTTATAATCGTCAAACGAAAAAACCGTTTTTTGAGCAAAAGTTTGGCTATCCCAAACACCGATTTTCGTATTATCTTTTTCTTTAGCTGAGGCAATGAAATAATCGCCCTCGACGGAGATGGACTTTATTGGATAAGGCAACGCTAGTTCAGCGATTTTTTCACCTGTTTGCAAGCTCCTTGCTATTACTTTTCGTTCTTCTTTTTTGCCCTCAATCGCCGCAAACCATTTTCCGTTCGGATCAATCTCAACAAAACTTTCTTTGACCAATGCCAGAATTCCCAAAGAATAGATCATTCCTTTTGCCCCGACCGGATAATATTCCTGAACATTGTAAGGAAGATATTTGAGCATTTTGAGGTTTTCCAAATCCCACGTTGCCACGCCCATTTCGCCCACCAAAATCGCTTTTTTCCCGCCTTCGACAAACCGATAATAACTGAATTTATCACCTGCGATCGGCATCCCGATTCTGCCTTTTTTCTTATAAACAGATTGAGCATTCTGCCCAAATACCGAACAAAAAATTAGAAAAGTAAGAGGTATTGTCCAAAAGTATTTCATAATTTTTGAGTCCTTCGATATTTATGCGTAATCGGTCTTCTGCGACCAACGCCGATTGCATTTTTGGAAATGATAATTGTCGGCGGAAGCTGTTGGCGTTTGAACTCATTGGCGGGATGCTCAACCTTATTCAGAACGTGATAAGTCAGATCTCTGTCATTTCCCAATTCGATAATTTCTTCAGGTGATAGTTTTTGTTCAAAATAAGCCTGTAAAATCTTGTCCATCAATGGATAAGGCGGAAGTGAATCCGCATCGAACTGATTCGGCGCAAGTTCAGCGGACGGAGCTTTGTCAATGATTTTGACGGGAATAATTTCTTTGCCCGCTTGTTGATTGATGTATCGGCAAACTTCCCAAACTTCGGTTTTCAAAACATCGCCGAGAACTGCCAAACCGCCGTTTGTGTCGCCGTAAAGCGTGCAGTATCCAACCGCTAATTCGGATTTATTTCCCGTTGAAAGAAGCAAACGACCTTCGGCGTTGGAAATCGCCATCAGAATCACGCCGCGCAAACGTGACTGCATATTTTCCGCCGCCAGATTTTCGCCGCCTTTTTTCGGTTTGGTAAATTTTAATTGTCCGAGCAGAGTTTCAAACGCGCCCGAAATCGGTTCAATGCGGGAATCGCAACCGAGATTTTTGACTAATTCCTCAGAATCTTTAATGCTGCCTTCCGAAGAAAACGGCGACGGCATCATTACGCACAAAACATTTTCCGCGCCTAACGCTTCACACGCGAGCGTGGCGACCAACGCCGAATCAACTCCGCCCGATAAACCTAAAACTGCTTTTGAAAAACGATTTTTACGGGCATAATCCTTGATTCCTAAAACTAAGGCATCGTGAATCGCGCCGATTTCTCCGCCTGTGATTCCGCGAGAATCCGGTTTGCCGACATCCAATTCAACCGATTCAATAAACTCTTCAAACGCAGGAGCTTGCAAAATAATATCGCCTTCTTGATTGGCGATCAGCGATGCTCCGTCAAAAATAATTCCGTCATTTCCGCCGATTAAATTAACGAAAACTATGGGCGTTTGTGATGCTTTTGCACGATGCGCAACCATATCGCAGCGGAGTTTGATTTTGCCTTTGTTGTAGGGCGAAGCGTTGATAGAAATTAAAACGTCCGGGTGCTGCTGAATAGCTTCTTCCGCCGGATCAACGTCGTAAAGCCTTTCTTTCCAAAAGGTTTTATCGTTCCAAAAATCTTCGCAGACGACTACACCGATCTTTTTGCCGTCAATCTCAAACAAATGATTCGGCTTTTCGTTCGGCTCGAAATATCGCGGATCATCGAAAACGTCGTATTCAGGCAAAAGAGTTTTGTCTATAAATCCTAAAAGCTCACCATTTGAAATAATCGCCGCACAATTATACAAACGCCGCCCGTCTTTTTCAGTATTCGGGCGAATCGTGCCGACAATTGCCGTAATTCCAACGGTTGCGGGAATTATTGTATTCAGCGGTTCAAGTGCGTGTTCGATAATATCACGGTCTTGGAACCAATCTTGCGAAGTGTAGCCGTGAATGCAGACTTCGGGAAAAACTACGATGTCGGAACTATCGGCTTTCGCTTTTTCGATTCCTGCCAAAATCTTGGAAACATTGCCCGCAATGTCGCCGTTCGTCGTATTTATTTGTGCGATTGTCACTTTCATTGAGGAAATTTTAACGCAAAGACGCAGAGACGCAAAGACGCTATTTATGCTCTTTCATCATTTTAACTAATTCTCTGCCACCATTTTCGAGCATTTTTTTGAGGTATTCCATTGAACCTTGGGGTGGGCAAACATAAACAGCTTCAATGAATTCTCTAGGTGGAAGGTAAAAATGATTGTTGATGTAATGTGTAATTAGTCCAGGGCAAACATAAATTTTGCTGTTGTAAGGAATAAAGATATTACTATTACCTTTTGCGCTATCATTCTCGAATTGAAATTGGCATAAATCACACGAATGATACCCCATAAAAATTGCAAATCTCCAAGGGGTTTTGCTGAATTCACAAAGTTTGAAATAAACATCCCTTGGAATTTTTCCAGTTGAAAACTGTTTTCCATTTTCTAACCAACCAACAGCCGTGAGAATTTTTGAGTATTTTTCGCCAAAATAATTGCATTCAGTTAAATCTTCAAACCACATAATTTATTGAAAAAAATTTTAACCCGGAGAAACAAAGACGCAAAGAAACTATTTATAGGTTATATTCGATTTATTTATTTTTCCGATTTTTATTTTCAACGAAAAGAAGTTCGGTCGAGTTTTCTGTGACGCTGGGAATTGGCTCAAAATTTCCTTCTGCCAAAAGTTTATTAGTTATTCTCGCTTCTTCAGTTTCATTTTCTTTTGTTTCACTATTTAGAAATTTGGGCAGATTATAAAAAGTCAAACTCAAAAGTCCTAAGACGAAGGCGGCTATTAATCCGATAGTCGCGATTGTTTCTACGCCAAAAATAAGGAATTTGTAATAGACAGTCAGGTAAAAAACAACGCCAAAACCAAGTCCAAAGAGCAAAATCAATGAGACAAACCCTAATTTTCTAAACAAATCATCCCGCTTTTGGCTTTTTGTTTTTTCCTTCTCTTCTATTTCTGTCACCAAAAGTTTGAGAATCTTTTCAACTCTGATTCCACAACTCCGGCAAAAATTTTGGGCATTGGTTTCGTTTCCGCAATTTGGGCAAAACATTTTAGTCTTCCTCCTAACAAAAATACGTTTTATTTTGGCAATAGTTCTGACACTTCAACTTTGATTGTGGTAATTCTAATGCCGCAGAGGCAAATTTGCGAGGACTTTTTCCCTCACGTTGATGCACGATTGTAATCTTTAATTAATCAAAAGTTTATGTCCGAAAAATTTATCAATCAAGCGGAATATATTTACAATTTAGCGGAATTCAAAGATTATGAAAATAAAAATCTTTTTGTTAATTTCCCTGTTAGTTTTTAGCGTAAATGTTTTCGCGCAAACCGCCCGCAGCCGAACCGAGCCGATAAAAGTCGGAGAAACTGCGCCGGATTTTGCTTTGAAAGACCAAAA
>JAIBCC010000040.1 GCA_019694395.1 Pyrinomonadaceae bacterium | reverse complement strand
CGTCGGCTGGAAGCCAACGCGACAGCCGTCAGGATGACGGCGTTACTCTTTCTTTTTGTTTTTTTGCCATCCACTGCGTCGGCTGGAAGCCAACGCGACAGCCGTCAGGATGACGGCGTTACTCTTTCTTTTTGTTTTTTTGCCATCCACTGCGTCGGCTGGAAGCCAACGCGACAGCCGTCAGGATGACGGCGTTACTCTTTAGTTTTCATTTTAGGCAGCTTGGGCTAAAACATCATCAAATTCCCTTTTGATTTTCTCTTGATAGTCATTGATTGATGCACTCACTTTGCTTTCGTCATTATTGCAAAAGATTTTGGCTATTTCCTTCAAATGACTTGAATTTTCGTTGGCTAAACCTAATCCGCCGCGCGGGATCCATTGCGAAATGTTCGTTCTCCGCCGTAGATAATCCTCTAAATTCCAGCACATCTCTTTTTCGGCGCACCAACGGACAGACGGAACTTTTTCAGTTAGATTTGGAAAACTTTCCAGTTCCGGCTGCGAAATATCAAGCGGTGAAAACCTTATCGCGGACAGGCTCGGCAGTAATTTATAATCCTTTAAGAAACTTTCGACCTTTTGCGCTGCCAAAAGACTGCTCGTGATCTTTCCTCCGTAAATACTGATCCAAGGGAGCTGCTTATCTGCAAAAGCTTTGTAATGACGGGGAACACCGAAAGTGTTTTTATCCGAAAATGTCCCCTGAATCGGCAACGGTCGCACCCCGCATCGAAGAGAAACAATATCTTTAATTGAAATTAGCTCAGAAACATGACGATTGATTTGGTTAAGCAGAAATCTAATGTCTTCCGGTGTGGCGGCAAAACCCTCGTCAAGATTAGTAATATGGGTTTCCGTTGGTCCCCAGAGCGAAATTTCTCTCCAGGGAATCAATGCCAGACAACCTTCCTCGTCTTCTGTTTCGATCATCAATGTCAGCTGATGATTTGAGGGACGTTTAATTCCCAGAAAAACACCTTTCCCGAAAACGTGTTTGTAAGGCGAATTAATTCCAAATTGCTGATTGAGCTTATCCGTCCAAACTCCGGCGGTATTGACCACGCATTTAGCTTTGATAACTAATTCCCGTTGACAAATCGAATCATTGATCTCTAAATGCCAATGTTTATCTGAAGTTTCGTAATGACCGCCCGAAAGCTGGCAATAATTGAGTGCAGTTTGTTCAAAAGTATTTGGCTGATTGAGTATCCAACCCAGCACAAATCTCGCATCGGATGGTTCCACACAGGCTTCTTCATATTCAAACGAATAAGGAAAGTTTTCCCGCTTGAGGAAAGCTGATTCGACAAACTCTTTTTTATAACGCGGGAATGAACGACGACCTGCTCCCAAAATCCAATAAGTATAAAATGCCGCATATGATGAAAAAGCGTTTCGTCCGTTCTTGACCGGCAGATAGCGAAACTTTTGCGGAAAAACCCAATCACTTTTCCGGCGAATCAAATTCTCGCGCGAAGCACAGCTGCGTCCGACTCTAAGCAAACTTAATTGACGCAGATCCGTTAGATTCCCCCAAACCATCATTGCCGAAGACTGACTAGTTCCTCCGGCAAAATCCCCCTTTTCCAACAACAAAACCCGAAAGCCACACTGAGCCAAATGATGAAAAACAACCGCGCCGCTGATTCCGCCTCCAACGATAACGACATCGAAATCAATCTGTTCAATCGCATCTAATTGTTTTTTTCGATAATCAAGATTCATTTTTAGTTTTCTGACCTTTGATTTTTGATCTTTGATCTTTGATTTATCTGCAATCGTAGATTCGTGCTAATTCGCGGGCAAATCTCTTTAATCTGCTGCTTTTGCCTGCGTCATAATTTCTGTGGTGTGACTCAAAACTTTTTCAAACGCCAGCGCATATTGGTCTAACAAATCACGATCAGCTAAAGGAAAGTTCGGCAATTTGATAAGTTTTTGATTCTCTGCCTCAATTTTTGGTAAGGCATCCACTTTATATTCCGGCAAATCTTTTGCCGGAACTTCAGGCAATCGAGCCACTTTTTTCCATAAACCGTGAGTAAAAAAAGGCTGCTGATGGAGTAACGGATAACGCGGAGTTGCAACATTACAGCCTTCGGCTTTTAAGGCTTCGATCAAAATATCAATCGGCATTCCATTGATTTCGGCATCGTATCGAATCAAAAATTCAAAATAAACTCTGGAAAGATGTTCAGGTTCTAAAAATGTATGAAACCCAAGTTTTTCAAGTTTTTCCGACAGATAAACAATATTTTCTTTGCGTTTTTGATTATGTTCATCGAGCCGTTTTAATTGAACTCTGCCGACTGCCGCCGAAAGCGAAGCCATCCTGGTTTTTAGCCCAAAGGTTGTCGCAGCTAAATAACGGGTCTCTGTCGGAAGCTCGATCATTCGCATCATATCACCCAAACAAACCGCCCTTTCATAAATCTCATCATCATTGGTCAATAAAATTCCGCCCTCGCCTGCCGGAGCGAGCTTGTCGGTTTGGAGACTGAAGACGGAAACATCTCCGAGCGTTCCGCAGGGGCGACCTCGCCAAATCGCTCCGTGCGCGTGCGAAGCGTCTTCGATGATTTTCAAATTATGCTGGCGGGCAATTTCAAAAAGTTCGGTCATTTTTGAAGGAAGTCCAAAGAGATGAACAACCACAATTGCTTTGGTTCGCGGAGTAATTTTGCTTCTGACATCATCCGGGTCTAAACCTAGTCGCTCCGTTTCGCTTTCGGCAAAAACCGGAATTGCTCCGAGCCAGAGCATTGGTGTCACGGATGCCCAAAAGGTCGCGCTAGGAACGATAACTTCATCACCCGGCTGCAAATCCAAGGCTAAAAACGATGCCATTAACGCCGCTGTTCCGTTGCAATGCGCTAAAGCGTGGCGAACTCCGAATCTTTCGCGGTAATCATTTTCAAGTTCGCGGGTCGCCGGATGAAAAGAAAGGTTTCCCGAACGAAGGACTTCTAAAACGGCTTGTTCGTCTTCCTCAGTAATGATCGGATACCGATTAGCTTCGGTTTCATCTAACGTGACTGCCTTTTCGCCGCCTAAAATAGCAGGGTTATCTAACTTGCTCAAACTTTTTTCCTCCGTTTTAAAATACGAGAAATTTTAACACATAGGGTCAAGGCTAGATTTATTTATGTGACACTTTTTCAAACTGTTCTAATTGATTTACAAGGGAGATTATTTTTACTAAATTTGATTAAGAGTTTTATGGAAAACAATCCGCCTTTGCAGTTAGCGCGCGAACTGGTTTTAACCCACGGATGGAACTCTACCTCATATCAATTGATCAATCCCGGCATTCAAAGATGGTTCACCGGACAAAAAGATTCGGTAGTCGGATTTGTGAGGGCAAATCGTGTCCGCGTTGTGGTCGGCGCACCAGTCTGTGCAAAGGAGCGTTTGCCCGAAATCGTGGCGGAATTTGAAAAAGAAGCACAGCAAAAAGGGGAAAAAGTTTGTTATGTATGCGCCGAGGCAAGACTTGAGTCAGTTTTTTCCGACTCAAAAACTCACGCCAAAGTTTTGCTTGGAGCGCAGCCCGTTTGGAATCCGAACAATTGGGACGAAATAGTCAAAACCAATAAATCAATTCGCGCCCAAATTAATCGGGCAAAAAATAAAAAAGTAACTGTCACCGAATGGACGAGCGAACGAGCGCATAATCATCCCGAATTGGAAAAATGTCTGCACGAATGGTTAAAAAATAAAGGCTTGCCGCCGCTTCATTTTATGGTCGAACCCGAAACTCTGTCACTTTTACAAGACCGCCGCGTTCTGGTCGCCGAACAAGCCGAAAGGGTTGTCGGGTTTATTGTTTTATCACCTGTTGTTACCCGCAAAGGATGGCTTTTTGAACAATTCATTCATTGTCATAAATCGCCGAACGGCACAGTTGAATTAATGATTGATGCGGCAATGCGAATCTTAGCCGCAGACGGTTATGAATATGCCACGCTCGGACTTTCACCGCTTTCTAAACGTGCCAAAATAATTCCTTTCGATAATCCTTTTTGGCTCAAAATTTTATTAGCTTGGGCAAGAAAACACGGACAGCGTTTTTATAATTTCGACGGGCTTGATGCTTTTAAATCCAAGCTTCAACCAGATAATTGGGAAGCTGTTTTTGCTATTTCCAACGAACCTCGTTTTTCTCTTCGCACACTTTATGCAATCGCTTCGGCTTTCAGCAATAATGCGCCAATTCGGTTATTCTTTGGTGGTTTGTGGAAAGCGTTGCAGATGGAAATAGAGTGGTTGAGAGGAAATTCGACGAATAAAAAATAAATGTTTGTAATTTTCTTAACTGCTTTTACCTTCTTCGTTTCAATTTAATATCCCCCTCAAAATGAAGATTCAGCGGCATTACATCGGTAATTGTGTTGCGGTTTTCCAGACCAAACTCTTTACTTGGCGGATAAGCAATATCGCTTAAGGCAGAATAAATCGTCATCGCTAACTTGTTGATCGGCGAAAGATTATTGCTCGAAGAAGGCAATGCTTTGACGAAAACATATTGATAATCAGCCGGAATGTGAAACTTTCTGATAGATGGAAAAGGACTCAAATTATCAATCTCACCATTTTTGTGCATTTCGTCCACGATTTTCTTAAAGATTTGATAGATATTGTGTTTGACCTTAAATCCGGTATCAATATTGACCAGAAAAACCTTTTTGGGAATGACCGTTTTCACCTCGTAACTGCTTTCATTTTCGTGCGGCACATCTAAAATGCGGACGTGAATAAACCAATAAACTAAGGCTCGTTTCGGTTTTTTCTGAAAGATCGAATAGATTACGCGGTTATCAATATGATCGCTCTGATCGGCGCGGCTTTTCCGCGTCATAAAAACCAGATTTGAAGCATTTATCGGAACGGTTTCGTCGCCGATTAATTCCTCAAACATTTCTTTGTAAGCAGAAAGTGAAGCCGTCGAGTAATGATTATCCCGAACTTGTCTGGCGCGATTAAAAAGATAGAGAATCGCAAAAAGACTCACAGCAATTAAAAACGTGAACCAACCGCCGTAGAAAAATTTCTTGAGATTCGAGATAAAAAAGGTAGTTTCCAAACTAAAGAAAATCAAGCCTAAAATCAATAGATACGGAAGTTTCCAGCCTTGCAAATGAAAGAAAACGAGCATTAAAGCTGAGGTCATCAGCATATCAATCGTAATAGTTAAGCCATAGGCGGCTTCCATATTCGACGATTTGCCGAAGATGAAAATAACCAGCATACAACCGATAAATAACATCCAATTGACCGAACTGATATAAAGTTGTCCTTTCGATTCGGCGGGAAATCTAACCTTCAAATTTACCCAGAGGCGTAGTTTGATCGCCTCATTGACCAACGTAAAACAGCCGCTCAAGAGAGCTTGGCTGGCAATGATCGCGGCGACTGTAGCAACAACGATCACAACCGGCAAAAACTCAGGCGGCGCAATCTGATAAAAAACGCTTCCGGCTTTGATTTCCTCGCCTAAATGATTCAAAAGCCACGCCGTTTGTCCGAAATAATTCAATAAAAGACAGGATAAAACAAACATCCAACTGATTCTGATATTAGATTTTCCGCAGTGTCCAAGGTCTGCGTAGAGGGCTTCCGCCCCCGTCGTGCAAAGAAAAACCGCGCCCAAAATCCAAAATCCACTCGGATGATGCAGCAAAAGATTGACCGCAAAATAAGGATTAACAGCCTGCAAAACAGTCGGATTTTGGAGAAACTGCATCAATCCCAATCCTCCGATCATCGAAAACCAGATCAGCATTATCGGTCCGAATGTTCTGCCGATAAAGGCTGTTCCAAACTGCTGAAGCGCAAAAAGAAAAGTGATAATTGTAACTACAATCGGAAAGGTCGGAAGCTCCGGGAAAAGAACATTTAAACCTTCGATTGCAGAAGAAATCGAAATCGGCGGCGTGATAAATCCGTCCGCGATCAATGCCGAACAGCCGATTAGAGCAGCATACAAAGTCCATTTAAAATGGTGATGCCTGACCAATCCGTAAAGCGCAAAAATTCCGCCTTCGCCGTTATTGTCCGCCTGTAAAGCTAAAAAGATATATTTAAAAGTGGTGATTAAAATCAGCGTCCAAAAAATACAGGACATTCCACCCAAAACCAGAGTTTTGTCTAAAACTGAGTCACCGATAATCGCCTTGACAACATATAAAGGTGACGTGCCTATATCCCCGTAAATAATTCCGAGGGTGATAAATAGTCCTGCCAAACTAAGTTTGTTTTGACCTTTCATTTTTCTTCTTAGTTGTAATTGGTAATTGCCACAGCCATCAATCAAACTATCCTTTGAGCGCAGTTTTACACTTTTGACAGGTAATTTTTACGCAGTTCTGTTGAAAACAAAATTAACGGCTACCGTCTAAAAATCGGTGTAGCAAAGGTCAGGAATAATCGGACATTTGCGTCTTTCCATTTCCCGACAGGCGGCTCTGACCCGTCTCAAGAATTCTTTTTTGCTCAATTTATCAGGATTTGTTTCCATCCTCTTTAGTTTTGCTTTCAATTGATCACAGCGTCCGGCAGAACATCCAAAATTTTCCGAAGAATTTGCAGCTGCTGAGTAATTAAACTGAACGATCACCAAAAATAAGGCGCACAGAATTGTAATTCCGATAACCCGAAATCTCTTCAAAGTATTCATAAACACCTCCTTCCAACTTTGAAGTTTGCAAGAGATATGCCAAAGAGATGATGGATTTTTCGTCTTGGTAAAATGAAATTATTGAGGTAAATATTCTTTATAATTATTCCGAAAAAATTATTCCGAAAAGACTTTTTCAATTGCCTCGCGCATTCGCTGTGTGTGCGAACCTTCCCAATAAACCTTGCTGCAAGTCGGACAAAACTGAAATTTTGTGTGAATTTCCCGAATTGACGGAGGCGCTTGTTCGGCAATTTGTCCTACCTTTGTTTCTCGCAAAATAGTGTTGCAGACCAAACACCGCTTAAATAACTCTGTAGGTTGCTGAATCGTAAAACGCCGAATAATTTCCGCAAACTGTTCAATTGGCTCATTGGTTGAGAGCAGAAAAACGTGATCGGTGCGAAATTCTTCTAAAATTCGTTTATCCAGCGTCAGCACAAAACGCCGTTCCTCAGCCCCCCGCCGCACCAAATCATCATCAGGAATCGCATCTTCCCAAACCGTATCAAGCCCGATTGCCCGCAGCCAACGCACCACACTGGCAACATTAACATCGGCAAAAAACCTGATTTCCGAATCCAACGGCAGATTCAAACGATGCTCCAACCAAACCCGCTCACCACAAGCACAATTAACCGTCCGCCCGAATTGAAAAAGCATCACATCATATTGCCGACTGCATTTTGTGCAGGAAATTGCCATAATTATTTTTGGATTTCATTTCAAACAGATTTTCAAAGATAAGTTTATCATTTTGTTAAGTTTAGAATAATGTGAAATCACTCAAATTTTGTAGTATAATCCGTTTTTGAGGTAAGAAAATATGTCAGCAGTTTTAGAAATCACAACTCCAACATCAGTCCCAACAAATGGCGTAAAACCTCATTTAATTACGGTTGCCGAATATGACCGAATGATCGAACTTGGAGTTTATACCGAAAATGACCACATCGAATTACTCAACGGGGAGATTATTGAACTTATGCCAAAAGGACCTAAACACACTTCAGCCAATTCCAGACTCGTTAGATTTTTTATCAGATTATTCGGCGAAAAAGTAATTGTCCGTTCACAAGACCCGATTTGGCTAGATGGAGTTTCCGAACCTGAGCCCGACATTGTTTTGGCAAAATGGACTGAAACCGAATATTCCGAAGGTCATCCGACTCCCACAGACATCTATCTCATTATGGAAATCTCCGACACCACTCTCGCCTACGACCGCGAAGCCAAAGCCAAAGCCTATTCACGCAACGGAATCGGACAATATTTACTCTTAAACCTCAACAACGAAACCCTCGAAGAATACCGCGAACCAAGCGAAGACGGATACCAATTCAAACGCACCTTGCGAAAAGGCGATTCGCTAAATCTCGAAGCATTTCCCGAAGTTGAGATTAAGATTGACGATTTGTTTTGATGGTTGAGAAACTTTTGGCTTTCGGCTTAAACTCTTTGCCTTTTGGAAGTTAGCCGAGTTAATTGTAACCTAATGAAATTAGCTAAAACCTATGAATGGAATATTCAAAATTGATAAAAATTTTGTCAATCAGATTTTTGAGAGAACAAAAGCAACCATAGAAGATGGACTAAAATTTGAAAAAGGAAAGAGAGAAGCAGGTTTTCCATCAAACGAGATATTTGTTAAGAAACTATCTGAACGTCTTTCAAGTGATTTAATTGAGAATTTAATTGAAACTTGCTTTATTGCTAGTTTAGAAAAAGAAGAAGGGCGTTTATATAATTTTTCAGTAAGCCTCAATCCGTCAGAAGAAAAAGAAGAAACTATATTTCGATTTGAAAATCCTATCGAATTTAATTCAGCAACATTAACAAAACTAGCACCTGCGATTAATCCAAATTATTTTTCCATTGATGTTTGGCTCAATGATGAGAATGATTTGGTTATTTTGGGTTTCTCAGAGAAAAAGAACAATCCTAAATTTACTTTTGCTACGAGTTCTTCTGGAAAAATTATTGTAGATTGTCTTATTGGACTTGGTAATGTGTTTAAGGTCTATGTAAGTATGGCAAAAACAGGATTTATTAGCTTAAAGTCTCATGCAAATCCTGTTGCTGATTGGCTTACAAAAGTTTTGACCAAGATAGAGAAACTAAATTTCTTTGAGAGAAATAGTGATTTAGGAGATTTACTAATACACATGTTCTCTCACGGAAATGGTGGAACGATTCTTTTAATTCCGAAAGAAACAAATGATTGGAAAAATTCTATTCAGCAGCCAGTTTTATATGGCGGTGTAGATTCTTTTTTAGATAAGAGAGTTTTTGAGAAATATCAACTAATTGAAAAATATACTGAAGAACATTTTGAAAGAATAAAACAGTTAGTCAAATCGAGTGGGGATAATTTATTTGAAATATTGAAAAGCCTTAAAGCAAATGCTAAAGCCGATGAACCATTTGAGAATGATCTTTCATTAAAGATACAAAATGCTAAAATAGCATATTCAGACATTGGTGGCTTTACTAAAATTGATGGAGCAACAGTTTTAACGCAGAATTTTGAGATTTTAGCATTTGGAGCAAGAATACAACCTACAAATGCAGAGGAAAAACCAGAAATAATTGAGGTAATTACTCCTTTTGAAAACTGCGAATATAATGAAATTGTGATTTCAAAAATCGGCGGAACTCGGCATCAATCTGCGGCACAATTTGTTTTTGACCAAAAGACTTCTATCGCCGTAGTTGCTTCTCACGATGGACGATTATCTGCTCTTTGGTGGAGTGAAGAAAAACAAAGAGTAATAATGATGAAACACTACGAAGCTATGATTCAATAGAACAATCACAATCCTTTTGCACAAAACTAGTTTCATTTGTAAGATTCAAATAAGCAAAAGTTTTCAGCGGAGCATATTTAATGCTGAGAGTTGTCTTTCGGAACATTACACTAAAAATCTGAAGCGGATAAGAGTGAAAAATGAAAATAACATTAACCATCTTTCTTTCCAGCATACTATTTTTAAGTAGTTGCAGCTTGAGTCCGCAAAATTCGACTAATTCAATTAACAATCCGTCTAAGGGAAAAATTATTTCATTAAAAGGAGAAGTTGTTGAGATATATCGGGGAAAAGACGGCTACACAGCAAAAATCAAGACGGATGATGATAAAGTGCATTCCGCCACTATCAGCTCGATTGAATTAGGCTCACGATACAAAGAAACTAAAGTTGGGGAAACCATAGATGTCGAGGGCGAAGATACTTTAGGCGATGGAACAATGGTCAGAGTTACGGTTTTGAGATAAAAACAATTTAATTTTTCGACATGGCGGAAACGTGAATATTGAATATCAATAGTCGCATTTCTGCCTTTTAATTTGATAAACTACAAACACAAGTTTTTAGGAAAGTTACACGAGTAGCTGAGGTTCGTCTGATACGGACATTATGCTAAGAAACTGAAGCGGATAATACCGACAAAGGCGGAAACGCGACCGTGAGGGAGCGTGTCACAACTCTTACGGTTCAGATGTTTGTTCAAAACTTAGGCATATCCGGCTTGGGACACGCTCCTTAACAGTCGCGTTTCTGCCAAAAATCGCCCCCTCTTAAAATTATGTTCACGAATGATTGGGACGATAATATTTTTCCACTTGCTTACCTTTTAACATTTCGGACTTTCGGCACTTGGCTTCACGGTGACGAAAGAGGCTCGGTTGATACTCACGACCGCAAAAATGTTTACGGAATGCCTGATATTTCTCCAAATAAAAATCTGGAAAAATTGATGCAGGAAAAGATGAAATCACAGGAATTTTTGCTTGATGAAATCCAGCGTAAAACGGTTGAAGAAGCTGTCGCAGAGTTTTGCCAACACAAAAATTTTCTACTTCATGCTGTTAATGCTCGGACAAATCATGTTCACGCAGTTATTTCCACTCAAACTAAACCCGAACCAGTTATCAATTTTCTAAAAAGTTATTCCACCCGCAAATTACGCGAATCGAATTTAATTTCAGCCGAAATAAAACCTTGGTCGCGTGGTGGAAGCCGTCGTTATCTTTGGAAAGAACGTCACGTTCCATTAGCCATTGAATATGTTCTTTACGGACAAGGCGATATTCCATTTGAAATTAAAGACTGAGGCAGAAACGCGACTGTTAAGGAGCGTGTTTCAACGTAGGCTTAATTCAATTTAAATTTTTGAGTATTCAAACTTGAGGCACGCTTCCTCACGGTCGCGTTTCTGCCTTTGTAGTCGCATTTCTTTTTTCAAATTGTTAAACTACTTAAATAAGTTTTCAAAATCGGAACAACATTCAAACCAAAAGGAGTGTGTAGTTAAGTAAAATGGATAACAAAAAATTACTCAAGGGAGTAGGAATCTTCTGCATTTTAGCTTCGATACTTAACATTGGCGTTTCGCTTGGGTTAGGCTACGGGCTTTCAACCGTGAGTTTTGGGGCGTTGGCAATCGGTCTTATCTTGGTAGCTTTATCTACGCAATCCAAAGAAAAATAGTGAAATAACAAACCATTTGGGGAGCTACGGCTGAGAGTTTTGATATTTGCGATTTTAGATTTGCGATTTGCGATTAAACCCAATCCAAAATCGGAAATCCGAAATCCAAAATCGAAAGACCCATAATACTTGATTCGGGTAATGCCGACGTAAGGAGAAAAACAATGAGTGAAATAAAAGAATTAACCAGCGACGAAATTAAATTTCCCAATTCAATCAAGATTTATGTAACGACCAACGGCGACACGCAAAATTCGCAAAAAATCGAATTAAAAGTGCCGTTTCGTGAGATCGCTTTGAGTCCGACGCGGAATATGCAGGATGAACTCGAAGAAAATCCGCCTGTCCGCGTCTATGATACGAGCGGCGTTTATACGGATGAAAATGTTAAATGCGATGTCCGCGAAGGTCTGCCGACTCTGCGTCGGGATTGGATCATCGGGCGTGGTGATGTTGAAGAATACGTCGGACGCGAGATTTTACCGCAGGACAACGGCTATTTGACCAAAGGTGCGGAAGACCTCGCCAAAGTTAAATCAAACGGCAAGCTCGAAGAATTTCCCGCCTTAAAACGTCCGCCGCTTCGTGCGAAAGCGGGCAAATGCGTAACGCAGATGTATTACGCCAAGCAAGGCATCATCACGCCCGAAATGGAATATGTGGCGATTCGGGAAAATCTCGGACGCAAAATCGCGTTTGAAACGATGGCGAATGAGCAAATCAACGACCGCAGTTCGCTTTATCATCAACACAAAGGCGAATCTTTCGGGGCTTCGATCCCAAAATTCGTCACGCCCGAATTTGTCCGCGAAGAAGTTGCGAGAGGTCGGGCGATCATTCCGTCAAACATTAATCATCCCGAATCCGAACCGATGGCGATTGGGCGGAATTTCCTTGTTAAAATCAATGCAAACATTGGAAACAGTGCAGTTGCTTCATCAATCGAAGAAGAAGTCGAAAAGATGCGTTGGGCGACTTTGTGGGGTGCGGATACGGTGATGGATTTGTCCACGGGCAAAAATATTCACGCTACCCGCGAATGGATTTTGCGAAATTCGCCCGTGCCGATTGGGACTGTGCCGATTTATCAGGCACTCGAAAAAGTGAACGGAAAAGCCGAAGATTTGACTTGGGAAATTTACCGCGACACGTTGATTGAGCAAGCCGAACAAGGCGTTGATTATTTCACGATTCACGCCGGAGTTCGTCTGCCCTACATTCCTTTGACGGCAAAACGGACGACGGGAATCGTTTCACGCGGCGGCTCGATTATGGCGAAATGGTGCTTGGCACATCACGAAGAAAGTTTTCTCTACACGCGTTTCCGCGAGATTTGCGAGATTATGCAGGCGTATGACGTAGCCTTTTCGCTTGGCGATGGATTGCGTCCCGGCTCGATTGCTGACGCGAACGACGAGGCTCAATTTGCCGAACTCGAAACGCTCGGAGAATTGACCAAAATCGCCTGGGAAATGGATTGCCAAACGATGATCGAAGGTCCCGGACACGTCCCGATGCACCTCGTTAAAGAGAATATGGACAAGCAGTTAGAGGTCTGCGGCGAAGCTCCTTTTTACACGCTCGGACCTCTGACAACAGACATCGCTCCCGGCTTTGACCACATCACTTCGGCAATCGGTGCGGCAATGATCGGCTGGTTCGGCACGGCGATGCTCTGCTACGTTACGCCGAAAGAACACCTCGGTTTGCCCAACAAAAAAGACGTTAAAGACGGCGTGATTACCTACAAACTCGCCGCCCACGCAGCGGATTTAGCCAAAGGTCATCCGGGCGCACAAATGCGCGACAATGCCGTTTCAAAGGCGCGTTTTGAATTTCGTTGGGAAGACCAATTTAATTTAGCTTTAGACCCGATTGTTGCCAAAGAATTTCACGATGAAACTCTGCCTGCCGAAGGTGCCAAGCTCGCCCACTTCTGCTCAATGTGCGGACCGCATTTCTGCTCAATGAAAATTACGCAGGACGTTCGAGAGTTTGCCAAAGAGCAAGGTGTGGCAGAAGAAAAAGCATTAGCAGTTGGAATGGCTGAAAAGGCGAAGGAATTTGTTCAAAGCGGAAGTGAGATTTATCAAGGTAATGTTCCTGAAGGTGCAAAAGAGCATCATTAACCCCTGTTTTTAATTGATGGTTTGATGGGACGAGGTTTCGGCTTCGTCCTTTTTTGTAAAAGGAATTTGTGGCAACAGGTGGTGAAATCTATCAAGGTAATATTCCCGAAGGCGCAAAAGATCATCATTGATATAATTACTTTTGAAAATGATGAAATATTTTGCAGATTCGATTTGGCTCAATGAAACAGCGCACGCAAATCTCTTATAGTCAGATATTATGTTTTAAGGTTGTTAAAAGTTTAAGCTACAGTTTTTGAACCCCTTAAAAGCCACTCTAAATATCCTGCGGCAATATTGTATAATGACTAATAATTTCGCTCATCGAGCCTAGTCGCTGCAAATTGATAAATTGCTCCTATCAGCATCCCACAATATAGGCTGTAACTCCTTCGAAAACCTTTTTGCTCCATCGTCAAGGATGATCTTGCCGACGCAGGCGGGTAATTTGTAGATTTGCCTTCATCATAAAATATTTCCTCCTGCGTGTTCTTAACTGCAAAAAGTTGAAATATTTTGGATACAGCCAAACAATAACGAGGATAGGCTTTTTAACTGGAGGTTTTAATTTTTTGGGAGTTCTTTCAACATTTTCCGCTCAAATTTACTTGCTTTTCATTTACAGGGTAATTGCAACATTTCCTTTTTTGTGACCTTTCTCAACATAAGTATGTGCCTCCGCAATCTGCTCTAATGGATAGGTTTTATCAATAACGGGTTTCAACTTGTTGGTTTCAATAAGTTTTTTAAGAAAGTTAATGTCTTCAGCAGTATGACTTATTACCCCGGTCAATACTTTCTTGCTGCTTGTCATTGAAGTCCAAAAGCCTCGCAGCATTTCTAGAATTCCGGCAGAACTTAAAATCAATATGCCATTTTTATTCAGCGATTTTAAAGCATTTGAAAAGGGGATTTTATTAACGGTGTCGAAAATTATGTCATAAGTTTGACTGTTTTTGGTAAAATCTTGCTTCGTGTAATCTATTACGCTATCAGCACCTAGGGACTTTACTAAATCAATATTCGCGGTGCTGCAGACTCCTGTAACGTGTGCCTCAAAATACTTCGCAAGTTGAACGGCTGAACTGCCAACCGCTCCTGATGCCCCATTGATAAGCACTTTTTGCCCTTGTTTGATAGCCGCCTTTTTAATAAAATGCCAGGCGCTAGTTCCTCCAAACGGAATAACTGCGGCTTCAGTATGTGAGAGGCTGTCGGGTTTTAATGTCAAGGTTCCATTTTCAGGCAAACATTTATACTCTGCATACGCCCCCAAACGCATATCTGTATGTCCAAAGACTTCGTCACCAACCCGGAAAAGTCTGACATCTTTACCCACGCTTTCAATTTCACCTGAAAAAACACTACCGAGTATGTTTATTTTTGGTTTCATTAGCCCAAAAAACAGCCTGACACCAAATGGGTCGGCTTTCCGAAGTCGCCAATCCCCTGAATTGACTGCTGTAGCTTTCACTCTTAACAGAATTTCATCATCCTTAGGCAAAGGTTTTCCTATTTCTTTGAGTTGAAGAACTTCCGGTGGTCCGTATTGTGTATAAACTATTGCTTTCATAAAATACTTGAAATTTAGTTAGTAAATAATTTTGTAGTCTATGGTCGCTTTAAATTGTGCTTTAATATTAGCAGTTTTTTTTTGAAAGTTATGCAAATAATCAATATCTTTTGTGCTTGAGTTCCGTTAGGTATCAAAGTGTCAGAAGTGGAAGCGAAATTTATCAGTAGAATCTGCCGGATGGGCGAAAGATCATCATTCAATTCGTCTGAACATTTAAGACGAACCTTAAAAATTTAAAAATCGTAAACTATGGGAAAATTGAATCCATTGGAAAAAGCAAAACGCAATAAGGCGAATTACTTGAAAGCTAAGGAAGCCTTTAACCAAAATAAAATTGACGAATGTATTCTTTTCTACGCGCCGGACCACGAAGTTAAATCGAAAAAGAGTGTAAAAGGACGCGAAGGAATTCAGAAGTTTTTAGCAGGATTGCGCGAAACCTGGACGGATGTTCAGATCACCGTTGAACACCCCGTTGCCGAAGAAAATTGGGTAATGGGCAGAAGCGTCGCCACGGCAACGCATTCAATAACAGTCTTGGGCGTGCCGCCGACCAATAAAAAAATTGTCGCCGAGTTTTGGGACTTACATCTTTTTAATGACGAGGGGCTGATAATCGAAACCTGGAATTTGATGGACAATCTGGCAATTATGCAGCAAATCGGGCTTTTATCTTAAATTACGTTCATAATTCGTAAAGGCATTGATAATCTAAAATATTTGCTGAAAAAGCCAGGGGATTTGTTAATAAAGGAAGTTAGATTTATCAAAGGAATTTGCCTGATGGGGTGAAAGATTTCCACTAATCTGAGATGAAAAATACATCGTTCGCAAATTGGATCCGCTTAATTTACGGGTGTTTTCTTTTCGCTCTTTTATCGGTTTCGATAGAAGGGCAAATTCCGACAGTTGGTATCATTGATTTTTATGGTCTGCGAAGCGTGAGCAAACAACAAATTCGTCAGGCACTTCAGATTAAAGAAGGAGACAAACTACCCGAATCGAGCAGTGAAGTTCGGAAAAGATTGGAAAGTTTGCCTAATGTGCGAGTGGCAAACTTAAATGTTGTTTGTTGTGAGGGTGGAAAAGCAATTCTTTATGTCGGAATAAGTGAAGAAGGCTCGAATGTTTTAAAGTTTCGTCCTGAACCGGTCGGCAAGATTCGTTTGCCTGATTATATGATCAAAACAGGTAAAGAATTTGAAAATGCTTTGAGCGAAGCGGTTTTGAAGGGTGAAAACAGTGAAGATGATTCTCAAGGACACGCTTTGTTCAATTATCCGAAATTGCGAACAATTCAGGAAAAATATATTTTCTATTCCAAGAAATCACTCAAACAACTTCGCACTGTCCTCCGAAAATCATCAGATGCAAAGCATCGAGCTTTAGCAATTCAAATCATTGCTTATCACAAAAACAAGCCAAAAATCTTGAACGATTTGGTTTGGGGAATGAATGATGCAAACGAAAATGTCCGCAATAATTCGATGCGGGCTTTGTCAATTCTTGCTTCTTTTGCCAAAAAATCAACTCAAACGCAAATCAAAATTCCATTTGAACCATTTATCGAAAAACTTAATTCCATTGAATGGACTGACCGCAATAAATCGTCTATCGCTTTAGTCCGGCTCACCGAAGACCGCAATCCGGCGATTTTATCGAAACTGCGTCAGAAGGCTTTAGATTCGTTGGTGGAAATGTCACGTTGGAAATCTTCCGGTCACGCCGCTTCGCCGTTTATTTTATTGGGAAGAATCGGCAATTTTTCGGATGAAGAGATTTACAAAGCATTAAATAGCGGTAATCGTGAATCTCTGATCAAAGCGGTTTTGGAAAAAATAATTACAAAATGAAAGAAGCCCTCGCCGTCCGAATGGCGTAGAAGGCGAATAAATTTGTTAATAAATGAAGTGCGATTCATCAGGGGAAGCAAGAGAGTTCGAAAGATTGTCATTGATTTAGTCTAAAATTTATTCAAGTTCGGAGTTTTTCAGAGTATGAAACAAATACTTTTTACTTTTGCTTTGATCTTATTTGCGGCTAGTAATTCGTTCTCTCAGATAAAGAATTTTTTGTTTGTGGGAATGGACAGAGAACTGTTAAGGAATTCAAACTATTGGAAACCCGAACTTTTTGACGGTGTTCAAGTTGCTTATTCCTGGCGGCAATTAGAGCATACTAAAGACAAATACGATTTTAGTTTGATTAAAGAGGATTTGAAGTTTCTCAAGAAATCGGGGAAAAAGCTGTTTATTCAAATTCAGGATGTTTCTTTCTCAACGCAGTATAATCACGCACCGAAATATTTGTTGGAAGACCCGATTTATAATGGCGGAGCGAACAAAACATATTCATTCAAAGACTCCGACGAAAAAGAATATACTCAGGAAGGTTGGGCGACGAGACGTTGGGATGCGGAAGTGCAAAAGAGACTGCATAAACTTTACGCCGCTTTGGGAAAAGAGTTTGACGGAATTGTTGAAGGGATAAATACCGAGGAAACAGCGGTCGAATTTGGAAGCGGCAAATTGCATCCACCCGGCTTTACTTGTCCGCGATACAAAGAAGCAGTTACGGAAAATTTGGCGGCTCTTAAAAAGGCATTTCCAAAATCAACGGTTATTGCTTATGCCAATTTTATGCCCGGCTGTCGCGTTCCCGGTTTAGCCTCCGCTTCGCTAAAAGAAGTTTATGAGTTTGCTTGGGCAAACAATATCGGTGTCGGCGGTCCCGATTTATTTCCGTATAAAAAGGAACAAAAAAGTTACCCACTAATCAAAAGCAGTTACCAAAAAGTGCCGACAAGTTTAGCAGTTCAAGATGGTAACTATAACTACATTAATCCACAAACCAATAAACGAATAACGGCTGAGGAAATATACCAATTCGCCGAAAAAGAGCTTCATTTGACATACATCTTTTGGGGAACGGAAAATCCTTTTTTTAAGTCGGAAACAGTTCCTTTTTTGAAAACCAAAAGTGCAAAGATCATCAAAAAAGATGTGAATTATAGACCATTTGCTCAATAAACATTACTCAGGACTCCTCGGAATTTGCGAAGGAGTAAGGCGTTGAAGAAAAAGCAGTAGCAGTCGGAATGGCAGAAAAGGCAAAGTAATTTGTGACAACAGGTGATGAAATCTATCAAGGTAATGTTCCCAAAGGCGCGAAAGATCATCATTAGAAATATTGTGAATTGTTCAAAAAGGTTGGGTGAAGTTTCGGCTTTGTCTTTTTTTATTTGGTAGAATTACAAATTTGAATTCAGCCCGCACAACAGTATTGTAAAACTCTGTCTTCAGAGTATAAGTGTAGAAGAAAAGGAAAATCCGACTCCGATCTTATCGGAATAGTTTTTAAAGTATGAATGTCATCGAATATATAAATTCGTTTGTTCTGCTGTCGGTTGAGGCGAAAAAATATATTTCTGGGAAAATACGGCGGGAAATTTTGCCGAAAAACACCTTACTGCATCGGGCGGACGAGGTTTGCGAAAAGGTTTATTTTATCGAAAAAGGTTTGGTTCGTTGGTTTTACTGCAACGAAGACGGCAAGGAAATTACCGATTCTTTCGCGTTGGAAAATTCGTTCGTAACGGCTTTTGACAGTTTCTTTCAGCGTCAGCCGAGCCGTTATTTTATCGAGCTTTTGGAAGATTCAATCCTTTATTCGATGACCGCTTCGGAAGTGGAAAAGGAACTGGAAGAATTTCCCGAAACCCAAAAAGTTACGCATTTGATTCTGGTGCAAATCATTGAACAAATGCTTGATAAAAACGCCGCGTTGCATTTCAGAACTGCCAAAGAACGCTATCGTTATATGACCGAAAAGCATCCCGAAATTTTACAAAGAGCCTCGCTTTTTCACATTGCTTCTTACCTCGGAATCACGCCCGAAACCTTGAGCCGCATCAGAAAAAACGCAATTTCTTGATATATGTCAATTTAATTTCAACGCAATTAGGTTAATTTTTAGTCATGAAAAACTCAAAATTGATTTTATTGATCATTCTTGGAATTATTTTTTGGTTTAACGGGGCAATATCAGTTAAATTATTGGGAAATTATGTATTTACGGAAGACAGTCCGTATAAAATCGAAATGTTTGTGCTGGCTTTTCCGATGTTGTTTCTGGCAATTTTCATCGCCATCAAAGCCGTAAAATTGAATCATTCGGAAATTTTGACTGCGGTTGTCGTGATGAATTTCGCCGCAGTATTTTTGGACGGAATCGCTTTGAATTTTTTCAGACAAATTTATCACGATGTTTACGAAATTTCGCATTACGGAGCCGCTTGGATTTTGTGGGGCGGCGGAGCAGGCTTATTGATTGCGTATCTGATGACGCAAAACAACATCACTCTTGGGCGAAAAAAAGTGATTTTGTCTGTTATTTTAGGAGCAATTTTCTGGTTTGTGGGGGCGATGATTATCAGATTTTTCGGCGATTCGGTCTTTTCCGAAAACAATAATTACAGGATTTTGGCGTTAGTTTTGCTTTTTCCGCTTTCATACGTTTTTATTTTGATTACTCAAAAGATCGTCAATTTGCAAAAATCGGAACTGCTGAATTCAGTTTCAATCGTGACGCTGACAGCAATGTTTCTTGACGGAATCGCTTTGACCTGGTTTCGCGGACTTTATTCCGATAAATACGAAGTTTCGCATTACGGGGCGGGATTTATTTTGTTCGGCGTGGGAGCAGGATTATTGTTGTCGTATTTGATGAACGACAACGAAAAGATGCTCGAAAATTGAAAAAAAAGAGGCGTTAAATTGCCTCTTTTTCGCGGAATTAGTTTCTCTGAATTGCAAAAGCAAAATCGCGTTTTAATTCGCTGGTAAAAGCCAGATGAATCCAGAGCATCGCCAGCGGTTCAAGCAATCTTGATTTTGACAAATCTCCAATATTCAGTGCATCAAATCCGATTGACGCAGCCAAATTTCTAACTTTGTCGGTTGCGTCTTTGTCGTTTCCGCAGGCGAACATCATCGAACCGTTCGGCTTTGCCATATTACCAAAACCCGTTGTATTAAAACATTTTACGACTTTTGTCTGCGGAATGATTTCCTGCAATTTTTCGCCGCCCGAAGCTTCAAAACCAACCGTTAAAGCCAAACCGTTCGGAGTCATCCCAAGCGGATTGGTTGCGTCAACCACGATTTTTCCCGAAATGTCGCCGCAAGATTTTACCGCATCCGCAACGGCGGGATAAGGCACGGATAAAACAATTATTTCCGCGTCTTGGCTCGCTTCGGCGTTCGTTCCGACCTTGCCGCCCAACTCTTTTTCGTCATATTCCGACGGATTTCTCACGCCGTAAAAAACTTCGTTTCCAACTTCGGCAAAACGTTTGCCCAAAGTTGCTCCAACATTTCCTGCTCCGATAATTGCTATTTTCATAAATTCATCTAAATGGCAGAAACGCGAGTGTGAACGAGCGTGTTCAGCACTTAATATTGAACACGCTTCCTTATGGTCGCGTTTCTGCCTGTTTTTCCTTATTCTCCAAGTGCGGCAATCACTAATTTTGCGGTTTCACTGCCCGAAAAATTTTGCTGTCCGGTAATCAAATTTCCGTCCCGAATTGCAAAGCCTCGCCACAATCCCGCCTGGACAAAATTTGCTCCGATGGCTTTCAGTTCGTCTTCAATTCGCCACGGCATAATGTGTTTGTCACGCGGCAACATTCCGTAATTCCAAACCGCTTCGTCAGCAAAATCTTCTTCAACATTCGCAAATCCTGTGACAGTTTTTCCTTTCGCTAAATATTCGCCGTTACTGAGTTTAGCATATTTTAGAATTGCTACGCCGTGACACAAAGCTGCCGCAACTTTGCCTTTTTGGTAAAATTCGACAAATTTTTGGTGCAAATCCGTTGCATTTTCAAAAGTAAACATCGGCGATTGCCCGCCCGCAACGACGATTGCATCAAATTTTTCAACCTCAATTTCTGCAACTTTTTTCGTGTTTTCAACCAATGAAAAAAGGCTCGGTGTGTGGATGAAACCCATTGAAATTAAATCACTTGCGGAATATCCGCTGGCATCACGCGGGTCGCTCATCGCGTCAGGCTCGGACTTGCCGCCATCGGGCGAAAAAATCTCGACTTCGTAACCTTTTTCGGTGAATTCATAAAACGGATGCGTTAATTCCGACCACCAAAAACCGACATTCCAACCCGTTGTGGTCGAAACTGCCGGATTTGCAATCACAATCGCTACACGCTTCTTATTATTTGCGTTTACAACATTTACATCTTTTAAACTCATTTTGTTTTTCCTCGAATGATTTGAATTTTTACATTCATTGATGTTAGTATATGCAAATTAAGACTATACTATCCAAATAGAAAGTATGAAGAAATATTGCAAAGACGAAAAAATTTCTTTCTGCCCGGTCGAAACGGGAATCGAATTGCTCTCAGGCAAATGGAAAGGCAGAATTTTGTGGAAACTTTATAACGAAAAAACGATGCGTTTTGGTGAATTGCGAAAGGCTTTGGGCAACATCACCGAAAAAATGCTGACTGCTCAACTGCGTGAGCTCGAAAATGTAAACTTAGTAAATCGAAAGGTTTATACCGAAGTCCCGCCGAAAGTTGAATATTCTCTAACGGAGTTTGGAGAAAGTATAACACCGATTTTAGATAAATTTGCCGAATGGGGCGTGGAAAACAAAGAGCAAATGCAGAAGATTTTTAACGGAAGCTGATAATTTTTTGCAGGAGTGCAGACAGAAAATTCGTAACAGAGGTATCGAATCCTATCCTCTTAATTTTTATTGGCGGAACTCTTATCGCATTTGCCTCGTATGCTTCTGCAAATGAAAAAACAATTCCTTTTATCATTCCTATTTATAATTTTTGTCGGTTGCCAGCAGAATTTTATTATCGGTCAAACAAAGAAAAATGAAGCTCTGACGCACGAGTTGATTAAACTTGAAACAGACAAAATTTACGAAAAACTGGTTCAAATCAGAAGATATTTCCACGAAAACCCCGAATTAGCGGGCAAAGAAAGATTAACGCAAGAGACAATTAAGGAATATTTGTCGGGCTTAGGGCTTCAGGTTAAAACGGACATCTACGGATATGGGATTATCGGTATTTTAGAAGGAGAAAAAAAGGGAAAGAAAATTGCTTGGCGAGCCGATATGGATGCTCTGGCGAATGATTTTCCTGATGAAGCTGAGTTCAAATCCAAGACGAAAGGAGTTCAGCACGGTTGCGGTCACGACATACATCTGGCGATTGCACTCGGAATAGCCGAAGTATTGGCGAAACATAAAAAGTCTTTACACGGAACGGTTTACTTCATTTTCCAACCCGAAGAAGAAACTTTTGTCGGGGCAAAAGGGATGATTAAAAACGGTTTATTTTCCCGGATCAGTCCTGATGAAATTTACGGATTGCACATCACCGCATTACCTGTCGGGCAAATAATGGTTAAACCAAACGAAGTTTTTGCCTATCAAGAAAGATTTCGGATTAAACTCAAAAACGAGCTATCCAATGAACAGGTAAAAGAACTAACAAAAAGAATTCATAATCTTTTATTTCGTGTCAAAACCGACAGCAAACCTTGGGAATTACAAAATATTATTGACCCAAAAATCGGGCTTGGAAATCCCAAGACAATTTTTAAAGATTACTTGATAATAGACGAAAATTTTACCCGTTATTCTGAAAATAACGAGCTTTTTCTCGAAGCGGATTTATACGAAACCAATTCAGAGAATTTGAAAAACATTCTTCCTAAAATCAAACAAGTAATTGAAACCAGCGGGTTTAAAGAGCAATTGATTTCCTTATCGTTTATTCAGGAAAACCCAACTGTTATGAATGATACGAAATTGACAAACTCTGCAATAAAAACACTTAGAAAAATTCACGGTAATAATCCGGTCGTTAATAATTATGGACAAGTTCCGTATTTCAATGATGATTTTGCCTACTTTCAACAAAAAATTCCCGGGGTTTATTTTTTTCTCGGAGGCTCAAATTTTGAAAAAGAAATTATAGCAATGAATCACGCCCCGAATTTTAAGGTTGATGAAGAATGTATCAGAACGGGAGTTAATAGTTTTTCTTCCCTAATTTTTGAAAGACTAAAAAATTAGAATAAAGACTTAGCAGCATGACTCCAAAATCCGTCTTTGATCTTTTTGGTTATCGCTTTTGTTTTCTGGGCGACAGATTCGGCTCTTTTTGCTTAGGTATTATATCCAAATGTTGAAATCCACACCTTTTTTGTTATTTGATACTGTTTGGAGTTTACGGGCAATTTTATGATAAATACGGCATCCAATGGATTTTTAAGGGCGACAAAGGCAAATCCGAATAAAGTCTTACTCCGCTTCTCATTCATTTGATAAATCAGATTGTGAATCTTTGTGCAGTCCAAGGTAAAACTATGGCAAAGAATAAATTATTAAGAATGGATAATGTCGGCATCGTCGTCGAATCGCTCGAAAACGCCATTTCTTTTTTTGAGGAGATAGGATTAAAACTTGAAGGGCGGGGAACGATAGAAGGCGAATGGGCTGGTCGGGTAACAGGACTTGATTCTCAGTGTGTCGAGGTTGCAATGATGGTTACTCCCGATGGTCACAGTCGGCTCGAACTTTCACGATTTCTCGCTCCGCCTGTAATTTCAGACCACAGAAATGCTCCCGTGAACTCGCTCGGTTATTTGCGTGTTATGTTTGCCGTTGAAGATATTGACGAAATGATTTCCCGGCTCGAAAAACACGGAGCAAAACTCGTTGGAGAAGTGGTTCGGTATGAGAATTCGTATCGGCTCTGCTACATTCGCGGAATCGAAGGAATTCTTATCGGATTGGCGGAAGAACTTGGTAATAAATGAATTATGGAATTCAGTCCACACAATAATATCGTTAAACTCTGCATTCAAGGGATGATTTCGCAAGATACAGGCAAACCCGAAGATGCAAGCAGAATTTTTCTGCAAGCCTGGAACGAAGCGATCAACGACTTTGAAAAATTTCTCGCGGCTTACTTTGTCGCTCGAAATCAAGAAAATGCTTCCGACAAACTAAAATGGTTTGAAACTGCTTTAGAATTTGCCTTAAAAGTAAATGATGACGCTACTAAAAGTGCTTTGCCTACTTTATATTCAAACATTGCCAAGTGTTTTGAGGAATTAAACGATTCTGAAAATGCCAAAAAGAATTATGAATTAGCGGCTTCGTTCAAAGACAAAATTTCCGACAAAGGTCCTTTTTATCACGGAACAAAAGCGGATTTGCCGATCGGCGAATTTCTGACAGCAGGATTTAATTCAAATTATCAATCCGAACTCGTAATGAATCACATTTATTTCACGGCTTTGGTCAATGGTGCGGGACTTGCGGCTTCATTAGCCAAAGGCGATGGAGTTGAACGTGTTTATATCGTTGAGCCAACGGGAGTTTTTGAAAATGATCCGAATGTTACAGACAAAAAATTTCCCGGCAATCTGACACGTTCATACCGCACCGATGCACCGTTGAAAATCGTTGGTGAAATTACAGATTGGATTAAACAAACACCTGAAAACCTTAAAGAATGGAAGGAAAAACTCGCCAAGAACGAAGGTAAGATTATTAATTGATCTTATTCAAATCCATCAGGCAAACCACTAAAATTATATGTAATGAATGATGGGTGTAGAGACGCGATGCATCGCGTCTCTACGTTTTTTATCAAAACAATACGAAACCGAAAAGTTGCATATTCAACTTGCAACCGATTGGTTTCTTAATTATAATGTTTCACAGATGAGACGAGACATCTTTCAAGCTATCGCAGACCCGACCAGACGAGCAATCATTACTTTAATTGCTTTGCAGGCAATGACCCCGAATGCTCTTGCTGAAAATTTTCATATTACACGGCAAGCAGTTTCCAAACATTTGCGGATTTTAACCGAGTGCGAATTGGTCAAACAGGAATTTAAGGGACGAGAAATTTATTACCAACTCGAAATAGACAAAATGAAAGAAATTGACGAGTGGATCGAGCAATTCCGCCAAATTTGGGAAACACGTTTCAATCAGCTTGACGAATTATTAGCAACAATGAAAAAGGAGAAAAAATGACAACCAATTCAATATTTAATTTCACCGTAGATAAACCGACCAAAACAGTATTTATCAATATGGAATTTTCCGCCGACCAAGCGTTGGTTTGGGACGCTTTTACCAAACCGGAACTGCTTGACCAATGGGTTGCGCCTAAACCTTGGACTTCAAGAACAAAATATATGAATTTTGAAGTTGGCGGGCAAAGATTTTATGCCATGGTCAGCCCCGAAGGACAAGAGCGTTGGGCAATTCAGAAATATAAATCCATTACTCCGAAAACCAATTTCAAAATATTCAACGCTTTTGCCGACGAAAATGGAAACCCTGAACCGCACGGTTCTGATTGGGATTATACTTTCAGCTCTGAAAATGAAAGAACGAAAGTCGCTATTACCATTTACAACGATTCGCTTGAACGGTTAGAAAGAATGATCGAAATGGGCTTTAAGGAAGGATTTACGATGAGTTTAAGTAACTTGGACGAATTGCTGAAAAATCTATCGCAAAAATAAAATGAACATTCAAGAACAAATCAAAGAGTATATCGCCAGTCAACCTGAGCCAAAATGCAATGAACTGCAAGAACTTCACCAACTCATTTTGGAAATAATGCCGGAATGCAAATTATGGTTTTTGGATGGCAAAAACAGTGAAGGTAAAACTGTTTCCAATCCAAGCATCGGCTATGGATTTTACACCATGAAATACGCCGACGGTTCAACCAGAGAGTTTTATCAAATCGGTTTGAGTGCCAACACAAGCGGAATCTCCGTTTACGTCCTCGGTTTTGAGGATAAAACATACTTAACCAACACTTATGGGGAAAATATAGGCAAGGCAAACGTGACGGGATATTGCGTTAAGTTTAAGAAATTAAAGGATATAAATACAGACATTCTTGCCGCTGCAATCCGCGATGGAGTTTCTAATACAAACAAATTATGAAAAAAATGAAAACAATCACAGCTATTTTATTTTCGTTGTTTCTGACTATAACCCTTTCGGGAACATTATTTGGACAGCAAAAACCAACAACGGGTTATGCTCCGGTTAACGGACTGAAAATGTATTACGAAATTCACGGAAGCGGCGAACCGGTGATCTTGCTTCACGGTGCATTTATGGCGATTTCAGGCGATTGGAACGATTGGATCAACGAACTTGCCAAAACGCGGAAAGTGATCGCCGTCGAAATGCAGGGACACGGACGAACCGCCGACATCAACCGCGATATTACTTTTGAAAATTTAGCAGACGATGTAGCCGGACTGCTCGATTATCTCAAAATTCCGAGTGCGGACATCGTCGGTTACAGTTTAGGCGGCGGCACGGCGTTGCAGTTTACGATTCGTCATCCCGAAAAAGTGCGAAAGGTCGTCAGCATTTCCGCTCCGATCCGCCGCGACGGTTGGGTTAAAGCCGCAGATGAGGTTTGGCAGAATTTCAGTTGGGAAATGTTCAAAGGCACGCCTACCGAAAGTGAGTGGAAAAAACTGAACCCGAATCCCGACAAATTTCCCGATTTTTTTAATCACATCAAGGCGATGGCTTTGAGACCATTCGATTTTGGAGCGGACAAATTCAAAGCTACCAAAGCACCGATATTTTTCATTCACGGCGATGTTGACGGCGTGCGGTTTGAACATATCGCGGAAATGTTCCGGCTCAAAGGCGGCGGCGAAATTCACGGCGACATCCAACCGCGTCCGGCATCGAGATTGGCGATTTTGCCTGACACAACGCACGTTACGCTAATGAATCGAATGTCAACAATCGTTCCGCTAATCAACGATTTTCTCGATGCAAAGCCACAAAATTAATAAAAATATTTTTAAATTCAGAGGAGAAAAATGAGAAAAGTAAAATTATCAATGCAAATGACGATCAACGGATTTGTCGGCGGACTCAATGGCGAAAATGACTGGATGACGTGGAATCCTGATGAGGAATTTTTGGCGTTTCTCAGTTCGCAATACGAGTCTTCGGACACACTTTTGCTCGGCAGAAAATTGGCGGAAGGCGGTTTTATCGAGCATTGGGAAAATGCCGCGAAACAGACTCCCGAAAATCCGTTTGCAAAAAAAATAGCTGACACCCCAAAAGTCGTTTTTACTAAAACGCTTGAAGAATCGCCTTGGAATAATACCGTTTTGGCTAAAGGCGATTTGGCAGACGAAATTGCCAAATTGAAAGATCAAGACGGCAAAGACATTATTGTTGTTGGCGGGGCAGATTTTGTTTCATCACTAATCAAAGAAAATTTGATTGACGAATATTATCTGATTTTAAATCCGACCGCGATGGGTAACGGTCTGACGATATTTAACTCGCTTGAAGGAATAAGGAAATTCGAGCCAGTTAGTGCAAAGATCTATTCCGGCGGTAAGATCGTTTTGAGTTACAAACCGCAAAATGACTAGCGGAATAATATAATCAGCCGACGCAAAATAAGTAGAAAAGATTTTTGTTGTAACAGGCGACGATTTTTTCAAAATAGTCTCCCCGCAAGAATATCTCTAAAAACTTTTCTTAAACGGTATTTTAATTTGGACGAAGCGCAAACTTTGTCCTTTTTTGTTATGTAAGTTGCGACATTGTTTCATCTATGATACATTCCTTAAATCATTTAAGTTCAAACAATTTAAGTTTATAAAAGTAAATATGAAATTTGAGAAATTAGTTCCAAACATCTTTTATGTTGACATTAACGACGGGTTGAAAATGTTCGTTGATTGTTTGGGTTTTGAAATCGGACACGATGAAAGAAATTCACACAACCCGTTTTGCGTCCTTGAAAAAAATGGTTTACGGATAAATCTTTTTCAAGATGCTGTTCATGCTAAAGAACACAATCCCGAATTTCGTTTGGTCACAAAAAACATTGACGAAGTTTATGAGAAGGTTTCCAAATCTCATCCTGAATTCCTCCATCCGAATCTAAAAGAGATCACACTTCGCCCTTGGGGAGCAAAAGAATTCGCTTTGAGAGATAAGCAGTTGGGAATTAGGATTCAAGAATGGTGACCGCTCAGTTTTTTTATAAACATACTGATAATTTTTAGAGGATAATTGAATCATAAAATTCATTTAAAATCTGCCAAAACACTCTTTGATTTGATGAATTGAAATGGACAAAACCGCTGAACAAACTAACGAAATGTCTTTACGTAAAACCGGAATAATATCGGGTTTTGCGTATTTGATGATTTTTGTCTTTAGCATAACAGCGAATTTCTTTGTTTTTGAAAAGTTAATCGTCTCCCGCGATCCCATTTCAACTATCAGTAACATTATTGCAAACGAATCTCTGTTTAGATTCGGGATTGCCTGTTGGGTTATTGTTGTTATTTTTGATGTGATTGTCGCTTGGGGACTATATCTTCTGCTCAAGCCGATAAATAAAAGCCTGTCGTTGTTGGCGGCTTATTTTAGAGTAGTATTTTCGGCGATTTTTGGGTATTCGTTTGTCAATTATTTTGCGGTTTTAAAGCTACTGAATCCAAATACTTTCGACTCGAATTACCTAAATACTCAAATAGCTTTACTGCTCAACACACAATATTTTGCGGTTAGAATCAGTTATGTTTTTTTCGGGATTCATATATTTTTGCTCGGTCTTTTGATTCTGAAATCCAAACATATTCCGCGAATTTTAGGATTTTTTTTAGTCATTGCGTCTTGCGGTTATTTAATTGACAGCTTTGGAAATTTCCTCTCATCCGCTTACGCAAACAACGGTTCGGTGTTTATGATTTTTGTCGGATTTCCCGCCTTGATCTCAGAATTTTCGCTAACCGTTTGGCTTTTGTTGAAAGGAGGAAAAGAAATAGATAAAAAAATATGAATAATCACGAAAGAATTTACCGAATGTCTTTCGCCGGCGTTTACCCGCATTATATTGCCAAGGCGGAAAAGAAAGGTCGGACGAAAGCGGAAGTTGACGAGATCATCTTTTGGCTAACGGGATATAACGAACAAACTTTACAGAAAATTATCGAAAATAAAACCGACTTTGAAACTTTTTTTACCCAGGCACCAAATATCAATCCGAATGTTTCAAAAATTACAGGCGTAATTTGCGGTTATCGGGTTGAAGAAATCGAAGACGAAATAATTCAAAAGGTTCGTTATTTAGATAAGTTGATTGATGAATTGGCGAAAGGAAAAGCAATGGAAAAGATTTTAAGAAAATAATTATGACAGAAGAATCATTTAAATTAACGATTCATATGGTTTCGAGTCTTGACGGTTTTATTGCCAAAAAAGATAACAGTGTTTCGTGGTTTGAAACGTCGGATCATTACGAAAACGGAGTTGAGATTTCCGCCGAAGCAGCTCAGGATTTTCTTAAAAAAATAGATTGCTATGTAATGGGTTCGCGGACGTATGAACACGCTCTGGAGCTTTCAAAATCATACGGTTGGGTTTACGGAGATGTGCCGACGATTGTCGTGACTAGCAGAAATCTGCCGATTGAAAGGCAAAATGTTGAACTTTATGCGGGCGATCTCAGCAAGCTCGTCAATGAAAAATTAAAACCTAGTTATAAAAACGTCTGGATGGTTGGCGGGGCGATGCTTGCCAAAGAATTCATTCGTTTGAAATTAGCGGACGAGATCAGTCTTTCGATTATGCCCATAATTTTAGGCGACGGACTGTTGTTTTTTGACCATATCGGTTTGGAACAAACTTTACACCTCAGCAAGTCTACGGCTTACAAAAGCGGAATGGTCGAATTGTGCTATGAACTTAAAAAGCATCAATGATTTATGAATCAAAATTTTAAAGAATCACTTTGGAAACAATTCGGGGCAAGTATTGAAATGCTTGAAAATGCGATTCTGCTCTGTCCTGATGAGCTTTGGGATACTAAAACTCAATTTTGGTATAAAGCCTATCATTGTGTGTTTTGGCTGGACTATTACCTGACGATAGAGCCTTCCGGTTTTGCTCCGCCTGAACCTTTTTCGCTTTCGGAGTTTGACGATGTTTTGCCCGAAAGAATGTATACAAAAGACGAGATTTTGTCTTATTTACAAGCTTGCAGACAAAAATGCCGTGAACTGATTTCGGGTTTAACCGAAGAACTTGCCGAAAAGCGTTGGATAGATGACCACGTTAATTATTCAATATTTGAAATTTTGCTTAATAATATGCGGCATACCCAGCACCACGCCGCACAACTCAATTTGATTTTACGTCAGGAAATAAATAATGCTCATCAATGGGTTGCAAGAGCAAGTATTGATTTATAGAAAAAAATTATATTGTCTGATGGAAAATTACGAAAATATTTTTTATCTTGATTGTCCGCATTTTACGGTCGGACGGGTTGATCAATGGGGTGAACAGGGATATTTGTTATTTGATGACAAAGTTTACGCCTATGAAGAAGACCGCAAAGACCAATGCGGAAGAACGCATTCCCCTCTGACGGTTAAGGATTTTTTAGCTTATGCCGAAAGAAATCAGATACAAATTCCCATTGATTTCATGGAAAAATTAACAGAAATTAGAAAATGAACAAAACAAATCCAAAAGTTGATATTTATTTAAGAGCAGGCTGTGGACGCTGCTCGCTCACGAACACGCCCGAATGCAAAGTTCATAGTTGGACAAAAGAGTTGGAAGCTCTGCGGGAAATCGTGCTTGATTGCGGTTTGACCGAAGAATTAAAATGGAGTCAGCCTGTTTATACTTTCGAGGGAAATAACATAATTTTAATTACTGCTTTCAAAGAATATTGCTGCATTTCATTTTTCAAAGGCGCGTTGCTCAAAGATACAGACGGAATTTTGACCAAACAAGGCGAAAATGTGCAATCGGCACGCATTGTCAAATTTACTGAAGCCGGACAAGTTTTTGAAAAAGAAGCGATTTTGAAAGCCTATATTAACGAAGCAATTGAAATAGAAAAAGCAGGATTGCAAGTAGAATTCAAAGATGTTTCGGAATACGAAATTCCCCTCGAACTGCAAAACAAATTTGCTGAAAACGAGGCATTCAGAAATGCTTTTTATTCCTTAACTTCCGGCAGACAAAAGGGCTATATTCTGCATTTTTCGCAACCCAAACAGTCCCAAACACGCGAAGCCAGAATTGAAAAATTCATTCCAAACATTTTTATGGGAAAAGGATTACATGATTAGCAGATCCTAAAAGATCGGGTGCAATGAAAAAACTTATTATTTTAGGAAGTTCAAGAAAAAACGGCGATACAAAAAAAATTGTAGATCAACTAATTCATATCTCGGGTTGGGATTTTATTGATCTGAACGATTATAATTTTAGTTATTACGATTATGAACATAAAAATTTAGACGATGATTATCTTGATCTAGTGCGAAAAATCATCGCTAATTATGATGTGCTAATATTTGCCACACCCGTTTATTGGTATTCAATGAGCGGCATTATGAAAGTCTTTTTTGACCGCATCACCGATTTGCTTGATGAAGAAAAAGACCTTGGCAGAAAACTTCGAGGCAAAAGTATGGCGGCGGTCAGTTGCTCGGTTGGAGATAATTTAGGTGAAAATTTTTGGCTGCCTTTTTCTGAAACGGCAAGATATTTGGGAATGAATTATTTAGGCAATACACACACGATAGCAGAAACGGATGAAAGCGAAAATTTGCAAAAGTTTGTTGCCCTAGTTAACGAACCGGAAAATCTGTATTAATCTGTAATTTAATATGACTCCAAATCAGGTAATCTATCATATTCACCAATCACGCGAATTAGAAAAATCCTGGCGTGAATTAACTGACACACAGAAGCGCGAAGTAATCAAAGAATGTGAAACCGCTGAAGATAAAGATTTGGAGATGATTATTTCCGAAGTAGTTGACGGTCAGCGCAGACTTTTCTAAAAAATCTCACGGCAACCTCAAAGGCACTGTTAAGCATCAATCAACTTAACACTTTAATCCACGAACAGAGCCAGGGAAGCATCACAGATAATTGAGTTTATTGCCGATGCTTTTTTTGTTTGGAGAAATTCCGTGATGCGTAAAACTTTCATCATTTCCCTTTTTATTAGTTTATTTTCAATCATTGGAAATGCTCAAGGAGCAGTTAGTTACAAATTTCTTGAAGTCGTTGATTATGCTGATAAACCTGTCGCAGAAGCTAAGATAAAGATTCAAGGCGGTTGCGTAGGCGGAGAAGTATTGACCAATGAAAAAGGGCGGGTGGACAGATTTCCCGTTGGTTACGGCGATTGTCATACGGATACTTTCAATATTTCAAAAGATGGCTATTATCCTTTTACCGATTTATTTGGGGTAATCAGAGCAATTGGCGGCTCAAGCGAAAGTGAACCGACCAAAGTTGAACTATTAAAAATCCCAAACACCAAAGCTGAACGCCAAGCGGTTGAGCGTGAACAATTAAAGCGGGAATTTTTTGCTGCTGCTCGCTCCGGCGATAATGTGACTGTTCGTAAACTAATAAAATCAGGGTTCAGTCCAAATCTAACAACGTCCGAGTTACGAGGAATCCCCGGTTTCAAAGATGTGCCGATCATAATTTTTGCGGTTGATTCGGGCGATGGGGGAACGGTTAAAGAGTTTCTTGCCGCCGGGGTTAAAGTCAATAAACCGGACGAACCGATAAAAAGTATTTTGATTCAATATCTTTCCGCTTATCCCGTCCAGGGAAATTTTCCCGATACCGAAGCAGGCAACACCGCAAGAATTTCCGCGTATGAAAACGGTGCGATAAGTTTGATTGATGCCGGAGCGAGTCTTGAACCAAAATACTCAACGACTCCGCTGATGGTCGCCGCCCAAAAATTTTATTTCCGAATCGTTAAAAGGTTAATTGAAAAAGGCGTTTCTGTGGATGCACAAGATAATTACGGCAGAACGGCTTTGATGCATCTGATAGATTATTACAAACCAAAAGAACGGCTTGAAATTGCCGAATTTCTGATTAAATCCGGTGCGAAAGTTAATTTGCTAACCAGCCATGTTCCATATTCCAGATATGATAATCAAAGCTGCAATACGGCTTTATCAATTTTTGTTCAAAATTATGATGTCGAAATGGTCAAACTTTTGTTGGCAAATGGTGCAGACGTAAATCTAACTTGTAAAGGCGGTAACACGCCATTAAATTATGCGAAAGACATTAGCCAATATGGAATAGGTGGAGATAAAAAGGAAGAAATAATCAAAATCCTCGAAGCAGCAGGGGCGAAATAATTTATGCGTAAAATCTTTATCATTACAATTTTTCTTTTAAGTTTTTCAGCCTTTGCCAATGGACAAGCAATTTTTAGTTATGTGCATCTCGAAGTAGCGGATGAAAAAAAAGAGCCGGTTCCGGGAGCGTTGATCGAAATTACCGATAAATCACAAAAAGATTTCAAACGAGCTTTGACAACAAACGAAAATGGAGTAGGAGTAATTCAATTTACAAACTATGCACCAAATTATTTAGCTTTAAATATCTCAAGAAATGGCTATTTTCCGTTCAGGGACATTATAGAACTAATACCGGAAGAATCTCTCAACTTGAGTGTTGAAATGCTAAAAATCCACCAATCTAATGAAGAAGAAATCAGCAGCAAACAAATCGAACGTGAATTTCTGTGGGCAATAAAAAACGGTGATATGGAAAATGTAAAAATCTTTTTGAAAAAGAAGATAAAGGTGAATTGGAAAGAAAAACCGTTTCAAAATATTCTGCCATTTTATCTTTCGGCAAATCCATTAGCAGATCGCAAAGTTAAAAACGAAAAAGAAAAGGCTGAATTGCTGCAAAAATATGAGGGTGTATTTTACGATTTGATTAAAGCCGGAGCAGATGTCTATGCGTCAGACAAACTTCACCAAACAACTTTAATTATTGCAGTTAAACAAGGTTATTTAAAGATCGTCAAAACATTATTGAAAAAGAATTTACCTGTTAATGCGAAAGATTATTTTAGCAATACGGCTTTAATATATGCCAAAGCCAAGCAACAGCAATTTTCTGACAGGACTGAGTTTAAGGAAATAATCAAACTTCTCGAAGCGGCAGGAGCAAAATAATTTATGCGTAAAATCTTTATCATCACAATTTTTCTTATCAGTTTTTCAGTCTTTGCAAATGCTCAAGCACAAATGGTTTATCACCATCTTGAGGTTGTCGATTCCAATCAAAAACGAATCGAAGATGCGAAAGTTGAAATGAACACTTATCAAAATAGTCATGATACTTTGCAAATTAATCCACAAGGAACGTATAGCATTGGAATTATGTATCCTAACGGATGGAGTCCTCTTTCGTCAGTCTTCGCAATTTCAAAACCGGGCTATTTTCTATTTGAAGACTTTGGCTTACCTCTTATAAGTTATGGTAGTTATAGCATAAAAATAGAACTTTTTAAGATTCCTATTAACAAACAAGAACGCCAGTCTCTAGGAAATGAACAACTCAAACGTGAGTTTATTACGGCAGTTCAAAAAGGAGATACTGAAGCCGTTCGCAAATTCCTTAAATTACGCGTCAATCCAAATCTTACAATTAGGGATTTAAGGGGGATTACCACTGAGCCAGAAACTGCCAATATTTCGGCTCTTCAATTTTCAATAATTCGCGGTCACGGAGCTGTTGTAAAACTGCTTTTGGAGAATGGTGCTACTATTCCAAAACCGTCGAAAACTACTAATTCTCGTATTGAAGGTATGAGTGTTTCAAATGTTTTGTATTCCTATTTGACAGCTGACTATATTTCAAGAACTTATAGTATTAAAGATGAAAAGGAACGAGAAAAATTACTTGAAATAATAGAACAAGAACGAAATCAGGGATTGAAGGCGTTGATAAAGGCTGGAGCAAAGATCAATGAAAGATATTTTTATTATTCACCTTTGTATAGAGAAGACGCGACAATATTGATGTTTGCACTAGACAAAAATTATATTGGAGCGGCGAAAATACTGATTGAAAACGGGGTTGATGTTACGGCAAAAGATAAGCAAGGATACACAGCATTAATTATTGCTAAAAACAAAGTTTCCCAATATCGAGAACCAAGACTAGCATCAACGAGACTTAAATTTGAAGAAATAGTCAAACTTTTAGAAGCCGCAGGAGCGAAAGACTGATGCTGATAAACTCCAATCGTTTCAAACTTCTACTAATCACTATCTGCCTCGGCTTATTGCTCGGCATCGCGTTTTCGCACGAATTATGGTTTCCGATCAATCGAACTTTCCCGCGTTCGCCGTTGATTTTTGCTTTGCCGGAAAGTTTCGCGGTGGCGTTTGAATGGATAGTCAGTTCGATTTTAGTGTTTTCGTTGATTTTGGCGATTTCCCTGCCAAAACCGAAGACTTTTTTACTGATAATTATTGCTTCGATTCTGCTGCTTTTCTTTTTCGACCAAATGCACTTACAGCCGTGGGCGTATGAATATTCGCTGATCTTTGCGGTTTATTTTTGGCACGATTGGGAAAATGAAGATGAATCGGCAAAGAATCGAACAATCGGTTTAGCTCAAATTATTATCGCCGGAATTTATTGCTGGAGCGGTCTGCAAAAGTTAAACTTCAACTTTTCGCACGATATTTTGCCTTCCCTTTTTATTCCGATTCAGAATCTATTTCCGTCATTGCAAATTCCGTTCGGATTCTTGGGAATTGCGATTCCGTTGACCGAATTTTTGATCGGCTGCGGATTAATATTTCGTAAAACCAGAAATATTGTGGTTATTTTGGCAATTTCTATGCACTTGATAATTTTGAGTTTGTTGATTGCTAAAAATTACAATAGCATCGTTTGGTTTTGGAATCTGACGCTGATTTTTGCAGATATTTTTGCCTTTTGGAAAAGTGAGATTTCGTTGAAAGAAATTTTGCAACTCGAAAAATATTCAGCACGAAAATTGATTGTTTTAGCAGCAGTTTCATTACCGATTCTTAATTTTTTCGGTTACTGGGATTCGTTTCTTTCGGGCGCGTATTATTCGGGAAATACGGAAATTCCAGCGATTTACATTAATGACGAAGTTTTGGAAAAGCTCCCGCCGATTGCCAAATCAACTGTTTTTCAAACTCAAACTACAAATAAAAAAGTCCTGCCGCCGTTTGAATGGTCAATCGCAGATACAAATGCTCCGGTTTATTTGGAAGAAAGGGTTTTTCGCCAAGTTACGCTCGAAATCTGCAAGCTCACCACCGATAAAAGCCAAGTCGAATTGATAATCCGAAAACGTCCGGCAATTTGGGACGGAAATTACCAAGTAAAACGACTCAGTTGCGCCGAACTGGAAAAATGAAAAGAAACTAAGTTGACGAATGACCGCCCCGCCTTTAAAATTAAGCCTTTTGAAATCATCTTATGAAAACCATTATTCTTGCCGGTGGATTAGGCACTCGCCTTGCCGAAGAAACTGACATCAAACCCAAACCGATGGTCGAAATCGGCGGTCGTCCAATGCTTTGGCATATTATGAAAATATATGCCAGTCAAGGATTTAATGATTTTTATGTTGCGCTCGGTTACAAAGGCGAAGCGGTCAAAAAATTTTTTATTGATTACTATACGCTCAACGGCAGTATGAAAATCAATCTGGCAACCGGCGAAACCGAAACACTGGAACGCGAGAACGAAGACTGGAAAGTTCATTTGATTGAAACGGGTCTGAATTCGATGACAGGTGGACGAGTTAAAAGGTTTGAGCCGTATATCAATGGCGAAACTTTTATGGTGACCTACGGCGATGGCGTGGGAAATGTTGATATTAAAGCACTGCTTGAGTTCCATCGCTCACACGGAAAACTTGCTACCGTGACAGCAGTTCATCCTCCGGCGCGCTTTGGTGAACTAATTGTGAAAGAGGATTCAACCGCCGAATTCAGCGAAAAACCACAAACGCACGAAGGCTGGATAAACGGCGGATTTTTGGTTTTTGAGCCGCAAGTTTTCAATTATTTACCGGGTGACCAAAGCGTTATGGAAAAAGATGCGTTGGAAAATCTCGCCAATGAAGGTCAGCTTGTTGCCTACAAACACTACGGGTTTTGGCAATGTATGGATACTGTGCGCGACAGAAACTTATTGGAAAGTTTGTGGCAAAAAGGTAATGCGCCGTGGAAGGTTTGGGAATGAATTTTTGGAACGGAAAAAGAGTTTTTATCACCGGACACACCGGATTCAAGGGCAGTTGGCTTTCATTTTGGCTTAAAACACTCGGTGCAGAAGTTTGCGGCTATTCGCTCGCGCCCGAAGATTCGCCAAATCTTTTTGAAAATCTGCAACTTGAAAATCAAATTACTTCGATCATTGGCGATATTAACGATTTACCGAATCTCCAGGCAAAACTTAACGACTTTCAACCCGAAATAGTTTTTCATTTAGCCGCTCAGAGTTTAGTTAGAAAATCTTACCGCGAACCCGTTCAAACCTATCAAACCAATCTGATGGGAACGGTAAATGTTTTGGAAGCCGTTCGTCACTGCGATTCAATCAAAGCGGTAGTTTCCATCACTACCGATAAAGTTTATGAGAATAAAGAATGGCTTTGGGCATATCGGGAAAATGAGCGTTTAGGCGGTTTTGATCCTTATTCAAACAGTAAAGCCTGTGCTGAATTAGCAATTTCAGCTTATCGAAATTCATTCTTTGCCAATAGCCAAACTTTAGTTGCTTCGGCACGCGCCGGAAATGTCATCGGCGGCGGCGATTGGTGCGAAGACCGTCTGATTCCAGACGTTTTTCGTTCATTGATTTTTGATAAACCTCTGCATATCCGCAATCCGTATTCTGTGCGCCCCTGGCAATTTGTGCTGGAACCGCTTTCAGGTTATTTGACTCTGGCAGAAAAACTTTATTCCGGTGATAAAACTTTAGTTGGGGCGTGGAATTTTGGTCCGCGTGACGAAGATTCACAAACTGTCGGCTGGATTTTGGAAGAAATCCGCGAGATTTGGAACGAGCCTGTTAATTGGGAAATTGATAAAGGCGAACAACCGCACGAAGCGAGACTTTTAAAGCTTGACAGCACCAAAGCCAAAACCGAACTTAAATGGCTGCCTAAACTAACTTTAGCCGAAGGTTTACAACTTACAACCGAATGGTATCGCGGTTTTCGTGATAAAACGGATTTAATTGAATTGACCAAAAATCAGATTGAATTTTATCAAAACAAATAATTTATGAACATTTTAGTAACTGGCGGAGCAGGCTACATCGGGAGTATCCTGACCGAAGAATTAATCCGCCAAAATCACAAGGTCGTAGTGTGCGACAATCTTTCGATGGGACACCGGGAAGCTGTTCATCCAAACGCCAAATTTGTCCACGATGACATTGCAAATAAAGAAGTTATTAAACAAATCTTACAAAATGATTCGATTGATGCAGTGATGCATCTGGCTGCCTTCGCCTCGGTTGGCGAATCAATGGAAAAACCCGAAAAATATCGTCAGAACAATTATTTAGCCAGCGTTTCCCTGCTTGAAGCGATGATCGAATCAAATGTCAAAAAAATAGTTTTCTCATCTACGGCAGCGGTTTACGGTGAACCAAAGAAACTGCCATTGACCGAAGAAGATGAAACTTTGCCCATCAATCCTTACGGCGAATCAAAATTAGGAGTAGAAAAAGCATTACAGGAATTTCAGCAAAAATATGATTTGCGATTTGTGGCTTTGCGTTATTTCAATGTTGGCGGTGCCAGCGAAATAAATGGCGAATGGCACGAACCGGAAACACATTTAATTCCTGATATTTTGAACACGGCGCGGGGTAAAAATAAGGTATTGAAACTTCACGGTAATGATTACCCGACTCCGGATGGAACTTGTATCCGTGATTACATCCACGTTCTGGATTTAGCCAAAGCGCATATTCTAGTGCTTAAAGTTTTAGAAACTGGATGTGGCATTTATAATCTTGGGACAGGAGTTGGAAATAGTGTTAATGAAGTCGTTGAAACTGCGCGAATGGTAACCGGCAAACCAATCCCGGTTCAATTTATCGAACGCCGACCTGGTGACCCGTTAATTTTAACTGCCAGCTCAGAAAAAATAAAAAATGAATTAGGTTGGCAGCCGCAGCATAATTTAGAAGAAATTCTGGACTCTGCCTGGAAATGGATTCAAAATCATCCGAACGGATATTTAAGTTAGCCAATATTACGTATTTTTTAGTCTTTGACTTAACCGAAACACATATATACACTAAAAACTTATTTCTGATAATTCTATGTCTGTTCTTGAAGAAGGTTCCGAACTCAAAATAAATGTATCTGAAAAGGTGCCAAAGACTCCTGACTCAATATATCAGTTACCCTCAAAACCTTTGGTAGTTATTAAACCAAGTAATAGTTGGGTTGCACTGAATTTGGGTGACCTTTGGCATTATCGTGATTTACTTTATATTTTAACTGAACGCGACATCAAAGTTCGTTATAAACAAACCCTTCTTGGAGCTTTATGGGCAATTATTCAGCCTCTTTTTACTATGCTGATTTTCACTCTGTTTTTTGGGAAATTAGCCGGAATGCCTTCTGATAACATTCCATATCCGATTTTTGCCTACGCCGGATTGCTTCCCTGGACCTTTTTTGCCAATGCAGTCAACAACAGCGGCAACAGTTTGGTGGGAAATTCAAATCTGATTACTAAAGTTTATTTTCCGCGAATGATTATTCCAATGGCTTCGGTCGGATCAGGTCTAGTTGATTTTGCCATTGCTTTTGTCTTATTGATTTTATTGATGTTCTACTATGGGATCAGTTTGACTTTGAATCTTTTGTTACTACCGGCTTTAGTGCTTTTAACCACAGCTTTAGCCATCGGAGTCGGAATGTGGATGTCGGCGTTAAATGTCAAATATCGTGATATTCGCCACGCTTTGCCATTTATGATTCAAATTGGAATGTTTGTCACTCCTATCATCTACCCATCAAGTTTATTGGGTGAAAAATGGAGATGGTTACTAGACTTAAATCCAATGGCAGGGCAAATTGAAGCGTATCGGGCAGCCTTTTTCGGAAAGCCGATTGATTGGTTTTCATTGGGAACTTCAGCAGTTGTGACAGTCGGGATTTTAATTTACGCTGCCTATAATTTTAAGCGAATGGAGAAGCAATTTGCCGATATAGTTTAGTAATGAAACCAATTATCAAAGTTAAAAATCTAGGCAAACAATATACGATTGGCGAAGTTCGCCAGCCGTATTCTACTTTTCGCGAGTCAATTATCCAATCTCTTAAATCTCCATTCAAAAATTTTGGAAAGACTGAGGAAGCAAACAAGTTTTGGGCATTAAAAGATATTGATTTCGAGATTGAGCCGGGAGAAGTAGTTGGAATTATCGGACGAAACGGGGCAGGCAAATCAACGCTGTTGAAAGTTCTCAGCCGAATCACAGAGCCAACAAAAGGCAAAGTAGAACTATATGGGCGAATCGCCAGTTTATTGGAGGTTGGAACAGGATTTCACCCCGAACTTACGGGGCGCGAAAATATTTTTCTAAACGGCGCAATTTTGGGAATGCGGCGTGGAGAAATAGCTCGCAAATTTGATGAGATAGTAGATTTTGCTGAGGTAGAGAAATTTATAGATACACCGGTCAAGCATTATTCAAGCGGGATGTATGTGAGGTTGGCATTTGCAGTGGCGGCACATTTAGAGCCTGAAATATTGGTAGTTGATGAGGTTTTAGCGGTTGGAGATACCGAATTTCAGAAAAAATGTTTAGGTAAAATGGATGAGGTCAGCAAAGGCGGACGCACGGTTTTATTCGTCAGCCACAATATGGGAACGATTCTTCAGCTTTGCAAACATTGTATTTTACTTGAGAAAGGCAAGGTTTTAGTCGAAGGAAAACCTGCTGAGATTGTTGAAAAATATTACAATAATGAAAAAACGCATTCCTACACCAAAGATCATTCCGAATCGGATATTTTTATAAAACAAGTCTATACTTGTGATAAAGACGGAAATCCGCAAATCAATATCGGTCACAAAGAAGAGATTCGATTGCGTTTGGTGATCGGAGTAAATAATTTTCAGCAAATCCAAAACATGGCAGTTTGTTTGTTGAGACAAGATAAGAAGCGGGTTTTTACAGTCAATAAATCTTTTGAACCTTTTTACCGCGAAGGCGCAAATGAGGTCACAGTTGATTTCATTATTGAGGGTGGTTTAATTGCACCAATGGATTATTCATTTTTGGTTGCTCTCAACACCAGAACCGGAACGATTACTTATGATTGGTTGGATGATGTTTGTCCGATTAAAGTTTTTGATGATGGAACAGATTTTTCATTTGCCGAAGGCTACGATTACGGCTGTATTATTTTGCAGGATAAGTGGGAATTGATAAGAAATTAATGCACATAAAAATAAAAAAATGCCGGATCTGCCAAAGTGAAAATTTGAAGAAAGTAGTTTCGCTTGGCGAACAATATTTGACCGGAGTTTTTCCAAAATCAGAAAAAGAAAAGATTACCAAAGGTGATGTGGATGTAATTTGGTGTGAAAATTGCGGCTTGCTCCAAATGTTGCAAAGCTATGATTTAAGCGAAATGTATGGCGATAATTACGGCTATCGTTCGGGATTAAATGCTTCGATGGTCAGACATTTAACGAGCAAAATTCAGACTTTAGAAAAACTCGTCAGCCTTTCGGAAAATGATTTGGTAATTGATATTGGCAGTAATGACGCAACCTCGCTTAAGGCTTACACGGGCACACATCGCAAGGTCGGAATTGATCCGACAGGCGAAAAATTCAGAGAGTTTTACACCATTGACATTACTTTAATTCCTGATTTCTTTTCGGCAAGGGCTTTTCAGGAAAACTTCCCAAATGAAAAAGCCAAGCTAATCACATCAATTTCAATGTTTTACGATTTACCGAGTCCGACGGATTTTGTTTCTGACATTGAAAAATGTTTAGATGATGAAGGCATCTGGCATTTTGAGCAAAGCTATATGCCGAGTATGTTACGGACTAATTCATATGACACGATTTGTCACGAGCATCTTGAATTTTATTCGTTAAAAGTTGTCAATGATTTGTTGGAAAAATGCGGTTTGCGGATTATTGATGTCCAAATGAACGACATTAACGGCGGCAGTTTTGCCGTGACGGCTTGTAAAACTAACGCCTCCTATAAATCAAATCAGGCAGTAGTTAATTGGCTTTTGAAACAAGAGGAAAAGATTGGATTAAACACGGCACAACCATATCTGGATTTTCAGGAAAGAGCCGTCAAGCATCGGGAAAATTTGTTGGATTTACTCGAATCCTTAGTTGCCGACGGCAAGAAAATTATTGGTTACGGAGCTAGCACCAAAGGCAATGTTTTGTTGCAATATTGTGGAATTACACCGCGTTTGATTTCACATATTGCCGAAGTTAATGAAGATAAATTCGGCAGTTTCACACCTGGCACTTTAATTCCGATTATTTCCGAAGCCGAAGCCAAAGCGATGAATCCCGACTATTTTTTTGTTCTGCCGTGGCATTTCAAAAATAATATTTTAGAGCGTGAAAAAGATTTTTTGGCAAACGGTGGTAAATTTATTTTTCCATTGCCTAATATCGAAATTGTTTGAGTTAACTTATGATAAGGAAATTAAAAGAGAAAATTAGGGAAATTGTGTATTCAGTTATTTTGCCACCTCCTGTTCCTTATTCTTTTTCACAAGCAGGAGAAGACGCTATTTTAAGGTTTTTATTTAAAGAAAAAGGGTTGCACTACATATCTTATTTAGATATTGGCACAAACAGCCCCAACTCTTGCAACAATACTTATTTATTTTACAGAGATGGTTCAAGAGGTGTGTGTGTTGAGGCAAATAAAGCTCTTATTCCAAAAATAAAAGAGATCAGACCACAAGATGTAATTCTGAATGTAGGAATTTCTCTTGAAAATGACAAAGATGCAGATTTCTATATTTTTAATTTGGATGGAATTAGCACTTTTGATAAAGAGGAAGCAAAAAATAGAGAAACCACAGGGACTAATAAAATCATTGAAGTGGCTAAAGTTCCGCTTTTTAACATTAACTCAGTTATTAAAAATAATTTTTCAACTTTTCCTGATTTAATCTCAATTGATATTGAAGGATTAGATTTGCCAGTATTAAAAACATTAGATTTTGAAAAATACGCAATACCGGTAATTTGTGTTGAGACATGTGTTTATAGCGAAACTCATGTTAGACCAAAAGATACAACAATTTCAGAATTTATGTTAACGAAAGGTTATGAAGTTTATGCTGACACTTATATCAATACTATTTTTGTTAATAAAGAATGGTTTTATTCAGCCAACAAAAAAAACTAAAGTAAAACAAAACAAATTAGGTAATTTTTGTGTTCTTCTTAGCTTGAATACTTTAACATTATATAGCCATAAACCGAAAATTCAATCTGAACCTTGCTTTGATAAAATCAATCGACTGATAACCTAAAATTTCAATCGAAGATTTGGCAAAAATGATATTGGGATAACTTTTAGAATGGCAGAAACACTTGGAAACCTAAGCGATAAATTAACTATCGTTAAATTGAAACAATTTCATACCGAAGATGAAGAACGATTAAAAAGTCTGAAAAAGCAGGAAAAACAACTGCAAAACGAGATTGATGATTTGGTAAAAGATGCTGTCAGCGGCAAAATCCCGCTCGAAAAACTGACTTTTTCAGCTAATAAGGTTTATAAGAAAGAGGGAAACGAAACTCAGGACTTAACCGGAAGTATCGGACAGGTCTTCGGTTTTTTGGCAGATACGAACTGCAAATTATGGCACGTTCAGGAAAAGATTTATGAGTTTGAAACAGTTCCAGCTGAGGAAAAAGACGGTGTTATAAAAGAACTGGCAATTTTGAATTTAGAGCGAAATTAATTGTATTGACGAAATAGACAAACTCTTTGTTTTGTTGATCAAAAAAGGTAATGGGTAAAAAGTTTTTAATCGGGCAATTAGGACGTTTTGGCGATTGTTTATATGCCACGACAATAGCAAAGCAAATTAAAAATGATTTTCCCGAAAGTCATCTAACCTGGGCAATTAACAAAAATTATAAAACCATTTTAGACTTAAATCCTTTTGTTGATGAGGTTTGGGAAATTCCAAATTCATTTGGCGATTACTCCAAGGAAGGATGGGAAAAATTTGAAAAAGAAGCCTTGGAACGTAAAGCCAAAGGTGAGTTTGACGAGATTATTTTTAGTCAAATTCCGCCCCGAAATTGGATTAAATTTGACGGAACAATTCGACAAACTATTCTAAATGCCTATGAAAAACCAATCACCGTTTCGGTTGAGCCAATTATTAGATTAACTCAAAAAGAAATTGACAATGTTAAAGAATTTGCTAAACAAAATAATCTAGCTAAGTTCAAAAATGTCATTCTTTTTGAATGTGCGCCCGGAAGTGGACAGTCTAATGTGAATGTTGAGTTTGCTTTACGAATTTCTAAAGCCATTGTCGAAAAGAATAAAGATATATGCTTTATTTTATCAACGAATCAAAGACTTGACTTAGACTCGTTGCAAATAATTGACGCAAACAGACTTAGCTTTCGGGAAAATGCGGAACTGACTAAATACTGCTCTCTTTTAATTGGTTGTAGTAGTGGAATTACCTGGCTTTCTACGTCTGATTGGGCAAAAAAATTGCCGATGGTTCAGCTCTTGAATGAAGAGTCATTGATTTATGCTGGGGTTCATTTTGATTTTGAGTTGAACAACTTAGATTACAGCCAAGTTTTGGAACTGACTAATTTTGATGAAAGAAAAGTAATTGATTCTGTAGAGTCAATACTTTACTTAGGGTTTGAAAAAACAAAACCGAATTTTCATCAAACTTATAAACCAAACTATAATCAATTAAGTGATATTTCTAAAACGATTCGTGCAGAACAACGAAGTTTTAGCGAAGTTTCAATATTTATCCAAAATTATGTAAGAAATAATAGAGAAGCAGGCAATAGGATTTCATCTAAGTATGTATTATTAATAATTTACAGTTATTATTATTGTAATATCCGAGCATCAAAAGAAGGTTTCTTTTTTCAATTGAGAAAGTTTTTAAAGTTTATTTTATGGAAAAAGTCGCACTCATTACCGGAGTAACAGGTCAGGATGGAGCGTATCTGTCGGATTTACTATTGGAAAAAGGATATGTTGTTCACGGCATCAAACGACGAACATCGTTGATAAATACCGACCGGATTGACCATCTTATTGAGAGGAAAAACCCGAATTTTATTCTGCATTACGGCGATATGACCGACAGCAGCAATATTATTCGAATCATTCAGCAAACCCAGCCGGACGAAATTTATAATCTGGCAGCACAGAGTCACGTCCATGTTAGTTTTGAAACGCCTGAATACACGGCAAATGCTGATGCAATCGGAACTTTAAGGCTTTTAGAAGCAGTTCGGATTTTAGGTTTGGAAAAGAAAACGCGCATTTATCAAGCCTCAACCTCCGAACTTTATGGCTTGGTGCAGGAAATTCCACAAAGCGAAAAAACGCCGTTTTATCCACGTTCGCCGTATGGAGTCGCTAAACTTTACGCCTATTGGATCACGGTCAATTACCGCGAAGCCTACGGAATGTTTGCCTGCAATGGAATTTTGTTCAATCACGAAAGTCCGGTGCGCGGCGAAAATTTTGTGACGCGGAAAATTACGATTGGCTTGGCAAAAGTTGTTCACGGAATTGAAAGTCATATTTCGCTCGGTAATCTGGATGCCAAACGCGATTGGGGGCACGCGAAGGATTTTGTTGAGGCGATGCACCTTATTTTACAACAAGATACACCGGAAGATTTTGTCATTGCAACGGGAAAAACCACTTCAATTCGTGAGTTTATCCAGATGGCTTGCGAAGAATTGGGAGTCACCATTCGATTTGAAGGCGAAGGCGTAAATGAGAAAGGAATCGTGGAAAAATGCGATAATCCTAATTGGAAAGTCGCAGTTGGTCAGGAAATCATCAAAATAAATCCGTATTATTTTCGCCCAACCGAAGTTGATTTGCTGATCGGTGATCCGACCAAAGCCAAAGAAAAACTGGGCTGGCAGCCAAAATACACTTTACGGCAGATGATTGCCGAAATGATAGAAAACGATTTGAAAATGTTTTAGATGAATTTACATATTTTTCGAGAATACGACATCCGGGGATTAGTCGGAATAGATTTAACTGAAGAAACCGTTAGCCTTTTAGCCAAAGCAATTGGCACTTATTTTGTCAATCACGGCGCAAAAACCGTCAGTTTAGGCTATGATGCACGGGAAAGTTCGCCTGTTTTTTGCGAAATTATGGCAAAAAACTTGAATCAAACCGGATTGAACGTCGTCAATTTCGGAATGATTCCGACACCGCTTTTGTATTACACGCTTTTTACCGAACAGGTCGAAGCAGGAATCATGATTACGGGCTCGCACAATCCGGCTGAGTTTAACGGTTTCAAAATTTGTTTGAATAGAGATGCTCTGCACGGCGAAGAAATTCAGCAAATCAAGGAAATTGTGCTTTCTCAGTCGTTTGCAAAAGGCAGCGGAACTATTGCAAATAAAGATATTACCGATAATTATCTAAAATTTGTCAAAGAAAATATCAAATTAGGTGATAGGAAATTGAAAGTTGTAGTTGATGCCGGAAACGGAATCGGAGGAATTATCGGCGCACCGCTTTACAAAGATTTGGGGGTCGAAGTTGCTGAATTATTTATCGAACCTGACAGCAATTTTCCAAATCATCATCCCGATCCGACGGTCGAAAAAAATCTGCAAGACGCAATTAAAGCAGTTAAAGAGCATAAAGCGGATTTGGCGATAGCCTTTGACGGTGACGGAGACCGGATCGGAGCAATTGACGAAAAAGGAAACATTATTTGGG
>JAIBCC010000015.1 GCA_019694395.1 Pyrinomonadaceae bacterium | reverse complement strand
TTAGTTCGCCCGAAGTGGTTTGCCTTGTCAAATAACTGTAATCTTGTTCGCTTAGTTTTAAGTGTTCTTTTCTCATATTAGAAATAAACACTTAATTTGTTAAAAAATTTAAAAAACGGACTACTTATGCACAAAATTTTTTACTTTTTACTTTTGCCTTTTTACTTTGATTGCCAAAAGGCAATCACCGCTTGTCCTAAAGCTAAACCGCCGTCATTTGGTGGCACTAGTTTGTGTATTAGAACTTCAAAATCACTCTTTTGTAATAATTTAACTGACTTTTCGAGCAACGCAACATTTTGGAAACATCCGCCGCTCAAAGCAATTTTGTTCAAACTTAAGCTCTTTCGATATTGCAAACTCAACTGTAAAATTAAATCGGCAACGGCGTTATGAAACTTGGCGGAAATTGTTGATTTTTGGACATTTGCCCGAACATCCCGAACAGCTTCACGGACTAAATTTCGATAATCAATTTCGTTTTCCAAAATTTCAAAATGATAAGTTTCGCTTACATTTTCGTCCAAAATCGCTTCAAACTCAATAGCTGCTTGAGCTTCGTAAGTCGCTTTGTGGCGAATATTCGCAATCGAAGCAATCGCGTCAAAAAGCCTACCGAAACTGCTTGTTTGAACGACATTCAAATTGTTTTCTAATTGCTTCGATAAAATTTTTTGCTCAGTTTCCGAACAAAACGAAACACAAGCTAAATCTTCTGTCCATTCAATTTCCGCTTCCCGCAAAACCGACAAAGCCATTCGATAAACATTTTTCACCGAAGCATCGCCCCCCGCTAACGGAAAATATTTGAGATGCGTTAATCGTTCAAACTTTATATAATCTCCGCCAAAAACTTCTCCGCCCCAAATTTTCCCATCAAGTCCGTAACCTGTTCCGTCAAAAGCAAATCCGATTACTTTTTCGTCCTTCACGCCGTTTTCCGCCATTACCGAAGCAATATGTGCGTGATGATGCTGGACGGCTACAAAATTAGAATAAGTCTTTTTCGCCCAGTTACTTGAAAGATAATTCGGATGCAAATCGCCAACTACAATTTCGGGTTCAACTTTGAAAAGTCTCTTCATTTGTTCAGCCGAATTTTCAAATGCTTGTAACGTCTCCAAATTTTCCATATCGCCAATGTGTTGCGACATAAAGGCAAAATTCTCTTTGGTCAGGCAAAAAGTGGATTTCAACTCGCCGCCAACTGCCAAAATTTGTGGAACTGCAAAAGGCAATTTAACAGGAAACGGCGAATAACCTCTCGACCGGCGGAAAGGAAGTAAGTTAGCCACAGAGGACACAGAGCTCTCAGAGATAGATTTTTCAAATTCATCAATTGATCTGTGTTTATCTGTGTTTATCTGTGGATAATTTCCCTCAGTGACCTCTGTGTTCTCTGTGGCTAAAATCCTAACTACGCTGTCATCGCATTGGACAAAAATTTCTCGGTCGTGGAGCAAAAATGAATCAGCTAACTTTGATAATTTTTCTAATGCTTCATCATTATCTTTGACAATCGGTTCGTTTGAGAAATTCCCGCTCGTCATTACCAAAACGTCTAAATCGTTTGAAAACAATAAATAATGCAGCGGCGAATAAGGCAACATTACGCCGAGAAATTGATTATTCGGAGCAATTAGTTCACTTAATCCGCAATCGTTTTTCTTTTTCAACAAAACAATCGGACGTTCTTTGCTAGTTAGAATTTCAGATTCGGCTTGATTAATTTCGACAAATTTCTTCGCGGTGTCCAAATCTTTGCACATCACGGCAAAAGGCTTATCAACTCTGCCTTTTCGTTGCCGCAAAGTTTCGATTGCGGTTTCATTCCTCGCATCGCACGCCAAATGAAATCCGCCAATTCCTTTGATTGCAACTGTTTTTCCAAGTTTCAGAGCAGTTTGTGTTTGTTCAATCGGTTTACCTTTTTCTACATTTTCGCCAACAAACCAAGCCTGCACGCCACAATCCCAACACGAAATGGGTTGAGCGTGAAATCGTCTATCTAACGGATTTTCGTATTCGCCACGACACGCTTTACACATAGTAAATGTTGACATTGTTGTGTTTGGACGGTCGTAGGGAACGGTTTTGGTGATTGTAAAACGCGGTCCGCAATTTGTGCAGTTGATGAATGGATAAAGATAACGACGATTATTTTTATCCAACAACTCTTCCAAACAGTCTTTGCAAATCGAAATATCAGGCGAAATTAGGGTAAATTCTGTTTCTTCCGATTCACTTTCAATAATTTGAAAATCATTTTCGTTTTTTAGTTCAAGATTTTTCTGTTTGATTTCCGAAATATGAGAAAGCGGCGGAGCATTTGTTTTTAAGTATTCAACAAACTCCTTTAATGTCTTTTCTTCGCCTTCAATTTCAATAAAAACGCCTTTGCTTTCGTTGCCGACAAAGCCTTTCAAATCAAACATTTTCGCAACTGAATAGATGAACGGACGGAATCCAACACCCTGCACAACGCCGCTAATTTCTAGGCGAAATCTTTTAATGGCAGATTTTACAGACGTTGCAAACATTTTCTTATCCACTAATATTCACGAAGGTTTCACGAAGTTAAAACAAAATCTTCTTCGTGCTTTCTTCGTGTTACTTCGTGGATCAAATTATCTCCCAAATCATCACCCGGTTATTTCCCGAATCGGCAATCGCTAGCTTATTGTTATGCAAATGGATACCGTAAACCCAACAAAGCGTATCGCGGTCAACCATTTTCCAACGGTTTTCGCCGTTTTCGTCAAAATTCGGTTGTCCAATGACAAAATCAGCGGGTTGATAAAATCCGCTTTTTGGTAAACCATCCCAAAATAACACACGATTATTAGCAGTGTCTGCGACAGCAATCACATTTTTATCAACAGAAAGCGAATATGGAAAACGCAACCGGGAAGCTCCTTGTTTAATATATGGAAACTCACTATTTTTCTCAAAATTTTCTTGCCCAAACACGATTTCCGCATCTCTATCCGAATCAAGCGTTCCGTTCCAACCTAAAATTCGATGATTCCCTGCGTCTGCAAAGTAAATCATTTCTTCATTTCCCGAAATATCGTGAACCCAGCGAAAACTTTTTGCATTTGCCTTTTGATCTAAACCACGATTTTCTAAGTTAGTTTCAAAATCGTCTTGCCCGATAACAAAATCGGCGGGCTGATTTTGTTGGGGAATTCCGTGAAATCCTAACACCCGACGATTTCCGGTATCGGCGATGTAGAAAATTCCGTTGATATAATTAAATCCGTAACACCAATAAAGCGTTTCGGCAGAACATTTTCCGCCTTGATTTTCGGTAACTTCGGACAGATTTTTTTGCCCGATAACGTAATCCGGTTTTTGAAAATTCTCGGTCGGAATCTCGTTCCAGACTAAAATCCGATGATGCCACGAATCCGCGACAAATAGTTTATTTTCAATAATTTTTACGCCTGTCGGGAGATGCAAACCTCGTTCAACTGACTTTCCGTTTGCCTTTGCTCCTTCGGTTTCAAAATCTGGTTGACCAAGCACAATATCGGCAGGTGTTTGATCTTCGGTCGGGATTCCTTTCCAAATCAAAACGCGATGATTTCCCGAATCCGCTGCGACCAAATAATCGTCATTAAAGAAAACTCCGCGTGGTGCGTAAAGTTGTGACGCAGAAGGTTTTGCGTCAGGAAGTGAGATTCCGAAAGGCGATTTTGCACCAAGCCAAACGGACGGCTTCGCCTCAAATAGTGAATTGTTAATTGTTAATGGTAAATTTTCGGTTTCATTAACATTTTTTCTCAAACTAACTCTTTTAATTACTGCATCTTGCATAAGATTTTCAGAAAACGAATTAACATTTAACCATTTACAAAGGTCTGACTAAAATTTTTCCGTTTTCAATTCTCAAAGGAAAAACTTCTAATTGAGTAGCCGGAGCGGTCAGGCATTCGCCGGAATTTGCGTCGAATTTGAAGCCGTGCCAAGGACAGGTCAAAATCCGTTCATCGGCTTCGAGCATTCCGCCATCAAGTGGCAAACCTTGATGCGGACATTCGTTGCGATACGCACTCAAACGATTGTCAACATTAATGATAAGAATATTTTCCTTTTCATTTTTGAAGCATTTTTTCGAACCGTTCGGCACATCTTCAACTGCATAAGTTTCGATCCAGCCACTTGTTTTTGAAGATTTCAGCGATTCGATTTGAATCAGACTCGGACTCGGTTCATTCGGAACAACTTCAACTTTTTTGACTTCGGGAATATTGTGAAGCAATGCTTCTTCAACGCCTTCACGAAGCGTAACCGCAGATTGCGAACAACCATTGCACGAACCCATTAGACGGACATAAACCGTTGAATTTTCGTAACTTACAAATTCGACATCGCCGCCGTGCGATTGCATATACGGGCGAACCATTTCCAAAATCTGCGAAATTTTTGCGTTGATATTCGGCTTGACGATGCCGTGTAATTGAAGCAAAGCATACACGCTCGGTTCATCAACCAATTCAAACAAAAGCTCTTTTCCGCGTTCGTCGGATTTCAATTTTTGGACGATTTTGGTCAAGGCAAATTTATGAAAATCTTCAATTGCGGTTTTCAAGCCGAGAGCGTGCATTCTGGCGTTTTCGTCCATTAAATCCTCGACATTTTTCAACGCCTTATCAATTTTTTCGGCGATTTGTTCAAAATCTTCCGACTGAAGTTTGGTTAGTTGTTCGGATTGTGCTGTCGCTGTCGTCATAAATCTTTGTATTTCGCACCCTTACTAATGTGCGGGTTTCTGTCTGTTATGCTCCTACGCCGATTGATTGTTCTAAGGATTCAATTGTTTTTATATGCAATAAATCTGCGAATGCTTGTTTTGCCATACTTTGCAAGACTTGTTCGATTTTTCCATTGGCGTTAAATTCAATGTTTCGACGTTCTAAAGCGGACAAAATAAAAGTTGCTCCGGCGGTATTGTCGATTAGAAAATCTTGAAAAATAGCATCTACAAATTGATCAAGCCAAACCCCTTCCGCATTGCGATTTTCTTTGATTCGAGCCAAAGCGTTATCTTGACCTTCGCAGCGTTGGACGATTCGTTCGGCAAATCTTTCCGCCGAAGTCATCAATAAAAAATCGAATTGTTGTTTTTGATAAAGCTCCATAAATCAATTGGTTGCGGCGACAGTTTTATTTGCTTCAATTTCGTCTAAAATCTCTCGGATTGAATTTGCGGAATCAGTATCTTCAATTTGATTAAATATATTGATCGCCTCATTTAGCTTCGGAATTGCGTGATTAAAAATTCCCAAATGAGCGAGAGCATTGCCTTGATTTGCCAAAAGACGAGCGTAGCCGACAGGATTTTGAGTTGGTTGGCGAACACTCAAAATTTCTTCGTAAAGATTGACCGCTTCCTGCAAATTTTCCTCCGGGTGTGAAGTCGGAGCGTATTGCAAAGCATTGGCTAAATTGAGTTGCGTGCTTGCCCATAGTTCAATGTGTGTTTCCTTTTTATAAACCTTTAAGGCTTCTCTAAGTGCTTGTATTGCAATAGCTACGCGGAGCTGATCGCTGGCTTCGGTCATTGGCATCGAAAGATATGCGAGTGCCAAATTGTTCTGGGCGAAGGCAAATTCTTCAGGAAATTGTTCGCGGGTGAAAAATTTCAGAGCCTCTTGATAACATTTGACGGCTTCGAGCAATGCACCGCGATTTCCGCTGGAAATTTCTTGGTAACAAATGCCGAGATTCATTTGCAAAGATGCTTTGGTGGTTTTCAATTCGGTCTTTTTCAAAGATTCAATCGCATTTTTATAAGTCTGAACAACATTTGCATTAGCTCCGAAAAACTGATGTTGAGTTTCCGCGAGACTCGTCAAAATTTGTCCGTAAAGTATTGGAGAAACAGCTTTTGCCAATTCGGAAGCCAGTTGTAAAAGATTGATCGAATTTTCAATTTGACCTTGCTCAATTTTATGCGAAGCGTTTGCCATCAAAACAAAAGCCATTAATTCATCATCTAAATTTTCGGCACTTGGCGGTGCGGAAATGTAATTTAAGGTATATGCCGCAACGTCCAGAATTTTTTCCAGATCGCCTGTAAGCTCTTGTTTTAATTGAAAATAAAGCTCATGAGAACTGTTCAAAATAAAACGGTTAAGTTTTGTTTCGGGCGAATCACCAGTCAATTCGGCTAAGGCTTTTTCGATTTCGCCTTCAATGGCAAATTTATAAAATGAATCTTCTTTCGGCAAAATTCCGTTCAAAAGATTTTGGTAATCAGCCGAATCTTGCCAACTTTCAGGCAAAACCAAATAGTTGGCTGGCATTGGGAAAATTCCAATTGGTTGTGGTCTAAGCATAAATTTCAATGGTTAATTTGGCGTGTAAATTATTGAAACAATTAACAATTAACTATGAACAATTAACAAACTAATCTCTATCAAAAGGAAAAACTTGCTCTTTTTCGGCGGTTCGTTTGATCCATTTTGCGGCAATTTCCGCCAAACTCTTTTTGTAGTAGGCATTTATCCGATGTCTGACAGATCTTTCAGAATCGCCGACTTCAAGATAAACAACCCATTGTCCGCGTTCTTCGATAATTTCGGTGCGAACGAATTTTTCTTCGATAATCTTTTCGCGTTCATCAGGCATTTTTCAAAGCGATTCGCATTGAGCCGTTTTCTGCGTCCCAAAATGTCGGATAAATTCCGCTTTTCCATTCGTTCGGCAAAACTTCGTGAATCAAAACGCTGCGGTCGCCGAGTGCGTTGCGTTGTTTCAGTAAAAAACCGCCTGCGTTTGAACTATGAATCGGCAAAATCCAGAGTTCGGGTTCCCGCCAAATCGCTACGCAAACATCTTCGGAAAAGTATTGTGTCGCAACGGTTTGCGGTAATATCAAATAACCTTGTTCGGTAATTTCAAGCTGAAGCTGCGGCATTTTTTTCAACTTCCAGACGTAATTCGTCCAATAATTTAACGGCTAGTTTTTCCATCGTTTCCTTGATTTTCGGACTTAAAACTTCGCCGAATTCAAAGTTTTCGCCCTCGATCAAATACACCGTAATGTCCTTTGGATATTCATCTTTCAAAAGCCAGCGTCCGAAAGCCAAAGCATTGTCCCAGCGAAAGTTATGTGTATGAATGTCGGTTAGCGGCGGAAGGTTTTCGAGTTCTTCGCCCGGAACTTTGAAAACTGTTCCAGCCGCTTCACCCGTTTTGCAAGCATCGATAATAATGACCTTTTCTTTGCCCCGCATCTGAAACGCCACATCCATTCCGGCTGTTCCGCCGTCAGCACAAAAAACACCTTGGGGAAGCCCAAGCTCCCAAAGACGGCGAATTATAATCGGTCCGACAGAATCATCCCCTCGTAAAAGATTTCCGCAGCCGATTATTAGAATTTGTTTATTTTCTTGCATTTACAGCTAGTGTGAAAAGGATTTGCGACCGAAAAATAAATCAATCCAATCGCAAATCCAAAATCAAAAATCGAAAATCAAATTACATTCCGCCCATTTTGAAACGAGAAAGCTCTTTACCAGATTTGCCATCGTAGGCGTGAACGGTGCAAACCAAACAAGAGTCAAAGCTGCGGGCAACGTGACCGAGTTCCACAGGGTCTTCCACATCAACAATCGGTGTTCCAATAAAGGCTTTTTCGATTGGTCCATGCGTTCCTTTTCCGTCTTTCGGTCCGATATTCCAGGCAGTCGGCGTAACGACCTGATAGTTTTCGATTTTACCATTTTCGATAACGATCCAGTCCGACAAAGAGCCGCGAGCCGCTTCGGTGGAGCCAAAACCTTTGCCCGATTCGTGTTCGATGGGTTTGATATAAAACCGGTCATGTAAATCAACTGCTTTGATCCATTCCATAACTTTTTTGAAGAGTTTCGGACCTTCGTGGACACGGGCGAGTTGGCGTGTAAAAACGCTCGGACCGAGTTTGTTAATAACATCCAGGATTAAAGGGTCTTGATCGGCGTGGCTGCCAACTCCTGGTTTTGCCGCCATAATTTGACGTGACAGTGGACCGACTTCAAGCGGGATAAATCCTTGTCCCGGCACATCATAACGCGGAGATTTCGCCCAAGAATATTTATCCGTTTTCTTCCCGTCTTGCGGATCAATTGGTTCGGTGCGACCTTCCCAAGGATGCAGCAAACCATAATCTTTATAGAAAGAACTCGCCGTATCTTCTTTAACTCTCAAATGGTCAAAATCGTGGAATTGCCCGCCCGAATAAATACCTGAAGTCGCAATCAAAGCATCATTTCTGCCTTCGATGGTTGGTTTTGTATAAAGCGAAGGTTCAAGATAAGTTCCGGTGGCTAAATAATTTCCAACGCCTTGTCCGTATTTGTCCAAGCCGATTTCCATCGAATAACGAATGAAAAATGCCAAATCGGAATTATGCTGACTTTCGTTTTCGTCACACCAAGCCAAAACATCTTCCCAGGTCTTGTTTTCCATCCAGCGGTCAACCGAACAACCGAGCCAACGTTTTTCGAGCCATTCGTCTTTCCAATATTCCAGAATCGCAGTTGAACGGGTAATGTCTGACAAAGTTGGTCCGCACATTACGCCGCCTGGAATCATAAAACTTGAATGTGGCCACTGACCGCCAAAGATTGCATAAACTTCGACCGGTTTATTTGAAGTGGTTACCCCGTGTTCGTAACTTGTTCCAACAAAAGGTGCAAAACGGCGAACGGCTTCATCGTAACCTTTGGCTTTAGCGTAATTTTTATTGACGAAATCAATCGCAAAAATCGCGTAAAAATAACGCGGAATGGATTGCAGAGTTTCGCAGGCTTGAGCGATGTTCCGAATCAAAGTTGCGTTTTCGGGAACTTCGGTTGCCCATGCGGTATCGAGTGCGTAAACCGATTTATACAAATGGCTTCCGCCGCAAATTCCGCAAATTCTTGGAGTTACGATTAAACCTGCTTGCGGGTCTTTTCCTTTCAAAATAATTTCAAAACCGCGAAACATTGTGGCTTCCGTCCAGGCATCGGTCACCACGCCGTCTTCGATTTTGACACGCACATCCAAATCGCCCTCAACCCGTCCGAGTGGCGAAACGTGCAAATCAATCGCATTTCCTGTTGCAGTAGCTGTAACTGACATAAAAATTTTTCTCCTTAAACGACAAACATATCTTCTTTTGACCATTTCGGAGCGGCAATTCGAGCAGTTGCAGCGAGAGCCGAATAAGTCAAATGGTCTGAGCCTTCGGGCAATTCTTTCGGAATCGCTCCGCTAATTTTTTGCGTCTTAAACACGGTTCCGGGTGCCAAATCGTGGAACGGAAATTCCGGTTCGGTGCAGCCTGTGCAGGGCATTCCGGCACGGGTTTTTGACGATTGACGATTCCACAAAATGCGGTTGCAGGGCGAATGAGTCATTGGTCCGCGACAGCCGAATTCGTAGAAAAGACAACCGTGACGTGTGCCTTCACCGAAGGACGTGGTTGATTGTTTGTATTCAAAGTATTGGTTGCGGGTGCAGCCGGTTTGCGTAAAGGTTTTGAAGAATGTTGACGGACGTTGCAGATCATCGAGCGATAAATCTCCGGCACGACCTGAAGCAACAGCGACCAGAATTTGCGTAACCCAATCAGGGTGAGCGGGACAACCCGGAATATTCAAAACGGGTAAGCCCATCTTCGATTTGAAATTTGCTCCTAAAAATCCGCCGTGATTGCGTTTTAGGTATTGCAAACCTGTTGATTCGGAAGGGTTTGGTGCAGTTGCGGGAATTCCTCCCCAACACGCACAGTCGCCGATTGCGACCACGATTTGAGCTTGCGAAGCGAGTTCTTTGACCCAATCCATCATCGGACGATCCGCAAACATATTGTAACGTCCCGTTCCGTTCGGGGCTTGGATGACCGAGCCTTCAAATACGAAAATATCGAGTGGTTTTTCGCCTTTGGCACAATCCCAAAAGATTTTTTTAGCCTGGTCGCCAAGCTCCATCCCTAAAGATGGATGCCACAAAACATCAATTCCGAAATCCGTTACCAAATCAACCGCAGTTGGTTCTTCCGCATTCAGAAATGACATTGTGTTACCGCTACAAGCTCCACCTTGTAACCACAACAAACTAGCCATTTGGTTTTCTCCTTAACAATTTTATTTTCAAAACTTTGTTTGGCTTTAGTGAAATTCCTTGAACGTCCCCAAAGGGGACAAATAAAATAGCGTAGGGTAAAGCGAATGTAATGAGCGACACCCTACGTTAAATCAAGAAAGCGTTTCGACGCTGTAAGTGTCGAACAATCAATGTTTTGTGTTCGACTCCTTCAGAGTCGGAATGTCGTTTTTATAGTTCGTAGGGTTTCACCCTACGCTATTATGTTTATCGCTTTCAGCGATTTTTAAGGAATTTTCAAATAACGCCGCAGAAACTCAAATGGTTTAATTTGTTTTTACGTTTCTGCTTGTTTCAAACTGCCTTAGCCCGTGAGCCAACGCCTTTTTTCAAATCTTTCAAATAGGCGAACCATTCATCAAAACCGATTCCTTTTTTGCCCGAAGTTTCCAAAATCGGAATTCCGGGGCGAACAGCGTGAATGTTTTCGTAACACGCTTCGCGGTCGAATTCGCAAACTTCCGCAAGGTCAATTTTGGTAATGATCGCTATGTCGGAGCTGTTGAAAATCGTTGGATATTTCAAAGGTTTATCTTCGCCTTCGGTAACGGCGTGCAAAACTGCTCTCGCATCTTCGCCGAGGTCGTAACTCGAAGGACAAACAAGGTTTCCGACATTTTCAATGAACAAAAAATCGAGTTCTTCCAAATCCCAGCCTTCCAGATTTCGTTCGATCATTTCTGCTTCGAGATGACAAATTCCGTGTGTTTCGATTTGACGGACAGGAACTCCGCTTCGCTCCAAACGCTTGGCATCGTTTTCTGTTGCCAAATCGCCAACTAATGCCGCAACCTTAAAACCCTGTTCGTTCAAACGTCGTAAAGTTTCTTCCAGAAAGGCGGTTTTTCCGGCTCCGGGACTGGAAACTAAATCAATTACGCAAATATTTGCATTATGAAAACGTCCCCGCAAATCTCCCGCGAGCTGATCGTTTTTCTTCAAAATACCCTGTCTGACTTCAAGAATTCGTGGCTTTTCCATCTTCAACCTCTATGGAAACAAGTTCCATCTCCTTACCTTGGATAAGATTTCCCGTTAGTTCTCCGCAATGTTCGCAACGAAAAATTGGCGGATTACCCAACTCACTGTTTTTGTGGCATTTCTCACAATAAACGATGATGGGAAGTTCTTCAATTTCCAGAGTCGCCCCGAAAACTCTTGTGTCCTGCGTAGCGATGTCAAAGCTGAAAAGCAAAGCATCCTTGACCACACCCGACATTTTCCCGATTTTCAAATAAATTTTGGTCGCCCGAGAATTTTCGTTTGGCAAATTCTCTTCAACCGTTTCGACAATGCTGCAAGCTATTGATAATTCGTGCATAACAGCTATTGTCTTAACATTTTTCCGACGTTTTTAGCTAATGCGATTATGAATCCGAGTCCGCGTTGCACATCTTCATCTTTGGTCGCTCCATAAAGTCCGAAAAGTGAAATTGACTTTGGATTCTTTTTGAATTCATGTTCGGTTTCGACCGTTGTTCGTCCAATATCGCCAAGAAAACTGACTAATTCAGGAGTCAACATTCCTGACGTTAAAAACGCCTGAACTCCTTCAGATTCAGCAATTTCGCCAAGCTGTAAGCCTGTTTTAACAAGACTCGGAGCTTTTTCGAGCAACGGCGGCAGATTTTCCGCCATAGTCGGTAAAACTTTTGGTAATTCCGCGACCAATTTCCCTAAATTAGCGGAATATTCATCGCTCATTTGCGGCTTAAATTCTTGAATCGCTTCTCCGATATTGTCCGCAATTTCCTCACCACGACTGAGAAAATCACTTAATCCTTTCGCCAAAAATGCAATCGTTGGAGCATTATCAATAATCTCGTTCAATGCTTCTAAAGTATTTGGATTGCTAAGTTTATTTGATAAATCGGAAAGCAAAGCGAGTTTTTCAGGTTGTAAAAGGTCGTCAAATTCTTTGGTATCGGCAATTTTTGAAAGTTTATTTCCGGTTTTGGCGAGAGTAGGTAAATTACTTACTAATTGGGGAACTTCTTCAATAAATTTCGCCGAATTTCCGTTGCCGTTTGATTTCGAGGAAAACTCGTGAATCGCCTCGCTGACGTTATCGGTAATTTCCTCGCTGCGTTGTAAAAATCCGTCAACTCCTGTCAAAAGTGCGTCCAAAGTCTTTGCATTTTTGAGCAAATTCTTGAGAGCCGAAGCCGTGTTTGGATTGTTAAGTTCTGCTATTACTTCTTTTAGCGATTCGGAAATTTCGACAGTGCCGTTTGTGCTTTGCATTAAATTGCCTCGTGTTTCTTTGAAATTGAACTGCACGAAAAGGCTGAAACTGAAATTCCAGCCATTAAAATTTTTGGTCTTATTTATCTTTCAAATTGATGACAGATGCGAGTATGAATTGAAAACACGAAGCCGTCTATTCGCAAAACTACGCAATGAATTACGAACTTCTACTTAAATGTTTAGGTAAAACTACGTAATTTTGACTACGTAGTTTTTTCGTCAATTGTGTGAGTAATTTCCGAATGCGGCGGGAAGAGTGCAAAGTTATTGTAAATATAAGTTAAACCAATACTTAAAGCGACTGCAAAAATGCCAATCCCGACATTCCAAATCGGCGGAGCGGTTAAAGCCAAACGGATGATTACCGTAGCGACCGCAAAACCCGAATTACGGAAAACAATACTGTAGGTCGAATTATAACGAAGCGAAATCAGCACCAGCAGAATGTCGCTGAAAATCAAAATCGTGTAGAAAACTTCAAAAAACGGATAGCCTTTTCCTGTTGTTAGCCAAGTAGTTAAATCGTGAATTCCAATTCCGACAAAAACCGCTAAAAGTAATAAAGCCAATAGTTTTTTGGCAACAATAAAACTCGCCAGCTCGTCAGCATTTTCTGTGATTCGACGATGTTTTTGCAGTGCGTAAAAGACCGAAACAAGTGCAAAAATCACCAAAGCCCCAAACGCATCTGACAAAATATTTTGCACCGAACCCGAAGCATGCGACCAATCAATCGGCTCTTCAAAATGCACAAATTCTTTGAAAGATGAACGCAGCAAAATCAACGAAAGAATCTCAAACTGTTTTCCCATCGAATTTGCAACTGACGTTGCCAGATTAAAAACCAAACCTAAAACTTCGAGCAGCAATAGCAAATCAAATGACAATTTGACGGCGTAAAAATGATTTGTCGGCAAATGAAAAGATTCCGAAACTAATCCAAGTCGTGCAAATTCAATAACCAAAAGACTTCCAAGAAAGACCAAAACAAGCAGATTTGCCTGCCAATGTTGCGACCTTTGACATTCCCAATGCTCGAAAAGCCAATCATAAATTTTGGCAATTTGAAAAAACTTGTCTCGAATGAAGGCATTATTCATCAAAAGAATCAGGAGCAATCAGTCTGCCAATTTCGGGCATACAACTCAAACAATGGAATTTTGAAACCAACAGACTGACCTTGGAAAGGATTATGCGGAATGATGAAAATTAAAGCTATTCGTAGTTCTACTGAATTTTGTGAAAACTTTCACGCAATTTTGTTTGATTTTGCTATTTTGGTGAAATTATTATTTACAAATCTAATTTTTGTCGCAGTCTTCGACAGCTCAAAACTTTTTTTGAATATACCCAGCATTCCGCTTCGCTACATACTGGGCTTTATGCTTTCGCCAACTACGTCGGCTAAAACGAAGGATTATTTTTGCCTTTTTACTTTTGCCTTTTTACTTTAAATCTATTTATCCATCGGAATAATTCCGCGTTTGATAGCATAGCGAATCAAATCCGCTTTTGAATGAATGTCTAATTTATTCATCAAATTTGCCCGATGAGTTTCGGCGGTGCGGGTGCTGATTCCGAGTTTTGTAGCGATTTCCGAATGAGTCAAACCTTCGACTGATAACTGCAAGACTTCACGTTCACGGGTGGTCAAAGTGTCGTATTTATCGAATGTTCCTGATTTGGCAAACTGCTGGTAAGCCGAAATTGCTCTATCGGAAAGCGGCGGGGAAAGATAACGTCTGCCTGCCAAAACTTCACGAACGGCATTGACTAAATCGTTTGAATCCGAATCTTTCAAAACATAGCCCGATGCCCCATTTCCCAAGGCTTCAAGCACAAAACCTTCGTCATCATACATCGAAAGGATAATAATTTTTGTCCGTAGCGAAAGTTTGCTGAGTTGGCGAGCGACCTCTAAACCGTTTAGATTCGGCATCATCAGGTCAATAATGGCAACATCAGGTTTTAATTTTTTTACTTTTTCGAGTGCGTCCAAACCGTTTCCGGCTTCATCAACGACCTTGAAATTTGCTTCGGCTTCGAGCAACGCACGCAAACCCTGCCGCACAATCGCGTGATCGTCAACCAGTAAAATTTGAATCTCTTTCGACATTATTTTCGTTTTCTAAAACCCAATCGGCGTTGACCTTCGTTCCTTTATCCTTAACAGATTCGATATGAAAATGTCCACCCAACAGTTCAACTCTTTCACGCATCCCTGCCACGCCAGTTGAGCTGGCAGTTTCTGTAACTTCTTCTAAATTAAAGCCTTGCCCGTCATCTTCAATCGAAACGGAAAGATTTTTTTCATCAGCCCAAACTCTGACTTTTGCGATTTCAACTCTTGAATGTCGGGCAACATTGGTCAGTGCTTCCTGCACCACCCGATAAGCAGAAGTTTCAATTTCAGGAGCAAAACGGCGAGAGTTTATCCCCTGATGATTAAAGTCAATCTCGATTCCGGTCTGCGTAGTGTAGTTGCGGAAAAGCCACAAAAACGATGAAAGCAATCCAAGATGGTCAAGCGTGGCAGGACGCAAATCAAGCGAAAGTTTGCGGACTCGCACCATTAGATCATTAACTAAATTTTGTGCTTGCTGAATCGAATCATCGTTATAATTTTTGGAAGTTAATTCGAGTGATAACTTGAGTCCTGTCAATATTTGCCCAATTTCATCGTGTAATTCCAGAGCAATATTTCGGCGTTCCGCTTCTTGAATTTTTAACAGTTTCCGCGAAAGCTCGCCTTGTCTTTCGGCAAATTCTTTCAGCGAATTTTCATCACGTTTTCGGCGGGTTATGTCACGAATTACAGTTATCACAAAAGTTCCATTTTCGGTTTCAATCGGACTCAAAATTATGTCGGCAGGAAATTCAGTTCCGTCTTTTCGCCTCGCGTAAAGTTCCAGACCACCGCCCATCTCGCGTAAATGCGGGCTTTTCATAAAGGCATTTTGATGAATCGCATGAGAACCGCGAAATCTTTCCGGCACTAATTCCAAAACGTCTTTCCCTAAAACCTCTTTTGCCTCGTAGCCGAACATCTTTTTGATTTGCGAATTGACGCTCTCGATTTTCCCTTGGCGGTTGACGATAATCATCGTATCAGGTGCAAATTCAAAGATATTACGCTGCATCTTTTCGCTTTTCCGCAACGCCGTAAGTGCATCATTTAGTTCGTTTTCCTTGTGTTTGAGTTCAGTTACATCGAAAGCAACGCCGTGAATGAACCAAGGGCGACCGTCTTTCCGCCGCACCATTTTTGCTTCGCAATGAAATGAAATAAAATGCCCGTCTCTGGCTCTGACGCGATAAGTTGATTTCAAAGGTTCGCCCGTTAAAAACATTTGTGCGGCTTCAATGCTCCAACGCATTTTGTCTTCATCGTGAAGTTGTTCAAACCACCGAAGCGGGTCTTCCAACCATTCCGCCTGTGTAAAACCAAGCATCGTTTCGATTTGGGGCGAAATATAGGCTTCCGAAATTCCGCGATCAAGAAACGACATAAAAACGATGGCGGGAATTTGTTCGACTAGAACGCGATAACGTGAATAAAGGTCAGGCAGTTCTTCTTCGGAAAGTGTAAACGGTTGAGACTCAGCAGTTTGAAAAGGAAAGAAAACTCCTGCAAGTTCGGCAAGAGTATTTTGAGAATTGACCAAACCGCTCAGAATATTGGCATCTGGAATCATTCCGAGCAACTCGTCATTGAGAAAATTATTTGAATTTTCCGACATTCTTTCCTTAAAAGTCTCCAACGGAGACAAACATTAAAGCGTAGGGTGAAAACCTACGAACGCATCTCGCGTCTCCAACGGAGACGAAAATCAATCCCAAACATATCGTTCATCAAAATCAATCTCATATTTATCGTAAAATGAACGCATTTCGTTCTCAAAACTCTTTTGTTTGTGATGTTCTTTTTGATTGCCAATGTATTTCAAAACATCATTAACTTGCGTTTGCCCAACCGAAAAAGCTCCGTAGCCTTCTTGCCAATGAAAATTAGAGAATTGTGAATCTTGCTTTTTTATCCAAACCGAACTATCGCGTTTGATGTCTCCAATTAGTTCGCTGATTGAAAGAGTTTTGCCTAATGAAATCAATAAATGAACGTGATTCGATGTTCCATTTGCAAGAATAAGTTTGGAGCTGTTATTTTCAACAATTCCATTCATATAACCGAATAAATCACTTTCAATTTCAGGAACAATTAAATCAGACCGATTTTTAGTTGAAAAAACGGCGTGGATTAGGATTTTGACCAATGATTGCGGCATACATTTTTGTTCGTCACCTACGGCGACGGATTCGTTTTTTTAATCGCGTCGTAGCGATTCTCGCTACGCTATATTGTCGGTCTCCTTTGGAGACTTTTAATCGGATTTATTTTTCTTCAAACCTTCAATCTGCACAAACGCAGTTTCCTTCTTTCGCCACTCAGGAGTTTTGTTCATCGAGCCTAAAGTGAATCTACGCAATGAATTAATTGCTTTGCCATAGGTGGCAATCGCTTGCGAAGAAAGCAAGCTTCCGGGCGGCTGCGTCAAAAAAGGCGAGAATTTTTCGGGAAAAGCAGGCATTGTGCAACCGATGCAAACTCCGCCGACGTTAGCACAACCGCCGACACCGTTTGTCCAACCACGTTTGCCGACATTGCAATTTACGACAGGTCCCCAGCAACCTTGTTTGACGATACATTCTTTGTCACCGATTTTTTCGGCAAACTGAGCCTGTTCGTAATATCCGCCGCGGTCACACCCTTCGTGCAAAGTCGCTTCGTAAAGCCAACGGGGACGCAAAACTTCATCTAATTCAATCATTGGTAATTTGTTGTTAAATTGTTGTAATAGATAAACTAATGTTTGCGTCATATTGTCGGGCATCGTCGGGCAGCCCGGAACGCAAACAATCGGAATATCTGCTTTTGAACGCCAATCCCAGCCTAAATAATCGGGCAAACCCATCGCTCCGGTCGGGTTTCCTGCGCTCGCGTGAACGCCTCCATAAGCTGAGCAAGTTCCCATTGCAACTACCGCCAAAGCATTTTTTGCCAAACGATTTATCCAATCGGAAGTGGTGATCGGTTCTAAATTTTCGTCAACTCCAAATGTTGCCCAATAACCTTCCGTTTTATTTGTTTCATCAGGAATCGAGCCTTCAACAACTAATATAAAATCTGTTATTTCACCATTTGCAGCTTGGTGAAAAATTTTAAGAAAATCTTCGCTTGATTCATAGGCGTAAAGCGGATTGTGAAAATTGACCTTTGGAATATTCGGAATCGCACCCGACAAAATATCTTCCAGACTGGGTTGGGTGGCATTCGTCAGTGCAACAGATTCACCGTCACAGCCTAAACCTGCCGTCAGCCAAAGTATGTCAATTTCTTTAGTTTGCCTCATTATTTCAAAATTAGCATCAAGCCTTTGTTTTTTGGAATTAAAATTTCGTCATTTGGTGAAAAGATTTGTCCGTTTTGAAATTTATCAACGTTTGGTGCAACTAATTTTGCGGTTGCGGGATTGATTCCCAATGCTTTCCAATCAATGTTAAGTTTAATTTTGATATCATTTGCCGCCCAGTTTGCAATCGAGACTAGGGCAGTGCCTTTCTTTTGATAAACAGTGGCTAAAACGTCTTTGTTATCGGTTCTGACGGGACAATTCGGCGACCAATAGCCAAACATTTTTGTTCCCTGCATTCCAAAATCATCCCAAACTTTCCAAATCGGACGCGGATCGGCATTGTCCGACCAAGGCATTCGATTCGTCATTCCGTAAACCATTCCGCGCCACGGATTGCCGCCTTTTTCGAGCATTTCGCCCATCAAACCAAAAGGAATCCCGCTCACCTCGGTCAGGAAAAAATCGGGCGAGTTGTTTTCATAATCAAAATATTCGCCATACCAGAGGCGGTTCAGATACGGAAAATGCTCCATATAAAGCATTGCGGAATTGTTGAAACCATCATTTTTATTGAATTGATTAGCCGAATGAAGATCAACAATTCCCGGATGTCCGTTTTGTGTCAAAACCCGTTTGATACGCTTCATCGTGTAACGATCAAACGCCACGTCATCGAGATAAATTCCGTCAATTCCGACGTTTTGCGCCAGCCAATTCATTCCCTCGACATAGTAATTATGCCAACGGCTGACTCCGCTGTTGACGACTGCGGCATCCTTTAAGGCAGGCACAAACCACGCTGCGATATAATCTTCGCCAATGTGTTCCTGCAGCCACGAAAATCCTCCGCCTTTGCCGCTTGAAAAAATTTCGTGACCGAGACTTCTGAGCGCGTGAATTTCATAAGAACGATTTGAAAGCTCGCGGACGGTGTTGTAAATTTTGACTTTTAATCCTTTTTGATGAGCCTCGTCAATGTAGGCTTTCATCTCCTTGTGAGCGATAAAAGGGTAATTGATATAAGGGTTTATAGCGTTGGCGTGATGAATATTGACGACCGTTGCGCCTGTTTTTTTGATGTCGTCAATCGGGGTGTATTTGTGATAAAAACGATTAGCCCATTGCCAATCGGTGTCAATCGGATGAAACGGTGTGATTAAAAGCGTGAAATTATAATGCAGAACCTCGCCTTTTTTCATCGTTCGTGAACCGCTATAATTTTCGACGGAAACCGTTGAACTATTTTGGGTTATATTGATTCCGCCTTTCCCTTCGTTGCCCCAGGATTTTGGCAAAAGCAGAGGTTTTTGCAGATAAAAATTCGTGTTGAGCGGGCGGACATAATTTTCATCCCGTAAGGTAAATTGTAACCCGGCATTGACATCGCCAAGCCACGCCCCATCCTGATTTTTGGTCGCAACTTCCCATTTCCACTTAAAATTGTCGGGACGCTTTTCACCTTTTTCGCCCAAACCCATCATATATTTGGCAGACTCGGAGCTGAAAGGCATCATCAGTCTAACATCTTTTAGCTCAATATCTTGCAGAGCATTTAGTTTGACATCACAAAATGAAAAACCATCAAATTCGAGCGAGCAATTCAAAATCATCCTTAAATTTTGAGTCGAATTAGCTGCTTCCCATTCAACTGTTCCTTGCTCTTTGCGGTTAAATTTCACGCCTTCATTTTTCCAAGTTAAAACCTCGCCGTTTGTTTTTTCGACGACGAGCTGCATAGGCGAATTTAAGATTTCTTTGGGAGTTTGTGAAAATGAAGTCATTTCGGGCGTAAAAAATGTTTGAATCTTGGCGGGCAATCCGTCTTCCCCTAAAACTATTTTACGACCTAAAATCTTTAACTCATTGCCTTTAACAGTAACTGGCGTGTAAGGTTTGATGACCGTATTTTCCTGAGCCAGACGCGAATTTAACCACTTCAAACGAGTCATTTTTTCGGGTTCGTTAAATCCGCCATTTTCGGCAATTTGATTATTGACTTTGATGTTTAACTCGATCTGTTGCGGAGTTTCGCCGTTTGCAGTAATTTTTGCCGTGCCTTTGTAATCGCCTACGATTGTGTTTGTGTTAACATCAACTCCGCACCAAATCGCTTGCACTTTTCCTTTGGTAACATCAACGTTTTTTTCAAAATTTACGCCGCGATAATCAACGCCGTTCGTATTAATACAGGTTAATTCATTTTTGGAAATCGGTTTACCGCTTTTTGATTTCAAATCGGAAAACTCAACTTTTACGTTTTGCAAATCTTTCAAAGCATAAACGCCCAATTGAAAAGCATAAAATTCGCCGCGTCTTGATTCACCTGAAAAAGAATTTTGCGCTCCACTTTGAATCCAACGTTGCGGCAAATCGTCCGTCATTCTAATCGAAAACATTCGATCTTCGGGAAAAACAAGGAAGTTTTTATTAGAATTTTGAGATAGCAAATTTTGCACTTCGGCTTGAGTTGCGATGACTTCCATCGGGTAAAACGAATTGAAAGCATCAATTGATTGAATCTCGCTAACTTCTGCGTTTGGCTGAGTTGGGAAAGAATTTTTGAGCCAGTTTGAATCAGCAATTTCTTCAAATTTCGGATAAAAGTCTTTTGGATAATTCGCGCTTCCGGCTTTTTTGTAAGGCAAATAATAAACATAATAAGTTCCTGCGCCGTTAGTTGGTTCAAAGAAAATCTCCCCGAATTCTCGGTTGATTACTCCGCGTTTGACATTTTTGATTATTGTGCCGTTTGAATCTGTAACAATTATGTTTTTTTCTTCGGGATTTTTGTCTCGTCGCCGCCATTCGATTTTGGCAAAGGCAATTTTTGCAGAATTTTTGACCTGAACAACTGCACGGATATTGCCTAGTTCATCGGTTTTCCACGTTGTTGGCGAAACGGTAAATTTTGTCTGTTGGGCAAATAAACCTGACGATAAAAGAACTAAAAACAATAATTTAAAGGCTGAAAACAAGAAATTTCTTTTCATATTTTTTCTATCAGTTTTTCAATTTTATTGACTGCTTCGTTGACTGCTTGGTTAAAAGTCGGACTCTGCTCAGCATTAAACTCAAAACTCTCTGCTTTGTAGCCGCACAAAATTATTTTCTGAAATTTTGCCCCTAAGTTTTGGGCAAAAATCAAAGTTTCTTCCAATTTTAATTCGTGAGAATTGATCTGAAATCCTTTTGTAAAACTCTCCGGCTCAATTTCTATAAAAGTTATCAAATCATTTGTTTTGACAATGTTTATGGCATCTATTAAAACCACTAAATCATAATTTTCGCAAAGCTCAAACGCTAAATCCCGCGTTTTGATTCCGAAATCAATAATCTTTATATTTTCCGGCAATTGGTGATTTTTCAATAGTTTAACAACTTCGCAGCCAAATGCGTCATCGCCAAAAAAGATATTCCCGATGCCTGCAATTAAGATTTTTTTCACAGAATTTCAAATTCGTTTTCGTAAAAAAAGAAACGATGTCCGATAAATTTATCAAACCCGAAATCGCGTCCTTCGTCTGCTTCTAAAACAACCGCAAAATGTTTTCTCCCTTCAAAATCTTCTTCGATAGATTCGATAACGGCAATCTGATTTTCGAGGAAAATATCAAACGCATCGGCAGATTTTTTAGGTTTCAAACGAACCTGTTGACCGATTTTTGGGAAATTACCGCGCCAAATTCCGTGTAAATTCATCAATTTGGTTTTTTCGGCTTGCTGCAAAATCCTTTCGGCGCGTGAATCTAATGCGGAGGCTTCAGATTTTTCCGCGTCCGTCATCGTCAAAATTCTCAGCGTCAAAAGCTCGTCAATCTCGGTCGCGTCATAAAAATCTCCAACACTTTCTGGCGCAACTTGCGGATAATCATACAAAATTATCGGCGAAGCGAGCATTATATTTTTTTCAATCAAAACAGGGAATAAATTCTTTTGCTGCAATGCTTTCACTTCATTTTCAAACTCGTCAGCATACTCCAAAAGTGAAACGAATTGAGCATTTTCAACCGACAAAATTGCGTGACCGGAAATAAACTTTTCCGTTTCGCTCAAGTTAAAAATTTTGACCGTAAATCTTTGCAAGTTTTCTCTGATTCGTTCTTTTTCGATTTCAATTCGTCCCGTAATCTGGTTGATTTGGCGAACAAATTTTGCTTTTCCGTCGGCTAAAATTTCGGCAAAAACTTCGCTTTCAAAAATAAAATCAGTCGTTTCTGATGTTTCGATTTTTCGTTCAATAACCTCGTCCCAAGTTTCAAAAAACTGTCCGTCAACTTCTAGCTTTTCTACCTTATTTCCTTGTCCATCAACAACTTGCCGATTTTGAATCTGTAAAAATCGGACGGTTGCGGAAAGGTTTTTTGCATCACCCAAAACTAAAACTTGGGTTTGAAAATAATCATTCGGATCAATCAACCCAAAGTTAAAACGATGCTGATTTTTTAAAGCAGATTTGCGATAAGGATAGAGCAAATATCCCTCGTAAAGTATCGCATCAGCAATTTTTTCAACCTTATTTTTCATGACCGAACATCATCGAATGGTGTGTTTCGAGTATTTTTCCTTTGCCCGTGTAGAAATGCACGCCGCACGGCATACACGGATCGAAACTGCGGATAACTCTCATAATATCAATGCCTTTGAAGTTTTTTTCGTCGTTTTCTTCAAAGATCGGTGTGCCTTTAACAGCATCTTCAAATGCTCCTGAAACGCCGTTTTCATCCTTTGGACTGGCGTTCCAAGGCGTTGGCGGATAGGTTTGATAGTTGGCGATTTTTCCGTCTTTGATAACAACGTGATGCGACAACATTCCGCGAACCGCTTCGTGAAATCCGCAGGAAATCGCTTCGTCGGGAACTTCAAAGGGTGTCCAAGTTTGAGTATTTCCGGCAAAAAGTTCCTCCATCGCTTGTTCGATAAAATGTAAAGAAAGTGCGGCGACAAAGGCTTGAAAATATGTTCTGGCACGATTGCGTTCGAGTGCGTTGTTCCAATTCGGGATTTTCCATTCAAATTCCATTTCTTCAAAATTTAGAGTTTTCGGCAGTAAAATCTTTACGCTATTCCCTGTAGATTCAATGTATTGCAGTTTTAACTTTCCGGCTAAAGCGGTTGACCATAATCTCGCCAATCCGCCGCCGCCCGAATCAAGTGCGAGCATTTCGCCCGAATTTTTATCGAGCCAACGCGGAGCATAAACCCAACTGTATTTATCGGAAAAATCACGTTTTTGCGGTTTGGGCAAAGTCGTTTGATTCCAAGGATGGCGAATGTCAATTTCGTTGCCAAGTGCGTCTTTTTCCACGAACTTTTCGCCGTTTGTCCAATCTCCATAAAACGAGCTTCCCGACAAAATTCTCATCCCCAAATTAATGTCAACTAAATCATCTGTAACCAATTTGCCATCAACAATTACCGCCGGAGAAATAAACATTTTTTTGCCCCAATCGGACATTGTTTCGTATCTATAATCGCAAAATTCAGGTTGATTAAAAACGCCCCAGCATCCAAGTTGAATTCGTCTGTCTCCAACCTTTTCGTAACCCGGCAAGGCTTCATAAAAGAAATCGAACAAATCATCGTGCAGGGGAATCATTTTCTTGACGAAATCAATGTATTTCATCAAACGGTTTTGGTAATCGGTAAAAAGCGTAATTGAAGGAACTGTGCCGACTCCGCCGGGATAGAGCGTGGAAGGGTGAACATGACGACCTTCCATCAGACAAAACATTTCACGGGTCAAACGGCTGATTTGTAACGCTTCTCTGTAAATTTCCCCTTCAAAAGGGTTTAGAGCCGTCATTATTTCGGCAATAGTTTTGAATCCGTGAATTTTTGCTCCGCGTGCTTCGGTCTTTTGGGCTTTTTCCCAAACGCCCGGATTGGTTTCTTTGACCATTTTTTCGCAGTAATCTACGCCAACCAGATTATCTTGATAAAGATTATGGTCAAACATAAATTCAGCCGCTTCGCCCAGATTAATAATCCATTCAGCCATCGGCGGCGGGACAATTCCGAAAGCCATATTTTGAGCGTAAACGGCACAAGTCGCGTGATTGTCTCCGCAAATCCCGCAAATGCGGGAAGTGATAAAATGTGCGTCTTTCGGAGATTTCCCGCGTAAAAAAACGCTGTAACCCCGGAAAATCGAAGAGGTTGAATGACATTCGACAACTTCGCGGTTAGCAAAATCAATTTTTGTATAAATGCCGAGACTGCCGATAATTCGCGTAATCGGATCAAAATGTTTTTCGATAATTTGGGGTGGTTTCATTATTGGTAAGAGAGATTTTAGCTTAGATTATAAAAAAAAGTGTAGTGCGCCTTTAAAGTAATAGAAAAGCTAAGTTAGAAAAAGGATAAGACTAAGAATAATACTTTAAATAACTAAAAACGAAAGATAATTGAATTAATTCGTTAATCAATCCTATAATCATTAAAATTAAAACCGATTTGAAACTCTAAAAGCACGAGGGAGTCTAATATGTCTAAGAAATCTCACCAAAGTAAAAGGAATTTAGAAATTCCAATTTATCCCTGTTTGATTATAATTTCATTACTTTTCGTTTTTAACGGTTGCAGTATAAATTTTGTATTGAATGTAAATAATAATGAAAAAATTGATCAAAACACCAGTAAAGAAATAGATCTATTGATTTCTCAATTTGACAGTCCTTCGGAAGGTGATTCTGTTCTCGAACTTATTAAAATTGCCAAAACAAGTCAGGCTTCTCGAAATGAAGTAGTATCTAATTTAATAAAACGTTTTGATTCGTATCAAAAAAATAATAAACTTAAAATTCCGAATGGTTATTTAAGATTATTTCAAGAACTAAATGCAGTTGAAGCTCTTGATGTTTTAGTCAAATATATAAACATCCAAAAAGCTTTTAGCGACCATGAAATTGATTCCATAACTGCTGAAATTATTGAGAAATTTGGTGAGGAGTCAATTCCGTCTTTAGAAAAAGGCTTGAAAAATCCAGATTGGCAAATAAGAATGATAAGTGCCATTACCCTATGTCGTCTTAATTTCAAACAAGAAGAAATTGGAAAAAAAAGGGCAATTGAAGTGCTAAAAAATGCAGAAGAAAGTGAGTCTAACCGGAATGTTATAAGTGCAATTGATCAAGCACTTATAACATTGACTAAGCCTAATTGAATCAAAGCTTTAGTTTGGTAGAGGTTAAAACTAAAAACTGTCATCAAAAATAAAAAGGAACAGGTATTCAATTTTCCTGTTCCTATTCTAAAAAAACTCTACTTACCGCTGGTAATCAATTTAGCAATCGTTTGAAGCTGCATATTGCTTGTTCCTTCATAAATTGCGCCGATTTTTGAATCGCGCCAATATTTTTCAACCGGATAATCTTTGACGTAACCGTAACCACCGTATAATTCAATCGCTTTGGAAGAAACTTTTTCTGCCACGCGCGAAGTGTAAAGTTTGGCGATGGCGGCTTCTTTTAAGAAAGATTTTCCGGCATCTTTTAATCGTGCAGCATTATAGGTCATCAAACGGGCGGCTTCGATCTCAACTGCCATTTCTGCTAATTGAAATTGAACGACTTGAAAATTATTAAGTTTTTGTCCGAATTGTTCGCGTTCGTTGGTGTAGTTCAACGCGCATTCATACGCGCCTTGTGCGATGCCAAGCATTTGAGCCGCAATTCCAATCCGACCTTCGTTCAGGGTTTCAATCGAAACCTTGTAGCCTTTGCCGACTTCGCCTAAAACATTTTCTTTTGGAACTTTGCAGCCATCGAAAATTAATTCGGTAGTTGAGCTGGCGCGGATACCGAGCTTGTCCTCTTTTTTGCCAATCGAGAATCCTTCAAAACCTTTTTCGACAATAAAAGCGGTAATTCCTTTGTATCCGGCTTCGGGGTTGATGTTGGCAAAAACAATGAAAATTTCGGCTTCGTTGCCATTGGTGATCCAAAGTTTTTGTCCGTTCAACTCCCAATAATCGCCCTTGTCGGTGGCTCGGGTTTTCAAAGCGAAAGCATCCGAACCGCTTCCGGCTTCGCTCAAAGCATATGCGCCGACTCTGCCCGTTGCCATTTGCGGGAGATATTTTTTCTTCAGTTCATCGCTGCCCCATTTCAAAAAAGCATTGGTGACGAGCGTGTTGTGAACGTCAACAAAAACCGAAAGACTGGCATCAACACGGGCAATTTCTTCGATTGCCAGAATCGCGTTAAAAATGGTCGAGCCCGCGCCGCCGTATTCTTCGGGCGATTCGATTGCCATCAATCCTAATTCGAAACATTGTTTGATCAGGTTTGAATCTAATTTTGCCGCGTGTTCCATTTTTTCAACCAATGGACGAACTTCGCCTTCGGCAAATTCGCGCACTGATTGACGAAACAACTCTTCTTCTTCTGATAATTGGGTTAAAGCTGGTCTGATATGTTCTTGTCCTAAAGCTGTTGCACTCATATTAAATTATCCTTTGATTTTGTTATAAAAAAGTAAATGTAATACCATCATAATCAAGGCTGTATGCAAAAACAAATGAGTATCGAACCCGAAAGTAATAAATCTCAGACAAAAAACTCAAGAGTCAGAACAATTGCGGCAATTTTTTCAGTAGTTGGGTTGGGTTTATTCATTTATCTGATTTATTCGGTCGGGATCAGAGAAATATTTGAAAGTATCATAGGTTTCGGACTTACAGGTTTTGCAGTTATCCTTTCGCTATACTTCTTTCGGATTGTTCTACGCGCGGCTGCCTGGAATTTATCGGTTTATAAACCGCATTCATTGCATTTGAAAGATTCGATCCCTGCCGTAATTATCGGGGAAGCCGTCAGCAGTATGATTCCACTAGGGGTGTTAGCAAGCGGAACTGCCAAAGTTTTAGCGGTTCGCAAACAAATTCCCTTTGTTGTCGGATTTAGTTCGGTTGCAACTGAAAATCTTTTTTATTGTCTGGCTACCGGAATGTTTTTAGTTTCCGGTGCTGTTCTGTTTTTGATCGGTTTTGATATTCCGGCGATTTGGGCTTGGGGAATCGAATTTTTGATCGGACTGACAGTTGTTTTGACAATCGTCGGATTTTTAATGGTTTACCGCCAATGGCATTGGGGCAGCGGACTTTGCGAAATACTTTATCGAAAGGGAATTCTTCATAATTTTTTAGAGCACAGGCGGGAAAGTGTTCGTGAATTTGAAGATTTGATCCTTGATTTTTATCAAAAATATCCGGGACGATTTATTCCGATTTTGCTTTTGGAGTGCGGATACCATCTGTTTGGAGTGGCGGAAGTTTATTTTATTTTAAGTAGAATTCATATCAATACGCCGACAATTTATCTTTCATTTTTGCTTGAATCGGTTAGCAGGGTAATTACGGTTATCTTTAAACTTATTCCTTTTGTCGTTGGAGTAGATGAAGCCGGAGCGCAATTTATAACTGAAACTCTCGCTTTAGGTGCGGGGTTAGGCGTAACTTTAGCTATCATTCGCAAAGGAAGGATGATATTTTGGGTGGGAGTCGGCGTTTTGATAACTCTCAAACGCGGATTGTCGCTCGGCGAAGTTTTTCGTCATCACGAATTGATGGGGAATACAAAGAGAATTCACGAAAGCCAATAATTTGAGAGAGTGGTCAGTAGTCGGTGGTCAGTGAAAAGAAGTTTTGTTCGTTTAATCGAATTGTAGAAACTTTTTTTGTTTCGAAACTTAACCAAACTGCAAACTGACCACTGTTCACCGAACACTTTTAACTAAATATGCGTTTAGACCTTTTCTTAAAATCAAGCCGAATTATCTTACGCCGTTCATTAGCACAGCAATTTTGTGAAGCCGGATTGGTAAAAGTAAATAGTGTTGCGGCAAAATCTTCGCGGGAAGTAAAAGTAAATGATGAAATCGAAATTAAAAGGTCAAACAAACTTTTGACGGTTAGAGTCTTGCAAATTCCTCAATCCAAACAGGTTTCCCGTCAGGCTGCCTCGAGTTTATTTGAAGTTGTTTCGGAAGAAAGCTGCAATGATTCGCTTTTTGAAGGCGGTGTTGAGATTGAAGTCGGTGATAACAAAAACAATCCGATTACATAAAAAACAAGCGTGAAAAATTGAATATAACCTGTTCCCGTTGAAAATTTGGGTAATTCCAGCAATCCGAACGAGGCTTCTTTCATCAATCCTTCCAAAATCTTTTGCGTCCAGGTTGATTCGCCGGTTGTAACCAAATTTGCCAAAACCAAATATTTCACTACAAAAGCTAATCCGAACAGACTGCCTAAACTCTGCAAAAGTCTTCGCGGATGAAAATCAATAAAAAGATTGTTCCAAAGTGTCCAAAAAAAGAAGAATCCGATTATCCAGAACGGTAAACCTTTTTCCGGCAAAAGCGCATTGAAAACCTGAATGGAAGCAGCGAAAAGAGTTAGCAAAACAGTTCCGTTGGCAATATTTTTGAGAACCGGAAAATCTTCGGAAAACCAACCAGAAAGCTGAATCAAACCTCCGCGAAAGAACAAAATCAATAAAATTGTGGCAAAGATCAAACAAACCAAAGCGGGTTTGAGAAAAAGAAAAGCATTGTTCTCAATACTTAAGCGTAAACCACCAAGTAAGGAAACCGTCAAAAAGATCAACGGTAAAAACAAATAATTCAGCACAGCTTTATTGTTTTTTTCACTCACAGTTAAATTGTTCAATTTGCTGATGAATTTTGCAAATTAAATTACTTGAAATTTGAAATAACTCTTTGCTTTTAACAATTTCTGTTAATGATAAATCCTAAAAAATGTCAAAATAGCGGATTCTTTAGCGATTAGCATTTAGAAAATACTGAAAAATAAAGATTTAGGTTGGACATTCTATGGCACGAAATTTGAATTTAGAATTAATTGCTTTACCTAATTTATTTATTTTGAACTTTATCCCCAATATGAAAGATCAAAATGGATTTTCTTTAATCGAACTTATAATCGTAGTGGTAATTATCGGAATTATCGTGGCGATTGCAATTCCAAATTAATTAGCTACCCGCAGGGCTGCCAATGAAGCCTCCGCCATTTCTTCATTAAGAACTTTTCACAGCGCTCAACTCAATTATCAGGTAACAATCGGAGCCGGAAATTTTGCCGGTGCTTCAGGTTCGGCACTGAATAATCAGGCTTTTATTGATTTAGGAAATGCAAAGTTGATAGACAGTGTTCTGGCAACCGGAATTAAAAGCGGTTACCGGTTTACCGGGATGATGGTAACAACCGGGACCGGAACAACAGCTTCATTTTGCGGTCGGGGTGTTCCAGTCACCGTCAGTGGAATTACATCCACCGGAAATCTAAAATTCGGAGTTGCAACGGATGGGGTTATTCAGAGTGCAAGCGCTTTGCTTTCATTTGGAGCCGGATGTTCGCTTGATTCAAACGGTTTACCTTATGTCAGCAGCGCAAATCCGCTCAGCAATTAGGTTTAAAGAATTGACAGTTTTTGTAAACTACTAGCAGACAAAATATAGAAATTTGTTAAAAAAGCAAAATGTTCGGAAGATTTATAAATCCATCAAACCGTTGAAAATACAATCTTTAATCAAATATCGAGGTTTTGGCATAATTTTTGATGTAAATCAAAAGCCGACCTTGGCAAAAATACAAAAAAAGAGGCTACCCCAAAATATGAAAGATCAAAAAGGCTTTTCTTTAATTGAACTATTAATAGTTGTTGTAATTATTGGAATCATCGCGGCAATTGCAATTCCAAATTTACTTGCATCACGCAAGGCTGCCAATGAAGGATCGGCAATTTCATCACTTCGGACTTATCACAGCGCACAGCTTTCTTACCAGGCAACTTTTGGAGCGGGTAATTATGCGGGTGAAGAAAATGTTACCAATGCTTTTGAGGTTTTAGGCAGTATTCATTTGTTAGATGAAATACTCGGAACCGGAATTAAGAGCGGTTACGTTTTTACCGGATTCGGAAGACCAGCATCAACCGGAACTCCGGCAACTTTCTTTGGAATGGCAATGCCAACCTCCAGTGCGTCAGGCGGATTGCCGATAATGGGTTTTATTGATCTTTCGGTAACAAATATGATGAGAACCGGGGACAGGTATTTTGCCATTAACACGGGAGGCGAAATTCAACACGAAAACGTGGCAAATAAATGGAGCGGAATGGCAGTCAATTCAGATGTGGACGGGGGAATTATCATTATCAACGGCACCCCACTTGAGCAACCCGTTTATCCTCGTTCAGAAGAGCAAATAAGAACCATTGCAATGATTCGATAGACTTTTCCAAAATCAACAAAAGAAGCCTTGAGACAATCAAGGCTTCTTTTGTTTGAAATAAAGGAGTTAAACAGAAAAGTTGAAGTTACAAATTATGTTACCGGTTAATTTAAAAATCCCAATTTTTGTTAATTCTCAAGCATTTAATTTATGGGAGTTTTTTATTTGTGACAGCTAAGTTCTTGTAATAAAATGAGTTAGTGCTTTATTTGAAGTTTGGCACAGTTTTTGAAAATATTATCTTTGACCAATAAAGTCAATCAAATCAAAAACTTAAACTTAGATGGAGCCCCCTGAAAATGAACAAACAAAATGGTTTTTCACTTATCGAACTTTTAATCGTTGTTGTAATCATTGGCATCATTGCCGCAATTGCTATCCCTAATTTACTAGCTGCCCGCCGGTCTTCAAATGAAGGCTCGGCTATATCAACTTTACGCACCTATCATGGTGCACAAGCAACCTATCAAGCTACAACTGGTGCCGGTAATTATGCCGGAACTCCAGGAGTATTAAACTCTTTTGGAGTTCTCTCAAAATTAAACCTGTTAGATGAAACACTTGATTCTACAGCAGCTGATCAAGCCATCAAGAGTGGTTTTGAATTTCGTGGTGCCAGTGCAGTAGCTGTCCCTGGGGAACCTGCCTGCCACATTGCCGAAGCGAATCCGGTCACCGTTTCCGGCATAACTGCTACCGGAACGAGAAATTTTGCAATCGATACCGAAGGGGTTATAAAATATACTGACGCATCAGTTTCTTGGACAACAATCGGAACAATCTCTACAAGTCCAAATATTTGCTCCAATATTGGAACTCCACTCAGTAACTAAAAAACAAATTCAGATTTTAAATAAAAAAAGGAAGCTGATTGTAAAATCACTTCCTTTTTTTATTAGGAAATTAAAACCCAATTTTGCATCAACAGAAGCAAAATTAAGTTTAATCAAAAGTTAAGGGGGTTGGATTTTCATTCCTAGAACTTAAATCTAACTCCCAATTGAGCTTGACGCGGTTCACCAAATCCGGCTGTGACCGTTCCGTCAAAGTTAAAGGTCAACGGACGCGGCAAACTGCGTTGGTTACGATTATTGAAGATATTGAATGCATCAAAAATCGCTTCTAACGACATTTTTTCGGTAAATTTGAACACTTTCGAGGCTCTGAAATCGAAACTGAAAAATTCATTTTGGAGTCTGGCAGTATTTCTTAAACCGATGTTTGGAAAGGTCGTCGAACGATTTGCGGCATTGGTCGGTTGGGCTGAACGTGCTTGGATAATCGGCGAAAGACTAATGTCGTAGGGCAGATTAAAGACTGCAAACGCATTAAAGCGATGCCGTTGGTCACGGTCAGACCAATTGTATTCGGGTGTCAAATAGTTTCGCGGATCGGCATAACGGAAAGTGAACGGGTCGCGTTCATTGTCATCGCTCGATTTATCCCAACTCAATAAATAATTGGCTTGGAATTGGAAACGATTTGAAAAGCGTTTATTCAAAGCAAAAGTTAAACCTTGGAATAATGATTTTCCAACGCTTTCGGTTGAACGGATTTCACCAACGCCTGAACCATTTGCTTTTTCAAACGGGGAAACCCCACCCGGATATAATCTTCCATCGCCACGATTGATAAAGGTTGTCAAACGGGTAGAATGGGCATAGTTGTAAGCAACGGTTAAGTTCAAATCTTTAACCAATTCGCGTTCAACGCTGGCACTATATTGAACAGTTCTTGGATTTTTGAAATCACGGGCAAAAACTGCAATACCGGGGTTAAAAGGAGTAAATCCGGCAGTCGGAACGATTCCGGGGTAGGTTGGACAACCTCCTAATCCTGCCCCACCACATAAGAAATTAGCAAAAAAGATATTTCCTGCAATTGCTCCGTCTGTGTTACGCGGACCTGCAACTACCAGACCGGGGATACGGGCATAATATAAACCTGCTCCAAATCGAAGTGCGGTTTTACCGTCTTTACCCGGTGACCAGGAAAGCCCCAAACGTGGTTGATAACCGTCTTTGAAATCAGGAATTGTGCCATTTGACGGAAAACGCGGATCACTCAAAAATTGTCCGTAGCGGGTTGCCGAAGGAGCATTGATCGGATCGGGTTGATATTGACCTTCCCAACGGAAACCTAAATTTAAGGTCAGATTTTGGCGAACTTGCCAGTTATCCTGAACATAAATTCCAGGTTCAAAGTTGTTATAAGCTTGAGTTCCGGCTTGTTCGATGGTGCGGTTGCCAATCGGTGCAAATTGTAAATAAAGTTGCAAAGCGGCTGCGCTTGTGCCGTTGATGTAATTTTGGAAACCTGTAATTGCATCGGCAATCGTTCCCGCCGCAAAAATATAGCGTCCACGGGCAAATCCGATAAAGGTTTGCGAAACTCTGGTGCGGTTTAAATCAGCACCAAATTTAATCGTGTGGTTGCCGCGAATAACGGTAAAGTTATCGGTAAATTGAAGTCGTGTATCATCCGATGGAACCGGTAAAAAGAACGGGCGACCAAAACGATAGGAAATTGTTCCGTCAAAAGTTCCGATGGTTGTATCAGGCAAATCTTTATCATCATAAAAACGCGGACGTTCTTCTTTTGCCCATTGGAAACGGAACTCATTCAACAAAGTTGATGAAAAATTACTAACCAATTGACCGATAAATGAATTTGACTTACTGGTTTCGCGTCCGTTCGCACTACGTCCCCAAGTCGGAACATCAAAAGTTCCATTAACTTGTTCGGCGCGGCTAAAATTATGACGCAATGTGAGCAAATTGTTATTGTTCAATTGAATATCAACTTTGCCAAGCAAAACGTCGGCATCATTGGTGCGTTCAATAGTGGTTTGCTCGTTTGGATCATTAAAACGGGTTGCAAAAATATTTGCCAAAGTTGCGTTAATACTATTTGGTTTTTTGCTGATCCCGTCATTGCGCTCATACGCGAGAAAGAAAAACGCTTTATCTTTCTTAATTGGTCCGCCTATGTTTGCACCAACTTGATAATTACGAAAATCTTCGGTTGGAAGATTTGCTGCAACTGCATCAGGATTTTGACTCGAAAGTCCTTGATTACGGAAATAAAGAAAGGCAGAACCGGCAAAATCATTAGTTCCCGATTTAGTTACCACATTGACGAATCCACCGCTCGAGCGACCGAATTCGGCAGATGCACCGACGGGAACCACCTGGAATTCTTTGACGGATTCCAAACTGATGGTAAAGGCAGGACGCTGACCGCCGCGATTTTCACCGAAAAACGGATTGTTGGCATCAGCACCGTCAATCGAAAGATTGTTTTGGATACCTTTTTGACCGTTGATGGTAAGCTCGTCACCGTCAGGACCTTGAACAATCGAAACGCCCGGAGTTAATTGAGCAAAACGCGAAAAGTCGCGGCGATTGATCGGTAATCCGTCAACGGATTTTTCGTTAATCAAAGTGTTTAATTCGGTGCGGCTGACCTCTACACCTTCGCCCTCGGCACGAATATCAACCGTTTGAACAGTGCTTCCGACTTTTAATTCGATTTTTAACGAAGTTGTTTGACCGACATTAACTTCTAAACCTTCAATAACTGATTTTGAAAAACTTTTGGCTTCGGCTGTGACCGTGTATGCACCCAATGGTAACAACGGAAGACTGAAAAAACCATCTGAATTTGAAGTTGTGTTGCGTTCAAAACCGGTTCCTTTATTTTTAACGGTGATAGTCGCGCCCTGAACTACTGCTCCGTTCGGGTCAACTATGGTTCCTTGAATCAAACCTGTAGTTGCCTGTGATTGAGCAAAGATCGGGAAAGACAAAACGAGAGCTATCAAAAGACCGCTAAACGCTTGAAAAACCTTTTTCATAAAATTTGTTTCCTTTTTTAATATTGGTATTGAATATCTTAACCTTTGGAAAAATGCTTATAGTTTAAAACTAAAAAATTGAAAAATTTGGTTAAGTATGGGTAAAATTTACCACAATATTTAGTAGTCACCAAATTAATTTAGGTTAAATCTTGTGTTATTTGCGTTCACGAAGGACTTTGAGAGGGTTAAAATCATCAGCCGTCAGTTGCAAGCCTTCGGTAAATTCGTTTTTGAGTTCGGCGGGAGTTTTCATTTTCAAATCGGCATCATCGCTCTTGAAATTCGGGTCAACGCGGCTTAATTGTTCCAAACCTTGTTTAAAAAGCGCATCGTCATTGTAAGTTTTACCAAAACCTTGGCGGTAAAAGCTGTAGGCAATGTAAAATTGAGTTTTGGCATCGCGTTTTTCGGGATCAGCTTGAGCAAAAAAGTCACGCGAGACAGGGAAGTTGTCAGCCCGAAACAGCCGTAAACCTTCATCAAATTTAGCTTTATCAATTTCGTAAGTCCCGGCGGTGACAGTTACTTTCGTGCCGACTTCGCTCAAACTTTTCGGTTCAACCGCATAAAGCCAAACGATAAACACAGCGTAAATAATTGATAAAAAAACGCCTAAAATCTGAATGTGCTTTTCTTTCATCCGTGCTATAATCCGCCTGATTTTTAGTTTGAAGTGACGAGGTGTTTTATGTCAAACAAATTCTTAATTTTATTGGCTTTATTTTGTTTTTGGAACTGTTCAACCGCACAAACACAAGTTAGTAACACATCACCAAATATCTCTGCGCCAAAATCCGAACCTATTGCCAAGATTACAAATAACGCCAGAGTAATCCACGTTTTGGTGGCACTTTGCGACAATGTAAATCAAGGGATTGTGCCTGTTCCCGCACATCTGGGAAACGGCGAAGATACCGAAAAAAATCTCTATTGGGGCGCGGCTTACGGTGTCAAAAGCTATTTTGGTAAATCTGCAAGCTGGCAAAAAGTTGCCACAATTGCGAATCCGAAGGAGAATGTTCTGGAACGAGTCATTTTCAAACATAAAACCCAAAATGTTTATCTGATTGCCGATGCCTATCGCGGCAGCAAAATGAAAGAAACAATAAACGATTTCTTCTCAGCAATTACAGGCGAAATACTGGAAAATGTAACGGTCAATAATCAAACAATTCAAACTTTGGGAAGCGCAGATTTGGTGGCTTTTGTCGGACACGATGGCTTGATGGATTTCAAATTGGAAAAGGAAATCATTAAAAAAGACGAAGCAAAACGCGATGCTATCGTTTTGGCTTGCGCGAGCCGCAATTATTTTGGCGAACATTTGAAAAAGACCAACGCCAAGCCTTTGCTCTGGACTTCAAATTTAATGGCTCCCGAAGCCTATATTCTGCACGATGCGCTGGAAGGCTGGATGCTTGGCGAAACCGATTCGCAAATTCAATCACGCGCCGCAAGCGCATACGCGAAATATCAAAAAATTAGTGTCAAATCGGCAAGCAGATTGTTGGTTACGGGTTGGTAGATGAATGTTCACGAAATCATAGATAAATTTGTTGAAAACATAAATTCCCACGAAACCAATTTTCAACGAACAGCAAAGTCTGATTGGATTGATGAGTTTGAAACAAATCTCCCGAAACGGCTGCCTGTTTCTTTTCATTCTTTGATTTCACGTTATTCTTTTAATTCGTTTGATTATAATGGTTTATTATTTTTTGCCAACAATAATTCTGACGAAAATTTGAGTATTGTCGTTTTCAAGGATCGTTTTATTTCTGAATTGACATTGCAAGACGGTTTTATCCAATTTGCGCGTCCTGATGATGGAAGTTATGACCCGATTTGCTTTGATACAAATATTTCACGAAGCAGGCGAGAATTTCCTATTGTGCGAATTGACCACGAAAGTATTTTGTGTCGAAATAAAGTTCAAATTCTTGAAACAGTCTCCGATTCCTTTTTGAAATTGGCTTTGGAAAAAATCAAAAATGACTAATCTTGTAAATATGAAAAAATTAATTTCAATTTTAATCTTACTCTTTCTAACAACAATTTCCTTTGCCCAAAGTTCTCAAAAAGATGAATGGATGCGGGTGCAAAGTGATGACGGTGAATTCTCTATTGAAGTTCCAACGAAATATGGCTTTTTTTATGATAAAGATGGTCGTAGCGTTGATCACTCAGAGCTAACTGTATTTAATTCGTATTTTGAACATACATTGATAAATTTTGAGGTTTTCAAAAGACGATTTAGTGAGATTGATGAAAAGGATCAGATCAGGGCTTTAAAGGCATCAACCGAATTTCTTTACAAACAAAAATACAAAAAAGTTGAATCTGAAATCAATAAAGGAGGATTCAAAATTGAACAGGTTGCTTATAAGGGCGACAACCAATACTCAGTGAAGCAATATTTTTTTTCAAATAATTACTTTTATGTATTGACTGCTTCATCACGTTTAGGTGAAACTCCAGCTATCCGACGGTTTTTGAATTCCTTGATATTCAAACCCGTGGGGAAAACTTCAACTAATCAAAATGGCACACGATTCTCCAAATTAGCTCAAACGCCAATTGAGTTTGAGGAAAATATAGAAAAAGTAAAGAATGATGCGAAAATGTCAACTAATTCTGATCCTCAAACAGAGCCATTATTCATAATTTATCAGCCCATAACACTTTCCAGTTTTGCCCCTGCCAATCTTACTATGGGCGGAGAAGTTAATTTAAGAATAACTTTTTCTGAACACGGACAAGTTTCAAAAATTGTAGTTCTTGAAAAATTAATGCCCAACTTTCGCCGGGATGTGATACTTACAGTTTTGCGTATGAGATTTCTTCCACAAGAAAAAGATGGAATTCCCATGTCTGTAGCAAAAACAATTAAATGGGTTGTTGGCGGACGCTTCAATTAAAGTAAGATTGCGGATTCCAAAATATTTTTGTATCAACTTAACAAACCATTCGTCAAAATATGAATAAAATCATTGCTATCTTTTTCGTTATTGTATTATTTTTTCAATCCCAAACTTTCGCCCAAACTTTAACGGCTGATTTAGTTATCATCAACGCGAATGTCCGCACGATGGACAAAACCAAACCCAATGCAGAATCAATCGCGGTAATTGGCAATAAAATCGTGGCAATCGGCTCAAATGCGGAAACGAAATCATTAATTGGCAAAAACACCAAAGTCATTGATGCCCAAGGGAAATTAGTTTTACCGGGATTTAACGACGCTCACGTTCACTTTTTGGACGGTGGAGCGGGATTGGCGAGTGTAGATTTGCGTGATGCCAAAACGCCGCAGGAGTTTGTGCAGAGGATTGCCGATTTTGCCAAAAAACTGCCGAAAGGTCGTTGGATTTTGAACGGGAATTGGGATCACGAAAATTGGACTCCAAATAATTTGCCGACTGCCGCGATGATTGATGCCGTCACGCCCGATAATCCGGTTTTTATCAACCGTTTAGACGGACATATGTCGTTGGCGAATTCGTTGGCAATGAAGCTGGCGAAAGTTGATAAAAATACGAAAGATGTTGAAGGAGGCGTGATTGTTCGGGACTCAAACGGCAATCCGACCGGAATTTTCAAAGATAATGCCCAAAGTTACATTTATCAGGCAATTCCCGATATGTCTTTTGAGCAAAAAATGGAGGCACTCGAAACCGCTACCAATTATGCCGCGAGCTTGGGCGTGACCAGCGTTCAGGATATGTCGGCGGGAACTGATGTCGGCGTTTATCAGGAAATGATTCGGCAGGGAAAATTGAAAACCCGTATTTTTGCCGTTTCTCCGCTTGGCGATTGGCAACGCTGGCAACGGGTGGGCGTAACCAGAAATTTCGGCTCGGAAATGCTGCGGGTTGGCGGGTTGAAAGGTTTTGCCGATGGTTCGCTCGGTTCGACAACTGCCTGGTTTTACAAGCCTTATTTGGATTCGCCAAATACAGTCGGCTTGCCTCTGAGTGAAATGTCTGTCATTAGAAAACAGGTTCTTGATGCCGATAAATTCGGTTTGCAAGTTATGATTCACGCTATCGGAGACCGTGCCAACGATGAAATTTTGAAAATTTATGCTGATGCGGAAAAAGAGAACGGCACACGCGACAGGCGTTTTCGGATCGAACACTCACAGCATTTAACACCCGAAGCGATCAAAAACTTTGGCAAACAAAAAGTTGTAGCTTCGATGCAGCCCTTTCATTGCATTGATGATGGACGTTGGGCTTTTAAGCGATTGGATGCCGAGCGTCTGAAAGGAACTTACGCTTTTCGTTCATTGCTTGATAACGGCGCAACTTTGGCGTTTGGAACGGATTGGTTTGTTGCGCCCTTGAACCCAATGTGGGGAATTTATGCGGCGGTGACACGACGAACTTTGGACAACAAAAATCCGAATGGTTGGCTTCCTGAACAAAAAATCACCGTCGAAGAAGCCGTTCGCGCCTACACGCAAGGCTCGGCATTTGCCGAATTTCAGGAAAATGCAAAAGGAACAATTTCAGTCGGAAAACTGGCTGATTTTGTGATTTTGTCGGATGATATTTTCAAAATTGATCCGGTCAAAATCTGGGATGTCAAAGTTTTACAAACAATTATGGACGGCAAGGTTGTCTATCAAGCCAAATAATTTGCTATAATCTTAAAAAATACTTTTTGGAGAATAACTTACGATGAAAAAATTATTTATTTTAACGATTTTAAGTTTAGCCTTTGCCGGCGTTACCCTCGCGCAGGAAATGGGCGGAATGAAAATGGATGAAAAGCCGGATGAAAAAGCCAAAGCGATGCAGGCTGATATTACCGATAAAACCGCTTTTCCAATCAAACGAGGCAATTTTACCGGTAAAGCTAAAAAAGTTGATTTAGCCAAAATTTTGGCAACGCCAGACAAATTTTCAGGAAAAACCGTTTTGGTCGAAGGCGTGATGGTTCGTTCCTGCAAAGCGGAAGGCTGCTGGATGGAGCTTGCACCATCAAAAGAAGCCAAATCAATTCGGATCAAAATGAAAGACCACGCGTTTTTCATTCCCCTGAATGCCGCTTCGCAAAATCTGAAAGCTAAAGCGGAAGGCGTTTTCACGGTCAAAACTTTGTCAAAAGCCGAAGTTGACCATTTGATAGAAGACGGCAGCAAATTTAACAATCGCAATGCTGACGGCTCTGTGACGGAGGTTTCTTTTGTCGCTTCGGGCGTTGAACTTCGCAAAGCAACCAAGTAGTTTTTCAGAGAATCGTAAATTGTAAGCTAAAATTGTTTGCAATTTACGATTTTTCTTTTTGATTTTATGAAAATAAAACTCACAATTTTCCTTATTGCTTTTATCTTACTCTTCTCATTCTCAAACTTTTCGCAAACCGGAAATAATGCAATTTTGCGCGGGACACTTCTAAAATCGAACGGCAAACCGCAGTCTTATACTGAAATCGAATTGGTTCCGGTTGGCTCTACCAAAATTGTAATTGACCCTAAGTTAATGGCAATCAGCAGTATTTCAGGAAAATTTACTTTCTTTGATGTTCCTGACGGAAAATATACTTTGAGCATAAATTTTGATGATAAACCGAGCGATATTGCCCCTTACACCACCTTTTATTTTCCGAATACAAAAAAACGCACAGAGGCGGAGATTTTTGAGGTCAAAAGCCGAAGTTTATTAAAAATAGTTACTTTTCAGCTTCCACCACCGCTATTGCAAATAAAAATTACCGGAAAAGTAATTAACAAAGAAGGCAAACCGGTGCCGGACGTTTATGTGAATTTGCAGGATTCGATTTTTGACCAGGGTTTTAGTTTTAATAAAAAAACGAACAAGTTAGGAACTTTTATATTCAACGGTTTTGAAAACCGGATTTATCGAATTGTTGGTATTTTATTGGAAAAGCCGCTGAAATATTATGAAGAACCTATTCCAATTGGATTTGCTCAATCTGATGTTTTCATTTTGACACCTAACACTTCAGAAATTATTTTAACTCTCAAAGAAACAGAAGATTTGCAGAAAAAACAAAATAGAACTATTGGCAAACTGATTTTGGAAAGTAAAATTTGGTAAAATATAACCAAAATTTTGGTGAATTAATGAAACACAAAATTCTCATTTCAATATTTTCAATTTTTTTGATCATTTCTTTTGGAAATGTTGAACAAGTAAGAGGTTGTAGTTGTGTAGACTATACTCCGCAAGAAGTTTACAACTTAGCCGATATAGTTTTTATAGGAAAAGCGGTTGAAGGTTTAATTGAAATCAAAGAGGGAGAAAATCAATATATGAATACCTCTGAATTTCAAACTTTTGAGGTTACCGAGGCTTTTTCAGGTGTTAAGAAAGGTGAAATAATCAAGGTTGATGGAGGGGAATTTGGATATTGTTCTTTTTCAATCCCTTTTTTCAAAAACAATGAGTATGTTATTTATGCCCGAAAGAATGAGAAAAAGAACATCTATGAGACAAACTATTGTTTAAGGTCAAAAATGACAGATGTCGCTACTAATGGAATGAAAGAATTTGAGAACTTTCTTCATAAAAAACTAATGGAAGATATAGATTTTCTTCGGGAAGCTTTGCCTCTAAAAAAGAATGCTCTTTTAATAGGTAGAGTTGGACAAACTACAGATGACGCGTCTATTGCAAAAATTTCCATTAACGATAAGAATTTTCCAAAAAGAACTTATTTCACAAAAAGTAATGACCAAGGTAATTTCAGCATTGAGTTACCAGAAGGAGAATATAGAGTAGAAGTTGAAACCCCAAAAGGTAAAAAACTTACAAAATGGTCAAAGGAAAAGTTAAAATCCATTAAACTCCGCAGAGGCGGTGAAATGAAACTCTTTATTGATTTAGAAAAAGTAAAATAAATTTGAAATGAAACCTTTCAAAATTCGCAATATCGAAATAAATCCTCCTTTAATTCTGTCCCCGATGGCGGGCGTAACGGATTATACTTTTCGCCGTTTAATAAAAAATCGCGGCGGAGTGGGACTGGTTGTTTCGGAATTCATCTCAGTCGAAGGCTTGACGCGCCACAATCCGAAATCCAAACGGCAGATGCGGTTTGACGAGTCGGAACGCCCGTTTGCGGTGCAGATTTTCGGCGGACAGCCCGAACGAATGGCAATGGGCGCAGAAATGGCAGAAGAGGTCGGTGCGGATATTCTGGACGTTAATTGCGGTTGTCCTGCTCCAAAAGTCGTCAAACACGGGGGAGGTTCAGGTCTGTTGCGCGATCTGCCGCGTTTGGAAATTATCTTAAAAGAAATCAAAAAATCCATCTCAATTCCGCTCACACTGAAAATGCGAATCGGTTTCAGTGATTCGACCATTAATGCTATCGAAACGGCGAAAATGGCGGAACAATGCGGCGTGGAACATATTCAGGTTCACGGGCGCACCAAAGAGCAAGGTTACAAAGGCTTGGCAAATTGGGAAGTTATCAAAGCCGTGAAGGAAGCTGTTAGCGTCCCGGTTTCCGGCAACGGTGATATTACCTCTTTGGAATACGGGTTCAAAAAATGGCAGGAATCAGGAGTTGACGGAGTTTTAATCGGACGCGGTGCAATGCAAAATCCCTGGATTTTCCGTCAATTTCAGGACGTTATCGAAGGACGCGAACCTTACCAACCGGATATTGAAGAAAAAAAGGCTGTTTTGCTCGAATTTTTCGGTTATTTACAAGAAGAAATGCCGGAAATCGTTGCACTTGGCAAAATGAAACAGCTTGCCGGACAATTTACAAAAGGTTTGGTTGGCGGCGCACAATTTCGCCAAACTCTGTATCATTCGCATTCGGCTCAGGAAATTCTTGACAATATCGGAATTTACTTCAATACTTTAGCCACCGGAAATCGTTACGGTGACGGCTTAATCGAAGCTGAAACTCCTGCAATAGAATCTTGTGACGCATTCAGTGTTGAAGACTTAAACACTTGTGAAGTAGCAAGTGGTATTTAAAAATCAAAAAATGAAAAATTATTTTGCTGTTTGTTTTATTATAATTGTCATTTTATCAAGTTTTATAATCATTAAAGCAGATGATAAATTGAGCGTTGAGGAAATACTTACCAAACATCTGGATTCGATTGGAACCGCAGATAAACGCAAACTAATTACAAATCAATTAGCTATTGGTGTTTCCGAGTTTTCTATTTTACGCAATAGCGGCTCAAAAACTTTTGGGAACGCTGTAATCGTTTCCCAAGCCGGAAAAGTGATGCTTGGAACCAAATACAATTCCCTTGATTATCCGTCCGAAAAAGTCAGTTTTGACGGGAATAAAGTTGAAATCGCTTTTATTACACCCGGATTACGCTCACCCTTTGGAAATTTTATTTTCAGCAACAAACAAGTCTTTAGTGAAGGGCTGTTTGGCGGAACTCTTTCTTCGTCCTGGGCATTATTTGATATTCAATCCAGAAATGCAAAATTAAACAGTAACGGAAAGAAAAAACTTGATGGAAGAGAAGTTTATGTGTTGGAATATTCTCCGCGCCGGGGTTCTAGTTCGACAATTAAACTCTATTTTGATGCCCAAAACTTTCAACACCTTCGCACTGAATATCGGCAAACTTTTTCGGCGGCTCAGGGTAAAACGCCGGAGCAATCATCACAACAATTAGAATCAAAACAAATTTTAACTGAGGATTTTTCGGATTATAAAGTGGAAAACGGATTAACTCTGCCGCATAAATATCGAATTCATCTTTTACTGGATGGACGCGGAACAAATGAGTTTGAATGGAAATTTGAGTTTTCAAATTTTCTTTTTAACCAAAATCTGGAAGCAAATTCTTTTGATGTAAATGCCGAATAATTGCAGGATTATAAAAGCCTCATAAAATTTGCCGAAAAATTATTTTACCTTGGCTTTTAATAAAGAGCATTAGCTTAAAATCAAATGACAAATAATTTTGGCTTAATACAAGGATTTAGAACATTTATGAAAAAACGAACTATATATATTTTTACTTTTATTATTGTGTTGATTAATACCCTTTCGGTTATTGCGGCTGACAATTTAACCGTAAGTGAGATCATTTCTAAACATCTGGACTCTATCGGCACTAAAGCTAAACGCGCCGGGATTACCAATCAACTGCTGACATCTTCTGTCCAATTTATGTATAAAGGTTCGGCAACTACGGTGACAGGTAATGCAGTTTTTGCTTCGGAAGGGGAAAAAAATCTATGGGGAATACTTCTCCAATCTAACGATTATCCTCAAGATAAATTCAGTTATAATGGCGAAAAAACGCAGGTTGCATTTACCAAACCGGGTTCATACTCGATGTTGGGTGATTTCATTTTATCTTATAAATCTATCTTAAAAGAGGGTTTATTAGGCGGAGAGTTGTTTTCTTCCTGGGCACTAAATGATGTCAATAAAAGACAGGCAAAAATTACCCCGGCTGGCACAAAAAAGATAGGTGATACGGAGACTTATGTAATTGAATACCTTCCCAAAGGAGGATTTGATTTAGAAGTTAAAATGTTTTTTGATAAACAGACATTTCACCACATCAGAACAGAATATTTTAAACTGATCGCCGCCAGACAAGGGACGACAATTGATAACTCGGCAGGACAAAGCTCAGATCGTTTTCAAATAATTGAGGAATTCTCAAATTTTCAAAATTTAGGCGGTTTAACTTTGCCTAGCCAATATTCCTTAAAATACGTTTATTACAATAACTCGCCAACTCAAATAAATGCCAAAAAGAATCTTGATCTTGAATGGAAATTTGGAATCAATTCATTTGCTTATAATCAGGCATTACCTGCAAATTCTTTTGAAATTGAAACAAATTAGATTTAATTAGAAATTAAAACGAGGAAGGTTTGGTTATGAATTTACAAAAATTGATCTTGGCTTTATGTTTAGTGGTATTTTTTTCTTTGGCATCATTTGCACAAACTGATAAGACTACGGCAAATTCTCTGTCTGCAGCTTCCAAATCAGTAAAATCATCGCCAGCCTATGCCGAACTTTTACTACGAAAGGTGGAATTAGAATCAGAAGTTGAAAGTCTTTTGGTCACTTACAAAGAGGATTATCCGAAAGTAAAAGAAGCAAATCACGAATTGGGTTTGATCCAAAAAGATTTAGAAAAATTATTGATTCAAACTGATGCAGTAAAATTGACGCTTGCTTTAGGAAAATTGATGGTGCGGAAAAATGAACTTGAAACAGACTATTGGGCATTACAAACCCGTTTAGGCGACGAACATCCCGATGTGAAAAGGGCGAAAAAGAAGATTTTGAGTTTTGAGAATGCCATCAAAGAAATTTTAGGCTGAAAAGCAAGCCTTAATCGGTTTGCCGTTCAGCCTAAAAATTATTAAGAGAATAATTATTTATCGGTTTTGGTCGCTTCAGCCGTAGTATCGTCCTTATTCAAATAAGGCAAGATCAAAGCACGATAGGCTTCGGCAATTTCTATGTAGGCATCTTTCTTAAGTTCAACAATATATTTTTTTCGTTCAGAAGGAATTTTTTCGTAGGTCATTGCCCGACGAACCTGATCTTCATCAAAAACCGATTCCTGGCTGGCTTCTTCACGGGAATCAATCCGCAAAATCTCAATTCCGCCTTCTACCTCGATTGGATCGGTATATCCACCTGTTTTTGTGCCTTTGATCGGTCCGATCAATTTTTCGGTTAATTCGTTGACGGTAAATGTTCCGACTTTACCTTTGGTTTGCTGAACATCATCACGGTCGGAATTTGCCAGAACCAACTGGTCAAAATTGGCACCTTTGCGGAGCTGGTCAACCAGATCTTTGGCTTTTGCTTTAACCGCATTTTCATCCCGACCCGCATAATTCAAAAAGATTTCGGAAAGTGTCACCTTTTCCGGTTTGGTGAATTTTACTTTGTTAGCTTCCCAATATTTCCGGATTTCGTTGCCTGTCCAACCGTAATAAATTCTGGAATCAACTTCACGTTGGAGAACCAGATCTTTCGTGATTTCTCTGCGCCAGTTTTCCCGGATCTCATCAACATTGTAATTTTGAGCCCGAAGCGAAGCATAAAGAGCTTCGAGAGTTTTGATGTTTTGCTCCTTCATGATTTGAATAAAACGCTTGTTGATTTCGGCATCTACATCCTGTTCAACACCAAGTTCTTTACCTTTTTGGATCAATAACTCTTCCTGAATTAATCCGGCAATAAACTCGCCTTTTTTACCTTCAATTTCTGCTTTAGCGGCTTCGGCGGTCTTTTTGTTTTGCTGAACCAAAGCATTTTCAAGCTCTTTCATCTCACGGTTGATGCGGGACAGCGTTAAAACACCATCATTTATTTGTGCAACTACTTCGTCAATAACAACTGGTTCGTTTTCCTGTGCAAAAGACGGCAAGCTGGAGCATATAATTAAAGCAACTATAAAAATTGCGGAGTAAATAAATTTCACCTGGGTAACTCCTTTGTAGGTATGACTGAATTCCATTCAGAAATCTTAATCTTCCGAATTGGTTAATGCAACTTTGGATGCAGAAAAACAACGTAAAGTTTCTTTGTCTTTAAAAAACATTGGAATTTCAGGGGCTTTTCCAGTTTTTTAAATATAGTGTTCGTTTTCTTCACGAAACTTGAAAGTAATGAATAAAAAATGTCCTAATTGCAATTTAATCAACTTTTTAGAAGCGGAAAACTGCCGCCGTTGCGAATTTGACCTAAAAAGTTACCCAATGAAGCAGGTCACAACCGAAAATCAGCCGAAATCGGTAAAAACCAAGATTATTTGGCGGGTTGTCAGTTGTATGGTTGTGCTTTTATTTTCGATTCTGGGTTTTTATCTTTCATTAATTTTTACTTCTGCTCCACTTCAATTTAATGAAAAACAGAAAGTTAATGCGGCTATACAGGTATTAGAAACGAAAGGCTTTAGTCAGGAAGCATTTTTATTGAATTATCTGGCTGCGATTCGCAGTAACGATAATTGGCTCAATGCTTCGGTCGAAAAAGAAAATGCTTATGCGGCAACAAATTTTCCTTTTGAAATTATGACTGTTTATCCTGATTTTTTTACTTATCCGTTGGATGATGTTGAAAGAGCCGCAGTATTGTTGCATGAAGCTCAGCATCTAAAAGGAGCAGATGAAAAATCGGCGTATGAGTTTGTTTGGCGCAACCGTAAAAAACTTGGTTGGACAAAAGAAACTTATGGCAACTCAAAATTATGGCAAGCCGTCAAGAAACAAACTAAAGAATATTCTCCGAACCTTTTTATTTGCCAGGATGGTGATTTGGGGGATTGCACCGATTATTAAAATTATTTTGGAAGAAAGCTAACCTTTCATTCACCAAATTTATCCGAAATTATTGAGTAAAAATAATTTACAAATTCAGTTAAGATTGATGCGGAAGCAGGCGAAAGATTTACATTGTTTTTCTTAAGTGCATCAATTAATTCGGGAATTGCTCCATCTATCCTCAAAAATTCTTCCAGATTAGGAGTAAGTGTCCCACTAAATTTTCTGATCTCAATTTTCCTGATCAATTCTTTTTGATTTTCTGAACTATTGTTTTTGTCCAATTCGCTGTTGATTTCTTTAATTGTATAAGGAGTTTTCGGTAACTCTTCAACCGGTGTAGGAGTTGCAGTTACTTCGGGTGTTGGAATAGGAGTTGGCGTAGGTGTCGGTGTCGGTGTCGGTGTAGGAGTTGGCGTTGGAGTCGGAACGGGAGTTGGCGTAGGTGTAGGTGTCGAAGGTATTGGAGTAGGCGGGGGATTGGTTTTCTTAATATTTGTTTTAATTGTATTAAGTAAAAATTCGGTTGCCCCGGCTTTTTTTAATTGATCTCTAATATCATCAGTAAATGGAGGCTGATCAGTAACTCTTCTTCTTAAAATTTCGTTTATCAGAAATTTATCCCGATCACCTTTTGTAGGAAACTGATCATTTGGGACAGGTGTTAATAAGATTCGTTGAATTTCAAGATAGTCGAGAGGTTTTTCCTGTGCCGAGATAGCCTGCCAAGTTCCAAAAGAATAAGCTAAAAATGCTGCAAACCCTAAAGAAAATAAAATTTGGTAAAATTTTTTCATTTTTACTCAACCCGAATTTGAAAATCATTTTTTACGAGCTACAACCCGAAATCCAATTTGATTACTTTGTTTTTCAGGCTTATCGGAGTATCGGGCGGAACACCGCAAATAAGAATTAATCCCGGTAGCCCAGCTCCCGCCTCTCATAACCCTCAGTTCAGTGTCTCCCTTTGTGTTGGCTGTTCCGTCTAGTTTTAAGCCCTTATAATTAGAACCATATGTGTCTTCTACCCATTCCCAGACATTTCCGTGCATATCGAATAAGCCGAATCTATTCGGTTTGTAAGAACCAACTTCCCGGATCATATTTATATCTTTATCAGGAGTGTCAATTGTTGGGATTTCTACCGCAAAAAAGTTCTTAAAATTTGCCTGATCCAAAGTTATTGTGTCGCCAAATGCGTATTTGGTATTTGTTCCGGCACGGCATCCATATTCCCACTCGGCTTCGCTCGGAAGACTATAAACAAAACCATCGTTTCTTTCGTTAAGTTTAGAAATAAACAATTTTGCTTCATCCCAGCTTACCCAGACGATTGGAAAATTATCTCCTTGTGAATAGTCAACTACATTTGCCAAAGCCAATTTTTTTTCCGTATCACCCATTACTTCCTGCCATTGACCTTGAGTAACCTCATATCTTCCTAAATAAAAATCCTGAGAAAAAGTAATGGTTCTAACTGGTTTTTCATCATCAGCCGCTAAATCAGATCCCATTGAAAATGAGCCTTTTTTCAAAAGAACAAACTCCATGCCAATTGAGTTTTTAACGGTTTTGATTGGATCGGATGGAGTTACAGTAATCTGTTCAGCACCGACTGGATTGTCTTTTATAGCAGCAATCAACTCATTGGTTGCACCATCATCAATAAAATAATCTTCCTCTTCGTTAGTTAATTTTCCGTTAACTTTCCGGGTTTGAATTTGTGAAATCAGAGATTTCTGTTTATCGGGAGCTTTTCCTTTTTTCAATGACCGAAAAATATCTACAATGGTAAAAGGTTTGGTTTCAACCGGTTCCGGACCATTTTCCCGGATTGCATCAATTACTTCCTGAGGTGCACCGGCTTTAATTAATTCACTTTCCCGGCTCGAGGTTAAATTAAAGTCAACTTTTCGATTTCGTATCCTCTCTATTAATTCGTTATAGGTAATATTCAGTTGCTTTTGACGGATAGCTTTTAAAGCAGTTTTTAAATTTACGATGGTTAAAGGAGGCGTTTGGGCAAAAAGGCTTGCAGAATCAGCTAATAATCCAAAGAGAATGAGAAGAACGAAAATTGAACTAAGGAAGCCTTTTCTCATAAAATTAGTTGAAACGATTTAAAAGGACAGTCAACCCTTTTTATTTTAGGACCAAGCACTTTCCGAAAAAAAATTTCTGCAATTTTAGCATTTAATTGATTTTAGTTACAAATCTGTCTGCACCTACCTTCAAATACGCAAGCATCGCTTTTATCGTTTGGATCTCTGCGACATTTTGGTTTAGCCGCTGTTGGAGCAGGCGTTTCCTTAGCTGCTGCCTGTTTGGTCGGAGCAGGGGCAGGCGTTTCCTTTGGTGCTGATTGCTTGGTCGCAGTAGGAACAGGGGTTGGGGTTGAAGGTGATGTAACCGTTGGAGTAAATACAGGGGAATCTGTTGGTGCAGGTATATAACTATTAGCATTACCTGTCGGCACTGATTTATTGGTTATTTCAGGAACTTTTCCGCCATCACCCATCAATTTGGGAACAATTATTATTCCGGCAATCAAAAGCAAAATCACGAAGCCGACTCCGGCAGTTGAAGCCAAAGCTAAAATACTGTTTTTTGATAATCCCGCCGCCGCTTTGTTTTGATTTTGTTTTTCTTGTTCACGCTGAACTTCTGGAGGAATCTTAAATTGTTCGGTTGGCTTTTCAGACGGTTTTTCGTCCGGCAAAACTTTGTTAATAAAAGAAACTCCGGTTAAATCTGCGTTGTTGGCAATCGGAAGTCTGGTAACCTCATCATTAATCGGTTTTTCAGCGATTGTTGCACTATCAAGTTTCGGCTCCTGAGTAAAAGTTACCGGATTTAATTGGGTATCCTGTGCCGCCGGTTTTATTTCAACCTGTGTATCCTGAATGAGCATTTCTGGCTCATTTGGAGTTGGCGAAAGATGGCTCAAAGGTTCAACTTGAGTTATTGCATTATTTACGCCGGGATTGATTTCAACCTGAGTTTTCTCACCCAAATCCATTTGTTGCGGGAAAAATGGTTGAGTTTCATCCGGATTTGCCGGAATCGGAAAATTACTAAACTCAGTAACTAACGAATTCTTTTTGTTTGACTTTTTAGATTTTGAGGCTGCAACTGCTTCGTGAAAAGCATTACTCATTTCCTTGGCTGACATATATCGAGCGTCAACATCAGTGGAAAGAGATTTCATTAAAATATTGGAGATTTCAGGTGAAATATCGGGATTTAAATGGGACGGGTTTTGCAGCGGGTCAGCTTTTCCACCCCAAACATCAAGTGCCCGTTTTAACGCATCGTTGGGCAGGACGCCGGTCGTTAAATGATAAAAAGTTGCGCCAAGTGCGAAGGTATCGCTTCGGGTATCTGCATTTTGATTGAGAACATTTATTGCCTTGTCTGCAAATTTTTCAATGATAAAATCACGATAGTTTGGATCAATCACCCGAAAAAGCTGCTCAATCGGAGAGTAATTTAAAGTTGCGCCGACAAAAGTGTGATTGGTGATAGTAGTGTGATTATTACTTTTTCCGTCCGTTCCCTTAGCAATTCCGAAGTCCAGCAATTTAACTCTTCCGCGCGAAGTAAGTTTCAAATTTGCAGGCTTTAAATCCCGATGGATAATCGGCGGATTTTGATTGTGTAAATAGTCAAGCGCATCAAGTATTTGAAAACTCCAGTCCAAAACCTCCTTGACAGCAAATCTTTTATTTTTTTGTTTGGCTAATAACGCTCCCAGATCATCACCATCAACCAATTCCATGACCAGATATTGGCTGTCAGATTCACTAAAATAATCAGTCACCCGGGGAATTGATTCGTGGCTTAATTTGGCTAACAAATTAGCCTCGCGTTCAAATGCGCTTTTAAAAAGTTTTTGCTGCTTTTCGTCTAATTTATCAAACTCAATGGTTATCTTTTTAAGAGCAACATATGAGTCTTCAAACCTTAGATCCTTGGCAAGGTAGACAGCACCCATTCCGCCGCGACCAAGCTGACTAACTATTTCATAGCGATTTTGGAGAATGTTTTCGATAATGAGCCTCTCGACTTATTGAGTAACAATATTGCGAATAATAAATTATTAACTAAAACACAGAAAAAGAAAAGAGTTTTTTGTGATTTTATCCATTTATGGAAATAATTTTCAGCACCTCTCGGGCGGCTTCTAAAACCTGTGCTTTGGAACTAACCCGTAAAATTCCGTTCGGGGTAAAATTTGCCCCAGTTTGCTGCACAAATCCCATTAATTTTTCCGGCGAAACCTGTGCATTTTGGTCAAGTTTGATTGCAAAACCGTCCGGGGTTTTGTCAATTGAAACGACTCGCATCTCCTCCGCTAATTTTCTAAGTCGGGCATATTCAAAAAGGTTCTCGACCGATTCAGGGATTTTACCGTATCTGTCCGAAAGTTCCGAGTAAATTTTACGCAAAGTTTCTTCGGAATCGGCGGAAGAAATTCGCTTATAAGTCCGCAGTCTTTGAGAAGTTTCGGCAATGTAATCTTTGGGAATGGAAACGTCAATTCCCATATTAATCGAAACGCTCAATTCGTCTTCAATCACTTCACCACGAATTTCACGAATCGTTCTTTCCAACATTTTGGTATAAAGATCAAATCCAAGAGCATCTAAATGACCGGATTGCTGTCCGCCCAAAATATTTCCCGAACCGCGAATCTCAAGGTCTAAAGCCGCAATTCTAAAACCTGCCCCAAGCTCCGAAAACTCACGAATTGCCGAAAGTCTGCGCCGCGCAATATCGGAAAGCTCACGTTCCGGCGGAATCACCAAATAAGCATAAGCCCTTTTGTTTGAACGCCCGACACGACCGCGAAGCTGGTAAAGTTGAGAAAGTCCGTAAGTATCCGCACGATTGATGATAATTGTATTGGCTCGCGGAATGTCAATGCCGTTTTCGATAATAGTCGTGGCGACCAGAACATCGTATTTTCGGTCAACAAAATCCAAAATGGCTTGTTCCATTTCTTTTTCGTTCATTTGTCCGTGAGCAACTACAATTTTGGCGTGTGGCACGATTTTTTGCAGATGCGCAGCGATGGCAAAAATTGTTTCAACTCGATTGTGGATAAAGAAAACTTGTCCGTCACGAGAAAGTTCAAGTTCGATGGCAGATTTGATGACGTTTTCGGAAAACTGAACGACTTGGGTATTGATTGCCAAGCGGTCACGCGGCGGAGTTTCGATCACGGACATATCGCGCATTCCCATCAGCGACATATTCAAAGTTCGCGGAATTGGTGTGGCAGAAAGAGTTAGCACATCAATTTTCTTTTTCAGATGCTTCAATTTTTCTTTATGCGCGACTCCGAAACGCTGTTCTTCGTCCACCACCATTAATCCAAGCTTGGGAAGTTTGACATCTGCCGACAAAATTCGATGGGTTCCGATCAATATATCAACCGAACCTTTTTCAGTAGCTTCAACCACGGATTTCTGTTCTTTTGCCGAGCGAAAACGGGATAAAAGTTCAATAGTGACGGGGAAAGCTGCGAAGCGTTTTTTGAAAGTTTCGGCGTGTTGATAAGCCAAAACCGTAGTTGGTGTGAGAACTGCAACTTGCTTCCCATCCATCACGGCTTTGAATGCCGCCCGCATTGCCACTTCGGTTTTTCCGTAGCCAACATCCCCGATAATTAATCTATCCATTGGGGTTGCGGTTTCCATGTCGCCTTTGACATCTTCCACCGCAGATGACTGATCGGGGGTTAAATCGTAAGGAAATGCGTCTTCAAATTCAATTTGCCAGGGCGAATCCGCTGAAAATGGAAATCCTTGCACCAATTTTCTTTCGGCATAAAGGCGCAAAAGCTCGTCCGCCATATCCCGCATTGCACGTTTGGCTTTGGCTTTAGTTTTTTGCCAGCCCAATCCGCCGAGCTTGTCCAAAGTTGGGGCAGTCGCCTCGCCCGAACTGTAGCGCGAAACCAAATCCATCCGTTCAACCGGAACAAATAATTTGGTCTTATCGGCATAAATGAGGAGCATAAATTCTCGCTCAACACCATTGGTTTCAATTGTTTGCAAAGATTCAAAACGCCCGATACCGTGATCAACATGGACGACAAAATCCCCCGATTTAAGGTCACGGAAATCGGAAATAAATGCGCCAAGATTGGTTTTTGATTTTCGATTTTTGACCTTTGATCTTTGATTCTCGATTTGTGAAGCTTGTCCGAAAATATCAGATTCGGTTTGAAAGGAGACTTTAAGACTTGGAATTTCAAAACCGTTAGATAAATGACCGTGAACTAAATTTTTTGCATCAATTACAACTTCATAATCCCGCAAAATTTCGGAAAATCTGTCTGCCATACCGTGAGTTTGAAAGACAAACTGACTTGAACCCTGAGATTTGAGGTTCTCGACCAAATCGGGAATTTGCCCTTGAAATTTACGAGTTCCGCGAGATTGAATATTAAACTCGGCATTGATTTCGGCAGTCGGAAATAAAAATAAAGGATTGCTGGTCATAAAGTTGAATTGCAATCCTCCATTTTAATTCGGAAAAAAAATATTACCAACTACTCAACAATAATTTCGTCCACAAAGATAAAAGCATCGCCGCCCGCGCCAGGATGCCAAGACGGAATTTTGCCGGGATTAGTGGCTTTCACCCGCACAAAACGTCCGCGAACCGGAGAAATCGTTTGAACATAATCTTTGAATTGTTCTTTCATATCTTCGGGCGCAACATCGGTTTTGATTTCAGCTACCTTTTTCCAATTTACGTTATCATTAGAAACTTCAAATTCAACTTTGGTCGGCATCCAAATCCAGCTTCGCGCAACCTGCAAAAATCCGCCACCAACGCGTTTTATTTCCGTTTGGCGTTGTAAATCAATGACAGCCACAAAATCCTGAGCCTGATAACCTTGCCATTCGCCTGATGCAAAATTGGTCGTTCCGCGAATTCCGTCAATTAATCCTTGATCCCCGCCGCCCGTGTATTGACGGTTGTATTTTGAAAATAGCTGCACTGACCAATCGTGCGGCAAGCGTAGCAATTTGGATTCGACAATTTGACTCTTTTCGCCTTTAGAATTAACTGCAACCGCTTTGATAGTTGTAGTTTTATCAATTGTAAATGGTTGATTATATGCAAGTTTTGGCTCACTTCCGTCTGTTGAATAGAGGATTTTCGCGTTTTTTGAGTTAGATTTGATTAAAACTTCAGTTGATGTTTTGAACACTCTTTCTTTGGATTCAATAATCGGAACGGCGGTAGAACCAAAACCAATTCTGCGTGCGGAATTCCACACAGCCCAATTTTTATTCGGTAAATCGCTCATTTCAAGTTCCAAAATTCCGCCTTTCATCAAATCACTATGAAAAAAGGAAAACATCCTTTGCGGATTTCCATTCAATTTTACTGAATTTATGTAGATATTTTTGTTAGAAACATTTGGAGCTTTAATTGTAAAAGTTTTTCCGTTTTGCAGGTGAATTTTCGCTTCTTTGAAAAGAGGCGTGCCGATGTCATACATCGTGTCCGGCGGAGAAACTTGATAAAAACCCAAACTGCTCAAAATAAACCAAGCTGACATTTGCCCGCAGTCTTCATTGCCGATCAATCCATCAGGAGCATTTTTATAAAATTCTGTGTTAATTTTGTGGACTAATTCCTGAGTTTTCCAGGGCTGATCGGCGTAATTATAAAGATAAGCGATGTGATGCGAAGGCTCGTTCCCGTGTGCATATTGTCCGATAAGTCCTGTAATATCAGGCTGTTCGCGTCCTTCAAGTTTGTCTTCAGTTGAAAAAAGTTCGTCCAGTTTTTTAGCAAAATTTTCTTTTCCGCCTTGCAGATCAATCAATCCCCCAATATCCTGCGGAACGAAAAACGAATAAACCCAACTGTTGCCTTCGGTAAAATGAAACGTTACTTCATTCGGTTTGAAAGGCGAAACCCAACCGCCATTTTGACGCGGACGCATAAAACCTGTTTCGGAGTCGAAAAGATTTTTGTATGACTCGGCACGTTTGGCATATTTCTCAAAATCAGTAGCATAGCTTCGGCTTAGCGAATCTTCCGACAAGCCTTTGCCAATGCCTTCATTTTTTTTGAGCAAAACTCTAGCCATCATTGCGATACAATAATCATCGTAAGCATATTCGAGCGTTTTGGAAACTCCTTCATTTTCGTCTTCCATCGAAATATAGCCGCGTTTTTTGTAGGCTTCGAGTCCGAAATGGTTGAGTTCTGCCGAATGTTTCGCCGCTTCAAAAGCCTTTTCGTAATCAAAACCTTTGATGCCTTTTGCCATTGCGTCGGCGATGACCGAAACCGAATGATAGCCGATCATACAATCGGTTTCATTGCCTGCGAGTTCCCAAACAGGGAGCCGTCCGCCTTGTTCGTATTGACGAATAAAAGTATTGATAAAGTCAACAGTGCGTTTTTCGTCAATGATCGTGTAAAGCGGATGAGCCGCGCGGAAAGTATCCCATAGCGAAAAAATCGTGTAATGCGTATCTTTCGGCGCATTGTGGACTTTTTTATCGAGTCCCAAATAATCGCCGTTCACATCCTGAAAAATATTCGGCTGAATTTTCGTGTGATAAAGGGCGGTGTAGAATTTGGTTAAATTATCTTGGTTTTCGTCAGTTACTTCGATTTGGCTCAGTTCTTTATTCCAGGCATTTTTTGCATCTTGACGAACTTTTTCAAAATTCCAATCGGGTAATTCTTCTTTGAGATTTTGACGGGCATTTTCGATTGAAACAGCAGAAATTCCGACTTTGACGAGCAGAGGTTTCTTTAAGTTTTTGAAGGTTAATGATGACTTTAGATTTTTGCCTTTTGCATCTCTAAAAGGGTCATTTTCTGCTACTTTGTTGTCAACAATGATTTTTGAATCATTAAAAGGCTCGGAAAATTCTATCGAAAAATAAACGATTTGGTCTTTTGCCCAACTGCTTGAACGGCGAAAACCTTCAACCCGATTATGTCCGACAATCTTTAAAGACGAATCCAAAACTCTGTCACGCCATTTCAAATCCAAAACAATGTTCGCTTTGTCGCTTTTCGGGAAAGTAAAACGATGAAATCCAACCCGTTTTGTCGCCGTCAACTCGGCAAAAACTCCGTTATCAATTTTGACCGAATAATATCCTGGTTCGGCTTTTTCGTTGTCGTGTGAAAAGGTTGATTTGAAGTTATTAAAATCCACTTCGCCAACCGTCGGCATCAGCAAAATATCGCAGTAATCGGGAATCCCCGTTCCGCTCAAATGCGTGTGCGAAAATCCCATCAAATCTTTGTCGGAATAATGATAACCGCTCGAACCATCCCAATTATCAATCCGGGTATCGGGCGAAAGCTGCACCATTCCGAAGGGAACTGTCGCGCCCGGAAAAGTGTGCCCGTGTCCGCCTGTTCCGATAAAAGGATTGACGTATTTGGTGTAATCTCTGGTTTGAGCAGAAAGATTTAAGTAAAAAGTAAAAAGTAAAAAGGCAAAAAATAGACTTTTCGCAAAGAGTTTCGGTTGAAGTTTCATAGCAGTTGAATTTTACTTTAATTTGAACTTTCAGCCTAATTTGGAATAGTGTTAAGCTGAAGAAAATTATCCACAGATAAACAGGATGAACAGAGATGTTTTTTATTTTTGTAAAATTATTGGAAAGCATCATCAATCGTTTTATATCTGTGTTAATCTGTGTGCATCTGTGGACAAATTAGTGATGGAAACGAATAAAACTTTTTATGATGTAATTGTAGTTGGAGCAGGATTGTCGGGAATTGGAGCGGCTTTTCATTTGCAGGATAAATGCCCGGAATTGAGTTTTACCGTTCTCGAAGGTCGTGCGGCAATCGGCGGAACCTGGGATTTATTTCGTTATCCGGGGATCCGTTCCGATTCGGATATGTATACTTTTGGTTTCAGTTTTTACCCCTGGAAAAATTCGCAATCTATTTCCGACGCTCAAACGATTTTGAATTACATCAACGAAACGGTTGATAATTTTGACCTTCGCAAATATATCCAATTTAATAAAAAAGTTGTTGAATCAAGTTGGGATTCTGAGGCGAAAAAGTGGACGGTTGAAATTTTTGACAAACAGGCTGAAACGAGCGAAAAAATCGAATGCAAATTTCTCTTTATGTGCAGCGGTTATTACAACTATGAAAGAGGTTACGAACCCGAATTTCCCGACATCGAAAATTTCAAAGGCGTAAAAATCCATCCGCAAAAATGGGATGAAAAGCTGGATTATTCAGATAAAGAAATCGTCATCATCGGAAGCGGTGCAACTGCTGTCACGCTTTTACCGAAATTGGCGGAAAAAGCAAAAAGCGTGACGATGCTGCAACGTTCCCCAAGTTACATTATGAATTTGCCGCAAAAAGATGCCATCGCAAATTTTCTTAAAAAGATTTTACCTGCTCAAACTGCCCATCAGATCTCACGTTGGAAAAACATTTTGCTTGGTTTGGGTTTTTATGAAGTTTCGCGCAAATATCCAAATTTTATCAAAAACTTTCTTAAAAAATCCGTCCAAAAACAGCTTGGCGAAAAATACGAGGAACAGAATTTTTCCCCCAAATACAATCCGTGGGATCAGCGTTTGTGTCTCGTTCCCGATAACGATTTCTTCCTGGCACTTAAAAACGGAAAGGCAAAAATCGTCACTGATACGATTAAAACTTTTACCGAAAATGGAATTGCGTTGGATTCGGGCGGAACTTTGAATGCCGATATAGTCGTAACAGCAACCGGATTGGAAGTTCAGCTTTTCGGCGGAATGAAATTGGCGGTTGACGGCAGAACGATTGATACTTCGCAAATTCATGCATACAAAGGCGTGATGTTCAGTGATATGCCGAATTTTGCGATTGCAATCGGCTACACAAACGCTTCGTGGACGCTCAAATGCGACCTCAATTGTTTATTTGTAACTCGCGTTCTTAACTATATGAAAGAGAATAATTATGCAGTTTGCACACCCAAATTTGACCACGAAAATCTAAACACCGAACGGCTTTTGGATTTTGATGCAAACTACATTTTGCGGGCAGAAAAAGTTCTACCGAAACAAGGTTCAAAAGCCCCTTGGAAAGTCTATCAGAATTATGTAAAAGATGTTTTTGCCCTAAAATACGGCTCAATTACGGATAAATATTTGGTTTACAAATAATTTCTACTTAAATCCTTTATTCAAATCTGCACCAACCACGGAAATTTTTGTAACGTGCGGAGGTCCTTCCCAACCTCTTTGTGTGTCAACGCGAATTACGGCAACTCTTGATTCAAAAGGGCTTTTCAAAACTCCACCGAGACTTGAACCCAAAATTCCCGCATTATTTTCCCCTTTGAATGTTTTTTGGTAAAGGTTTTTTTTCCCTTTTTTATTTGAAACCATTTTAACCGTGATGCTTCCTTTCGAGTTATAAGGGTCTTCGTCCAAATTTACGTCTGCGAAATAATCAATTTTGAAAGAATCGCCGTTTGCCTCGAACGCTTCGCCTAAAAGTGTGAAAGTTTTACCCGCTTGGATCTTGTATTGATTCAATTTTTGCGAAAACAGTTTTTGAAATTTTTTCCAAGTTGATTTCAAATCTTCAGGCTTTTCCATATCGCCTTCATACTTTTTCGTCCACAAAACTTTGTCGGTTCTCAGGTCAACGATGTAAATTTCACCAAAATAACATCCGCAAGCCTCATCGGGCGGTTCGAGATAATAGGCAAACTTTCCGTCTTTCGACCAACCGATCGGATAAAAATATTCCTTCATCAAACGCGGATTTTCGTTTGTTTCTTCGGGCGTGTCGCCAAGCAAAAGCAGACGTTTTGGCTGCGAAAACGATTTATTTTGAGCAAAGTTGGTAGTTCCGGCAAATGTTAAAAACAACACCGCCAACATTAATAGTAAAAAACTCTTCTGTTTCATAAAGTTAATTGTCAAATCTCAAACGGATTATTGACTATGAGAGAACGTAAAACCATCAAATTTTTGCATTCTACTTCCACTTAATAATTTTGAAAACGATTTTTTTATAATCCTCTTTTTCATACAAAATTCCGATGTGATTTTTATCAATTAAAACAAGATCGGAATATGCGGTGTAATCTTCGTTTGGACTGAGGTTTTCTTTGCCGTCAACCAAAAAACTCTGTTTCCAAGTTCTGCCTTCGTCGAAGCTAATTCGCAAAGTCAAATTGTTGCGATTTTTCTGGTCAGCATTGTTGGAAAAAGCGATAATTTTCTCAGTTATATTCAGCAAACTTCCTTGGCAAACGGGATCGGGCAAATTTTTATCAAATCCGACTTCGCTCCAACTTTCGCCGCCATTTTGACTTCTGGCAAAAAGCCGAAATTTTTCGTCGCCTTTTTGATTGCGCGAATTGAGCAAAACTGAATTGTTCGGCAATTCGGCAGCAGTTGATTCATTGCTGCCTTTGATGCCAACATCATTGCTGATTTTGAAAGTTTTGCCGTGATCGTCCGAATAAAAAGCTGTTGCCATATAGTCGGAAAAATCTTTTTCAGGCTCACCTTTCGAATAGTTGAACGGCACGATAATTCGCCCCTTAAATTTGCCTTTCCTAATTTGCAAAGCGTGTCCGGGCGTGTTCGCATACGAACGCCAATCGGACAATTTAACCTGAGCGGAAATATTGACAGGCTCAGACCATGTTTTGCCTTCATCAACCGAAGTTTTATACCAAACTTCTCGTTTACCGTTGCCTTTGCGGACTTGTTGTTCAGTGTTATTTCCTGTGTTGTAGAAAAGAAAGATTCTTCCATTCGGATAATTTTTGTCGAAATAATCAACAACCGGCGCAGGATTTCCAGCTTGCAATTCGCCGTTTTCCGCCACATTTTGCATTACTGACCAAGTTTTTCCATTATCATTGCTCATTTTCAAAACGATATTGACATCACCAAAATCGCCCGCACCTTTTCGGCGACCTTCGGCAAAAGCGAGCAGTTTTCCTGATTTTAATTTGATAATCGCGGGAATTCGATAAGTTGCATTGCCGTCTTTTCCGCTTTCAAACACAAGATTTTCTTGGGCGTAAATCGAAAAAGCAAAGGCAAAAATCAATAAGCTCGCAAATAAACGCGATTGGACGCGAATTGGTTTTTTATGGAATTTCACTTGGTTTCTCGGGAACTACTCAAAACTTTTCCTGTCGCTTTATCAATAAAAATCAAATTAGTTTGCCCTGCATTCAAATTAAATTTTATCGTAGTTTTCGTCGGCAAATGCGTTAATTCGATAAGTTCGCTGTTGGCGGATTCATTGATGACGAGATACAAAATTGTTTTTTCAAACTCGGTTGGTCGGACTAAAATTGTCGGAATATCATTAGCTAAACTAAAATACGGCAATAATTTAGCTTTTGTTATCGCATAATCATAAAAGGCTTTGATTGCGTCCAGATTCTCACCAATTTCTAAGGGTATGGGCGACCACAAAATTTCACCTTCTCCAAGCCGAAAATTCGGCAGATAATCTTGCGGAAAATCAGCCTTACGAACTTGCTGAATTTTCTCTCCCCCGAAATGCGTCCGATAGATTTTACCGTCAATCTGAATCCGTTCATTCGGAGCAACGGGAATCGGCTGATAAATTGACTGCGAACCTAAATCTTTCAATCTGTCTTGCGGAATCAAATGCTCGTCATCGGCAAAATAACCCGAAATCGCCAGCGTCGAGCCTTTTTCAACTAATTCCAATAATTGTTTCCAAGCCTTTTGATTAAAACAGTTTACCGACGGCAAAATTATTAAAGCGGGCGGATTTTCTTCTTTCAAAATCGCTTGCAAATTATATTCGCTAACGGCTCGTAAAGTCCTTCGGCAGTAATAATGATAAACGCGGACGGCTTTTCGAGTGGCTTCCTGGGCAAAATTTCGCGGCAAAAATTGGTAAGAATGCGGAATGACGAGCAGCGTTTTTTCGTCCTGTTTTCCCCTGAAATATTGACGATTTTCGTTGGCGAATTTAGCGATTAATTCAAATGATTCAAGTTCTTTTTTCGCCGTTCCATCCACGCGATGAAAACCGATTGCCGCTTCGTTTTCGTTATCCATAAACGGATTTATATTCCAAATCCATTCAATAAAACCCGCTCCGTTCGCGCCCAAACTCATCGCCAATTTTCTTTCCAAAAGATTTGCGTTTGTCTGCTCATCACGCCACGCTGCACCGTCTTGTTTTTCGTAAAACATCAAGCCAGTTTCCTGCACCAGATTCGGCTTTTCCGGCGATTTTGTCATCACGTTGTCCCACAAAAGTTCGTCATTCGCCCACCAATTATGCAGACAGGTAAAATCCAAAACTTCGGAATGAAGCTGCGGAGTCGGACTGTCGCCAGTTCCGGCTTCGTCCTGTCCAACCGTCACCATTTGAGCAGAATTCCCGGCTTTTTTAAGCGTCGCGGACATTTCCTTAGCCCATTGTTTGAAAATTTCCTGAGCAAACAGTCGAAACTCCAGAGCCTTGAGCGGACGGCGTTTAACGGCGATGTTGTAATTGTCAAAATCTTCCATTGTCGGCAAATCAAACGGATTTTCGTCATCCCGCAAACGCCATTTTTCTTTCAAAACATCTGATAATTTTGCTTCGTCCGCTTCACTGAAACGCTTTTTCAGAAACTCTTTCCACGCCGCTTTTTCAAACTCATCGTAATTCGGACGGCACGACCAGAGATTTTTGGGATTGGCGAAAGTCGGTTCGTTTATCAAATCCCAAATCACATCTTTTGCCGATTTCACCCGCGATGCAAACGCCACCAAAAATTTCTTTTGTCCTTCAATCGAAACTGGATCGAGATACGCATTTTTGCCGCCGAAAAATTCAGGCATAAAGGCGAAAAACGTGAAAATTACTGGAATATCGTATTTTTTCGCCGTCAAGATAAATGCTTCAAATGCCCGCAAAACTTCCTCTTTCACCTCGCCTTTTTCGTCAAAATATAATTTCCAAGCCGTCCAGATTCCGGTCCGAATCATATTCACGCCAGCCGCTTTCATCTCGGCAAAATCTTTGTCCCAAATCGCCGGATTCGGTTCGAGCAGAAATCTACGGGCGACATCCGAACTCATATAGGTTGTTCCCGCCACTGGAAAAGGCTGATTATTACGATACAAAAAATGTCGGTCGGCGGTGAAAGGCTCGCCTGTGGAGAGAAGTTTTTCGTCTAAAATCCAGAAGCCTGTTTTATTAGATATTTCGTAAGAAATATCTTTGTTTGATTTTATTTTCGTTTTGTATTTGAGCTCATAATAGCCACTTTTTTCGATTTCCGAGAAATTACTTAAATCAAACGAGGGATTACTTTTATCAGATAACTCTATCCATTTATCGAAATGAGTTTGCCCTGAAAATGTCATTCCGTTTGGTTTTCTTAAATTGTATGAAAAAGAAAAATACTCATAATTTTTTTTGTTTTTGCTTACCAAGTTGATAGATGGCTCAAAACTAACTTTTTCACCATGTTTGTAAGTAGCAAATGTTGTTTTTACATAAACTTCAAATGCCCCAAAACTCGCCCTTTCCGCCAATTTCTTAATCAACTCCGCATCAGTCTCACCCTTAAAATTCGCCAACATCCAACGTCCGCCTGCGAATTCGCCTTGCAAACGGTCAATTTGGATAATCGGTGCGGCAATGCGGCGTTTGTTTTTGTCCAGACCGAAAATCAAAGATTCAACTTTTGCCTCACGTCTGCCGTCGCTGCCTGATTCTTCGGGAAAATCGTTGACATTCGATAATTTTAAGTAAAACTCATAAATTTCTTCTGTGGAAAACGGACTTTGGACTTTGGACTTTGGACTTTGGACTTCTCCTTCCCATGACACAATATCTTTTCCATCAATCGGAAAACTCTGTGTGATTCCGAGCCGTTTGTGATAATTAACCTGGCGAATTTCAGCCTTACCGTTTTGCACAGGAACGGCAAACGGAACTCCGCCAAGATTGAGAAAATTTCCGCCGTTTTGCAGATATTTCAAAATTGCATTCCAAGCCTTTTTCGGAAAAGCCGAGCCGTAAGGATTGATGAAAACGTCAATGTCTTCGGACAATTTTGCAGCCAGTTCGCTTTCAATGGCAAAAACTAAATCGTGTGTTCCCAAAGCCGTTTGCAGTTTTTCTCTGGTAACATTCAAACCGTCAACAATTGGAAAACCGTTTTGCCAAAAGACGAGGATTTTCAGTTTGGCGGACGAATCTTGGGAAAATACGTTTGAACTTGCCAAAGTCGCAAGCGTTGTAACGGCAATGCCTTGGATAAATTCTCGACGGTTCATAGATTTTAGAAAATAAATTAAACGCAAAGACGCAAAGTGGCATAAGACGCAAAGAAAAAAATTAAAAAGGCAAAAAAAGAGCGTTTTAAAAAACTTTGCGTCTTGGCATCTTAGCGTCTTTGCGTTAAAAACTAAGTTACCGAAAAATCTTCATCCGTTTCGCTGGAAATTTTGCCCAGTGCGCGAAGCTCGAGGCGGGTAAATCTGCCTAAATTGGTGCGTAATTCTTCGGCGGTTAAAAATAATTCTTTAGGTTCCAAACCGATTTCGTCAACTTCGGAAATTTCGGCGTAACGGCGAGCCAGATTTTCGTAAAATTCGCTTAAATGTAACTCAACTACGGTCGGTTCATCAATTACCAAAATACAATTTTTTAGATAATTAAAAAGACTGGAATTTTTAGGGAAAAGGAGGTTTATCAAAAATTCCCAACCATTGAAGGTTTCGCCTTCTTCGGCAAATTGGGTGCGGTCTTTCAAATTCCGGGCAAATTTTTCGTCTGCAAAACGGTCTTTAGCAAAAAATGCCCAATCTTTTAGATCATTCGGAGTTGCCGAAAATTCTCGCATTGGGGCGAGTGAGATTTCTTTTAATTGACCGATGGAAAGCTGTGTTTCAGCGTCGAATTCCCGAATTGAATCAATCGTATCGCCGAAAAATTCGATTCTGACGGGATTTTCTGCATCGGGCGACCAAACGTCAATGATTCCCCCGCGCACCGAAAATTCACCGATATTTTTCAAAGGTTCTTCGCGCACATAACCGCAACCCGTTAATTTTTCGACCAATTTTTCGGGCGGAAAATCTTCGTCGCGTTTCAATGTTGCGCCTAGATTCTGCATTTCGAGCGGCGAGAAAAGTTTGGTAACTAAAGATTTAGCAGAGGTTACAATAAAATTCGGCATCTGAGTTGAAAGTTGCCATAATGCCAAGGCGCGTCTTTCCAAAGTTTCGGCGTGCGGAGAAATTGCAGTATAAACATCCATTTCAAAAGATGGCAGACTGATAATTGCCGAATGGAAAAACTCCAAATCGTTTTCCCAGGTTTCAAGCTCGCGATTGGAATCGGTCACGATAACAAGAGTTTTGCCGATTTCTTTTTGTAATTTGGAAAGAATGTAAGATTTTGCGGAAATTGAGGTTAAACCGCTCAGAGAAATAACTTTAGTGCCGCGTTTGATTTCGCGGCTGAGATTTGAGATTTCGTTTTGAGTTTCGCTTGACGGATTCATTCTTTATAGTTTGCCACAAAATATTTATTTTTTCCGCCAGCTAAAAATAATTCCACCTTAAAACAGGCAGAAACACGCACGGAAAGTCGAGTGTGTCTCAAGTTAGCAATTTCAATGACCGGCGTTGAACCCGCTCCTTAACGGTGGTGTTTCTGCCTGAATCGAAAATTCAAAAATTAAACTGATACTTTCCAATGAATAAATCCGCGTTGATAAACAGAGGTTGATTTTATTCAGCCAAAAGCAATCATAACGGAGTAATTATTATTTATGGGCATCAAATTTGGATCAATTCCGGTCGGAAGCAGTCAAAAAGTGGCGGAAAATTTACGTCAGCAAGAATCAAAAAGGGCATTTACCATCAGTTGGAATCAGGCTTTAGCGAATATCGGACAATTAGTCGGCATCAGCGGAACAGTTAATTTTGCGCCTGAAAATCCGGCAAATATCACGGTCAAAGTTTTGTTTGAGGATAAACCTTACGCAGATGCGGAAAAAATTGAAATTAAAAACGGAAAAATCAGCGCACAATGGAAAGTTACACCTTTTCGAGCCGGAAATTTCACCGCCGGAAAATATGATGTCGAAGTCCGCTACAACGGGATTTCTGCCAAATCTCAGGTTTCTCTCAGAATTATTTCAAGTTTGGTCAGCCGCGATGTTTCAAGTTTCGGTTAGAGGAAAATTGCCACGAAAAGGCACAAAAAACACAAAAAATATGTTTAATGCAAACACGCAAAGTGAAACAAGTAAAAATGGAAATGTAAGAGTAGTTTCATTTAGTTTTCTTAAAAAACTTTGCGTCTTGGCATCTTCGAGTCTTTGCGTTAAAAACGACTTTTATAAATTGAAACTAATTTGTGTATAATTGCTCTTTTATAAAATTGAGCAATTTATGAACATACCTGAATTTGATGAAATTATTGAACCTAATGACCAAACCGAAGCGCGGGCTCATCACCTTGAAGCCTTGCGCGAGCTTGTCGGCAACGTTTACCCCAACAAATTTGAACGCAGTAAATTTACCGGCGAAGAAGATACGATCACGAATCTTTTACATTTTTCCGCAGTAAAACAAGTTGTTGATGAAATCAAACGTCATATTTCCACGCTGAACGAAGGCGAGCGACCACACCCGGAGGAAAAAGAAGCTCTCAATGCAGAACTCAGAACTTTTGGAAATGTTCGTGTTTCAGGTAGATTGACGACCACGCCGCGAACGATGGGAAAAGCCGCGTTCGTGCATCTGTCGGACGGTAAAAACCGCATTCAGATCTATGTCAGAAAAGACGACGTTAAAGGAATTTCAAATGGTGGACAGAGAGAAGGCGAAGCCACTCCCAACTCTCCACTCCCAACTCCTGACTTTGTTGACGGGTGGGATTTGTTCAAATTACTCGACGGCGGAGATTTTATTGGCGTTGAAGGTTATTTGTTTTTGACCAATACGGGCGAGCTTTCGATTCACGTTGAAACTTTACAGTTTTTGTCAAAATCCTTACTTCCGATGCCGGATAAAATGCACGGCATTGCCGATCCCGAATTGCAAAGACGTTATCGTTATGCCGATTTGATTGCTTCGAGTTTACAGGTCGAACACGAAGGTTTGACCACCCGCGAAGTTTTTGAACGACGCGCCAAATTGATTAGCGGAATGCGTCGCTATTTGGATGATGCGGGCTACATCGAAGTCGAAACGCCGATGCTTTCGCCAAAAGCGACCGGAGCGGCGGCAAGACCTTTTGAAACCTATCACAACGCGCTCGACATTCCGCTTTACGCACGTATTGCGCCCGAACTTTACTTAAAAAGATTGACTGTCGGTGGCTTTGAAAAAGTTTACGAGCTCAACCGCAATTTCCGTAATGAAGGACTTTCCCAAAAGCACAATCCTGAATTTACGATGCTCGAATTCTATTGCGCCTATATGGATGTCAACGGAATGATGGATTTTGCCGAAGCAATGATCAAAGAAGCTGTGATGAAAGCCAATAACGGAAGTCTGGTTGTGAAATACGGCGAGAATGAAATTGATTTTGGAAAGTTTGAAAGAATCTCAATGAAAGAGGCTATTGCAAAAGTTATTTCAAAAGATGTGGAAAAATATAATAGTTCTGATCCCGATGTTTGGCTAGAGGATGAAGGTTTTCAACGACGAATACTTGCTCATCGGGAATTGAAGACCAGAGCTTTTAATAGTTTGCATGTGTCAGGATGGTCAGACGAAGAGTTAGAAAAAAATCGAATTGCTGCCGAAAATAAAATTGAAAGTGAAAAGTTTGAATTATGGGAAAAGACAAAACTTTTTGAACATTCAATGCCAACAGCAGAGGAGGCAGGGTTTAGAGTTCCTGATTCGATTTGGCAAATTTCTGTTGATCGGATTATGCGAAGAGCCGAAAATTTACAAGAGGTTAAAGAAAACGGGCTAGTATATTTATTTGAAGAGTTTGTTGAATCTGACTTAATCCAACCAACCTTCATCATTGATTATCCGAAATCAATTTCGCCATTATCCAAAGCGTCTCCGACCAATCCGAATATCGCCGAACGCTTTGAATTATTCATCAACGGAATGGAATGCGCCAACGGATTTAGCGAACTCAACGACCCGCGTGAACAATACGAGCGTTTCGTTGACCAGATGAGTGCCAGAGAAGGCGGGGATGACGAAGCAATGGTTTTGGACGAGGACTACATTCGCGCTCTCGCCTACGGAATGCCGCCCGCCGCCGGAATCGGAATCGGAATTGATAGATTGGTAATGCTTTTGACCAATAAACACTCTATCCGCGATGTGATTTTGTTCCCGCATATGAAGCCGATTGTGAAAGTAGAGCAGACAGAAGAATAAGAAATTTGCCCGCGAAATACGCTAAATGACGCGAAAAAAAAAGAAATCGTTCGATTTTAATTTTCGTGTCTTTTATATTTTTACAACACAAAGTTCTTTAGTTTTCTTCTTTTACTTTGCACTGCTTTCAAGGTTAGACTAATTGAAAGAAGTAATTATGTTTAATGATATAGAATCACAATTAGAAGGCATCAGGGAAATATTCGCTGAGGCGCAACAAGAAGATAATTGGAAAATCGATGAGCCAATGCTTTACAGTTTTTACTTTGTTGATAAAAACATAGACAAACTGGAAAAACTTGGATTAAAACTCGAAGCCGATGGATACGATTTCATTGATATTTTTGAACTTGGCGATGAGGAAACCGAAAAATCAACTGGCGAATATCTGCTCCATATTGATAAAGTCGAGGTTCATACGCCCGAATCGCTGGCGCAAAGAAATATTGATTTCCAAAAACTAGCCGATGAATTTGAAATCGAAATGTATGACGGCTGGGAGTTCGGCGAAGTTGGAGATGATGAGGATGATGAGGAAGACGAACTTTAACAAAGTGAAGAAACTATAAAAAATAAAAGAGCCGCATTTTCAGCGGCTTTTGTTTTTTTGTTGATTCGGATTTTTGTTTAATTCAGCAATTCTTTACCAAATTTTATTGGAATAACAAAATGCGTTTGATCAGATGAATTAAAACTTTGATAGATCCCAATGACACGCCCTTTGCCGTCAAAAACAGGATTGCCGGAGTTAAACAAGGATTGGTTTGCTTTGTTTTCCTTTTCCGTTTCAGAAAAACTATTGCCGAGTTGAATTGTAGTTCCCCAATCAAACGAGCCTTTGGCGACGACCGATGTTTTCATTACTTTTAAGCCATTGGCATCTTTTTTAATTATGAAATTATCAGCAGAACCTTTGTTCAGGCTGTCATAGTTATCATTCAGTTCCAGTGCATTAAGTTCTCCGGGTAAATCCACTTTAATTAAGCCTATTTCTTCCTTTCCTGAACTCATAATAGGTTTGGCATCCATCGGTCTATCTGATCTGCCAATTAAAACTGATAAGTCTGTTTCGTTTTTGGTATTTTTATAGTCGAAATTAGCCTTAATACCGAAATTTCCAACCATTCCGCGCTGCGGTTGAGTATGCGATGGAATCCAATCTACCGGCGGGGTGCTATCTACTACTTTAATCTTTTTCAAATCCGACGACATTATAATTCCCGGGGGAATTGTAGTTCCTACATAAGTCGATCCAGAATTCCAAGGTGCGGCTGCCCGGAGACTTGTTATAATATAGCCGTCTTTCGTTGCCACAAAACCCCCTTCCGAAACGGTTTGTTCAACCGGAACATTATATTGTCCTTTATTTTCAACCAGAATCGGTTCGAAACTTGTTTCAGTTTCAACATAAACCGGAACGGCTTCTGCCTGACTTATGGTTTTCACTCCTTTTTCTTTCAGAGTTTTGACTGAAACGTAGAGAAAATAAAGTTGTTTCCCGGAATACTTATTTATAAGTTTCCAGTGCTGTTTGACCTGAACTCCTGATTTTTCGTAATTACTCAGAATATTTTGATTGATAGAATTTTGGTTGGTCTCATTAGCAATCGAATTAGTTTGTGCTGCAGCTTGGATAATACAAAGACAAAAACAAAAAAGTAATAAAAAGATTTGGTTTATTTTTCTCATAAAAGTTTCTCCCGACAAAATTTTTAACCATCCGAAACACAATAAAAAATGTGTTCTGACTCAATATGCGGAAATTAAAAATAAAATCGGACAAAAAAAATAAAAAAATGTAGAAAGCAAATTTTTTTTTGTCCAAATTACTGAAACGGTTCATTTTTTAAGCTATTTTCAAATCCAATATAAATTTTGAAAACAGGAGTTTTAGAATGACACCAAGAAAAGGAACTAATATCGAAGATGTAACGGATGAAAAAGATACGGTCAGGACCGGCAGCGATTTGCCAAATGCCGACGGACAGCTTTCCGACGAAGGATTTCATAAGATTTCGGGCGAGGAAACCGAGAGACCAACCGGACAGGATCATTCAACTGAAAATTATGAAGAGACCGAACCAGACAGCGGAGTTGGGGCTGTGCAAGATAGTTCCGATACAAATTCGGACATTGCACATTTCAACGAATAAGTAGAAAATTATGAATTTAACGGGAATAAGCAGGTGGGCAAAATAAATTTATAATTTGTAACGCCAGCGTCCTCGCTGGCTGTTGCGTAGGCATCTTGCCTACGCAACAGCCAGCGAGCAAGATGCACACGCGACAGCCGACAAGATGTCAGCGTTACATTTTTAAGAAATAGAGCCGCAGATTTTGCTGATGACGCGGATTAGAGCCAAATAAGATCAGCCAAATCCGCGTTTATCTGCGGCAAAAACTTTAAATTATTTTTGCACGGTTACTAAATTCATAAAAATTGAAAGTCGCTTTATTTACAACTCTGGCACTGATTGCCTTTGCCTTTAATTCAATTCTTTGCCGTTTGGCACTTGGCGGGGAAACGATCGATGCAACGGGATTTACTTTAATTCGATTGCTCTCCGGCGCAATTACGCTGACTTTCATTTCATTTGTTGCCAATAAAAAAACTGAACTTGAACGCGGAAATTGGCTTTCTGCGTTCTTTCTTTTTGGATATGCCATTTGTTTTTCGTTTGCATATCTCAAATTAACCACTGCGACAGGGGCTTTGATTTTATTCGGTTCGGTGCAATTAACAATGATCTGTGCGGCACTAATTCGCGGCGAAAGACCGAACTTTTTGGAATGGCTTGGATTATTTTTAGCTTTTAGCGGCTTGGTTTATTTAGTCTTTCCGGGGCTTTCCGCTCCGCCCATTGCTTTTTCGGCTTTAATGATTTCTGCGGGCATCGCCTGGGGATTTTACACTTTACGCGGCAAGGGAAGCGAAAATCCCTTGGCAGATACCACCGGAAATTTTATCCGCACCGTGCCGATGATTTTGTTATTTGCCACGCCGTTCTATTCACAAATTCAATTATCACCCAAGGGGATAATTTTAGCGGTTTTGTCCGGGGCAATCGCTTCGGGAATCGGTTATTCGGTTTGGTATTCGGTTTTGAAACATCATACCGCAACCCGCGCCGCAACTTTACAGCTTGCTGTTCCTGCCATCGCCGCAATTGGAGGCGTAATCTTTTTGGCTGAAACACTTACTGCGAGGCTTATTGTGGCAAGCTGCTTGATTTTAGGCGGAATTGGTTTGGCAATAATAAGTAAAAAGATAAAAGGTATAAGGTAAAACTTTGCTGCATAGTGTCTTTGCGTTAAATTAAAATTAATGGCAAAGGAAGAAGAATCAACTCAATCAACTGAAACCGTTAAAGTCTTGCACCTGTGGGAGATGATTTTTCTTGGACGCGGCTCGATTTTACGCCAGATCATTCACGCCGCGATTAGTATTGCACTTCGTTTATTTTTTCGCCGTATCGAAACCGCCGGAGTTGAAAAAGTCCCAAATAAAGACGGAATAATTTTTGTTCTTAATCATCCGAATGGACTAATTGATCCGGCACTCGTTTATGTTTCGCTTTCACGCCGCGTTTCATTTCTCGCAAAATCCACGCTTTTTTCAATTCCGGTTGCCGGATGGCTTTTGCGAAAGTTAGAGGTTTTACCGCTTTACCGGCGGATTGATGCTGATGGCGATACCTCAAAAAATTTACGAACTTTTGAGATTTGCCGTGAACTATTAAATCAAAATCGCTGCATCGCCATTTTCCCGGAAGGAATTTCGCACAATGAAACCAAATTGCAGCCGATGAAAAGCGGAGCAGCGCGGATTGCTTTGGGGAGTTTGGGAGTGGGGAAAGAAGTAGGGAGTAAGGAGTTGGGAGTAGAGGAGGGGGAAGAAGAAGCTGACCACCGACCACTGATCACTGATCACTCTTTAAAGATTATGGCAGTCGGTTTGTTTTACACTTCAAAAACCACATTTCGGAGTGAAGCCCTGATCCGTTACGGCGAGATTTTTGAGGTAGAACAAATCGAGCTGGACGAAGATGGAGAACCCCCGCGAAAAGCCGTCAAAGATTTGACTAAGAAAATTGAAAACGCTTTGCAGGATGTTACCTTGAATTTGGAAAATCAAAACGAACTTGAAGCAATTCTCAAGGCGGAAGCACTTTTTTCTTCGGTTTATAAAAATCTATTGTTCAAACAAACTTTGGCACAAACTTTTCAGCGATTGCAGGATTTAGCCAAAAAATATCAGATTTTATCCAAAAACGATCCGCAAAAAATGCGTGAACTTAATGAAAAAATCAGTAATTATGAAGATGAATTAAAAAACAGCGGACTGACAACCGAAAGTCTTTCCGTGATGCAGCATCCCACTTTTTACGTTTTCCGTTATTTGGTTTTGCGGATTTTTATCATCACGGTTTTGTCGCCTTTGGCAATAATCGGCGCGTTTATTCATTCGCCCGCGTATCTTTTTTCAAATTTCATCGGATTGGTTTTCAAAAATCACGGCGCAGATGCAGTTGGCGCAACCTACAAAGTTATTGCGGCAATGGGGCTGATGCCGCTGACCTGGTTGATTGTCGGGTTAATTATTTGGTGGTTTTTCGGCTGGCAACTTGCATTGATTTCGATTCCGTTGACGATTTTATGCGGCTACATCGCTTTACGAAGCTCAGAAACTTTGATTGATATGAGCATTTGGATAAAATCGGTGTGGCTTTTGTTTCGTCAACGCGCTTTGTTTTTACGGCTTTTGGTGCAAAGAGAAACTTTACAAAAAGAAATCGGAGAAATTGTAGAAAAATAAAATGTCAATCTTTGAAATAAATCCTGATATTCGCCAAGCGCACACGCTTTCATCCGAATTTTATACCAACGAAAAATATTTTGAACAGTCAAAAGAAAAGATTTTTTCCCGAAGCTGGCATTTAGTTGACTGCTTTGACGATTCGGTTAATTTGCGCCCTGTCAATATTTTAGAAACGCCGATTTTGATTTCAAACAGTAACGGGGAAATAAATTGTTTCTCAAACGTCTGCACCCATCGCGGAGCAATTTTAGTCGAGGAAAATTGCAATACTAACGGAATTAGATGCCGCTATCACGGGCGCAGATTTGATCTGCAAGGCAAATTTCTCTCGATGCCGGAATTTGAAAATGTCGAGAATTTTCCCTCCGAAAAGGACGATTTGCCCCAAATTCCGTTTGGTGTTTGGGCAAATTTTATCTTTGCTTCGTTGAATCCTTTTGCGACTTTGGATGAGTTTTTGGCAGAAATGAAACAAACGGTTCAGCCTTTGAAAAAATCTCGTCTGACTGCCATCAAAGATTACGAAGTAAATGCTCATTGGGCTTTGTATTGCGAAAATTATCTCGAAGGTTTTCATGTTCCGTTTGTGCATCAAGGCTTAAATTCCGTCATTGATTACGGCACTTACACGACGGAAACTTTTCGCTTCTCAAGTTTGCAAACTGCCTTTGATGACAACGGTGAACTTGCCGCCCATTACTTTTTCATTTTCCCTAATCTGATGTTCAATTTTTATCCGTGGGGAATTTCGGTAAATATTGTTAAACCGATAACCCCAAGTAAAACAACAGTTACTTATCTGACTTTCGTTTCAGACGAATCGAAATTAGGAACAGGTGCAGGTGCAGATTTGGAAACGGTAGAGCTTGAAGATCAAGCCGTTGTCGAATCTGTTCAAAGAGGAATTCGCTCACGTTTTTATGATTCGGGCAGATACTCGCCCACGCGAGAGCAGGGAACTCATCATTTTCATCGTTTAATTTGTGAATTTATGAGTTGAATTATTGTAAATTTTCCAATGCTTGTTAGTTTAGCCAAAACAAAATCAGTCCATAGCCAAGATTACATTGGTTTCTTGTTTTCTTTCTCTTTCAATAATTTTACTTGATTAATGCGTTCTTGTATTTTTATGTCGTATTTGATTTCGAGTGCCTTTGTAAAATCTGCAATTGCGGCATCGTAGTTCTTTTTTGCCTCATAAATTTGTCCGCGTAATAAAAAACCTTTAGAGTCTTTCGGCTTCAATTGAATATATTGAGTAAAATCGCTTATAGCAGCATCGTATTTTCCAGCAGCAAAATTGGCGTGACCGCGAAACTCGTAACACTTGTCATCCTTTATATTGAGCCGTATGCACTCCGTTGCACTTTGTATTGATTCGTCAAATTTGCCCTGATCTAATTGGTCAAAGGCACGTTTTTTGAAATGTTCGATTTTTACCTGGTCGCGTCGTTTTAAGGTTTCAGGATTGGAAACGAGTGCGAGCGAAGCATCAAGATCGGCAACGGCAGCTTCGTAATTCCTTTTTTCGATATAATTTTCGGCACGAAATTCAAACCCTTTCGGATCCTTAGGATTGGCTTCGATATATTTAGTGAAATCGCTGATCGCATCATCATATTTTGAGGTCGCGTAATAAGCGAGACCGCGAAGGTAGTAACATTCGGAGATTCTTTTGTCGAGCCGCAGACACTCGGAAGCGTTTTGAATCACTTCACTGTATTTGCGTTGATTTAATTGTTCGGCGGCACGATTACCGAATTCCACGGCGGTTGAAGACTGAGTAATATCTTTTGGTTTATTCGCTACACCGCTTCCTGAATCCTTTCGACCCCAACCCGAACCGGGTTTTGGAAAACCCGCAGGAAATTCTTTCGGGCATTTATGTGCCGCACAGAATTCGGTCAGTTTTTTGAATGCCGCGACTCGCTCAACGGAAAGTAGCTCTCGAATTTCACGCCACTTAATGAATTTTGGCAGTGAATACGTTTGCACCAAATATGCCGACCAAAAATCAATCGCAACCAATTCTTCTAATTTATCGGCAACAAATTGATTCAATTTGGATTCCGACATTTTGCGAGTATCTATCGCTTCGAGATATTTCCTAAACGCCTGAGCACGATATTCCGATGGATTCTTCTGCTTTGAAGCCACAGACAACTCTTTTTTATACAAAGCCTCATTCTGTGCAAAACAGGTTGTGCCTGCCAAAAGCATCAGAAAAAGGCTCAAGAAGACAATTGATAAAAATTTCGTTTTCATAAACTTAATATTTACGGCTGAACACCGAGTTTCTGTAACGCGGCTTTTGCCTGCTGATTATTCGGGTCGAGCTTCAAAGCAGCACGAAAATCGCTGATTGCCTCGTCCTTTTTGCCGAGTTCGGAATACATCATTCCGCGAATAAAGTAGTGTGCGGCTTGATTCGGTTCGAGTTTTATTGCCGCTTCAAAATCGGTTTTGGCTGAAGCTAAATCGCCTTTCATTCCGCGTGCAAAACCGCGAAAAGAGTAACAAGCAGCCGCATCGGGTTTTAGCCGAAGACATTCGGAAAATGATTTTATCGCTCCATCATAATCTTTTTTCGCTGCCTGACTTCTTCCTTCGGCGGCAAATTGTTCGGCGGTCGGCTGCTTCGGGGAATTTGTCGGCGTTTGGTTGGAACTTGCGGTTGTCGCTGCAGGAGCGAGTTTCGCAATTTGTGCTTTGGCTGTTGTATCGAATGGATCTAATGCAAGTGCGGCACGCCAATCGCTGACGGCTTTTGCAGTTTCGCCTTTTTTCTCATAGATAACTGCCCGTTTTGCGTATATATTTGCTTCGGGTTTAATTTTTAAGGACTCGGTGTAGTCTGCGATTGCAGCTTCTAAATCCGTTTTATCGGTTCTATTTACAAAGATTTCAGCCCTCCGATTGAATGCCGCGAGATAATTCGGTCTGGTTTTGAGAGCCATCGTTAGATCGCTGACCGCTTCGTTCCACTGTTTTAATGATATATGCGTGTCGCTTCGGAAAAAATAAGCACGAGCTAAATAGACCGAATTTCCATTTGCCTTCAGATATTCGATTGCGTTGGTAAATTCCTGCAAAAGAGTTGAAAACTCCGTTGGTTTTATACTGAGTTTTCGCATGTAAGTCTTGGAATACAATGCAACCCCGTTACGCGGATTAAGTTCGAGAGCCTTAGTGTAATCTGCAATAGCTGAAACTTTGTCTTTTGGGTCCAATCCGTCTCTGAACTTTAGTTCATAAACTAATCCGCGAGCATAAAAAGCATCTGAACTTTGCGGTGCCAGTTCAATTGCAGTGAGGGCTGCATACATCGCGGCATCATATTTGTAATTGTAAGCTAAGGCTTTACTTAGAACGATTTTCGCTTCGGCTGATTTTGGATTTTTATTCGAACACTCTTCTGCGGCTTTAAGTGCCGAATCATATTTTGTTGAAATTTCAGCTTCAAAAAGTAATTTCTCAGTTTCAGCCACGCACGCCGGGGTTGTCTGGGCGGACGCGACCGTAAACAAGCCAAAAAGTAAACAGATTGCTGCGAATATTTTGCGTATTTGTGTTCTTTTCATGGTCAATAATTATCCTTTTTCTTGAACTCCTGATAATTGAAGATTTTGCTATTCGATCGCTTAATGAACCGAAAAGGAACAGGGGGCTTTCGCAAAAGAACCCCTACCAATCTAAATCGCAAAAAAAATGGACAAGTAGGCTCATTTATTTTAAATAAAATGAAATATCTAGGAGTATTGGACTACCTGAGAGCGGCGAATATTCTAAATGTCAGATAATTATTCAGATTTCTTTATGAATCAATAATTTTCATAAAAATAATATAAAAATATTTTTGAACCATTTGGTATAAGAATTTTGCGATTATTGGCAGGAGATATTTTTATGAAAATTCTTGGATGTCTAATAATACTTTCTTTTACTCTGCTATTTAATGTGTTTGGGCAAACTCCAAAAACGGAAAAGGAGTGGTTTACGCTCGGATTTAAGCAAAGAGAAGAATACAAATTCGGCGAATCCGTGATTTCATTTACGGAATGTTTGAAAATTAATCCGAATTCGTCGCCTTGTTTGGGGTTGCGGGCAAAGTCTTATTGGAATCTTTCCCAGTTGGATTTAGCGGAGAAAGATTTTAATAGATCAATTGAGATTAGCCCGAATGCTGCTGCTCTCTATCTTAATCGCGGAGAATTTCGTCAGTCTTCTTTAGATAATCAAAAAAATGAATTGGCTCTGGCGGATTTTACCAAAGCAATTCAGTTAAAACCGGATTTCGCAGATGCTTATTATTTTCGCGGAAAATCCTCCGTTTTCAAAAAAGATTATAATGCCGCCGAGACGGATTATAAAAAAGCTCTCGAAATCAATCCGAATCACACTTCCGCAAAAAAAGCCCTGGAAAAATTAAAAACCGAACGACCGAGTGCTTCATCTACTCCTTCGCCAACTTATCGTCCTTCAAATCCAACGCCCGTTTATCAACCTAAGGCGGTTCCAAGTCCAACTCCGACTCTCAGCGAAGCCGAAAAAACTAAACGTGCTGAAAACTTTTTTAATAGTGCGGTCTATAATTTTCGCGGCGAAAAATTTGAAGCTGCCGCACAGGATTTTACCGAATATTTGAAATTGTATCCGAATAATGCGAACGTTTATTTTAATCGCGGAACTGCTTACCAAAGGGCAGGAAAAAATGATTTGGCGAAAGCAGACTTTGAGAAAGCATTGCAGCTTCAACCTGACTTTCCTGCAGTAAAAACTCAACTTGAAAAACTAAAAGCAACGCCGAAAGAAGAAAGTGTTACAAGTATTTCGCAAATCAAAGATGTAAAACCGACCGATGAATTCTACGACGATTTGCGGTCATTGATAGAAAGATACGGAATTTCCGTTTTAACCGTCAATTATCAATACAATCCGAACCTGAATTTAACTTTATTGGAATACTCAAAATTTATCCAACAGTCCAAGGAAGTTTTGAAAAATGCTGCTTCGGGATTTGGCGTAAAGAAAATGGATGAAGAAAAACTGTTCAACTCCAAATGCTCATTTTCAAGTTCATTCGTCAATTCGATCCCTGAAACAGAAATCGCTAAATCATTAGGGTGTATTTTTAGAATTGAAAATCTTGCTCTAAAACCGACTGAAAAAATAATGACTCGTGGAAAGTTTGCCATTTTTCTTAACTACGCGTTGGAACAGGCAGCTTTGAAAATTACCATCAGTCAACAGTCAGAAAATGTGACAAATAAACTGTTTGCGGGCGATACCAAACAAACTCCCAAACCCGATTTGGCTAAACCGAATACTCAAACTGATTGGATCAAGTTTTTGAATGCCGGAACCGAAAAACTGAATACCAAAGATTAAGAAGGAACAATCAAATCCTACACGGAATGTTTATTTGCGGCGCAGGGGATCATTTGTTACAAAAATCGTGGTATAGCTTATGGATTTAAGAAACAATAAAAATTGGCTTTAGCCGATTTTGATGAAGCTATTAAACTGAATGCCGAAGATACTGAAACTTTAAGCACCAGAGCTTTGCTGAGAATGGAAACAGGAGATATGTTCGGAGCTTTGTTGGACGTTGAAAAAGCCGTCAAACTCGAGCCTGAAAACCCGCAGATGTATGTCAATCGGGCTTCGATTTTCTTCCTCATCAAAGAATACAGAATTTTTGTTAAACAGATTGAAAATAAAGCCCGTGAACTTGGCGGAAAGGTCTTTAAACCTTGCCAGCTTTAGAATAATGGAAAGTTTTTTTCCATAAGCAAAGAAGAAGAGTTTATGAAATAATTAAGGTCTTTTATTTTTTAGAAGGTCAGATAATTCTTTACTTTTTCTTTCGTATAATTCGGATTCAGTTTTTCTACCGAGTTTTTCGTTTATTTTTCGTAAATTTTCAAGAGAAGCCTTAAAAGCAGTAAGAGATTCTAAATTGCCATTATCAGCTTTATAAACTGCTTCGGTAATTTCGGCGGCTTTTTGATAATTTTCGATTGCTTTTTCATCCTCATTGAAAATCGAATAAATTTTTGCCCTTAATTCGTAAATTGTAGCAACCTCGAACTTTGCTTCCTGATTCGACGGATCATTTTCCTGAATCTCTTTGGCTAGACTTAAAGCCTTATTTACCAGTTCAAGAGCCTCCTTTTCATTTCCGTTTCGACTGATCGTTTCGGCGTAACTGCTAATTACAGCAATTCTGTTTCTTTTAAGGCTTGGATCATTTGGTTTTATTAAAATTGCCTGATCAATTAGTTCAAGCATTTTTTGATGATAGGGTAAAGCCTGTTGAAAGAATGGTTTAGCCTCTTCAAATAATTTGTTTAACTCAGCATTTTGTCCAAGCCAAAAATAATCGGTTCCGATTCGCTGATTAGTTTGAGCTAAAATTTTTAGATTGCCGGGATCATTAGGAGAAATCTGCAAAAGTTTTTCTGCTACAGGAATTGCCTTTTGATGATATTCAAGTTTTTTTAATAGACTCCCTTTATCATTTAATGAACCGACTGAATCGCCGTATCGAATGTAAAGTGTTGCCAATTGAGCCATTAATTTGGGGTTTTCGGGCTCGTTTTTAATTAAATCTTCCAAAATCTTTGAGGATTTATCCAACAATACAAATTTATCTGCCGATTTAAAATCGCTTCTTGCCATTAGCGAAACTTTTGCATCTATTGCTTTTATCAAATCTTCCTTGGGGCTTTTCTCATTTGGTTTTGCCTCAACTGCTTTTTCTAAAAGGTTGATAGATTTATCGTAACTTTCTAAGGCTCCGTCGGTATTTCCGACATTAGCTGCATAGATCTTCCCTTGAACATCCGCAAGTTTCAGATAAGCCAAACCTAATTCCTGCTCCAAATCAGCATCATTGGCGGAATCCGCCGCCAGATTATCAAGATAGGTTGTCGCATCTTTGACCAACATTTCACGGACAGCCGTCGAACCGTTTAATTTGGCAATCTCGTCGTGATATTTGAAGACAACATTGTTGGCAATAGTCCGCACTTCGGCAAAACGCTTTTCAGCTAAAAGTCTTTGTTTCTCAGCACGATAGGCTTGCCAGCTTGCCAACCCGATTCCGGTTAAAAGCGAAAGGAAAACTAAAACTCCTGCCGCTACCCCGATTTTATTTCGCTCGACAAATTTGCTGAAACGATAACCGAAAGTGTCGGGACGAGCCGTAATTGGTAAACCAACCAAATGCCGCCGCAAATCTTCGGAAAATTGTTCAACCGATTGATAACGGCGTTCGGGTAATTTTTGCAGCGATTTAAGAACAATATTGTCTAAATCAGGGTTTGATCTTTGATCTTTGATCTTTGATCTTTGATTTTCGCTTGGTTTGGCAGGTCTGGTTTGGGTAATTATCTCAAGTATTTCGGCATAATTCTTTCCTTCAATTTCGTAGGGTTTTATACCGGTCAAGATCTCGTAAAAAATTATGCCAAGACTATAAACATCACTTAAAGTATTAACTTTTTCACCGCGAATTTGCTCCGGCGAAGCGTATTGCGGAGTCATCATTCCGAGTTGGGTTGCTGTTCCGGCTTCGGTCGAATTGACATCTAAAACCTTGGCAATCCCAAAATCAAGTAGTTTAGGTGTTCCGTTTGCCGTAACGATAATGTTTGAGGGTTTTAAGTCACGATGGACGATCAAGTTCGTGTGGGCGTATGAAACAGCGGCGCAAACTTCACGAAATAATTTAATCTTTTCTTCGTTTGTGAGTCTTTTTTGCTGGCAAAATTCATCAATCGGCAAGCCTTCGATAAACTCCATTGCATAAAATGGCAAGCCCTCAATTGTTTTTCCGCCGTCTAAAAATCTGCCGATATTCGGATGTTCTAACGAGGCTAGGATTTGTTGTTCAGCGCGAAACCTCTTGAGAATTATTTCGTTATCTATGCCGTGACGGATAACTTTCAAAGCAACGTGTTGTTTGAAAGTTTCAGTTTCACGAAATGCTTCGTAAACGGTTCCCATCCCGCCGCGCCCGATCTGCCGAATGATTTTGTAGTTTCCGATTTGTTTTGGCATTGGAGTTTCTACAAATTCCTTAAGGTCAACAATCGGTTCATTTAGTAAAAAACTTTCTTCTTTAACCGCGCCAAGCATTTTTTCAACTTCAAGCCGGATTTCATCTTCAAATTGAGCCAGGAAAGATGAGCGTTCTCCTTCCGGCAATTCAGACGCTTCATTGAAAACTGATTTTACTTTTTTCCATGTTTCGGAATTCATTTTTAGAAACAGAGTTTACGGAGAATACGAAGTAAAAATTACAACTGCAACTGAATTATTTAAGACTCATCCTTCATCCTGCCCAAAAGCCAAGCTCTTGCCGAAGCCCACTCGCGTTTAACGGTTGAGATTGAAATTTGCATAAACTCAGCTATTTCTTCATTAGTCAGACCACCAAAAAATTTAAGTTCCACGATTTTTGCTTGGTCAGAGTCCATTTCGGCTAATTCTTTTAAGGATTCATCCAATTTTATCAAATCAATATCCTGTCGGTTGGGAAAGCTGATAACCTCGTCAAGGGAAATGACAGTCTCACCGGAACCTCGTTTTTGGGCTTTTTTGGCAATTGCATAATTGACCAAAATGCGCCTCATCACTTCCGAAGCTATTGAAAAAAAATGCAGACGATTTCTGAAATCAACCGAGTGCTGATTGACCAATAAAAGATAGGCTTCGTTGACCAGTGCTGTTGCCTGCAAAGTATGATTCGGTCTTTCGGATGAAAGTTGTTTGTTGGCAATTCGTTTCAGCTCATCATAGACCAATGGCAAAAGCTCATCCAAAGCGGTTTTACTACCTTCACCGGCTTTGCTCAAAAGTTGTGTGATTTTGGTCGTCTGGTTGTTCATCTACATTGATTTCGCTTTATCTTACCAATTTATATTAACTTTTGCAGTTTCTTTCATTTTCTTGAGCCTTTTCGATAAAAAATTTTGCGATTTAGGGTAGAGGGAGATTTTTACACTATGAAAACCAAACTTTTTCTGACAATTTTAATTTCGATTTTTGCAGTTTCTGCCAATGCTCAACTGTCAAAAGTTGCTGACGACACTTTTAGTTATGTTAAAGCCGGAACATTCGGAAAGCCTAAAGTTGCCAAAAACACAAGCAAACTTTCGATCGGACAAGTCCGGGTTCATTACAAACTAATTACCTCCAGAGCGGCGGTAAATAAAAATAATGCGGCAGATGTGACAGTTTATCTTGACACAGATCTAACTAACGGTGATTTGCAGAATTTGACCAATGAGTTTTACTCAATTTTGCAGCAGAAACTTTCAACCGTTGGAATCGAATTCTCCGATTGGAAAGCCATTGAGGGAACGGAATACTTTCAAGAACGTCAAAAATCGCAGGAAGATAAAAAGCAGAAAGATTACGACGGCAAAGCGGGACAGGCTTGGGTTTCTTTTACAGCTTTTGACGGTCCGGTTTTGCTCAAATGGAGACCTTACGGCAGTGTGGAAATAATTGGCTACGGGCAATTTAAAAAATTATCAAAAACCGCTGAAGTTTCCGGCGGAGATTTTGCTTCGATTGATGTAGTAGTGGATTTCGCCTCAATTTTGCTGAATACGGAAATCAAACAGGATAAAGGCTTTATTTTTTACGGCGACCCGTATTTCCACGCCGATTACAGCATTGGCGGAATGCTTAGCGTTTCCCAAAGCTATATTTATTTGCTTGATAGGAAAAACGGTTTCGATCAGTATAAGAACGATTTACCGGTTGCGGAAAGGATTGCTTTTGCGGGAAAACCCTACGAAGACGCAAGCAAAACCGCCATCGCAACCCAGAATTACTTTAACGGCGAACGTCATTCGTTCACTCCGCTTGTCATTCCTGCCAAACGAGATGCCTATTTGATGGCGGCTCGAAAGGTTTTAACGCTTTATGCCGAATTGCTTGCCGAAAAGATCCGCCTTTTGCGTTCAGGAGAAAAACCGACGGATAATTTCGCTGCAAAAGATTCGCCAAAAGACAGCGGAAAAACCCTTGAGCAAGTTAATGCGGAAGCGAAGAAAAATAATGATACAACTCCTGTGACAACGGGTGAAATGACCGCTGCCGCCGAAGAAGCAATAAAAAAGGGCGATTACAAACTTGCCGTTGATTATTATTCCCAACTAATCAAACTCAATCCAAATGAAGCGGAATATTATCTCAAACGAAGTATGGTCAACATAAATTATCTCAAAGACTTTAAAGCGGCAGTTAAAGACTGCGAACAGGGATTAAAGGTCAGTCCGAACGAACCTGCTTTTTATTACAATCGGGGGACGGCATATACCCGACTGGAAGATTGGAAAAAAGCCAAAAAGGATTTTGATACACATCTTTCAATGAATCCGAATTATGTTGAATCCTATCTTAATCGGGGAATTGCCAATCTTTATTTGAAAGATCTTGATGCCGCACTGGCAGATTTTAATAAAGGAATTCAGTTGAATCCCCGCTATCCAAATCTTTATAAAGCCAGAGCCATTGTTTACAAAGCAAAAGGCAACGCCGCCGCCGCACAGGCGGATGAAGTTACTGCTGCTCGTTTAGGCAATTAAAACTTTTATACAATACCCCCGTAACTCACCCCAAAGCCGTAAATTATTTAAAATTTGCGGCTTTTTTTTGAACCTTTTTCATTGAGAATTTTGCGATTATCAATGAACACCAAAAATCGTTCAAAATATTAGGATTTCCGAGGTGATTTATGAGATTGAATAAAGTTGTGTTTTTTTTGATTTTATTATGCATTTTTTCATTTAATGTTTTTGGTCAGAAAACCGTGACCTTACTTAAACGGTTGGACGATGATGCCGGAAGATACGGACAAAAATTAGTTCCGATCTTTACTAATCCATCCTCCGAAAATACAACCAAACAAAAAGCCATGCAGCCATTTATAATGGGCTATTTTGGATGGAAAGCCAAAGTTTTAACCCAATTCGGAGTTGGAAAAATCGAAGCGGCACACCTCGATATTTGTCGGATAATGCTTGGAGTTTATGACGAAGAAATAGACGGAACATTAAAAACAATTGTTGCCAGAGCTAAAACTCCGACTGATTGGATTGATGTAACGGAGACTGAACAAAAGACGATTCACCAGTTTGTTGTTGTCTAATACAGCGGTAAATATTTGGGCATAAACGATGCTTTGCAGGGAAAAACCAAATCCCAAAGTAGTGAATTTGATAAATGGAAAAGTATGCTTGGAACGAGTTTAGGGGAACTTGGCGGAAGTTTGGTTAATTGGTATAAATTTCCGACTTCCGAATCTTATCCGAAACATATTTCTGAATTGCTGCTAAACTTGCAAAATGATATTAAAACCGCCCCAAGCGGAACTTCAACAGAATTATTGACAAATTTACGAAAATTGTCGGCTTTAGGGAATAAAACGAGTTTTAACGAAGCTGAGCGTGATCAGGTTGCCGCCGCCTTGCGTGATGTGCTTTATTCAACATTAAGTTTTGCAGGAATTGAAAATTCACCGGCTTTACCTTCTTCAAATTCAAGTATTTCTCCTGCTCAACAATCGGAACAATATTTGGAAAAAGGTAAAAATGCGGCTGTCAAAGGCGATTATAATAATGCGGTAGCAAATTACAATTCTGCCATTAAACTCAATCCTGCCAACGGAATACTCTATTATCATCGCGCCAAAGCGTTAGAAGAATTGGGCAGAATAGACGAAGCCATCAGCGATTATAATCTGATGATTGCCTTCAAAACCGATCTCAGAAAAGCCTATTACAATCGCGGGACACTTTATTTGGAAAAGAAGAACTATATTTTGGCGATTGAAGATTTAGACAAAAGTTTGGCAATTGATCCTAAATATACCAATGCCTACATCAATCGAGCCAATTGTTATTATTCACTCAATAAACACGAAAAAGCCATTGCCGACTATTCTCAGGCTTTGATGTTGGATGCTAATCAAAAGGATATTTACGAAACTCGTGCCTATAGTTATTGCCAAATTGGAAAAACTGCTCTGGCTCTCAAAGATCAGGAACAGGCAATCAAGTTAGGAGCAAAAATTACCAAAGGCTGTCCGAAATAATTTTAAAATTTGCTAAACGTTATTTGCTTTGATAATTTATCTGCATACAGTCCATTAAATATTTCCCAAAATAATTTTTCTGATAGGCAGGTAAACAAATGAAATCCCTTTTTAAACAACTGTTGCGTCAAAATTTTGTCGTTCTGGTCATACTCTTTTGGGGGTTAAACGGAACAACATTTGCGGTTGATAAAGAGGCGGAAAAGCTTGCGAAATCAGTCACAATTTTTCGGGATAATTACGGTGTTCCGCATATCTACGGTCAAACAGATGCCAGTGCAGTATTTGGATTAATGTATGCACAGGCGGAAGACAATTTTTGGCAATTAGAAGAAGACCACATTAACAAGCTCGGTCGTGCTTCAGAAATTTACGGTGCATCTCGTTTGAACGGCGATTTGATGAACAGACTCTTTGAGTCAACTCAGAGAGCGCAGGCGGAATACAAAAGATTAAAACCTGCCATCAAAATTTTGTGTGATGCCTACGCCGCCGGACTTAATTATTATCTGCAAAAACATCCCGAAGTCACGCCGCGATTAATAAAACATTACGAACCCTGGTTTCCGCTAATTACAGGCGCGCCGGGACTTGGCGGGTTGGGCGTTTCACAATCAGAAATCCGCGAACTTTTTAAAGAACTTTCCAATACACAAACTCCCAATAATTCCGGCGAAGGAATGGACGAAGGTTCAAATATGTGGGCAGTCAGTCCGAAAAGGAGTGCTTCGGGAAATGCTTTGCTTTTTATAAACCCGCACGTTGGATTCTTTGGCGGCGGGCAACGTTACGAGGCTCATTTGCACAGTAATCAAGGGCTGAATATTTCGGGTTTTTCGATGCTCGGAATGCCCTATATCTGGACGGGACATAATGAATTTTTGGGTTGGAGTCATACTAACACAGCGGCTGATTCGACTGATGTTTATCTCGAAACTTTCGATGATCCAAAAGACGCTTTGGCTTATAAATTCGGCAATAAACATCTGAAAGCGGTTGAATGGACGGATGAAATTCTGGTTAATAATAACGGAACTTTGGAAAAGAAAAAGTTTACTTTCCGCAAAACGCATCACGGTCCGATTGTTGGAATCAGGGATGGAAAACAGATTGCCGTTCACGCGGCTTCAACAGATGTCGGACCGAAACTTTTTGCCCAAAAATGGGCAATGGCTAAAGCTCGTTCGCTCAAAGAATTCAAAGCAGCTTTAGCGCATCGCCGGCTCACAGGTTCTAACACAATTTACGCTGATAAACGGGGAAATATTTTTTATTTACACGGGAACGCAATGCCGCGCCGTAATCCCAAATTTAATTGGGCGGAAGCCGTTGACGGGAGCGATCCAGAAACAGATTGGCAGGGGTATCACGAACTCAGCGAATTACCGCAGGTTCTAAATCCGGCGGCGGGATTTGTGCAAAGCTGTAATTCCACCCCGTTTTTAACTTCTGCCACGGATAATCCAGATAAAACAAAAATCCCTGAATATATGGCTCCCGACCCTGACACGCCGCGTTCGCAAAGGTCGAGAAAAATTCTTTCGGGGAAAGATAAATTTACTTTTGATGAATGGAAAACCGCTTCTTTTGATACGCATATCCATTTAGCGGAAACTTTTGTGCCGGAACTTGTTTCGATTGGGAAAGAATTTCTACAAAAAAATCCTGATAAAACGGCGAAGTATTCCGAACCGTTGGAATTTCTGAAAAATTGGGATTACGAAAGTAAGATTGATTCGATTCCGACCACTCTTTTTATGCTGTATTTTGAACAGCTGCAACGGGCTAATCAGGAATTGCGAAACAGAAATACGCAAATCACTTTGGCTGAACAATTGGCTGCGCTTGATACCGAAACGAAAATTAAAGCATTTGAAAGAGTTTTGGACGAATTGCAAACAAATTTTGGTCAATGGAAAGTTCAATGGGGCGAAATTAACAGACTCCAACGAATTCACACCAGCGGAACGCAGGAAAAATTTGACGATTCAAAACCGAGCGTTCCAATTCCCGGCGCAAACGGTCAAACCGGCTGCATTTTTACTTTCGGCACACGGCGAGAAACAGGTCAGAAAAAACGCTACGGTGTCAGCGGAAATTCTTATCTGGCAGTCGTTGAATTCGGGGCTAAACTCAAAGCAGAATCATTGTTGGTTTTTGGCGAAACAGCAAATCCAAACTCACCGCATTTTTTTGATCAGGCTGAGCTTTATTCCAAAAAACAATACAAACCAGCCTGGTTTAACTTAAATGAAATTAAACTCCATTTAGAAAGAAGTTATCAGCCGGGAAAAGAAAAATAAAAATAACCAAATTAAATTGAACCGATCCTCCGTAATTTTTGGCGATTAATAGTGTAGAAAATTTTTACAGAGGCAATTATGAAAGTTTTACAAATTTTATTATTAACAGTCGGTTTGGTTTTATTTGCTACGATTTTTGGAAAAGTTTCTGCACAGAATACAACCAAAGGGAATTCTAATCTTGCAGTTAATCGTTATTCGGCAAATTCTGCAACAAATGTGGAAATCAACAAATGTGGAAATCAAAATACAAATCGTGCAGCTAATGAGACTCCGATTTCTAATGAAAAGCCTCAAATCAATCCTGAAGGTGAATATGATTTTAATTTTGGCGAGGTGCCGCAGTTTTTGAAAATTATTTCAACTGAAAAAACTGTCACTTTTCCCAAACACGGCAAAGTAAAAGCACAGGTAATTGAAGAAGTCGGAAAACCTTTTGTCATTCGATTCGTGCATGGCTACGAGGATAAATTGATTTCCCAATTTGTGATGAATCAAAACTCATTCATCAGAGAATATTTCTATTCCGCCGTAGATCCGAAAATTCGTTTAAAAGTTATTCAAATTGAGGGATTACCGTCACCTTTGGTTCATATGGTAATCGCTCAGCCCGGCGGTTCGGACTACAGTTTTTGGTCGGCACTTTTTGGCGAAGTGAACGGTAAAATCAAATTATTGACTCCGCCAACTACAACTTTTTCCTGGGAAGGAGGAGTTCAGCTTGGAGATTTAGGCAAAGGAAACGGCGTTGGTGTGGCGATCTGGAACGCGATCTGGGACGATAACGAATCGCATCATGGCGAACATCGTTATCAGGTAGAGTTCTACCATTTCAATAAAAAACTCGAAAAATTCATTAAAGCAAAACAGATTAAAACCAAAGAAAAATACGAAACTCCGAATCAAGCTTTGGAATCTTTAGGCTTAGGTTTTTATCACGATGCGGTGAGAGATTTTCCTGAGTTCTTGGAATATCGGGAAAATTATTAATGGAGTTTAAGAAATGAAAGCCCCTTTCTTCATTTCTTAACTCCTTCAACCAAAGTTGCCTTCACCGAAAAACGAAAAGTCAACTGATCTGATTCATTATCAATCAGTTGTGCCATTTTTTGAATTGCTTTATTTTGCTTTTTTTTAGACAAAAAATGTAGCCAAACGGGAAACAAAAAATCACTCAACAAAGTCGAACTGATAAAATCTTTTCCCGTTTCGTATTCAAAAATTTCGTTGTTGGTTTCACTTATGACGGTTTTTAAGCCGGCATCTTTGGCTATTTTTTCACTATCCGAGATACTGACAATTTCACTGATCAGCTTTTCAATTTCTGCACCTTTTTCAACTAAATCAATATCAAGAAATGTTTCCCAAAGATAGGAAAATATTTCGCCAAAACTGCCAGCTGTTGGTAGAAAGAAAGTAATTTTTCCGCCCTTTTTGGTTAAAAAAACAAGCTCGTCTAAAATTTCGCCGATCTCATTTGGTCGGACAAAACTTAAATCAGCCAAAACTTCGTCAAAGGATTCGGATTCAAGTTCTTTTAAATCGGCAAATTTTATCCGTGCTTTCATCAAATTTGATTTGGCTTCGGAAATCAATTTCAATTCGGCATTATCACAGATACAAACCAAATTAACCTCGTCCTCAAATTTTTCCCGTAATTCGAGCGCGTGCGAAAGCGTTCCGGCGTTGAAATAAAGAAAATTTCCTTCTTTGGGAAGTTTTAAATGTTTATCTGTAAAGTTTGTAAAACGGTCTGTCCAATCTTTTGTTACCGTTAAATCCCGCAAAAAGGCGAGTTCTTTTTGTGATTTACTCATAATTTTATTAAACCGCAAAGCCAGAAAAGTAACAAATGAAGCAAAAGTTTAATAATCAAATTTAGGATTTAAATAATTTTGTGTTAAATTGTTACGCCAAAGCCAAAATAATCAAACTAAAAATAGGGAAACAAATGGTTAAGAAAACAATTACTTTTTCGCTAATTTTATTGGTATTAAATTTATTTGGAGCTGGAGTGATTTTGCCTCAGCAAAATGATAAAAATGTCAAACAAATAGAAGAGGTTAAAGCTAAAGTTGCAAAAATCGGAACAGGCGAAAAAGCCAAAGTTAAAGTAGAGTTAAATGATAAAACAAAATTTAAAGGTTATATAAGCATTATTGAACCTGATTCATTCTCAATTATCGAAAAAGTTTCAGGGAAAAGTAACAAAATCGAATACGGTCAGGTCAAGAAAGTTGGTCGTGATGGGATGACACTGGGTTCAAAAATTGCAATTGGGGTTGGAGCGGCAGGAGCAGCAGTTGCACTTGCCTTATTTTTCTCATATTACTGCAATGAACAGGCTTGTTAATTTCAGTAATTGAAATAATAAAACTGGTAACAAAGATCAAGTATGGCAAAAACTATTAATGAACTGTTTAATTTAACCGGAAAAGTCGCCATTGTGACCGGCGGCAGTCGCGGCATTGGAAAAGAAATGGCGGAGGGTTTGGCAGAGGCAGGGGCAAGTTTAATACTGTGCGCCAGACGCGAAAACTGGCTCAATGAAACCCTGACTGAATTTCGGGAAAAAGGCTTTACGGTTGAAGGAGTTTTAGCTGATGTGGCAAAGGCTGAAGATGTCCAAAGAGTTGTTGATGAAACGGTTAGCAAATTCGGAAAAGTTGACATTTTAATCAACAACGCCGGAATCTCGTGGGGAGCGATGCCGGAAGAAATGCCGCTTGATCAATGGCAAAAAGTTTTGGATGTTAATTTGACCGGATGTTTTCTGATGGCTCAGGCGTGCGGACGCGAAATGCTCAAGCAAAAAAGCGGCTCGATCATTAATATATCTTCGATTTCAGGCATAACTTCATCCGCCAACGGACCGTTTTATGCCGGATATGTTGCCAGCAAAGCAGGTTTGATCGGCTTAACCAGAGAGCTTGCGGCGAGCTGGGGACGCAAGGGAATTCGGGTCAATGCGATTGCACCGGGTTTTTTTCATTCCCGTTTAGCTGATGCAGTAATTGATCTTTACGAAAAGTCAATCCAAGCCAATAATCCAATTCCACGAGTTGGAAATGAAGATGAGTTAAAAGGTGTAGCTGTTTTTCTAGCGTCGGATGCTGCGAGTTATGTGACAGGTCAAACGATAGCCGTTGACGGCGGGATGACTGTTTAATTTTGAATAAATCAGGAAAATCTGCTTGACGCTAACCAGATATTCACTTAGTATATATTCGCCTGTAAAATGTTTGAATAGAAGAATTAAGTAAAACAATCATTTTTGCTATGCGCCCCCCAAAAATATTTTACCTTCTATTTTTAGGTATCCTTTTTCAATGGCAATCTTTGGCAGTTGAACTACTCCAAACTACGCCAAAGGATTTTTTTCTCAAAACCGTTTATACCACCAAAGACGGGATGCCGCAAAATTCTCCAACCTCAATCATTCAAACACAAGATGGTTATTTATGGGTTGCTACTTTTGGGGGGTTGGCTCGTTTTGACGGAGTGAAATTTACGGTATTTAACACAAGTAATACCCCTAATTTAGTCAACAGCAGAATTGTTGCTCTTTACCAGGATCCCCATGGTATTTTGTGGATCGGTTCGGAAGATGGCGACATTATGAATTATCAAAATGGTGTTTTTTCTTTGATTAAAAAGTCAGAGGGTTCGCCAATTGATTCAGTAATTACTTCATTTTATCTTGATCAAAACAACTTATTGTGGATTTCAAACTCAAAAGAACTTAGAACTTATAACCAGCAAAATAAACAGTTTACCACCTATCCGGCAGATAAAATTCTAAAAAAGAGATTTCACAATCCAAATGGGGAAGATTTTCATATTGACTTTATAAAGTCCGATCAGGAAAACAATCTTTGGGTTGGAACAAATGAAGGTTTAATTCAGTTTAACGATGGTAATTTTAAGCAAATTACAACTGAAAACGGTTTGTCAGATAATCATATTTATTCAATCGCCTTTAATTCCGAAGGCGGCATCTGGATTTCAAACAGTAAAGAAGTAGGTTTATTCAAAAATGGTAAATTTTCAAGTATTGCCAAGATCGATTATGAAGGGGATTTTTCATTTTTAACGGTCAATAAAGAAAATCATCTGTTTTTTGCTTCCAAAAAATATTTGTATGAGGTAATTGGTTCCGAAATTAAAACCTATGATATTACTGAAGTTGGAACGGATGGAATCAGAACCTTGTTTTTTGATAAACAAGATAATCTTTGGATGGGGGGAAATGTCGGATTACTAAAATTCACTGAGCGAAAAATAAATTATTTTGCAGCCAGTGAGGATAAAATTTCAATTGGAACATCTGCCATAACCGAAGCATCGGATAAAAGCGTTTGGGTAAGTTCAGGACCATTTTTACTTCATTGGCAGAACGGTGTTTTCAAAACATTTTCTATCCCCCCAAAAGCAAGTTATTTTACTTCGTTGGCAGCGGATAAAAACAACGGTCTGTGGGTCACAACCTTTAATGGGATTTACAAGTTTGAAGATAATAAATTAATAAAATCAGAGATTATAGATAAAGGACAGATCTCCCCCATTTTCATTGATCGGGAAGGACATTTTTGGTTTGCCGAAAGATCAATTGGATTATTTGAATATCAAAATGGAGAAATAACAAAATACGACACTCAGAACGGCTTAGCTAATGAATGGGTCTCATACATAACACAGGATAAAAGTGGTGCGATTTGGATCGGCACTAAAGGCGGTTTAAGTAAGTTTGAAAACGGAAAATTTACCAATTACACCACCACTAATGGGTTGGTCAATGAAAATGTTCGTGAAGTTTTTGAGGATGAGGAAGGTTCAATTTGGATCGGGACGTATGGCGGGGGCATTTCACGGTTGAAAGACGGTAAAATTGTTTCAATTACCTCAGCTAATGGTTTAGCTGAAGATATTGCTTCCCGGATTTTGATTGATGATTATGGTTTCTTTTGGGTTTTAGGTAACAAAGGAGTTTATTCCGTCAGTAAAAAATCCCTTGACGAATTTGCAGATGGAAAAATTAAAAGAGTTTATTGCACGGTTTATGATGAAAAAGATGGGATGTTAATAGCCGAGGGCAGCGGCGGAAATCAACCTGCCGGATGGAAAACAAGTGACGGAAAACTTTGGTTTTCAATGATAAAGGGGGGAATAATAATCAATCCGATAAAGCCTAATACAGTCGCTGCCCCTGTTTATATAGAAGAGAGTTTTTTGAATAAAGAAAAAGTTAATATCAATGAAAAGTTGATTATTCAACCCGGACAGGAAAATCTAGAGATAAGTTATACTGCAGTTAGTTTTATCAAACCCGAACAAATCCAATTCCGCTATAAATTAGAGGGATTTGATCAAGACTGGCAAGATGTCGGAACGCGACGAATTGCGTATTATCCGTATCTGCCGCCGGGAAATTATACTTTTAAGGTTATAGCCACCAATGGTAATGACATTTGGAGCGAAGACAAAGCAAATTTGCAAATTGAGGTTCGTGCACCATTTTGGCGGTCTTGGTGGTTTTTGTCTTTATGTATTTTGGCTTTAGTATTAATGATTGTGTTAGGTTATCAATGGAGATTAGCGGCTCTCAAACATCGGCGTTTATTACAGGAACAATTCTTACGCCAACTAATTAATGCTAATGAAACTGAACGGCATCGGATTGCAGCCGAATTACATGATAGTTTGGGGCAGAATCTTTTGGTCATCCGTAACTGGACATTACTACTTCTAAAACAAATTCCTGTCAAAAGTAAATATCGGAAACAATTGGAAGAGATTTCCTCCATTACGGCACAAAGTCTGGAAGAGACCAGAAGTATCACTAAAAATTTACGTCCACAACATTTACAAAGATTTGGTTTGACCGAAACCCTCAAAAGTTTGGTAAAACAAATTGAAGAATCCTCCAAACTAAATTTTGATACGGAAATTGAGGATATTGATAATTTATTTTCAGGAGAAAATGAATTAAGTGTGTATCGGATAGTGCAGGAAGCCCTGACCAACGTCATAAAACATTCAAAAGCCGAAAACGTCCAAGTTAAGATTTCAAAGTCTTTGGGAAATCTGGATTTTACTAATCCGCAAGACAAATTAATTATTAAAATAGTTGATGATGGTGTCGGATTTAATCCTAAAGTAAATACCAACGGAAATTTTGGTTTGGATAATATCCATCATCGTGTTCAATTCCTGAACGGGAAATTAACGATCAATTCAATCATTGGAAAGGGCACAACAATTTCAATTTATCTAAATATTCAGAGTAAAAGCAATGAAAAATAAAATAAAAATTATTACTGCTGATGATCATCCGATTTTTCGGAGAGGATTATGTTCGGTTATTGAAACAGATTCAAATTTGGAAATAATCGGTGAAGCCGGAAATGGGGAAGAAGTATTGCAGATATTGCAGACCCAAACGGCTGATGTTGTTATTTTAGATATTAATATGCCCGGAATGGATGGCATTGCTACCGCAAGGGTTTTGCATCGTGATTTTCCAAAAATAAAAATGATTTTCTTGACCTTGGAAAAAGACCGAGAGATCGTTAATGCGCTCAAAACTCTGAAAGTAAAAGGATATTTACTTAAAGACAGTGCGGTTCTTGAAATTGTTAATTGTATCAATCAGGTTGTGGCAGGAAGAATTTTCATTAGCCCGGAAATAACTGATTTGCTGATGAGTTCTCTGGAAGAAGAATCGGTTGAGACGGATAAAATCTTGCTTATTTCAAAACTTACGCCAACCGAAACCCGCATTCTCAGATTAATGGCAGACTCAAAAACCAATAAGGAAATTGCTGAAGAATTGTTTATCAGTGTCCGCACGGCGGAAAATCATCGGGCAAATATGTGTAATAAATTAAATCTTTCCGGTAACCATTCACTTTTTAAGTTTGCTTTGGAAAATAAAGAGTTAATCTTGAAAAAAGACTCTCTTTGAGTAGTTTCACTTATAAAAAAAGAGTGTTTTCACCTATTTCCAAGAAAACACTCTTAAATTAATCTCTTAGTATAGTTTCTCGTATTGTTGAAACCAGATCGTTTGAATAAACAAATTTGAATAAACAAATTAGTTTCATTTACTAAGAGGTTAATATGTCCCCTAAAAGTTATCAGTATAAATTTGATGGTTTTTCACTTTTACCCAACGAAAAATTACTAATGAATGGAGATCAAATTCTCCCGATCTCAGGTCGTGCCTTTGACACTCTTCTCTTGCTGGTTCAAAACGAAGGTAAAGTCATTTTAAAACAAGAATTATTAGAAACAGTTTGGGCAGATACTTTTGTTGAAGAAGGAAATCTGGCAGTAGCAATTAATTCTTTAAGAAAGGCTTTGAAAAATGATGAAAATCAGAAATACATTGAAACTTTTCCAAAAAGAGGTTACAGATTTAATGCCAAAGTCGAGATGGTATTAGTTAAAAACGAGTTTCAAGAAGAAAGTAAGCAATCAGTTTTTTTAACAGCTGCCAACCATTCCGTCAATACGGATTTACCGGTTCTTTCGATTCCCGGATCACCATTTAAAAATTTATATAAATCTGTTCAATCCTATTTGGTTTCAAAAAAATGGTTGTTTTTAGCCTTAACCATAATGATTCTTTTATTTATGGGTATTACCGCTGTTTTTCCTTCCATAACCCAAGGTCACGTGATCGAAAAAGGAGATTTGGAAAGTCAGAAAACGCGAATTGCTGTGTTGCCATTTGTGGATTTGAAACCGAGCGGAGATACCAAAAATCTGGCAATCAGTTTAACTGATTCGACAATATTTAAACTTTCACAAACGGACGATTTTGCCATAATCAGTTCAATTCCTCTTGAGAAATATTTCCAAAGGATTCCAAACCAGGAAGAAATTAAAGCCGAGGTCGAAGCAGATTTCGTTCTTTCCAGCACATTTATGAAAAACGGGGAAACAATTGAGATCAATTCCCAATTATTTGAAGTGAAAACCGGAAAAATTGTGATGACCAGCAAGGAAAGTTTAACAGGTAATGGAATTACGGAAATAAAAGAAAAGTTTACAAAAAAAATAATGTCAAAAATAAAACTTTATTCAAATGTGTTATCAGCATTTTTGAATAATAAAGAATAGGGGATATTTTGCAATTAGAGGTAAAAAAACAAAATAGTTGCAATTGGGTTAATGAACTTAATCCATCAAGAATGAAGGATAAAATTAAGATTTTGATTACGGATGACCACCCTATAATTAGGCGTGGTCTTGCCGCTGTTATCAACTCAGACTCGAATTTAGAAGTGGTTGGTGAAGCAGAGAATGGTGAAATCGCACTCCAAAAAATAGAGACCCTTGATCCTGATGTCGTATTGTTGGATATTGATATGCCTGTTTTAGACGGAATTGAAACCGCAAAAATTATCAATGCTACCTATCCAAATGTCAAAATTGTTTTTCTTTCGATGCACAAAGATAAAGAAATTCTCAAGCCAATTTCTTCATTAAAAACGATGGGCTATGTTCTCAAGGACAGTGCCGTTATTGAAATAGTTGATTGTTTAATTGATATTACCGCCGGAAAGAGATATTTCAGTCCGGAAATTAGGGAAATTTTGATTGGTTTTTTTGAAAATGAGCAAAATGAATCCGACTCTCAGTTATCAGTCCTTTCGCCAACTGAGCTAAAAATAATGCGAAGACTTAGCGAGGCAAAATCAAACCGGGAAATTTCGAAAGAACTCTTTGTGAGTATTAGAACGGTTGAAAATCATCGTTTTAATATTTGTCAAAAACTAGGAATTCGAGGGAATCATTCCTTACTTAAATTTGCTTTTGAAAATAAAGATGAAATATTCTCAAAAAACAAAGAACTGGAAAAGTGATTAATTCTAAATTGAGTAGTTTTACTTAGGGTAAGTCTTTAATTTTGAGTAGTTTCACCTATTTGCTAACTATTGAAAATAAACTACATTAATAAGTGTAGAGTTTACTAAGAAGTTTCCTCTACAATACTTCTTAATAAATGAAAAACAAGAGAGTTTGTCTTGGGGGGGATGAACTCTCTTGTCTTTTATTAAGATTAAGTAAGTTGGATTAAATAAAAAAAAGATGCTGTCCAATATGGCTGCATCTTTTTTTTGTTTAAGTTATTAACCGGTTAAAATCTTCTACAATTTCTTAAATTCTGAAACCATTCTTAGTTAACATTGATTCAAAACTAGTTTTGTCAACGGCTTTGATATAAGCGTCTCTCGGTTCAACCAATCCTTTATGAACCAGATCCATCAAAGCATCGTTCAACATAATCATTCCGACGTTTTTACCGGTCTGCATTGCAGAAGGGATCTGAAATGTTTTCCCCTCCCGGATCAAATTTGAAATGGCAGGTGTTACAATTAAAACTTCCAGAGCGGCAACACGACCTCCGCCTTTTTTCGGCAGCAAAGTTTGGGCAATAACGCCTTTCAAAGATTCAGAAAGCATCACCCGGATTTGTTGCTGACGGTCGGCAGGGAATTGGTCAATAATGCGGTCTACCGTTGAAGCTGCGGTTGTGGTATGAAGAGTTCCAAAAACCAAGTGTCCGGTTTCCGCAGTTTCGATAGCGATTGAAATTGTTTCAAGGTCGCGCATTTCTCCAACCAGTAAAATATCCGGATCTTCGCGTAAAGCGGCGCGAAGAGCATCTTTGAAAGAATCCGTGTGGTTGTGAACTTCACGCTGATTCACCAAACATCTTTTATTTTGATGAACAAACTCGATCGGGTCTTCAATGGTGATCAAATGATCTTCACGATTTTGGTTGATATGATCAACCATTGCACATAAAGTAGTTGATTTACCTGAGCCGGTTGGACCTGTGACAACTACCAAACCTTTTGATAATTCACATAAATCCAAAATATGTTTGGATAAACCTAAATCCGAGGCAGTTAAAATTTTAGAAGGAATGATCCGAAAAACTCCGCCCATTCCTTTTCTATCCATAAAAATATTGGCACGAAAACGGGCTAGACCTTCAATTTCATAAGCAAAATCTGTGTCGTGGCGGCGGGCAAATTCTTCCTGATTTTTCTCCGGCATGATCGAGGTCAATAATTCCTCCATTGCTTCGGGTTGCAAGACCGATTCTCCATTGGTCAATGTCTGAATCTTTCCATCTTTTCTGACCATTGGCGGCATTGAAACACTTAAATGCAGATCGGATGCTTTGATTTCCGCCATTTTGTAAAAGAATGAATCCATTTTACTTTTAGCTTGCGGATTAGCAACTACCGGCGCAAAGGCTGATTCGTGTTTAGAATTAAGATTTTCCTGGAAATTTGACGGAATCGGGTCAAATTGAGGTTGTTGAACAGGTTGAAATTGTTGAACAACCTCAATTGGCGTTTGGATTTGAGGTGTTTGAAAGGTTTGAGGTTGATTAAATTGAGGAACTTCGTAAGTTTGAGGCTGAACAAACTGAGGAGCTTCGTAAGTTTGAGGCGGATCAGATGAGATAATTTCAACATTTGAAGAATAATCATATTTGTTCCCCGGTGGTTCGTAAGTGGAGGATGCTGAAAATGTTGTAATAAATTCAGGATCATTAACCGATGCCGTTTCAATTTTAGCTGTCGGAACGATTGGGTCGTTTATCTTTTGAGGTTCTTCAACAAAAGGATCAGCGGTTTGAAATGAAGTGTCAACTATCGGAGGAATTTGAGGATTTTCAAAGTTGAAGGTGGGTTTGGAAATTTGAAAAATGTTTTCCTGATTGACAGTGGAACTGGTAGTTACAGTTGGACTAATCAATTCATTTTGTATCGAAGCCGGATTTAACTCCGGTTGCGGTTCATTTTCGATGACCGGCGAAATAGTTACGTTAAAACCTGCCGAAGATTTTTTTACCCTAAAGTTAAAATTACCTAAATTATGCGGATGAACAAATTGGACTTCATCTTTATTTGGTAATTCCTGCCGAACTTCGGTTGGAATCAGTGGAAACACTAATTGACTTATCTGGGTGCCTAAAATAGCTGAATGTTGAATTTCATTATAACCGTTAGATGAAATTGTATAAGGCGGTTTATTAGGTTCAAGACGCAATTCGTAACTACCAGAATTGATTAAATTTTGCAAATATTCGTTTAATTTATCCATTATGGAAAGTCTCGTTTAATTTGTATTATTGGGGTGGCGGGGCGTAGCTTTTTTATAGAAATAGGATGAGCCTTAAAACTCACTTGATAATAGTAGCAGATTTAAACAAAGTTTGTCACGTTTTATTTTTGTTAATCGATGAAAGTAAAAGATCAAGATTGGATTGAAAGTAAATAATTCCTGCCAAAATAATAACAATTTAACCTTTTTTCTCTAGAACCCAAGTTGTCATACAACGAAGATTCTGGACATTCGTGGTTTTAATCGGTTCCAGTAAATTTCCCTGAACTTCTTCGGTTTTATCGATCAACAGTTCTTCGTTCACCAAAAATCTTTCAGAACCGTCGGGCAGTAAATATCTGCGATTACCGATTAATCTAACTTTGTCTTTTAATCCAATATCAGAAGCCAACCGGGCAAATAAAATTCCTTTTGGTTTTAATACGCGCCACATTTCGTCAAACATTTGATGAAAGTGATGCTCGTTTTCAGCAAAGTGCAATACCGCACTACTGATAACCAGATCAAAAACTTCGTTCGGGAAAGGAATTTTTTCAACTGGGGCGACCTGAAAGTTATCCTCGGACAATTTTGGACAAATATCTTTAGCTAAATTACGCACATAATTTACGGCATTTTCATTTTGGTCAATTCCATAAACCTCAAAATTATTTCGCAGGAAATAAACTAAATTTCGTCCGCCTCCGCAACCAGCATCAAGAATTCTCGATTTAGGAGCAAACCGGTTTTTCAAAATTTGGTCAAAGAGATAAATATCAATGTCGCCAAAATATTCTTTGATATTCATATTTTAATCACAGATTAACACATAGAATTGGTTGAATTCATATTTTCCCATTAGAAGTTTAATTTAAATTTTATCAATCAAAGAATTAACTTTACAAAATCTAAAATCGCTTTATACTGTAAGGACTTAATGCAGTAAAACCGAATACTTATATGAAATTTCTTTGCCCCCAAGGAAATTACTCTCTTTATTCTGAAGCAAGTTTTCAGTCAATATTTTTCTGTTCATTTTTCCCGAATCTAAAAAAAGTAGTTTTCCAGAAAAAAAATTGAACTTTCAGAAAATTTTGATGACCTCAGGCGAGGAGAAATTACGTTTAGGTAGGTTAAGTAAGGAATTTTTCAATATTTCAAATGTAAACGAAGAGGACAAAAACAATTATGAATTTTTTTAAGAAAACGGGGATAAGTTTTTTAACCGTAGTTTTATTATTAATTGCATCTTTAATCGTCAATGCCCAGCAAAATGCGGAAAATGCCATTAAAGAATTTGAAACTAAATATCCGAACGGGATAGTTGTCTTTGCTAAGATTTTGAACATTGACGCACAAAAAGGCGATATTTCCATTAGATTGGAATTCGCTCCCGACGGTGATTTGATTAAAGAAGACGGAACCCTGACCAAAACTCTAAAGCTTGATACCGAAAGCGCAAACGGTAAAACCGAGGTGACTTTTGAAAAAGGGAAGAGAATGAATGCCTCCGAGGTAGTGCTCAATATGTATGGTATTGAAACCTCTAAAGGGGTTTTCAGTAAAGTTGAAGATTACCCGTTTGATAAACATAATGCCGATCTTTATGTCTATATCTATACTAAACCCGAGAAAAAGAAGGAAGCCGCTAAAGATGCTCCACCTAAAGAAACTGCGGAAGGAGAAAAGAAAGAAGGTGAAGCAGAAGTAAAAGAAGAAACTGAAGAGGATATTCCGTTGCTGCTGGTCTTTGAACCTTCGATGTCGGGTTATTCCATCACAACCGAAAAAGCCAAAGACAATGAGGATGATTATGTTCATCAGGTTTTAAAGATTTCACGTTCATCTACGGTTGTGGGCTTTGCCTCTTTTATTATGCTTTTAATGTGGGGTGTAACTTTGGCAGTTGTCGGATTGGTCTTAACCGTAGTAATTGGCGGCAGAAAATCGGAGCTGGCTATGTTTTCTTTTATTGCGACCTTGATCTTTTCTTTTATTACACTTCGTAATGCCATGCCCGGAACTCCGCCGGTCGGAACTTATAGCGACAATCTCTCATTTTTCTGGGTTGAAGGAATTCTGGGAGTTTGTTTGCTGGCAGTAGTATTGACCTGGGTTTTCAGAAAATCTTGAAAAAAAATCGAGTTTATCAACAAATTTCAAAATTAAATGACCTCTTTTCCCACAGAAAGCCGTTTAGGTATTTGGATTGAGAGGTCATATTTATTAAGGAGGAAAATTAAAATGAAACATGCAGCTGTCCTATCTATCGTGTTTGCAATATTTTTGAGTTTGGTTCTGGCTTGTGGAGGAGGGAAACCCGCTCCCACCAAATATCAGGGAAATTGGGTTGGAGCAGACGGTTCAACTGTTTATTTGACTGCTGACGGAAAAGCCGGATTCAAAATCGGGGGTAAATCTGTTGACGGTGGCGGAGCCGAGTTCAGCGAAGATGGAAAATCTTTTACCATTTCGCTTTTCGGTATCAGCAATACCTTTAAAATTGATGAAGAACCGAACGATGCTGGCGAAATGAAGTTGAACGGGGTGGTATATCATAAAAAGTAAAAGTAAAGAAAGAGGGGAGGAGGGATGAATTTAAAGCTAATTCCAAATCCCCAATCCAAAATCAGTCTATGCAAATTCTTTGCCCCCAAAGAATTGTCTTGCCAATCACGAAACGGAAAATCCCGCTAATCCGTTCGTGGTTGGTGTTTAGTTTTATTTCTCCTGCAATTTTTGCTTAGTATCGAATTGAAATTTGGTCAACTGAACAAGGTTTGCCATATAAAACCATGAACTCTGTTTTGCAAAGTCAGGATGGTTACATTTTGGTTACGACTTAGGACGGTTTGATGGCGTTAAATTTACGGTTTTTAACTTGGCTACTCCAATGCCTCCAAATCGGTTTGGGGGGGAAGGTTGAAAATGAAGACAACGGTAGGATGCCTCTCAAAGATAACCGCCAAGACTGAAAGGATAAATTTTTTTTGAGTTTTAAAACAGGTTCTAAAATCCAATGCCCCTTTTTTTGATAAAAATCCGTTTAGTTAATCAAGATTGAAAAATCTACAAATCTTAGATTTAGAAATTGGAGAAAAAAATGAAAGACTACCCCCGTTTTAATTATGCGATTATTTTAACTGCAATATATTTGATTGTTGCCTCGTTTTCAAATACAGCACAGGCACAAGGTAAAATTATTGCCAAACTTAATTTTGATCCAAAATCGAATGGCTTCGGATTTCCTAATTACGGCAACGAACACGCGGGTTGGAAAGGTGACCTTGGAGTGGCTGATTTAATCAGTATGTTCGGGGCGGAAGCCGTTTGTAAAAGCGGAAACAGTCCGCAAAATTGTGTTCTTAAAGCCGCCGCGCAAGAATGGATGACCGAACAGCTTGACGGAATGAAAGGCGGTCATTGTGAAGGAATGTCCACGACTGCACTGCGGTTCAACTCAGGTTTGCCGTTCAAAGGGATGAATTCTCCGGCAGATTTTTTGTCAGGCGCAACCTCACCGTTTTCTCTGACACGCGGCAAAACGCTTGATAATTACATTGCTTATTATTTTGTCACTCAGTCCTTTTCGGAAGTTGCCAGACCGAGCAAAGAAACCGCCCAGAAAGGACCGGTTGCTATCGTTAATATGCTGGTCGAAGCAATGAATGCCGGAAAAGATACCTACTCGTTGGGTATTTACAAAATGGTCAACGGACAGCCGAAAGACGGTCACGCGATTACTCCTTTTGCGGTTGAAGATGACGGAGATCAATTCAAAATTCACATTTATGACAACAATAATCCAGGCGAAACCAAATTTATGACCGTTGAAAAAGGCGGCAAGCAGACTTGGAAATATGTTGCCGCCATCAATCCGAATGAATCGGAAGATGCCTACATTGGCGACACCGATACCAAAACTCTTGAATTAACTGCGACTTCGTGGCGCGACGGAAAATGTTTTGAAGCCCCGTTTGCTCCCGACGGAAAAGGAACAACGGGATGCAGCAGCGTTTCGACAGGTGCGACAAGACCTCCTACGCCTGCCAGTGCCGCGCCAAAACCCGGCGAAGGTGCGGATTTTTCCGTCACCGGCGATGCAAATATGATGATTGTTCAAGGCGATGGCAAAAAAGTCGGTTTCAATCCCGCTGATGATAAATTTTATGATGAAATTCCTAATGCCGAATTGGATTCGACCAAAGGCGGGAAAGGTGAAAATTTGCCCCATTACCAATTACCGTTTCACGAAACAGGGGAGCCTTTTACCGTTGTTCTTTCGGGTAAAGACCAGAAAAAAGAAAGTGACGGCAATTTTAACTACTCAGGTCCGGGCTTTTCGGTAGGATTTGAAAATCTAAAACTTGATCCTAATGAAACATTGGCATTTCAAGTTTCGCCCGATGGTGAAGAACTGACATTTTTGGAAACTCCCGACGGCGAAATGCCGACCGTTAAATTTGCTTTTGATACCGACGGAAAAAGTTACAAAGCTGAAATAAGGGGAACGGATTTGAAAAAAGACGGAAATGATAAAGTTGATGAGGTTGAAGGCGATCCAAGCAAATTAAATGAAGAATTTGAAAAACATCCGGCATTGACCGTTAAATTTGACGATGAAAGCGGGAAGCTCCAAATCAAAGATAATGACGGGGACGAAGATGAATTTGACGTTGATCTAACCCAATTCGGTGCGGACGGACATCATCAGCACATTCAGCTAAATGATCTCGGCGAAAAAGATTCCGGTGAAGATGCTTACGAAATCGAAGTCGGCGAATGGGACGGAGGTGATGATATTCCGGTCAAACACGATGACGAAGGCAACGGATTTGACGATGACCAGGAGGAAGAAGTCAAAAACGAAAATAACGACATTGAGGACGAAGATGATCCGGGTAATCAATCGCTGTTTGTTTACAACGGATATTATTCATTTTTCTGGTAAATGGAGGTTAAATGTTCGGGCGCATTTTGTTAATAACTTTTATCTTTTGCGGAATTTTGCAGGTCTTTTCACAAACAAAAGTGAAAAAGTTGACCATTGGGCTAAATGCGTCCGGCGATATTTTGATTACCAAAGCTGACGGCAAACGGATCGGGTTTGATTCAAACAATAAAAGAGCATTCAACGAAATTAGAGATTCGCTGATTTCCCAATCAACCTCGGGCAACCCGCTTTATCACATTCCAATCAGCGATAAGGAGAAAAATTTGACCATCAAGGTTTTTGGCAATACTCCGAACACGAAAGGAAATTTGAGTATTACGGGCGATGGATTTGTCATTCGGTTGATTGGGCTTGAGCTGGAACCGTCAAAAGTTTTGACCATTTCTCTTAAGCCGAATGGACAAAAATTGGAGTTTTATTCTAATCAAGCCGAAGAAATGTTGAAATTTAATTTTGCAATTGATCCTCCTGACGGAAAAGAACCGAGCTATCTTTTCAAAATCGAGCGAACCAAATTATTTGCAGCAAAGAAAATTAGTTTGAATTTGGATATTGGCAATGGAACTTTTGATTTTATTGATGATTCACCGCCAATTGGCAATTACTCTTTGAATTTAACCAGAATCAATTTGGACGGAACTCAAAATGAGTTTTCAAAGTCTGAAATAACTTCAAAAAAAGCTAATATTTTTCAGCTTGATTTTAAAAAATGGGATCAGATTTGTTTGCGAAATGGTGAAAACAAAAAAGGTTTCAGTAAATCAAAATGCCAGCCGCTAAAATAAAAAATAAATTGTTTGACCCTCCCTTAAATAAAATTACGTTTAGGTAGTTGAAAGAGAAAAATGCCTTGATTTTAAGGCTGTTGGAGAAAAGAAAATGAGAAATTATCCGAAATTTTACTATTGTTTTTTAACTTTGTTGGTTTTAGCCTTAATTCCAAATTTAGCAGGCAAAACTTTTGCCCAAAATCCGCCAGCCGAATGGACTCTGATGTTTTATATGGATTCGGATAATAATCTCGAAGCCGCACAAATGCAAGATTTAGAGGAAATGATGGCGGTTGGCAGTTCGGAAAATGTCAATATCATTGTCTTGGTTGACCGCAGCAACCAGAGTAGCGAGGAGGATGGCTACACGGCGCGGGCAGTCGGTGGTTTACCAAATTGGACAACCGCAAAATTAGTGAGAGTTGAAAAAGGCAGATTGCGGGAACTTTCAGATTGGGGCGAAGTCAATATGGGAGACCCAAATAACCTGAAAAAGTTTTTGCAAACCGTTCCCGCGCAATTTCCGGCAAAACATTACGGTTTGGTTTTCGGAGATCACGGCGCAGGTTGGATCGGCATTGTTTCCGACGAAAGCGCGAACGGCGACTCTTTGGATACAAACGAATTACCCGCTGTTTTCAAAGAAACTTCCGGATTAACGGGAAAACTGGATTTGATCGGATTTGATGCCTGTATGATGGCAAATTTTGAAGCAGCCAAATCAATCGCCCCGTTCGGAAAAACAATGGTCGGTTCGGAAGAATTAGAACCCGGCAACGGTTGGAATTACACACCGTTAATGGCATCGTTGGTGCAAAATCCGCAGATGGATAGTGTTGCTTTGGGCAAAAGAGTGGTGGACACTTATCGTGATTTTTACCTTGGGGCAAACGAAGGAAATCGGGATAAAACCGTCACGCTGGCAGTCATTGACCTCGAAAAAATTCCGGCACTCGAAACGGCGGTCAGCAATCTTGGAATTTATAATCAATCATTTATGAAATCCGGCGGGCGTGCAACGTGGCTACAAACGGCGCAGGTTCGGAGCCGGGCAGAAGAATACGGGGTTCACAACGGCGAACACGAATATTTATACGATTTGCTCGATTACGCCGAAAATCTCAAACGTGAAAAGGTTGATGCCCAAACCCTTCAAGCCGCTGATGCCGTCATTGCCGCTGTAAAATCCGCTGTTCTTTATAAAATTAACGGCGCAGCGCATCCGCATTCAAACGGTCTTTCAATTTATTTTCCGCCCGATGCCAAAAAAGCCAACGGAGATTATCGGGCTACACCTTTTTCAGTAAACGGCAAATGGCTTCCTTTTTTAGCCGATTATATGGGCGTTGGTTCTGCTGATAACAAACCTCCGCAAATTACCCAGGTCAATACTACCGATAACGATATTGCCAAAAGTGATGTGGTGACCGTGACCTCAAAAGTTAATGCAGATGACATTGAAGAAGCAACTTTTGTGCTTGCCCAATCGCACGAAGAAGGTGAAATAATCATCGGCGCAATTCCAACTGAACCTGATGAAAACGGTGTTTTGAAAGAAGAATGGGACGGAAGTTGGTTCAGCATCGGCGACGGCAAAAAAGAAATGATTTGTCCAATTACCAATTTTGAGGAAATTGAAGACGGAAAGGACGAATTCTTAGCCGAAGTTCCCGCCCAAATTCGTTATCACGGCTCAAATAAATGGCGTGATGTGACTCTTTATTTTTACCTTGATTTCAAACAAGAGGAAGTAGTCGGCGAATTTGTCTATGCTTTTGAATTCAAAAATAACCGCGCTCGTGAAATTGATGTTGAGGATGGTGATTCTATCCGTCCCGTTTATTTGGTAGTTGACAAGGACGGTAATTCGGATTTTATCGCTTCAGACGATCCGGAGGATATTTTGAATGTGACTAAAGACGATGATATTACTGTCGGCGAAATGGATGTCGAGGCAGGTAAATATTTAATTGGATTTACTGTTACCGATTTTTCAGGAAATACTAACGACGAATTTACTGAGGTAACAATTGAATAAAGTTTAAGGGTCTTTGATCTTTGATCTTTGACCTTTCCCTGGTTATCTTGAATTTTTCAAACTGAAATATTTGGTGTTCAAGATTTTAAAGTAAAAAAATAAAGATCTAAGACCAAAAATCTAAGATCAAAAATAAAATGGAGATGACAAAAAAAATGAAAACTAAACTAAATATTTGCGCGATTGCTGCGCTTGGACTTTTAACCATGGTAATGGCAGGCTGTTCTTTTTCAGTCGGCACAACTCCGGACTCAGCTAACAAAAATGCAGCTCCGGCTAATAAACCGGCTAATGCAGGTTCAAATTCAAATGCAGGTTCTAACGCAGCCACTGCGCCAAAAACTGAAAATAAAGGCGCAAAAATTGAAAATGAGAAAAAACCTGAAGGTCAAAAATCAACTAAAGCCAAAGACGTTCCTGTTCCGGCAGATTGGGTTTATATGTATAACGATAAAAGAGGTTACGGATTTTCACTTCCTGCTGACTCAACCGGTGAAGATCAAAGCGTTGACGGAACAGATGTTTATTTAGCAACAACTCCGAGCGAAATTGGAGTTCTGGTCTTTGCTTTTAAGAACGAAAAGCTTACTAAAGAAGATTTACTTAAAACGGCAGAAAAGGTTTTGAATGAAATGGGATACACCATTCAAGCCGGAAAATTGACGGGTGAAAGCGATGATTATTCAGTAGCCGAAGCCACAATGACCAATAAAGAAGGCAAAAAATCTAAAGTCAAAGTTTTGGTCGGCACAGATGTCACTGATAATTATGTGATGGTTGTCGGCACAGAAGAATCAAAATTTGCCGCCAATGAAAAAATCATTGATGAAATCTGGGGCAGTTTTGAAATGTGGAGCGGCGGCGCAAGCGGCGGTAAGTAATTGAATTAGGTTAGTTTTGGGATTTTAGGAAATAACGAACTAAAATCCCAAAGTTTTTTTAAGATGGAATGACCCTTTTTCTCTCAAAATTCCGTTTATGTAGATGAGTGCAGTTTTTGATCAAATTCTGAGACTGTTAATACTACACAAGCTGAAATAAAAGGAGAAAAAAATGAAAAAATATTTGCAGGTTAATGGAATAATAAGCGTTTTTATATTGTCATTATCTTTAATTGCATTTTTACCCGACGCAAAAGCCCAAAGACCAACCACCGGAACGGCAAAAACAGCGAATAAAACAAACCCGATTCCCAAAGATTGGATCTATGTTTATGAAAAACAAAAGGGCTATGGTTTTTACGTTCCAAAAGGAACAACTGGGGGATTACAAACAATTGGTAAAATTGATCTTACTGTCCTTAAAACTCCTGATTCGTTGGGAATTGACATTTTTGTTTTAGCATATAAGGATAAAACTTTAACCAAAGTAGATTTACTTAACGATGCTCTGGAGTTTTTGGAAGCATTAGGACAAAAAGTAACACCGGGCGAACTAAAAGGTGAAAGTGATGAATATGCGGTTGTTGATGCTGATACAGTTCACCCGACGCTCGGGAAGGGAAAATTAAGAATTTTGGTTGGAACTGATGTCACTGATAACTACATTATGATCATCGGTGCCAGTGAAAAGAATTTTGCCGCAAATGAAGCCACCATTGATACAATTGGGGGCGGCTTTGAAATGTGGAGCGCTAGATAATCATTCTTCAAAAGGTCGAAAGTTATACAAAATTTTGGACTTTTTGAATTTTTTTTTTACTTTTGACCCTTTTTGCATTAAAAATTCGTTTAAGTAAACGAAGGAATAAAATTCCAAAATAAGAAAATTAAAAATAACAGGAGAATTCTAAAAATGTTTAGAAACACAACACTTTGGATTGTAGTCTTATTGTCAGCAATCAGTCTCAGTATGGCTTGCGGAGGGCAGCTGGAAGAAGGAAATAAATTGGTCAATGAAGCGAATGCCGCAATTGATAAAGCTAAAGCCGCTGATGCTAAAATCAACAGCATAAGTAAAGAATTATTAGGCGACGGTTGGGTTAATGCCGAAGATAATGCTAAATATTTTGCAGATAATAAGGCTAAAGTAGATGAATTGCTTGGTTTAGATGAGCAAAATGCCAAGTTGATGAACGAAGCTGCCGGAAAATTTGAACAGGCTTCAAAAATGAATTTAGAAAGCAAATTCAAGGAATATTTAGGTCTTAAAGCCCAGGAATTTAAGAAAAGAGCTGACAAATACAGTGCAGAAGCATCATTCTTAAAATCTGTTTCGGTAGAGAAGGATAACGAAAACGCGGGCAAATTAGGTCAAGAATTTACCAAGAAAAATGCTGACTTAATAAAAGAAGCAAATGATTTAGGTGAAAAAGCAGAAAAGATCGCAAAAGACAACCCAACTCTTTTCAAATAAGTAATTTCTTTAGATTTAATTATTAAACTCTCCCCGTTTTAGAGAATGGCATTTTTACCCCCAAGGTCTCCTGTCTTCAATTAGCTGACCATTATGCCATTCTCTATTTTTTAGAATTTTGTCAACCGGTAAACTCCCGTTTCCAACCTTTCGGCAAATCCTTCGTCAACCAATTGATGATTGGCTTTCCCGGCTTCCTTGCGGGAAATCGAAAGAGTTTTTGCCAACTCACCGCGTCCGGTCATTCCCTGCATCAATAAAAAACAGCGCGCTAATTCCCGAACTGCGTCTTCGCGCACCACTTTTTTGGCTAACTCTTTGGGAAAACGACCTTCTGAAAGCGTCCAAATATAAGTGAATTTTGGCTGATAAAGAACTTCCGAAGGCACAACCTTCATCAGTTTTTGCAATTCTTCGATGGCTTTGGTCAATTTTTTGCGGTCTTCGATTTTGGCATCAACCCGTAGATCGGAGGTTGCCATTTCCCATTCCTTTCGTAAAACCTGCAAAATTTTTTGTGCTTCCAGTGATAATACGTCTTTTTCCTGATATTTGGGAATCCCGTAAAGCGCGTTGAAATAGGGAATTAAACGCGGGGCAACAAACATTGCTCTGCCTTTTATCAATTTACTGTAATAAACCTTACCGCGCTGCATCACTTCATCTTTCAAAACCCAAGCCAAACTTGATTCATAATCTTTCTGCACATTTTGCGGCGTATGTGCGTCGCGCCTTCCACAAACAGCGACATAAACTGAGGGTAAAGGGGTGCGGGAATCGGTAAGCGTCAGACAAAAACCCAAATCCTCAACCATTTCTTCAACTTGCGCTGCTTTTTCAATTTTTAAGGTTTCCTCGCGCCGCCATCTCCGATCACGATATTGTTCGATTTCTTCGGGAATTTTCATTAATACATTTTGCCACAGAGTTCACCGAGAACACAGAGGAAAATAAAAAGGAAACTCCTAAAATCGGAGTCTCCTTATTACTTTTTATTTTTTACCTTTAACCTTATTTATCTTTTAATTTGAAAGTTCTGGCGATTGAATCGGTTTGATTGCGAATCGAAATAAGTTTTTCGCGGTATCCGTCAAATTTCAGGATATAAACCGTTGAATCATTGGCTCTGAGAAAATAATAACGCCCGCTCATATTTTTCCCGCCACGAACAAATTCAAAGTTAAAGACACCGCCTTTGTAATTTCCGGCAAATCTTTCTTCTTTTCCGGCAACAAAACCCGGTAAAAATTGAAGTTTTTGTTCCTGCTCGCGCTTAATCAGGTCTGAAATAATTTCCGTTTCACCAATTGAAATTTTGCGGATTTCCAGATGTCCCTCTACCCGGTCTATATAAACATATTCGACATTTGGACTGGAGGCAGTCGGCGTAACCACCATTTTCCAGGCATCCTCGGGTAAATCAAAAGTATATTCGGTATTGACGTTATTAAAAGTATGACCTTGGGCAAACGCAAACGCATTAAGTATTAAGCCGATAGCAACTGAAATTATAATTCGTTTCATTTCTAAAAATCCTTTATCTTTTGCTCTAATAATTCTAAACTAAAAAATGAAAAAACACGATATTTTAGATGCAAAGGTTAAAAAGTAAAGTTGCATCCTAAACTTTTTCGACTTTCTGCAAATTTCCAACGTCTAAGTTTACAGTAATCATTCTTGAACAGACTATCAAGAGAGTAAGAATAACTAAACTTCGAGGTAAAACCGATGACAACCAAATTTTCTTTAACGCAAAAATTAATAGCATTTTTAATGACTTTGGCGATGTTCAGCCAGATTTCTTTAATCGGTGTCAATGCTCAAAGTATGACTAAACCCAAAACCAAAGGTCTGACGGAAGACCAAAAGATTCTGCACGTTTTGAATCGTTTAGGTTTTGGGGCGCGTCCCGGCGATGTTGAAAAAGTAAAAGCCATGGGACTAAACAAATATATTGATCAGCAGCTTAATCCAAATTCAATTAATGACGAAGTTGCAGAGGCAAAAGTGCAGAATTTTGACGCATTAAAACTTTCAAACGATGAAATGTTCGCTAAATATCCAGCTCCGGCAGCACTTTTGCAGTTAGTTTCGCAACAAACCGGAGTTAATCAAAAGGAATTAAAAGGTGATATAAAAGAAGCCAGACAGGAAAAGAAAGACGCAAAAGCCGAAAAACAAAATGGTTCAATGCCGGCTGACGGCTCAATGCCTGCTAATCCCCAGCAAAAACCGCCGCAAGCCCAAGGCAATAGCGATTTGGAAATGTATCGTGACCAAATTCAGGGATTTTACCAAAAATACAATCTTGGTCGTCCCCAACAGATTTCACAACAACTTGACGCGTCACGAATTTTGCGTGCTGTTTATTCAGAGCGTCAGTTGGAAGAAGCAATGGTTGATTTCTGGACAAATCATTTTAACGTTTATGCCAATAAACAATCGGTTCGCTGGTTTTTACCGGAATATGACCGTGATGTGATTCGTCCAAATGCACTCGGCAAATTTAAAGATTTGTTAATGGCTACGGCAAAAAGTCCGGCGATGTTGTATTACCTCGATAATTTTGAATCGGTTGCTCCTAACACTAACCAAAATAATGGTCGTCCGGGACAGCAATTAAATCCGCAGCAATTGGAAAGATTGATGCAAAATCCGCAAGCCCGTGAACGAATCAAACAACAACGCGGTTTGACCGATGCACAATTAGATGAATTTATTAAACAGGCAAAAAATAATCCGCAAATGGTTCAGCAGGCGCAACAACGTCAACAACGCGGGATCAACGAAAATTATGCCCGTGAAATTATGGAATTGCATACCCTTGGTGTTGACGGTGGATACACTCAAAAAGATATTCAGGAAGTTGCCCGCGCCTTTACCGGCTGGACAATTACCGATCCGCGTGGTTATCGCCGAGCCGCCAATGTGACCGGAATGCAGGATCGCCGAGGCGAACAAATGGCTCGTCAAATGGGAATTCCGGCAGACACAGAAAGCGGAAAATTCGTTTTCGTTGACCGTTTTCACGATAATGGGGACAAAATGATTCTTGGGCAAAAGGTCAACGAGGGTGGAATCAATGACGGTTTGAAAGTGATTGATATGCTGGCGCATCATCCTTCAACCGCAAAATTCATTGCTCGAAAATTAGCAGTTAAATTTGTGAACGATAATCCGAGCGAAGCCTTTGTTAATCGAATTGCAGCTGCATTTACAAAGTCAGACGGAGACATCAAAGCTACTCTGCGGGCGATGTTCACTGATCCCGAATTTTATGCTCCCGAAAATTATCGCGCCAAGATCAAAACTCCGTTTGAAGTTGTGGTCAGCGGAATTCGCACTATCGGGGCAGACACCAACGGAATGGCAGTTCAGCAAATGTTAGCCAAAATGGGCGAACAGCTTTACAACTGGATCGCTCCGACAGGTTATCCCGATACTGCCGAAGATTGGGTAAACACAGGTGCATTGTTAGAAAGAATGAACTTTGCAGTTGCCCTTGCTTCTAACCGAATCCCGGGAACGAAAGTTGATCTGTCAAAACTGGCAAACAATACGGGCGACAAAACCAAAATCCTGGATAATTACCTTGCCGTGATGTTGCATAATGAAGTTTCCGAGGCGACAAAGTCTTCATTATTGAAACAGCTCGACCAACCTTTACCGGAAGTTACGATGAATAATAACAACTCAATGGCAATGGAAAATGCCTCAATGCAGCGTCCCAACGCACAAGGCGGGCAACCGCCGCAACGCGGACAAGGACAACCCGGAAGGCTTTTACCGCCGAGCGGAAACCCTGAGTTATTTAAGGTTGTTGGACTTATTTTGGGTTCACCGGAGTTTCAACGGCAGTAAAATAAAGGCAAAAGGAAAAAGGTAAAAGGCAAAATTAATAAAAGAGGTAATTATGGATAGAAGATATTTTTTGAAATCAAGCGGGATCGGTTTAGCAAGTTTTGGATTAATGAGCGTTGCGCCGGAGTTTTTACATCAATTTGCCAATGCTGCCGTGGTTAACCCGGCAGGCAAAAAGAAAACATTAATTACAATTTTCCAAAGAGGGGCAGTTGATGGACTGAATATGGTAGTTCCGCACGGTGAAAGCGAGTATTACAACATTCGCCGAAACATTGCCATTCCGAAACCGAATCAAAACGGCGGCGCACTCGATTTGGATGGTTTTTTTGGTTTGCATCCGACCATGACAGCGTTTCAACCGCTTTGGAAAAACAATCAGATGGCAATTATTCATTGCACCGGTGCGCCGGATAATACCCGTTCGCACTTTGACGCGCAAGATTATATGGAAGCCGCCACTCCATTAAATAAAGGAACAAGGGACGGTTGGCTGAACCGTGTCATGCAGGGAATGGAAGCCAAAGGTGCATCGCCTTTCCGTTCGGTTTCGATGACGCCGCAGCTTCCGCGTTCGCTTTACGGTAAAGTTCCTTCGATTGCGATGACCAATTTGAACGATTTTTCGATTCAGGCGGGTGCTTACACACAATCCGTGCAAGGTGGTTTTGAGGGTATTTATCAACAAGTTACTAACAAAAATGACACCTTGGGCGAAACTGGTAAAGAAACTTTTGAAGCAGTAAACTTCCTAAAAAGAGCCAATCCCTCTCAATACAAACCTGAAAACGGAGCGCAATATCCCGCTTCAGCTTTAGGTAATTCGCTTCGTCAATTTGCTCAATTAATTAAAGCCGGAGTTGGCTTAGAGGTCGGATTTGCCGAAGCGGGCGGATGGGATACGCACGTTAACGAAGGAAGTTCGACAGGACAATTAGCTAATTTGCTTCGTGATTTTAGTCAGGCAATTGCTGCTTTTGTGGCTGATTTAGGTCAGAAAATGGATGATGTGGTGATTTTAACGATGTCTGAATTCGGTAGAACTGCCCGTGAAAACGGTAATCGCGGAACTGACCACGGACACGCCAACGCCATTTTTGTGATCGGAAACGAAGTCAAAGGCGGTAAAGTTTATGGCGATTGGGCGGGATTAAAACCAAGTCAGCTCTTCGAAGGACGCGATTTGAATGTTACCACCGATTACCGCGATGTTTTTGGCGAAGTTGCCTATAAATATATGGCTAGCAAAGATTTAACCAAACTTTTCCCGAATTATTCGACGAGTCCGTCAAATTTCAGAGGATTTTTAGGATAATTTGTTGTAGTTGTAGTTAAAAGGGGAAGCCATTGTTCTAAATTGAGCAATGGTTTTTTTACGGAATCTCTTTAGCCGAAAATTCAGTTGTTTTTTCGTCTGCTTTTATCCACTCGCCGATTTGAGCTTGATTGAAAACAACTTCGGTTACTTTCACTTCAAATCTTTGACCTTCCTTCGATTCAATTAAAAGCCTTCTTCTAATTCCGGAACCCATTTGTGTTTCTGCAAAAGTTAGAGATTTACCAATCACACGACCTTTATATTTTGGACGAAAATCGCAATTGGTGCAATTAATTTGATTTGTTAGAAAGGCAGTTCCTGCTAAAATCAACAATAAACATATTGCCGCAAAAATACCTCTTAACCAGACAATGGAAAGTTGTTTACACCTGATAAAATAATTTATAGGCATTTCAAACCTCACTTTCAAATACTACTTTTTAAGTTATTTTGTTGCAGAAAATTATTACTTTTTGGAGTTGTTTATCAAAACAATATCATTGTTGATCGTCTCTTTAACAAAAACTAAATTCCCAGCTTTTGACCAACTATGCTGAAAAATATCTTCGGTTTCAGAATTGGTTAATTGTTTGGGATTGCTTCCGTCAATAGGCTGGAGCCAGATATTTGAAGTCCCGTTTGAATTATTTACATAAGAAATCGCTTGACCGTCAAAGGTCCAGGCAAACGGTGAGTTGGGCGGGAAAATCTCAAATTGTTTGATAATTGTTGAATCGTTTATTGATAGGATCGTTAATTTTAACCGGCGACCGATTTCGCCATTGTCAGGATAAAAACAGGCTAAAAATTTTCCATCAGGGGAAATCTGGGGTGAAAGTGCCACCAATTTACTAATTTGAGTTGCCTCTCCGCCATTGATTGGCACTTTCCAAAGCGTTAATCTGCTGGTTTGGCTGTCCATTGCGGAAAAATAAACTGAGCTTCCATCAGGCGAAATAGTTGGCGAAAGCGCATTCGGCAAGTTTGATAAAATCATCGGATTCGTGCCGTCAATATTCATTCGCCACAAAATCTTTGAGTTTGAACGATTAGAAACAAAAACGACATAACGACCATCCGGTGAAACTTTGGGCGAATAATCTGCCGCTTCATTATCAGTCAATTGTTTTTGATTATTGCCGTCCGCATCCATTATCCAGATTTCAGCATCTCCGTTTTGAGCTGTTGCATAAACAATTTTTCCGTCAGGGGTCCAGTCAATCCCAAGTTTGAAAAGTGAACCGTCAATCGTATTTTTGCGGATCATTTTAGCTTCATTCGGCTTATCTTTCGGCGCAGTCCAAAGGCTGGTCATTCGGTCGGATTTGACTGTTGCCAACGAACTTGAATCCGCCGCCATTCCCAGTCCGAAAAAGCCGTTAATGCCGTTGGTTATTTGCCGCAATTTGCCTTCGGGATACGAAACTATCCAAATCTCATCAGTAATATTGGGCGAATTTTCACCGTAGGAGGTAACTGCAATTCCGCTGCCGTCCGCCAACCACGCAATCTTACCAAGCCAATCCCACGTTTCTTTTGTCAAAGAAGTTTGCTCGCCGTTTTCGGCATTGGTGACGATGATTTCCATTTTGTTGGTCGCGTCTTTTGAATTAAAAGCGGCACTGGCGATCATTTTTCCATCAGGCGACCACGATAAACCGCCTTCGGTGAAACGATTTCGGAGGGGACGCATTGTAAGTTTTATTTCTTTGGCATTTGCCGTTGAACAATCAAAAACTATCAACACACTTTGTTTTTCATTGAGAATATTGCGGATAAACGCGAATTTTTTACCGTCAGGCGAAAGCGCAACCGGACTGTCAATGTCTTTGAAAACCTCGGTGCGGGTTCCACCTAAAATCGGCACTTTGTATAAAACACCAATTTTAGTTTGAGTTTTTTCATCAAGAGTTTGATAAACGGCAAAATAAATGAACTCATTGTCGGGAGAAAAGGTGACACCGATAAAATCATTAGGGTTTGGCGGAACTACTTCGATTTGGTTCGCATTGCTCGTTTGCCTCAAAAAAAGTGTTGATAATCCTTTTTGTTTCTCAACCAACGCCAGATATTTTCCATCCGGCGAAATCGTGATCTTATCTACATTTCCGCTGGAAGTAAGTTTATTAATTTGAAATTCCCGAAACTGTTCATCCGACATTCTTTTCGGCTGAAAAGCATAACGAACAACAAAAAAAGCTCCAACTAATAATCCGAGACACGCTGCAACGCCCGTTCCGATTAAAAATTTATTTTTCATCAGAAAAGCAGGTTTAGTTTTAGTCAAAGCAATTTCGCCTGAACTATGGATTTCCTCCTGGGCAACGATGCGCGTTTGACGATGAGTTTCGATGACAAAAATTTCTTCGTCGTCCAAAATTTCACGAACTTCGCCGACAAAACGGTAGCCGCGACGTGGAATTGTTTCGATAAATTGTTTGCCAACAAAAGTCTTTCGCAAGGTTGAGATATTTTGGGCGAGAGTTGCTTCTTCTACAAAAGTATCTGCCCAAACCTTATTGAGCAAGGTTTCCTTATCAACCACTTTTCCTTTGTTTTCGAGCAGCACCAGCAACGTTTCAACTGCTTTGGGAGTTAGCGAAACAAGTTCTTCCCCGTGCCACAAACATTTCTGGTTCGGGTCAACCCGAAAATTGTCAAACTCGTATAAATAATTGATTTTATTGCTCATAACACTTTTGATATTTCTTTCAAGAAAATTTCAAACCAAATTTTAGGATTCTTTCAAGACTTCGGGACACTTTTCAATTAGATTTTTCCCTAGAGGTGAGCAGACTTTTTGGACAGTTAAATTTTGAGCAGAAAGTCGAACTATCAATTGTTTGTTCGCCTCACATTGTAAAAACATTTATTGATTTTGACAACCTAAAAGTCAAGAGGAAAAAAAATGGCAAAAGTTCAACGGGAAATTTTTATTGAAACTCACGAAGTCAGCATTATTAAACGGAAAAGCTATTTTGTGCGGGCGTATTGCGAACTTTGCCGGCGCGAAGTAAGTTTGTTCCCGCCAGCCAAAGCAGCTTTTTTAACCTGTCAAAAAACCGAAGAAATTTATTCGCTGATGAACGCCAATAAAGTTCATTACCGCTATTTCAAAGATGATAAGCCTTTTGTTTGCCTAACTTCACTTTGTTTGGTGTGAGGAATCTGCAATGAAAATACTAAGACCAATAGCAATTTTCGGCTTAATTATTTTGCTTTCGCAGAATCTGATGCTTGGTCAAAAAGCAGAAATTCGACGTGTTCAAAGGAGTTGTTTTTCAAAGGAGGAGCCAAAAAAGGAAATAAAAGTTTTACCGGATCAACCAAATTTTTCAAAGATATTGACGGAGAATTGTCAGAAAATTTCGATTGATAACTTGTTGGAGACAAGTTCTTTTTTTCGCTTTGTAGCGTTTTGAATAATAGAAAAAATACGTCTTAAAACCGTTTCAAATTATGAAAATATTAAATTTATCAGTCTTCTTAATCATATTTCTTTACGGAAATCTGACTCCTGCACAAAACAACATTGGAACAAATCCAACGGAAAAGTCGGGACAAACAGTTAAAGAAAAAAATGAAACCGAAAAATGGCGGGAGGATTTACAGTTTTTAGCCTCTGAATTACCCAAACGCCACAAAAACGCATTTCACACGATGACTCGGGAACAGTTTGAAAAGGCAATTAAGGATTTAGATGCAAAAATTCCGAATCTAACCCGAAATCAAATTATGTTGGAATTTGCACGCATAGTTTCAATGGTGCAGGACGGACACACGGGACTTTGGCTACCGTTCGCACCCGAAGCAAATTTTCACGCTTTGCCGGTCAAGTTTTATTTATTCAAAGAAGGATTGTTTATCCAATCGGCAGCACCTAAAAATGCCAATATTGTCGGCGGAAAAGTCTTGAAAATCGGCAATGTAACAGCCGAAAAAGCGATTGAAACGGTTGGCGAATATGTCCCGCGAGATAATATTTACGGTATCAAAAACACTGCACCGACCTATTTAATCGCACCGGAGATTTTGCAGGCAATAGGATTTATCAAAGATCCCGAAAAGGTTGATTTGTTGATTGAAAAAGAGGGTAAACAGTTTACCGTCCAGCTAAAACCTGCCGGATTATTTTCAAATTTGGCTACGGCTGAAGCCAGAAAAGGATGGATCAATGCGCGCGATAATTCAAAAAATCTGACTCCGCTCTGGCTCAAAAATTCCGGTAATCCTTTTTGGTTTGAATACGTTCCCGAAACAAAAATTCTTTACGTTCAACTCAATCAGGTTTTGAATAAACAAGACGAAACTGTTGAAGCATTTTTCGGGCGAGTTAGCGAAGAACTCAATAAAAATGAGGTAGAAAAATTCGTTTTAGACCTTCGTTTGAACGGCGGCGGAAATAACGGACTGGTTCCAAACATCATCCGCGCCATCGTCAAAACCGATAAAATTGATAAAAAAGGCAAACTTTTCGTCATCATCGGACGGCAAACTTTTTCCGCCGCCCAAAATCTGGTTAATGAACTCGAAAAATATACGAAGGTAACTTTCGTTGGTGAGCCAACCGGCTCGCACGTCAATTTGTATGGCGATGCGCGTCCGATTTTTTTGCCGAACAGCAAATTACGCGTCAATATTTCCTCACTCTGGTGGCAAAATATGGTCGAACTTGATAAACGCCCGTGGACTTCTCCGCAGGTTTCTGCCCAACTGTCCTTTGCCGATTACTCCAACAATATTGATCCGGCGATGCAGGCTATTTTGAATTATCAACCGCGCCCAACTATGACGGAATTGGTGAGGGCAGATTTTGAGGCGGGAAATATGGTTGCCGTCAAAGCCAAATTAATTGAATTCAGAAAAGACCCTTCAAACGAATTTGTCAGCGTTGAAGCCGAGCTTAATGCAGCCGGTTATCGCTTGATGGCGACACAACGAACTGCACAGGCACTCGAAATCTTCAAACTCAATACCGAACTTTATCCCGATTCAGCAAATGTTTTTGATAGCTATGGGGAAGCTCTGGCTAATGCAGGTAAGCGCGAAGAAGCAATTAAGGCTTACGAAAGAGCGTTGCAGCTTTCGCCAAATTATCCGTCTGCAGTCGAGGCTTTACAAAAATTGAAGGGAAATTAAATTTAGAAATAAAAGGTCGTAAAACACCTATGAAAAAGTTATTAAAACTAATAGTTATTAGCCTTGTAGTCAATTTTTTTGCAAAACAAAATTTTTCAATCGTTATCCGCCACGATAGAGACGATGTCAAATATTTGGCTTTGGGGGCGAAATATCCGCAAAGCGGTTTTTTTCAGGAGCGAGTCGGTTGCACGCTAATCGCTCCAAATTGGGCAATTACGGCAGCGCATACGGTTGAAAATAGTCCTCCTTTTACTAATTATTTTGTGATGTTCGGCGGTAAGCGATATGAGGTCGAAAAAATAATTACGCATCCTGCCAGAATCAAAGATACGGTTGACAGTTCGGCGGATATTGCCTTGCTCAAATTAAAAGAACCGGTTAAAGACATTGCTCCCGCCCTGCTTTACGACAAACAGGATGAAGCCGGAAAGCCAATTGTTCTGGTCGGTTACGGTAAAACAGGAACCGGATTGACTGGCGAAACAAGCGAAAAAGGGAAGCGGCGCGGAGCGACCAATGAGATTGACGGAACGCTGGAAAATTCGTTGATCTTAACTTTTGATGCACCGCCATTTGGCACTGATCTGGAAGGTATCGGCGGCTCCGGTGACAGCGGCTCACCTGCTTTTCACGAAGAAAACGGAAAACTCTATTTGATCGGAATCAACTCGTTTAACTCCGGCAATTCAAAAGCCGCCACAGTCGGCAAATATCTGACTTTTGACGGTTATGCGCGAGTTTCCACCAGACGAAAATGGATTTTGGAAAATATTAAAAATGATCCGCCAAATTCTCTGTGGAGTGAATTGCAGAAAATCCAAAACAATACTTTCCCCAAAACTGTTTTTGGCAACCGTGCCGCCGCATTTTTCAAGGCTTTCAACTCTGGAAAAGAAACGGCGATGGCAGAATTTTACGCGTCGCATCGTCCGCCCAGTCCCGAAGGGAAAACTCCGCAGGAACGTGCCAAAGGTTGGCAGGGAGATATGGATAACCTTGGAAAATACAAGGTTTACGGGTATTCAAAACAAGGCAATCAATTTGCATTTTTAGTTTTTGCGGCTAAGAAAAAGATTTGGCAGGGCGTTTTGCTTGAGTTTGAAAAAACAAAACCTTATCGGATAACGGGAATCAGTATCTGGGATTCGGAACCGCCAAAAGATTTGGTAAAGCCCTAAAATTTGCAGGAGATTTATTTTATGAACAGAACAACATTACTCGCTTTAATTTTTATATTTTCAGTCAATCTTTTTGCCCAAAATAATCAGCCTCGTTCACCGCTTGATCCGACTAGTTGGGGCGTGGTTTATGACGTTCCCGCCACCAAAAATGTCAAAGTTAAAACTGATGTTCCGTATTCGGGAAAGCTGACGATTGATATTTACTCACCGCCAAGTGCCAAAGCGGGCGATAAATTTCCGGCAGTTATTTTCCTCAATGCCATTGGGGATGCGCCGGATCATAAGCTCAAAACCTGGGAAATCTATAAATCCTTTCCGCGCCTGATGGCGGCTCACGGAATGGTTGGAATTTCGATGGAAACGGATATGACGCGGATTCAGGAATGTTTGCGTGAGTTGTTCGATTTTTTGGAAAGAGATGGCGCAAAACACGGAATTGACGGCACTCGTTTGGGTGTTTATGCGGCTTCGGCAAATGTTACACAGTCCACCATTTATCTGATGAGCGAAAAGGCTTCAAAAAACATCAAAGCCGCCGTATTTTTCTATGGAGGTGCTCCTTCGCCGGAAACAAAAATCCGCAAAGATTTACCGGTTTTGTTTATTTTGGCAGAAGGGGATTTGGCGGGGCTAGGTCAATCATCGACCAACCTTTGGCAGAGAGTTACCGAAGCTCGTGCGCCATGGACGTTGCTTTTTGCCGCCGATATGCCGCACGCTTTCGATGGTCTGACAGACAATGACGAATCGCGCCGGATAATTCAGCAAGCCATCGCATTTTGGAAATCAAATCTGGAACCTGTTCCGCAACCGGCTGAAAAACCTTCGGAAGCACGCGCGGTCGTGGCGGCAATGTTTAGCAATAATCCAAACAAAGCGGCTGAAGCTTTGGCTCAATGGGTCAGTAAAAACCCGAAAGATGCAGAAGCTCATTTGCAATATGGATTTGTTTTGTTTCAGCTTCGGCGGTTTGATGAAGCGAGCGCGGTCTATGAAAAGGCTTTGGCACTTGGCGCAAAGGGCGCGGGAGTTTATTTGGGTTTAGGTCAAATTCGGCTTGGACAAAAACGATATGAAGAAGCGTTAAATTATCTGACTAAAGCGACCGAACTCGGCAGACAAAACAGTTTTGTATATGGACAATTGGCTTTCGCACAAATGAGTCTTAACCGCAACGAAGACGCAATCAAAACTTACGAAAAAGCCTTTGAAGTCGGCATCCCGCCCGGAGCAAACACACGCGGACTGGCTTATTACAATATGGCTTGTCTCTACGTTCGGTTAAAGCAAAATGACAAGGCTTTTGAGATGCTCGGCAAAACTGTTGACGAAGGTTTTGTGGATCGCCCGACTTTTGAAACAGACACAGACCTTGCACCGATTCGTTCAGATTCACGTTTTCAACAAATTTTGGGAAGATTGTCCAAAACTACAAATTAAAAATTTATGAGAATTAAATTAATAGTTTTATTTATCGTTATTTGTTCGGTTTTAACAATTTCCGCTCAAACCAAAGGTTCACAGATTGACCAATACTTGTTGGTGCGTTCAGAAATGGGTAATTTCAGCGGTGTGGTTTTGGTTGCTAAAGACAATCAAATTATTCTGCGAAAAGCTTACGGGGTTGCCGATATTGAAAAGAAAATTCCATACACGCCGGAAACGCAACAGGTAATTGCCTCTGTCTCAAAGATGTTTACGGCATTTGCTGCGCTCCAATTAAAAAACGATAGAAAGCTACAATTAACTGATTCTATTTGCACATATTTAGCGGATTGTCCCGATATTTGGAAACCTGTCACTATCGAAAATCTGATTCGGCATACTTCAGGGATTCCTGATTATGAAGAGGCTTTGGAGCTTGGTTCGGAAAAGTATTTCGGGTTTATGACTCAGCCGAATACTCCGATAAAAATTATTGAAAATGCCCGAGAATTGCCGTTGGATTTTAAGCCGGGTGAAAAATTCAAATACAGTAACACTGCCTACATAATCCTAAGTTTTATTGTTGAAAAGGTCTCAAAAACGCCGTTTGCAGAATATGTCGTCAAAAAGATTTTTAAGCCCGCCGGAATGAAACAAACCGGAGTGTTGGGAACAAAAAGTTTGCCCAAAAAACTGGCTAACAGCTATGCTCCCAAAACCGAATTGACTTGGGAAAAACGCTTAGGTGGGTTTGCTTTGACGAGCGATAATCTCAAAAAACTTCCCCAAATGACTCTAAATCCGCCGCACGGTGACGGGGGAATCTATAGCACAGTTGATGATCTTTTACGTTGGAGTCAAATAATGGATGGCGGGAGCTTTGTTTCCGCAAAAGATTTGGCTGAAATATTTTCCCCACAATATAGCTTCGGATGGTTTATTGATAACGAATTCGGGCAAAAACGATTTCGGCATAACGGGATTTTGCCGGGTTATTTATCGGAACTTATCAAATATCCTGACGAGAAAATAACCATTATTATTTTCTCAAATCTTGATCATACGCGAATGAGTGTAGTTGCCCGTGATGTTTCGGCAATTACTCTCGGCAAACCTTTCGATATGCCCGTGCGCGGGACGGTTATCAGCCTTACCAAAGAACAAATTTCTGCACTGGAAGGGAATTATAAAACTACTGAAAACAATACTTTAACTATCCAAAATGATCCTGATTTTTTATCAGCATATTTGAAAGATCCAAGCGGGCAGATTCAATTTGCCGCCGGATTGATTCCGCTCTCTCCAACTGAATTCTACTTTCCTTTTAGAGATGGAAAAGTGATTTTTACAATAGGCGAAAAAGGAAAAGCAACAAAAGTAAATCTACGTTATCGAGGAGAAGACCATTTCGCGGAGCGTGTAATTCCGTAATCAAAGCGTTTCGGATCGAAAGTTATGAGTAATTAAGGATCGAATGGATAAAGAAAATAAAAGCCGATGGTAAATAAGCTGAAACTGACTACAAACAATTTATTAAAAAGGAGTAAAAAATGAAACATTTATCTTTAATTTCAGCCATTTTAATTAAATGTTTTGTGTTCGGTAATTTATTAATAACTATTTTTCTAATGGTTGGAAATACGGTTGGACAGGATGAAACGTCGAACCCGATGACCGTAAAAAAAGAGAGAATCAGTTACTTACATGAAATTGAAGAAAGTTTACCACCCGGAATAGAAAAAGAGTTTTTCTTGACACTCGAAGAATCCGAATCTAAGCATCATGATTTAATTGAAGCACTTGGATTATTTCAATATAAAAATATTCAACCATTTGGGACAGTCCAATATCCCGGCAAAGAGCCGGAGCTAACTTATGTAGATTGGGGAGCGAATAATGTTTTGAGTGAGCGACTCAAGTTATTTTGGGAAACCACAGTTATTAATTCAAATGATTCTTTTAGATTGTTATTCTTTCATGGCTCGAAAATCTTTGAAGTTCGTCCAGGGCAGGATTGTTTGATTGCAGCAACAAATACTGATTACCGGATCCGTATTTGGGCAAAATGCGGATTTTACGGGAATTTAACTAAGGTTTCGTTGGAAAAAAATAATGACGGTTATATTTTTAAAATAACAACTATTGCCGGGAGAAAAGAGTTTCGGGTTTCCCATTACAAAATAACGCGCACTGAAATTACTTTTATTCGACAAGATATTTTTACAAAGTCTTAAAAGGAAACTAAATGTTAAAAAAAATCAAAATAAGTATTATATTGATGAGTTTATTTGCTCAGTTTTCAACTGTTGCCTTTTCAAATTCTGAAACTGAGAAAAAACTCAAAGATTATCTTCACGGAATCAATGCTTACGGTTTTTCTGGACAGGTTTTAATTGCGGAAAACGGTAAAATTTCGCTCAATCAGGCGTATGGTTTTGCTGATCGGGAAAGTAAAATTCCAAATTCGCTAAACACAGTTTTTAATGTCGCTTCGTTGACCAAACAATTTACTGCAACCGCAATTTTACGACTTGAAGCAGCCGGGAAGTTAAAGACTTCTGATGCAATCAGCAAATACCTCGAAAATGTTCCCAGCGATAAATCAACGATTACAATTCATCAACTTCTGACTCACACCTCAGGAATGTCACGTGGGCAAGACGGCAAAAAGAATTCCATGAACCGTGATGAAGTTGTTGCAAAAATTTTACAATTGCCTTTAATCGCAAAAGTTGGTGAAAAATTTATTTATTCAAATAACGCTTATCATTTACTTGCCGCAATTATCGAAAGAGTCTCGGGAAAAAATTATTCGCAATACATCCGCGAAAACCTTTTCAAACCTGCCGGAATGATGCAATCAGGCTTTTACCAAGATGAAAAATGGAAGCCGTATTTAGTTGCTCAAAGCTATAACGAATGGACAAAACTTCCGGCATTTACCGAGTGGAACAAGGCTTGGAATTATGGAGCAGGCGCAATAATTTCAAACACAACCGACCTGTTTAAATGGTTTAAGGCTTTGAGCGAATACCAAATCTTACCAAAAGATGAGACGGAAAAACTTTTTCAAAAATATACCGAATCTTTTGACCAAGACACCTTTTATGGCTATGGCTGGTATCTCGAAAAACTGAAAAACGGGAAAACATTGATCTACCACGGTGGCGATAATCAGGGCTACCACAGCGAATTTCGTTGGTATCGTGACGATAATCGAATCATCATTATTTTGACTAATTACGAGACGCTTGAGCCTGACGGGGTAGCTATTCAAAAACGGGTTATCGCCAACAATCTGAATCGGATTTTATCGAGTGAAGAATACAAACAACCGCCAAACTTTGCCAAATTATCCGCCAAAGATTTGAAAAAATATGAGGGCGAATATCGGTTTGCAAATGGGGAAAAAGTAAAGATTTGGAGTAATGGTGAATATCTCGAAATTGGTGCGGAAGGGCAAGAAGTTATCAATGCCATCGCCGGATATGAAGGCGAAACTGCCAAAAAATATTCGGAAGCAAATGATTTGACCAAATTCATTTTGGAAAATATCAAGCAAAATGATTTGGAAAAAATTAAAACAAAACTTGGAAAAGACGATTACGATTTTTATATTCCGTTTTTGGCGGGACAAATCAAAGAGTTCAAAGAAAAGCTTGGGGAGTTGAAGGAAATAAAAATTCAAGGCACAGCTTCATTCCCTTGGGACGCAGATAATTATCGAACCAGTGTTATTTTACACTTTGAAAAAGGCACGACAGATTTATTTCTCGGTTATCAAAACGGAAAATTAAACGATGTGACCACCGAAACTGGTCGCCCATTTCCGTTGATAATGCCGTTTGTCCCGAATTCAAAAACTGAGTTTTCAACTTTTGAGTTTTTGAGAGCCAAAACCACAAATTTCAAGTTTGAGGTAAAAGAAAAAACTGTTGAATTACAATTTGGAAACATCCGGGCGAATAAATCGTTATAAAAATTAAAAATATGAAAAAGAACTATTTTACAAAGGTTTTCTACTGCTTATTTATTTTTCTATTTTCAATTTCCGTCGTTTCCGCCCAAACGGTAAATCAAGGAACTCTGCTGCGGGAAAAAGTTCACGGCGTTTCGCTCGAAAAGAATGTCACGGGCGAATCGGTCGAGCGAAATGTGGCGATCTATCTGCCTCCAAGTTACAAAACTTCGCCCGAAAAACGCTATCCCGTTCTATATCTTTTACACGGCATTGCGGATACCGAAAACAATTGGGTCAAGGCTTGGACAAAACAAAATGATGGGTATGCCACTTTGCAGGACGAAATGGACAAAGGCATTGCCGAAGGAAAGTTTGGCGAAATGATCGTTGTGATGCCCGATGAAAGAACAAACGCTTTCGGCAGTTTTTATGTTAATTCTTCCGTGACGGGAAATTGGGAAGATTTTACGGTCAAAGATTTGGTCAATTATGTTGACACCAAATTTCGCACTCTTGCAAAAAGCGAAAGTCGCGGAATCGGCGGACATTCAATGGGAGGCTACGGCGCACTCACTTTGGGGATGAAGCATCCCGAAGTTTTCAGTGTGGTTTACGGAATCAATCCGGCAGTGATGGGATGGGGCGGAGACTTTACCAAAGATTCGCCAAGTTTTTCAAATATTCTCAAGATTAAATCGGTTGATGAGTTAATGAAAACCAACGATCTTTACACGATGGCAATGGTTACAGTTGCTCAAGCCTTTTCACCAAATCCGAATAATCCTCCTTTCTACGCTGATTTTCCGTTTGCGATGGTTAATGGAAAGCTCCAACCCGCTAATCCGGCTTACTCAAAATGGGAAGAAAATTTTCCCGTTAATATGGTCAAAAATTACAAAGCGAATCTTTTGAAACTGCGTGGTTTTCGTTTCGATTCGGGTTACGAAGACGAATTTAAGTTTATCCCTGTCAATTCACGCGCACTTTCCGCCGAATTAACCAAAAACGGTATCGAACATATTTTTGAAGAATACAACGGCGATCATCGCAACCGGATGTGGTCGCGCAAAGGCAGACTTTATAACGAAGTTTTGCCGTATTTCTGGCTTTTGTTGGATTCAAAATAAACAGATGTTATGCAGAAGAAATTGCTTTTGGTTTTATTGGTCTTATCGGTTTTTTGTCTTGTAACAAAAGCTCAAACGCCGGACGATTTTCTTAAAAAATTATCTATCGAAAAAGGTTTTTCGGGGGCGGTTTTGATTGCCAAAAACAAAAATATTTTACTTAATCGAGGTTATGGTTGGGCGAATCGAAAGAATAAATTAAAGGTAAATAACAACACCAAATTTTATATTGCCTCAATCACCAAACAATTTACTGCTTCGGCAATATTGAAACTCCAGGAACAAGGTAAATTGAGTATAGCAGATTCTATTACCAAATTTTTCAAAGATGTTCCGCCGGACAAACAAGCCATTACGATTCATCATTTACTCTCTCATACTGCCGGACTCGCCCAGAATTATGCAGCTGATGGCATTGAAAATCGTGATGCGGCAATAAAATCTATTCTTACTCAGTCATTAAAGAACCCTGTCGGAGAAAAATTCGGTTATACAAATGACGATTACAATTTATTGGCGGCGATTGTCGAAATTGTTTCAGGGCAAACTTACGAAAAATTCTTGCGTAAGAATTTGTTGATTCCTGCCAGAATGTTAGAAACGGGATTTTGGAAGGAAAAGGCTCAAATTGCCGGGACAAAGGAAAAAATTACAATCAAACCAGATTGGGGTTTTCGCGGGGCGACAGGGATGTTTTCGACCGTTGGGGACCTTTACAAATGGCAGCAATCATTATTTACCGATAAGATTTTGACCAAAGCAAGTCGTGAAAAACTACTCGCACCAAATAATGAAACTTCCAGAGGAAAGCACGCCTACGGTTGGTTTATTTCCAAATCAGCTAATGGTTTAAACACATTTTGGACAGCAGGCTATGAAGATTTCGGGCATAATGGAATGATTAAAGTTTATTCCGACGGAACAGTAATCATCGTTTTGACAAATTCCGGAGACATTGACGAAAAACCTGCCAGAGACGTTGTAATTGAAGGACTTGAACCTCTCATTTGGACTAAATAAACCCTTTTCAAAAATATTTCAAGGTTTTTTTAGACTATTTTCAAGACATTCAAACACATTTTGGATAACAATGTATTCCGTTATGAAAAAGAAACAAAGAATAATTTCGTTGATCGTCATTTCAGTATTCGTGATGTTATCGCTGGTAGTTTTTTCAACTCCTTCAGCCTTGAAAAATAAAGCGCAGGCTGAAAATTTGTCCGCTGGAGATGATTTTAATCAGACTGAGGCTCTTGCCAAACTGCGTGAATCAATCAAAGGAAAAGAAAAAGAACCGGCGGAAACAGTTTTCAAGAACATTCAGACTTTCAAAGGAAGACCTGCGGCACAACTTTTGGCAATTATGGAGCTCGGTTATTCCCGTTCGCTCGGCGTGACCTGCACTCATTGTCACACGCCTGAAGATTGGTCAAGCGAATCAAAGAATCAAAAACAAGTCGCCAGAGATATGGCAGCGATGACGCAGAATATTAACACCCAGCTTTTGAAAAATATCAAAAATATAAACGAAAAAGCTGTTATCAATTGCACTACTTGCCATCGCGGACAGGTAACTCCGGCTTTGAATTTGCCGCCGCCAAGTCCGAAATCATAAATCGCCAAAGCAACTATTTTACACCGATAAGCAACTTTACATTGAGGTCAAAAATGAATCTGAATTTATGTAAAAGCTGCTTATCAATAATCTTCGTCTGTCTTTTTTGCTCTTTGACATTATTTTCTCAAAGCGAAATGCCAAAAGGTGAGGTGATCGAGAAAGTAGAAACTCAATCCGACTCCGCCCAAACTTACGCCTTGTATTTGCCGAAGAACTATAGCCCTGAAAAGAAATGGGCAATCCTTTATGCCTTTGAGCCGATTGGCAGAGGAAAATTGCCCGTCACAATTTATCAGGACGCAGCGGAAAAATATGGTGTGATCGTGGTTGGTTCTTATAACTCGCAGAATGGTTTGGACGGAACGACTCTTTCAAAGGTTCTCAGTGCGTTATGGGATGATACGCATCAACGGTTTTCGATTGATGAGAAACGAGTTTATGCCACCGGTTTTTCGGGCGGATCCCGGGTTGCCAGTATTTTTGCCTCAAGTTGTATGTGCGTAACAGGTGTGATCGGCAGCGGGGCAGGCTTTTCTGTCGGTTTAAAACCTTCGCCGTCTCTGCAATTCATTTATTTCAGTGCAATTGGGTTTGATGACTATAACTACTACGAAATTCGTCAATTAAAGAAACTTTTGGAAGAAGCAAAAATGACGCATCGGTTGGAAAGATTTGATGGCGCGCATCAATGGCTGCCAAAGGAATTGGCGGAAGAGGGATTAGCCTGGATGCAGCTTTATGCTATGAAAAACGGTTCGGTAGCGAAGGATGAAACATTCATCAAGGACAATTTTCAACAGCGTTTGAGCAAATCCGAAAGCTATTTGAATAAAAATCAATACCTCGAGGCTTTTCAGGGTTTTTCGGCGATTGCTTTTGATTTCAAAGACTTGTTGAATGTATCGGCTGTCGAGGAAAAAGTTAAGAATTTGCAGAATTCAGAGGAACTGAAAAAAGCTTTGAAAGAGGAGGAGAGTCAGATTCAAAGTCAGGAACGGCATAGTTCATACATTCTTTCCGAATGGGCAAAGCTAGAGCGTTCAGAAGAAAGATTAATGGATTTGGCAAACATCCGAACCTATATCGCTAAATTACAAAAGACTTCGGAAGAAAAGGAGGACAGTTCCGCCAGACGAATTGCCAGACGATCACTAAATCAAGTTTATGCAGGAAGTTATGAAACTGCTTTATTCAATTACGAAAGGGCTAAGAAATATAATCAGGCTTTAATTAGTTTTGAATTAGCCAACGAAATTTATCCAAAAAGTTCGAGAATTCCATACGACCGCGCCCGTGTTTACGCGTTAAGCGGACAAAAGAAAAAAGCTTTGGAATTTTTAGAAAAAGCGGTGGGTTTTGGATTCAAAAACTGGCAAGAGCTGGAATCGGAAAAGGGTTTTGACAACATTCGTCAGGAGGAAAAATATAAAAAACTTCTGACTCAAATAAAAACAACAAATAATTAATTGTTAATGGTTAATTGTGATTTCACCTTAACTGTTTTCAATTAAATCAAAATAAGGTGAAAAATTATGAAACAATTACTTTTAATATTAATAACAGGTCTTTTTTGTATCAATATTTTAGCTCAACAGCCTTCGCAGCCGTCTCCGCAAATGCAAGCCGCAACGCAATTGGTCAGAGAGCAAAAATGGACAGAAGCCGCTAATGCCTTGGAAACGATCACGAAATCCGAACCGAACAACGGACGCGCCTGGTTTCTGCTCGGCAGTTCTTATCATCAGCTTGGCAATTACGAAAAAGCCGCCGCTGCTTACGAAAAAAACATACCTATTTCCAATAATCCGACAGCAATGTATAACCTTGCCTGTTCTTATTCACGTTTGAAGCAAGCCGATAAAGCCTTTGAATGGTTGGAAAAATCTATCAATTCCGGGGGCGGATTTGGCTTGAATTTGGAAACGGACGCTGATCTTGCCATTCTGAAAAATGACGAAAGATTTAAGAAAATGGGCGAGCTAATCGAACGCAAAACCAAACCTTGTTTGTATCAGCCCCAGCCGCGCCAATTTGATTTTTGGATTGGTGAATGGGATGTATTTAATCCGGCAGGACAAAAAGCAGGGATAAATATTGTCCAAAGTTTTTCAGAAGGTTGCGGTTTAATGGAAAATTGGACAGGAACAATTGGCGGAAACGGCAAGAGCATCAATTACTATGATGCAAGCACTGGTAAGTGGTATCAGCATTGGATTGGAAGTGGGGGCGGCGCGGTTCGTTATGAAGGGAATTTCATTGACGGAGCTATGCGTTTTGAAGGTTTTACAGTCGGTCAAAATGGTCAGAAAACCTTAAACAAACTTACTTTCTTCAAGATAGATGAAAATACAGTCCGTCAATTAGCAGAAGTTTCAACTGATGAGGGAAAAAACTGGACGGTTTCGTATGACTTTAAGTATGTAAGAATGAAAAAGCAATAAATTTTGAAATAACAACCTTAATTTCGGTGCATTTTGATTTGCTTAACTAAATCATATGTGCCGATTTTTCCATTTTGATAGCAAGAAAAACAAATTAACCTAACTTGTGAAACTTTTTTTTCTTAATGGTTACTAATCATTTCAAGAGGATTAATTTCTGAAAGGTGTTTTTGTGTTTTTTTTAGAAACTGTCTTTTAAACTTCAGACCAACAAATCAGAGGCATAAAAATGAGAAAATCTTTTTTAATTTCGGTTTTTTTTATCGTGATCATTTCACTTTCGACTCTTACTCCGGCACAAAATATTACAATTGGTCCCGATTCGATGAGCGGCAGAACCACAATTAGTTACAAAGGAATCAAGGTTGGAGAAAAAGCGGATAATGTTAGATTCGATAATGTCCTAAATTCACCGCAAAGCTCATTTTCTTTCAAAGATTTGAAAGATAAAATTGTAATTGTTGAATTCTGGGCAACCTGGTGCGGACCTTGTTTACCGGCGATGGATCATTTGAAAACTCTTAAGGATAAGTTTCCAGATCAGGTTGAGGTTATCAGTGTCTTGCACGAAAGCGAAGAACGTCTTCAAAGGTATATAAAAAATAAACCCTCTGCAATTTGGCATCTGGCAGACCCGGAAATGAAGACCAATCAATATTTTCCGCATCGAGCAGTGCCTCATACGGTTTTAATTGATAAAGATGGAAAGGTCGCCGCCATTACCCGTCCGGACGAAATTACGGAAGAGGTAATTAATAAACTGATAAATAAACAAACAGTCAGTCTGACCAAAAAAGATGATGGTTTAAATGATGGATTTGATTTTACCAAAGATTATTTTCCAAAGCCCGAAAGCACCGAATATGCCTTTGATTTTCAGCCTCCTGTGCCGGGCGGTTTCCCGCTGACCCAACGTCAAAGAAAGGGAATTTGGGCAGGTCGCAGAATGACACTTATAAATCAGCCGATTCTGAATATCTATAAAACGGTTTTTGGTTTTAATACGGTTCGACTGGTTTTTGAGGGCGTTGAAAGATCATCCATTGAATCGCCTAAAAACAAAACAAGTTATTGTTTAGATGTGGTTGTGCCAAAGGGAAAAGAGAATGAATTATTAGCTTATGCCCAAAAAGAATTACTAAAAATGGATTTTGAGATTAAGGGCAGAATTGAAAAAAGAAAGGTTGAGGTCGGCATTCTAACAGTTACGGATAAAGAGAAATTACTTTCGCATCAGAGTAAAGGGAATGAGTCCGGTCAAGCTAACGTCGGAATGGTCAATGCCTCGCAATATAAGCGAAACGGCGTATCAATTGATGAAATGCTCAAAGGTTTCTTTGAAAGTTTTGGTCACGGAGGACTTCCTTTGGTCAATGAAACAGGCGTTGATGGCTTATTCGATTTTGATTTCAGTCTTGATTTGGAAGACAAATTTACTCTGAAAAACGCACTGGAAAAATACGGGCTGAAATTATCAAAAGATACCAGAGAAGTCGAATTATTAGTGATTTACAAAGAAAGTTAGTTCAGCCGGGTTTTGTTTATATAACTTTTTTACCAAATTATTTCTTTTTTATTTTGTTAGTGTTTCTTTTCGGGATTTCAACCAGATTTTGGGTTGTATTTTCGACTACCGAAAGATGCTGAAAATCGGGTTTATTGTTCGAAAAGAATTTTTCGGGTGCTTGATAATCACTAATTTGATTTTCCTGATCAGGATAAATACTTTCCGGCAAAACACGATCTTTGTTTTTTACCGAAAGAGAAAAAAACAAGCCGTTTATTATTATCCCCAAACCAATCAAAAGCACCAAAAAACTAAGTCCGATGGATATGAAAAATAATTTTTCATCCAACCCGACCATAAAAGATAATAAAATTAGCCCCAAACCTACCAAACCGGTTATCGTTCCGCCACGCAAACGGCTCATTCGCTGTTCGGCTAAAACCAATTGATGTCTTGCTTTCCTTTCTTCCGGCGATTCAAACAGTTTTTCAACTTCCGGCACAATGGCGGCTACTTGCCACCAATTTCCGGTCTTGATTTTTTCCGCCGCTGCCCGTGCAATTTCTTCCCGGGCGTTAATAATCGAGGTTGCATTCTTGTCCGATACTTCCAAAATATCACGAACCACCCCTAAGTTTGTGCCGCACGAACGGCAAAATCGAACGCTTGTATTTTCGCTTGCTCCGCAACTTGGACAAAACATAATTTTATTTGGTTTCAGGGTAAAAATATCATTACGTTGATTAATCAAAATCGGTTCATTTTTTTAAGAATTCAATCGGGAATTAAAAAAAATACTCTGACCCCAGTTATCGGGTTGAACCCAATAAAAGTTTTGAGTTCCTGCCTTAGCAAATTATTCGTTAAAGTAAAACCGTCTAGAGGCGGGACTCAAAACTTTAGATTTTAGTTTGTTACCTTTTTAACTCTGATTCTTAGATATATCGTTGAATCATTTTCTTTGAACAAAGTTCAAAGTTTTCATTATAAAATGGCTGATTTAACCGGTAAATTAACAGAAATATTATTAAACTGATAATCTCCAACTCTTAACCTAAACTTAATTTTTCAATTCAGATACAAAAATAGATTTTGCTTGACTAAAAAACGATATAGGTATTAGAATCAACGCACTACCCCAAAACTCTAACGCCCCTTAACCATAATCCCAACTTCATTTTTGGAGTTCTAACCCTATACGGAGTGATAAAAATATGAACGAAAATAGAATTTCTCTGACTTTGTCGGAAGCAGATAGAACTGCACTAACTCAAGCAATGCAAACCTTATTAGAAACTCTTCAACCACACTTGATTGCTCTTGACGTGGCAAATAAACGAGCTCTCGCCAAGATGAAAGATAAAAGCGTGCCATTTGTTGAAAAAGCTATTCAATATGCAAAATCTAATCCTGAATTTGTTCCGCCTTTCTTAAATGTAGTAGAAATGGAAGTTGATTATAAGGCATTTGGTGATTTGAATAATTTACTTCGTGCACTTTCTCAAATTGTAGCAAATCTGGATGATACGGCGGTTCTCTGCGGCAGTGAAGCCTACGTTGCTGCTTTAGCCTATTATAATTCGGTTGGACAAGCCGCCAAACTGAATGTTCCAAATGCCAAAGCTATCTATGAAGACCTCAGCGTTAGGTTTGAGGCTCAAAAAACTACTAAAAAAACAGGCGAGGATAATAAATAAATAGCCAAAGCTATTAAAAAAATAGCGATGCTTATTAAAAAAATAGCTATTGCTATTTCAAATACGGCAAAGGCTATTAAAAATATAGCAAACGCTGTTTCAAAAATAGAAAATGCTATTAAAAATATAGCAAAGACTATCTTTAATACAGGAAAAGCTATCTCAGAGGTTACTGTTTGAACCAAAAAGATAGCCTTTTCTATGTAAAAGGCTCCCAATCAATTTAAATTGGATGGATAGCTTAATGTCCGTTAGCCCAGTCGTTCACGGCTGGGTAACAGTTGAATGATAATTAGTCAGCCCGTTTCAACGGGCTTTGAAAAATGGCTTAAGCCAAATAGAAAAGGACGTTAAAACGCCCTTTTATCTTATCTCGTTTTATCAACCCAGCCGTGAACGACTGGGCTAACATAGGTATTAAAATCTAATTTTGTTCTAATCAGTCTATTCGATTATTCAAAGTATAAAATTTGAAAAAGTTCGCTTGCCATGACAATTAATCTTGAATGCTTCTGATTTTTATTTAAGACAAATTAAAACCATTAATCTAACAATTAATTAGTTCCATAACCCTTACTTCAAAAAGCATCAGTAATTGAATATAAACTAATGAAGTTTCTTTGATCTTTTCGAAATTTCTAAAATAAATTTAGGAGAGCTTAATAAAAAAGAAATTAAAAAGAATATTGCTGTGAAGGATATAAAAAAATAAATATCCCATGAAATATGTCTGCTATATAAAAGATTTTGATTATGTGAAATGAATTCCCAATCTAAATATAGGTTATACACAGATTCAAAAAAATTGAATAGAAAGGATCCAATTACTGAGATGAAAAACAAATCTTTCAAGAGTGAAGGAAACCCCCAATCTAAATTTGATAGGCGACTAACTATAAAATAACCAATAAAATACGATATAAGCAGGGTAGCCAAATTAGTTAGAAAAGATTCAAGACTTTTTGTCGCGCTTACTTTCAAAACTTCAAGGAGCGTTGCCAAAATTAAACAGGTGAAACCTACAACTAACTTCATTTTGACTCATTTCCTCCAAATGATTAATTCAAATACTCAATATCCTTTTCCGGCAAACTGATAGGTTCATCAAGTTTGGAATTTTTTTGTTAAATAAATTATTGACACTGAGCAATTTTTGGAACGTCTGGATTTTCATGATTACTATTGTTTTCGCCCGTGTAGCCAGCCGAACTTGTATTTTCGATTTTGATTGAATCTTCCACAATAGTTATACAAGTTTTCCCTAGTGAGATTGATTCAGGTTTACCGATAAAGTTTATTCCATTACGCTTGATAATTTGTCCATTTTCAAATTCTCCAATTGCTGAGATATAGGGTTGAAGAGGTGCTAAAAGCTCAATTTTTGAATTCGGTAGGATTTCAAAAATAAAAAACAGATTTTCTTTTGCCCCGACTTTTAGATATTTAATAACTTTATTTGTTTTATTGGAAATAATCATTGAGTATTGGTTATTGTCTGTAATATCAAGACCTGCTCCAACTCTAAAAACTGATTGATTTACCCATTTATTTTCAGGAAAAAGCTCGGCAAAGTCTGAGTCAAATAAATCCCCGGAATAAACATAGCCATTTTCAACCATAACATTATCATTTTTATACAAATTAAAGCTTACTTTATGATTCATCCAAGGGAGTGATGGACGTGATTTGTCCCCAATTAGTTCGACTGTGTAAACTCCGGTTGGCGAAGTAGTGGTAAAAAAGACTTTTGGTTTTTCTAAAAATAGCCACGCAATTATTCCAAGGACAAATGCCATTATAAAGATACCTAAAATTATTGCCTTTTTCATGGTTCTTTTTCCAAATAATTTTTTTTCTCAAGTTAATCGAATTATAGCACCACTGGAAGTTTCAAAACTGCAAAAATTAAGATTGAAGTGTTAATTTATGAAATCCTCCTTTGCTTCAAGCAAACTAACAGGCGCATCAAATTGCGGGGCTTCTTCTTCCAGACTCCAAATCTCGAACAGATCGGCAGGACATTCGGTGATAAAACGTGATGGTTTGAGCAAAACGGTTTGGCGGGAATAGTCAACGGTCAGCATCGGATAGGTCAGATAGAGCTGGTCTTTGGCGCGGGTCAGGGCGACATACCAAAGGCGGCGTTCTTCTTCTTCGCCATCATAATCTTTGAGCGCGCGGGGTGAGGGAAAACGTCCGTCAGCCGCCCAGATGATGAAAACGACTTTCCATTCCAGTCCTTTGGCTTGGTGAACGGATGAAAGAGTGAGCAGCTCGTCGTCTTCGCCTCCTTCGATTACGTCTTCGCCGACGATTGGAGTGTTAAAGTTTTCCGTCGCTATCAAAGCCAAATCCGACAGGAACGCTTCGGTTGTTTCGTAGCGTGTCGCATAGAGCGCAAGCTGGCGCAAATCTTCCAGACGGGATTCGGCATTATCAAAAGTTGCTTGCAGATGTTCTTCGTAAAAGTTGGTCAATATCAATTCGATCTGCCGTGCCGGATTGTCTTTGGTATCGTCATTCGTTAGTTCGATTAATAATTTGGCAAAGTTCCGCCAAGCTGAGCCTTCTCTTAATTTTGGAGAAATGGCTAGAGAATTATTCGCCCTTACTAACGCGCGGGCTTCTGCATTCTCGTTTGAAGTTTCTGCTTCTCCTTTAATTAATGCCAAGGGATTTTCCGCAAACGACAATCTTTCCCAAATCTTATTGGCGGTCACTTTGCCGATACCTTCGACCATCAATAAAACCCGTTTCCAAGCCAATTCGTCTCGCGGGTTGACGATTAGTTTGAGAAAGGATGTGACATCCTTGATATGAGCCTGTTCAAAAAATCTCGTGCCGCTGCGGACGGAATACGGAATCCCGCGCCGGGTTAGTTCGAGTTGTAATTCCAGACAATGATAATGCGAGCGATACAAAACGGCGATGTCTTCCAAATTAACGCCCTCATCGCGCAAATCAAGAATCCGTGAAGCAATAAACGAAGATTGCTGTTCAACATCCGAACAGGGAATCAAGGCAGGTTTGAAATCTTTTGATTTGCGAACAGCCTGTAAAACTTTGGGAAATTGCCTTCGATTTGCAGCAATCGAAACATTTGCCAACCCCAAAATATCTGGCGTTGAACGGTAATTCGTTTCTAGTTTATAAAGCTCTGCCTCCGGGTATCGCTTTTGGAATTCGTAAATATTCTTAAACTCTGCGCCGCGCCACGCGAAGATCGCCTGAGCATCATCGCCGACTACCATCACATTGCGATGCTTAACTGCCAATAGGTCAATTATTTCCGCTTGCAGTTTATTCGTGTCCTGGTATTCATCAACCAAGATATGCTGAAACTGTTCGGCGTAAACCTCGGCAATGGCTGGTTTTTCTAACAGCAATCGTTTCCAATTCAACAGCAAATCATCATAATCCATCACATTTCGCTCTTTTTTGCGGGCGTGATAGACCGTATCAACTATCTTGATTTGTGAAGTCAACGGCTCAAAATACGGATATTTATTAATGATTACTTCATCAATCGGTTGGTCGCGGTTAGTTGCATAACTGATGATGTCCTGCAATACCTCGGCTTTTGGAAAACGCTTCGATTTGGTGTCAATCAAGGCTTCGTCAACACAAGTTGCCACAAAATCCTTGGCATCTTCACTATCGAGAATTGAAAAATTATTCGTAAAGCCAATTGATTCAGCGTGTCTCCGCAAAATCAAATTCCCGATTCTATGAAAGGTTCCGCCCCAGATTTTATGAACATTCTGCGATCCTGTCAGAGTTTCTACCCGCTTTAACATTTCCCGCGCGGCTCTGTTCGTAAATGTTGCAAGCAAAATTCTGTTTGGTGAAATGCCTTGTTCGATGAGATAAGCTACTCGATAAGTAATCGTTCGAGTTTTTCCCGTTCCCGCGCCGGCTACAACTAATGAAGCTTGAGGTTTTGCCGTCACCACGCGAAACTGTTCCGCATTCAATTCGGATTGATAGCGGGAAAGTTTTTCGGGCAAAGATGCCGCGTCGCGTTTGATGACGTATTTTTTCATCGGTGATGGGGAAATTTTAACATAAATTCTAGGAATTAATCGCTCTGTAAAATAGGATTACATTAATAATTGCACCGATAATAGAGATAACAAGAACCATCCACCAACGCGGAGTCAAAAGCTTCAAACCACTAAGTTTGGAGATGTCTTCACCATTTTCGAGCCTTTCACTGCGATATCCGCCGAATATCAAAAGAAACATTCCGACAATAAAAAAAGCAGTCAGAATACCAACAAGTTTCGGGTAAAAGTAATGTTTGGTAGCGGCGTTTGACCACATCCAGACCAAGATCGGTCCACATACTAAAATGTTTAGTAATCCGCCCAATCGTTCTTTTGTTTTTTGGTTCATAAAAGTTGTCGGCAAACAATTTATCACAAACCCAAACAGATAAAAATAATTACCGCAACTTAATCTCCCTAACCCGAAATCCGTCACGTTTTTCATTCCAATCTAAAACACCAATCGTTTTTTCATCAATTTGGCGAATGTCGGAAATGTTTCTAAACCCAATCAATTCTTTGTTTTCTCCGTCTTCATAATGAGGAATAGTTCCGGCTAAAGTGCTGATTACACCATTAGGATTTACTTGGGCAAGATTTCCGAATTGAAATTGAGCTGTGGGACTATTGCTGAATGAAAAAATCAGTTTTCCGTTATCATCAATTGCAGTTTTGGAATCAAAATATGAAAGTTTAGGGAAATCGGAAAACTTAAAGGTGCCGTAAAGTTTCGGCTCTTTTAGCTTAAGATTTTCGCGGTCAATTTCGGTCAGATAAATGCTGGTTTGTTCATTTGAATTTTGGTCTTTAAGATCGGAAAAATCACTTTCATCTTTGAAATTGAGCAAATAAAGTTTGCCGTTCGGAGAACTGATAAGATTTTCAACCTTGTCGCAATTAAACTTTGCATCTTTGATAGACTCAAACTTTTCTTGCCAAATTCCATTCACTCTTTTAAAACGATAAAGTAGACGGGTTTGGCAATTGGCAGTTTTTTCCTCATTATCCTCAAACGAATAGTAGGGAAACAGATACAAATAAAATTCATCATCATCCGTTGCGAGGAATCTTGGAAAATAGGGAAATTGAATTTCTTTTGGAATCGTTAATTTTATCTTGCCAATCGGCTGAAATTTATCATTTTGCAACTCAATTTCACCGCTTTGCCAATCCTCTGAATCGTTTTTGGTATTTTTTTGTGTCTTGAAATTTATTACAAAATTGCGAAACTCACCTTTTTGATTCAAAACGGAAAGCCGTTCCAAATAAACACCGTCTTTGTCTTTCCTTTCAAACGCAGGGAGTTTAATTTCACTGTTTGTTTTAACTGAAACGGGAGTATCATTTAGCTTTATGCGTTGATAAAAAGGGTGAAAAATCCTTGTTTCAATAAAATCCTGCATTGACGGAAAGTCTTTGGAAGTCAATAAAATTCGCCAGCGATTGAAATAAACCGAAACATATTTACGGAAATCAGAGGGATTTTTGCGCGGATTAAATTTCAACATATCTTCAACATAATCAATTTTTCCGCAGTTATCCGTAACCGAAGAAATTCCCGCAAACGAAGCCCGATCTTTCTCCGGGATCAATCCGTCAATTGCATTGATGAGTTCCAAATACCTTCGACGGAGTTCGGCAAATCTTTTATCTTGCGCCAGATGGGTAGCAAAAACAAAGGCAACCTGGTCGGCAAATCCTTCGGTGCAATTTAATGGTGAATGAGTGATTGCGAGGGCATTGGTATCTCCGCCGTAAGTGTTGATATTGTAAAGATAATCAAGATGATGACCGAATTCGTGAGTAGCTAAAATCAACTGATTATAATTTGCCATCACGAGCATTTCGTGTTCGTTTTTGAAGAATTTTTTGTGGTCAAATCTGCCGTCGGTCAGCAATTTGCTCCAATTTGTCCAGTAGTCTGCCGCCTCAGATTTTTTGACAAAATTACTGATCAGAATCTCTTTATCAAAGTTTATGTATTCGTTAATTTTTTCGTTATAAGGATTACGAATCCAAACCAGATCAGGATGCCAGCGAACGTTAAATTCCTGAAAAGTTTGCAAAACCGAATCCAAAGCCAATTGGGGATCGCTTTTTCCCAACGACTGGTAAAAATTATCCGCCAAGTTTTTATCTAAATTATTGGTTTGCGAAAAAGCCGAAAGCGAAAAAATAAATATTAGGACAAATGCGATTTTATTCATAAGAATTCTCCTATATTTAATCGCAAAAAAAGTGACAAATCTAGCTCAAATTAGTTTGAATTTTATTGTGCAATTTTTGAGGGATAAAGTATTGGAGAATTGGAAGTGTTTGAAAGGGTTTCGCCCATTTCATTTTCTACAAATGACTGCGGGAACCAGATTTGTTTTTGATAGAGAAGTGTTTCGGCTTGATCTACCGGCAGTGGTTTTGACATTAAATAGCCCTGACCAAAATCGCAGCCTAAGTTACGCAACAGCCGCAATTGGCTTTCGGTTTCGATACCTTCGGCGATGACTTTCATTTTCAGGTTCTTTGCCAAAGAAATAATGGTTTGCAATATTTCGGAATTTTCACCGTTCTCACCAACACTATAAACAAATGAACGGTCAATTTTGAGAGTATCGAATGGTAAACGGTGCAAATAACTTAAACTGGAATAGCCCGTGCCAAAGTCGTCAATGCTTAATTGAGTGCCGATTCTGTTTAATTCGGACAGAATTTCAATCGTCCGTTCGGCGTTTTCCATGGCGGTGCTTTCGGTAATTTCTAATTTTAATGAAGCGGGTTTTAATTTGGCTTTTCGCAAGCAAGTTTCAACCGTTTCGACCAAACCGTCCTGAGAGATATGTTTGCCCGAGATATTGACACTGACCATCAATTTTTTGTAACCGGGCGAAATTTTTTGCCACTTGGCTATCTGATCTGTTGTTTGTTCCAAAATCCAATTGGTGATCGGAATAATTTGCCCGGAATCCTCTGCAATCGGGATAAATTGAGCCGGTGAAACAAATCCAAAAGTAGGATGCTGCCAACGCAAAAGTGCTTCAAACCCAATGATCCCGCCGTCAGCCAATGAAATCAAAGGTTGATAGAACATTGAAAGTTCGTTCTTTTCCAGAGCAAATCGCAGATGTGATTCAAGCTTGATAGTTTCCAGAACTTTTGAACGCAGGTCTTTATCAAACAGGGCGAACGGAAGTTCTTTTTCTTTGGCATAATGCATCGCTATATCAGCATCTCGCAAAATATCTTCCGGTTTTTGATGTTCCGTATCAAAAGGTGAAATGCCAATATGAACATCACTGAAAATCTTATGTCCGTTCAATGAAAAAGGATGTGTGAGTTTTTGGTGAATTCTTCGGGCGTAACGTTTGGCTTCTTCGGCTGATTTCAGGTCTGTCAGAATGATGGCGAACTCATCTCCGCCAAGTCTGGCAACAGTGTCTTCCATCTTAACTGCCCGCAGAACTCTTTTAGCGACCAGCATCAAGACCTTATCGCCGATAGTATGACCAAGGCGATTATTGATATTTTTGAATCGTTTAAGGTCTAAAAAGAGAACAAAATATTTATTGGAAATATCTATCCCAAGCTCCAGCAAAAGATTTAACCGCTCGATCAAATAAGCCCGATTGGGTAATTTGGTCAAAGTATCATAAAAAGCTGTTTGTTCAAGCGCAATATTGCTTTCCTGTAATTTTTCACTGATTATTTCCTGATCAGCCAGAGATTTACTTAATTCTAAAGCATATTTTTCAGCTTGTTCAGCACGTATTCTTTCAGATTCGGCTTTTTCTTGTTGAGCTTTTTCTGCTTCTTCTATTGAAGAAGTCATATCCCCCATAACCTTACGATAATTAAGATAGGCAAAAATTATAACTACTAAAGAAATACTGGTTGCAAAGTAATCCCCGCTAGTAATTAGTTTATATGTAACACCCGCAATACAAGCTCCTGCTATCTGGGTAATGGAGATGGAGAAACCATCTTGTTTCCATTGCTTTATCAAAGGGGTTTCGTTTTTTAAAGAATAGTATGAAGAAACAAAAATAGAATTTGTAATGAATTGAAGTATCGAAAGCACCCCTAACATGGTAACTAATTGAGATGTTTCTGTTGGGATAAAACTCAACCCCATTTTATCCGAAATGAAAAGCCATCCTAAATAAGTTAATGAAGTAGTGAGTGTGGAGGAAGAAATGTTATAAATTAGGGTATTAAAGTTAAGTCGAATCCCATTAGTTCTTAACGAAAGGCAAGCAGCTAACATTTCCCCAGCGGCAAGAATGATAGCCTCCTCTCCGCCAAATAAAAGAAAGGAAAGAAAAATAAGAGAATCTGAAAATCCTAAAACAACTCTTGATCGGGGAAGTTTTAAATTTAGTCTTGGACCAATTGTAATTGTAAAAAAAGAAAAAAGAATAAACTCCCAGCTCAAAAGATCGAAAAATGCTCTCACTACAGCAAATACCAAAGTAAAGCACCCTAATAAAACAATAATTTGTTGATAAAGTTTGAGAGATTTCTCTTTGCTCATATTGAAAAGTGGAAGGGTAAAGGCAAGTTAGAAGTGAAATGGGGTTAAAGAACCTTTCCCCAAATAATAAACTACCATACCAGTAAATAAATTTCTAGTTTTTTATTTAATAATTGAAAAATGAAAATAAAAGAATTATGTATACAAAGTTACCAAAATAATAAAAATGGCTAAATCTAGCTATATCAGCAATTAACTAAATAGAGAAAAAAACTGAAATTTGTTGAGCATTCAAGTAAAACTTAAACAAGTTACCTAAACGGTGATTATTAACAGGTTAGTTTAATTTCTATGATTTTGGCATAGTTATTGTTCTCTCTTATGAAGGAAATAAATTCTATATAAAGTTTCATATTAGGAGAAAATTAATTAATTAAAATGAAAAGCAAGTTTTTAGCAATTTTAATTACTGTATTTGCTTTAGCAAGTTCAGTTTTAGCAGATGGTGGCATTGTTACTTTGGATGGTGGCATTGTTACTTTGGATGGTGGCATTGTTACTTTAGTTTTAGCCTTAACTGGCGGTATAGTAACCTAGGTTTTAACTAAAAAACGTAAATTTTCAATAGCTTTAGGTAACACTCCCATAAGATAATTTAAGTCATCAATAGAGTTATCTTTACCAAAACTAAATCTGATCGCTCCCCTTGAGAGTTCGTCATCACGCCCCAAAGCGCGAATGACGGGAGAAGGTTCGAGCGAACCCGATGAGCAGGCTGAGCCGGTTGATACGGCGATTCCCTGCATATCTAGGTTTATCAATAGTCCTTCACCTTCAATTTGGTGGAAGGAAATATTTGAAATGTTGGGCAATCTGTTTAGTTTGTTACCATTAAACACAATATCGGGGATTGTGTCACTCACCCCTTTTTCAAACTCATCACGCAGCTCCCTAACTCGTGTGGTTTGAACGTTTAAACGTGATAAAGCCAGTTCAGCGGCTTTACCAAAACCAATGACGAGAGGAACCGATTCTGTTCCTCCTCGTCGTTCGCGTTCCTGATGTCCCCCAAGATTTTGAGATTGCAGTCTGACCCCCCGTCCCACAAATAATGCCCCTATTCCTTTTGGAGCATAAATTTTATGCGCCGACATTGAAAGCAAATCGCAGCCTATCTTTTGAACATCAACTTCAATCTTTCCAATAGCTTGCACTGCATCGGTATGAAACCAAATCTTCTTTCCTTTTGCACGTAATTCTTTTACTAATTGTCCGATTTCATCTACGGGTTGTAATGTGCCTATTTCATTATTGGCAGTCATAATGCTAATCAAAACCGTATCTTCCCGGATTGCATTCTTTACATCTTCAATTCTAACAATACCGTCTTCATAAACCGGAAGATAGGATACTTTGTATCCATTTTTTTCCAGATGTTCACACAAACTTTTAACTGCGGGATGTTCAATTGCAGAAGTGATTACATGGTTACCATATTTTGAATTTGCCTCAAGCAGACCTCGAATTGCCAAATTATTGGCTTCAGTTCCGCCTGAGGTAAAAACAATTTCATTGGGACGCGCATTGATAATTTGGGCAACTTGGTGACGAGCTTTGTCCATGGCTCCACGAGTTTCCTGACCAAAATAATGAATACTGGAGGGATTTCCGAATTTATTGGTTAAATACGGCATCATTGCTTCTAAAACTTCGCTGTCAACCGGAGTTGTGGCGGCGTGGTCGAGATAAATACGTCTAAACATATCTCAATTTTGACGAATTTCCCGTAAAAAAACAATAGTCCCATTTTTACTCCTTTTCTTCATCAAAGATCGCTCCGACATAGTCGAATCTTTGTGCCTGAATACGGAATAAAGTATAAAAAACAATGGCAAAGAAGATAAGAAAAACAAACCCGCAAATTCCTGTTTGAGTAAAAAGTCCGGTGGTTAAAGCAATACTTAAAAATGCTAAAACAAAAACAATTGCCGACCAATTTAAATAACCGACAATTTCAACTCCGTTAGGCTTGGAATTTCGACGGATTAAACCGTGCATTACAGGTGCGTATTGGAATCCGATTACAAAAAACTTAATTTCTTCCCGAAAGGCAACTTCGTTTTCGGCAATATCCTTAAAAGTTAAATTCAGTTTCCATCCGTCAGGAATCCATTTTGACTGAATACGTTGAGCAAGAATGGTAAAATCTTTTGGTAAAGTATAGTTTTTGCGGTAAATGGGGATTCCATGACGAAAATACCAGGAATTCCAGGTTGAATTCAAAATAAACTCAATGATTAAAAAAACAAAAATAAGATAGAAAAGATAGGATAAAGGATCATTCATAAAAACCTCACTGATTTGCCAAAGGACGAAGAATTTTCATCGCTCTTCATCTAACTAATGTCGAAATGCAAAAAATATTTCAGCTAAATTGAAATTATTTGACTGATTATAATTTGCGTTTTGTTAATTGCGAAAAAAAAATTAAGCAAATAAAAAAGCCCTGAATAGGGCTAAAAATAAGATCAAAATTTGAAGGTTAGCTTGAATTCTTAACGAATTTCAATTGTTACACTAACTTCACTTTCTTTTTCATCCATATTTTGCAGTTGAATGACAAAATCGCCTGATTTTTGCAGGACAGCGGTAAAACCTTTTTCTCCTTCAGTTACATCAGCCTCTCCTTCAAATAGACTGGCGGAAACTTTGTCCGAATTGACTGTAACTTTTAAGGTTTGTCCGGCTCGTGCGCCGATAACAAAACGGCTGATTTCATCAACCTTAATGGTCATTATTGTGCTGGTCGCACCTTTGGCAAATGAAACACGTTTTTTGGGATAAAGCTCACGGCGTTCTTCAGTTCCAAACTGCTTTAATTCTTTTCCGTCCCATTTATATTTGGTTTTAACGGCAAATTCGGGGCAACACGCGCCGCCCATTTCTCCGGCATCATTTCGATCTACGGCAACTACTCCATTTTCAATTTCAATTTTTCGCAGTCCACCGTAGGCTCTATCACCGCCTTCAACCAGTCCAATCAAAATCGGTTTGCCCTGATGGATTGTGTAAATAAAACCTTCAGTAAAGTTTCCGGTTCCGCCCGTGTTGCAGACGGATGAAATGATTACATCTTCTTTGCCATCGCCATTTACATCGCCGTAAACAAAATCGAAAACGTGGAAATAAAAACGATCAACATAATCGTCAACTTTCTTTTCTTCAGAAAATTCACCGTTTTTGACAGTTACTTTCTTAGTTTCCTCACCGGCACAGCTTGGCTCAAAAGTGAAATTATTAAAATCCACCTTGCGAATGTCGCTTTGAGCAAAACCAAAAATGGTTAAAGAAAGAATTGCAAAAACAACAAGGGCTAGTTTTTGTAACATTTAAATACACCTCAACTTGTAAAAAATCATTAAAACTTTGTCTTAGATGATTAATTCTAGCAAACTTTTGTCTGATGGAAAAAATATCTTTTACTTAACCCGAAAGGCGTAACCAACTGAAATAACTAAGTTTCCGGTTTTGCTGTCGCCGTTTCTTGCAGTATCTTTTTGAATCGTCTTTAAACCATAAGAAATTCGGGCATCAATCAAAAAATAATTTTTACCGTGCGGAATCTCAAGTCCCCCGCCGCCAGTCAAACCGAAATTATTGCCCTGTATATCTTTTTTAATATCGGTTGTAGCATCAAAAGAAACAGCTGGTAAAGGAGTCCCGTTTGGCGGAAGCAGAAGCGGAACTTGCCCGTTACGATCAAAATAAATCGTGCTGCTGCCGCTGGTAACTTGTTTAGCATTTACCAATCCGCCGTAATAAATGCCGCCGTTCAGATAAACTCTCGTTTTTTCCTTGGATCCGAATTTATATTTCAGCATTGCGGGAACTTCTAAATAGTTCAGTTTGGCAACATTTTTGAAATTGGCGTAATAATAAACTCCGTTTGGAAGTGCCGGAAGTCCAGCCGGCGGTTGAGAAATCGGTTGAATGCCAATCCGTTTTCCCCCTTGTCCGGCAAAATTTAATTCAATTTGAAATGAAAGTTTCTTTTTCAATCCTAATTCAACAAACCCGCCAAAATTTGGAGCAACCCGCGATTTGTAATCACGGCTAAGTTCATTACTTTGCTCGCTGCTAAGTTGTGGAATGCTGACTCCGCCTTTGAACCCGATGTAATAGTTTTTTTCATCCTGAGAATAAATCGAAAGAAATCCTACTACGAGAATAAATAAAGAAAACAATGTTTTTCGCATTTGTCCACCTCAAAAAAGAAAATAGGTTAAATCACTTTACTTATAACCTATTTTTATCTTTTTATGAATAATTTTTATTTATTCAACTTTTTTACAGGGTTTATTTGATGCAGAATCAGCTAATTGTTGGGCTAAAATATTTTGACTTTTGCTTGGTTTGAATATTCCAACTACACAGGATTTGGTTGGAGTAATCTTTGAAACCATTAAATATGAGGTTTTTTTATCGCCATCTCCTTGATCCGAGACATTGTAGCGAATGATCAAACCAACCGGAGTCTTACCTTTCATTCGCCACTCGGCTTGTTCCCCAATGTAGGAAAAATTGTTGAAATAACCCCAAAAGTCCAAGTCAAAAACTTTTTTGTCAGGAGCAACTACACTGACGGACATTCGGGAATCATCATCGGCGATTCCCAAATTATATCCCCCGATTCCGGGACACAAACCGTTCATGATCGGAAGTTTAGAATCAACTTTAACCTGGCATTTATCGTTGGTTAAAGGGGTATAAACGCTTTTGTTTTGGGCAAAAGTCAAAGTTGATAAAAGCAAAAGAAACGACACTGTTAGAATTGTTTTGAACATAAGTTCATCCTCCTATCTGGCAAAACGTGAAAAAACGTAGAAAAGTGTCATTACCGCTGATAAACAATTTTTCCGCCGACAATCGTGGCAACCGCACAGCCTCGAAAGGTTTGATTGTGAAATGGTGAATTTTTCGATTTCGATTTGGTCTGATTAACGTCATAAGTCCATTCCAAATCGGGATTGATGATTGTTACGTCAGCGATTGAGCCGACTTTCAAAGTTCCACGCTCTTCCAAACCGAAAATCTTTGCCGGATTGGTTGAAAACATTTCGACAAGTCTAACCAAATCAATAATTCCGGGATGCACGAGCTTTTCAAAAGCTAAACCAATCGCGGTTTCCAATCCGGTAATGCCAAACGGAGCGCGGTCATATTCGAGATTTTTCTCGTCGGCGTGATGCGGGGCGTGATCGGTGGCGATGGCATCAATCGTGCCGTCCTTGATAGCTTCCAGAACTGCTTCGACGTGTTCGCGTGAACGCAACGGCGGAGCCATTTTGGTGCTAGTATCATAGCCTTCAACTGCCTCATCAGTTAGGGCAAAATGATGTGGTGCAACTTCTGAAGTGACTCGCAAACCTTTTGATTTTGCCCAGCGAACCGCTTCAACTGCGCCTTTGGTTGAAATGTGAGCAATATGAACTTTTGCTCCCGTTGCTTCGGACAAAAGCACGTCACGCATTGCATCAATATCTTCCGCCAGTGCTGGCATTCCTTTTAATCCCAACAATAAAGACATTTTTCCTTCGTGCATCACGCCCCCATGAGAGAGAGATTTGTCTTCGCAATGATCAACCACCGTCAAATCAAAATCTTTGGCGTATTCGAGCGCACGGCGCATCATCCCCGCATTCGGCACAGGTCGTCCGTCATCCGAAACCGCAACGATTCCGGCGGTTTTCATCTCACCCATTTCGGCTAATTCGCTGCCGTCCGAGCCTTTGGTAATTGCACCAATCGGAAAAACATTGGCTAATCCCGCGCGGTTGGATTGTTCAATGATAAAACGGGTAATCGCCGCGTTGTCGTTGATCGGTTTGGTGTTGGGCATACAACAAATGCTCGTCCAACCGCCCACAACCGCCGCCGCCGCGCCTGTGGCAATCGTTTCTTTGTGTTCCTGTCCCGGTTCGCGCAGATGAACGTGCAAATCAATAAAACCCGGCGCAACAATAAGCCCTGTAGCGTCAAAGGTTTCAATGTCAGTCGGCAATTCGTCATTCGCTCCAAGCCACGCCGCAACTCGTCCGTTTTCGATCAAAAGATGTTTCCCGCTATTTTGTCCTTCGGCGGGGTCTATTAGGTGTCCGTTGGTTATTAAAAGTTTCATTATTAGATTCTAAAATCTTCAGTTTTTATGATTTTACCGTTTTTTCTATCAATAGTTTCAAGTTTTACCGCTAACAATTGAAAAATATGATACCCACAATGTTCAGTAAAAACTGCAATTTCTTTATTTTCGTTGTCAACCCAGTAAAAAGCATATTTGAAAAAGGAGTTTGAGCCATCCTCGAATTCAATTTTCAAATTATGTTGAAATGAATCTGCTCCAAAACTATTAAACCTTGAGCCTGTTTCTTTTAAGTAGGTTGCAATTCTGTTTTTCCATCTTTGAGGTAAATCATTTTGTTTCATTTGTTTTCTTTTAAAATTTCCAAAGGGCTTCGCCCGCCGATGAGCGAAAAGGCTTAGCCTTTTCGTCAATTTGCCCTCTTATTTGAGAGGCTATGCCTCGAAATGTTACTACAATGAGGCACAGCCTCAAAAGTTGGGGAGAAATCTCTTGGAAAGGCAAAGCCTTTCCGCTCATCAGAACGGCAGAGCCGTAAGAAAAGTCTAGTATTAAATAACTACCCATCTCTCCATTTTATTTGATTTAAATCCATTTCCAAAGGCTCATTTTCCAAAGGTTTTCTTTTCCAAATCCGAATACTTGAATACAAATAATCTTCTATATTTCCAACCAATTCCGCTCGAATAGGATTCAAGTGAATGTAGCTGACTTTCTGCATAAACATTGATTCGGAGGTAATTGTAAAAGTATCAGAATGATGCTCCCAAAGTGAATATTTGTAGCCTCGCTTTTTCTCAAATTGTTTTAATTTGTCCAAAGATGAGGTGAAATTATTTTCTTTCAGATAATTAATTACACGCCTTGCCGTTACCCCGTTTAGATAGCGTAAAATATTAGAAGGCTTTAATTTACTATCCGTAATGATATGAAAATGATCTGGCATAATGACGTATGCAAATATGAACATTCCTGATGAAGTTCGCGCCTCATTTATTGCTTTGCAAGTTATTTCTTTTAGTTTATCAGTGCGAAAAACAGGCAACCGATTATTAGCAACCGAAGTAAAATAATAGCAAGGATTATCTTTTGAGATATAAAACATAATATCCAAAATGGAGGCGTAGCCTCAAAATTGGGGATAGTTGTTTTGGAAAGTCAGAGACTTTCCACTCATCGGAACGGCAAAGCCGTAAGAAAATATTCTTCCTTAAACTCCGCTAAATTCTGCAATAACTTCAATTTTCCCAACAATATTCTTATTAAACTCTTCTAAATCTTCCGCCGGAATCCAATATTCTTCGTAAACTTCGCCGCCGACAAGATGGGTTTCATATTTGTCTAAAAACTCTTTGCAGACTCCAAATTTGGTGACGTAGCCAAGTTTATCAGCGTTGTATTTAGCATTCCAATCCCGCGCGATTTGGATGGCATATTCTTCATTACAAACAGGATAAAAAATCGGTTGTTCGGGCAATCGCGGCGGAAAAGCCGTCCAATTACTTTCTTCAATCAAAGCAAGTTCGTTTTTCCCCGTTGGACGATATAAGGTGACGGTTTCTTGGTTCATAGTTATTTCAAATTAGTTTGCCACAAAACCTTGTAATCAACAATTTCGTGATTTTTCCTTTTCGTAGGTTTAGTAAAAAGATTTGACTAATTTGTAAAATGTCTTTAGACTTTGTTACTAGCTTGTTGCAAAGTTGTTAAAAAATGAATCTAACTCCAAACAACAAAAATTTTAATACCGTCAACGCCTTTGGATTTTTCTTTGGCTATTTTGGCTATTATTTTAAATTGCCCAAACGACGGTTTTAGAAAAACAAGAGCAAAATTTCTGAAGACCGTTGGAAAAATCCGACGGTCTTTTTTATTTTTCATTGACTTTAGATTTACTTTCAAAAGCAAATCGCTATAATTAAATCTTTTACTTATTGGGCTTTTATAACATAAATGAATAAACGGGTAGCAATTCAAGGGGCATTGGCCTCATTTCACGAAACGGCGGCGTTGGAGTTTTTTGGTGAAGAAGTCGAAATCATCGAATGTGCAACTTTTCCGCAGCTTTTTAACGTGATGAAAACAGGTGAAGCCGATTATGCCGTTTGCGCTTTTGAAAATGCGATTGCCGGTTCGATTTTGCCGAATTATGCGCGGCTCAGAAATACGAATCTCGAAATTTTCGGCGAAGTTTATCTCTGTATTGAGATGAATTTAATGGCTTTAGCCGGACAAAAAATTGAAGAAATTGAAGAAATCCATTCACATCCGATGGCATTTTTGCAATGCGAAGATTTTTTGAGCAAATATCCGAATATTCAACTGGTCGAATCAAGCGATACGGCTGCCAGCGCAAAAGAAATCAAAGAGCATCACATCAAACATCGGGCGGCAATTGCCAGTCGTCGGGCAGCGGAAGTCTTTGATTTAGAAGTAGTTGCATCTGATATTCACGACAATAAACGGAATTTTACGCGCTTTTTAGCGTTGAGACGGCGAAACGGAGATTTGGTCAAGGGAATCAACAAAGCCTCAATCAGTTTTCGTTCCAACCATTTGCCCGGAAGTCTGGCAAAAATTCTGACCAAAATCGGCGAATACAACATTAACCTCAATAAAATCCAGTCTTTACCGGTTATTGGCGAAGAGTGGAAATATTATTTTTATGTTGATTTGCGGTTCGAGGAATTCGCAGATTATCGCAAAATGATGGACGAAATCGAACCTTTAACCCGTGAATTGAAAATTTTGGGAGAATATCAACAGGGGGCAAAGCCGGTTTGAGTAGGCAGTGGCAGTAGCAGTGGCAGTGGCAGTGGCAGTTTTTTGCATTTCTTTAGGACGTTGAAATTGAAGATTAAGATTTTAATTTTCAATCAAACTGCAACTGCATCTGCCACTGCTACTTAAATAAAAATATGCGTATAGCTATCTTTGGTATTGGTTTAATCGGCGGTTCGCTGGCAAAAAGTTTGCGGGAGAGCAATTTTGCGAGTGAGATTATCGGTGTCGAAAATAGTCAGGCGCACGCGGAAAAGGCTTTGGAATTGGGGTTAGTTGATCGGGTTGAGTCAAAAGAAAACGCGATTGCCGAAGCTGATTTGATAATTTTGACCGTTCCGGTTAATGCGCTGATTGATGAATTGAAATACGTTCTTGAACGCATCAAACCGCATCAAATTGTGACCGATTGCGGTTCGACCAAAGGCGTGATTATTGACGGCGTGCGAAATGCTGCAAACCGTAATCGCTATGTCGCTTCGCATCCAATGGCGGGAACGGAATATTCGGGACCAACTGCCGCGATTTCAGGACTTTTCAACGGTAAAATCTGTATTTTTTGCGATGTGGAAAATTCAGATTCAGACGCGGTTGAAACGGTTGAAAAAATGTATCGGGCAATTGGAATGGACATCAAGCAGATGGAATCGCATCAGCACGACATCCACGCTGCATATATTTCCCACATTTCGCACATTAGCTCTTTTGTTCTGGCGGCAACCGTTTTGGAAAAGGAAAAGGACGAAGAAGCGATTTTTGAAATGGCAGGTGGCGGTTTTGAAAGCACGGTGCGATTAGCGAAAAGTTCGCCTAACACCTGGTCACCGATTTTTCAACAGAACAAGGCGTATCTGCTTGAAGCGATTGATACTTACATCGAAAAAATGTATCACTTCCGCAATTTGATAAACAAAAATAAATTTGCCGAACTCGAAAAATTTATGAGCGAGGCAAATGAAATTAAAAAGATTTTGAAATGAACTGGAACGCATCATTTTACGATAACTCACACGCTTTTGTGGCTAAATTGGGCGAAGGTTTATTGCCGTTACTAAATCCGCAAAACGATGAAAATATTCTGGATTTGGGCTGCGGAACAGGAGATTTGACCGAAAAAATTGCTCAATCTGGAGCAAAAGTAATCGGAATTGACAGTTCGGCAAAAATGATTGAACTAGCGAAAGCGAAATTCCCGAATATAGATTTTAGGCAACTTAACGCAATTGATTTTGAATTGAATCAACAATTTGATGCGATCTTTTCAAATGCAGTCTTGCACTGGATTTTGGAAAAGGAAAAAGTCATCAAACAAATTTATTCGCACTTAATAAACGGGGGAAGATTGGTGGCGGAATTTGGCGGAGCCGAAAATGTTGAAATTTTGACAAACGCCTTGCGGAAAACCTTGAATGAGTTTGGTTTTACCGAAAATTCCAAAATAAATTTTTGGTATTTTCCGACTATTGGTGAATATGCAACCGAACTTGAAAAGGTTGGATTTCGAGTTATATTTGCTCAGCATTACGACCGACCAACCGAATTGAAAGGCAAAGACGGCATCAAAGATTGGTTGACAATGTTCGGAGAAAAGTTTTTTGTTGGAATCAATAAAACCGAAAAAGAAAATATTTTGAACACTTTGCAAAAGAGTTTAGAGGAAAAACTGCTGATAAATGGAGTTTGGCAGGCAGATTATAAAAGAATCAGGATTATAGCAATCAAAAATTGAGTTTTATTTGGTAATTATTTATGAGCAACTTTGACATTGTTCCCCTGCAAGATTGGGGCTTAAACATTAAAAAACCGTTCGTTATCGCGGGACCGTGTTCGTGCGAAACCGAAGAACAGATGATGGAAACGGCGGAACGCCTGAAACATCAGGGAATTTCAGCTTTGCGGGCGGGAATCTGGAAACCGCGCACTCGTCCGGGAATGTTTGAAGGCATCGGAAAAGATGGTTTGCATTGGCTCGTCCAAGCCGGAAAACACGCCGGATTGCCAACCACGGTTGAAGTCGCTACCGGACAGCACGTTGAAGAAGCTCTGGAAGCCGGAGTTGATATTCTCTGGGTTGGTGCGCGAACAACGGTTAATCCGTTTTCCGTCCAAGAAGTTGCGGACGCGCTGAAAGGCGTAGATGTTCCGGTTCTGGTCAAAAATCCTTTGAATCCCGATTTACAGCTTTGGATTGGCGGAATGGAACGCATTCACACTGCCGGAATCAAAAAACTTGGCGCAATTCATCGCGGATTTTCTTCGTATGAAAAGACGAAATACCGCAATAAACCGATGTGGGAATTACCGATTGAACTCCGCCGTCTGCATCCGAATATTCCGATTGTGGTTGACCCGTCGCACATTTGCGGTGAGCGCACGATGCTCCAAGCCGTTGCTCAAAAAGCCTTTGACCTCAATTTTGACGGGGTAATGATTGAATCGCACCGTAATCCCGACAAAGCCTGGAGTGATGCCAAACAGCAGGTCACGCCCGAAAGATTAGGCGAAATTGTTCGCAGTTTGGTCGTTCGGCACGAAGCCCTTGACCACGAAAAAGAAGATACGTTGTTAATGCTCCGTCAGCAAATTGACCGGATTGACAATTATATGCTCGAAATTATGGGGGAAAGAATGGAAATCGCCCGCAAGATCGGTGAATTCAAACTCGAAAACGGCATCACTATTCTGCAAACCAATCGTTGGGACGAAATCATCAACGATCGCGCCGAAAAAGCCGCGAAAAAAGAATTGACACGAGAATTTATTGTCGAAATGATGGAAGCGATTCACCAGGAATCAATTCGGCATCAGACCAAGATTATGAATAAGTTGTTGGCTGAATAAAAAATCATTTGGTTATTACAACTTAATCCTTTTCAAAAAGCATCTTAGTCCTAAAGTTATGAAAGAAATCATCTTTAGGACTATTTTTGTAAATATCCCTCTTTTATTTTTCCTTCCTGTTTCCGCGATTGCCTGTTCATGTTTTAGCGGAGGACCTCCGTGCCAATCATTTGGAAATACGGATGCTGTATTTTCAGGAAAAGTAGAATCTGTTAGCGAATTTACCATGACTGATAAAAATAATCCTAGATTTCAATTTGTGCGAAAATCCATCAAATTTACAGTTACCGAATCTTTTCGCGGAGTTAAGGAAAATTCAGTAGAAATTATTACAGGACGAGGTGGCGGAGACTGCGGTTATCCCTTTGAAACTGGAAAAGAGTATTTGGTTTATGCAAATGAAAATAAGGAAACGGGAAAACTCGGCACGGGAATCTGCACCAGAACTCGCCCGATTGAAAAAGCCGAAGAAGATTTGCAATATTTCCGTGAAATTGCTAAAAGCTCAATAAACCCATACATTTACGGTAGTGTGTTTCGCGTTTTTACCCGAAAAAATGATGAACCTTATCGAAAACCTGAGCCATTAGCCAATGTTACTCTTTCGCTCAGCAATGGAGAAAAAGTTAAAACAAATGAAAAAGGAGAGTTCCGTTTCGACAATCTTTTGCCGCAAGAATACACTCTGACACCTACTGTCCCGCAGGGGCTGTGGGGCGGGGATAAGCCCGAATACAAGCTTAAATTGAATCCAAACGGTTGTGCGGTCGCAAGTTTTGCTCTGTATTCAAATACCTCAGTTAGTGGACGGATTTTGGATGAAAATTCAAATCCGCCTAATGAAATATCAGTGCAGCTCGTGCCGGTTGACCAAATTAACACTCGTGGTCAATCTGATATGAAAATGGCTTTTACGGATAAAGACGGGCGATATATTTTTCACGAAATTCCGAGTGGTGATTATTATTTGGGAGTGAGACTTTTTCGGATTGCCGAATTACTTTTCCCTTATCCACGCACATTTTATCCAAATACGCTAAATTTAAATGAGGCAAAAGTTATCAGCATTAAAGAAGGTGATGTGCTGAAAGATTTTGATATAAAACTCGGACAAAAGTTGGGGCAAAGAGAAGTTTCGGGGATTGTAGTATTTCCCGATGGAAAAGTTGCTCCAAATTCCATGGTTAGTGCTGAAGAAGTTGAATATTCCGAAAGTTCAATAGGGTATGCTTTTCAAGCCAAAGAGGATGGAACATTTACTCTTAAAGTATCGGAGGGACTGCGTTATATAATTCGTGCAGTTGTCAGCGACAAGGCAACTTATAAACAGAGTCACGCCGAACCAATTGAAATTCCGGCAAGGGGAAATGTAA
>JAIBCC010000014.1 GCA_019694395.1 Pyrinomonadaceae bacterium | reverse complement strand
TGATTTCCCGACTCAGCGTAACTTTCTTTTCAATCGGTGTCATTCCATCTTTTGAAATTAATAATGAATAATCTCCATCTTCGACGCACTCCAAAGAAAATTCGCCATTATTATTTGAAGTAGTATTTTCAACTACTTTGCCTTTCGCATTTTTAATGATTATGCTTGCATCGGCAATCAACGCACCATTTGCATCCTTAACAGTTCCCTTAAAACATTTGGTTTGTCCAAATGAATTGACTACTCCAAAAATTAAAACAAATAAAGTCCACAATAAAATCTTTCGCTTAATTCTCATTTGATTGTCCAACCTGCCACTTATTGATATTGAAATTGAATTTCAATATCAATAAAGATACGCCATGTAAAAATTGAAGTCAACCGTGATTTATATTTTTTTTCGATTGTGACAATTTTAAAAGTGTCATAGTCGGCAAACTTAATTGATTGAATACAAACTAAACTCAACTTTATTGAAATGACTGATTTTTAGGAGAAAATGAAATGAAAAAGAGTTTAGTTTTTATTATGGTGCCACTTGCGTTAATTTTTACGAGTTCAGTTAATGGACAATTAACCGATGAATTCACAAAGGGTGAATTTTTTGCGGGTTACTCAAGCCATACTGTGGTTGATGATGACTTTTTTGTTGTATCGCGCGGAGTTAATTTTTCAGGAGTTTATAACGTCAAGCGTTATATCGGGATAAAAGGCGATGCGTCTTTCAGCGTTGGCAAAAAAGAGAGTTCTGATTTTGTGCCTTTTTTTGATAATCCGACAATGGCTCGTGTGGCTTATACTAACCAACTGATTGTCAACAATGCAGTTTTAGGCGTTCAATTCAAAGATAATGCGACCGACAGCAGATTTAAGCCTTTTGGTCACGTTATGTTTGGAATCGGGCAAGTAAAAAACAAAGTGACGAATGTTTCTTGCACGACTCCGTCAAATTGCAGTTATGTTCCACAAAACGGAAATAAACCCGGATTTTCAAGTGTTATTGGTGGGGGACTCGACATAAGAATTAACAAAAGAATTGATATTCGCGCCGCCCAACTCGATTTAAATTTTATTTCAAATGGAGATAATGGGTTTTTCTCTGTATATGGTCAAGGTTCATTTCGATTCAGCAGCGGAATTATTGTCAAATTTTAACAATCACAAATTAAATGTGCCGCTAACAATGGAATCATAGTTTCGTGATGTCCTGTGATAAAAAATCCACGTCCTGCACCGTTTGCATTTGGACGACAGACATTATTGCAATGAACTACGAACTATAGTTTCATTAATGTTTTTTACGCCAATAACTTTTACCTTAATTCTCGTTTTTTTCGATTTATTGCCTAAAGGCTGAAATTTTATCAGATATTGATTTCCTATAAATTCAGTAATTTGGTCAAAGATTTTAGAGACTACTTCTTTCTTATCCGTAAAATAGTTAGCTCCTTTAGATAAAGGAGCTAATCCTTCAAAATCCTCAAATACAAGACTTAACCTATCAACTGGCTCACCAACAGTTCCAAAATCAAATCCTTCAGTTCTTATTTTTCTCGGAGGCAGCAAAACAACTTGAAATAATTGTATATCTGAATTTTGTAATTTTTGTTTAATTTCTCCGATAGTTTCTTTTGAATAACTTTTATAAACCCAATCTGTATAGAAAATGATAAATTTCTTGTGATTTGTTCTTTTTGACAACTTATCTATCGCTAAATTTAGCGCAGGTTCTACCTTTGTATCTTTGACCTGGGTATTAGATGATTTAAGTATTGCGATTGCATTTTCAACCTCATTCTTACTACTTCCCCAATCTGCAAGAATGGTTTCTCCTTTCCCAAAAGAAATTATCGAATATTCGTTTTGAGGATTTGAAGCCTCAACTAATTTTAATAATCCGTCTGCCCCTGCTTGTTTTCCAATTTCTGACACTGAATCAGAAATATCCATCAACATTACTACACTGGCTGGCTCCTCTTTGCCTTCAATTAGAGTAATTTTTTGCAAAAAATCCCCATCTTTAACTTCAAAATTTCCCGCTTTTAACCCCATAATATTCTTTCTTTCGTTATCAATGACATTCACTCGAATAACAGTATTGATATCATTCGTATTTTGGGAAAAAATTGAAACTAAAAAAAAATAGATTGTTAAAAAACTAAAAAGAATGCGTGACTTTGGTTTAAGCATATAAACCCCCATTTGTGATTATTATGAATTAAGTTGAAAAGATTTTTTAACAAAACTTTTGAGATAAAATATACATCTTGAGTTGTAGTTATATCAAGAAAATTTTGGGTTAGAAGTAAACCTAATTGTTTACAGAATATGAGCGGCTAACAATGGAATCATTATTTCGTGATGCCCTGTGATGGAAAATCCGCGCCCCGCCCCGTTCGCATTTGGACGACGCACAACATTGGTCAGCGGACGATAATGTTGAATAAAATCGAAATTTGCCGTGGTTATATCTTGCAAAGGAAAACCTAGATTTCGGACAACCGTCACGGCTTTTAAGAAAATTTCCGGCATTATCACGGCTGAACCGATGTTTAGATAAACGCCGCCGTCATTCATTTCTTTAACGATTGAACAGAATAATCTGAAATCTTGATGCGAAGTTTCGCCAAGTGCCGAACCATCTGCCGAAGCGTGAAAATTTCCGATGTCTGCGCCAATGGTTAAATGTGCGGTAAACGGAATTTTATTTTTGTAAGTTTGGCAAAGTAATGACTTATCAGCATTGGGAGGGTTTTGATTTATAACTTCCCTGCCCATCGCTTCACCTAATCCGATTTTATCTTTTTGTCCGTTTTTAGCGGCTGAATTGAGGATTTCACCGGTTTCTTTTGCCGCGCCGAAATCCCCTTCGCCTAAACTTGCGTCAACATCTTCGCTGGTAAATCCGACTAGCGCAATTTCCGTATCGTGAACCAAAACCGACCCGTTTCCGGCAATTGCCGAAACAAATCCGCGTTCCATCAAATCAATTAAAATCGGCGCAAGTCCCGTTTTAACAACATGTCCGCCAATTCCCCAAATAATCGGTTTATTTAAACTTTTGGCTTTTTTAATGCGTTGCGCTAGTTCCCTAATTGCTTGGACAGCTAAAATATTCGGCAATTTATCTAAAAATTCTTTTAATGAATCATCCGCCGAAATTGGGGTGGCAAAATCTTTGACCGTGACTTTACTTGGACGTGAAGCAAGTTCGTAAGTATTTATTTCTTCTAAATTTATCGGCTCAAATTCGTAAATTGACATTTTTTCATCCACGAAGTTTCACGAAGACAACACGAAGACTTTTTTAGAAAGTAATATTTATTTTTCTTTCTTCGTGAAATCTTCGTGTTTCTTTGTGGATAACTTTTACTGCAAAATCGGATGACCGCCGCCTTTGCTGTGATCGGCAGTTTCGTTATAACGTTTGCGGTCATTATGATACAGGATTAAATGCTCGCCTTCAAACCGAACAACTTCAGAGACATTCTCAAATTTTTTGGTGTGTTTGGCAATCATAAAAGCACAGGGTTCTGCCCATAAAACCATTCCGGCTGCATACATATAACCACCTTTATCGTAAATACTTCCGGCATACGAACCAACCGGAATTGCAAAATTCGGAACATAATTTCCGGCACTGTCTTTTTCACGATCAGCGTTTGCAATGAAAATTACATACTCCGTGTGCTTTGTTTTAGCGTTGTAATTATATTTTTTGGCAACTTTGAATAGATCATCCAAACCCTTATCAATCGCATTCAGCATTTCCGGCTTTGGCTTTTCAACGGAAAAAACGAGCACACCTTTTTTCGTCTTAGCGTTGAACGGAAATCTATCACCAGAAAGAGTTTCCGCCTTAGTGATTAAACCTCGCGGAATACTGATTTGTGCCAGCGTTACGTTAGTTAAACCAATTAAGATAAAGAATAAAAGTGTTGTGATTTTCATAGCAGAATTTTGATGCAAGTGTCGGTTTTAATGATGCAAAAAAGAAAAGGCAGAAGAAAAAATCTTTGCCTTTCTCAATTTTACTTTTTAATTTTGAATTATTTCCAAGCGGCTAATTGAAGTCTGGCTTCAGCGCGTCCGAGTTTTTCTTTTTCAATTTCAAAATCTTCTTCCGAACCGCTCCAGCTTCCCAAAACTTTTTCCGCTTCGCCTTTTTCCAAACGGGCAGCTTCGACATTGATTTCATTTGCAGTTTCAGCGACATCAGTCAAAACAGAAACTTTGTTGTTACCAACTTCAACAAATCCACCCGAAACAACCAAACGATTGGTCGTTCCGCCTTGTGTATAAGACAAAATCCCGGGCTGAACTGAAGAAATCAAAGGCGCGTGACTTGGTAAAATTCCTATTTCGCCTGTTGCAGTTGGAATTGTTACCACATCAACAACTTCTTCTAAAGCCTTTTTTTCAGGAGTTACTATTTCAAGTTTTATCATAATCAAAATATTGTAGGCAGTTACAGTTGCGGGAGGCAGTTACTTTTTGCCTGCCATTTGCCCCTGCTACTGCCAACTAATTTATGCACCTGCTGCCATTTTCTTGGCTTTTTCACGGGCTTGTTCGATTGTTCCAACCATATAGAATGATTGTTCAGGCATATCGTCGCATTTTCCATCGAGGATTTCTTTGAAACCTTTAATGGTGTCTTCGACTTTGACGTATTCGCCTTTCAATCCGGTGAACTGTTCGCCAACGGTAAACGGTTGCGAGAAGAAACGTTGAATTTTACGCGCACGCGCAACGGTCAATTTATCGTCTTCCGAAAGTTCGTCCAAACCAAGAATTGCGATAATATCCTGCAAATCTTTATACCGTTGCAAAATCTTTTTAACTGATTGAGCCACGTTATAGTGTTCATCACCAACGATTTGCGGGTCAAGAATGCGCGAGTTTGAAGCAAGCGGGTCAACTGCTGGATAAATTCCGAGTTCCACGATTTGACGTGACAAAGCGGTTACAGCGTCCAAGTGGGCAAAGGTTGTTGCCGGTGCAGGATCGGTGTAGTCGTCCGCCGGAACATAAACTGCTTGAATTGAAGTGATAGCACCTGTTTTGGTCGAAGTAATACGTTCTTGCATTTCACCCATTTCAGTTGCCAGGTTCGGTTGGTATCCCACCGCTGACGGCATCCGTCCGAGAAGTGCCGATACTTCTGAACCGGCTTGGGTAAAGCGGAAAATGTTATCAACGAAGAACAATACGTCGTTTCCTTGATCACGGAAATATTCAGCGACGGTCAAACCTGAAAGCGCAACGCGGAGACGTGCTCCGGGAGGTTCGGTCATCTGTCCATAAACCAATGATACTTTTGAATCTTTCAAAACGCTTTTATCAACTTTGGTTAAATCAAATTCGTGATTGTCTTTCATATTTTTCATGAATTCGTCACCGTATTTGATAACTTCGGATTCAACCATTTCGCGCAACAAGTCGTTTCCTTCGCGGGTGCGTTCGCCAACTCCGGCGAATACCGAGAAACCGTCACGACCTTTGGCAACGTTGTTGATAAGTTCCATAATCAGAACGGTTTTACCAACGCCCGCACCGCCGAACAGACCGATCTTTCCACCGCGCAAAAACGGTTGGATCAAATCAATAACTTTAATTCCGGTTTCAAACATTTCGAGCGAAGTTGATTGCTCGTCAAATGTCGGGGCGTGGCGGTGAATTGAATATTTGGTTTCTGCTTTAACTTCGCCAAGCTCGTCCACCGGCTCACCGATCACGTTCATTACCCGTCCAAGGGTCGGTGTTCCAACCGGAACGCTGATCGGTCCGCCAAGGTCAATCGCTTTCATTCCGCGAACCATTCCGTCCGTCGGCAACATCGAAACCGCACGCACGCGACCTTCGCCCAAGTGCTGTTGAACTTCGCAAATCGTGTCAACCTTGGTATCTACGTCAAAACCTTCGCTGGTTACGCGCAATGCTTGATAAATAGGTGGTAAATAATTGTCTGAAAATTCTACGTCAACGACAGGTCCAATGATTTGAACTACTTGTCCGACTTGTTCTGTGTTAGCCATTATTAATATTTTGCTCCTTCGTATAAGACAACTAAAAAGGGATGATTATAAAAGAGAAATAATATCACATTGATTGGAGGATTCGCAAAGTGCGCTTGTGAAATTTATTGCAATCTCCAAAGATTATCCGAAATGCTATAATTATTCAATGAATTCGCCGCCAAAAGAAATTGATAATGAGACGGTTATTTTTTCCTACGGCTCTCTTTTAAATCACCGCCAATTGCGTGAATTATTAAAGCATCGTGGAGACTTTAACATATTTGAAACAACTGATTTAGATGAAGCGGTAAAACTGACGAAAGCAAATCCAAACGACATTATCATTTTGAAAAATGTAGTTTTGGAAAATGTGCGAGTTTCAATCGTAACCGAAACAATGCTTCGCCGTTGGTTTCAAAAACACGGGGGCGATTTGCAAAAACTGATTGCAGCAGGAGTAACAACATTCGAAATTCCGCAAGCCGTTTTTTTGTATGCCCGCCCTGCAAAGATGAATGAAAAGAGTAGAAGTCTAAACGGCGGATTGATTTGTAATTTGACCAAAGATGAGGTTTTGATGTTAGACAGCTACGAATTTGAACCGGTTTTGAAAAGAACCCGCACTCCGAAATTAGTCATTCAAAATCAGATATTTACACCGCAACATATTACATTTTATGCCGGAACTGAATCAGCAAAAGATATAACGCCAGCCGAAAAAGCTGAACGTGCCTTTTTCCTAAATTTGAACAGGATACACGGACAACTCAGCCCGCAAGCCAAATGGCAAAAAGATGTAAGGTGAAATTATCCTTAAAACTTTGTTTCACCGTTGCATCAAAACTAAAAATATGTAAGATAGTTTTGAGGAAAGTTTGAAAAACAGAAAAGGACAATCCAACTTTTTTACCTTTTCACTTTTCGACTTTTGCACTTTCAAAAATATGTCAGAAGAAAACATCAGCGAAGAAATTATCTCGAATGAATTGCGGTCAATCCGCGATATTGTTAAGGATTTATCAAAACCTGTTGCCAAACGTCACCTCCGTAAACGCAAACAGGGCGGCAAAGAAATTCTCTACATCGCCTGGCACGATGCGATAAAATATTTAGACCATTACGCTTCCGGTTGGAATTATGAAATCCGTTCGATTGAATCACTTGGCGGGAAATTAATTTTGACTGTTCGCCTTTCGATTCCCTGTTTAGAAGGAATTGTTTACCGGGAAGCAACCGGACAAGAAGATGAAAGTTTAGAGGCATACGGAGATTCAAGTTCAAATGCCGAGTCGATGGCTCTCCGACGCGCCGCTTCAAAATTTGGGTTAGGCTTATATCTTTACGACCAATAATTTATGAAAGTCAAAGAAGTATTCTTTGAAAATTAAATTAATTGACCTACACAGATTTTTGACCGATGGTTCGGAGCGTTTATTAGCGAACAGTTTCTTATTGAAGATAATCTCAAATAATGTTGAAAGTCGCTTTGTCCTTCTGTCCATTGAATTGCTCAAGCGCAGACGCTGCCACAGGTGCAGGGGTTGGGCGCGCAATTAAGACCGCCGCCGCTGAGTAGTCCGCTGCAACATTGTGCTGCCAAATTTTGACTGCAAGTCACTGCTGTGCCGGTCGCCGTGACTGGGGTTCCGGGTGCAAAACCGCCCGGATTGACACAGCCGCTTGCAGCATTAGCAGCTGTTGGCGCAACAAAAGCCGAGATAACGGGCAAGGCAATCATGCTTGCCAAACCGACTCTTTTAACAACTTCGCGTCTGGTTAATCCGTCAAAATGGTTGGAAAGTTCTTTGGCGTTTTCGAGCAGATCATCTTTCTTTAATCCGTCAATTGCAAACCAAACAAGGTCTTCCGAAACCTTTGTTTTCAATTCTTTACTCATCAAATCGCTGATTTCGGCAACCGTCCTTTTGCCATCGCAAAGCTGATAGATTAATCCGGCTGTTTGATTCAAACAATAGGCTTTGTTGATAGTTAAATCGTAAATCAAGACTTCATTTTCCAAGTCCTGCACAACGATATTGGTCTTGCGGCTTTGTGGATAATTTGTAATTAAAATAGATTTTTCTCCGTCGGTTAAATTTGATAAATCTATGCTTAACTACTTAAACGGAAAAATGATTGAAAAAAGGTCATCATCGGTGAAAGTTTTTTTATTTTGTAGAATGTAGATGGATTTTAGCTGATTTGAAGAATTTCGCAACTTGATTTTTTGCTCAACACACTTGAACAATCCCCCTACTTAGGCTATTGTTGCATCTATGAGACAGATAAACAATCCGCCGAATCCTTATCTTAAATATTCTCCCGAATTCTTAGGTGAGCCGCCAAAAGCAAAACTTGAAATTTATGAAGAGTTTACAACCAAGAAAATAATCACTAAAGCCTGGTCGTTGCAAATGGGTGAACGGTTTACGGTAAATTGTTATCGCGGCTGCATTCACGGCTGCACTTATTGTTTTGCCCGCCAATATCACGAATATTTGGGCTATGGTGCCGGAACTGATTTTGAAACTAAAATCGTAGTCAAACCAAATGCACCGTTTCTCCTGCGCGAAGAACTAAAAAAACTCAAACACAATATTCATCACCTTGATTTTTCGTTTGCCACCGATCCTTATTTACCCTTAGAGGCGAGTTATCAATTAACCCGTCGCTGTTTGGAAGTTTGCCGCGACTATCAAATGCCGGTGGGAATTATTACCAAATCGCCGTTGGTGACACGGGACATTGACATTATTAAGAGATTGAAAAAAGTTACGGTTTTCTTTTCAATTCCGTTTCTCACCAATGAAAAATCCAAACCTTTTGAGCCTTACGTTCCCATTCCCGAAGTCCGTTTTCGTGCCATGAAAACTCTGGCGGATGCCGGAATTGAGGTTGGTATCGGAATTGCTCCGGTTTTTCTCGGATACAATGATGCGGAAATTCCTGTCTTGCTCGAAAAAGCCCGTGAAAATGGTGCGACCAACGCTTTTATGGGAATGGTTCACTTTGACACCGATTCAATTGAAAATTATTTTGTGCAGAAATTGAACGAAAAATTACCAACTAAAGCCGATAAAATCCTCAATCACATTCGACGCGAGCGTGACGGAAATTTGCGTCATAGAAATTACGATGAACGCGGCAAAGGGAAAACTCAGGAATGGGAAATTGCCCGTCAAATGTTCGATTTACATTACAAAAAATTAGGTTTTGAAACCTCAGAAAAACATCCCGAAATCATTGAAACAAAAACTTTACCCGTGCAGCAAACATTATTTTGAATAATTTGCTTTGACAATCTTTTATATCAAGTTAAAATCAAGATATGAAAGCAGTTGCAGTAATTCCAAAAACCGTAAACAGCGTCCATTTAGTCGAAATGGATAAGCCGAAAGTTTCCGATGTTCCGAATGGTCGCGGAGTTTTAGTCGAAGTTTTGCGCGTTGGCGCGTGCGGAACTGACCGCGAAATCAACAACGGCGAATACGGCGTTGCGCCCGCCGGATTTGATTTTCTGGTGCTTGGGCACGAAAATCTGGGACGTGTTGCAGAAATCGGCGAGAACGTTAAAGAACTAAAAGTCGGTGATTATGTGGTCGCTTCGGTGCGCCGTCCCGGAAAAAGTTTTTATGACGAAATCGGTGAACAGGATTTTACGACCGATGACCAATATTTTGAACGCGGAATCTCGCAACTGCACGGCTATATGGCTGAATTTTATGCCGAAAGTGCGGATTATTTGGTCAAAATCCCCGAAAAAATTGTTGAAATTGCCGTGTTGCTCGAACCGCTTTCCATCATCGAAAAAGGCTTAAAACAAGCTTCGGATATTCAGGAAAGATTAAAAATTTGGCGACCTAAAACCGCCGCCGTTTTAGGCACGGGAAGCGTCGGACTTTTAACCGTAATGGCTTTGCGAATGCGCGGCTATGAAGTTCACGGATTCGGACGTGATAAGCACGACGGCTATCTGAATGCCGAGCTTTGCGAAGCTATCGGCGCAACTTATGATTCCACTGCCGAAATAACTGTTCCCGATTCGGTCAAAAAATACGGCGAATATGATTTAATTTTTGAATGCACCGGATATTCCCCAATCGTTTTTGATGCAATGCAAAGTTTGAATCAGAACGGCGTTCTAATTCTTTCATCCGTGACCGGTGGCGACCGCAAAGTTGATGCTGTTCCCGCTGATAAAATCAATCAACAGTTTGTTTTAGGCAACAAAGTGATGTTTGGAACGGTCAACGCAAACCGCGAACATTTTGAGATGGGTGTTAAAGATTTAGCCCTTTGCGAAGCGATGTATTCGGGTTGGTTAGCCAGAATGTTGACCCACAAAGTCGAAGGTTTGGAAAATTTTGAAAAAGCCTTTGAGATTCTGAATAACGCATCTTCTTACAAAGCTATCAAAGCTTATTTTGAAGTGAGCAAGATTTAGCTTGCTTAGGATTTCCTTAACGCAAAGTCGCCAAGAGGCAAAGGCGCAAAATTTTTAATATTTTGCTTTTTGTTCTTACTTTTACTTATTTTCCTTTGCGCCTTTGTTACTTTGCGTCTTTGCGTTAAATTTATCTTTTATTAACAGATGCCGAACTTAACCGATTTTGAACAAGACAGTGAAATTTTGACCGAGAAGAAGGAGAAGCTCGAAAAGCCGAAACTCTTCAAGGTCATTTTGCATAACGACGATTTTACAACGATGGAATTCGTCGTTTTTGTCTTACAATTTGTTTTCAAAAAGTCCGTAGCCGAAGCCTATACAATAATGATGAATGTTCACGAAAAAGGCATCGGAGTTGCTGGAGTTTACACTTACGAAATTGCAACAATGAAGGCTGAAAAAGCCGTCAACCTCGCCCGCTCCAGAGAATATCCGTTGCTTTGCACAGTTGAACCTGAATAATTTTGGAATATTTCCTCTTCAAAATGCGTTTTAGCTTTCGTTATGTTTGACGAAACCGAAGATCACGATCATGCACACACGCAAAACCGTTTTGCGGTGATTCCAACGCCGGAAAAATTAAACGCCGATCCGCAATTTACCGGAAAAGGCATCAGAATTGCTTTTCTTGATTCGGGATTTTTTCCGCATCCTGATATACACGAACGGATTGTTACTTTCCACGATGTCTCAGGCGGACAAAATGAGTTGCATCAGCCTTTAGAGCCGCGATCTTTCCAATGGCACGGCACGCAGACGACTGTTTCCTGTGCTGGAAACGGCAAACTTTGCGACGGTATTTATCGCGGAATCGCTTCGGAAGCGGAATTGGTTTTGGTCAGAGTTTCGGATGAAAATGGCGCAATTCCCGATCAGAATATAGAACTTGGTTTGCAATGGATTTTGGATAATCGGGAGAAATATAACATCCGCGTTTTGAATATGTCGCTCGGCGGCGATGCAAATTTGCCCTCGGCAGAGAGCAAGATTGACCAATTAGCAGAGGAATGCGTCAAGCAAGGAATTGTGGTTATCGTTGCTGCAGGAAATTCCGCCGATGAAGTTCCGATTCCGCCTGCCAATTCGCCTTCGGTGATTACGGTTGGCGGTTACAGTGACGAAAATCAGTTCGATGAAGCTGATTTTGAACTTTATCATTCCAGTTACGGAGTAACGGCAGACGGCACAATTAAACCGGAAGTCATTGCACCGGCAATGTTTGTGGCTGCGCCGATTTTGCCCAAAACGGCTGATTATATTGCGGCGGAAACTCTCGCGCATCTGCTCACCCAACCAGATTACAAATTGAAAAAAGCCGTTTCCGAGCATTGGAAAAAGGCTGATTTATCGGAAGAGATTCTTACTTTGCAAAATGTCAGCGACATCCGCGAAGCGATTGAAAACGAAATTCAAAACCGAAAGATCATCGCCACACATTATCAATACGTTGACGGAACTTCTTTTGCCGCGCCGATTACGGCTTCAGTTGTGGCTCAAATGCTCGAAGCAAATCCGAAACTTACGCCTTTTGCCGTCAAAGACCTTTTAATTTCAACGGCTCAACGGCTAATGCACTTTCCTGCCATTCGACAGGGTTTCGGAGTTGTTCACGCCCAACGCGCCCTTGCCGAAGCTCAAAAAGAAACTCACGTTTTTGAATACGAAAACTATATGCCGCCGCGCATTGACGGGGAAATGATTACTTTTTTCTACCACAATGACGAAGCGGAAGCAGTAAATTTGGCAGGAGATTTTAATAATTGGAATGAAAGCTCAACTCCATTTTTCAAAGATGCCGATGGGATTTGGATGGCGAAAATTCCGGCTCTGAACTCCGGCAAATACCGCTATAAATTTGTCGTAAATCAAACAAACTGGCTCGAAGACCCCAGCAACGGATTAAAAGAGGAAGACGGGTTCGGCGGCTTTAACTCGATTCTTCATATCATTTAAATTCACCACAGAGACACAGAGAACACAGAGTCTTTTTTAAGGCTAATTTTTTATTTTGATTAGATTTATCTTGTCATTTTTTTTTGCTCTTTTGATTTTTCTCCGTGTTCTCTGTGTCTCTGTGGTGAAAACTTTCATGGAATAAACCAATCCCCCAAAGTGTTTTAGAAAGCGAGGAAACAATGTTGGAAGCATTCCGAAATCATTGGTTGGAATATGTTTGCGAAGCACTGGGTTTAGGTGTCTTTATGGTTTCGGCTTGTGTCTTTTCGGTGCTTTTGTTTCATCCGTTTTTACCGACAGCTAATTGGAATTTGCAGTTACGTTTCGTTTTGATCGGTTTAGCAATGGGATTAACGGCAGTTGCAATTTTCAAATCTCCGTTCGGCAAGCTTTCGGGCGCACATATCAATCCGGCGGTTACTTTAACCTTTTGGCGATTAGGGAAAATTAAATCAACGGACGCAGTTTTTTATGTTCTTTTTCAATTTATCGGCGCAACGTTTGGAGTTTTTTTTTCGTGGTTGATTCTGTGGGATTTTTTGGCAAATAAGGACGTGAATTTTGCCATCACGATTCCAAATTCTTCTGGTTGGATGGTTTCTTTTATCGCTGAATTCATTATTTCGTTTGGAATGATGACGATGGTTCTGATTACCTCCAATCACGCTAAACTTTCGCGTTTCACGCCATATTTTGCAGGGATTTTGGTAGCAATTTATATCTCACTCGAAGCTCCGGTTTCGGGAATGAGTATGAATCCGGCAAGAACTTTCGGCTCGGCGATGATTGCGAATGTCTGGAACAGTTGGTGGATATATTTTGTCGCCCCGCCTTTGGCAATGTTAGCGGCGGCAGAAATTTTTGTCAGATTAAAAGGCAGACACTCGGTTTTATGCGCCAAATTTGACCATCACAGCAAAATGCGCTGCATTTTTAACTGCAATTTTGGAGAGATGGTCGCCCGCGAAACACGCTAAAAAAGCGTCATTTCGCGTATTTAGCGGGCAAACAGATTTTATAAACATAAGGGAATTAAAAAGATGAAATTAAAAAACAAAACAGCAATTATAACAGGCAGCAGCCAAGGAATCGGGCGTGGAATTGCCGAACGCTTCGCACAGGAAGGAGCAAACGTCGTTGTCAATTACATCGGCAATATGGAAATGGCAAATGAGGTCGTCCAAAATGCACAAAATATCGGAGCAAACGCGATTGCCGTTCAAGGCGATGTTTCTAAAGTGGCGGACATCGAAAATTTGTTTGCCAATGCCATTAGTTCTTTTGGACAAGTTGATATTTTGATAAACAATGCCGGAGTCGAGCGTCACGCGCCTTTTTGGGAAGTGACCGAAAAAGATTACGACTTTGTAATGAACGTCAATACCAAAGGCACTTTTTTCTGCGCTCAGGCAATGGCAAAACATTTGATCGAAACCAAACGGCGCGGGAAAATCGTCAATATCAGTTCGGTTCACGAAGACCTGCCTTTTCCAAATTTTACCGCATATTGCGTTAGCAAAGGCGGAATCAAAATGTTGACACGAAATCTCGCAGTTGAACTTGGACAATATGGGATTAACGTCAACAACATCGCGCCGGGAGCAATCGAAACACCGATCAATAAAAATCTGCTCAATAATCCCAACAAACTGAATTATCTGCTCGGACAAATTCCTTTGAAACGGCTCGGACAACCCGAAGATGTTGCAGGTTTAGCGGTTTTTCTTTCATCGGACGAAGCGGATTACGTCACCGGCTCAACTTTCTTTGTTGACGGCGGACTGACTTGGTTCTATGAAGAGCAATAAAAGATTGCACCACAGAGACACAGAGAACACGGAGTTTTTTTTATCTTGTTCATCCTGTTCATCTTGTTTGATTTTTCTCTGTGAACTCTGTGTCTCTGTGGTGAATTTATTTGGAGAAGTTTTATGACACATTACGATTTTATTATTATCGGAACGGGCGCGGGCGGGGGAACTTTAGTCCATAAACTTGCGCCGTCGGGCAAAAAGATTTTGGTTTTGGAACGCGGGGATTTTGTCAAACGCGGTTTGGAGAACTGGAATTCTAAAAAGGTTAATGTCGAAGGTCATTACAACACAAAAGAAGTTTGGTTCGATAAGGACGGAAAACCGCTTCATCCGCATACTAATTACAATGTCGGCGGCAACACCAAATTTTACGGCGCGGCGTTGTTTCGGATGCGAAAAGAAGACTTTGGCGAACTGAAGCATTACGACGGGATCTCTCCGGCGTGGGCGATTGATTACAACGAATTAGAGCGTTATTATCGTCAAGCCGAGCAGATGTATCACGTTCACGGCAAGCGCGGCGAAGACCCGACCGAACCTTGGGCAAGCTCGCCTTTTCCGCACGAAGCCGTTTCGCACGAGCCGCGAATTCAACATTTAGCCGAAGATTTTGCCGCAATGGGCTGCAAACCTTTTCACGTTCCGCTGGGAATTCAATTAAAGGAAAATGATCCGCGCAGTAAGTGTATTCGTTGTGCGACTTGTGACGGTTTTCCGTGTCTGGTTAATGCCAAGAGCGATTCGCACGTTTGCGGAATTGAACCTTCGCTTGATTATCCGAATGTTACGTTGCTGACAAATGCTTTGGTGACAAAACTCGAAACGGACGAATTGGGCAAAACAATTTCCGCAGTTCACGTTAAACGAAATGGCGAAAATGAAACTTATTCCGCCGATGTGGTAGTTGTTTCGGCTGGCGCGATCAATTCTGCCGCGTTGTTTTTACGCTCCGCTAATGACAAGCATCCCAATGGTTTAGCCAATTCCAGCGATCAAGTTGGGCGAAATTATATGGGACACGTTAATTCGGTGATGCTCGCCGTTTCCAAATGCCCGAATCCGACCATTTTCCAAAAAACTCTGGCAGTCAACGATTTTTATTTTGGTTCGGAAGATTTTCCGTATCCGATGGGACATATTTCGTTTGTCGGAAAATTGGATGGTGTCACGCTTTCCGCCGGTGCGCCCGCGATTGCTCCCGGTTTTACGCTTGATTTGATGGCAAAACATTCGCTTGATTTCTGGCTGACAACCGAAGATTTGCCCGACCCGAACAATCGCGTTACGCTCAATAAAAATGGCGAAATTGTTTTGAGTTACACGCCGAACAATCTGGAAGCACACAAGCAATTGCAGAATAAATTGAAAAAACTGATGAACAATCAACGCAAATGCGATATTCACGGCGGCGAGTGTCATCAAGGGATTTTTGCCCGAAATCTTTACCTAGCCGAACAAATTCCGCTGGCAGGAGTCGCGCATCAAAACGGAACTTTACGGTTTGGCAACGATCCGAAAACTTCGGTTTTGGATAAGAATTGTAAGGCGCATGATATTGATAATTTGTATGTTGTGGACGGCTCATTTTTTCCTTCAAGTTCGGCAGTCAATCCGGCTCTGACAATTATGGCAAACGCTTTGCGGGTGGGAGAGCATTTGCTCGAAAGGATGAAATAGAGTTTTTTTTCAATTTTTGAAACGGCGCGGCAGATTCTGATGGAATAAAAATCAGGTCTGCCGCAATTGTTTGAAGTAAGGAATTTGAATTATGAAAAGGTTTAATCCGCAACATTTTAACTTTAAAATCGGCGAGGAAAATGAATTCCCTTTCGGCTGGCTGATTATCGGCATTTTGGCTTTTATCGCTTTATTTTCAACTTTTGCCCACGGTCAGACCGTTTCGCGGGTAGAAAGCGTCGGCTTTACCGTTTCCAATATGGACAAGGCGATTGATTTTTACACGCGCGTTCTGCCATTTGAGAAAATTTCGGACACGGAAACTTTTGGGACTGAATTTGAACATCTTTCGGGAGTTTTCGGCGCACGGGTGCGAATTGTCCGATTGAGATTAGGTAATGAAACACTCGAATTGACCGAATATTTAACCGCCGGAGGTCGTCCGATTCCGCTTGACTCGCGGAGTAATGACAAATGGTTTCAGCATATTGCAATAATTGTTTCGGATATGGACAAAGCCTTTGAAATCCTACGAAAAAACAAGGTTCGTTTTGCCTCAACTGCGCCTCAGACTTTGCCAAAGACAATTCCAAATGCCGCCGGAATTTCGGCATTTTATTTCAAGGATTTTGACAATCACGTTCTCGAAATTCTGCACTTCCCTACTGACAAAGGCGCAAAAAAATGGCACGATTTAGCGAACACTGGGCAGTTATTTTTGGGAATTGACCACACGGCAATCGTTGTTGGCGATTCGGAACAAAGTATGAAATTTTATCGTGATTCTTTGGGATTGGAAGTTGCCGGGACGAGCGATAATTTCGGCAACGAGCAGGAACATTTGAACAATGTTTTCGGTGCAAAGCTGCACATCACAAATTTGGGAACAAAAGAAGACGGCATTCACGTCGAATTTTTGGAATATCTCGCCCCGCGTGACGGAAAACCTTTTCCCAAAGATACCAAAAGCAATGATCTTTGGCATTGGCAAACAACCTTTGCGGCAAATAAGGTGAATCCAATTTCGGAAGCCCTGACGAAAAGTAACTTTGATTTTATCTCGTCAGGCGTGATTGATTTTAATGGGAATAATTTCGAGTTTAGAAAGGCTTTATTAGTTCGTGACATTGATGGTCACGCTGTGCGAATTATTGAGAAGTAATTATGAAAAAATTCAGTTTATTTTTAATCGTAGCAATTAGTATTTTGGTTGCCAATTGCGCTGGTTCCAATTCATTCAAAAAAGTCAGCACTACTGCCGAAAATATTGCTATTAAAGGCTATGACACCGTTGCTTATTTTGCTGATAACGGCGCAGTTAAGGGAAATCCGCAATACGAATTTGTTTGGAACGGCGCAAAATGGCTCTTTTCAAACAAAGAGAATCTGGAAAAATTCCAAAAAAATCCTGAAATTTACGCGCCGCAATTTGGTGGATATTGCAGCTATTCAATGTCGCAGGGCAAGGTGGCAGAAGGTGATCCAAACGAATGGAAAGTGGTGGACGGTAAACTTTATTTAATTAACAACCCCGAAGCTAAGAAAAAATGGGAAGCTGGACAGCAAAAACTAATTGAGGATGGCAAGAAAAATTGGGAAGATGTTCAAACGAAAAAGCCTGAAAATAAAGGCTAAGAAAGTTTAAAGGTGAAGAGTGAAATTTTAGAATTATGAAAAAATCTATTTTATTTTTAATCCTCGGAATTAGTATTTTGGCAGCCAATTGTTCTAAAACCGAAGGTGTCAAATTAGTTAATACAAATGCGGAAAATATCGCTATCAAAGGTTATGATACGGTTGCTTATTTTGCCGATAATGGCGCGGTCAAAGGAAATCCGCAATACGAATTTGTCTGGAACGGAGCAAAATGGTTCTTTTCAAGCAAACAAAATATGGAAAAATTTCAGGCAAATCCCGATCAATACGCTCCTCAATTCGGTGGCTATTGTTCCTGGGCGGTTTCACACGGCTACACAGCGGATGGTGACCCGGAGGCTTGGAAAGTGGTGGACGGCAAGCTCTATCTGAACTACAACCAAAAAGTTAAAGAAAAATGGGAAGCCGAACAGCCTAAACTAATTGAGGACGGGAAGAAAAATTGGCAGGAATTTAAGGTAAAAAAGCCGGAACATAAAGGCTGAAAAAGTGGAAAGTGGAGAGTGGTAAGTGGAAAGTTTATTTGAGTTCCTGCTCCAGTAAGATAATCGTTATTTTAATCTGATCAACTGTAATATTTGATTTTTAGAATCAGGAGCAACTGATTAAACTCTCAATTTAGAGTATCAGCAACTTTACTTTTTCCATTTTCCACTTTTATGGTCTGTCAGGCTGCGGGGCAATTGCCAAAAAATCTTTGCTGAAACGGCGCGTGTAGTCTTGTAAAAGTTCCTGCACACGTTTCAAATTTGTAGAATGCAAAACCAATCCGACGTGATGTTCCCTTTTCGCCCGGTAAAAAATCTCGGAATCATTATAAGCAGAAGTATCTGGAAATTCCTGTTTAGCTAACGAAACGGCAATTCCCCCATAATCAAACCTTTTTGCTTTTGGATAATAAGGATTTTCATCCGTAGCCATTTCAATTTTTGCCCATTCGCGCCAAATATTTAATCCCGTGGCGGCTTCAAAGGCTTCGGCGGTGTATGCGCCGCCAACTCGGGCGCCAATCTCAAGAAAATAAAACTCACCGTCCTTTCGGCTTTTGATAAACTCGGCGTGGGTTACTCCTTTTTGAAAATTAAATGCTTTGAGAACTTTTTCATTCGCTTTCAGCAGTTTTTTACGTTCCGCCGAATTGTAATCAATCGTATAAGAAGTAGAAACTCCGCCGTGAACCGCGATTTTAAGCGGTGCATCCCCGTAACGGTTTGCACCGGCAACTGCAACTTTACCTTCATTAATCAACGAATCAATGTGATAAACTTCGCCCTCAATAAATTGTTCCAGAACAAAAGCATCAGACTGTTCACTCAAATTTTTATTTTCGTTAAGTTTATCAATCGCCCGCCAAACCTGTTCCGAATCCGTCAGTTTTTTTATCCCGATTGCCGAAGCATCGGCGCGAGGTTTGAGAACCCAAGGTGGCGGAACTCGCTCCATAAACTCGCCGACTTCCTGATAATTTAAAGGATGCGTAAATTCAGCTTGTCTGATACCGCACTGTTCCCCTTTAAAACGCATCGAAAGTTTATCGCGAAAAAGCCGCGCCTGTGAACTCTGCATTCCATCCAAACCAAAATGTTCGCGCAAACGCCCCGCTGTGATAACATCGCCTTCTTCCAAAGCAATGATATGAGTCGGTTTATTCATTCGGGATTCGTTGGCAACCGCGTTGAGATAAGACCTGATTTCACCATCATTATCCACCGGAATTATTCCGTCCAGACTTTCCCAAGCCCATTCCTTTTCCAATATTTTTTCCCGCGAAAATAAGAAAACACGATGCCCCAAATCTTTGCATTCGCGCAAAAAGTCATTGCCTTTGAAATAACTGGCAAGACAAAAAACCGTGTTCGGCTGAGAGTTTTTTTGACTCATTGAATTCTCCAATCTTGGCTGATTTTATCTCTAATCATATTCGCAAATCTGTAATTGCAGTCACTTTAAATCGGAAATCTGCTCAGCTCCCTTTGCGTTTTTTTACATTTTACCTTTTACTTTTTACTTACACACATTTTATGCAATCACAACACGGTAAAAAACTTCGGAATTTGCAAATTCTGCTTCATATCGGATTTTTTATTTCAGGAATTACTACCATTTTAATCGGTCAGCTTTTGCCGATTTTGGCAAGCCGTTTTTCGCTCAATGATTTACAGTTAAGCTATTTTTTCCCTGCTCAATTTGCCGGTTCGATCACAGGCGGTTTCTTGTTTAGCTGGTTCGGCAAACGAAACAAACTTCTGGCATCGAGTTTGATCGGCTGTTTTTTGATGGGAATTGGAATTTTGACTCTCAATGTCAGCAGTTTCGGAATTTGTTTATTAGGTTTTTATTGCAATGGAATCGGGGTTGGAATGACTCTGCCTTCGATTAATGTGTTGACGCTCGAATTAAATCCGCATCGTCCGACTGCGGCAGTCAATATCCTAAATTTTGTCTGGGGCTTAGGCGCAATTTTATGCTCACAGTTTTACAATCTTTTCAAAAGCATCGGATATTTTCCGGTCAGTGTCGGACTTGCCGTTTCCCTGCTCTTAATTTCGTTCTTACTTTTATTTACGCCAAAAGGAATTGAGCAAAAACCGACTGCCACGGATGGAAACGAGGACGATTTTTCGACACCGATTTGGACAAATCCGATTGCCTGGGTAATTGCCGGATTTAATTTTATTCACGTCGGATTTGAAACTGCAATGGGTGGGTGGCTGCCGACTTATACCGAAAGATTAGACGGTCAAGGATACGTTTGGTGGCTCGCGCCGATATTTTTATTCTGGTTATTTTTCGTGGGCGGACGCGGTATTGCCCCTATATTTCTGCGCTTTCTCAACGAAAATCAATTACTTTTGACCGGTTTGCTGATAATTTTAGTTGGAATGGGCGTTTTACTTTTTGCCTCAGACGTTTTGACGCTCGGCATCGGTGCCGGAATCGCCGGATTTGGAACATCGTCTATTTTCCCGACTAATTTATCCCGTTTTACTAAAACTTTTGGTCCGTCAGCCTCACGCCGCGCAATGCCGTTCTTTATTTGCGGAACACTTGGTGCAACTTTTACAACTCAAATAATTGGTTGGACATCCAATCATTTCAACAGCTTACATTCAGGAATGTTTATTCTGATGGGAAGCGGAGTTGTTTTGATATTTCTCCAAATTTTTCTTCAATTTCAAAATAAACCTCAAACGGTGTTGGAATAATCTAATGTATCTGCGGAATACAAAAATGTTATGAACGCAGAACAAAAACGCTTAGCCGAAAATAAGAACTGGAAACATTGGGGACCGTATTTGTCCGAAAGAGCCTGGGGAACTGTCCGCGAGGATTATTCCAAGCACGGTTCAGCCTGGGATTTTTTTCCGCACGATCACGCCCGTTCACGCGCCTATCGCTGGAACGAAGACGGAATCGCCGGAATTTGCGACGAACAGCAAAATATTTGTTTTTCAGTCGCCTTTTGGAACGGCAAAGACCCGATTTTGAAAGAGCGAATTTTCGGCTTGACGGGCAATGAAGGTAATCATGGCGAAGACGTTAAGGAATATTATTTTTATGTAGATTCCACGCCGACTCATTCGTTTATGAAATACCTCTACAAATATCCTCAAGCCGAATTCCCTTATTCCAAACTGCTTGAAGCAAATCGAAACGCCGGAAAATTAAACGGTGAATTTGAATTATTGGATACAGGAGTTTTTGCCGAAAACCGATATTTCGATTGTTTTGTCGAATATGCCAAAGCCGATAGCGAAGACATTTTAATCAAGATCACCATCGCTAATCGTTCAAATGAAACCGCCCAAATCAATGTTTTGCCTACTGTTTGGTTTCGCAATACTTGGAGTTGGGAAGTCCAAAGTCTCAAGTCTCAAGTCTCAAGTCTGTTCGCTTCAGAGTTGAATACAATTGATTTAGGTGAATATAAATTGTTTTGCGAAAATGCGGACGAATTGCTTTTTTGTGAAAACAACACCAATAAACAAAAGCTTTTTGGGGCTGAAAATGAATCGCAATATGTTAAAGACGGAATCAATGATTACATCGTTCACGGCAATAAAAATGCGGTCAATCCTGAAAAACACGGCACAAAAGCGGCGGCAAATTATCTTTTGGAATTAAAAGGTGGCGAAGAAAAAGTTATTAAATTGCGGTTTACTCCAAAGACCAAAGACCAAAACCCAAAGACCATTTTCAAAGACTTCGACAAAATCTTTACCTTGAGACAAAAAGAAGCTGACGAATTTTATGCTGAAATCATTCCTAACAATCTTTCAGCCGATGCCAAAAATGTTATGCGGCAAGCGTTTGCCGGAATGCTTTGGTCGAAACAGTTTTATCATTATGACGTTGATAAATGGCTCGAGGGAGATTCCGCACAACCCAGACCTCCTGAAGAACGCAAAAAAGGTCGAAATAATGAATGGCGGCATTTGAATAATGCTGAGGTGATTTCGATGCCCGATAAGTGGGAATATCCCTGGTATGCGGCTTGGGATTTGGCGTTTCACTGTATTCCGCTATCTCTTGTAGATGCAGAATTTGCTAAGGAACAATTGATTTTGATGCTCCGCGAATGGTATATGCACCCGAACGGGCAGATTCCCGCGTATGAATGGGCGTATGGGGATGTCAATCCGCCGGTTCACGCCTGGGCAGCGTTGCGCGTATATCAAATTGACAAAAAACGCACTGGCAAAGGCGATACCAAGTTTTTGGCGCGGATTTTCCAAAAACTACTGCTCAATTTTACCTGGTGGGTCAATCGCAAAGACGCGGAAGGAAACAACGTTTTTGAAGGCGGATTTTTGGGACTCGACAACATCGGCGTTTTTGACCGCAGTCAACCTTTGCCGACAGGCGGAAAATTGGCGCAGTCGGACGGAACTTCGTGGATGGCGATGTATTGTTTGAATTTGCTGGCGATTGCCCTTGAACTCGCCGTAACTGATGACAGTTATGAAGATGTAGCGACAAAATTCTGGGAACACTTCATTTACATTGCCGATGCGATGAACAATCTCGGCAACGAAGGCATTTCGCTCTGGAACGAAGAAGACGGGTTTTATTACGATGTTCTGCATCTTCACGGGCAAGGAAATACGCCTTTGAAAGTCCGTTCAATGGTCGGTCTGATTCCGCTTTTTGCCGTTGCAACGATTGATAAAGAAACTTTGGATGCTTTGCCCGATTTTAAACGAAGATTTGAATGGTTTTGCGAAAATCGCCCAAAATTAACGGCAAATATTGAAAATAATGGGGAAAGGCGATTACTTTCGATTGCTTTCAAAGAAAGATTAGCACGGGTTTTGAAAGTAATGCTGGACGAAAACGAATTTTTATCGGATTACGGGATTCGCGCACTTTCGCGTTATCACCAAGACAATCCATACATTTTGCACGTCAACGGCAATGAGCATCGGGTTGATTATGAGCCTGCCGAATCTTCGACTGGATTGTTCGGCGGAAATTCAAACTGGCGCGGACCGATTTGGATGCCGGTCAATTATTTGCTTATCGAATCTCTGCAAAAATTTGACCATTTTTACGGAAATGATTTCAAAATCGAATGTCCGACAGGCTCAGGAAACTTGATGAATTTATGGGAAGTTTCACAGGAACTTTCACGCCGATTATCGCGTATCTTTTTGCGGGATGGCGACGGCAAACGCCCTGTTTACGGCGAAATTGATAAATTCCAGACCGATGAAAACTGGCGTGATTACGTTTTATTTTACGAATATTTTCACGGTGACACGGGCGCAGGAGTTGGCGCAAACCATCAGACAGGCTGGACGGGATTAGTGGCAAAATTATTACAGCAAAGCGGTGAGTAGTCATCAAAGTTTAGGAAGTTGTGGAGGTTTAGGAAGGATGTTCAAACTTCCCAAACTTCCAAAAATACTTACCCAAACGGGTGGCGACATAACTTTGTGATTCCTTTAATCTGAGAGCCGAAAACTTATTTGAAAAGGAATTAATAGTAATGACCAGCGAAAATTTATCAACAAGCAAAACAATTTTTTTCAAAAATAAATGGCTGATTGGCGGAATTTTGATTTATTTTGCCAGTTTAGCCATTCTTTTTCAGAGCGATAAATATTCAGCCGTGGAAGCGGTTTTCGCGTTGGTAATTATCGGCTTTTTCTTTTCGGGTGTAGCTTGGTTGGCGACAAAATGGGCAAAACCGCTTGAGTTTTCCATCAATCCAACGGCTAAAGAAATGATTTATGTGATTGGCTATGTTGGTTTTGTTTTTTTCTATCTCATCTTCGGAGTTTCGCTGATTGATTCTCTTTTGCCAAAAAGTTGGTTGGCATCGGAGCAATTTGTTTTTGTTTTCAAAATCATTAAAAAACTGCTCGCTTTTGTAATCATCCCGTATTTTCTTTTCAAAAACCTATTCAATTATTCGGCAAAAGATTTTGGTTTTTGCAGAGAAGTCTTGACCGAATTTTTCAAAAGCCATTTGCCCGTTGTGATTGCGGTCAGCGTTTTTATGCTGTTGCTGCAATATTTTATCGGCAACGGGGCAAAACCGATTCGGAACGGCGAATTTTCAACACAGCAACTTTTAATTGCTCTTCCGCTTTGTTTTATCGTTTTATTTTTTGAAGTAGGGCTAGTCGAAGAATTTTTCTATCGTGTCTTTTTACAATCGCGTTTTGCGGCTTTTTTCAAATCCGAAGTTGCCGGAATCGTTATTGTCGGACTAATTTTTGCCGTCTCTCACGCGCCGGGAATGATTTTCAGACAAGCCGGGAATGTTGACGGTTTGGGAACTGCGCCGCACGCTTGGGAAGCGATAACTTACACAGTTGCAGTTATTTCGCTAATTTCGATTATGTTCGGGATTGTCTGGATCAGAACGCGAAACTTGCTGGTTTTAATGGTCATTCATGCGATGACGGATTTACTGCCAAATTTAACTGAATTCATCAAAATCTGGAAAATCTAATTGAAGTTCCGCTAAAATTTCTCTTAAAATCCATACTCATTCAAATTTTACTAGAATGGCTGTCAGTAATTTGTTAGGATTAAGCTACTTGGATGAGTAAAAGATTACCCAATTTAGCACCGCCTTTTGCCAAAACCCGCAAAAGGTTTGACAACCTGTTGACCAAGTTGTCTCAGAAATTCTCCCTCAAGCAACGGTTCTGGATTGGCTTTGCATTTTTAACCTTACTGACAACGATTCTGATTTACAACCCGTTTTGGCAGCCGCTCAACAATCAATATAAAGAAGGCGATATTCTCCGGCAAACCATCATCTCTCCGGCTGATATTATTGCGGTTAACAGCGAAGAAACACAGATTTTAACGCAATCCGCACGCGATGCGATTCGTCCGATTTTTACCTTTGAATCAAATAAAGCGGAGCAATCAGTGCAAAATTTCCGCATTTCGTGGGAAAAACTTGTCCGGCACGGAGCCAATACCAATTCAAACATTAAAGCTAATGTTAAGGAAGACGAAAAGACCGAAACTCATTGGACAGGCGGCGGCGGTGCCGAAGTAGGAAAAATCCTTTCGGCGCGGAAATTCAGCGATATGGAAGTCGAAGCAATTGAACGTGCTTTGCGCGAAGCCGCCGAAGGTTCAATTTATAACGATTCCGACCGCCAATATTTTCAGAACGAAATTACTTTGATTGACCGTCTGAAACCTAATCAGCAATCAGTTGCATCACTTCCCGAAAGCACAATGACCTCCCTTTCAAACGCCCGCGCCAAATTAAAAGTCCGATTAGAAGAAATAAAGAGTCTTTCGCCGAAAGAATCCGACGCATTTTACAAAGCTCTGGAACAACTTGTCCAACCAAGCGTCATTTTTGACAGTGCAGCCACTGAAAGCGCACGTCAAGCCGCCGAAAAAAGCGTTTTGCCCGTCACAATCACCTTAAAACGAGGTCAAATTGTTGCCCGGGAAGGGGATACAATCACACCGGCAATTTTAGCCAATATTTCTGCTATCAAAAGTTATACCGACTCATCACGGCAAATCAACCGTTTCATCGGGCTTTTGTTTTTGATAACTTCGCTCTATTGGATCGCCTGGAAATTCATCGAACATCGCGGAGCAACCGGAAGACTTTCACTAACCCCTGAAAGAACTTTTGCTCTGTTTGGTTTTGTGGTCGTCATTCAAATATTTCTTTTGATCGCCTGTTTTCGTTTAGCCGAATTCACCGCTGCCCAAAATATCCGCGCTCCGTTTGTTGATGCAACATTGTGGAGCTTTGCGATTCCTTTTGCTTTTACCAGTTTGCTCATTACGCTCTTAGTTGACCGCCGGGTTGCCCTTTTTGCCGGAATTTTTGTTTCATTATTGACCGGATTTATTTCGCCAAAAGGCTTGGAATTTGTGCTTTACAGTCTTATTTCCTCGGCGGTTGCAGTTTACGGAATCGGACGTTACCGCACTCGACAATCGGTAACAACAGCGGGACTTTTCGTTGGTTTAGCCAATGTTTCAGTAGCATTGGCGTTGATTGCTTATACTCAACAACCGTTTATTTTGAATACAATTTTATTGTCAATGGGATGCGGTTTGGTCGGCGGATTGATTACTTCGGCAGTCACCGCCGTTTTTTTGCCGATTTGTGAATCATTATTCGGAATTTTAACGGATGTTAAACTACTTGAGCTTTCCAACGCAGATCTGCCGATTTTGGGACAGCTTGCTTTGCGTGCGCCCGGAACGAATCAGCATTCACACGCTGTTGGACAACTTTCCGAAGAGGCTTGCCGCGCGGTTGATGCGAATGGACTTTTAGCCCGTATCGGAGCACTTTATCACGACATCGGGAAACTTGCTGCACCGGAGCATTTTGTCGAAAATCAACACGGGAAAAATCCACATGATAAATTAAAGCCTGTGCAGTCGGCTAAAATCATCATCAGCCACGTTACTTACGGCATTAAATTGGGTAAAGAAATCGGTTTGCCGCAACGGATCATTGATTTTATTCCGCAGCATCACGGCACCCGAACTCTGCATTATTTTTTACGAAAGGCTCAGTCCGAAGCACGCGAAGGGGTTGAGATCGAAGAACAGGATTTTCGTTATCCGGGACCGAAGCCGCAGTTCAAAGAAGCGGCGATTATGATGATCGCCGATAGCTGCGAGGCAGGTGCACGATCTCTTCAGGAGCCAACGCCTGAAAATATCCGTTTTATCGTTACCAAAATCATTGATGCAATATTGAGTGATGACCAGCTGGACGAATGCGATTTGACCTTGCGCGAATTAACCTTGATTCGTGAATCAATGATCAAATCTCTGGTCGCAATTTATCATTCCCGCATTGATTATCCGGGTTACACACCGCCGCCATCCTTACCTAAAATTATTATTCCGACTGAATTATTAGACAGTGAAGAACGCGGCATCAAATACGCCAATCCCGCCGATATTCCCGTCAGCAAAGGCGGCGAAATCGAAGACGAAGCAATTGACCGTTCACATCAACCAAACGAAAAAGCCGATGCAGTCAGCCAATAAAAAAGACAAAAATATTATTTATCTACTTTTGCCTTTTTACTTTTTACTTTTTACTTAACTTTTCCCTTTTCCCTTTTACTTTTTACTTAAATTATTTTACCTGAATTTAGTAGTTCTAACCCAACCCGGACGTTCCATAACTCCGTGTTTTGCTTCCAATGCAAATCCGGCGTAAGTGTCGCAGTTAAAAATCCGTTCCCAAGGCGTTAATCGCTGCATTCCCGAATCAGTTACCCAGCCTTTGCCGAAATGTCCGTCTTCGGATTGCCGTTCTACAAAATGACGCAATTCGTGAATGATAATAAAGGCGGCAAAATCCTGAATTCCGGTTGCGAGCGCAGTTCCGCGCCGAAAGACGATTCTTCCGTCGGTTTCCTTGCTGAAAAATCCGCCGAGTCGGGCAAATGCCACCGTGCTGATAGTTTCGCCGCTGTTATCCGTATCCAGCGTGAAAAAATTATCGGGACGATTCAACACATTGAGCATAAATCCGTAAATTTCATAGATCTGCTGCATTGCCGATTGTTTCGCCGGATGTTTATCAAGAGCAAAATGACGGTTTAATAAGTTGATCGCTTCTTCGCTGAACATTCCTCCGATCTGCGCCGATGAAATTTTTGTCATTGCGGCATTGATACAGGTTTTGGTAAAAGGAATATGTTGCATCATTCCGGCAAAAAGCCACGCATCATTAACCAAATCCAAAGGTAATGCCGGAAAAACATTATATCTTCCCGAAACCTCTTTTAGTTTGAGATGTGTAGATTTGCCCGGTTCAATACGACTCGTAATTCCGCTTAAACCGAATTGTTTTTGCTCAAAATTTTGAATGGTCTTAAAGGTTTCCTGACTACATTTTCCGTCAATTTTGATCGGTGACGGCGGACCTCCGTCAATCGGCGGGACTTTATTCAAAGCATATTGAATTTTATAAACATCCTGAAAATTGTTTTGTCCGTTTAATCCGACACTTCCTTTGATTTCGACATCGGTCGGACGATTTCCACTGGAAATAATTCCGCCGGAAGAAGTTTCTTTTTTGAACTCGACCTTACAACTGCCGTCATCAAGCATTACTGCACATTTTCCGCCCATTTATTGACCCCTTTCGCAAAAGTCTTGTAATAAGAAGACGAAAATTTTCCGGTTTTTTGCCTCAACTTATGAAATAAAAAATCGTGACAATTACAAAAAATTGACTGATAATGCCTTCGTCCATTTTGAAATAGATTTTGTTTTTCGACATTAACAGAACACCAGGAGACTGATTTATGAAAAATATTCAAAAAGTTCTGATAGTAATTTCTGTTTCAATTGCAATTACCGGATTATATTTTGGCTTTCAATTATCTACTGTAATGAATGAAAATACGCACAAAGCAGTAGAAAAAGAGAAAATGATAATTGCCAGAGGGGTTAAAACAACAGCTAAAGTGATTAAATACGATTTTACTTTGGACAAAAACTATCGCAGAACCGTAGATGATAACGGCAAACAGAGGTATGAAATTGATTACCAATTTGAAGCTGACAGCAAAAAATATTCCGGCAAGGCATACCACGTTGGTCGTGAGAATCCCAACGAACCGATTGAAATTATTTATGATTCGCAAAACCCGGAAAATAATCGCTGGATAAATCAAGAACCTCCGATCGAAGAATACAATTTCATTACTTTGTTTATGATAGTTTTGCCGTGTCTGATTGCTTGGGGGCTTTATAATGTGGTCAGAAAGTTCTTAGATTCCAGAGGTTGGCTCTAAACTTAAAAAAGGAGATTGAGAGGCAATGACAATCTCCTTTTTCTCATTTCCCTACTTCTCGTAAGGTTTTAATTGGTCGGTGATTTTCTTCAAATCGCCCACCACCACGATACTCACCTTATCTTCGGTCAAATACTTTTTCGCCACGTTCTGCACATCTTGCACAGTGACAGCGGAAATCTCTTTGACATAATTATCAATCGAACTCCTTGATAATTCGTTATAATTCATATTTTCAAGCTGATTGATAACCCCAAAACGGCTGGTGTTTTGCAAAACGTATCCGCCGATCAAATAGTTTTTGATGCCCTGCAATTCATCCGCGCCAACCGGTTCTGTTCGCATCCGATTGATTTCAAAGAGTATTTCTTTGATTGACGCGCCGGTAAATTGAGTGGTTACATCGGCATTTTCCACCCAATAACCTGTTTTGTAACGTGACCAAATGAAACTGCCGGGTGAGTAAGTATAACCTTTGTTTTCACGAATGTTGGCGGTAATGCGCGAACCGAATGCGCCGCCTAAAATTGCATCCATCACCACAAATTTCGGATAATCAGCATCAGAAGGATTCGGTGCAGGCATTCCCAAATAAATTGTGGATTGCGGGGCATCAGGACGGTCAATGGTTGATAAAGATTTTTTGGCTTGAACATTCGGAACATTGCGGGTTCCGGCAGTTCCTTTTTTCATTCCGCCAAATGCTTTGGCAATCGCGGCTTTCACGGCAACTGTATTGAACTTTCCAACTACATAAAGATTCGTTCGCGCCGCGCCGTAATTAGCACCGTAAAAGGTTTTAACATCATCGAGTGTGTAGCCTTTGACTTCATCCGCGGTCGGATTGATTTGTGAATAGGGATGTCCGGTAAAAACAACGGAACGGAATTTTTCCCAAGCCTGATTACCTGCCTGTGTGCCGGCAACTGCGAGTGCGCGAAGTTTATTGGCGCGAAGCTGCTCTAAACTTTCGTTTTTGAAGTTGGGATTCAGAATTACATCCGCCATCAACTCGATAAATTTAGTATCGAATTCCGATAAAACTTCGCCGGTGATTGTAGTGCTGTCAGTTCCCGTCCCAACGTTAATGCTGCCGCCCATTTCGGCAGTTTCACGCGCAATTTGTTCGGCTGAACGGTTTTTTGTGCCTTCTTTGAGCATTGAACCGACCATTTCCGAAATAGCTTTTTTGCCTTTTGCATCGTCTTTCGTTCCGGCATAGATAGTTGTTTGAAAAGCAACTTTAGGAACTGAGCCGTATTGAACCAGCGTAACTTTTAATCCGTTCGGCAGGGTATAAACTTCCTCTTTCGGAAAAACAAACGGCTTCGGCTGCCCACCAACCGGCGGAGTTTCTTTCTGAGCAAATGAATTAACCGCAAAACACGCTAAAAACGCGAAAACTAAGAACAATTTTCCACTTTCCATTTTCCATTTTCCACTCATCTTATTTGCCCTCCGCTTTAACGATGACTACGGTGCGATTGGTGCTTCGTAGATATTCCTGCGCTGTTTTTTGAATCAAAGCAGGCGTGACTTTTTTGAAATTCGCTTCGATTTCGTTAATGTTTTGTGGTTTGTCATCAAATAGCGCAAAGCTCGCCAACAAATCCGCCCGTCCGAATCCGCCGAACTGCTGCAAAGTATCGTAAAAACCTGAACGGAATTTAACGATGGCACGGTCAATTTCTTTTTGGGAAACGGGCTTATCCTGCAATTGTTTGACGACTCCATCAAGCGAAGATTTGATTTCCTCCGCTGAAAATTTTTCGTCGTGAATCAAATTTATATCGAACAACATCGGACCGTTATAATTGAACATATTGCCCAATCCAGAGTTGATTCCGCCGCCGATTCCACCGGCGTAACCTTTATTTTTGACAAATTCCTGATAAAGCAAGCTGTCTTCGCCCTGCACCAGAATTTGATCAATGACTCCCATCGCATAATATTCGGGCGTGCCGCGTTTCGGCATTTGATAGCCAAAAGCGACTGCCGGTTTATTGGCTAATTTATCGCCTCTGCTCACAACTCTTTCGGCAGTTTGACGCGGCTCGGTCAAATCAGGAATCGAATCAGGCGTTTGCGACGGAATTTTGGCAAAATATTTATTAACGAATTGTTTGGCTTGAGGTTCGTCAAAGTCTCCAACTACAACCAACACCGCATTTTTCGGTGAATAATATTTGGTAAAGAATGTTTTGGCATCGGTCAAGGTGGCGGCTTCGATGTCTTTCAGATCACCATAGAAATTATGCGAATTATACCAGTTTTGGAAAGCCGCCATCGGCAAATCAATCCACGGAAATGTTCCATAAGGTTGATTTAAAACATTGACTTTGACTTCGTTACCGACTACGCCCTGCTGATTGGTCAAGTTATCTTGGGTAATGTCTAAACCTTTCATTCTATCAGCTTCCGCCCAGAGCAAAGTTTCGAGTTTATGCGAAGGAACAACCGCAAAATAATTTGTAAAATCGAAGCGGGTCGAGCCGTTCAAAACTCCGCCGTTACTCTCAACCAATTTGATATATTCCATCTTGCCCATATTCTTTGAACCTTGAAACATTAAATGTTCAAAAAGATGTGCAAATCCGGTGCGATCTTTCGGCTCGATTCGAAAACCGATATTGTAATAAACTGCTACTGTCACCAACGGCGAACTTTTTTCGGGCGATAAAACCACGCGCAAACCGTTCGGTAATCTATAATAAGTTACGGGAACATTTAACCCGCCGGTTGCTTTAGGCTGTGCTTTGGAGGCTTGAATCAAACCAAGCACAAATCCCAATAAACACAAACCTATCAATAATTTCTGTTTCATTTTTACCTCTTAGGATTTAGATATGACTTCTGTATTTTAGACGATTTTTTTTTGAAAATGTTTCAAATTGTTATATTCCGACAGAATTCAGGGATAGAATAGACTAAAATTATGAGGAAATTAAGTTTAGAAAAAATAAAAATCAGTTTTGCCGAAGAATCGGATGCAGAATCTCTGGCAAAATTAGTTGCCGAAAAAGGATTTGACTACCCAACCGAAGTTGATTTCGTGCGTGACAGATTAGCGGAATTGATGAAGCAAGGAGACCGCATTTTAATAGCAATTTACAATGCAGAAATTATCGGAATGGCAATCTTACATCGAACATATTTTCTGCACCGATTTCCTGATGGAAGAATTTCGTCATTAGTCGTGGCGGAAGATTATCGCAGTTTCGGAATCGGCAGTTTACTTATTAAAGAAGCCGAGAAAGCTTTCCGCCAATGGAATTGTGGAAGAATCGAAGTTACCAGCGGTGCAAAACGTGAAGCCGCGCATAAATTTTACCTGCGCGAAGGATTTACCGAACAACCGAAAAGGTTCGTTAAAACTCTGCCATATTGATTTTCAGGACAACATTTTGAACCGATTGAAATAAATGCTAGACATCCTGGAATTAGAAAGTTATAAGTGAAACAAGGCTATTATAAATAATTCTTTTGCTTTAATAATTTATCCGAATAATGAAAAACGAAAAACCTTTGGTATTGGATCTGATTGAGGTTGGTGCAAATGATGTCGCTCTGGTCGGCGGAAAGTGTGCATCGTTAGGCGAGCTTTTCCGCGAATTAAACTCGCAGGGAGTTCGCGCAGTTGACGGATTTTCAACCACAAGTTATGCGTATGAAGCTTTGCTCGAAACGGACGGTTTGCGAAAAAAACTGCAAAAACTCTTAAAAGGTTTAGACGTTAATGATTTGGAAGAATTAGCGCGAGTCGGCGCAGAAGCCCGCCGTTTGATGCTCGAAACTCCTTTTCCGAAAGAAGCCGAAGAAGCGATAATTGAATCATACAAAAGACTTGGCGAACGAATCGGCAAAAAAACATTTGAGGTTGCGGTTCGTTCTTCGGCAACTGCAGAAGATTTGCCCGATGCTTCATTTGCCGGACAGCAAGACACGATTTTGAACGTCAAAGGCGAATCTGCCCTCATCGAAGCCTGTCACCAATGCTACGCTTCGCTCTGGACAGACCGCGCTATTTCTTACCGCACAGCCAAAGGCTTTGACCATTTCGATGTTGCGCTTTCTATCGGAATTCAGCCGATGGTGCGCTCGGACGGCGCGTGTTCGGGCGTGATGTTCACGATTGACACCGAAAGCGGTTTTCGTGATGCTGTGGTCATCAACGGCGCGTGGGGACTTGGCGAAGCAGTAGTTCAAGGAATGGCAACGCCGGATGAATGGATCATTTTCAAACCGACTTTGAAGCTTGGTTATCGTCCAATCGTGATGCGAAAACTCGGTGTCAAAGAAGTCAAAATGGTTTTCGCCGATGACGGCACGGGAACGCAAGTGCGCGATGTGGTTGATTCACAGCGAAACCGTTTTTGTTTAAGCGGTTACGAAGTCATTCAGTTGGCAAAATGGGCGTGTCAAATTGAAGAACATTATTCAAAGCTTGCCGGAAAACATCAACCGATGGACATTGAATGGGCGAAAGACGGCATCACCGGCGAACTTTTTATTCTGCAAGCCCGCCCCGAAACCGTTCAATCAAACAAAGAAGAAAATTTTATCGAAAATTATCGGCTTACGGGCGAACACGGCGCGCCGCTGGTAACAGGCGTGGCAGTCGGCGAAAGAATCGGTCAGGGTAAAGTCCACGTTTTGCTTGATCCAGATAAATTAACCAGTTTCAAACAAGGCGAAATTCTGGTGACAACAATGACTGATCCCGCTTGGGAACCAATTATGAAACGCGCTTCGGCGATTGTAACTGATAGAGGTGGAAGGACTTGCCACAGTGCGATCATCAGCCGCGAACTCGGAATTCCCTGCATCGTCGGTTCGGGAAACGCCACCGAAATCTTGCGTTCCGGAACTGATGTGACGGTTTCCTGCGCGGAAGGCGACAGAGGAAATATTTACTACGGCAAAGTTGATTATGTAGTTGAAAAACACGAAATCACTGATTCCGAACGCCCGAAAACTCAAGTAATGATGAATGTCGGCGATCCCGACCACGCTTTCGCCGTTTCGCGTCTGCCAAATGATGGAGTCGGTTTAGCACGGCTGGAATTTATCATCAACAATCACATCGGCATCCATCCGATGGCATTGGTTAATTATCCGAATCTAAAGAACTTAAAGGATAAAGAAGAAATTGCCAAACGAATCGGTGAAGAAGACCCGAAAGAGTTTTTTGTCCGAAAATTAGCCGAAGGAATTGCCCGAATCGCAGCGGCATTTTATCCAAAACCCGTCATCGTTAGAATGTCGGATTTCAAATCAAACGAATACGCCCGACTAATCGGCGGCAGTCAATACGAACCCGAAGAAGAAAATCCGATGCTCGGTTTTCGCGGGGCTTCGCGTTACTACGACGACCGCTACAAAGCCGGATTCAAATTGGAATGTTTGGCGATGTGCCGAGTCCGCGACGATATGGGTTTGACCAACGTCAAAGCGATGATTCCATTTTGCCGAACCGTTGAAGAAGGCGAAAAAGTTATTGCGCTGATGGCAGAATACGGTCTTAAACAAGGCGAAAATGATTTGGAAATTTACGCGATGTGCGAATTGCCTGCCAACGTAGTTTTTGCCGATGAATTTTTGAAAGTTTTTGACGGTTATTCTATCGGTTCAAATGATTTAACCCAGTTGGCACTCGGGCTTGACCGCGATTCGGAAATGGTCGCGCATCTTTTTGACGAACGAAACGGGGCAGTCCAAAAAATGGTCGGAATGGCAATCGAAGCCGCCATTCGCAACGGCAAAAAAATCGGCATCTGCGGGCAAGCTCCTTCTGATTATCCAGAATTCGCCCAGTTTTTGGTCGAAAAAGGAATAAACTCAATTAGTTTGAATCCTGATACTGTAATTGCCACGACGCATTCAATTTTGGAACGGGAGAAAGCGTTGACTAAATCGGCGAAGAAATAAAACAAATAATCCACGAAGTAACACGAAGTTAGCACGAAGGGAATCTTAAAAAATCTTCGTGTTTTCTTCGTGAATCTTCGTGGATTATTTTTTACTGATTACATCTTCCGCCGTCCGGATTCAATACTGTTCCCCAAACCTTAAAGCACGGCTGCGGACTGGCGGCGAAATCGTCGGAAAGCGTGGTTGACCAGACATTGTTTTTCACAGTCGCATTGCCTTGTAGAGAAATCGTGATCGGCATTCCTTTCGAGGTATTTTTTGGAATAGTGACCAGACGAAATTTGCCGCCGAGACCGTTGATCATTCCAGTTGTTAGAGTTTTCAGCATTGGAATCTTGTTTCCATTGATGACTTCATCTACAAAATAGGTGACTAGCATCTGGGCATCGTAGCCCGCATCGTTTTGAAATCTGATCTGCCGCGTTTCGCCCGAAGTATCGCCAACCGTATCGTCACAGGTTGCCGCCGTCGGAGCAAAGCTCGTTCCCTCAACCTTGTAACAGAGTTCGCCCGTAAAATTAGCGGAAACCGGAGTTTCGGTAATTAGCTTGCCCGTATAGTTGTTATAAATACTAACTTTTATAGGTGTTGGCGAAGTGCCGCTTGGAACTTCAATAGTTTCGGTTTGGGTTAATTGCAGCTTATTGGTCGAAACAGTTCTGCTAACGTCTTTACCCGATTGATCTTTGTCGTAATAGGTCACACTCAAAGTTGAAATGAAGCCCGAATTGTTCCATAACTTTATCGTTCGGGCAGACGGATTGAGCGAACACGGGCTGACCTTGGGATAGAAGGCATCTCCCCAAACCTTATAACAGGTTTTCTCAAAAGCGTTAAGGGAAATTTGTTCAGCCTTCAAAGATCGACCTCCGCCTTCGACATTGAGAGTCATCGGTTTACTTGTATCAGCGTCAAGCGGCAAATAAATTTTTCTTTGATAACCCGCAGTAGTTGATTCAGTTGTAAATGTTTTTGTAGTTGAACCTCCCAAAGGATAATAAGTTAAACTCATTGCGGATATGAAACCCGCTTCATTTCTTAACAAAATATATTTTGATTCGTAAGTTTCTCCGCCATCGCATTCTTTAAAATAGGGAACGAAATAAGTTCCTGTTACTTCATAACAAAATGTCGTTAAATTCTTATTTTTCGGTAATGCGGCTTTGAAAAGCGTTCCTGAACCCTTGCGTATAAACACTAACTCAAGGTCTTCGTTTACCGGAAAACGATTGCTTTCGCCAACTGTGCGTGTATAACCCGCATTAATTTCGCCGGTTGACGTTATGTAAGATTTAATTCCATCTTTATTGCGCGGGTCTTCATAACTGGTGCGGTTAATTAGTGCGCCTATGATACTTATAGCACTATTATTCTTGATAGTGATAAAGCGTGTAATCATCCCCGTATCAGCAGCGGTTTGAGGCTTAGGCGACGGAAGATTGAGTGAAAGCGTCGCTCCGCGTTTGAGCCAAATTGTTCCGTCTGACCAGTTGATTTGGTTTCGAGCCTCCGAGAGCAAACCGACCGTGTTATTACTTGCCGTGATATTACTGCCGGAGATTTTTGCGGTGAAGTTGGTCTTTGTCTCGCCCAATCCCTGAAATGACAGCCCTGCCGCAGATTGCGTGATCGCCCAGATATTATTCGACTTTCTGCCGTCGGAAAAATAACTATCCCAATTGCCGCGTAAAGGTGTATAGGTCGCAATATCGTAGGTTTCTTCAACTGAGCGGACAACTTTATTCTGAGGCGCTGAACATTCTTTTATTCCACGATTCCAATCATTATAATTGTTAATGACATTGGTAAAACAGGAAATTGTGGTATTAGGATTAGTTGTTCCTTTGCAAAGATTGCGAACATTAACCTCGTTCCAAACCTTATTCCCCGCCTGGTCGTAGGCAACTTTATTTTGCACCATATCAAAGCAATTTTGTTCGGTTTGGGTATAACTTTGAGCATTAGCAGCGATTTGCAAAAATAGCATTACCAAAAGCGGCAGTGCGAATTTTAATAATTTTATCGAAATAGATTTTGGATAATTCACGTTCATTAGATTTTTCTCCTCAAATTTATTGACAAGTTCCGCCCTGCGGACTGAATAATGTGCCCCACGCTTTGAAACATCGGTTTCCCGTAAATCCTCCATCAATGCTGGTGCTAAAAAAATTATCTTTCATTGTTCCGCTGCCGATCAGACTGACGACGATCTGCGTATTCGTAGCGGAATTGGGAATTTCGAGCGTTTTACTTTGTCCGACAGGGAGATTGTCGGTGAACAAAAACTTTGGCAGCGAAATACCATTCGGACCCGATTCAAAATACTGCACCAACATTTTGGCGACAAATCCGGCTTCGTTTCTGAAAGTAATTGAGCGTTTGGTTGGAGTCGGCGCATTGGTAATCTGCGAAGTTGGCTGAACTTGTGTTTCGTTGATGACATAATTGCCTTGCGATTGTCCGCCACTTAATCTTTGGATATTAAATGATGAATCAATCACCCATTTTGTATCGCCATCAACGGCAAATTCGAGGTATTTGTCTGCCAATCCCGTCGGGTCGTTGGCGATCAGCCACGAATCTTCCGATTCTCCAGTCCAACGTTTTCCACTATTTTCAACTATTTGAATCGCATTGGAATTCGGCAACGCAATGACCTGTTTGGCTTGCAGTGCACGTCCCGGAGTCCAACCCGAACCCGTCCAACGCGAAACCAATCCGCTGGTTGTCACCACCCAAACGTTTCCGTTTCCGGCGACGGCAATATCAGCCGCAAAGGTGTCCCGCATTCCCGGAATTTCCGTCCACGCATCGTTAATTCGTCGAAAAATCGTTCCAACGGAATTGATGATCCACGGATTTCCCGACTGATCTACAGCGATTCGTGTCGCTCCGCCGTCAATTTGTGTCCAACTTGAGTCGTTGAATTTATAAATTCCGTAGCCGCCGGGGACAGAGTTTGTCCCAATCGCCCAAACCACACCATTTTTAGCATCAATGTCGCGGGCTGTTTTTAATGAGGTTGTCGCAAGCGTATTTGGCGAATTTATCGGAGTCTGATTAGGCGAAACTTGTCCATAATTTGTGGTAGCAGCGGAAACCTGTTTAACCCAAACGTAATTTATGTTCCAATTTATTTTGTTGCCGTCGGCGGAAATTGTTCCCGTCAATCCGTCAGAAGTTTTGAGACTGTTGCCATTTAGAACGGCAGTTGAATTTGCTCCGTAACCGTTGTTGATCGAGAGATTTGCACCGCTTTGAGATATTTTGGCGAATTTGTCGAATTTCACTCCTTTGTCGTCATACATCACCCAATTTCCTTCAAGACTAATACCTCTAGAAGTTGGCTGGTTTTGTGATGGAACAGGCATTTGATTAACCCTTTGTGTTTGCGAAGAAATATTTGTGGCGGCACATTCCTGACTCGCTTTTGCCCAGCCGATTTGAGGCATCTTTTGGCTGAAACAAGCTATTGTTGCCGGAGGATTGGTCGTTCCGCGACAAAGACTCTTGATATTGTTTTCGTTCCAGACTTTATTTCCCGCCGTGTCGTAAGCAACTTTGCCTTGAACTTGGTTAAAGCAATCCTGCTCGTTTTGGGCGATATTTGTGTTAGAAACATTTGCGCCGGAAGTAGTCGTTGTCGTGCCGATTTTAGGAGTTGAGCCGAGAGGAATTTGCCCCGAACATTCCGCTATTGCGTTCTCGGAGCTTATGTCAATCACCCTTACGCCATAACAAAGAGTAGTTGTGTTAGGGTCTTTAGTGCCTTTACAAAGTCTTTTGATACTGCTTTCATCCAATAAATTTCGCAGCTTTTGCGAAGTATCTTTACTTATCATGCTTTGCATCATGTCGAAACAACCCTGCTCCCCCTCAGCAACTGTTTTGGGATACAAACTTGGTGTAATCGGGTTTAAGGTGGTAGTAGAAATCGGATTGCCGTCGCAAGTGCCGCCCTGCGGACTAAGAAACGTCCCCCAAGCTTTGAAACAGGGATCACCAGCCAGATAACCGGTAAAATTACTGGTATAAAAATTATCATTGACCGTGCCGCTCCCAATCAGAAATACCTTTGCGTCCTTCACGTCCTGAGGAATTTCAATGACGCTGTTTTGTCCCGGCGGCATATCCGCAGAAAATATCATTTTCGGTGCTAGTGCTCCTTGCGCTCCATTTTCAAAATATTGAATCAACATTCGGGAGCTGTAGCCCGCTTCACTTCGGAAAGTAATCTTACGAGTCGGACTGACGCGAGCCTCAGTCGGATAAATCGTCACCGGCTGACCTCCTTCGATCCAGTTGTTATAACGAAATATATCTGAAAAAGATGATCTCGGACGGTCAATCGTGATTGAGCCGAGAAACCACCTGGCACCTTTTTCAAGGTTAATCGTAATACTCGACAAACCATCATTCAGGGGTTGGTCATAAATGCCCGTTTCATCGGTTTGATTACGCTCAAAAGGATTGGTTCCCGGCAGCAGCTTAGCAAGGTCAATATTCGGAATTACGTGCTGTCTGCCGTTTAAGGTCAGGTAAACTTTTGAGTTTGTTCCCGCCTGATAAACGTCGCCCGTAAAAACCTTGATTCGGTAATCGGTCACGTTTCCGCTCTCGTTTACCTTGAACGTCTGTTTCAGCGAATCTTCACGAAACCAGCGATTTACATCGCGTTGGAAGGCGAGTTCCCGATTATCTCCCTTGTAAAGCGTCAACGATTTTAAATACCACGCGGGATACCAATTATCGTGCTCTAAGGTGATGGATTCAACAGTGCCCACATCATGAGTATTGATTGTCACCATTGCCGTTTTATTACGGATGAAAAAGTTTCCAACTTGGTTAAGCATTGAGTTGACCACATTAAGATTTGACCCCCATCTGACGAATGTAAGGGCTTTATATGGTTTCTCTTCCAAACTTTGTCTGGGAGTCATAAACTCAAGACAGGTGCTTCCTACCGGATGTGCTTTATCTTCCCTGATGGTTATCTCTCCGTTGATTTTGATACGGTCTGTGTCACCGTTAGTTCCGTGAATGGTGACAAAAACGTTGGCATCGGCATCAGCTCCTTCAAGGTCGCCCGTTTCAATCAGCAACTCGTATTGGACGCAACCGGGATTGATATTTTTTGTCAAACCTTCGTTGTCAACCGTTGCGCCTTGGGGGGCAAAAATTCTTGATAGATCCTGCCCGAAAGCATTATTTGACAAAACAATCGTTAAAATTGTCAGCGTTCCAAAAGTCCATAAGTTTACAAAAATTGCCTTCATCAAATTATTTTTCAAGTATTTCATTTCGATTATTCCTCGATCTTTGCCGAATTTTAATGCACCTCCGCTTTGGCAAGAATGTCTTCCAGTTCAAATAAGTTATCTTTCAAGACAAATCCGCTCGCTCCGGCTGATAACGCTTCTGAACGAATTTCTTCGTCGTCAAAAGCCGTGACCATACAAATATTTGCAGTCGGAAATTCGCCGATTATTTCGCGGATCGCCGTAATTCCGTTCATTTTCGGCATTTCCCAATCCATCAAAACCCAATCAGGTTGGTGTCTTTTGAAAAACGAAACAGCTTCGCCGCCGTCGCTGCATTCATAGATCTCGTCAAACGAAGTCGGGAGATAGTCGCGCAAAAGATTGCGGACTTGTTCGTTATCATCAACAATTAAAATTTTCATTTGCTTCATCTGAGGACTAAAACTTTATTTATTTGTAGAATAAGGTCGAGCAAACATTTTGAGAATTCGCAGTTCTACGTAAATTTTATACGTGGAACTACGTATATTTTGAGTTTGGATTTCAGATTTTGGATTTTGGTTAAATTGTTGGATTAATTGGAATTAATGAGGCGCAAAATTTTGATTAAAGCAATTGAGATTTATTTTGAACGGCAAATTTGAAAAGAGAATGACTGCCTTGCAGGTTTAGTTTTTGGCAGATATTTTCGCGGTGTTTTTCGACGGTTCGCAAACTGATAAAAAGTTGTTCGCCGATTTCTTTACTGGTCAGATTTTCGGCAATCAGTTTTAGAACCTTGCGTTCGGCTGGAGTTAGATCATTAATGGATGGTTGTTTTTCGGCTAAGCCAATTGCCCGCTGACTACGGTTAATAAGAAACGAAGTTAAGGAATGGCTTGTATAATGATTTTTTGACGCAACAGCTTTAAGACAATCTACAATATCGCTCAATGCACTATCCTTTAAGACAAATCCTTTCGCGCCGAGGTCAATTGCTTCGTTAAATAAATCTTCGTCGCGGTGCATCGTCATAAAAATAATTTCGGTCGGTAACTTCCTCGATTTAATTTCACGAGCCACGTCAAAACCGTTCATTATCGGCATATCAACATCTAAAATCGTAATTATTGGACTGAATCTTTCAATTGCTTCAATCGCCTCCTGACCGTTATTAACTTCCGCCAAAACAATAAATTCACTTTCTTCTTCAATCGTTTCGCGCAAGCCTTTCCGCACAATCGGATGGTCGTCAGCAATGATAATCGTGATGTTTTCCATATTTATTTCGGCAGTTGAATTTTAACTTTGATTGTTGTTCCTGCACCAATCTTTGAATCAATTAATAATTCACCATTCAATAGTTGGCTTCGCTCTTTCAATCCAACCAAACCAAGTCCGCTTTTTATATTTGCTGAGTCAAAACCTTTTCCGTTATCTTTAATTCGTATCAAAATATTATCTTCGTTTCGCTTTATTTTTACAGAAACTACTGTAGCGTCCGCGTGTTTGATAACATTATTGAGAGATTCCTGCACGATTCGATAAATGCTGATTTCCTCGTTTTCATTAAAAATATTGTCAATCGAATCAATCTCGCTTTCGATTTCGATAACGCCCGAAAGCTTTTTGAGCATTGCATTTATGGCTTTGGTCAATCCCAGACGGTCTAGCAATTGCGGACGCAAATTGTTGGTTATTTCGCGCACTTCGTCTAATGCTTGGGTGGCAGATTCGGAAATATTATTAAGTTCTTTAACGACTCTTTCTTTATCCTCACCTTTTTTAATTCCCAATGCCGCCCGATTTTTAATCACCACCAGATTTTGTCCCAATCCATCGTGTAATTCAGTCGCAATGCGTTTGCGCTCGGCTTCCTGCGATTCAATAAGCTGCCGCGAAAACTGAGTTTTTGTTTCGGCGATTTCCCGTAAATGCGAAATACGATTGCGGTAAATCAACGCGATTATTGACGCAATCGTCAAAGCCAATAATATGCGAAACCACCAGGTTTGATAATAATACGGATGAACTATCACTTTTACACTGGCACCTTCATTATTCCAAACGCCGTCGGCATTGGCGGCGATAACGTGGAAAGTGTATTCTCCGAAGGGTAAATACGAATAATTTGCCACGCGATTTGTTCCGGCTTCAACCCAATTTTCTTCAAAACCTTCGAGCCGATATTTAAATTTTATCTGATTGGATTTTATCAAACTCAGACCTGTGTAATTTATTTCAAGATTCGTCTGTCCGGGCAGCAGTTCGATTGCTGATTGCTGACTACGGATCGCAGATTTGCGGTCAACCGAGATATTTTCAATTGCCACCGGCGGAGGTTTTGGGTTTGTTTTTTCGGTATTCGGATCAATGATCGCTACACCGCCCATCGTCGCAAACCAAAGTTTTCCATCTTTGGTTTTGATTGCCGCCGGAATTCGTCCACCGTTGCATTCGGCGTTGAGCATCCCGTCTTTTTCATCGTATGAAACGCTGTTCAGCTTTGGGATTTTTCCATCCGCGAAGTCGTTTAATTCATGCTTGCTGACGCGATGAATGCCCCGATTTGAAGACATCCAGAAGTTTCCGCGATCATCTTCCAAAATCGCAAAAACGCCGTTGTTGAAAAGTCCGTTTTCGACACGGTAATTGAAAAACTTTCCATCTTTATAACGAACCAAACCGTCGCCGTAAGTTCCAAACCACAAAACGCCGTCCGCGTCTTCATAAATTGCCCGCACAAATCCTTTCGGACTATTTTCAACATCTGCAAAGTTTGTAAATTTACCATCTTTGAATTGCGATAATCCGTCAAAAGTTCCGAGCCAAAGATCACCTTTTTGGTCAAAATGAAGCGTGATTATTTTGTCATTACGCAACCCGTCCTTAACCGTGTAATGAGCAATCTCTTTGTCGTCTTTATATTTGAATAAGCCTTCTTCCGTCGCTATCCAAACATTTCCTTCACGGTCAGAAGCAAAATCGGTCGCTCCGTTTGGAAGGTCATTACTGCCAATTCGTTTAAAGGATGAAGGTTCTTCAAATCTCCCGAATCCGCCCTCGCCTTGATAGCCGAGCCAAACCCGTCCTTCTCCGTCTTCCCACAGACCACGCATGTAAAGCGGAAAGGGAAAGTTCTCAGAGTATTTTAGTCCCGTATCAGTAATTTTCCCGTTCGAGTAACGATTCACGCCTTGAACCGTGCCGATGAAAATATCTCCTTTGCTTGTTTCGAGGAGCGGATAAACTTCATTATTACTCAGACCATCTTTGACAGATAAATTTGAGATGATTTGAGGTCGCAAGCGACGTAATCCGGCTGTTGTTGGCAACCAAAAATTACCTTCACGGTCAGTAATCCCATGAGTTGCATTTACCGAGCTGTCAAGATTATATGAAGTAAATTGTCCGTTCTTAAATCTGACAAATTGCCTGTCTATTTTTCGGGTAGGATCCGAAACACCAAAAACGAACCAGATGTTTCCTTCAGCATCATCAAGAATCACTAACGGAGATAAATCGTTCAAAGCAGGGATTTCATTTTTAGTATAGGTTGTGATATTTCCATCCGCCAGACGATAAATTTCACTTTTAGTTGTTATCCATAAAGTCCCTTGATTATCTTCCAAATATTGAAAATTCACGTTTTGATTTAAATATTCGGGCGGTAAAACGAGCGGATAATTTATCGTTTTTCCGTTTTTTAGACTTGAAGCACCATCTGCCTTAAATATCCATTTTGTGCCGGATTTTCTACTGTAAATGAGTTTTACATTTGGGATTTTTTTGTCTGCCGCCGGAACAAAATTTCCATCTTTCAAGTAGTAATAATCGGTATTTGTTACAATCACGGCATTGCCATCGGCATCCGAAACAATTGCCGTCGTGCTACCGGATATTTCGGGAGATTGATAAGAAGTAAAAACTTCATTTTGATAAACGGTTATTATGCCGTTTTCGGTTGTCGCCCAAATTACTCCTTCTTTATCAACAAAAAGTTGTGCGAACCGATTATTGAGAATTCCTTTTGTGTTCCCTTTATCAAAAATTGTGAACTTTACACCGTCAAATCTAGCCAAGCCGTCAAAAGTCGAAATCCACAAATAGCCATCCGGCGTTTGAGCAATTCCCGTTACTGTGTTTTGCGGTAGTCCGTTGGCAGTCGTCCAAATATCGAATCCGTATTCCTGTGCAGTTATTTTTGCAGTCAGATTCAATGGAATAAAAAAGACTGCCAACAGTAACTGTAAGTAAAACTTTCGTTTTGGGGGACGGATGTTCATTTTATCGAGTGAATATTTATAACATATTTACTCACGAACATTTTATTTTTTCAGCAATTTTAATTTAATTGTTTCGCAATTAATTCTGTTGATATTTCATGATTGCTTCAATCGCCGGATCACGATTATTTTGATAATCAGCAAATGAAAGTTCAGCCTTGATGGTTGGCTCGGTCCATTGGCGTGTATCCCGTTCGTCTTCCTGCCACCAAAGACTCGAAACACGAACCGTAATTCCGCTGTTGGGCAGAGTTATTCGGCGTGAATCGCCGTAACTATTAACTTTTCCGCCCGAAGGCTCACCAACAAAAATCGTATTGGTATATTTCTCCAGATCGTTGACCAACATTTGCGCCGCCGACCAGGTGCTGCGTCCGATGATGGTAAAGAATTTGCCTCTCTGGTCAATTTTGGTTGCGCGGATTATTCCTAAAAGCAACGAACGATTTAAATAATTATTGCCGCCGCGATTAAGACGAAGATCAAGAATGAATTTATCTATCTCTTTAGTTTCTGCAAACTTAAAGAGTTTTCCCACATAGCTTTCCAAAGTCTCGTTTTCTTTGTTTCCAACCTGATTCAGTTGAAAATAGAGAGTTTTGGAATCAGGTAAATACTCAAATCGAAATCTATCATTTGGGTCTTTTAACCAGAGTAGATTCGCAGAATTTGAACTGTCCCGCGCATCAATCCAGCCGTCTTTCGGAATCCAGCTATTATCCGTATCCGGCGTTATCAATTCCGTTTTGCCGAAAGGTTTCAGATCGGTCGTCCATTGTTTTCCCTGTTTTTCAAAGGTAAATTTGACGTTTTCCATCTCGTCAATTAAGCCGAGACCGTTCAAAACTTCCGGCATTACAAGCAAAAATGGCGCGAAAAACTTGATGTCCATCTCGTTATCCCGCCCGATTATTTGTTTGACCGAATTATAGGCTTCGTCAATCGAAACTTTACCGATTTTAATGACTTTTGCGCCGACCAGATCGGATTGTTCACGCGTTGCTGCCCGAACAAATATTCCGTCGCTAAAAACATATAATTTTATCGGCAATGTCCGAAAATCAATTCTCGGGTCGCGGGCAGGAGAAATATTGGTGTGACCATCGCCGACCATTGCCACAATCCGAGCCATTTCAACAATTATCTGTTGTCTCGAAAGATTTGGAATTTGAGAGTCCAGTTTTTTCACTGCACTCTCAAACTGTTCTCTGGTCATTGTGTGAAAGAGATTTTTGTGTTGTCTGGGCATTTCTTCGGCTAAATACCGTAAATCTGCCCGCCATTGTTCGGCACTTTGGGCGAATCCGCTCCAAACGGTCATCAAAATCACAATCAGGATTTGCAGTATTCTGCACAATTTTAAATTGCTCATACAACATACACACCGCAATTCCTTTTTTTGTGACAATGAAGTGATTAATTCCCTTTCAATTTTTGCAAAGCGTCCAATGAAGATTGAAAATTTGGATTGATCGAGACAGCTTTTTCATAATTTTTGATCGCTTCCGCTCTGTTTCCGTCCAGCAAATAACCTTCCGCTAAACTGTCATACACATTTGCCGAATTTGGATAAGCCTCGACATTCAGCTTAAAAACTTCAACTGCGTCTTTGATTCGTTTAGCCTGAATCAAACGATAACCGAGCGCATTGGTATCGGTTTCAGTGCTGATAAATTGATTTTGCGGATTCTGCTTAAACTCGCGGTATTTTTTTATAAAACCCGATATATCAGCATTTTTTGACGCTTCGGCAGTTAGATCTTTGAAAGTGCTGCCGGGAACGTAATTCACAATTGCCTGAAACGCCGGATCATTGTTGTTTTGAAAATCCTTTGAACTAAGCGGGGCGAAAATTTCCGGCGTAGTAAAAAGCCGCCTGTCATTCGGATCGATCTGATGCCACAAGGTCGAAACTCGAAAAGGAATTTTGCTGTTCGGCAGCGTCATAATTATCGGATCGCCAAATAGATTAGGGCTGCTTCCCGTTGGTTCTCCGACAAAAATAGCGTTGGTGTATTTTTCGACTTCATTGACTAAATTTTGGGCGGCAGAAAAAGTGCGCCGTCCAAGAATCACAAATAATTTTCCGCGCTCATTAAATTTCCCTTTTATCAAACCGATGACGACAGGCTTATTGAGTTGATTGTTTCCGCCCGTATTTCCGCGCACGTCCAGAACAAATTTTTCAACCGGATTTTGGTCGGCAAAATCGAAGACTTTTTTGAAAAACGTGGCAACGCTTTCATCGGGTTTGTTGGTGGTGGAATTGAATTGAACGTAAAGAATTTTGCTGTCTTTAACGTATTCAAACCAATAATTGTTGTTAGGATTTTTTAAATATAACGGCAAAGGGTTGGTGGATTTATCGTAGGCGAAGGCTCGTTTTTCGTCCCGAAAAAAACTCATAACATCGGTCACAGCTTTTACGTCTAAGTTTTTTTGCTGTCCGTTTTTTTCGACTGTCACGGAAACATTTTCGTCGGATTCGGCAATATTTAAACCTTTCAAAATCTTTGGGCAACTAAGTAAAAAGGAGGTTTCTACCTTCAAAGATTGTTCGTTTCGACGATCACCCCACGAAATTTCCTGCACCTTTTTCAAAGCATCTTCAATCGGAGTATTGCCGATTCTGACGACTTTTCCGCCCACTATTTCGGCATAATCAGCCGTAGAAGATTGAATAAACAGACCATCCTGCAAAATTTCGTAACGAATCGGATAAAGACCAAGCCGAAGCAAACTTTGTTCTTCAATCGAAGTATGTCCGTCGCCGACCATCGCAATCAGCTTGATAAAACGCACATAAATTTGCTCTTTTGTTAAACTCGGAATTTCCGAATCGAATTGTTTGACCGCGTTTTCAAACTGCTCACGAGTCATAAAATGAAAAGCGTTTTTATGACGCTTTGGCAATTCTGCCGCGAAAAAACGCAAATCTTCGCGCCATTGTTCGGCAGTTTGATCAAAGTTGATGGTTGCCCCATTTCCACCGTGTTGGGCAAAAGATACGAATGATAAAATTAATGTAAAAAATAGCGATATGATGTATTTCATTTAGTTTGTCCTCGATTTATTAATTGTCCTTGTTTGTAACGAAAATTGATTTTTCGGATATTGGAAAAATCCTCGATTGGATTGCCTTGCAAAGCTAAAAAACTTGCTTCGTAGCCATTTTTTAGAAATCCGATTTTGCGATTTGGGAAAATCGTTTGTGGTGTAATTTCTGTCCAGATTTTGAGTAAAGTCAGATTGTCGAATACTTTCAGTCGGTAAATATTTTCAGCTTCTTCAATTGCGGCGGTCGGCATATTATCTGTGCCGATGGCGATTTTTACGCCTGATTTGTAAAGTAATTTCAGATTGTCACGGTGAAATTCATCCAGATTTTGAATGCCGCTGGTGTCCCGATGACTGAGCGTAGTGGTGACGACAAATATTTTTTTCTGTGCCGCTAGTTTTGCATCTGCTTCGTTTATTTTTTCCAACGGAAGATGAGCTATTTCGTCAACTCCGGCAATTACTGCATTATGAAAATCCTGTGAGGTCGTGATATGAACCGAAACCCGTAAATTATCCTGATGCGCTCTGGCAACGATTTTCGGCAAAAGCTGCGGATTCAAACCCTTTTTGCCGTAATATTTTTCATCATTTTTGCGAAGTTCGTATTCTTCGGAATGGTCAAGATAAGTTTTTATAAAATCAGGCTTTTGGCTCTTTATTATTTGCCATTTTTCTGCCAAATCTTTTTCATCATCAATTATAAAAAAAGCTTCATTTTCTACATCTTTGGCGGTCAGACCGGACAAAACGCCATTCTGCGCGAGACTGGTGTAAATCTGAATCGGATGCCCGCCGGTTGCCGTCAAACCGCCATTAGCATAAACAACATCCACACTTTTTGGCTGATTAATGAACGGACGAACTCTGATGGTAAAACGAGGCAAGCTGTTCAGATTTTTGACGTAAAAAATCCCTTTAATTAAATAATCGCCAATCTGTTCCTGAAAATTCATCACATCCAAAAACTGATGCGTGTGTGCCTCCGCAAAAGGCGGAATGACATAATTGTTTTGTAAATCAACGGTCGAATCAATTTTGCCTTTGTAATTGAAAGACAAAATTCCGTTGAGCGAGTAAACGGTTTTGGCTTGAAAAGTTTTGCCGTCAAACCAAAAGCCATTGATAAAACGCAGATTTTCCGCCCGAATTTGCTGGGTTAGAAAAATTGCAGAAAGGATTAAAATAATTACGTTAATTTTGAATCTCATATTTTTTTATCCACAAAGTTTTCACGAAGGCAGAATCCTTTTTATAAATCTTCGTGTTTCCTTCGTGCGGCTTCGTGGATGTTGCTCAGCATAACGCAGAAAAGGGCTTAGCAGCTTTAAGGAAAATGTAATGTTTTTCTGAGGTTTAGGATTTTCGGTTTTTTTTGTGATTTTTTGTGGCAAAATTAGTTGAAACGAGACTCTGCTCAGAATCGTAAAGATTACAAAACATTAAACAGCAAGAGGAATTATGAAATTTGATATTGATTTGCAGGAAGGATTTTTTTTAGATGAATGGTTTGTTGAACCGCAATTAGGGCGAATTTCAAAGGATGATAAGATCGTTCAGCTTGAACGGAAAATAATGGAAGTTTTGGTTTATCTGGCTGAAAATCAGGGTAAAACCGTTAAGAAGGAACAGTTCTTTAATTTAGTTTGGGCTGATGTAAATGTGACTGAACACGTTTTGGCGCGGGCAATTTCCGAATTGCGGCGGGTCTTTAAAGATAATCCGCAAAATCCGCGTTTTATCCAAACCGTTCCAAAAATTGGTTATCGCTTGATAATGCCGATTTCGATTGAATCATTTCAAACTCAGGCACAACCCAACTGGCAAATTCCGCAAACTTCCCCGCTTCAACAACCAACTATCGCGGTTGGCTCAAATTATCTCAATTTTATTTTGGGAGTTTTTTTAGTTATCGCTTCGCTGCTATTGTTGTGGGTTTTGTTTGCTTTAACCGCACACAGATTTTCACATTAGAAGTAGAAAATAAAATTCAAGAATATTTTTTCATTTTAGCGAACTATTTATCGCCTGTTTCCTGATTGAAAGCGGTAGATGAACGTTTTTGATCTCGCAGAAAAGTTAAATTATTCGCAACTGTAATCTTATTTGCCGTCAAAGTAGTTCCCGTTGCTCTCTGAAATTCTGAAATGGCTTTGTTCAAATCGGTTTGCGCTTGAAGTTCGCGTCCGCGTGCTGCCAAAAGCTCCGTTTGACGCTGCAAAACCAAATAAAATGTGGTGATTCCGCCTTTGAATTGGCGTTGCTCACTATCATAAAGCTGTTCGGCAGAAGTTCGGGCGGCAACTGCAGAATTCAAACGAGCTTCAGCAGAACGCAAAGCTTGCAACGCATTTCTCACCTGTGCTTCAATAACTTGTTCAGCTTGCTCCCGGTTATTTTTGATTAACTCACCTTCTACTATACTTTGACCAAGATTTGCCTCAGCCGCCCGATTTTTTAGCGGCAAAGAAATTGAAACCCCAACCCGATAGGTCGGATAATCCTGCTGTAATAAATTTCCTAAAGAATTAAAATATCCGCCTTCCAAATTCGGCGGAACTGCCCGGATTCCGGTATTTGCCCCCGACAAACCTTGCGTTGTATAAGTTCCGACCAAATCAATTTGCGGTTTAGTTTGATCTCTCAAATATCTCTGATTGATCGCGTTTATTTCGGCATTTGTTTCAAATTGTGAAATTTCAGGACGATTTTTTAGGGCTTCGGTAACTGCAATTTCCAAACCGATGCGTGGTGGATCAAGCGAAACGGATGAAACAGGTGTAATCGGACGTGACCAAACATCATCTTTTCGGTCAGGCAGCATCAAGGTTTTCAAAGTGTTTTCAGTTCTGGTCACTGTTTCCTGTGCCGCATAAACATTTTGCTCAAAAGTCGTAATTTGAGCAGTCGCCGCCACAATATCAATCGGCGCAATTACGCCTTTATTAACCAGTCGCGTGTTGCTTTCAAGCTGCGCTTTGGCTTGTTTGACGGCATCAATCTGCACTTGCAAATTCCGCAAAGCAAAAACCAAATCCCAATAAGCCGATTCGACATTGGCAATTACCTCAATTGCTTTTTGGCGAAATTGTGCATCAGTTAAACCTAAATTCTTCTTGGCAATCTCAATATTTCTGCGGTTTAGATCAAATCTTCTGCCGCGAAAAAGCGGTTGGATATAATTCAAAGTAAAACTCAGCGGATATTGCGGATTAAGCGTGGCGTTGGTATTAGTCGAAGTTAAAATCGTCGAGTTAAAAGTGGCTGAATACGAGGCGCCCTGATAGGGTGAAAATCCGGTCAGTCCGGCTGAATTAAAAAGACGTTTTTGAGTTAGTGCACCATTAACCGCTCCGCCGATGGTTGAAGCAACCGGAGTGGTTGCGCTTTCGTAATAATTTTCCGAACTGAATTTCGGATCATAAACAGCTTGAACGGATCTCAAACCGAATTCTGCAATTTTGACCTGTGTGCGCGAGGCTTCAATGTCATTGTTATTTTTTAAAGCCCTCTCGATTGCTTCTTCAAGAGTTAAGGACAACTGATTTGTTAAATCAACTCCCACTCGTTCTGCGCTCGGCAAAGGTCGCACCGGAGCCTCAAAATTCGGGGCAATCGGCGGCGGTTCATCAGGTAATTTGGTCGTTGGAACTTGACGCGAAGTATCAACTTTCGGAGCAGGGGTCGGGGTTGGTGTTTGAGCCAAAATACCACCACCCAACAACAAAATACAAACTAATACTGCTCTAATCATTTGTAGCCTCCCTGATATAAACCTCTTCCTCAACTTCGGCTGTTTCTTCAACTTTTTTCTTGCTTTTGAAAAGCCCCCAAATTCCTCCTGCCGCAGATGAAAGTTTTTGTCCTATGTGAGTCTCCTGAATATCATCGAAAATAGAATAAAAGACCGGAACTGCCAACAAGGTCAAAAGCAAACAAAGCGATTGACCGCCAACCACCAAAATTCCGATTGAGCGATTGGTCGCAGCACCTGCGCCGCTTCCGACAATTAAAGGAATCATCCCTGCCACCAATGCAATCGTCGTCATTAAAATAGGACGTAAACGGTCACGATTGGCTTGAATTATTGCGTCGTAACGGGACATTCCTCTTTCCCGCAAAGTGTTGGTATGGTCAATCTGCAAAATCGCGTTTTTCTTAACGATTCCGAACAACAGCAAAATTCCCAACGCCGAGAAAATATTCAAAGTTTGTCCGGCAATTGCCGTAGAGATCAGTGCGAACGGAATTGAAAGCGGCAGGGTTAAAAGAATCGTTACCGGGTGAATAAATGATTCAAATTGAGCCGCCAAAATCAAATACATAAAGACGAAAGACAATAAGAACGCATACAAAAACGCTGAATATGCCTTGCGTAATTCCTTTGATTGTCCGGTCACGCCGGTTGTATATTCGGTCGGCAGATTCATTTGTTTGACCAAAGATTCCAATTTGTTCAAAGCATCTGCTTCCGATGCGTTGGGTGGCAGACTTGCCGAAATTGTCACCTGCCGCTGACGATTCAAACGGCTGATTGAGGCAGGGCTTCGCCCTTCCTGAATCTTAACCAGTCTTTCCAACCCGACCGTTCCGCCTTTTGCCGAAACAACGGAAAAATACTGCAAATTGTTGCGGTCACGCCTGAATGATTCATCTGCTTGTAAAACAACATCGTATTGCTTATTGTTCTGGCTAAACGTAGTTACGCGCTGTCCAGCGGCAAAAGTATTCAAAGCGGTTGCCACATCACCGGCTTTAACTCCCAAGTCGGCAGCTTTATCACGGTCAATCGTCACCTGGATTTCCGGCGTTCCCTGATCAACTGAACTGTCAGGATCACGAAAAGTCGGATCCTGCTTCATTTTCTCGACTAATTGGAGTGCGTATTGATTAAGTTTTTCCATATCAGGACCGGCGATGTAATAACCGATTCCCGAGCCTCCGCGACCTAAACCAAGACTGTTACCAATTGAAGATGAAGCGGACGCATTAATCCGATAATCCTTACTTTGATAAGGTTTAATGATTTGCCGCGCTCGATTGATCAATTCCGCCTGAGAAAATTTTCGCTCACCCGGCGGAACTAAACTAACATTGATCGAGCCGACATTGGCAGAACCGCCGCCACCGCCACCGCCAAATCCTCCGGCTAAAACCCAGGTATTTTTGACTCCCGGCAACTGTTCGCGCACATCCCGCGAAATTCGATCCAAAATGGATTGAGTAGCTGATAAACTTGTGCCCTGTGGTCCGCGCAATGAAATCGAAAATGAAGATTCGTCTTCGTCCGGCAGAAATGCCATTCCAACATAATTAAAAAGCGGAAAAATCGAGGCAACAACTATTATACAGAGCAAAACTACTGCCCAACGAAACCGCATTGAGACTTTCAAAAGCCAAGTGTAACTGCTGTCTATGATCCGATAGAAACGACCATCTTTTGAAGAATGGTCAGTAGGTAGTGGTTGGTGATCAGAATCTGTCTCAGTATCTAAAACCTCATCCTTAATTCCTTTGCCGTCATCTTTTGCCTTGATCCAACGTGCTGCCATCATTGGAGTTAAGGTAAATGAAACAATCAAAGAAACCGCAATCGCCGCCGCCGAGGTCAAACCGAATGACGACATAAATCTGCCAACGATTCCGGTCATAAATCCAACCGGGATAAAAACGGCAAGCAGCGAAAGCGTAGTAGCCAAAACGGCTAAACCGATTTCTTTCGTGCCTTCGATTGCCGCTTCAAACGGATTCATTCCTTTTTCTTCGACGAATCGGTAAATGTTTTCCAGCACCACGATCGCGTCATCAATTACGATACCGACCATTAGGGTTAAAGCCAGCATTGTCATTTGATTAAGCGAATAGCCAAGTGCAGCGATAATTGCAAATGAAGCAATAATTGAAGTAGGAATCGCTAATGCCGAAATAATGGTCGAACGAATGTTCCAAAGGAAAAAGAAAACGATGATCGCCGCAAACAATCCGCCTAAAACAAGATGCTCTTCGATAGCGTGAAGTGAATTTTCGATAAATTCGGATTGGTCGCGGGTAATAGCAACTTTCATATCAGGCGGCAAAGTCGGAATGATTTTGTTCATTCTTTCTTTGACACCATTAATAACCGCAATTGTATTTGAACCTGATTGTTTACGAATCGCCAGAGAAACCGATTGCACACCATCCAAAGAAGCCGCAGTCGAAGCATCTGCTCCACCATCCTGAACTCGTCCGATGTCGCTGATTTTAATTGGAAAACCGTTACGGGTAGTAATGGTAATGTCTTTAAACTGACTGACTTCGGTTAATTTACTGATGGTGCGAAGTCCCGAAACTTTTGCGCCTTCAATCAGGCTTCCGCCCGGTAATTCCAAATTTTGACTGCGAATAGCATTGGAAACATCGGTAATCGAAAGGTTGTATGCCCGCAATCTTTCCGGATTGACATAAATTTTGATTTGGCGGTCACGCCCACCGAAAATAACAACTTCACCAACTCCGTCAGCTGATTGAATTCGCTCCTGCAATTGAGTTTCGACGAAATCGCTTAATTCGACCACATTGCGCGGCGCACTGATTGAATAAATCAAAATTGGAGTTGAATCAGGATCGGTTTTGCGAACGGTCGGAGGATCGGCAGTTTCCGGCAAACGATTGGCGGCGGTCGAAATTTTTTGTTGAACTTCTTGAAACGCCTGATCCGGGTCTTTTTCCAGATTGAAATTGAGAGTCACATTTGAGCTTCCGCGCGAGGACGAAGAACTCATCGAATCAATTCCAGGCACAGTATTAACCACGCCTTCAATTACATCTGTAACTTCGGTTTCAATTTCAGCCGGAGCTGCTCCGGGATTTGAGGTCGAAATTGAAATGGTCGGCACATCAATTTTCGGAAAGCGGTCAACTCCCAGCGTAAAAAAACTAAACACGCCCACCACCGTCAAAAACAAAACAATGACCGTGGCAAATACCGGACGATGAACACAAATTTCAGCTAACCATTGCATAAATTTGGAGGGCGGAGGGATGAGGGATAAGGGATGAAAAGAAATTCTCCCTTTCCGTCACTACGCCTCCGCTTTTGTCTTAAGCTGGGTTACGAGGTTTTGATTTCAAATCATCCCTCATCCCTCATCCTTTATCCCTTAAAAAGCGACTTTCGCTCCTTCGTAAAGTTGATCCAAGTTGCTCGTAGCAACCACCTGATCTGCATCAACTCCCGATAAAATCTGCACCATATCGTTTTCTTCCGTTCCAAGTTGGACGGTTTTCAATTTTGCAACTCCTTCCTGAAGAACAAAAATGCGATAACTTTGGGTAGTTTGATCGTTAAAAATTGAAGCCTTTGGAGCAAAAATCCCGTTGTTACTTCCTTCTCTGACAATTTTGACCGTGGCAAACATTCCTGCTCTTAATGCATTGTCATTATTTTCTATCTTTGCTTCAACAATTGCAGAACGGGAGTTCGTGTCTAAGGCAGGATTGATAGCAGATACTGTTCCGCCGAATTTACGGTCTTTGTAGGCATCAACCTGTAATGAAACTCCTCTGCCAATACCAATATAACCCACATCCGATTCCGCGATCTGAATTTGCAGTTTAATTGGATTAACCCGCAAAAGCGTTAAAATCGGAGTTGAAGAAGTTGCATATTCACCAACCGCTATATTCCGGTTACTGACAAAACCTGAGAACGGGGCGCGCACAGTTAAATCTTCAATTGCTTGTTGGGCAACATTGACTTGTGTTCTGGCTGCTTCAACACTAGCTTGGGCAGCTCTGATAGCCTGATTGTTTTGTTTTGCAGCATTAATGGCAGCATTTAATTGTTCCTGAGCGTTTTTCACTCGACTGTTAGCCGTATCACGAGCAGTGCGGGCAGCATCAAGGGCAGTTTTATATTGTTCATAAGTGATCATCGCCACGTCACCGCTTTGAACTAGATCGCGGTAACGCTTTTCATTGATTTCCGCCTGACGAACATTAACATCTGCCTGTTTTGCTTCGGCTTGAAGCTGTTGAACATTAGCACTGGCTGCACGAACTTCAGGAATATTGCTCGAATCAAACTTACTATTATCAGCTAAACCAAGTCTGGCTTCGGCTTGCTTGACTCCAACTTCGGCTTGTTTGACAGTTACCTGCGCCTGACTCAAACGCAGTCTGGCATCAGTGTCATCAAGCCGCGCAATAACGGCACCTTGAGAAACAAACTGACCGGCGTTGGCATAAACATTTATAACTTTTCCGGCTACTTTTGGCGCAACATCCGAGGTTTCATCCGCTACAAAACTGCCGGTTGCCTGAATATAAGACGGAACTTGGCGAGCAATCGTTTTTCCGGTCGTCACGTTAATCGGAGCATTACCGGTTTTAGACTCTGCTTTTTCTTTACCACCTTCTTTATTTGTATTTTCTGCTTTAGATCTGTTACAGGCAAAACACAGCAAAGCTACCAGAATGAAAACCAAAGTTTTAACTGTCGTTTTTTTATCAGGGTTAAAATGAAGCAACATACTATATTTTGATTGTATAACATATGAATTCTCTATCTTAAAGTAGGGATTGTAAATTTTTGTAAAGAGTTTTAGCGTATGGAATTGCAGATTTTGAGAGTTATGTTTATAAAATTAAATGGAATTATAAAATTTTGAGAGGAATAAAAATGCAAGAGATTACTGCAACAGAACTAAAAAACCGCCTTGACGCAGGCGAAGATATTCAAATTATTGATGTGCGTCAGCCTGATGAATATGCCTTTGCCAATATCGAAGGCGCAAAACTTATCCCGTTAGCCGAAGTCGTTTCCCGAATGGATGAAATTGATGATTCGCGCGAAACCGTTGTTCATTGCAAAATGGGCGGACGCAGCGCACGAGCCATCGAGTTTTTACAGCACGCTGGTTTTAAGGGAAATTTGATCAACTTAAAAGGCGGAATTACAGCCTGGTCAAATGAGGTTAATCCGAAAGTTCCTAAATATTAGTCGGGAGTTGGGAGTGGGAAGTAGGGAGTGAATTTCTCCCCTTCTTCTACTTCATTTTGTTTCGTTCCTTTAATTCTTTCCAAATCAAGAAAAGCATAAATGCAATTATTGGTGGACTGATAAAAAACAGGATAAACATTAATTGGAAGAGATAAACTAAAGGACTTGAAGTTTTATTTTCAATCACCATGCCCAACATTACGTTTGGTGGATTGTAAGTTTTACCTGGAAAACACGACCAAGTATTTTTTTCGATGTCTGGATTAATCACCGCTTCATTCATTGAGGAAAATGTTAAATTCAGAGCAACACCTAACATTAAGAAAACCAACAGAAATTTAATGATTTTATTTTTCATAGCAACCTCATTTTGCCAAAATCATATCACAAAATTTCGTTGAGTTTTCAAAAAAATTTACTCCCCACTCCTAACTCCCGACTCCTTACGGCTTTTTCCAATCTGACTTATAAGTTCCTTCGCCATAGACTTCCTGATAGGTTTTAACCGCTTCATCTTCCGAAGGAAGCCGCAAATTATCGGTAAAGCGATTCATAAAGGCAAAGTTTCCGGTTTGCATAATAACTTCCAAAGCCCCTTGTTCACCGAATTCATTTTTGAGTTTGGCAAAATCTGCATCGGTGGTAGAGTTTGGTTCTTTGGTCAATTTTCGGGCAAATTCGACGGCGGTCAATTCTCGCGGCGTTAAAGCGGAATCATCTTTTTTCATCGCCAAAAGTTTTGTCGGATCAACACCTAAACGGCGCAAGCCTAAAACCTGATGTAAAGTGCAGTAGCGGCAGCCGTTTACCATCGAAACAGCAAAAGAAATTTGCAGTTGGATATTGCGGTCAATCGTCCATCCGGCACGATTCGCCGTTCCAAATTCGCGCCAAACGGCTTGCAAATCAGGAACACGCATCATCGCCCGTTGCGAGTTAGCAATCCCGACACCTAAACTTTGTTTCGGATCAGCCGTTTGTTTGAGACTGTTAAGTGCAATATTTCCTGCTTCCAATTCTTTATCGGAAACCAAACCGATTCGTGCGCGAGGAGCTTCAAACGCGGCAATATTGGGAGTTTTGGCATTATTCGTCAATACCCAATCTTCGGTCGGCAAATTCAGAGCCTCAACCATCCGCACAAAATAATTGAAAAAGCAGACGGTCATCGTCAATTCCACGATCTGCGAATCATTATAAAATGCGCGCGTTTTGGCAAATTCGGCATCGGTAATTCCGTGAATATCTTTGGTTAAAAGTTCGGCGTAGCGAATTGCGGTTTGCTCGGAATCCGAAAGCGGTTTGTTTGATTTAAGATTAGCTAAAACTGTTGTTCCCTTTTCACTGGCTTTTAACCATCTTTGGGCATGTGAGAAAAGATACGCCGAATTGTAAATCTGGGAAACTTTCAACCCCATCGCCATTTTGGTTTCGGGTGAAATAGTTCCGCCATAAAGAAAAGTTTGCACTAAATTGGCAAATTGCGGAGCAGCTTTAGTGTTAGCAGCTAAAGCTTTGATGTAATTCGGAACATTTGCGGTTTCCAAAACATCTGCATTTTTGATGTTGGAGACCTCGGCTAAAGAAACCCGAGCCTTGGCATTTTTCTTGGTCGAAACCTCAACAAAATTTTGCCCAAATGCCGAAAAAACAAAAGTTAAAACTAAACCTAAAACTAAAAACTTTTTCATTCTGCACTCCTAATTTCGCTTTTCCTTATTGCAAAGTGTATTCCATCGAAAAACGTCCGATGTAAATTTTGCCTTTTTTATCGGTTGGCGGCTCGATCAAAAAAGAGTAGATCGCGCCTTTTTTCTGCTCGACCTTAGATTTGACCGCTCCAATTAAATTACCTGTTTTCGCTTGATAAAAAGAAACGGTTAAAGTCGTGTTATCAAAGCGTTTATACCCAAAAACGTAATCTCCCGATTTTAATGACAGATTTCCGATTTTGATGTCTTTACTGATTCGCAAAAAATGCGTGTATTTTCCATCGGCTTCGTAACCTGCGGTTATGATAACAACACCAAATGCTTCGTTTTTACCGTCAGTAATTCCTGAAGCTGTCCGAAATTCGGTTTCGATGTTTTCTTTGATAACTGGTGCTTTTTCGGGAACTGATTTTTTCAATTCATCTTCCGACATTTTGCGCCAATCCTGCGCCAAAGCGGAAAGCGAGAAAGTTAAAAAAAATAATAGAGTTAAAATAATTTTCATAAAACTGAGATTGGCTTTTGGTTTTTGGCTTTTGGTCTTTGGTGTTTACATTACAGATATAATTTTCAATTTATTTTCTTACAAAAACCAAAGCCCAAAAGCCAAAAACCTTCAATTAAAACATAAACTTAACACTGACTTGCACATTTCGCGGGTCAAATGCTTGTGTTGATTTGCCGAAATTCGCCAATGACAGATCGGCATTCGGCAAATATAAATTGACGTTGTTCAAGGCATTAAAGGCTTCGGCTTTCAAAAGCAAAGACTTTGTTTCACTCAAACTGATTTTTCTGGCTAACGACAAATCAAGCGTGGTGTAGCCGGGACCGCGATAAGTATTTCTGCCCAAATTTCCATCAGTTCCGGCAACCGGCGCAGGAAATTGCGACGCGGTAAATAATCCGTTGATGAAATCGCGGTTGCTCCAGTTTGTGTTCAAATTGGTCGGAGCATTCGGACGGTCATAAAATCCACCGCCAACCGCGCCGCCGCCGCCGTCACGATTGTAATCGCCGCCCGCAGTCGAAGCCGCACCGTTCCAAACTGAAAACGGTCTGCCCGATTGGGTTGAGAAAATTGCCGAAACTTGCCAATCTTTGGCTAAATATCCAATCCAGTCCTTGCGTCCTTTGAAAAGCATCGGAGTCCAAACGGCTGAAAGGGCAAAACGATGCGGAATATCAAAAAGGCTTCGCGCCCGTTCGCAGCGCAAACAATCAATATTTTGTGCGCCTTTGCCCGGTTCGGAATTATCCGCAAATTGTCCGGTCGAAGTATCGCTCGAAGTGTCTAACCATTTTGAATAACGATAGTTAGTTTGAATGGAAAATCCTTTAGCAAAACTTCTTCTGAGTTCAACCGTTCCGCCGTGATAACTTGATGTCACTCCGTTAGTAACAAAAAGCAAAGTTTGGAAATTCGGATTGATACGGTCTTCAACTCCGTCCAAAAGATCTCCTTTGAAACGGTTAATGTCGTCAATTCTCTCCAAATTAACTCCGATTGTGCCGTTGTAGCCGAGTTCTAAAATCCACCCTGCAAAAAGTTCACGCTGAACATTAGCAAAGAAACTTTCGCTGTATTGCGTTTTGATGGTTGGATTTACCACAAATCCCGTCGGACGAATACGGCGGGTTTCGCCCGGCAACGGATTGACTCCGCCCTGAGCATTCAAACCACGCGCAAATTCGGGATTAAACGGAACTGGAATTCCATATAAAATTTTCGTTCCAATCCCTTGCGATGGTTGTGCGACCACTTGAACTGCATCCGGCGGAAGCGCACGCGCACCCGCGATTGATTGACCGTGATGCGGTTGAAATGCCAAGGAAAATCCGGCTCGCAAAACTGTTTTGTTATCGCCGAACGGATTATAAGCAATCCCTAAACGCGGTGAAAAATTAGTTTTCTCAGGCGTGTAAAGACGATCAACTCTGCCAACCGAAGCATTCGCAATTTGCTCTCGCAAACTGTTTCCGCTGCCTAAAATAATTGATGAAAGCAATCCGCTCTTTTCCTTGGCATCACCAAAATAATCCCAACGAACGCCCAAATTAAAATTCAAGTTTGAAGCGGCTTTCCAATCATCCTGAACGAATAGACCCATCTCAAAAACACGGAAATAACGGGGAAATCCGGTTGGTTTACCGTCAGTCGGATTAACTGTAATAGTTTGGCGAAACGGTTGATCGTTCAGAAAAGTCGTTAAATTAGTAAAAGTGTAACTTCCGGCACTAGCAGGTCCGATCGAAAGTCCTTTGGTAATTCTGCGACCTTCTCCGCCAAGTCTTACCGTATGATTTCCACGAACGAATGAAAGAGTATCGCGCACTTCGTAAGTTTTTAATTCTGTCCTCGAATTGAAAATATCGCCAAATGGCGCAGTAATTCCCGTAATCGTAATTTCAGGCACAACTGCGTCATCATTGCCGCGTCCAGAATCTACCGTTCCCACCGAAAAACGCAAATCGTTGGTCATCGTTTGCAGAGTTTTGATGTAGCCGAAATTAAAATTATGAAAAGTTCCGCTGTAAAATCCGCGTTCACCGCGCATCGCTTTGCCGTTGGTTGCTAAAGCCGAACTTGTTCCGCCCTGGTCGCTTTGGGTTTCGCCGATCCAACGAAAACTAAATTGATCTTTGTCATCATTCATCGAATGATCAATGCGGGCAAGATACTGATTAAATTGAATATAATCACGCAGATTTACCGTTGCATTTCCCGTGGCAGGCATCGTAATTCCATTCAAAGTTATATTCGTCTGGCTGGCGTAAAGCTGTCCGTTGGTTCCCGCACGAGGCGTAACTGCCGGAAACTGCTTGAAAAGTTGTGCGGCAATGCTATTGGGTTTGGTAGAAATGATGTAATTTCTCAGCTCAGGAGTTTCAACTTGAAATGAAAGAGCTTTCGCCACCGCATTTCGTGTGCCTTCGTAACTGCCGAAAAAGAAAGTCTTTTTCTTAATGATCGGTCCGCCGAATGAACCGCCGAATTGATTGTAAACTTGCGGAGCGCGGGCGGCTGAAAAGAAATTTCGCGCATTCATTCCCGCGTCACGGTGATATTGCCAGACTTGTCCGCGAAACTCATTTGTTCCAGATTTCGTCCGCATATTTACCACTGAACCGTTTCCACGCCCGAATTCAGCCGAAAAGTTATTGGTTTGGACTTGAACCTCTTCGATAACTTCCACGCTTGGAACAATTAAAGGTTCTCCTGTATTGTTCGCATTAACATTCAATGAGCCGTCCAAAACATAATTATTACCGCGATAACGATTTCCATTGACGGTAATAACTGGCGAATTGGTTAATTTGGTTGAGTTTGCCGCGCCGGCAATCGCAGTTGCACCTGCCGAAAGTTTCGGTAATGCAAAAACATCACGCTGCGGCAAAGGAAGCTCGGTCACGGCTTGGCGGGTAAAAGTGTCGGAGATTCGCGCTTCGCTGGAAACCTGCGAAAGATTTTCATTTGCGCCAACTGTCACGCTTGCCGAAACTTCTCCGATTTCGAGTTTGATGCTCAAGTCCGAAGTTTGTCCGACATTGAGTTTCAAATTTTTCATTTCAAAGGTTTTAAATCCCGGAACCCTAACAAAGACGGTGTAGCTTCCCGAAGGCAGACTGGCAAAAACAAATTCGCCGTTTTCGTTAGTTGTTGCTGTCTTGACTTGTCCCGTTGCATCGTTTTGTGCCACTACAGCCGAAGCCGCTACCACATTTCCATTGGTATCTGTCACAGTTCCACGCAGCGAAGATTCCGTAATCTGAGCGTTTGAAATTACGACAAAAAACAAAACAGGTAAAAAAAGATAGAACTTACCTATCAAACTCGTATTTCTTTTCATATAGCTTAATTTTTTTCGGACTTGATAACTTAAGAATCTTTGTTGTTATACCAAACAAAGTTTTTTAAAGCAAATGTCATTGCTTATGCTTACACATTTACAGAAACACGACAGAGCAAATGAATTTTCATTTAGGGCTAATTTCAAATGAAAGACAAAACTCCATCAAGCAAACTCAATTTACTTTATTTATTTGCAAGTAACTTGTTATTTTTAAGACCTATGATGCTTTGTTGTTATACCAGACAAAAGTATTTAAATCAAGATTTAAATTTTAATTTCCTCAGCTTTTCGCACAATTTGCATATTTTCTACAACTTTTGTGCGGCAGGATAAGGCAGGTTTTTCACCGTTTTCAGTTTTGACCCAAACCTGGCAATTTGCACAGCTACCGTTCCAGCAGAAATCGCCCATTGAAATCATTTCCAGATTGAGGAATTGAAAACAGCGCAGGAGCTCATTATTTTCCGGAACTTCATATTTTTCTCCACAAATTTCGATTTCAACTAGTTTTTCAAACGGTGCAAAAATATCTTTGTAGTTTTCCAAATCTTGCATAGAATTTTACTTTCCGGCGGCTAATTCATTCAGTTTTTCTTTGTGGTCAAGAATGTAAGCAATAAATTTGCGGGTTGGGGCTGGCTGAAAACCTTTGAGCGAAACCATTGAGATAGAACGCTTTAATGCGTCACTATCAATTTTTATTTGGGCTAATTTCCCGGCTTTTACTTCTTCATTGATCGCCCACGCCGGAAGTAATGAAACTCCGACACCTTTTTGAATCATTAATTTAATAAAATATGTATCGTTTGATTCAAGGGCTTTTTCCGGCTCCAATCCGACTTTGGCAAAGAATTTGTCAGTCGTGCGGCGAATGGAAGAGCCGCGTTCAAAGATAATCCATTTTTCCTTTTTCAACTCTCCCGGAGTTACTTTTTTAGATTTTGCCAAACGATGATTGATTCCCATAACCAAAACCAATTGATCACCAAAAACCTCTGTCACGCTCAAAGTCGGCGAATAGGTCGGCATTGAGGCAAAACCAATATCTGCCGTTCCGTTCAAAACATCATTAACGGTTTGTTCCGTGCTGACCGTGGTGCGAAAAAGAAGCTCAACTCCTTCGTTTTCCTGCATAAAAGCTTCAAAAATGGGGGAAAAAAGGAAAACCAGAGCCTGTGTTGCAGCCGCGACACGCACTCGTCCGGTGAGAGCAGCTTCCCGTCCGGCTACGGTTTCTTTCATTTGCTCGGCTTCGTCCAAAATTCTGACGGCAAAATCCAGAGCGATCTTCCCTGCTGAAGTCAAAATAACTCCGCGCTTGGCTCGAATAAAAAGAGGTTCGCCCAGCTCAGATTCCAACGCTTTGATCTGATGGCTAACAGCAGATTGCGTCAGATTCAACGTTTCCGCCGCCTTGGTAAAATTTAATGTTTCTGCAATAACCCGAAATGTTCGTAACTGCCAAAGTTCCATATTAAACTACTCAACTATGAAAAATAATAATGATGTTTACAAAAACTTAGAATTAGACTAATACCATACTTTTTGGAATAATGATAGTGAAGTTTGAGAAAAACATCACAAACTTTTATTTATTTGAGCTTGGGACGACAGTTTTTGGTCTTTGAAAATTTTAATACGCGACTTGATTTTTTGAAGACCAAAAACCTGTAATTACCAATTATTTAGCAATTATGGAGATTTAATAATGACTACATCAATTTTAAATTTCACACTCGTAAATTCTCCTAAAACCAAATTTTCCGATGAACAAGTTTTGTTACAGGAATTTACGGGGCAGCAACTCTCAAGAAATAATGCCGAAACCGTTTGGGAAAATGTTTTAAACCACAAATGGAATATGAGCGAAAGACTAGGACGCGATGTCGGATTTAAGGTTGCCGCAACGGATTATTTCGAGAATTTTTATCAAACGAACATAGAAAAAATGCAAACAGAAAAAACTGCTGTTCGGGAAATTAAAATCCCGCAGTTTATACAAAAATTTGTCCGTTTTTATTTTGAAGCAAAAGGAACTGCTATTTATTTCTAAACCGGACATTTACGCAATTATTGGAACAAGGAGAAATATGATTCCATACAGATTGGATTACACCATAGAAAAAGTTTTGAAAAACAGAAAAACGCCAGAGCAAAATTTATTGAACGAATTAACCGGTAAAAAGTTTGCTCAGGATGAAGCCGATATGCTTCTGAAAAAAATACAAGATCATAAATGGAATATCAGCGAAAAGCTCGGACGCGATGTCGGAATTCGGGTAGCAGCCGCTGATTATTTTGAAAATATCTACCAACAACTCCCATGCACGCCTGCGAAACGCAACTTGATGACCTATTCTTCACCTAACGCCGCCTCATTGGCTTAGTAATTTACCAAATAAGACCGTAGTTTTTTTTATATTTCTGCGGTCTTTTTCTTTTTTAAAGAACCTTGCTAAAATAAATCTTTACGGGAGGTTAAATCTCAAAGTCATGATTGTAATGTATGTCAAACCGGGTTGCCCATATTGTCAGAAAGCCCGCGATTATTACAATGAAAACGGTATTGAATTTACTGAATACGATGCCCAAAATGACAAGCTGCGTCAAAAAGAGATGCTGGAATATTCCGGGGGGGATTTAGTCGTTCCCTGCATTGTCGCTAATGGAGAGTATGTTCAATCCGGTTGGGGTGCTCCATTGCGAGGCTGAACAATTATTCCTGATTAATCGGCAGTTTGCCGATTTTTTATTTGCGCTTACCATTAGATTTGACTTAAAATACATTCGTTTCCTTGCAACTAAAAGGTAGCATCTCAAATCCAAATCTTTTATGATTGGCACGACGATTCACCAATACAAAATTTTAGAAAAACTTGGCGCAGGTGGCCAAGGAACCGTTTACAAAGCCCAAGACACTAAACTTGACCGCACTGTTGTTATCAAAGTTCTCCCTGCCGAATTAACTGCTAAAACTGCAAACTTCAAACGATTTGAACGCGAAGCACAACTTTGTTCGCAGCTTGACCACATTAATATCTGCACTATTTTCGATTTCAATGAAGCAAACGGCATTTTTTACATTGCTATGCAGTATGTCGAAGGTAAAAATGTGCGTCAATTGGTCAACGGTCGTCCGCTTGAATTAAAAAGCGCGTTGAGCATTGCCATTCAGGTTTGCGATGCACTCGCTTACACACACGCCAGAAACATAATTCACCGAGACATCAAAGCGGGAAATGTGATGGTTACACGCGATGGTTTAGTAAAAATCTTAGATTTCGGGTTGGCAAAATTAGTTCAAGGCGAGCACCAAAATCATAAAGGAATTGACCGGACTGAAATCACAGAAGTCGGGATTCCATACGGCACTGCAACTTACGCGGCTCCCGAGCAAGCCAAAGGTGAAATTGCCGACCATCGCTCCGACATTTTTTCAACCGGAGTTTTACTTTATGAAATGCTGACCGGAATTTGGGCTTTTCAAGGGAAAACCGTGGTTGATGTTCGTCATCAGGTTCTTTACGGCACGCCCAAACCACTGTCGGCAATGCGTCCCGAACCACTTCCGCCGCGGCTGCAGGAAATTGTTGACAAAGCATTAGCTAAAGAACCGCGTCACCGCTATCAAAAAATTGCCGAAATGCGGGATGAATTAAAAGTAGTTTTGCAGGAAATTACCGGTTCACCTATGATTCAAGGCGAAAATATTGTTCCCCGTCATCTTGGTAATGATAATCCGGTCAAAAAAGCCTGGAATTGGCTGCGTGGAAAAAAAGGAGACAGCACCTGGTCGCGCACGCCTTCGGTTTCAAATGCACCAAATATTTCAAGCGACGCAACTTCAATTACAGGAACGGGAACTGAGAAAAAGAGCGTAGCGATTTTGCCTTTCAAAAATCTCAATCGTGATCCGGCTTCTGCTTTTTACGAATTTGCTTTGGCAGATTCCGTTATTACCGAACTTGCTCAGCTGCGTTCATTGATCGTGCGCCCAAGCTCCGTCATTGCCAAGTATCAGGGCAAAGAGGTTGATCCGCGTGATGCTGGCGATGAGTTGCGTGTCAATGCGGTTTTGTCAGCCGGTTTTTTGCGCTCCGGCGATAAAATCCGCGTGACAGCACAGCTTTTGGATGTAATTTCCGGCGATATTTTATGGAGTGATCGGATTGATGCTGAAAGCGGTGATATTTTAGCGTTGCAGGACATCATAGCGCACCGAATTTTAGAAGGTTTGCGGTTGGAGCTTTCGGAAAAAGAACAGCAACAACTTGGAAAACGTGCTACCGAAAACGCCGAGGCTTACGAAGAGTTTTTGCGCGGACGTGATAATTTCGGACGATTTATTTTCCGCACAGTTTCAAATGACGATTGCGAAGCAGCGATTGGTAATTTCAAAAAGGCGGTTGAACTTGATCCGCATTTTGCGCTTGCCTACAGCGGACTTGGCGCGTGTTATGCCAATCGGATTTTCAAAGGAATGGGCAATGCGGATGATTATTCATACGCCGAAGCTGCTTTCAGCAAAGCTTTCAAATATGATCCGAATGTAGTGGAAGCGCGGGTCTTGATGGTTTTAATTTATCTTTCGCGCGGCGAAAAGAAAAAGGCACGAGCCGAAATCAAAGTTTTACAACAACAATTTCCTAACGATGCCCCCCTTTATTTTGTCAAAGGAACAATGCACCGTCTTGACGGCGAGTATGATGCTTCGCTTCGAGCCTGGCAAAAACTTGCCCGCCTTGATCCGATTGCCCGGGTAGTTTCAAGCTATAACAGCTCCCGCGTTTATCTTTACAAGGGTGAGTATGATAAGGCTTTGGAACAGCTTGATGAAGGAGCAAAGACTGAACCGAATCATCCGTTAATTCGTATTTTCCGATCTTTTCTATACTTTTATTTAGACAGAGTTGATGATGCGATTACAATAATCAAAGATGTTTTGGATAAAAATCCGAAAATGGATGGAATTCGTCCTATTTATGCGGTTTTCCTCGCCTGGCAAGGTAAAAAGGAAGAGGCTGCTGCACAAATTACCGAACAAACTAAAGCCTTAGCCAGAGCCGATCATGATATGTCTTATTGGTTAGCGCAAGCTTACGCTTTGTTGGGTGAAAAAGATGAGGCTTTCAAATGGTTGGAAAAAGCAATTAGATTAGGAAATGAAAATCGCCCGTGGTTTGAAAAAGATAAATGTATAGAATCTCTGCGAAGCGATGAAAGATTCGCCGAACTGATGAATAAAATCGAAACAAACCTACATTAAACACTTAGTTTAATTCACGATAAAAAAGGACGGATTGAACTTATTTCAGCTTCGTCCTTTTGCTTTTTATTAGAATCAATTGTTAAACGTGACAAATGCCGTTTGTGCAAATATTGGTGGCACAATTTCCATTCCCGTTGCATCCACATCCCGGAGGAACATTAGTTCCATTTGCCGGAGGGCAAATAATTGCAACACAACAGGACGATGCACCTCCAAATGTGGGACCTGAAGTGCAAGTGGTTCCGCCCCCGCCACAAACATTCGTGCAGCAATCATTATTACTATTGCAGGGGCAGCCTCCGTCACTGGAAAAACTATTGTTGTTTCCATTACATCCACAGATAGTTGAAGCTGCGTTGATAGCGGCGGGAGCAATAATAGACGATATTATCGGTAACGCAATCATTGAAGCAAAACCAATACGTTTGACGATTTCACGGCGGTTCATTCCCTCAAAAGGTGTATTAATCTGTTTACTTTTTTCAATTAGATCATCTTTTTGAAATTGATGAACAGCTAACCAAATGATATCTTCACTGACATTTTCCTTTACTTTTTTAGTCAAAATTCGACTCATTTCTGCAACAGAAGTTTTGCCGTCGCATAGATGCCAAACCATTGCTGATGTTTCGTTTAAGCAAAGGGCTTTGTTTTTGGCTAAATCATAAATCAAGACCTCGCCATTGATCTCCTGGATTACGATATTGTCTTTTCGACTCAAGGGGTTATAACCCAAATTCATAGTTTTTCTCCTCAGAAGTAAAATAGTAGTAAAAGCGATAATAGCCAAAATAAAACGGCTTTACCGTGTAACTTTCGGAAAAAATATGAATATTGACCAAGACTTTTTTATAAGAAAATTCCACCCTTTATATTTACTTGAACTGTTCCTTCCTAGTTTTAACTAAGATTGCCTTTAGAGGCTAGAAATGTTAATTTTTGTGTATTAAATAGCGTCCAATTACAAAAATATGAACCGAATTCTACTCCTAATACTTGCAACAGTATTTTTGTTTATTTCTGTTGTTGCCCAAAATCAACCGCAAACTAAGAAAACCATTGCTGATATAACCGCAAAAATGACCAAAATTGACGGTTTTCAGCCGCTTTATATCAGCAACGATGACGGCAAAATCTATCTGGAAATTTCGCGCTTTAATCAGGAATTTTTGTATCAGGTTTCGCTTCCGACGGGCGTTGGTTCAAATCCGATTGGGCTTGATAGAGGTCAATTAGGCTCAACCAAAGTCGTCTATTTTGAACGAGCCGGAAACAAAATTTTACTGGTTCAACCCAATTATGATTTTCGCGCAATGGGCAACAATGCGGCGGAAAAACGTTCGGTCGAAGAATCTTTTGCCAAATCGGTAGTTTGGGGATTTAGAATTGAAGCCAGCGAAGGCGATAAAGTTCTGGTTGATGCAACAAGTTTTATTATCCGTGATGCTCACGGCGTTGCCGATACTCTCGCCCGCACCGAGCAAGGCGCGTATGGAATGGATGAAAGCCGCAGTGCATTGTATTTGCCAAATACCAAAGGTTTTCCGAAAAACACGGAAATCGAAGCAACTATTACACTTACGGCACGAGGCAGAACGGGACGATTGATCGGTCAAACTGCACCAAGCGCAGACGCAGTTACAGTCCGCGAACGACATTCTTTGGTTGAATTACCCGACAACAATTATCATCCGCGCAAATTTGATCCGCGAACAGGTTCGATCCCGATCAGTTTTTATGATTATTCGACAGGAATCAATGAAGACCTCGAAAAACGCTGGATAATCCGCCATCGAATTGAGAAAAAAAATCCCGATGCAGCGATGTCCGAACCGGTCAAACCAATTGTTTATTACGTTGATAACGGTGCGCCGAAAGAGATTCAAGACGCTTTAGTTTTAGGCGCAAGCTGGTGGAATCAAGCGTTTGAAGCCGCCGGATTTATCAACGGTTTTCAAGTCAAAGTTTTGCCGCCTGATGCCGATCCGATGGATATTCGCTACAACGTCATTCATTGGGTTCACCGTTCAACTCGTGGTTGGGCTTATGGCAGCAGTGTCACCGACCCGCGCACAGGCGAAATTATTCGTGGTGTCGTGACGCTTGATTCGCAACGCGGACGACAGGATTATTTGATTGGGACAGGTCTTGTTCCCCAATATTCCGCCAATGCATGCGGAATGGCGATGTTTCCTGACACGGATTATTTAGTTGATTCAGGCAATGATGCAAAAGCAATGTCACTTGCCCGAATCCGCCAGCTTTCCGCGCACGAAGTCGGTCATACGCTGGGATTTACGCATAATTTTGCCGCCAGCACCTACGGACGAGGTTCGGTGATGGATTATCCCGCGCCGTTGATTCAAATTAAGGACGGAAAACTTGATTTTTCAAATGCTTATGCAGTTGGAATTGGTGAATTTGATAAATTTCAAGTTCGCTATGCCTATTCACAATTCTCGTCAAATGAAGATGCCGAACTTGGAAAAATCGTGCAGGACGGAATTGCCAAAGGGATGTTGTTTATTTCCGATTCGGACACACGCCCGCCGAGTGCCGCACATCCGCTTTCAAATCTGTGGGACAACGGAAGCGATCCGGTTGCAATGCTCAAAACCACGATGCAAATTCGCCGTATCGGATTGAATAATTTCGGTTTACAGAGTTTGTCAAACGGCAGACCGCTTTCGGATCTGGAGTTAAAATTCCTACCGCTTTTCTTGCATCATCGTTATCAACTAACTGCCGCCATCAAATCAATCGGCGGAGTTTATTTCACCTACGCCGTTCGGGATGCAAATGCTGCCAGTCCGAAACAGTTCAACGAAATTGTTCCGGCGGCAAAACAACGCGAGGCTTTACAAAATGTTTTGGAAACGATAAACCCCGCCGAATTAACAATTTCCGATGATATTTTAAAACTGATTCCGCCGCTTGCGTATGGTTACGGTTCAGAGCGTTCCGAGTCTTTCCCGAAACGCACAAATCCTGTTTTTGATGCACTTGGCGCGGCTGAAATCGCGGCTGACATCACAATCAGCGGACTGCTCGAACCAAATCGCGCCGCCCGTTTGATTGATTTTAATTCACGCAACAAAGACAATCCGCATTTCCGCGAAGTGGTTGAGGCACTCGTTAAAACGGCTTGGAAACCAACCCCGGCGAATGATTTGAAACAAGCCGCAGTTCAACGTGCTATTCAAAATCTGCTCGTTTCGCGCCTGATGGATTTAGCGGCAAATTCTAATGCACAAACTCAAGTTCGCGCAGTTGCCACCGAAGCGTTACGCAATCTGCAAGCAACGCTCAAAAAATCTGTTGCGACAGGCGACACCGCCGCAAATAATCGCGCGATGATTGATGATATTGAAAGATTTTTGACTCGTCCCGACGCGCCGCGCAAACAATCAACCCCATTGCCGAATCCGCCGGGAGACCCGATTGGGAATTAAAGTAAAAAGATAAAAGTAAAAAGGCAAAATGGATTTCTTCAGTTTTGCCTTTTTACTTTTTGCCAATAAATGAAAATTTTACGGGGAACCAATCATTTATTATGGACAATATTTTGCCTTTTTACTTTTTACTTTTGCCTTCTAAACCGCTTTTTCCCACTTTATTTTTCCGTCAAGCTGATTAAAGGAATCCATTAACTTTAAGAATACAGTTGTTTTAGCATCAACATTACTCAACAGAGTTCTGGTGACTTTCGACGATTTAACACTGATTCGGGTGTTCGCAACATCAAGCATCACATTGTCATTCCAGTTTTGGAAAGTCTCAGTTTCGATAATAGATTTGGCTAGTTCTTCAAACTGTTCAGGCGAAATTTTGGCTTTCCAATCCGTTTTTTCTACTTCTTTTTTCTGTTTGGTTTCTTTGTCCCAGCGTTCCAAACGAATGGTTTTGGTCGCGCTTCCGTCTCGATTAAATGAAATATCAAGGGTGCAGGGCGAGCCTTCGCTGTAAAAACCGTCTTCTTTGCCGAATAATTCATTGTAATTTTTGCGGCATTTGGAATCAGCAGGGAAAAAATCTCGGTAAACCGTGTTAAGAGCCAAAGATTCTGCCTCAGAAGTTTTGATCTCCAATTTAGGAACTTGCTGATTTGGTGTTGTTGGAGTTGTTTTTGGTGCAATCTGCGAATTTTGGATATTGTTTGAATTTTGAACTGTGCAGCTGACCAAAAAAATTATTGAAACCGTTAATAAAATCGAAAGAATAAAGTCTTTTTTCATAACGATTAATAGACGTATTTTGATTAAGTATTTTGCTTTATTTGATGTTCAATTCTTGCCGGATAATCCATTGATGACATTCGTGATAAAGGTCTTTAATGTTTTCTGCGGAAAGCCAAACCAATTCCCTTTCAGCCGAATCATTAACTTTTTCGAGCAATTCGCAGCGGTAAAAATGACACTCTTTGGCAAAGTATTTTTCATCAATTTCGGCATAAAAATATTCGGTTGCAATTCCGATTTTATGTTGAACTTTGATTTGGTAGCCGATTTCTTCGCTTGCTTCGCGTTCTAATCCTGCTTGTTCGGATTCGCCTTCGTCAAGCCCGCCACCGATGAGAAAATAAGCATTCAAACGAGGTGATTTGATAACTGCAATCCGTTCATTTTCAATGATTACGGCGTAGCTTCCGATACGGTGAAAATAGTGAGTGTTTGGTAATTTTTCGCCGAAAGATTTCATTTCTTTTTCGTCTCTAAGCCGAACTTTTGAAGTAACCAATTTAAGACAGCTTCTTGGTCTTTAATAGTTGCTCGACGAATTTGAGCCAGCAAATGAATTTGGTCGGGTTTAGGTAATGCTGTATTTTGTAAGCCTTCGTTACAGTTTGTGCAAACTGCTCGTAAATTGTTTGGAGAATCATCACCGCCTTTTGACTTGTCAATGATATGTCCCATTGTTAAACGCACTGTTCGACTCGGATTTAAAGGATCGGTATCCCCCGCTGCGACCCCACACATCTGACAAGTATAGCCGTTTCTTTCAAGCACCCAAGCACGAGTTTCTTTGGAAATTCCCCGCGCAAAAGCCGGAATTCGTTTGTCTGTCTCCAATAAATATTGATTTGGTTTCAGATTGGCACGATCTTTATGCGAAAGAATTTGATAACCTTCTTCGTTACGCAGTTCACGAACTCGCCGTGCCCATTCAACTGCCCCACCACTTGCTTGTTGAATATCTTTCGATTCAAGCACTTTGCCGATGTTTTGGAGGAAAAATTCAAGAATTAACTGTTTTGAGCCGATTTTTTTTGACATAGAAACTGAGTTTATTTTTGATTTTGATTAGCCGTCAGCGAAATAAATTGGGGTTGAATAATTGCAGCCCGCTTTTTGCTTGATTCAGCATAAGTTGGATTTAGCTCAATTAAAACTGCTTTACGGTTTAATTCGTTGGCGGCGATTCCGGTAGTTCCTGAACCGCTAAAAGGGTCTAAAATAATATCGTTTTCACGCGAGCCTAACAAAATGCAACGACGAGCGAGTTCCCGCGGAAAAGTCGCCGGATGTCCATTGCGATTTGAATCAGGACCAATCAACCAATAATTACGGAGATTTGCGCCGCTTTCTTCTCTCACACCATTCGGATCATAGAAATACGATGGCGATTTCGTGAACATAAAAACTTCTTCGGTAGCGTTTGTCGGTCTGTTTTTAACACTTTCGGGCATTGCATTTTTCTTGACCCAAGTTATTTTTGATCTCAAAATCCAACCATCCATTTGCAAGGCAAAGGCTACCCGCCACGGTAAGCCGATTAAATCCCGGTCTTTTAACCCCCAACAGTCTGGAACTTTACAATTACGCTTTTGAATAAGTTTTTTGGTATTGCCGACTAGGGCATTTGGTCCGTGATTACCCGTTCCGCCGTTTCTGGCATAACCATCGCCAACATTGAGCCAAACTGTTCCATCCTTACGCAAAACTCGGTGAACTTCTCGAAATAATTTAACCAGATTTTCAACATACAATTCCGGCGAAGATTCGGCTCCGATTTGTGCCTGATGTTCATAATCACGCAATCCCCAATAAGGAGGCGAAGTTACGCAACATTGAACAGACTCGGCTTCTAAAGTCGGCAAAACTTTCAAACTGTCACCTGTGAAAATTTGTAAATTATTCATCTTTTCTATTTGACTCAAAAACTAAAAGTTCAACTCTAACTCTCCGTCTTTTTCTTTTACCAAAACACTTCCGCCATCTGTTAATTCACCAAAAAGAATCTCATTTGCCAGAGGTTGTTTGATTTTTTCGTGAATCAGCCGAGCCATCGGACGTGCGCCGTAACGGGCATCAAAGCCGTTTTTCGCCAGCCATTCGCGGGCTGTTTCGTCTAATTTGACCACCACCCGTTTTTCGATAAGTTGACCATTTAATTCTTTGATAAATTTATCTACGATGAGTTTAATGATCTCAATGTCCAAAGCCTTGAATGGCACCCACGCATCCAGACGATTGCGGAATTCGGGCGTAAAGGTGCGCTCGATTGCGCCTTTGGCTTGCCCTTTGGTTTCGGTTTGATTGCGGAATCCAACCCCGCCCGAAGAAAGTTCGCGTGCGCCCGCGTTGGTTGTCATAATCAAAATCACGTTGCGAAAATCCGCTTTTTTGCCGTTGTTGTCCGTCAAGGTGGCGGAATCCATCACTTGCAGCAGCAAATTGAATAGATTCGGATGCGCCTTTTCGATTTCATCCAACACCAAAACCGAATGCGGATGTTTCATAATCGCATCGGTCAGCAAACCGCCCTGGTCGAATCCAACATACCCCGGAGGCGCACCGATCAGGCGCGAAACCGTGTGCGGTTCGGCATATTCGCTCATATCGTAGCGCAAAAATTCGATGCCGAGCTGTTCCGCCAGTTGTTTAGCCAATTCGGTTTTGCCGACTCCGGTCGGACCTGAGAACAAAAATGAACCGACAGGTTTGGTTTGATGTCCAAGTCCCGCACGCGAAATTTGGATTGCCGAAACGACTTTATCAATCGCTTCATCCTGTCCGAAAAGAACGGTTTTAAGGTCGTCACGCAAAGTTCTCAAGCGGTCTTTTTCGTCTGCCACAACCGTTTTTGGCGGAATTTTCGCCATTCGCGCAATCGTATTTTCAACCATTTGAACAGTTACCACGTTCGGACGTTTGTCTTCGGGCAAAAGTTTCATTGCCGCGCCGACTTCATCAATGACATCAATTGCTTTATCGGGCAAAAATCTATCGTTAATGTATTTTCCGGCAAGCTCGGCGGCAGTTCGCAACGCTTCATCCGAATATTTGACGTTGTGATGCTGTTCGTAAAACCGCTTTAGACCTTGCAAAATCTGATAAGTTTCTTCGACAGTCGGCTCATTGATTTCAATTTTTTGAAAGCGTCTGGCAAGTGCGCGGTCACGTTCAAAAGCCGCTTTGTATTCGTTATAAGTAGTTGAGCCAATACATCTTAAATCACCTGCTGCGAGTGCCGGTTTTAGAATATTGGAAGCGTCAAGCGCACCGCCTTGCACCGAGCCTGCGCCAACAATCGTATGAATTTCGTCAATAAATAAAATTGCATTTTCTTCTTTTTTGAGGTCGTTGATGATGGATTTGAAACGCTGTTCAAAATCTCCGCGATAGCGGGTTCCCGCCAAAACTGCGCCCATATCAAGCGAAAAAACTTTGGCATTTTGCAGGACTTCGGGAACATTTCCTTCGCTGATTTTCAACGCTAAACCTTCTGCCAAAGCGGTTTTTCCAACGCCCGGTTCGCCAACATAAAGCGGGTTATTTTTCTTGCGGCGGCAAAGGACTTGGATGGTGCGCTCGATTTCTTCGTCACGCCCGATGATCGGATCAATTCCGCCTTCGGCTGCTTTTGCCACCAATTCGGTCGTAAAACTTTCCAGAGGCTTTTTGCGCGGTTGTTGGGCTTGTCCTTCAATTTCTTCGGTATCAAAACCTTCGGAAATGGTTTCGCCCGAATCAATTTTAGAAATTCCGTGTGCGATAAAATTCAGCACATCAAGCCGCGAAACTCCTTGTTGTAAAAGGAGATAGACAGCATAACTTTGTTCCGCTTGATAAAGTGCCGCTAAGATATTTCCGCCGTCAACCCGTTTTTGACCGCTGCCTTCGGCTTGCAAAATGGCGTATTGAATCGTTGACTGAAAGGTCGAAGTCAATTCCGGCATCAACTGAATTCCTTCGGGGGTTTTTTCCAAAACTTCGTTGAAATATTCATCCAGACTTTTTGCAATCTGCTCCAAACTTGCGCCGCAGTTATACAAAACTTCCCGCGCCGATTTGTCTTCGAGTAAAGCGTAAAGCAAATGCTCAAGAGTAACGTAATCATGACGACGCTTAACCGCTTCGTCAACTGCAAAACTCAATGTTTCTTCTAATTCTTTCGTCAACATAATTTTTACCGAAAAACCTTGAAAGGAATATTTTGCAATTCCCATCCTTTAATATTTTGATACAACTCGGTCAAAATAAAAACCTCAAACTTGTATGCTAACCTTAAATCTTCTGCGATGATTTCAGATGTTACTTTACGTGGATAGTTTGTCCCTAAAACTTTCTGCTCATAAAATTCCTTTTTCCGTTAGCTGCTTTTCAATTTTCACCCAATCAACCATTAAACCTTCGACCTCCGTTGCGTTTATGAGAGGAATGTTAGGAGCTATGTCATCAATGTAAAGGTCATTTTCGATTTTGTCCAAATTCCACTTTTTAGGAAAAACTTTATGCTCGGTTTTTTGTGAAATATTGATGCCCGATACTGTTTCATTGCGGTTAATAAAATCAAGTGCTTCCTGCATCGAATCGTCTTCAAATTCAATCCGCATAGTGTTTAGAATAACAGTGTGTCCGGTTTCCTGGAGTTTTTTGATAATTTCCAATGAATTTGGATTGAGTTTGCCGATTCGGGGATAATCGTGTTCAACTATTGTTCCGTCAAAATCAAGATAGATGTTCATTATTTTTCAAAACTGTCGTGATTTTATTTTACAACATTCGACAAAAATATTTTTGCACAAATAATAAAAAAGAGCGTTCATATTCTCAAATGAAAATACGAAACACTCTTTTGCGATTGAAAATGCTTATTTGACAATATTCAATAGGACTTAAGTAGAGGAAAAGAAAATTCACAGGGATGAACAGGATAAACGAGGATAAAACTTTATTTTTATTGGTTTTAGAAAATCCTTTACATCCCTTGCATCCATGTGAATAGATTTTGTCTTTTAACTTTGTAAATTCTATATTCAATTTGTCATAATTTATTAGTTTTTAACGGCTTTAAATATCCAATTGCCGGAAAATAATCGTGATTGCCGTCTCTGTCGCCAACTTTTGAACTGATGCCTCCTATATCGCCAAAATAGATTTTTAGGGCTTGCTTTTTCAGGTTTGTGTTCGCGTCTTTTTCCCAATTTTTCGTTTCGACGTAATAAAGCCACAAGTCAACCTCGCCGGATTGCCCGCTGCGCCCACTATAACAACAACGGGCTTTTGTAATTTGGTCGGGTTTGCCCAAAAGTTCAATTATTTGGTCGGATTGATTAGTTTTGAAGTTACGGATTTGCTCAAGGAGTTTCGGATTCAGCATCTCGCCGCGAGTTTGATAATCGCCGTTTTTCCAATCTGCGGAATTAAACTCTCTCTCTTGAAATGGACGCGGTTGTTTGGGGAAAATTTTGGTAAGCGAAGTGCAAGATGCCATCAAACCAACTGCAATACACAAAAAAATAATTTGTTTTTTCATAGTTTTTAACCTCAGTTTGCAATCGCAATAATTTCAAAAGTTTTCGGTTTGCCGAACATTTCCGCTTCGACTTCTTGAACTTCAAATCTAGCTTTTTCGCCTTTCTCCAAATTTACGCTGCTGGTTGAACTGATGCCAACAATCTCAGAGTTCGCATCGTAAAAAAGGACAAATATTTTTGGCGAAATCTTTTCATCTTTGGGGTTTTCGACAATTCCGCTAACTTTGTAATAAGTCGTTTTGTATTGGCGAAAATTGACGGACATATAACCCGATTCGGCTTTCATTTCGGTTTGTGAAAATTCGAGTTGCGGAAAAAGCTCCGCCTCCGGTTTACGGACAGGATTGGTAGAAATCGGTTCTTTGACTTTTACTGACGTGTAACCGTCTGTGCCGTATAGGTTTATCCAAACAGGAATCGTCTGATTGGGTTTCAGAATCCTTAATTCCGGTAATTCCGCCCCATCTCTGATTTTGACATCGCCTTTGTAAAAACTGAGTCCAACAAATGATAATTCCACCGCTTTTTCACTGATATTGGTAACTTTACATTTCAAAAACTTTTTGCCGGAGCCGTCGGTTACTTTTTCCAATATTTCAACTTTGATGTTGTCTTCCGCCTTGGGAGTCGGAGTCGAAACCGGGCTTGGAGAACGCCCGTAAATATTGGGCGGATCAACGGGATGTTGACGACGTTCGGTAAACAAATACCAAAAACCGCCGGCAACACAGAATGAAAGAAATACCCCGATCCAGAATAAAATGGCGATGATGTTTCCCGAATTGCTTCGGGGCGGACTTTGATGAAATTGTTGTCTGCCGGATTGAATTTGAGTTACAGTTTCGTTTTCTTCATTCGTCTGTCTGAACGGAAGTTGTAAAGTTGGCTCTTGCGAATAGGCGAGAGTGTTTTCGTTTTCAAGAGATTGGCTTTCAATCAAAACAGCTCCATCCTCAAGACAGAAGTTCAACTGGTCGGAAAAAGTGCTTTTACATTTTGGACAAGTTTTCATTAAATTTTTGACGTTTTCTACCTTGTATTTTGCCCAAATCTTCAAATATAGCTCGTAATTCCGATAAAATTGATGACACTCGCACCGTGAATAGCAATGGATTTTCCTTCTAAAACACCGATTCCGTAACAATAATATTCGCTCACGGCATAGTTGAACATTATTAAAGAAATGGATTCGGCTCCGCCTGCTGCTCCTGCCGCCGCAGTATAAATAAAAGTATTGCCTTCTAAATCTTTCCAATCAAAATTGCTTGTCCATTGGCGAAAACCCATTGCAATTCGACTACCGTTGGAGGGAAAATCTGTGGTTGAAAGCGAACCGCCGATCGGAGGACCACCCTCGCCGTAACCGACTCCGACTCCCGTAAAACTTAACCAGCGCGTTTCGCCCGTGTGTAAATTCTGAATTTGAAATTTTTGGGCAGTTACGCCGACGCACAAACCGCTTCCACCCGCCGCGCCTTCGGCATCCATTCCTGCCGAACCGACAATTTTGAATGGCGAAAACACACCTTTTTCCGCTGACTCAGCAATTTTTTTGACGACTTTCATTAAATTTTCGGTTGATATTTTCATAAGATTTGATTCCTTTCTCTTTTATTGACATCGGCAAACAAAAGATTTTTACAATTGTCTGCCGATGCCGTTTGTCTCTTCACGAAACCAATTTGGAAGGCTGGATTCTGAAAGAAACAAAATCGATTTTGATTTATAATTTGTAATTTGTGATTGGTTTTAGATTAGTTTCTATCTCAAAAACTAACCGCTTATCGTAGAATCGTATTGTGCCAAAAAGCCACAATGAATCAATGCTTGCTCTGCCTGTGGTCCTAAATTTGGTGCACCCGCAACATGCGCCATTTCGTGGACAATAATCGCAGCTATTTCTTCAACCTGTTTCGGTTCAGGTAAACTTTTTCGTAAAAAAAAGGATGAGCTATGAATAGCAATATCATATTCCTTACCTCCGCTAACAATTTTCCCATCCAAAGCTGTTTGTCCCTGCCAAGGAGGTTCATTTCCTCTAAATGGTTGGGTGCGATAGTTGATCCAAACATTTTCATCAATGTATATCTCTTCAAAGGTTCGTTTGTTATCAAGCACCTTGAAATAGATATTGCATAAATCATTGCTACACGCCCTTTGGCGGATCAGTTCAATGGCTTTTATTACTATAGATACTTCCCTACTGCCACCAGTAAATGGAATAAAATGTTGTGTTGAAGCCGCAGGGGAAACTATGTGGGATCCGAAATTTACATTCATATTTTTTCTCCTAAATTTGTCGTATATCAAATTTATTTTCTATTTGGTGACCTTCAGCAAACGATTGTATTTCCAACCAATTGGATTAAATGAAATGCACCTAATTTTTATTTGATGGGTTACATCATCTAAACCAATTTGGAAAGCTGGATTCTGAAAGAATCAAGTTTTAGTTAATGGTCGGCGGTGCTTGTCCATCTTCCCACAGATAAATACTGAATGCGCCGGGATTACTGACTGTTCCAACATAAGGGTCTGGATGATTCCCAAGAAATCTCCAGGCTCGCGGATCAACTCCTTGCGGCGCAACCCATCCAAATGGATCTATTGCGCCTTCAATTCTGGTAATTCCGTAACCTGTATCAGAAAAACCAAAGTTTATCGAATAATAACCGGATAAATTAGTCGTTCGATTAACTCCAAAATGCAGATGTGCAGTCGTGGAACAACCTGAATCTCCCGATAAACCTACTAACTGACCTTTTTCCACCACTTGTCCGGGTTGAACATTGAGTGTCGAACCGTGAGCATAATAAGTAAAGAATTTTTCTGCATATACGCCATCACCGACTTGATGTTCGACGTAGATTTCCGCTTGCGGATTTTTTTGAGCGCAATATCCGCCAAACATAGAAACATCCCGCCACCGTGAAACTCTCACAATGCCTTTCGCTACGGCATATAGCGGCGTTCCTGACGGCATTACCCAATCGTGTGCATTGTGTCCGTTGCCATAACAAAGCCGTTTGCCGGTTCTGTCAATCATTGATCCGGCTTCAGGAGGACAATTACCAGAGGGCTGACCGAATTCTGTGGGACTAAGCTGGTCATAAGTATCATAATCAAAGGGATTGGTTAGAGTCGGATTAACATTATTGAGATACGGCTTAGAAAAAATCTTGAGGACTTTTGGAGCAATCACAAAAACACATTTGGTCAATCCCGCACTAGATTTTAAGGCTTCATTTATCGGTGCTTGTCCGTTTCCTTGATAGGCTTGCACACTCTCTTTACACCATCGTAAAACATTGTTTCCGCCAAACATTGACCATAATCCGGCTCTTTGAATAGTGCTGAAAGGCAATGAACTTAAAGCCGTCGCGCAGGGGTCGGAATTAAAGTTGATTTGGGTCTGAAGCTCCAATTTCCATCCACCAAAATTTGCCACACTGCAATAACGGGCATAACCGGACGGAACACCGGTAATCGGAACATCTCCCGCCCACACCGTTAAACCTGAACCAATTATTAAAGCCAAAATTAAAATCAGTTTTTTCATATTTTTCCTTTCCTCATTTTTTTTCGTTATTCAATGAACTTCCGCAGACGAGTGCAGCGTATTCACCTTTAATCAAATGAAATTCGCCCACTTCAATTTGGCGATAAACTTCGCAAACATCCATTTGCAAAATCTCGGCGATTTGCTCAACCGGAAAGGCTGTCACTTTTTTCCCGCAATGTTCGCAAAAGGCAGTATTTGATTTGCCTTTGGTGCGAATAATCGTAATGCTGTGTGTTTCAATTGTGATTTGCCGTTTGGTTTTGCCCGCCATTTTTTTTCTCTCTTTCGTTGCCTAATGTGCTAAAATCCGTTAAATGATTTTCGCAAAGCAATTGCAGTTTCCGTCGGATAAAGCCTAAAAATCCTTAATTTACGGGCTAAAAATTGCTAAATTTTCCTAAATTGTGAACAACGGCGCGGATAAAACTTTTTCTTTTGGAGAATTCGAGCTTGACGGAGCCAAGCGCAGGCTTTTAAAAAATGGCGAAGCAATTGCGCTTAATTCAAAAACGCTTGATTTGCTCCTTGCTTTAATCGAAAATCACGGCGAAATTTTGAGCAAAAACGAATTGCTCGACAAGGTTTGGACCGGACAATTTGTTGAAGAAAATAATTTGACGGTGCATATTTCCGCCCTTCGCAAGGCATTGGGCGAGAGCAAGGGCGATAACCGATTTTTGGTCACAATTCCGGGCAAAGGCTACAAATTTATCGGCGAATTAAATGGCAATAATCACGATGAAATTGTGGTCGAAAGGCATTCGGTCGAGCGAATTATCATCGAAGAGGAAATTATCAGCGATTCGCCCAATGCAATTGAAATTTATCCGCCGCAAAAACTGATTTCTCAAAAAAAACAAAGTTCGCCTAAATTCCTCTATGCAATTTTAGGAATTATTTTACTAATAATTTTAGGTGGAATCTGGGTTTGGAAAGGAAAAGAAACAACCCTGCCAAAGCTCACCCGATTTTCCAAAATAACTTCCAGCGGAAAAATCACTAATGCGACGATGACGCACGATGGAATTTATGCTGTTTTTTCGCAAAATGAAAAAGACGGCGAAAGTTTGTGGCTCAAACATATTGCCACCGGCAGTCAAAATCAGATTCTCAAAACTCAATCCGTAAATTATGTCGGTTTAACGACTTCGCCCGACAATAATTTTATTTATGCTACCGTTTTTAGCGGAGAATTTCCTGATCCGCAGGTTTGGAAAATTCCGATCCTGGGAGGGGCAACCGAGCAAATCCCGAATATGGAAACAGGTGTCACCGTCTCTATTTCGCCGGACGGCAAACGAATGGCTTTCACCGAATCGCATACTTCTGCCAAGTCAACAATGTTCACAGTAGCCGACACTAACGGGGAAAATAAAAAATTTTTAGTGGTGGCAAAAGACGGTGAGCGGTCATTTCCGATCTTTAAATCGAGTCCGGTCGCGTGGTCGCCAAATGGAAATGAAATTGCCTCAGTAATCGAAGAAAAAACCGCTGACGGAGCAACTAAAGCCGGCGTTTTGCTGATAAATTCCGATAACGGTAAGGAAAAATATTTGACTGAAAATCGTTGGGATTATATTCATCAAATTGATTGGGCTGATGCCGATAATCTTGTTTTGACGGCTTCTACAATGAACAAAGAGCAAATCTGGTCGGTTTCGCGCCGGACGGGTGAGGCAAAACCAATCACCAATGATTTGAACAATTATTCGTGGGTTTCGAGTTCGAATAACAGCATTTTGACCGTCAAAAAAAATGTCGTTTCAAAGGTCAATCTGGCAAATTTTGATGAAGCCGCCAAATCGCTGCAATCAAATCAAATTTTTGAAGAATCCGGCAATATTTCCAACGTCAACTGGACAGCGGACGGAAAAATTGTTTTCAGTTCAACTGCCAGCGGTCAACCGGAAATCTGGCGAATCAATCCCGATGGTTCGGATAAAACGCAACTTACCGTCAACTCAGGCGTTTCTTTCGGCTTTTCAGTTTCTCCAACCGATAATTCGGTGGTTTTCTGCTCAACTCAGAATGGTAAACATTCGATTTATTTTGCCGATTCTGAAGGAAAAAATATCCGCCAATTAGTTGAAGGAACTGAAGATGTTTTCCCAAATTTCACGCCGGACGGAAATTCCATAATCTTTCAAAGAGGTTTGAACAATAAAATCCTTACGCTCTGGCGATATGATTTGAAGGATAAAAAACTAACGCAATTAACGCAAAGCAACGCTCTTTTCCCTACAATTTCGCCGGACGGAAACAAAATTGCTCATTATTTTATGGACTCGGAAGTTGATAATTTGTGGCGGATAAAATTAATTTCCGGCACCAACGGAAATTTTTTGAGCAAGTTGAATTTACCCAAAGAAGCTACCGAAAGAAAGATGCGGTGGTATCCAAACGGAAAATTCATTTCGCAAATTGCCAATCAAGGAGATAATATCAAACTGTTATTTTTGCCTATTACGGAAAATACTCCTGCTCAATCTTTTGATTTTGGCAAAGGCGAGCTGCAATGGTTTGAATGGTCAAAAGACGGCAAAAAGATCGTTTATTCGCAATCAATTGAAACTCAGGACATAATTTTACTCAGCCAATAAAAAAGGATGAACCCGAAGATTCATCCTTCATATTTCATCCCTTATCCTTACAAAATTACGGCATCGGTTTGCGCGGCATTTTTTCATCCATCATTGCGGCTTGGTAAACGAAAGCTGCCATAATGGTTGAAGCCTGTTTCATATCATCGGCTTGGAGACGGTCATAAACGTCCTGATTTGAATGGTGTGTGCGGGTATCATATTCAATTGTGTCTTGAATAAACTGGAATCCCGGCAAACCGATTCCATCATACGATAAGTGGTCTGTTCCGCCAGTGTTGCTAATGGTCAAAGTTTTTGCGCCCATATCGTTAAATGGGGCTAACCACGCTTTGAAAATCGGGCGAACAGCTTCATTACCTTGCAGATAAACACCGCGAACTTTTCCGGTTCCGTTGTCAAGGTTGAAATACGATGAAAACTTGTCATATTCCGCGCCTTTAACTAATTCCGGTTTCGGTGCATTCGGATCACGCGGTCCAAATTGATTTCCTGCCCCTTTCATTTCGCCTAAGTGTTGCTTGACATACGCCCGCGAACCTAAAAGCCCCTGTTCTTCGCCCGACCAAAGAGCAATGCGAATGGTGCGGCGCGGTTTTAAGCCTAAAGCCTGAATGATGCGAACGGCTTCCATGGCAACTGAAACACCGGCGGCGTTATCGGTTGCGCCTGTCCCCGCGTGCCACGAATCCATATGTCCGCCAAGCATTACCAATTCTTCTTTTAATTTCGGATCACTGCCCGGAATTTCCGCGACAGTATTGTAAGCCATCGGATCTTTGTCATTATATTCGGATTGAATATTAACTGACATTTTCAATTTAGTGCCTTGTTGCAGCATTCTGATAATTCGGTTGTAATGCTCGGTTGCAACCGTGATTTGCGGCAAAATTTTTCCATCTGCTTCTTTTTGCTGCGGAGAAAGACGGGTTGGAGGCGCGCCTTGAACTTGCGGCGGCTGGACAACCGTTGCCCCTTGCACAAAAACTGTTCCGCCGCTGCCTGTCCGGCTCGAATCAACTACCACGGCTGCGCCTTCGTCCAGCAAAAATTGAAAGCGTTTGGCGGCAACTTGCTGCAGCTGCTGGAAGTTTTGCGGAGCTTGACCTTGCGGACGTTGCCCTTGACCTTGACCGCCCGGAGTTGGTGGAGTCGCAGCTTCCATTTTAGCTAATTCTTCATCGGTAAAGCGTCTTCCCATACCGTCAAAATCAGCTTTAGTCTCACGAACATCGGAAATCAGAACGATTTTATCTTTTAACTGACCTTTGTATTTATCAAAATCAGCATCGGTTTTGACATCCAAATAAACAACATCAGCATTGGCGGCACTTTTTGAAGGCGACCAGGCTTTTGGATAAGCAATCAACGGAATGTTGTATGGCGCAGTTACTTCGGCGTTGAAACTTTTCAAAGTCCAACCGCGTCCAAACGGTCCCCATGCTTCGGTATGAGCATTTTGCAATCCCCATTTGGCTAACGTGTCTTTTGTCCAATTGTTGGCATTCAAAAGAGCAGGCGATCCGGTCAAACGTGCGCCGATAACGTCGGTCAAATAGGAAAGAGTTTGCATTACTTGGGAACGATTCATTCCTTCATCTTTAATTTTAGCGATAACTTCGGGTGGTGCAGTATAGACATTTTGTCCATAAGCGAAACTTGGAATTAAGAGTGCAGATAACAGAATAACGACTGTTAATTTGCGTCGTAGCATATTTTTCTCCTGGATTAGCTAGAAATGTGTTTTGAAAACGCTGAGATTATACAGTTTTTTGGACGAAGTATGAAAATAGAATTAAGGTGAGGAGATTTGTTTTTACAAAAATTTACATTTGGAAAGCCGATTTTATCTAAGTTTGATTTAAATTGAGTTCTAATCTTTCAAAATTTTGTCTGCCTCTTTTTGAAAAAGCTCACCGAAAGGAATATCTGCAATTTCATTTAAAGTGTTAAAATCATTTCCTTTGTGCAGCCGAAATATCTTGAGCAAAAAGCGTTCTTCTTCATCTGTCAATAAAGCCCGTCTGCGTTCCAGTTCCATTGTCCATAAATCTTTAGTTTTCATTTTGAGGTAAAATGGATTTTCGATTTCTTTGACCGATTCGTTGAATTTTTCGCTAAAACCTTCGCATCCTGACATTCGATGGACTTCAGTTGAAAGAATACGATAAGGTTCAAAGATTTCTCCGCTCTTTCGTCCGTGAATTTTTCGCAAAGCCCAGAGAGCATAAAGCTTGGCTTCTGGCGTGCCGTTTTCAAGAATAGACTTAAAAGCAATTTCGGCTTTATCCTGTGCCAAAATTTTCCGCGCCAGAGTTTCCCCTTCCGAAGTCATTGCCGCAAATCCAATCGGCTCAACCGCAAACAAATTAACAGTCGAAAGTTTTCCGACATCTTGTAAATCTGCTTCTTTTTTCTTTTCTAAATCAACTAACTGTTGCGAGGTCATTACAACAAGTTTGCAAATTTCATCTGAATGATTAAATTCAACTCGTTGCGAGCTAATGACTTGCAAAGTTAAATCACCGAATTTCACCGGACTGACAACCTGCGCCATTTCGGTTTTGCCATCGTGAGTAATATCAAATCTGTAGCGCAAATAATAGATTTCAAACGGCTTTCCTTGTTTATCTTGTCCGCTTGCCCATTCGCTGACTCCGCCGAGATATTTGATCTTTAATCCGCCAAGTTCAACCGTTTCGCCTTTTTTAATCTCAAAAGGCTCTCCTAATTTGGGCTGGGCAAAATTTAACATCGAAAAAATCAAAATAAACATTCCAAATAAAATAATTTTCATAAAGCCTCCATTTTTAGAATGTTTTGAAATCGTATTTTTGCGTTCTTAATTTCTTAAGCTTCGGTAAATAACAAATAATTTCCCTGTCCGGCAACTTTTTTGAGAAAGTTTTTGAGGTTCACAATATCCATAAAATAACTTTCGTAAAAGTTTTCAGGAATCCGGCTTCCCCGCCGGTCATGCATCTCGTTGGCAACGCCTTTCTTTTTTAACTCTGATAAAGTTGCATTTTTTAACTCGTCAAACATTGATTTGACCTGTGATGGAGGAATGATCCAGATGTCGTAACCGTCATAATCCAAATAATTTTTGCTGTCGGAATAAAAATAAGTTTCACAATTGATTTTTTCTGCAGTCTTTTTATAGCCGAACTCCTGCAAAAAACTGATCAATTCCTCAATCGCTTTATCAAAGTCGTAATCTTCGACTTTCCAATTCGGATTTTCGTCTTCGGGTTCTAAAATAAATGCCAAATTATCGTTATCAGCCCGAATTTTTCGCATTAAATTTGGCGGGATCGAATATGCCGTTGTTATTACTCCCATTAAAAAATCGCCCTCCAACCCTCAAATTTTATAACTATTTGAGATAAAATTTCACTTGCTTTATTTCTTTGTTCTTTTTCGGATTTATCGTGACTTCACCCGCAAAATGAACGCTTAACTGTTGAAATGACACCAAATATTTTTTAAGTGCGCCGCTAATTTTCCCCTCATAAGCGATTCCGTTTTTTTTCGGAATCATTTTCAATGCCGCGTTATTTATTTTCGGATTTGTGACGGCAACTTTTTTTATAAAAACTTCGGCAAATTCGTCGCCCTCATTTTTTTCCCGATAAATGGTATAAAACTTAAACTCCGCAAAATATTTCCCATCCTTGTTTTTGATTAAAACATCGGCATAAATCGGTGCGGAATCATTAGTTTTAACTTTTTCCTGCGCTTGACAAATAAATCCGCTTGCCAAAATTAATATTACAAAGACTATTTTTCCAAAAACTTTCATTTCAATTTTTATTGAACTCTGCCCAATGAATAAAAAGCAATATAAAAATACGGAATTAAGCCCAAAAGTCCGAAGATAAGATTTGAAATAATACCCAAAATCGGGAAAAGTTTCTTTCGATTTGGGAAAAACACGGAAATTAAACCCAAAATCAATCCGATTAGATGAACCGGAATCGTTACCAACATCAGAATTGTAATTTGTAAAAACGCAAGGTCGTCGCTCACAGAATCGCCGAATAATTTGTTGAGCTGATAGTTGTAACTGAGCATTGAGAGCAAAAAGATAAAGAGCATTCCGAGCGCAATCACGCACGAAATGCAACCGATTATGGAATGAGTTTTGGCAGTTTGGGACATAGATCATTCTTCGGAAAAGAATAATCCTGTTTGGATTGATTAAGCAACAAAAATTAAAGTGTCGTCCAGGTCAAAGTGTAAGCAGGCGGGATGTTTTTCAAAACGAGGTCGCTTCGTTTCACTTCACCGTATTTTTCGTTTAGCCTCTGGCGAAACTTTTTAGCTGGTGGCAGATTGTAGCCGTGTGCATATTGAAAAGTGCGGAAAAGACAGCCTTTTTCCATAATTTTATCAACTTCGTCCAAAATTCCGTCACTTACTTCTTTGGGCAAAACCACAAACGGTAAACCGGAAATAATGTAGCTTACTTTTCCAAGTTCGTGTTCGGCAATAATTTGCGAAGCATTGCACGCATCACCGCAAACAATATTCAAATCCGAAAGCTCGGTGTTTAAACGCTCAACAAAATCCTTTTCGATCTCAATTCCGATAAAAGATTTACGAGTCGGGATCAAATCACGCAAAAATTTCGTAATTGCGCCCGTTCCGCAGCCGATTTCCAGAACGACATTATTTTCGTCAGCCTTGACACCTTCAATCATTTTTCGGGCAAGTTCGGGCGAACTCGGTGCAATTGCTCCGATGGTCGTCGGTTTTTTGATAAAACCTTTTAAGAATTGAAGATGTTCCTTCATAGAAATTTTTGTGCAAATTGTTTTACCCAATCAATTTGCTCTTGGGTGTCTGGAATTTTTCGATTTCTTTTTACAGAAATCAACTCAAAAACTTGTATTAAATCAACGCCCTGCAACAACAAAAGACAAGCGACAATCAATGAAGAACGTCCGATTCCCTGCCGACAATGAATAGCAATTTTTTTCCCCTTAAGGATAAAATCGTTAAGTTTTTTTACAAAATCTAATGTATCTTCAAAAGATTCAGGAGTTTGATAATCTCTAATCGGAAAACTTAAGAATTCAATTTCGTATTCCTGACAAAATTTACGTTCTTTTTCGAGTTCAAGTTCAATAATTTCATCACTTTCCAACAAAGAAACTATCACATTTACACCAAAGTTTTTGTATGACCTAATTTCATCTTCGAGCCAATCATTTCCTCGCGGACGCGGCATCGTTGCCAGAAAATCAGTTATCCAAAAAATTTCAGCTATCACTTTGCCTGAGTTTGCGCTTCTGTATTTTCACTTATCGGAGCATCTGCAATCTGCACTTTGTAATCGCAACTTGCGTTATTGCAATATTTAACCGTCCCATCCTTTTTGGTAGTTTTCTCGAAAAGATACGGCGCATTGCATTTCGGGCAAGCTTCGTCCACAGGTTTATCCCAATAAACTTCGTCGCATTTCGGATAATTTGAACAGCCGTAAAAGACTTTGCCACGTTTGGATTTTTTGGGCAGGATTTCGCCTTTGCCGCATTTTTGGCAAGTAATTCCGGTAGTTTCGCGTTTGATGTATTTGCATTTCGGATAATCGGAACAAGCCGTAAATTCTCCGAAACGCCCTTGGCGAATTGCCAGATTTTTTCCGCAGGTCGGACATTTTTCGTCAATTTCAACCGGCGGCGCAACGGTTTTAACCTCGCCCGATTTGGCGATTTTACGAATATTTTTGCATTCGGGATAACCCGTGCAGCCGTAAAATGAACCGAACCGACCTTTTTTCAAAGCCATCGGTTTCCCGCAATTCTCACAAGGTTCAACCTCAGTTTCGGAAGTTTCGGAAGTTTGGGAAGTTGCGGAAGCTGAATCGCCTTCGACTTTCGACCTTTGACTTTCGACCTCACGAGTCGTTTGGCATTCGGGATAATTTGCACAGGCTAAAAATTGTCCGAAACGTCCGAACTTGATGACCATATTTGAACCGCATTTTTCGCAAATTTCATCGGTTGGAATCGCTTGTTTTTTGACGTTTTTGATATTTTCGGTGGCTTTTTGCAAATCATCGGCGAATTTGTCGTAAAAATTCTTCATTGCGTTGCGCCAGTTAAGTTTACCTTCTTCGATTTCGTCCAGTTGCTCTTCCATTCGGGCAGTATAGGTTGGATTAAAAAGATCGGTAAAATTTGCCACCAGCATATCATTAACCGTTGTTCCGAGCGGAGTTGGATGAAAACGTCCTTCGATACGGGTAATGTAATCGCGGTCTTGAATCGTGGTCATAATCGCCGCGTAAGTTGACGGGCGACCAATGCCTTGTTCTTCGAGAGCCTTGACCAGAGTTGCTTCGGTATAACGCGGCGGCGGTTCGGTAAAATGCTGTTCGGGTTTGAGTTCGTTAAGTTTCAACTGCTCGCCTTTTTCCACCTGCGGCAGCGTTTTTTCTTCGTCATCCTCGTCAGCTTTTTCGTCGCGTCCTTCCTGATAAACTTTCAGAAAACCATCAAATTTTTGCACCGAACCTGTCGCACGAAACATAAAACGTCCGGCTTTAATGTCAATCGTTGTTTGGTCAAAAATCGCCGCAGTCATTTGCGAAGCGACAAATCGTTTCCAAATGAGCGTGTAAAGTTTTAATTCATCAGGACTTAAATAATTTTTCAAACTTTCGGGTGTGCGATTAACGTCAGTCGGGCGAATCGCTTCGTGCGCGTCCTGTGCACCGCCTTTGGTTTTATACATCACCGGCTTTTCAGGCAAATATTTATCGCCGTAATTGCCGCCGATAAAACCGCGAACTTCGCCCAACGCCGCATCCGAAACACGCACCGAATCCGAGCGCATATAGGTAATCAAACCGACCGCACCTTCTTTTCCGACATCCACACCTTCATAAAGTTTTTGGGCAACGGTCATCGTCTTTTTGACGGGAAATCCAAGTTTTCTGGACGCTTCCTGCTGTAATTTTGAAGTAATAAATGGCGGAACAGGATTGCGTTTGCGCTCCTTGGTCGTGACCGAATCAACTATGAAATTTTCTTTTTTGGCTTCGTCAACAATATCGGTTGCCGATTTTTCATCTTTTAAATGTATTTCAGTTTTTTTAATGTCTTCGCCAAAATTGGAAGTTTTGAGCGTTAGATCGCTGACTTTATAAAGTCTTGCTTCAAAATTCGGGGGCAATTTTGCCGATAAATTAGCGTGAATTGTCCAATATTCAGTTTCTTTGAAAGCCTCAATTTCCCGTTCGCGGTCAACGACCATCCGCACCGCAACGGTTTGGACACGACCTGCCGAAAGTTTTCCGCCAATCGTTTTCCATAAAATCGGCGAAACTTTGTAACCAACCAATCTATCGAGAACACGACGAGCCTGTTGCGCGTCAACTAAATTTTGGTCAACCTCTTTAGGATGATTGAACGCTTCTTTGATCGCGTTTTTGGTGATTTCGTTGAACATCACCCGAAAATATGGTTTTGCCGGACGTTTCGGAACTATTTCTTCGGCAAGGTGCTGACAAATCGCTTCGCCTTCACGGTCAGGGTCAGCCGCAAGAAAAATTGTTTCGGCTTCTTTGGCAGCTTTCTTTAAATCCGAAACGGTTTTGCGGTTATTGCGTTTTTTGGCATCAGGAATTAATTCATAGGTCGGCTCAAAGCCGTTTTGGACATCAACGCCAAGGTCTTTGGCGGGTAAATCCTTGATATGACCGATGGACGCGAGAACTTTATAATCGCTTCCTAAATATTTATTGATGGTTTTCGCTTTGGCGGGCGATTCTACGATGACGAGATTTTTGCTCATTTTTGAAAAAAATTGTCAGAACGCAAAAAACGTCTGACATAAAGACTTCTATCACTTAAAATTGTTTGGTGTCAATTATAGAAAGAAAGGTTGTCTATTTTGTTGAGAATTTCCAAATAGTATCTTTGCCACCAACCAAAATTGATTCATCGCCGCTTTCATTTGGTAAAACTGCAATAGTTTCAGCATCTTCGGGCAATAATTCGTGGTAAACAAGTGCACCTTTTTCATCATAAAGATAGAAGTTTGAACGAGGCACACCTATAAATGAACCAACAATCGCCAAATATTTGGTTTTGTCTTTTTTCAAATGAATCCAAACGGCATTAGGTTTATAAATTCTTTCCGAATTAGTTGCGTATGGGTTGTTGGTTTGAATGTTATCGTTTTTTACTTCGCTTAGAGGTGCATTAGATTCAATAATGTTTTTTTCGGATTCGTCTTTACAGGCAAGTTTATTTTCATGAAAATCGCAAAATAAAAATGATTTCTTTTTATCTTTGCCTTCAACCATTAAAATTGCGCTATTATCGTCACCTTTCATTTCCCGAATGACTTTTCCGTCAATTCCGTTCCTAACTTTTCTTCCGATCTCAATTAATTCATTTTTACCGTCACCATTAATATCAATTATTTTCAATCTTTCGTTAGCAAATTCATCAGGCTGAAACCATTTTTGCGCGCCTTGACGGTCAAAAGCATAAATTCCTTCTTTTTTCTTTGAAATCACAAATTCGGAAACGCCATCGCCGTCTAAATCTCCAGCGGTTGCCTCCAAAACAAAATGACTTTTCTCATAAGCAGCCTCGCGTTCCTTTTCATCTTTCCAAAGAAAATTTAAATCCACTTCTTCTTTGCCGTTTGTCCAGATTTGATTTCCGTTTTCGTCAAAAATGATGACACCCGCAACTGACCCAAATGAAATGAAACCTATCTTGCCCTTTTCGAGTTCAAATATCTGTAAATTATCTAAATTAGTTTTGTAACTCTCCTGTTCATATCCGGCAATTTTTACTTTTTCTTTAGATGGCTCAAAAAGGATTTGACGTTTCAGATTGCCGTTAAAATCAAAAATGAATCCGCCAAATTCAGCAACCGCTACAATTTCATTACCAATAACTTTAAGGTCTGCAAAGTTGTAAATCCCTTTAGCTACTTGGCTTTCAATGACTTTTTGTCGTTCCTTTTCGTCCTGAATCTTTGAACTGTCACCAATTGTTTTAAGAAAACTCTGTTTATCAAGTTTGAAGAATTCAGTTTTTTGCAAAAAATCTGCGCCAACAGTAACCTTAGCTTCTTTTAATTCGGCGGGAACTTCTTTATTTAAACCAATTTCGTTGAAAAAGGAGTAAATTTTATACGCCCCATAACCAACAATTCCTATAAAAATCACAAGTGCCAACACACTGCAACCGATCAGGTTTTGAGTTCTTGGTTTCATAAATTAAATCTTCCTCGCGTATCTTTTCGCGGTTACTTCACGAATCAGTTCACGCATTTCCAATCCCAGAAGCGACATTAACAAATCACCAACCGGATAGCCTGTTTTTTCTACTAGATCATCAACGTGAGTCGGTTCATCGGTAGAAAGTAATTTCCAGATTTTCAATTCCTGTTCAGTTAGATCAGCCGGTAAAAGTTCTGCCTGCGGTTTTTCTTCAACAGTCTTTTTGATTTTCGGCGGCAGAATTTCGCTGGAAATATCCGTCGGTAATTCATTCACCACATCTTGCCATTGCTGGACGAGTTTTGCACCGGATTTTATCAGATAATTAGTGCCGAAAGAATTTTTTGACGTAATATTTCCCGGCACCGCAAAAACTTCACGGTTTTGTTCGGTGGCAAGTCGGGCAGTTATCAAGCTCCCGCTTTTTTCGGACGCTTCGACCACTAAAACTCCTAAACTCAAGCCTGAGATTACACGATTTCGATAGGGAAAATTTTCTCTAAGCGGCGGAGTTCCTAAAGGAAATTGGGTAACAATTGCGCCGCCTGATTCCAAAATTTCTTCGACCAATCGGGCATTTTCTTTGGGATAAATGTTGTCTAAACCTGTGCCTAAAACAGCAATTGTTTTGCCTCCGGCTTCGATTGTGCCGCGATGAGCCGCCGAATCAATCCCGCGTGCCAATCCCGAAACAATGCAAATCCCCTCTTTTGCCAAATCCCGCGAAAGCATTTGCGAGGCGTTTTCGCCGTAGGTTGAGCATTTGCGCGAACCGACCACACCGACACAGGGTGCGTCAAAACAGGCTTGCCAATTCCCGCGCACATACAAGGTAATCGGCGGATCGGAAATTTCGCGCAGCAAAAACGGATAACTGCCGTCATCCAGAATCAAAACATCTCCGCCGAGTGCTTTAACTTGTTCCAATTCTGCTTCGGCTTTATCGTGAAATTCTTTGTTTTGAATGCTGTCAATTGCTTCTGCCCGCAGTCGTAATGATTCCAATTCGCTTCGGGTCGCGTGAAAAACATTTTCGGCTGAACCGAATCTTTGCAGTAATTTTGCCGACGCGCGAGGTCCGACAAACGGTGTCATATTCAGAGAAATCCAGTCTCGCATTTTGTAATTGTAAGGGGGCGTTAGAAAATAAATTTTGCCTTTTTAAAATACATTCGCCAAAATGGATTGACAAGTTGGGACTTTAATTAAATGAAGAATTTACAACAAATCTTGATCGCCTTTTCTTTGGCTAATCTGCTTTTTATTCAGGATTGGAAACGCCTTATTTATCCGACCAACGAATTGTTTCACAATAAACTTTCGCCTTATCCGAATGAATTTTTCGGATTATTTTTGAGCATACTTTTAACGAGTTTTATTTTTCTTTTCGGATTTTGGGGAAATAAATCATTTTTCGGTGAAAAATTTTCCGTCATCGGAAAAATTATGTTCCTGTTAATTATGGCTGTTGCTCTAAACGGAGTTAAACAGCAGCTTAATGATCTTTTTCCACACTTTTATTTGGCTTTTGGATTGTTTTTTTTAGGAATTATTTTGACCATCAGCCTTATTAGTTTGCTTAAATCGCAAAACTTCCTTTTGGATTCAGCAATTTGGATTTGCTTAATATTTTCGCCAATTGCAATTTTAATCTGGGGATTTTCAATTTGGAAAATTTTTACGGAAAATCCTGTTGCGGAAACCTCAATTACGGCTCAAATCGAACAGATCAAACCCAAAGAAAAAGATGATCTCAAAAATCGCGTGATTTGGATCATTTTTGACGAATTAGATTATGTTGTTCCTTTTGAAAAAAAGCCGGTTGCGCTTCCCGAATTTGAAAAGTTAAAACAAACCTCTTTTTTCACGACAAATGCCATTCCGCCTGCGTATTCAACCCGTGATGCCACGATTTCATTGATAACCGGAAAAAAGATCGAGAAATCCGAAGTCATCGGTCGTGATGATTTAAAGTTAAAGTTTTCCAATGAAGCAAACAGCATTAAATTTTCTGAAACACAAAATATTTTCCGGCAAATAAAATCAATGAACGGCGAAACCGCTTTAGTTGGTTGGGTAAATCCTTATTGCCTATTGCTCAAACAGGATTTATCGGTCTGTCAATGGCACAGTTTCGATACGGTCAACGATTATTTTCCGATGCCGTTGAGCAGAATAATGCTCCGAAATTTTCAAAATGCGGCTAATTCGATTCCCTTATTTTCACGGGTCAGCGATTCGGTTGAAGCAAGAATATCGGCAAATGTTGAAGATAAAGGCTACCTTGCGCGCCATCAGGAAATGATGAAAGCAACCGAATCAATTATTACAAATCCGAACATTGATTTGGCTTTTATCCATTTACCATTTCCGCATCCGCCGAATTATTACAACGTAGAAAAAGGCGATTTTGATAAATTTTTATCAAAAAATAAAAGTTTGAAACATACTTATCTGGACAATTTGATTTTGACCGATAAAGTTCTCGGAGAAATCCGCCGAACACTGGAAGAAAGTAACTTATGGAATAATTCGACGATCATTGTTTCGTCCGATCATCAATGGCGCATCAATTCTTATCTCAAAAATCTTTTTGAAATAGAGCGTCAACTAACCAACGAAAAAGAAGATGTGCGGGTGCCTTTTTTCCTTAAACTAAAAAACCAAAATGAATCTTTCATTTACGAAAAACCTTTTAATACAGCGATTACGAAAGATTTAATTCTGGCAATCGTCAAAGGTGAAATTTCTACGGCTGAAGAAGTAAAATTTTGGCTGGAAAAAAATTTAAATAATTTTAACTGATTTTTTTTGATTGTTTGGCGGAGGCGTGTCGGAGTCGAACCAACCTGAGAATGCTCTCACACCCTCACAAACGGTTTTGAAGACCGCGCCATTCACCGGAACAGATGCGCCTCCGCAGTGAATTAAATTAAAACTAAACTTTGCGGTTAAACTCTGTCAAGAAACAAACCGAGTTTTTGGCAAATGTGATTGGCTTGCTTTTTTTATTTTACTAATTTGGCATTTCAAATTATTTTAAAGAGATTATTATTTAGTGCGTTTTGAACTAAATGAAAACTACCCCCAAACCACAGTCTTTTTATTACAATTTTTTACGGCTTGTAATTTTCGGGCTAATCGTTTACCTTTTTCCCGTTCAGGTCTCTGCCGAACGCCTGCCGATTCGTATTTTCACCTCCGCCGATGGTTTAGGCAGCAGCTTCGTTGACACAATGATGCGTGATTCACAGGGATTTTTGTGGTTTTGCACCCGCGACGGACTTTCACGATTTGACGGAACAGAATTCATTACATATCAGGTAGGCATAGAAAATTCTTCGCCCGGAATTGAAAATATTTACGAAACAAGTAACGGAACTTATTGGATTGTGACCACCGGAGGTCTTTACCGTTTTAAAAGTGATATTCTCTCAAATCCCAACACAGTGGGAGCTAATCGTCCCATTCTGAACGCCGAATTTGTCAGCCCGCTGCGAGGGAGAATTCTGGAAGATAAAAACGGACAGATCTGGCTAGCTGCCGACAAAGTATTTCGGGTTAAAGAGAACAGTGAGGGAAAAGTTGATTTCGTCGAACATAGCCTCAATTTACCGAAAATCTCAGATCAGCCGGTAAATATTTTCCGAATGAAAGAAGCTGACGACGGAAGTCTTTGGCTCGGCACTAATCTTGGTATTGTGCGGCGATTACCGGATGATCGGATTGTCTTTTACTCTTCAGGTCAAAGTCTGACGGATTCGGGCGTTGACATTTTGATTGCCAAAAACGGTAAAATCTGGCTTCCTTTGGCGACTCGGCTTTTTATTATCAATCCGACACCAATTGAAGAAATGAAAGATTTTGGTGCGGTAACTATTGTCAATCTGGAGCAAGTTCCGAAAGTGGATCTGGATTCATCGATTTTGGAACTCCCTCAAAAACCAAATGAAGTTTTTGAATATACTAGTGACAGTTTTTTGAACCTCCTCGGCGGTAACAGTATTTTCCAATCAGACAATGGCGGCATTTGGTTGACTACTCAAAGAGAACTGATGCTCTATGATGGAGATAAAATAACCAGATTCAACTCAGCTCAAGGATTTGTTAATACCGGCAAGATGATTGAAGACTCAAAAGGAAATCTGTGGATTGGCGGGACAAACGGTTTAACACGGCTCGACCTTAACGGATTAATTACCTATAACGAAGGCGATGGTTTGAAATCTCTCTATCTTCGCACTATTCAACAAGGTTCGGATGGGAAAATCTATACTTCTCAGGGAAATTTTCTGCTTGGTCAATTCGACGGCAAAAGATTTCAAACTGTTTCTTTGAAACTTCCCCCCGATTCAAAACCTTCCTGGGCTTCGCGTAATATCTGGCAGGATAAAAAAGGGGAGTGGTGGATTTTGTCAAATAACGGGCTTTATCACTTTCCGGCAGTTTCGGATTTTCGACAGCTTGAAAATCAATCCCCTCTTGCCATTTACACCAAAAAGAATGGGTTAAAAGGAAATATAGCATTTCAAGTGTTTGAAGATTCGGGCGGCAACATCTGGATCAGCACTTTTTCTGTAAAAGACGAAGAAAAAGGATTATACCTTTGGTCACGGCAAACACAGCAACTCACAACGATTTCCAATGAAACCGGTTACCCCCCAAATAAATCAGCATCATCATTTGCCGAAGACTCTGACGGAACTTTGTGGATGGGGTTTTATGAAGGAGGCGCAGCACGATTTAAGGATGGGAAATTTACAGAATACGGAGAAAGTTTTGGCGTTCCAAACGGAATGATTTCCGATTTATTATTTGACCGAAAAGGGCGACTCTGGATTGCTACCACTCGCGGGGGATTGCTGCGGGTTGGTGATCCAAAAGCTGAAGCTCCTCAGTTTTCTGCAATTACCATTGCCGATGGTCTGACAAGTAATAATATCCGCACTATTACACAAGATTTGGAGGGAAATCTTTTTCTGGGAACGGTTCGCGGGGTTGACCGTTTTTCCCCCGAGACTGGACAGATTCAGCATTTTTCGATTGCTGATGGTCTGGCAACGGATTTTGTGGCAGATTCAATCTGTGACAAAGACGGAACACTGTGGTTTGCAACCTTGAATGGTTTATCAAAATTAGTCCCGAACCGGAATGAAAAAAAAGAAGATTCGCCTGCCCGAATCAGCAAATTAAAAATTGCCGGTGAAACAAAACCTCTTGCCGAACTCGGCAGTGAAATAGTCCAAAATCTTGATCTGGCAGCTAATGAAAATAATTTACAAATAGATTTTTTCGGACTCAACTTTAATCCGGCTGGCAAACTGCGCTACCAGTATTTATTAGAAGGGGCTGATCAAAATTGGAGTCAGCCAAATGAACGGCAAACTGTGTCTTTCGCCAATCTTCAACCGGGCACTTACCGCTTTTTGGTCAGAACCGTTAATCCCGACGAAACGATCAGCTCAAAGCCCGCAATCGTTTCATTTACAATTCGTCCACCTTTCTATCGCAGCTGGTGGTTTCTGACCTTAGCAGTTCTTTTCGTTGCCGGAGCAGTCTTTGCCTTAGACCGTTATCGTGTCCATAAAACTCATCAGGTTGAAAAGGCTCTTGACGAAACTAAACGCGCCAATGTCTTGATTCGGGAAAGCGAAATTCGTTTCAGAACTCTGGCTGATACGGCTTCCGATGCCATTCTAACTATTGATGCTGAAAGCAACATTATCTTTGTCAATGAAGCCATCGAAAAAGTCTTTGGCTACACTCCTCAAGAACTAATTGGCAAACAAATGTCCATCCTGATGCCCGAAAGAATGAGAGATGGTCATAATTCGGGAATGACCAGATATTTGCAAACCAATCAGAAGAACATCAATTGGGAAGGAGTTTCTCTGCCGGGATTGCATAAAGACGGTCACGAGATTCCATTGGAAGTTTCATTTGGTGAATTTGAACGTGAAGGCAAAAGATATTTTACCGGCATTGCCCGTGATGTTTCCGAAAGAAAACGTGCTGAAGAGGCTTTACAAAAAGCCAGAGAAGAAAAGATCAAAGAATTACAAAGAGTCCGCACCAGAATTGCAACCGATTTACACGATGATATCGGTTCTTCGCTAACGCAAATTTCTCTTTACAGTGAACTTGCCCGGCAAAAAGAGCAGGAAAACGGAAAAGCGGGTGAACAACTTAATGTTATTACTAATGTTGCTAATGAACTTGTCGAAACAATGAGCGATATTGTTTGGGCAATTAATCCGAAAAAAGATCATTTGCAGGATCTAACGCAAAGAATGAGAAGATTTGCCGCGAATATTTTAACTGCCAAAGATATTGATATGGAGTTTCAAGCACCTGATTCCGACCACGAAATTCCGCTTGGTGCGAACATCAGACGCGAAGTCTTTTTAATTTTCAAAGAAACTGTCAATAACATTGCCAAACATTCCGAGGCTACCGAAGCGAAAATCAGATTTTCCATGCGGAATGATTTTCTGATCATCAGTTTTGAAGACAATGGAAAAGGCTTTGACCAAACCGAAAAGCTCAACAGCAACGGACCTACTGATTGGAAGAAGTTTCGCGGCGGCAACGGACTCAATAATATGCGGAAACGTGCTCAGGATTTAGGCGGAGAATACGAAATCAAATCTGAAACCGGCAAAGGAACAATCATCATTTTATCCGTTCCGCTACTTCAGGATGAAATGATTCATAAAACTTTTGCTTAATTTTCTACCTAAACGGGTGATGTTTTAATTAAAAACGAAAGTTAAGATGTAAAGTGTAGATTTTTGGAGAAAAGTTTAATGATAAGTGCTTTACAGGAAAATACAGCAGAAAAAACAACCAGCCCGATAAAAACGGCGATCATCGAAGATCAGAACGATATTCGGGAAGGACTCGCTTCATTGATCGGTTTTACGCCCGGCTTCAAATGCACCGGAAGTTATCAATCAATGGAAGAAGCTCTGGATAAGATCCGGCGCGACATTCCCGATGTAGTTCTTTCAGACATCGGATTACCCGGAATGGACGGCATTCAAGGCATCAAAATCCTCAAAGAACGCTACCCGAAAATGTTGATTTTGATGATTACCGTTTACGACGACGACGAACGGATTTTTGATGCACTCTGCGCCGGAGCAAACGGATATTTATTGAAAAGAATTCCGCCGATGCGCCTTTTGGAATCATTGCGTGAAGCCGTTGACGGCGGCTCGCCGATGTCGCCCGAAGTCGCATCGAAAGTTATCAAACTTTTCCGTGAATTTCGTCCGCCCGAAACTGTTGATTACGACCTGACTCCACACGAGACGCGGCTTCTCAAATTATTGGTTGACGGACACAACTACAACACAGCCGCTAAAGAATTAAAGAACAGCGTCAACACCGTAAAATTTTATATCAAACGCATTTACGAAAAACTGCAAGTCCATTCAAAGAGTGAAGCAGTTGCGAAAGCATTAAAAGAAAGATTGTTGGATTAAAGTAAATCACAAACATAATTCCTCAAGAAAGACGAGAAAATCAGCTCGTCTTTTTTGTTTTTACCCAGATGGGTAATGAATCTGCTAAAAAAAATAAAAATTTTCAAAATCTTACTCTGATTCTCTACCTAAACAGGCGATTACACTTCCTCAAAAAATCTTTATTCTCAAAATATCGCCAAAACCTGGCAGACAAATATAAACAAGGAATAAATCAATGACAAGAACAATTAAATTTACCGCAATAGCAATCCTAATCAGCATCAGCCTTGTAGCTATCAACGCTCAGGAACAAACTTTAATTGCAATTAATGAAGAAACAACGGGAAAAATTGAGAAGAAAGAGGAATCATCGAAAAAACGTTCTCTCTCAAATGACGAATTATGGACAGGCTTTTATATCGGTGGATATGTGGGAACGACAAACAACGCAGCTAATGTGAATACATCTACTGTCAGCGGTGGTGCAAATAATGTTGCAGGCGCAGATTTAATAACCAATACCAGCTCCCAAATAATTAATTCCAATAGTTTTACTGGAGGAGCGACATTTGGTTACAACTTTCAAAAAGGTAAATTTTTGGCGGGGGCAGAATTGGATTTTGGGGAACACAATTTCAATAAATCAGTTGTTGCAACCGCTACATTCGCTAACGGAAGACCTTTCACAATCACACAATCAGTCAAAAATAATTGGCTTTTATCCGTTCGTCCGCGTGTGGGAATGGCTTCTAAAAAAGTATTTTTTTATGCAACAGGCGGATTGGCTATAACTAATGTTAAATATAACGGAGATTATCTTTTGATCTATCCTTCCGAGCCGGGTTTTAAAGATACAACAAGTGGTAGTTTTACCAAAACAAAGGCAGGTTGGACAGCCGGAGCAGGTGTAGAATTTAAAGTTTCTAAACACTGGTCAGTTAAAGGCGAGTATCTTTTTAATCAATTTAGCAGAGATTCGGTTACCACCAACAACTATACCACTTTTTTCCCAAGCGGAAGTTCTCTTACTCCAAATCAGCCATATACATACTCGACCGATTTTAAATCGCACAGCATTCGTTTCGGCATCAATTACAGATTTTAATTTCAATCTTTTCAACTTAACTTTCAAAAATCGGCGGACTTAAAAACTCCGCCTTAATATTATCAATCATCAATATCTGTTAGAGGAGAAATTATGTGGCTTTATTATTTAAGTGCCGGAATGGGTTTGGTGGGGGCATTTCTGCTTTTTTTCGCCGTCAAAAGATTTATTCAAACCGTTATCTTTCTTCGTTCGGCAGAACAAACCGAAGGCAAAATTGTCAGATTTATAGAGTCGAAAAATAATGACAGACTAACGATGTATCTTCCGGTTTTTGATTATCAGCCGGCTTTGGGAAAAACTTACCGGCAGAAAGCCGAAGTCGCCTCAAATCCGCCCGAATATAAGATCGGCGAAGCTGTTACGATACTTTTTATGAAAAAGAGTCCGCAAAATTCCCGACTCAAATCTTTTTCCGAACTATGGCTGATAACAGCAGTTTTATTACTTTTCGGAGCTGCTTTTACTTTTGCCGCTTTACTCATTTTTCTGGCTCAAAAATAACCGAACAAATTTTTTGTTCAATTAAAAGAGACGAGTTTTTAGCTCGTCTTTTTTTTTACCTGATAACAGAATAAAAGCAAAAAAATCATTCTACCCAAACGGGTAAAAAAACCACAAAAAAGACGAAAAATAATTGATTTTTCCTAAAATTTATTACCTGAACAGGCGATTACAAAGGTTAAATACTTCCCTATCATTAAATCATCAGCCAGAAAGCTGAGATGAAAAATTAATAAAGAAACGAAATTATAAGGAGAAATAAATTTATGTCAGATAGAGTAACAATGATGGTTCCAAATGTTCCGCAATGCAAGAGAATTCTTTACAAAGGAATGAAAGGAGAAGATGTTGATTGGATGCAAGATATTTTGAGCGATTTAAACAGCTTTTATAAATTTTGCCCATCTCCCACCCCTCTTAAAGTAACTGGATATTTTGGGGACGAAACTGCAAAATTTTTGAAATTCTTTCAATACTTCGAAAATTTGATTCCTGACAGCCATTTTGACCGGGCAACCTGTGAACGAATGAATTACAGATATAACGACTATCTGGATATTCAATTGAGAACCGGTTGGGGTAAATACAAAACACAGGAAGAATATCTGAATTCCAGATTTGAAGAAGAACCGGCACCCAAGAAAAATGACAACTATTATTTAGACCGCTTTTAATTCTTTTAGCAATCTTTAATCAAATAATAATCCGAGAGCAGAAACCGCAGACAATAGTTGATTGTTTCTGCTCTTTTTATGAGGAAAATACAATGAAATATATACAATTAATCGCAATAATTTTTTCAGTCGGAATCATAACGGCGTTTACCCAAACCAATGGCGAAATCAATAAAAACGAAATCTTCGGCGGATATTCGTTTTCAAAATCAATCAAAGACAACAACCTTTTTATCGTTTTATCGCAAAAGCAAAACCAATTATTTCACGGCAGCAAATTTTCATTTACCCGAAATTTTAATCGTTTTTTCGGAGTTAAATTCCAAACGGCTCAAATGAAACGAAACGTAAAAATCGTCATAGATACAAATCATTATTTTGTAAATCAATCTACAGCTTCTTTTCTTGGCGGGGTTCAAATCAAAGACAATCTGAAAGAAAAAAGATTTCGCCCGTTCGGTCACGTTTTGATCGGAGCTGCCAGAAATAAAGAATTGGTCGGGAAAGATCCTTGCCCTGCCGGAACTGCCAATTGTCAGTTTCCTGAGATCAAAGAAAACAAAATTGCGCTGAATTTCGGCGGCGGAGTGGATATTAAGTTAAACAAAAATATTAGTTTACGGGCAATTCAAGTGGATTATCAATACAACCGAACCACAATTTTACCCAAAAATTCCTTGTTTTTCAGCACCGGAATTAATTTCAATTTCTAACTAATTGAAAAATAAATCATAATATTGTGAAATCGAATAAGGAATAAAGTATGGGCAATAATTTAACAACTTCAAATCAAAGTCCGACTACCATCAGAGTTTTAGGCGTAGTGTTGATCTTTATCGGAGTAATCCTGGTTGGCTCGATGGCGGCAATTATTATGTGGATTAATGATGCAATGAATAATCCTTCGTCCACTACTAAATTTAATGGAACGCCTGAACAAGCTAAAATCACTTTTTTAATTCTGGGAATGGTAACGGCTTTTGGTTTTACTTCTATCGCTGCCGGACTCTGGCAAGCTCTGACGGGCAAACGAAATAAAAAAGTAATTTTTGTAATGCTCGGATTGTGGGTTGTTCTGATGATTTTAGCTTGGGTAGTAAAATATTCGTTCTAAACGATTTAGTATTTTTTTATTCATTTCAAAAGTCTGACTAAAAATCAGGCTTTTTTTCATTCCAACCAATTTAAGTGGAGCGATACATTTTATCGGACTATTACAAAAATCAGCAAAATTTGTTGTCCTTAGTCGCTTTTTCAGACTTAAATTCCCTACGCAAATACCACAATTTTCACGAATATTTTATTGATTAATTTTTACATCCTTAATCTTTTCTTGCATAAGCTCTTTGTATTCACAATTTATCTTTTTTATTACTTTTGCAAATTACTATCTAAATTCGTAGTGTCAAGTTTTTTTTATTTTCATATTATCAATCACGTCAAGGAAATCTTGATAGAGCAAAAATAAATATTTATACAAAGGAGAAATAATAATATGGGTAAACCTAAACCAATGGAAACACCGAATTTGTCTTATTTAAAACGCATCATTCGTCAGGGAATGACAGGAAATGACATTAAAAAAGTTCAGGAAAGATTAGATACTTTGAATTCTTTTTACAGATTTTGCCCGATTTCGACGCTTGATTGCACCGGTAATTTTGGTAAAACAACTCATAAATTTGTGACATTCTTTCAAATTTGGGCGAGTGATGCCGATTTGGTAGCTGACGGATATGTTGATAAAGCAACCGCTGATTGCATAGAAGATTATTTTCAAGCTGTTGCGAATTATTATGTAAATTAATCAACTGAACAACTTAAAAAAACTGAGATGGACGGGCGTAAGTCCCGTCTTTTTTTTGTTTTAAATAAAACATTTGGTTCACAAACACAATTACGTTTTTGAAATTCTACTGTGATAAACTTTCAATCTTTATGAAAGTTGAAACAGGCGATATTATCATCATTGTTTTGCACAATCCGCGTGAGAAAATCATTGGTGTTTTGGACGAAATAAACGCTTCGGGTGTGTTTGTGCGTGGAATTGATCTTAATGCTTTTGATGATTGGTGCAGAGCGATTGCCAATAATGAGCCTTTTTATTCAATGCAAAATTATTTTTTCCCAATGTGGCGGATTGAACGAATCACGCAGGACGAAGATTCAGCGGAAGTTCCGTCAATGGCTCAACAATTTTCCCAAAGAACCGGCTTAAACATTGAAGATTTTTAGTTTTTGAGTTAAATCTGTAAGCGGAGAAAATTTATGAAAAAAGTCTTTTCAATTCTACTGGTTTTGCTTGCTTTTTCAATTGTAGTTTCGGCTAAACCGCCTAAACGGATAACCTTTCCGAAAGGTGCGACCAAAGTTACGGTTTCAGGCTTTCTAAATGGTTACAAAGATTCGCAAACTTATCTGATTCGACTACGAAAAGGACAGAAAATGACGGTTGATGCGGATAAACCCGTTTCAATTGCGATCAGTGATCCAAAAGGCGAAAATGCTTCCGATTGGGATGCTTCTTGTCACTCGCATCAAATTGTTGAAATGTCGAAAGCAGGAGACTACAAAATTGAAGCGATGGAATGCCAAAAAGCTGATCCGTGGAAGGGAACCTACAATTTAACGATCAAAGTCGAAGAATATCGTCCTCCAGTTCCTGAAAAAGAGGAGCTAAATGAATTGGTTCAAACAAGTTTGCAGGATTTTACCAACGCGGCGGAAGCAGGAGATTTTACAAATTTTCGGAACAATGTTTCGACCGTTTTTAAGAAACAATTTACGGTAAAACAGTTTAACGACACTTTTGCGCCATTTATCACGCAAAGAACAAATATAGTTCCGATTCTTCGCTCGACAAAAGGAATGAATCCTGTTTACGCACCTTCACCTAAAACTTCTGTTCAATATGATTATGAGGTGCTGGAAATATCCGGCAATTATGATACTGAGCCCTTACCAACAAAATTCTCTTTTCGATACATCAGAGAAGATGATTTATGGAAACTGATTAGGCTAGAAATTTCAATAGCTAATTAAGATTTTACTCATTTGATCCTTTTCCAAACCAAATCGTTATTTTCCCGGCGATCAAGCATTTTGATAACTTTTCCCGTTTCATCGCGCTCAAAAACCTTTTCGCCGCGCCATACGCCTTTTTTATAAAAAATATCAACGCAAAGCGGGAGCAGCTCTTCTTTCGCTCGTCCGGTTCGCTGACCGAATAACTTATCTCCTTCGCGGGTAATTGTGTAATGAACATCGGGCGCAAGTTCATATTCTCCGAGATAATCATTTAGCTTTTCAGCTTTAATTTGTGCAGGTTTCCGCTCGTTTGGAATGGCAATAACCTGTGTGCTGACAAGTTTCCAATCACCGTCGGATTGTTTTGCCCAAATGCTGGTAGTTTGAAAATTTGTGAGAAGTTTTTGCCCGAAAAGTTCCAATGATTCGTGGTCTAAATGTGTTAGAACTACTACATTTTCTTGAACTAACGCTTTAGTTTCGCCAATTTTGATTGAGCCGATGTAACCTTTTGGAAGTGGGCGCAAATCTTTGATTAACTCATCTTTGGTCAGGACATTTCCCTCTTCATCAGTGTAAAGGCTGCCTTCCGCCAGATATTTCTGCCAAATTTCCTTGTTTCCTGCGCCAACTGCATCAAGCAATTCCTGCGTTTTTTGTTTCAATTGTTCGACTAACGAATTATTCTGAGCTGTTGCATAAATCGGGACGCAAAAAATTATCAGGAAAAGTAAAAAACTTTTCATATTACAAATACCTCAGCCACGTTTTTTCTTTATGTTCTGATTTATATTTTCCATACCAGCGACACGGCAAAAACAAAACCGCAAACACACCAATCCAAATCAAATAAATCGCCCATAAATCCAAACCGCTGACAGCATTTTTCGGTCTGCCGAAAGTTCCCGAAGCAAACTCAAAGGCGGAAAAACTAAATCCCTGCAAAAACAAAATTATCAGCAAAATAAAGTGAATCAGATAAAGGTGAACCACGAAATAAAACAAAGGAACTCTGCCGTAAACATTTGCAATATCGGTGAATTTGTTCTTGGCGTTTTCAGCAAAAGCCAACATCAAAAACATAATTCCCAAAGTCGCCAAATCAAACAAAAGTGACGGCGGATATTTAGTAACATTAAAAAATGAAAGAAATGTATAAACTGCGTCCGTTTGATAAGTCCACGGCACAGGATCACCGTAAACATTTATCAATCTGAGAATTACAAACAACGCAAGCGAACCGATCCCGATTTGCAGAAATCGTTTTTTCCTGATTTCCGAATCAAGGTCAAAAAACTTTCCGGTGGCAAACCCGACCAACATTATTCCGAGCCACGGAATCGGCGGATAGCCTATTATGAAAGCCATATTTCCAAGCGGATAAGCCGCCGAACCGAAAAGCGGCATCAGGATATTTTTAATCACCGAATCTTGTCCAAAATGAATCAGCGGCAATAAATTATGGCAAAAGATAATGACCAAACCGATAATTCCAATCGTTGTCGGTTTAAGTTTGAGCAGTAATCCCAAAATTATAAAGCCGAAACCGATTGTCGCAATCACCTCAAAAATAAAAATATGAAATCCCAAATCAAACCATAAAGCTAAATTAACCAGTGTAAACTCCACAATTATCAGCCAGATTCCGCGTTTAATGACAAAACTTCGTGTTTCCGAAATTTCACTGTTTTTAGACGACAAATAAACCGAAGTTCCCGCCAGAAAAACAAATGTCGGCGCACATAAATGAGTGATCCAGCGGGTAAAAAATAATATCGGGGTAGTGGTTTTTAGATCAATCGGGCTTTGGGTAATTGAATTGACGTGAATCAAATCGCGGACATGATCTAACGCCATAATAATCATTACGATTCCACGAACAATATCAATCGAGTTTAACCTTTTCACAAACTTTCCTCTTTTTTATAAAACCAAGCCGCCATCAACGCCGCCGGTAAACCGATGGCATACATCAAAATCAAGGCGTTTTTGGTAAAACCCCACAGATTAAAAGTTCGCGGCGCAATGTTGGTCAGAGGCAAAACGACAAAGCTCATCAGAGTCTGCACAATTAAACCGTAAGCAATTGCATTTAACCATTTATTCCAATGCAATAATTTTAATTTCGGATAAAGCAGAATAAAGGCGGTCGTCCAACAAGTCGCAATGATGTAATGAAAGATCAAGCCGTAAACCACCATTTCATTTCCGCCCTCAAGAGCCGCTTTGCCAAAAGCACCACTGGCAATATATTTGAGCGTTCCAATGGCATTCCCCCCCGCCAAAATAAAAATGGCGGAGAGAATATCCAATGTTCCGGCAATTAATCCGGTAATTAAAACAGTTAGTGGTAAATTAAGTTTTTTCATAGCCTCAACCTCAAGCATTCAATAGTTTTTCGATCTCAAACTTTTTCATTTTCAGAAAAGCATTCATTACTCTTTGTCCGCGTTCGGGATCACGGATCAATTCTCCCAAAATCGAAGGGACAATTTGCCACGATACACCGAATTTATCCTTGAGCCAGCCGCACATACTTTCCTGTCCGCCATCCGCTGTGAAATTGCTCCAAAAATAGTCAATTTCGTCCTGTGTATCACATTCGACAACAAATGAAATTCCTTCGTTGAATGCAAATTGAGGCAGATGCGAACTATCCATTGCCATAAAAACATTGCCGTTAAGGGTGAATTGCGAATGTTTTACAAGGTCTTCTCTGTCCGCGTCGTTCAGGGAATATTTCAAAATTCCGTCAATTTTTGAGTTTTCAAACAGTGATGTATAAAATTTGACGGACTCTTCGGCTCGCCCGCATTGTTCTCCCGTAAACATCAGCGTTGGTGAAAACTTTTGTCCGAAATCTTCTTTTTTGCCGGTTATCAACTGCCACGAAACACCGAATTTGTCCTGCACCCAGCCATATTTTGGACTCCATTCGTATTTGTCCAGCCCCATTATTGCCGAACCACCTTCGATTAATTTGTGCCAAGCCGCTTCGGTTTCAGATTCGGTATCGAATTGCACCATAAACGAAATTGACGGATTAATTTTAAATTGCGGTCCGCCGTTCAACCCCATGAACTTTTGTCCGCACACTTCGACATTGACAACTATCGGATTTTCTTCGGTAATTTTTGAATTGCCGAAAACATCAACATAAAATGACATTGCCTCTTTTGCCTTGCCGTCAAACCAGAGACAAGGATAAATTTCTTTTTTCATAAAATTTGTTTGTAACACTCCTCATTTTTATTTTTCGGTAATGGCAAAAGGTTTAGACAAATCTACTTTGAACTATTTACTTAGCTCTTTATTTACAGGATATAAGAGCCTAAGCGCATTAAAAACGGCTTGGTGTGTGATAGTTGCGTGATCTTCCTGCGGCAAATAATCAAAATAAACCGTGATATTTTTATTTTCGGCTTTTCTGATCTTTTCTACCAGCAAATTTGCATCAACTTCCATCACACGAGGAATCGGATTAGGTGTTAAGCCTTCTTTGCCGACTCCAATATAAATATCGGTTTTTTGCTGAATCGGTTCCGGTTTAAAGTCTAATAAACTCCCGTTATTCCACCACAAGCTTGGACTGATGATAATGTATTTATTGAAAAGATCAGGCTTCTTAAACAAAATTTCGGTTGCCAAAAGTCCGCCCAAAGATTGTCCGATAATGGTTTTCGAGCCATCGGTTTTATACTGCTTTTCAATAAAGGGTTGTAATTCTTTTTCAATAAAAGCGATAAATTTACTTGATTTTCCGGAAGTCGGCGACTTTTTCAAAGTTTCGGCAACTGTGGTCGGGAAGGTAAAATCACGACGCCTGTCAACATTGGCAATCCCGACCACGATTGATTTCGGAACCCGATTTATCCACGAAAAATTGTTAAATTGATAAAGCCCGACGATGTGTATAAAATCTTCGTCCGCCGAACCGTCCAGCAAATAAACAACCGGATATTTTGTTGCCTCTTCTTGCTTATAACCTTCGGGAAGATAAATATTTAAGATTCGTTTTTCACCTAATTCGACCGATTGAATTTCTGTAATTTCACCTAAAATGAAAGGTTTAGTAGTTTGACCGAATGAAATTGCTGTGCAAAAAATCAAAAGCAAAATTGCTGATAGTTTCATTGCTTGTCCTGCCTTAGAGATTATTTTTAGAGTATTATTTTACTTCCTAAAACTACTAAAAACATAATCGTTCTGTTTCGCGTGACAACTTCATTGCGCTTTGGCAGCTAAAGTCAGCGGAATGGCAGTTTTTAGAGATTTTGTAACCAAAATTTGAAAACACACCTTTAAAAATTGCCTTTTCCGCCTGCTGGTCAGTTTTACTTAAAGGAAGTATTCAGATACAGTTTATTTTATTACCTATTGGTCTTTCCACAAGTGCCAATTTCCATCAAAACACATAGACCGCTTTTATGAACAAAGAACAAATTCCGTTTATCCTGATTGACGAAAATTCAGACGTTCCGATCTATCGGCAAATTTACGACTCAATCCGGCAATTAATTTTACACGGAAAGTTACAACCGAAAACTCAGCTTCCGGCAACCCGTCTATTGGCAAAGCAACTCAATGTGGCGCGAATGACGATTATTAATGCCTATGAACAGCTTTTTGCCGAAGGCTATCTCGAAAGCAAAACAGGCTCGGGAACTTTTGTGGCAGCGCGATTGCCCGAGGATTTTTTGAATGCCGAAAAACCTCAAAAAAAACAGACAGAAACTACAAATCGAACTTTCAAACTTTCCAATTTTGGTGATTATTTAGCTCACAACGGCGAAAGGATTTTGCGTCCGTATAACACGCAAAACATTTTACCTTTTCGGCATGGAATTCCGGCGATTGACGAATTCCCTTTTGAAATTTGGTCAAAGATTTTGCAGAAACAGTTAAAATCAGCAAATTCAAAAATATTTTCCTACGGTGATATTCAAGGATTTCCGCCTTTGCGCGAGGCAATTGCCAATCATTTATACCAAAGTCGCGGAGTTTTTTGCACCGCCGAACAAATCATCATTACCAACGGCACTCAACAAACGCTTGATCTAATCGGCTCTGTTTTTCTTTCCAAAAATGATGAAATTTGTCTGGAAGACCCGACTTATTTCGGTGCGCGGGATGTTTTTTCGGCAATCGGTGCAAAATTAATTCCCGTTTCGGTTGATAAAGAAGGTTTTGAGCTGGAAGAAGCCAAAACCAAAAGCCGAAATCCGCGTCTCATTTACGTCACTCCATCACATCAATATCCGCTCGGAATGACGATGAGTTTAGCTCGGCGAATGAATTTGCTCGAATGGGCGCGGGAAACCGAATCTTTTATTATCGAAGACGATTACGACAGCGAATATCGTTATGCAGCTCGTCCGCTCGCCTCTTTGCAAGGACTTGACCGGCACGGCTCGGTCATTTACATCGGCACTTTCAGCAAAACGGTTTTTCCGGCTTTGCGACTAGGATTTTTGGTCGCGCCGAAAGATTTGGTCGAGGTTTTCAAAACCGCTAAAGCCTTGCGCGATTGGCATTCTCCACAAATAGATCAGGCAGTTTTAGCTGAATTTATTTCCGACGGACATTTTACCAAACATCTCCGCAAAATGCGCGGAATTTATCAGAAACGCCAGCAAGTTTTAGTCGAAGAAGCGCAAAAACATCTCAAAGGAATGTTAGAAATTTTACCTGCAACTTCTGGAATGCACCTGATCGGCTGGCTTCCCGAAGGAGTTGATGATTGGCAGATTTTCCAAGCCGCACGAAAAGAAAATCTCCAACTCACGCCGATTTCCGCCAGTTGTCTTGAACAGAAACTGCGCGGCGGATTCTTCATTGGCTACACTGCTTTTAACGAAATTCAAATCAAGGAAGGAATCAAAAAATTAAGGGAAATTTTGTTGGCAAACTTAAGTTAAAATGTTTTGTTTGCCGCTTATTTGACTAATCCGCCATTAAAATAAAAAATCTAAGGTTAATGAAAACAAAAAAAGAAATCGTTGAAAATTGGCTCCCGCGCTACACGGGCGAGAAGTTGGAAAATTTCGGTAAATACATTCTAATCTGCAATTTTCATAATTACATCGAAAAATTCGCGGCGATGCACAAGGTTGAGGTCATCGGCGCAGGCAAACCGATGCAATGCGCGACTGCCGAAAACATTACGATTATCAACTTTGGAATGGGCAGCGCATCAGCCGCAACCTGTATGGATTTGTTGTCCGCGCTCAAGCCGAAAGCGGTTTTATTTTTAGGCAAATGCGGTGGATTGAAAAAGAAAAATCAGGTTGGCGATTTCGTTCTGCCGATTGCGGCGATTCGCGGCGAAGGAACAAGCAACGATTATTTTCCGCCCGAAGTTCCCGCTCTGCCCGCTTTTGCCCTGCAAAAAGCGATTTCGACCACCATCCGCGATTATAAATGCGATTATTGGACGGGAACTTGTTACACGACCAACCGCCGGGTTTGGGAACACGACGACGAATTCAAAAAATATCTGAACAAAATCCGCGCGATGGCGATTGATATGGAGACCGCTACGATTTTCACCGTCGGCTTTGCCAACAGTATTCCGACCGGCGCACTTTTGCTGGTTTCCGACCAGCCGATGATTCCCGACGGCGTAAAAACTTCTGCCAGTGATGATAAAGTCACTTCTAATTTTGTTGATAAGCATTTGGAGATTGGAATTAAGTCTTTGAAACAGCTAATCAACAATGGGAATACGGTCAAGCACCTTCGTTTTTAGAAAAATGCGAATCAGAAGTTGGAAACTGATACATAAAGTCATTGAAAATGACGAAATATCTATAGCCCACAGTGGAACTGTGGGTAAACTACGGAGAAAAAATCAAAGTTCTCGAAGAGAACGGCATAGAATATGTCGCCATTTTCAATGGCTTTAACCTTTCTGGTTGATAATTAACCCACATTTTTAATGTGGGCTACAAATATGTCGCAAACTTCGTTTGCTAATCTAATTTCAACTACTGATTAGCATTAAAAACTGTGCTAAATCTATCATTTTTCTACTAAAATTTCCCGTTTCAAATTTACGATAAAACACCGATAAATATTGAAATTTTCGCTTGATTTAAAGCGTAAAAAAAGTTACTATTGAGACATCTTGTTTCACAGATGCAACATCTAATCAGATGTAACAAGGAGAAGAAAAAAGATGCCATTAGAATTAGTAAAACAAGTTCCTTTGATCGAGACAAAAGAAGTTGAAAAAAGCAAAAAAGAAATGATTTTGCAACTTTTTAAGGAAGGAACAAAAGAAATTGAAACGATTGCAGTTTTGACCAATGCAAAACCAAGTTATGTCGGTTCGGTCTTGCAAAAAGAAGGTTTGATTGACAACTATTTCGACCTTTACACTTCGACCGGTTATCCGATGAATGTTTACACCAAATATTTTCGCGGCAAGCTCGGTTTCAAAGATGTCGCAACGGCTGAAAAAAGCGTTCATACGCTCGAACAGGCATACAGATATTTTTCCAATTCTCAGGATCGTGCCGGACAGCATCACACACTCGAAATGGGTTTGACGATGATGAACCGCGCCCGTTGGACGGGAAAAGCACCGGAAGCCGAAGTGTATCGCCTCTGGCTGTTCAATAAATTAAGTCAGCCTTTGACCGAAGAAATAGAAGAAAAAACGCAGCAAGTAGAATTGAAATTGGTTGCATAAGATACCTCGTAAGGGCAGGTCTTGTGCCTGCCTAATGAGCGCAGCGAACATTTTGATTAAACACCATCAACCTAATTTTTAACATCATATTTCAGCCATTCGGCTGATTGGGCAAGCACAAGACCTGCCCCTACAATTTTCAAACAAATATAAATTGAGGTTTTATTTATGCCCTTAGAATTAGTAGAAAATCCGCCGCGTCAAAATGCGTTGGTAATTGGCGAAGCAACTATCGAGGACGTGACGGCAGAACTGAGTTTGCGTCCGAAAAAACTCGACGAATACATCGGACAACAAAAAATCGTCAACAATCTGAAAATCTTTTTGAAAGCCGCGATGCGCCGCAGTGAAGCACTCGACCACGTTTTATTATTCGGTCCTCCGGGGCTTGGCAAAACGAGTCTGGCAATTATTATCGCCAATGAACTTGGTTCAAGTTTGAAAACCGTTCACGCGCCTTCTGTTGAAAAATCGGGCGATTTGGCGGCAATTTTGACCAATTTGGAAGAGGGCGACGTGCTTTTCATTGACGAAATTCACCGCCTGAAACCGCAAATCGAAGAAATTTTGTATCCAGCGATGGAAGATTACACGCTTGATCTGATGATTGGACAAGGCACAGCCGCCCGTTCCATCAAAATCGAATTGCCGAAATTTACGCTCGTAGGCGCAACGACCAGAGCCGGAATGATTTCCGCCCCGTTACGCGGACGTTTCGGGATTGTTAATCACCTCGATTTTTACCCGAAAAAGGATTTGGAAATCATTATCCATCGTTCGGCTGAGATTTTGAAAGTCGAAATCGAAGCCTCAGGCGCAGACGAACTCGCCCGACGCGCACGCGGAACTCCGCGAATTGCCAACCGGCTTTTACGCCGAATCCGCGATTATGCCGAAATCATCGGAGACGGACGAGTGACAGGCGCACTTGCCCAAAAAGCTCTGGACGAAATGGAAGTTGACCGCTTCGGATTGGACGAAATTGACCGCAAATTATTGTTGTCAATCATCGAAAAATTTGACGGAGGACCTGTCGGAGTTGGGACAATCGCCGCTTCGATTTCGGAAGACCGCGAATCAATCGAAGAAGTCATCGAACCGTATTTAATCCAAATCGGTTTTCTCAACCGCACTCCACGCGGACGAATTGCAACGGCGGCGGCTTATAAACATTTCGGCTTTAAAGTGCCTGTTTTGAGGGACATCTACGCAATGGCGAGTTAATTTTTAGCCACAAAAGGACACGAAATTTCACGAAAGTATTTTGTGTCCTTTTGTGTTTGGCTAAATTCTAATTGAATAAATTAGTTGTCCTTCTCAACTGTATAAATTACCTCGTAAAGCCCCGGATTAGCTTCGGCTAATTCTTTATTACGTTTGAGAAAATTTCCCTCAACGAGTTTTTTCATAACGGCTTCCCACGATTCATAACTTTCGCATTGAGCGTAATTCACAAGTCGTGTTCCATCCAAGCTGCGATGAAAATTAGCAGAAATCCAACCGGGCGTATCTTTCACAGCTTCCGCAGCTTCAATCAATAAATCTATCAAAGCCTGCATATTTTCAGGCTTCACCTTAAAAACATTAATTTGGGTAATAATCCCTTTGTTTGCTTCAATTTTTGACATTGTAAACTCCTTAAAATTTGTATTTTTTTTGAGCTTACACGGGATTTCGATGAACAAATTTAAGGCATAGCAAAACCCGCGTAAGCCTTCTGACACTAAAACGTGCCAAATAGCTGTCGCGGGTTCGCACAAAATACTTGTGGAGATGGGACTTTCCAAAAAATTCGGAAAGAATCGGACTGACGTTTACCGATTTGCCCCTTTTCGACGATTTCAAATATAAACTCAAGGTTATTTCGTGTCAACTCTTGCAAAATTTTGACTAAATTCCTAAAGCGTGCGCTAAACGATTTAACGAAATTAGCAAATGTGCGTCCTGAATTTGCCCAATCTTTTCCAACAAGGTTTTCAAATTAAAAAATTTCAAATCGGTTTCGTCCAAACTTTCCGCTTTTAATTCAACCGCCATTGGATAAATAATTTCGGGCGTAATTCCCGCGCTGGTAAAAAATGAACCGCCGAGTTCCCAGAGTTTATTTATTGAAACATTAAAATCATTTGCGAATTTTTCCTGCAAAAACGGCTCAATATCGAACTTGTGCGAAACCGTTTTCGGCAAACGCCACGCCGGAACACAGGCGAGATTTGAATTCCCTGTAAATCGTTGCACCGCAGGCAAATCGCGGTATTCGATACCGACAAAAATTTCGTTATCAGCTTTGAAAAAAGGAATTGCCGTGACCGTGTTTTTGCTGAGATTTTTGGGAATGACATATTCAAACTCGGCTCGTTTCAAATGGTCGCCCGTCGAATCGTATTCGATAAATTCCGCCCTTTCGAGCTGCAAAAATTTATTTTCTTTTAATTCGCAAGGCTCAAAAACTTCCCGTTTTTCCAAATCAAAATCCTTTTCAATTTGGATATTCAACCTTTGCGAAATCGGTTCAATTTCCGCGCCGATCCACGAACCCGCCGAGCGTTTTAATTCGCGCAAAAGGCGGTAAATATTGGTTTCCAGCCGCGCATCAAACATCCCGCCAACGTGCGCCGCCCGCAAAACCTGCAATGCATCAAGCTCGCGCACCACGCCCGCGCTCGTGAAAGGCGAATAGTTTTCAATCTCAAACGGCTCGCGTTCCCAAGGCTTTATCTGCACCAAAAAACTTTGCACTTGTTCATCAACCCCGCCCGGTGATGGAAAACAAAAAGTTGGTTTGCTAATTGATAAAATTTCATTTTCGGCAAGATTTGCACGTTCACGCAAAATTTCACCGCAGAGACGCAAAGACGCAGAGTTTTCTAAAAATCCGTGTTCATCTGTGTTCATCTGTGGATAATTTTCTTCGGATTTCACAATCGCCGTAATCGGTTCGGTCAAATAACCTGAATAATTTGCCCGGTTCAAATGTTTTTCCTGTCGTTGAGCATTGACAATCGGGCGCGGAAAATCTTTTTTTGCCAAAACGAAAAGCTGTCCGTCAGAGTCTTCAAACCAAGGCAAAAGGTCAAAAGTCTGATTCGGACGCTCGGCAAGTTCAAAAACTTGATTCGTTTCTTTGTGCCGATACGCTTTGAGTTTGAGAAAATTCGGCTCTTCGTCAGCATTTCCGCATTCCAAAATTTGATTGCCTTCGGTTTGTTTGATTTTTTCGCCAACGATCAGATAATTTGTAGGCGGAAAATGAACGTGATTTCCTTCTAAATCCGACAAATAAAACTTCCCGGCAAAACGGTTGGAAACAATCCACGGATTCCAAAGCGGCATCGAAACAACAATGCGTAAGCCGTGTATTTTGAACAGATACTCAAAGTCAGTTTGACTGCAATAAGTGTATTCTTCTAAAAGTTCGGGTTCCCAATGGTCACGATAATCTTTCCGCAAAACAAATTCGGCGGCGGTTCGCAGAGTGACTTTGAAACGCAAAAAATTCTCACGCGGACAATCGGCTTTTTCAAAATGCACGCCTGAATCCAAATTCAAACTTGAGCGAAAATTTCGGGCAAAAACTTCAAAAAGCGCGGCGGTAGAAAGCTCTGGAATTTCGCCTTTTTCCTTTCCGTCATTGTTCGGCAAATCCAAATAAATTAACTTTTCGGCTTCATCAGGCACGACAAAATCACGAATAATTAGAACTCCGCCTTGTTTTAATTGAGCGACTTGATTAGAAATTGTTCGGTTGATTTGTTTCACATCAAACCCGTTAAAGCTCGTAACGTGATGCAAAACGGACGAATCCAAAATTCCGTCGAGCGATTCTTGGGGAAAAACATTGTCGGCAATATCGCCCGTTTCAAAACTCAGATTCAGCAATTTGTAATGATTCCGCGAATACTCGACCGTGACGGGATTTATATCAACGCCGACTAAAGTTAGATTTTCGTATAACTTAGCCAAATCAAAAGTTCCGCTGCCCGAACCGCTTCCCATATCGGCGATTTTCCCGTGCGAAGGAAAATGCGCCGTTGTCAACGCAATTTTCTGCTGCATTGATTTGTCCATTCCGGCAAAATATTCTTCGTAAGCGGAAAGGTTGCCGCGATCTTGTTTGTCGTATTTGCTCATAAATTTATCCACGAAGATACACGAAGATTACACGAAGTAAAAGCAATTTGTAAAAATCTTCGTGTGTGATTGCTGCTACTTCGTGGATGAAATTTCTTTGACCATCAAAATCGCATCTTCGGTCGGATTTGAATAAAAGTTTTTCCGTTTTGAAAGAACGGTAAAATTATTTTTCAAATAAAATCCGATTGCTGTTTCGTTTGTTGCCCTCACCTCTAAATAGATTTTTTCTAACTCATTTTTAATACAATATTCAATAAAACTTTCGAGCAATTTATTTCCCGCTTTTTGCCGACGAAAATTAAGAGATACTCCAATGTTGTAAAGCTCTGCACAATAATCTTCAGCAATCAAACGTCCAACCAAAAAACCGACCGTTTGACCAGCAACTTTAGCTACAATTGAAAACGAATTATTCCGAAAAATTTCACCTTTATAATCTTCAAAACTCCAATGACTCAAATTACCTTCCTGCTGAATTTCCAACACTTTTGCAAGATCATCCTCAGTCATTTTCAAAATTCCGATAAGAGTTTTTTTCGTATAATTTTCGTGTAATTTCACGGCTAAAATAAAATCTTCGGGCGTGTTGACGTTAAAGAAAAAGTTTTCTGAGTTTGGTAAATGAGCGATCTCTGCAAATTCAACGTAACGGGTTTTGATTTGATTCAAAAAGTCGTGCACCGAGTATTTTTCGTGTTCATTTTCCAACATTTCCGACAAAATTTTTCGGCAAGTTTCGGTCTTATAAATCGCACAAAGGGGCTGAATTTTTCCGTCTGGTTGAATCGGCGCAAATGCGTCAAAATCTGTTTTGGATTCGGTAAGGTTCTGCAAAAACTTAATCAAGTCAATACTTACAAAGGGATAATCGCAAGCTAAAATTATCGTCCAATCACTTTTTGAATGAATCAAAGCCGAATGAATTCCGCCTAATGCCCCCCGATTTAGAAAAATGTCTTTTATCAAACTTAAACCATCGGCTAACGCAGATGGTTCTGACCTATTGCCCACAACAGTAACTTTTCCAAAATTTTGCAAAGTTTCAAACGCAATTCCGAGAAAGGTTTTGCCATTCAAAGCCAACGAAAATTTGTCTTCGCCCATTCGGGAAGATTTGCCGCCGATTAAGATAAATGATTCACAACCCATTAGTTAGATTGCCCGCTAAATACGCGAAAAGACGCTAAAATTATTTTTTTCTTTTTTCGCGTTCATTCGCGTTTATTCGCGGGCTAAAAAATCATAATTAAATTTTCCGACTTGCTCATCACCATTTTTGGCAATCGTAATCACCACAGATTTTGAGGTTGGCGTATTGCTTTTTTCTGCTGTGCTGCCGATTGGAACCAGCGAATTCGCTTCGGGGAAATAGGTGGCGGCGCATCGTTTCGGAATTTCGTAAGGCACTGCAATAAAATGATTTGCGTGACGCTCGCCGTCTTCAAAATAGCTGGTCAGATCAACAACCTGACCACTTTTGAAACCAAATTCGCGCATATCTTCGGGATTCAAAAAAATTATTCGCCGTTCATTTTTGATACCGCGATAACGGTCATTCAAATCGTAAATTGTCGTGTTAAATTGGTCGTGCGAACGAATCGTCATCAGTAAAAATTGCTCGGGTTTTAACTTGCGAATCGTTAATTCGTGCGTTGTAAAATTTGCTTTTCCGTTTTTGGTCGGAAATTCACCAATGCGCGGTTTGTTCGGCAAATAAAAGCCGCCGTGTTGTCTGACTCGTTCGTTGTAATTTTCAAAACCCGGAATCGTTCGCTCAATCGCCTCACGGATTTTGTCGTAATCATTCTTAAATTCATCCCAATTTTTGCCCAACACGGCTTTTGCAAGTTCACAAACTATCCAAACTTCACTCCGCAAATCTTTGGACGCAGATTCTAAAACGCCCTTCGACATTTGCACATTTCCCATCGAATTTTCGGTGGTGACAAATTGCTCTTTGCCGTTTTGCAAATCAATTTCCGAACGTCCAAGCGGTGGTAAAATCAAGGCTTTTTTGCCCGTGACGAGTGCGGAACGATTTAATTTGGTGATGATTTGCACCGTCAAATTTGTTTTTTGCAGAGCCTCCGCCGTGAATTTTGTGTCAGGCGTGGCGGAAAGAAAATTGCCGCCCATTGCAAAGAAAACTTTAGCTGTGCGAGATTGCATTGCTTTGATCGAATTGACCGTATCAAATCCGTGTTTGGTTGGCGGAGTAAAATCAAATTCGCGTTCAAGTGATTGTAAAAACTCAGGTTTCGGCTTTTCCCAAATCCCGACAGTTCTATCGCCTTGCACGTTGGAATGTCCGCGAACCGGGCAAAGTCCTGCGCCGCTTTTGCCGATTTGTCCAAGCAAAAGATGGAGATTGACGATTTCCTGAATGGTCGCAACCGAGTCTTTGTGCTGGGTCAACCCCATCGCCCAACAAGTGATGATTTTCTTTGAGTTTTTGATGATTTCAACCGCAGATTTAATTTGCTCAAAATTCAATCCGCATTGTTCCGTAATGTCTTTCCAATCAACTTTTTTGAGTGATTCGGCAAACATCTCAAACCCGGAAGTCTTTTCTTCAATGAATTTGCCGTCAATCGCTGTTCCGTCCTCGATTAACAATTTTGAAACGCCCTGCAAAAAAGCCATATCCGCATTGATGCGAATCGGCAAATGAAAATCAGAAAGTTTTGTGGCGATATTTCCCAACATTCTAAAGGGAAAAGTCAACGGATGTTCCTGTGGATTCGGGTTAACGAAATTTAGTAAACCTGCTTCGGGTAAAGGATTGACGGAAATAATTTTCGCCCCGCGTTTTTTGGCTTTTTCGAGCGTGACCAACATTCGCGGGTGATTCGTTCCCGGATTCTGCCCGATTATCAAAATCAAATCGCACTCTTCAAAATCATCAAGTTTGACCGTGCCTTTGCCGATTCCGATGGTTTCGCTCAACGCTGCGCCGCTTGATTCGTGGCACATATTTGAACAATCGGGCAAATTATTTGTGCCAAACATTCGGACAAAAAGTTGATAAAGAAACGCGGCTTCGTTGGAAGTCCTGCCTGAAGTGTAAAAAATCGCTTCATCGGGCGAAGAAAGCGAATTTAATTCTTCGGCAATAATTTTGAAAGCATTTTCCCAACTAATTGGTTTGTAATGAGTTTCATTTTCCGCCAAATACATCGGCTCAGTAATCCGACCTTGGGCATTGAGCCAATAATCAGAACGATTTGATAATTCAGCAACGGAATTTTCGACAAAAAAATCAGCGGTGAGAAGTTTTTTCGTGGCTTCGTCAGCCAATGCTTTTGCTCCATTTTCGCAAAATTCCATTATCTTTCGCGTTTCCGTGTCATCCGCCCACGCACACGATTGGCAATCGAAACCATCGAATTGATTGATTTTGGAAAGTCCTTTGGAAGATCTTGAAAGCCCCATTTTACTAATCGCATTTTTGGTGGTCAGATACGCAGATTTTAATCCGGCGGCGGATTCCGGCGGTTTAGAAACGCTTAAATCTTCAAATTCTTCGGGCGTTTCAGCTTGGACTTTTGATGAATTACTCATAATTTTTTAGCCCGCGAAACACGTGAAAAGACGCTAAAATTAAATTTGTTTTTCTTTCGCGTTTTTAGCGTGTTTCGCGGGCAATCAAATAACGCTCTCTTCCCCTGAATAAATATTAAAACGATTATCGCGCACAAAACCGATCAATGTCATCCCGAATTCTTTGGCTAATTCGACTGCCAAACTCGAAGGCGAACCCACTGCCGCCAAAATCGGAATTTGCGCCATTAAAGCCTTTTGCACCAATTCAAAACTTGCCCGTCCGCTGACCAATAGAATTTTATCGGACAAAGGAGTTTGGTTTGCTAAAAACTTCGCACCAATAACTTTATCGAGTGCGTTGTGCCGCCCGACATCTTCGCGCACGATGTCCAAATTACCGTTTTCATCAAACAAAGCCGAAGCGTGAAGTCCGCCTGTTTCGTTAAAAACAGTTTGAGATTCGCGTAAAATGTCGGGCAATTGATGAATTAAATCAGATTTGATTTGTAAATTTGATTCGATTCTTTTAACGCCGGTTTGTAATGCTTCAATCGAACTTTTTCCGCAAACACCGCAACTCGAACTGGTGTAAAAATGCCGTTCAAGCCGTTTGAAATCAAACTTTACATCTTTCTGCAAATCAACCCGAACCGTATTTGTAAAACCTTCACCGATTTTTCCGCAATGTTTGATTTCAAAAATTTGCGAACTATTTTGCAAAATTCCTTCGGTAAAAAGAAAACCCGCCGCGAGTTCAAAATCGTGGTCGGGTGTTCGCATCGTGATCGAAATTGCTTTGTGGGTAAATTTACTTTGAGCGTAAAAGCCAAGCCGAATTTCCAGAGGCTCTTCAACCGCTAAAACATCTTTTTGCAGTTGCGATTCGGGAAACTTCAAAACTTGGATTTCGGCAAAACTTTTCATAAAATTTTTATCCACGAAGTAACACAAAGATAACATGAAGAAAAAGCAAAAAATAAATCTTCGTGTTTTTTTCGTGTTTGTTCGTGGCTAAAATCTTAATCAGCCGGAAGAATCATCCCGCGACATTCACCGAAACCGATTCGTCTGAAACCTTCGCGCTCGCAATAGCCTTTCATAATGATTTCGTCGTAATCTTCTAAAAATCTGCGAGTTTCGCCGTTTGGTAATTCGATTGGTTCTTTGCCGCGCCAGGTTAGTTCGAGCAAACAACCACGCTCATTTTTTTCTCGTCCCGAAACCGTTCCCGAAGCCATCAAATCGCCAGTTTGCAGGTTGCAGCCGTTGGAAGCGTGATGCGTAAGCATTTGGGCAAAAGTCCAATACAAATCTTTGGTGTTCGATTTAGAAAGCAAAAACGGTGCTTCACCTTCTTCACGCATTTTCTTGGTTTGCAGATAAACTTCTAAATTGATGTCGAATCCGCCTTGCCTTTGATTTTGTTCGGAATAAAGATGCGGAAGCGGTTGCGGATCGCCTTCGTCACGGACAAAAGCATTCGTGCGGAAAGGCGCAAGTGCTTCCATCGTCACCACAAACGGCGAAATCGTCGTGGCAAAATTTTTGGCAAGAAAAGGACCTAACGGCTGATATTCCCAAGCCTGAATGTCACGCGCCGACCAATCATTAACGAGACACAAACCGAAAATATGTTCTTCGGCGTTTTCAATCGGAATCGTTTCGCCCATTTGATTGCCTTTGCCGACAAAAAATCCGACTTCCATTTCGTAATCAAAATTTTTGCAGGGAATATAAACCGGCGGCTGTTCGGCATCGGCTCGATTTTGCCCTTTCGGACGTTTGATTTCTGTTCCCGAAACTACGATTGACGAAGCCCGCCCGTGATAACCAATCGGAACCCATTTGTAATTAGGAAGCAACGGATTATCAGGTCGAAACATTGCGCCAACATTGGTTGCGTGAAAAACTGAGGCGTAAAAATCGGTGTAATCACCGATTACAGCAGGGTTATCTTCAAAAACACAATCTGCTCTTTTATGCAAAAAATTCTCAAGTTCTTCTTTTTCGGTGAAACTTTCTGATAATAATTGTTGAGTTCGTTTTCTAAGTTCAAATCTTTTTTCCAAAGTAAAATCCATTAAGCCATCAAGACATGACCACAACCTTTTATTTCCTAAGAACTCTTTGTAAGTTTCATCAAAGAAATCTTTGTCATAGCAGGCATCAAGGTCTAAAACAAAATCGCCGATTAAAACTCCAATGTGAATTTGTTCGTGTTTTTCATTATTGTAGAAAATACAAAAAGGCAAATTTTGAATCGGAAAATCTGTATTTGGGTCATTGGCGGATTCAACCCAGCTTTTTAAGTTAATATCGTGTGTTTCGTTAATTTCGTAAGTCATAAACAAAGTAGGGGCAGGTCTTGTGCCTGCCCAATCAGCCGAATGGCTGAAAAATTTACGTTGTAGAATGTAACGTAATATTCGCTAAGTTCACCGGGCAGGCACAAGACCTGCCCCTACAATTCTTAATTTTCTTTTTATAGTAATCCTAAACTCTGCAAATCCTCAACCGGCTCCAGAAATGAACACGAGCCAAATGAGATCGCATTTTTCTGCCGGGTGAGCGCAATATTGTTGGCAGAAATATTTTGGTCTGCCCAACGGACTTTCTCTTCGTTAAATTTAATATTTTCGCTTTCCGTTTCATTCATCAGGCGATGAACGGATGAATTATTTAAATCCTGACGCAAAAAACAGGCGGACAAAAACAGATTTAAAAATCCGTGCATTGTTCCGATTGGCGCATTTGCTTCATAGGTCAAAGGTTTGGTGCAGCGCACCGGATGATGTAGTCCGGCAGTTGCTTTGAAAGGAACGTTCGCCGCAATGCAAATCCGCATAAACTTAATAATTGCATCGGTTGACGGAAAAGCATCAACAGTTATTCCACCCGTCCTAATTTTGGCGCGTTGTTTGTGAATTGCCAGAGCAGTAATAAAATCCGCTAAAATTTCATCAGGCGGAAATTCATAATAAGCAGTTATTCCGGGCGGAATGATCTTGGCGGAGTCTTTAATACTTTCGGCGTTTTCAACTTTGACCTCAAGCGTGTCAATTTTAGCTTTGCCTTCGTTTTGTAAATTAAATTCGCTAACTTTTTCCAAAGTTTCCGCCAGATCTTCACTTGCCAAAACGCTTAATTGCCAGGGTTTTCCCTCGGTCAAATGCGATTCGGCTTCATTTGAAAACTCGTCTAAACGCCCGACCGGAACGATAAATCTTCCAAGCATCCAGGAGTATTCACTTTTTTGATAGGCGGCAAAATTTTGGACGGCAACTGCCATCGAAACCTGTGACGGCGGGAATAGACCCGCATAATCAATTATTTGCGTTAAAAAAACTTGTAATGTTTGGCTCATTGAAGAATACTTCGACAGTAAAAATTTCTGAATATCTATTATCCAATAATGAGAAACATTTAACAACTATTTAAATTTTCTTTAAACTTTGCCAACATTTCTAATACTTTGTTAATTAAATGAGTCGGTCAAAAAGCTTATCCTTTAAAATTTTTCTTTAAACCTTGCCAACATTCGTAATAATCTTTCTGCAACGCTTCGGTGTCCATTGCAAATTTGGTCGGACGCAAAAGATGTCTGGTTTCAAACATAAAAGCCAAAGTGCCCTCGTATTTGTTCGGTTTCAAATCGGCATTGGTCGCTTTTTCAAATCCATCCGTATCAGGTCCGTGGGCGGAAAAACAATTGTGCAGAGAGCCGCCGCCTTTGACAAAACCTTCTTCTTTAGCATCGTATTGTCCGTAAACCAAACCCATATATTCCGACATAATATTGCGGTGATACCACGGCGGACGAAAGGTATTTTCCGCCACCATCCAGCGTTCAGGAAAAATAACAAAATCCAAATTTGCTACACCGGCTGAATCAGTCGGACTGGTTAAAACCGTAAAAATTGAGGGGTCAGGATGGTCAAAACTAATTGAACCGATGGTGTTAAATCTTCGCAGATCATATTTGTAAGGCGCATAATTTCCGTGCCATGCAACCGCGTCAAGTGGTGAATGTCCAATTTCTGCCGCAAACAAATTTCCGCCGAATTTGGTAACCAATTCAAAATTGCCTTCGCGGTCTTCAAAGGCAGCGACAGGCGTTTCGAAATCACGCGGATTCGCTAAACCATTTGCCCCAATCGGACCCAGATCAGGAATCCGCAGATTTGCTCCGTAGTTTTCGCAAATGTAACCACGGGCTTTTCCGTCAGGCAATTCGATCCGAAATTTCATTCCGCGTGGAATAACAGCAATATCACCGCCGCCAACCAACAAAACTCCGGCTTCCGTATGAATTTGCAAACGTCCTTCTTCGGGAACGACCAGCATTTCACCATCGGAATTATAGAAAAATCGTTCGGTCATTGACTTATTGCAAGCATAAATATGAATCGCAATTCCGGTCATTGAACCATCGCCCGAGCCCGCAATAGTTGTCATTCCGGTTATAAAATCCTTTTCATCCTTTGGAAATTCCAAAGCATCCCAACGCAATTGATTTGGTGTTGCAACAATCTCATCAAATGGCGCAGAACGAAACAAACCATTTTCAATCTGGCAAAAAGGTTTGTGCAACACGCTCGGACGAAGGCGATAAAACCAGGAGCGTTTGTTCCAGACTCTCGGCGTAGTAAACGAAGTTCCCGAAAACTGCTCGGCATACAATCCAAATGCCGGTTTTTGCGGTGAATTCATCCCATCAGGTAAAGCTCCTGCAATTGATTCCGTGGCAAATTCATTGCCGAAACCGCTTTGATATTTGAATGTTATTTCGCTTTTTGTTGGTGTCATTTCTTTATAAAATAATTTCAAAAACTCTATCGATCTGAAACTAAATGAATCTATATTTTCTGTTGTCTAACTAATTCCAGTATAACCGATAATTATCTTTAAATCTGCAAATTATTCTGTAATTTGTATCACTTATCTTTAATTTTTTTATTTTTTCTTAAAAAGATAAACCCACTATTTACAGCATTTAATCTTTACAATAAAAAAACTTACATTTTTTTTGAAAAAAGTATGTAAGGTTTTGCGGATTTTTATCATATAGAGGTAGGAGCCTCATTTGGGAAAAAAAATCGCTATTACTACAAAGTCGTCGGTTAAGTAATAGCAACGGGTTTGTCTGAACCCCTCGAAACTTCACTAAACTCACTTGTAAACTGACTTAGGCGTGTAAAGTCGAGTCTATTGGGAAATTGAAAAGCAACGGGATTTTATTCGTTTCTCCCCCGTTTCCCACTTGAAACTCCTAACATTATTTTTTTGCCGGTCGTAGTTTGATTCCGGCTTTTTTCTCTTTAAAAAGTCTATTTCCAATTGCTTCGCAACCTTTTAAATTTTCCTCACGTCTAAAAATGCGATATTCTATTTCTCCCGACACTTCGTAGTAATGAACAAACTAATCATAAACTTAATAATCGTATTCATTTTTTCAATAAATATCTTTGCCCAAAATTACGGCGATAAAACCTTGGCGGATGTCCGTGAAAAAGACCGCACCAGTCGCGATGAAAAAGGTAAATTATTGACCCTTTCAGCCTCAGAACATTCATTTCGGGCAGACGTTTATATGGCAAACCGCGTCTTTCCAAACGCCCGTGAACATTGGCAAAAATTAATTGAAAATTATCCGAATGATGTCAATATGCCAAAAGCATTTATGGGAATCGGTCGCTCGTATATGTGGGAGCGCGAGTATGCCTTGGCGATCACTTTTTTTGACGATGCAATCAAAACCTTTCCTTACACCAAAGAAGGGCGCGAAAGTTTGGCTTTTAAGGGAGCGTGTCAGGTTCGGTTGGGCAAAAATGTCGAAGCCGCAAAAACTTACGAGCAATACACGATAATGTATCCGACCGGAGAAAGGATTGAAACCTCTTATTTGAATATTATTGACGCTTTGCGGGAAGCGAAAAAATATGATGATGCGAATCTTTGGGTAGAAAAAGCCCGTCAGCGTTTTATGGGTTTGCCAACGGAAACCAACGCACTTTTTGCCAGAATGCGAATGGAGTTCTTCCAGCAAAAATTTGATAAAGTCATTGTCACGGCTGACACTTTAAAAGCCTTAAATGATTTTCGTGACACGATGACCTCAAACGATGAAGTTACTTATTTGAAAGCCTTTGCGCTGGAAAAAATCGGTCGGACAAATGAGGCAATCGCGGTTTATTCTTCGATTCCAAATAACATTACTTCGTATTATGCAGGTTTGGCTCAGGATCGTTTGAGCAGTCTCAATGCACCAAAAATCAAATTGACTTCCTATTCCGTAAATGGTCTTTTGAAAGACTTTCCTGCCCCTTACCGAAATGAATTACTCCGTTATGCCAAACCTCGCGGAATTGATCCGCGTTTTGTATTGGCGATCATGAAACAGGAAAGCACTTTTCGCCCGACTGCCAAATCTCCCGCAGCAGCTCGCGGATTGCTGCAGCTTGTTTTAGACACTGCGCTCAAATACAACAAACAAGCCGGTTTTCCAAATCTTAAAGACGATGAACTTTATAATCCTACCATCAATATTGCGATCGGCAGCATTTATATCGGCGAGCTGAAAAAAGAATTTGATAATCTCTATGAAGCAGTTGCCGCAAGTTATAACGGCGGCGAAGACAATGCAGCACGCTGGCTCAACCGCTCAAAACCAAAAGACCCTGCAATTTTTACCGCCGAAGTCGGTTTTGCCGAAAGTAAAGCATACGTTTTCAAAGTTATGGGAAATTATCGGGTCTACCGCGAACTTTACACCGAAGATTTGATGCGAAAATAGAAACCTGTCCAATAATTTAAACTTTATCCAAAACCATTTTGTAAAAAATTATTTGAAGAAATTTTTACTATATTTCGTCAAATAATTTGTGTCACAATTTGGTTATTCGCGGTGTTTTCTATTTAACAAGTGAGCTTGCAATAAATGTTGATCGGAAAAAAATTTGGACGTTACGAAATTCGCTCTCTCATCGGCTCCGGTGGAATGGGAGAAGTTTATTCGGCATATGACGAAGAACTAAACCGTAATGTCGCGCTCAAAATCTTAAATTCCGATTACGCGGGCGATGAGACCAAAAAGAGTCGTTTTCGGCGCGAAGCCCGTGCGGTTTCTGCTTTAAACCATCCGAATATCATTACAATTTACGAAATCGGTGAAGTTGACGGCGAAATGTTTATGGCAACCGAATTGATTGACGGAAAAACTTTGCGTGAATTGATCCGACAATCACCGCTTCACATTGTTCAGGCACTCAAAATCATTACTCAAATTGCCGATGCGCTGGTTGCGGCACATTCTGCCCGAATCGTTCATCGTGATGTGAAACCCGAAAATGTAATGATTCGGCACGATGGCTACGCCAAAGTTTTGGATTTTGGTTTGGCAAAACCGACCATTGAAAATGAAGCTAATCTTTCGACTGATGAAATTATCAAAACAACACCCGGAATGGTTATCGGCAGCGTTCGTTATATGTCACCCGAACAGGCTCGCGGGGTGAGTATTGATGAACGCACCGACATTTGGAGTTTAGGCGTTGTTTTATATGAAATGCTGCGTGGAAAAGCTCCTTTTGACGGGGCAACGACCAGCGATACATTGGCAAATGTTATTTACCAGGAGCCAAAATCTATTCTTGAAACTATTCCGAATGCACCGCACGAGCTCGAAGAAATAATTAACAAATCTTTGAAAAAGAAGGTTGATGAACGATATCAATCAATCAAAGAACTTTCGACGGATCTGCATCAATTATTGACCAAGGTTGAGCACGAAATCAGTTTGGAAAGTCAAACGCATATTGTTCCAAAAGATTTAAGTTTGAGCGAAAATCCGACGATGATTCATCAAACTGCAAGTGCAAGTCATCCGACCCAAGTTTCAACTATTCCGCCCGTTCAGCCGGAAAAAACCGTTGCCCTAACACAATCAAACTCATCATTCAAAATACCGATTTTTGCTACCGTGGCACTATTGATATTAACTGCTTTGGTTTTTGGGGCTTACAAATGGTTTGGTAATTCCGGAACTTCTTTAGTCAAAACTTTTGAAAAAACTCAAATTTCGCGGCTGAATACAAACGGCAAAATTCGGCTTTCGGCAATGTCACCTGACGGAAAATATGTTTCTTATGTCAGTGGTGATGTCGGCAATCGGAGTCTGGTGGTGCGTCAGGTTGCAACCGACAGCATTGTGACCGTAGTTCAGCCAAATGCCCTTGATTTTCGCACCGTGAATTTCTCGCCGGATGGAAATCATGTTCTTTATACTCAATGTGGTAAAGACTGCACTATTAACACTTTGTATCAAGTTCCAACGCTTGGCGGAACGCCTAAAAAACTAATTGAAGACGTGGACAGTATGCCTACTTTTTCGCCTGATGGAAAAAGATTGGTATTTTTGCGCCATGTTTCAAACGGTGGCAGGGATGATTTGATTATCGCCAATATTGACGGTTCAGACCCTAAAATTTTGACTTCAAATAAAAGCACTCCGTTTGATTTTTTCAATATTTCCGCCTGGTCGCCTAATAGCGATAAAATTTTGATTTGTGCCGGAAACAGTATAGGCGGAGTCAATAAAGGAAATTATATACTGGAAATTTCGGCAAATGACGGCAGTTTTCGCAAAATCAGCGAAAAACAATGGTGGAACATTGGCGATATTGTTTGGTTCAGAGACGGCAAAGGATTTTTGATCACTGCACGGGAAGAGGAAGATGCTCCGAGTCAGATTTGGCGAATTAATTATCCGACCGGAGAATTTCAACCCATCACAAATGACACGAACAATTATTTTAATATTGCGATTTCTCAAGATGATTCAACCATTATCGCCGTCAAATCCGATTCGTTCTATTCAATTTGGAATTACAGCACAGTCACTAAAACAGCAACTCAAGTTGTTCCCGACAGTCCAAATTTTGAAGGTGCAGGCGGAGTCGCACAAACTGCTGACGGTAAATTGCTTTACACTCGCCGTGATGGAAATGACACACACCTCTGGATAGCTGAGGCAGACGGCAAAAATCCGCGCCAATTAACTGCGGAAACCAAAGATGATTTTGCTCCAATTGCTTCTCCTGACGGCAAATATATCGTTTTTTCTTCGCTTCGCTCCGGCACAGCCCGAATCTGGCGAATGGATACTGATGGTAAGAATGCCGTCCAATTAACCGAAGAAGACGGCGCGAGCGGTGATTATAATCCAATCATCACCGCTGACAGCAAATTCGTGATCTTCAACAAAGCTTTTGTTGGCGACAAACAACCTTCGACTTTACATAAAGTTCCAATCGAAGGCGGAAAAACCACTACAATTTTGGCAAAAGAGGGACTTTCAGCTTTTTTGCCATTGCTTTCCCCTGACAATAAAACCATTGCATATACGGCTTATAACATTTCAAATTTTGAGAAAAAATTGCATTACGCGGAATTTGACGGCAATCAGGTCGGAAAAGAAATCGGTATTTTGGATTACAGCCTGATTAACCGTTATACCTTTTCTCCGGATGGAAAATCATTTACTTTCTGGAATATTGACGGAGTTCCGAACATCTGGAAATCGACATTGGACGGAAAAGAACGCCAGCCTATTACAAATTTCACCACCGGCAGAATAAACTTTTTTGCCTGGTCAAAAGACGGTAAAAGCCTCTTTCTCGTGCGTCCGATTGTCAATAATGATTTAATTTTGATTAAGGATGCGAGCCGGCAAAAAGAAATTTGAGACTGAAAACGATCACAAAAAAATAAAATCGGTGCCGAGAATCACAAAAGAATGGAAAAAAGTAGTATAACTGCGGAATAAATTGCGGAATATGAATAGATAACTGTATGTGTGATTCCCGACACCGATTTTATTTTCAAAATAACTAAGAACTACAAATATAAGACTGCTGGATTTTCACTTTTTGCGAAACTTTCAAAAATTTTTACGAAAAAATTTTCAATTTGTTCAAAAAAATAATTTCTACCCTAAAATTTCAATTCCCCTGGCTCGCCCTTTTATTTCAGCCTTCAATTATTAACGCGTAATTTTTCAAAAAATTGAATCAACTTATTTCAAAAGATTTTTTATTTTTTGGAGATCGCTCGAAATTCTTTTTACTATTGAAAATTTTTCCTTTGATAAAATTCCTTCCACAACTTGGCGGCGAATGTTTGAACTGGGATGAAATTTGCCGACAAATTGCGGAAATTCATTTTCAATTCCTTCTATTTCTTCAATAAATGCCAAAGGATTATACCCTAATACCGAAAGAGTCAACGCACTAAAACTATCGCATTGAATTTCGATTAAACCCATACTTTCCCAATATTTACGAGTCAAAGCCCGATATTCATTTTCGTTTTCGGTCAATCCGATCACATATCTGGTGTGAATGCTGGCTTTAGCAAAATATTCGTGGGCGAGTTCGTGGGCGGTAAAGCCCAGCAGGTCATCAATATTTTTGAGGCGTTCAATCATTCCGCTTGAAATAACTAAAGCAACTCCCGAATCGGAAAACATTATTGGGGTTTGATGACGAATAATAATAATTTCGTAAACTTTTGACCTGTTAAAAAGTTCTAATACGGGCGCGACAATCCGCTGAAAATTTTCAGTAATTTCTTGATCTTTAATTTGGAGTTTTTTTACTATTGCGGGAAGATTTTGCAGTATCTTTTCCCTTATATTTTTATCGGTAACCGGAGGCGGCATTTTTAGTTTGAAATCCTCGACGGATCTTGTTGGATTATCAGTTTTAAAACAATTAATGATCTCAGCAATATCTTTTTCGGAAAGTTCAACCTTTTCGACCGGATTTAAAAAATCCTTTTCTTCTTTTGGTTGTGCAAATCCAACTGAAAACAGGATTTGAATAATAAATCCTAAAATAACCGTTTTTTTTGGTAATTTTCTCAAAAACATTTCAATTTCACCTCAAAATAAAAACGGATATCCATAGAATTTCAAATGAAATTCCCGATTTCCAAACAATAATGGACTTGTATTTACGGTCGTTTTTCGATGGGCAAAGGCTTTTTCTCAGGAGGCAAAGGCTTTTTCTCAGGACTCTTCGGTTTTTCGATTATTTCGCCCTGACTGATGATTTTGTAGTCTTTGGGAACTTCAAATAACGACTTTTCGGGATTATTACGGCTGAGATTAGTCAAACGATAAGTTTGTTCTCCGTAACGCGGATCGTAGTATTTAGAAAAAATAATGAGTTGTAATTCGTTTGAAAACCAACGTTCATAAACTATTTCGATTGGCTTTTCATTGCCAATACTTCCGGCATTAATACCGTGAATGATTCGACTTCCGACCACCTCAACTCCTTCGATCGTTTTAGTTCCCAACGATTCCGTTTTGACATAATCCGATTCGATTACAACTTCACGGGTTTTAGGTTTATCAAATAATGACTCTTTTACCTTAGCAACTCTTTCTTCAATTACCTTTTTTTGCTCCTGATTTTTCGCAATTTTTTCCTCTACAACTTTCGATTTAACAGTATCTTTAGGAAATTCGACTATTTTTTTGTCACCGGGAGAATAAATGGGTTTCATTTTCGTTTCACGAGCAGTTTTAGTCGTAATATCCAAATAATACTGCACTCCGTCAACCGGATCTATGATATGAAAAACAGGCTGCGACTTAAAAATCGGAGTCAGAAGCATTCCCGGATTTATTGATCCTTCGCGGCGGAAACGACCTTCTTTATCTCGATACATTTTTAAACTAAATGTAGTTTTAATTTTGTTTCCGTCAGCCAAAGTTTGGGCATTTTCACTAATTGCCTCGGCAGAAAAAGGGGCGTTTTTGACGATAGACTCCGAATTAAACAAGGGTTCTTCGACTACTTTATTGATTTGCCGATTTTGCGCTTTGCCGTAACAAACCAATACAAATAATATAATTACGAGATTAATAAAGACTTTCATTTGACTAATCTGACTCCTTTTGGAATACCGTCCGAACTGATTAAAAACTCTGTTTTAATGATTGATTTTTCGTCTTCGGATGAAAGATCTACCCCCAGAGCAAGCAATGAGGTGCGTGAAATATTAACCCGAATGATGCTTCCGTCCCTTTTGGCAATTTCCAAATCTTCAGCAAAATTAATTGGTATGAATTTATTTTCCGGCGGCTGGATTTGTTTGATTTGAATAGGTTTAGCACGATGAACCACAGGTTTCTTTAAAACAATCGGTTGAGTGAAATTTGTTTGTTTAATTGATGGCAAGTGTGTAATCGTTTCATTTTTAGTCTTTGGAATTTGGGATTCAAATTCTCTGTAAGAATTATTTTCAACTATTCGAACTGTTCTTTCTCTGGAATTAAAGTAGTTGAAAATTAATATCGCCGTCAAAACTGATAGAATCCCTAAAAAAGAAATTACGGTTTGCCAATTCCAAAAATATTTGTGTCGCGTAATTTTGGTCTCTGAAATTTCAGCATTGATCTTGTTTTGAATTGAATCAAATAATTTTGGCGATGCAATAATTTTTTCAACTATCTCATCCTGCACGGTTCCGGTCTTAAGTAGCTTGTGCATTATTTGTTCGATCTCTTCATTTTTAAAATGCTTTTTTTTCATCTTTTGCTCCAAATGACGTTCAGCCAATCGGGTTGGTTACAAAAATTTGTGAATAATTTTTCGTAGTGCGTGACGGGCACGAAAAGCACGAACTTTGATTTTCGATTTTGACCAGCCTGTAATTTCAGAAACTTCGCCAACACTCATTTCTTCAACGTGAATCATCTGCAAAATTGCGCGGTCTTCCTGAGAAATTCGCGCCAAAAGTTTTTCGGCTAAATCCTTTTCAATCGCCTCAGTTTCAGAATTTTTCTTGAGCAGCTTTTCATTTTCCAAATCAAGTTCGGAAATTTGATTTTCCGATTTACGTTTTTGGGTTCTGAGTGCGTCCAAACAAGTGTTGGTTGTAATTCGCCCGATCCAGCTTGCCATTGAAAAATCGTGATCGCCGCGAAAATTTTTAAGTTCAAAGAAAATCTTGGTAAAACTAATTTGAATCATTTCTTCGATTTGTTCAGGTTGCTGAAAATACCGTGCAGAAATTGAGGCAACAAAGCGTTTGTATCTCTCAAAAATTTTCTCAAACGCAGTTGAATCTCCCGCCAAAACCAATTCGACCAAATGAGAATCCGATATTTCTGCGCTCATTTTTTCGGCACGGGACATTATTAATTTATCTTGCCAGGCTGTTGAATATTCCATTTTGCAGACAATCGCACAAAAGACGTTTGGTTTGTTGAATTGGTTACGAAAATTATTGATTTTTTGTTTTCCAATCAACCCCTTCTTAAATTTTGTAAAATAGGCTATGATTTATCCAAAAAGTTTTAGTTGGAGGAATATATGGAATTACTGATTCTGGCATTTCTTGGGTTTATCGGACTTTCACTATTGATAACAGCATTTAAAACGATCAAAATCATTCCTCAATCTTCGGTGATGTTGATTGAACGGTTGGGAAAATTTAACCGCGTTGCTTCCAGCGGATTAAATGTCATCATTCCTTTTTTGGATTCGCCCCGAGCAGTTTATTGGACAAATACCCGCCCCGGCACAACCCAAATTGATTTGCGCGAACAATATATTGACCTTCCTCCGCAATCGGTTATTACCCGCGATAACGTGATGGTTAATGTTGATTCCGTTGTTTATTGGCAAGTCACCGATCCGATCAAAGCAACTTATGAAGTAAATGATTTGGTCGGAAGTATTGTGCAATTGACCTTTACGGGAATGCGTTCAGTAATTGGTAAACTTGACCTCGACCACACACTTTCATCGCGCGATCAAATTAATAGTGAATTGCGCTTGATTTTGGACGAAGCGACCGATAAATGGGGCGTCAAAGTTACTCGTGTTGATATTAAAAATATTGCTCCGCCGGAAGATGTTCGGATTACGATGGAAAAACAAATGACAGCGGAACGAAATCGCCGCGCTTTGATTTTGCAAGCCGAAGGTGAAAAACAAGCTGCCATTACACGCGCCGAAGGTGAAAAGCAAGCTGCCATTACCCGCTCGGAAGGTGAAAAAGAATCGGCGATTTTAGCAGCAGATGGTGCGGCTCAAGCAAGATTAAAAGCTGCTTCGGCGGAAGCTCAGGCACTCCACCAAATTGCTCAGGCAATGGGCGGAAGTGCGGAAAATACCGCCCAATATTTAATTACTGCCCGTTATATCGAATCGTTACGGGATATGACCAAAACCAATAACGCCAAAGTTATTTTTATGCCGGTTGAAACTTCTAGTATGTTGTCAGCCGTCGGCGCATTAAAAGAAGTTTTTAGCGAAACGGGTGAGAAATCAACCCAACAAACTCAGTTGCCGAATACGCCTAATACGCAGAATCGTCAATTGAACAAATAAATTTCAAGGAGGTTTTATGTTTAAAATTATCGGAGGAATACTTGTTATTCTAGTTTTTGCGGGAGTTGGACTGGCTTATAAATACGGATTTATCTTTAATCCCAGCCCGACCGAACCGCCCAAAGTTTCGTCAATCTATGAATTCAAAATGAAAAACATAGATGGAAGCGATGTGAGTCTGGAAACCTATAAAGGCAAAGTCGTAATGATCGTTAACACTGCCAGCAAATGCGGTTATACTCCGCAATATGAACAATTACAGGCAGTTTACGACAAATATAAAGACCAAAATTTTGTAATTCTTGGTTTCCCTGCCAATAATTTTTTGGAACAGGAACCCGGAACCGACTCTGAAATTAAAGAATTTTGCAGTCTCAAATATAAGGTCACTTTCCCGATGTTCTCAAAAATTTCGGTCAAAGGTGCTGACCAGCATCCGCTTTATACCTATTTGACCAATGAAAAATCAAATCCCGGTTTTTCGGGCGACATCGGTTGGAATTTTGAGAAATTTTTGCTTGGAAAGGATGGAAAAACGATTGCCCGTTGGAAATCGAACGTCAAACCTGATGATCCACAAGTAATTGAGGCGATTGAAAAAGCGTTGAAGTAATAAAGAGCCGGGTGAAAATTCCGGCTTTTTAATTGTGATTAAATGAAACCTCTTGAAGAATTAATTGATAATTCCGAAACCGGATGGAATCTTGTAAAAAATTGGATTAACGAAGGGAAAAACAATATTGAAATAATTCCTTCAACTTTCGCTAATGCAAATGAAGCCTTATATAAAACCCAAGTAACAACACGTTCTCCGATGGGTGCAATTATTTATCACACAGGTGGAATTTTGGTTGACCACGGTTGGATAAGAATTTTAGGTTCCGGAAGCGAAAGACTTAACCGAAATTTACCTGATTGGAACGAAGGAAAATCGTATTACCAGACAGGAGAGAAACCTTCATTTCTTCTAATTGCTGACGATGTGATTGGCGGCTTTTTTATGTTAAATGGTGGTGCTTTGGGAAACGATTTGGGTAAGGTTTATTATTTTGCGCCGGACAGTCTCGAATTCGAGCCGCTTGAAATAAACTACTCAGAGTTTTTGTTATTTTGTTTCAACAATAATTTGAATGAATTTTATCAAAATCTTCGTTGGGAAAATTGGCAAGAAGATGCAACTAGAATTTCAAATGATAAAGTTTTCAGTTTTTATCCTTTTCTTTGGACAGAAGAAGGAAAACACATCAACAAAATTCATAGAGAAGAAATTCCAATTGAAGAACAATATTTCTTTAATCTCAAGTCTCGTAAACAGTTAGGATTGGACTAGGGATTCTTTTTAATATTCAGCCTCATCGAATTTCCAATCACCGATAAACTCGAAAGCAGCATTGCACCAGCCGCTAAAATCGGATTGAGAATTCCTGTAATCGCCAGCGACATTCCCATTGTGTTGTAGAAAAATGCCCAAAAGAGATTTTGGCGAACAACTCGGAAAGTTTTTTTGGATAAATCGAAAACGGTCAAAATCTTTTCCAGATTATTGCTCATCAGAACAATATCGGCGGCTTTCATCGCAATGTCAGTTCCCGACCCCATTGCAATTCCCAAATCGGCTTGTGCGAGTGCCGGAGCATCGTTGATTCCGTCACCAATCATCGCTACGGAAAGACCTTTCTGCTGTAATTCGCTGATAGCATTTGTTTTATCAATCGGTAATGCGCCAGCCCGAAAATCGTCTGCTCCAACCAGATTTGCTACATACTGAGTTGTTGCAGTGGAATCGCCTGAAACAATCACTGTTTTAATATTTCGTTGTTTGAGTTCGGAAATAATTTCTTTGGCATCGTTTTTAACTAAATCTCCAAATGAAATTATTCCTTTTAATTCATTATCAAAACCGAAAAATGCAACTGTTTTCCCAACTGCTTCCCATTCGTGAGCCTTTTGTTCAAGCTGTTTGTCAATCTCAATATTTTTCTCCGAAATCAATCGCTGATTTCCTACAAAAATATTTTTTCCGTCAATATTTCCAATAATTCCAAGTCCTTTTAGGATTTCAACATTAGTAGTTTCCAAAGCTGAGACACACTCGTTCACATTCGCGTTTCTGCCTTGGGCGTAACGAATCACCGCATTTCCAAGCGGATGTTCGGAAAACTTTTCTAACGACGCAATTAACGGCAAATAATCTTTGTCAAAATCCGTGTTTTCATCAGTCAAAGCAACTTCAAGCAAATCAAATTTCCCTTCCGTGATCGTCCCCGTTTTATCAAAAATTACGACATCAAGATTACGGACTTTTTCCAAAACGCTGCTGTCACTGACCAAAATTCCGTTTTGTGACGATGAACCGACCGCCGCCGTAATCGCCAAAGGAGTCGCCAAGCCAAGCGCACACGGGCAAGCGATGACCAAAATTGTAATCGCCCGCATCAAACCTTCTTCGAGCGTAGTAAAACCAAATCCCCAGAGAACTGCAAAAGTTAAAATCGCAACAAAAATCACGCTCGGAACAAAAATTCGTGAAACTTTATCAACAATTCTTTCCAGATTTGAACGGCTCGAAACCGCACTTTCAACTAATTTGATGATTTGTGAAAGCGTCGTATCCTGTCCGATTTTGGTCGCTTGAATCTGCAAAACATTACCTACATTCAAGCTGCCTGAAACGACATTACTGCCTGCTTTTTTACTGATTGGAGTTGATTCGCCTGTCAATAAGGATTCGTCCGTGTGCGATTCGCCTTCAATCACGATGCCGTCAGCCGGAATTCTTTCACCCGCTTTGACCAGAAAAACATCGCCCAAATTCAGGGCATCAATCGAAACAAATCTTTCAGTATTTTCAACGAAAAGCCGCACTTTTTTCGGCATCAGGCGATAGAGCATTGAGATTGAACGAGTCGTGCGTTCCTTTGCGCCTTTTTCCATTAATTTGCCAAGCAAAACCAGCGTGACAATCGCCGCCGCCGTGTCGAAATAAACGTGGATGTCGCCGCGAAAGGCTTGAATAATGCTGTAAATGTAAGCTGCCCAAATCCCTGTGGCGAGCAGCGTTTCCATTCGAATAGTTTTGTTTTTCAAGCCTGTCCACGCGAGATGATTGATCGGATGAGCCGAATAAAGCAAAACCGGTGCGGCTAAAATTGCCAACATAAACGGGAAAAAGTAGCGAACGCTTTCGGAAATTTCTTCAAAATAGCCGACATACAAAGCCATTCCGAAAGTCATTATGTTCATCCACAAAAACGCGGAAACGCCGATTCTTAAAACCAAATCACGTTTTTCGGTTTTTGAAGTTTCATTGTCGGGGTCGTATTCGCTGGCTTTGTAACCAAGCTGTTCGATGCGTTTGGTTAATCTTTCGGGCGGTAAAAATTGCGGACAATATTTAACTTTAACTAAATCTGAGGCAAAAAATGCTTCGGCGGAAATAACACCGCGTTCATTGTTCAAACTGTGTTCGATGAGCCAAGAGCAAGCCGAACACCACATTCCCGAAACGTGCAAAAGTGTTTCTCTGGTTGGCGCATCGGGCGGGATTTCAAAATCTTTTTCTTTTTCTTTCCGGTTGGAGATCAAACCGAGTTCAAGACTTCGTTTAAAAAGTTCAGTGTCGCGGACATCCTGACCGCTGGCAATTACGCCGCTTTCAGACAAAATCGTATAAACATTGAGGCAACCGAGACAACAAAACTGCTTTTCTATTTCGTCAAAAATGTTTGAAAAAGGATTATTTCCGACGGATAAACCGCACAAACCACATAGTTTTTCAATTGCCATGTTCATAGTTTTTCAAATTTATTTCACAGGGATAGAGGGGATGTAATGGGATTTTTTTAAAGGTTTTATTCAGCTAAAAATATCTCCTTTATCCCCTCTATCACTGTGAATTTTTTAATAGTGATGCGAGCCGCTTTCCGATTGCATTGGTCTGCCTTTTTCATCCAAAAATATCGGATTTGCTTGTTTGGCAACGAAATAAACCGTTACCATAATCGCAATAAAAAGAATCATTATTCCGCCCAAAGCTATTTGCAAAAGTTTTCCTTGTTTTGCCTTAAAAAATTCTGTTAATTTCTTCATTTTTTTGTCTCCACCGGCATAATAAATGTTTCCTGAAAAGTATCTTTAGTATTTTCGGGATTTGCTACAGCCGTTATTTCAAAATGATTTACTTCTAATTCCAAACTTTTTGCCGGAACCGAAATTTCAAATTCCTGTTGAATTGAATCGCCCGCTTTGACCGGAATCTCATTGCTCGGCAAATTAATTTTGCCGTTTGGTAAATCCAGCGAAAGCGAAACTGTCGAATCCTTATTTCCGCGATTCGCCAGGGTCATTCGGAAAGTGTTGTAAATCATTCCGTCTTCGCCTTTTCGATAAAGCGTTGCGCGATTCGGAGCGATTGTCACCATTACGCTGTGACGCATCGAAAAGGCTGTGAACAAAGCAGTTCCGTAAATCAAAATGATGGCAAAAACAGCGATGCGTTTAATATCCCGCAAGCCGATTCGTTTATACCAAGGTGCTTTTTTATCGCCTAAAAGCTCGCCTTTTTCGCCCCACGCGTAATGCACGAGCGTATCTTCGCCGAATTTGCCCATAATTGATTTGCAGGCATCAACGCATTCGCCGCAATGGATACATTCGATTTGATAGGGCGAATTGCGAATATCAATTCCCATATGGCAGACGCGGACGCATTTATTGCATTCAACGCAAATTTCTTTCGGGTCGCGGTAATGAACTACCAAAGTATCGTTATCGCCTAGAATTCCCTGCAAATATCCGTATGGACACACAGTTTTGCAAAATGTTGTCCGCAAAAAAGCGAAATCGGCAAAGGTTATAAGTGTAACGACTGCTCCGGCAAATCCACCTGCCGTTACTATGTCAAACGAAATCAAACGACCGAATAAATCTCTCGGCTCAATAAAATACGAGATAAAAACGAACGCCAGAAAAACCGAGGCAATGCCCAAAATTGTGTAAACAGCGATACGGTTTAACCATCCTCTGACGTTCAAACTTTGCTTGGCAAACCTTTTATTGATAAAGGTTTTGATCTTTTCCTCAAGATTAAAAGCCGCTTCGCTGAAAATCATTTGCGGACATAAATAGCCGCAGTAAACTCTGCCGTAAAGCATTGACATTGCCGCGATAATGAACATCAAAAACAAGAGCGAAAAGAAAATAATGGCGAATTCATTGATCCAAAATTCATATCCGGCAAAATAAAATCTTTGTCGCGGTATATCAAACCGCATTATGTTAAAGAACGGAAGTGCTACAAAAACTGCAACGCAAACAACGTGAATTACTCTTCGTAAAATGTGCCAGTTGTATTTTTCGAGCTTGAAATCTTTATTGACAACCGGCAGTTTTTTTCTGGTTTTTACTTGTTTAGGCTTATCGTTAATTGTTGGATTTTCTTTAATTATTACTTCTGCATTCATATATCCCCCTTGTCATCCATATATAACTATATACGACTATTGTTTATGACAGGCAGGAATATTTTCGTCTTTATTGGAATAAGCCGCTGTGATAGGCATCACACCCCGATAAACTAACAATAAACCTAAAACCAAAACGCAAATTGAAGCCAAACGGCTTCCCCATCCACTCAATTTCAGATTAAAAGCAGATGAAAAAATTCCAATTGCCAAAAGTGAAAATGCCGTCCCTAATCCAAAAGCGGTCATGGTCAATGCACCCGCCGTAATTGAACCTGTCGCCATTGATTTCAAAAGCGCGGCATAGATCAAACCGCACGGCAAATAGCCTAAAATCAACCCCAACATAAATTTACTGCTGATATTTGAAGAGGTGATTTTGCTGCCTAACGGCTTCAAAAATTTTGTTGTATAAAGCAGCGGATTATATTTTTGCAGTCCTTTACTGGGCAATAAATCCAACATTAGCAGTCCGGCAAAAACCATCAAAACACCTGCAACAATCGCTACAATGTTTTCAATTCCGGCAAGCTGCCCGACAAACCCGATAGTTGTCCCTAAAAATCCGGCGATAGCTCCTAAAAAGGTGTAAGTTATTATTCTGCCAAAATTATACGCAAGATGTGCGACCAATTGTCCTGAGAATTTTCGAGAACCGAGAGGGAGACTGTAGGCAAGCACAATCGGTCCGCACATCGAGACGCAATGGAGGCTGCTGACCAAACCAAGCACAAAAATCAAATAAAATTCCCACGTTGACATAAAAATCTATTCAGGTTGATAAAGCCACGATTCACTACTTCCGACTTCGTAAATATTCATTCCCTTGAGCGGCGGTGCATAAACGTGAATCGAAATTGCTCCTTTATCGCTTTCATTTCCGAGTTTGTGAATGTCAGGCTCGCCAACACCCGCCAGCGTCCCCGCCGGAACAGCTTGTTTGGCATTGACTTGGATTGTCCCCGATTCATCAAATTTATATTTCGTTTCGGTAATTGTTCCTTCAAAAATACGAACAACGCCGTGTGAACCGTTATGATCGTGAATCAAAGTGTCTTGTCCGGGAAGCCAGGCTAAGATCAGCATTTCCACAAAATCATTGGAAAAGATTCGGTTACGGGCGTATTTTTCGAAATTAAAATGGCGATAAGGAAGGATTTCGTCTTCGGTAATTTCGGCTTCTGCCAACCAGCCGCAAATATCGGGGAGTGACGGAATTTCTTGCAAACGACTAAATTTTTCCGTCAAAAAACGTAAACCGTTTGGTTCTCCTAAAATTTGAATGGCGGTTTGGTCAGTCATAATTTTTATCAAAATTTTGGGCGGAAAATCCGGTAATTAAGGAGCTAAATACAGAATTTTCCGCATCTTTTGGGGGTTACACCGTTTGGTATTTAATTTTCGGATTACGAGCGTGAATCGTTACGCACTCTCTCGTAAACTCAAATTTTTTCATCGTGATCGCATTGGTCGGACAACGCGAAGCACACATCGCACAACGGATACAGGTTGATTCGTCTTTCAGCATCAATCCGCCTAATTGTTCTAACTCCTCGTCACTGTAGCCTTTGAAATCTTCAGCTTTTAAGCCTAAAGAATCCGAAGCGATCTGCATCAATTTGGCATCCGAACGAACTTGATGAAGTCCGACCAGTTTGATCAAATTTTCGGGACAAACATCAACGCAGCCGTTGCAGGCAACACAGATTGAAGTATCAAAAACTGTGTTGACATTGCACCGCAAACATCTTGCCGCCTGTTTTCTGGCTTCCGCATCACTGTAATTGATTTCGACAATTTCGTTTGAAGAAGCCCGCAATTCGCTGTGTAAAGCAGGCGGCAATTTGCGCTTCATTTGATCCCAACCGTCAACCATCGTGTAATCCGCTGATTTCCAAGCCTTTTTGACAACCACATCTGTTCGGGTTCCGCGCAAATAATCGTGCATTGAACGAGCGGCAATTTGAGCCGAAGCAATCGCGTGAATGAACAGTCGCGGTCCGTGGGCTACGTCCCCACAGGCAAAAACATCGGGCGCAGTAGTTTGATAAGTTTCGGGATCAATCTTGATAAGTCCGTTTTCGACTTCCACACCGTCTTTCGGTTTGAGAAAAGTTAAATCGGAAGTTTGACCGATCGCAAAGAAAATCGTGTCTGCCGGAATGTCTTCAACTGCATTTTCGTCATATTTCGGGCTGAATTTGCCGTTTTCGTCAAAAACCGAAAGACATTTGACCGTTCGCAATCCTGTGACGTAACCTTCTTCATTCAAAATAACACGCGGTCCCCATCCATCGTGGAGTTTGATTCCTTCTTCCGCGCCTTCTTCGATTTCGATCTCATCGGCAGGCATTTCATTACGTTTTTCCAGACAGACAAGGTGAACTTCTTTGTCGCCGCTCATTCTGATGGCAGAACGGGCAACATCGTAGGCGATTGTTTCACTTCTTTCCAAATCTGATTTGGCATCCGCCATCGGAATTTTTGAGGGACGAACGGCGGAACGTGCCACGTCGTAAGCCACGTTTCCGCCGCCGATAACAACTATCCGTCTCCCTAGTTCCATCGGTTTTCCTTCGTTGAAAGCCCGCAGAAAATCAAGCCCGTCATAGACTTGCGGCAAATCTGCGCCTTCAATCGGAATCTTTCGTCCCTTTTGTAAGCCGATTCCTAAAAAGATTGCTTTGTATCCTTGTTTTCGTAAATCGGCAATAGTAAAGTCTCGTCCAAGCCTCATATTGCACTTCAGTTCTACCCCCATAGACAAAATTGCATCTATTTCGGCTTGGACGAGTTCTCGCGGTAGGCGATAGATTGGGACACCTGCCGTCAACATTCCTCCGGCTTTTTCATAAGCCTCAAACACTGTGACCTGATAACCCAACTGAACCAAATCATGAGCAACGGTCAAACCGGCAACACCTGCGCCGACCACCGCAATTTTTTCACCTTCGCTTTTTTCCGGCGGCAGCATTTTGGTATTGCAGCCTTCTTTGTAATAGGTAAAATCGCCTGATTCGGGTCCGTATTTTTCATTAACAAAACGCTTTAAGGCGCGAATAGTGATTGGTGTATCAAGTGAACCGCGTCGGCAATTTGCTTCGCAAGGCGCACCGCAAACTCTTCCGCAAATGGAGGCAAAAGGATTAGTAGCGCGGGCGATTTTATAAGCATCGAGATCGCGTCCTTCGGCAATTGCCGTCACATACCCGCAAGCGTTGGTGTGAACGGGACAAGCGTCCTGACACTTGACCATTTTCATCCAGTAGTCCGCGTCTTTTGTGTCCACTTGTTCAAATTCTAATTTTTCTTCGCTCATATAATTTTGTTAATTGTTAATTGTTCGGTTTGGCTAACGTCTCAATTAACCATTTACAAGTTTTCAATGTTTTGTTTTTCCCCAGACGAAAGTCAGCAAAATGATGGCGTAAATAACTGCCAAAGCAATGACGAAATACATAAATCCGTCTGCCGTTCCGGTAACTTTGTTAAAGGCTTGCACCAAAGGTCCTCTGGTTTCGTTATCGGTTTCGCCATTCATATACATAAACAGGTAAGACAAAGTGCCAAGCGTAATGACAATGTAGGCAGCTTTTAAAAACATCGGTGCATCTGTGCCTTTTCGTTCGGTGATCCAACCGTCGGCGTATTCTTTCAACTCTTCATTTTTTTCTTCTGACATATTTTTTTCCTACCTATAAATTTTAAGTTTTATTTGGTGACGAAAGATGTAACCTCCGTCACCAAAATTCGGGTTAAAAGCGATAAGACATTCCCATCGCAAATTGATGCCGCGCCTTCAAATCAACGCCGGGTTGGATTTTGCCAACGGCTTGAGCCACACCAAAGTCAATATTGAACGGAACATCGCCTTTCGGAACGATTCGCACAAAATAGGTTAAAGTTGTCGGAATGGTTGCATTTGGCAAACCATTGAGACGTTTTGGTTGTTGAGCGGCTTCCGAGCCGATAATTACTGCACCTTTTCCGGCTGGAATCACAGCAGCAACGGCGGCAAAAGCTCTGCCTTCCCATTTCGGAGAATTTCCGGCGATACCAAAAACAGAAGCGTTTGTTGCTTTGTAACCGAGATTAATTAAAATCGGAAGTTTCGGATTGGCGGTAATTGTTTTAGTTCCAACTACATAAATATCGCCATTGTTGGTGCTTTGATTATTTAAAACACCACCCACCCGTTTAACCTGAGTGCGGGCGACAAAACCGACCGAAATCGCCGGAACAGCTTTATTTTTGTTGTAGTTTTCGGGAAGCAGATTTACTTTTCCGTGAAAAATGTTAAATCCGTTTTTGAATAACGGGCTAAAAGCGGTCGAGCTGCCTTCGGAAACGATAGAACGTGTATAACCGAATTCTGCCCGATTGAGCATTCCAACTGTGACAGATGCCTGAAAATGACTTCCAAGCACATCTCCCCCATATAAATAGTGGAAAGCAACCTGCGGTTTTCCTACTTTGTCCTTATCTGATTGACTCGTATATGCAAACGGGGTGATAAATGCCCCTGTTTGACCTTCCCAATTAAGCCCCTGTCCATAAGTATTTGAAACTGCGGATAAAGCCAGCACACCCAGAATAAGTATGAAAAATGTGCTCAGGACAGGTTTGTAAATTGGATGATTGTTTCTTTTTTGATTTTTCATTTCTACCTCATTTTTTCTAAAAGAAACCCCGTCAAATTTATCCTTTAACTCCCCTGAACAGTTAAATTGAATCTGACGGGGATTACCAAAACCGATTTAATTTCTCAAATCGGCATATTTTCAGAACTAACTTTTTAGCTCTGTTTCCGAATGATCACTCTCGTCATCATTCAACATTCGATATTTAGCCTCTTCTCCTTTTTCGCCCCAGTAACCTGATTTGTAAGAGCGCATAAAAAAGTAAACCGCTCCTATCGAAGAAAGAAAGAAGAAAAGATACGATAAATAAACACTTGGATATGTGTAGTCCTGCATAATTTAGTGGTCGGTGGTCGGTGGAAAGTGTTCAGGAGAAAACATAATCTGCCCACTGAACACTGTCCACGGCTCACTACTTTTCGTAATCGTTATCCGGTCGCCAATTTTTTGCCCGACCGAGCGTTTGGATGTAAGCCGTCAAAGCCTTGAATTCCTGTTCGTTGTCGGCAATCCACGGAAACGGCGGCATAATCGACCCCGGAACAAGATCAGCCGGATTGCGGAAATGTGCGCGATGCCATTGTTCATTATATTTACCGCCGACTCTGGCAAGATCGGGACCTGTTCGTTTCGTTCCGAAAAGATGCGGACTGTCATAAACAAATTCGTCCGGTGTTGAAACCGGAGCATCAACTCCGCGCCATCCATAGCGTTTCGTATCAGCTAAAATTGTCCGAACCTGTTGTGTATGGCAATACCAGCAGCCTTCACGAACATATATTTTGCGTCCTTTTAATTCCTGTTCATTTAATTGAACTAATTTTCCGGTTGGACCTTTGCTGGCATCGGCATTCTCAAATGGTTTTGACCAGCTCTGGTCAAGCAGCGGCGGCGCAACAGTGGTTAAAAGCCCGCCGATAAAGAACATAATTAAGGCTGCGGCAACGAAAAATACCGCGTTATAATCAGCTTTTTGTAACATAAAAATTTCCTCCCTTCAGCGGTTAATTAAGCTGTAGCTGTGGCAGTTTGTTCACCCGTTGTTCCAATAATTGTTGCCAAGATGTTGTATGCAAAAGCGACAATTCCGCCGAACATCAAGAATCCCGAACCAAGTCGGACTGCCCAAACCGGTTTCAAGGCAACAACTGTATCAATGAACGGAATCGAAGGATTGTTCCATTGCCAACCTTGCCAAAATCCGCCGAGCCACAATGTGACGAAGAATCCCAATCCGCCGATCAGGAACAACCAGAAACTCCAATTTGCCAAAGCGTCCGAATAAAGTTTGGTTTTGAAAATCAGCGGAACAGTGTGATAGCAACCGGCAATCGCAAAAAACGAAAACGCGCCGAGAACCGCCATATGTGCGTGTCCGGGAATCCAGTCGGTTTTTGAAACAATTGCATTAACTGCCCGGAGACTGTGCATCGGTCCCTGGAAACAGGTCAACAGATAAAAGACCACGCCTGACATTAAAAACTTCAAAGCGATATTTTCCCGAAGCTGATGCCATTGACCTTTCATTGTCGTAATAAAGTTGTAAACCGCTGCCCACACAGGAATTAATAACATTACCGAAAAGACAATCGAAATCGTTTGCAGCCATTGCGAAATCGGTCCGTGAATCATATGGTGTGCGCCCGTCCAAACATAGACGAAAGCGAGCGACCAAAAACCGATCATGGAAAGTTTGTGGCTGTAGAGCGGATTATTCGAGGCTTTTGGAATGTAGTAATAAGCAATCGCTAATCCAACCGGAGTGAAGATCAATCCAACTGCATTGTGAACATACATCCAGTTCAAATTTGCCTGATTAACCCCGGTCGTAAAGAGTGTTGCAAAATTTCCAGTCAGATAAACAAACGCCGTCCAGAGAATTGTTCCCATCGCATACCATAACGAAACATACATCGCGTTATATTTGCGGTTGGCAACGGTCATAAAAATATTTGCGCCGAACATAATCCAGGCAATGACCACGCAAACATCAAGAAATGTCGGCAGTTCGGCATATTCCCAACCCTGATTCCAACCCATCACGAGCGAAACAACTGCGCCGAGAATAATAAAATTCCAAAGTGCGGCGGTCGCCATTCCGAGTTTTTCGCTCCAGAGTTTGACTCCGCACAGACGCGGCACAATGTAATACATCAACCCCATATCAGCCGCCAGCAGCCATCCAAAAAGCATTCCGTTGACGTGCAAAGGTCGCATTCTGCCGTAAGTTAAATATTCAACCGTTCCCAAAAATGACGGCATAACAAATTTGGCGGCAATGATTAAAGCTACAATTCCGACAATGAAAAAATAGGTAATTGAACTGATGATAAATAATTTGGCAGTTGTATCTTCGTGGATTGATTCCGAAGATTTTGCCGAAGACGCAACGGGTATTTCACCTGCATCTTTAATGACTTCTTCTGTTTGCATATCGCCTCCCTCCCAAAATTAGTGACACATCGCAACTAAATCTTTTTTGTTTTTGTTCAAACTGCGTAAATAATTAATGACATTTCCCACATCGTCTTTTGATAAACCGTAATCGATCCACGGCGGCATCGCAGTTCCCTGAACCCCGTATAAAATTGACTCAAACAAACGTCTGTCCTCAGCTTTATTGATAAATCCGGCGTTCAGCAGATTGCGCGGACGCGGAAGGATGTCCAATGAATTCGGACCTTTTCCGTCTGCCTTACGTCCGTGACAACCCGTGCAGCGCTGCAGATAAATAGATTCCCCGGCAGCTACCGATTCAGGCGTATCTGCGACCGGATTCTTTTCGGGAACATCGCGTTTTTTGATTTCGGTGCGGGCTTCTTTGGTAAAGTTTTGATTGATGTAGGTTAAAACTCCTTTGACCTGATCATCGTTCAAAACCTTGCCCCAAGCCGGCATCGAAGTTCCCGGAACACCGTTCTTGATCGAATTCATCAAACGGTCATCGGTTTTGCTGTTCATAAATCCCGCATTGGTAAAATCACGCGGATACGGGTCAAGATAAGTAGCAATCGTGCCGTGCCCATCGCCTTTATCGCCGTGACAACGCAGACAAAGGTTCGTGTAAATTTCCTGCGGATTATTTAATGACGGAGTTTTCTTTTGACTGACCAAATAAGCGGTCATTGCCTGATAATCAGCATCGCTGAAACCAAATGTCGGCATAATCGAATCAGGAACTAACGCTCGCGGGTCTTTGAAATGTGCGGCAACCCATTTATCTTCTTTAATTAATCCTTCAAAAGATAGATCGGGAGCGATTCCGCCATCTTTGTCGCCGATTTTATGACAAGCAACACAAGCCCTTTCATTAATAAGCTGTTCACCACGGGCAACCGGATCATTTGCCGCCGGAACAGGCGATTTATCCGTCACGGGTGCGGGCGGAGTAACCTGACCTTTGTTCAAAGTCATTCGATAACGGTCAAGATTGGTTTCCGCATAATTGAAACCGCGTCGGCTCTTTAAGAAAATTGCCAGAGCTTTGACCTCATCATCGCTCAAATTAAATTTCGGCATAAACGAAGTTTTGCTGTTGGCACGCGGGTCAACAATGGATTCATAGATGTAATCAAGCTTCCATTTCTTACCGACTTCGCTTAGATCCGGTCCCAGAGTTCCATTGGAAATTCCTTCGATGCGGTGACAACCGTAACAATTCTTTTGAATGAAAAGCTCGCGTCCCTTATTGACCAACGGAGTGCTTTTGAATTCTTTATCCGTGTGACATTGGGCGCAGTTGGCTTGCATAAATTCTTTGCCTTTCAGTTTGTCTTTATATTTCCAGTTTTCCTGTGTGACGTAACCGATCATCGGATCATTCCAAAATTCGTCTTCGCCGTGAGCATAAAATTCTTCGAGTCCACGTCCTTGTCCGTCGTGACAAACAGTGCAGCCCATATCCGAAAATTTATGCCGTCGTTCCCACTTGCCGTCCGCGCCTTGTTTATCGCCTAATTCGGCTGAATACGGATGAGCTTTGTATGGATGCGGAGCGTCTTTGAAACGCGGGTCATCCGAACCGATGTGACAGGTCGTGCAGCGGTCAACTCTTTCGTTTCCGAATTGAGTCACAATAATTTGCTCGATTTTCGCACTGCGCCCCGAAAGCGCATCTTTTTCCTGATCGGTTTTGGCTAAAGTCCGTGCCTGATCAAAATACGAGGCTTGGTAAGTCTCCCATTTGTGAAAAAATTGTTTGTAGAAAATAAATCCGTGAACGACTAAGATCAAAATACTCGCAATTGCCAGTGCTAATCGCATTTTCATAAAATCAATCCCCTTCGCCGTTTAGAAAGGCGAAACAAACTCCCAATTCTGTCCTCTGAAAAATGTGCCGATGATAATCAAAATGATATTAACCACCACGAAAACCATAAAGAGCGTGTTTGCCAGCAAGCGTTCTTTGGCAAACCATTTACCGACTCCTTTCACACCACGGTCAAAATAAGGAACGAGCAATAAAATCAAGACTTCGATTGCCGGAACACCAACCCCGCCCCAGAAAGCTGAATAACTGACTTGTTCTTGAAGCCCGAGGAAATACCAGGGAGCTTTAGCGGGATTAGGCGGGTGCATTACGTTGACGGGCTCTTCAAGAGGAGCATTGAAATAAGCCGAAACGATAATGACACCCGCGACAGTCAGCACGAACACAAATAGTTCAGCCAACAGCAGATTTGGATAACTGAATACTGTGTTTTCGGGAACATTGCCGACTTTGGTAAAAGGTCCGCGAACCAAACCTTGAATTCCGTAATGTTTCTTTTCGAGAACAACGATTCCTGATGAACCGCTTGCTGCTGCCATTGCCATTGCAGGTGCGGGAACAGAAGCAGGAGCAGTTACTTCGGGAGTTTCAACTACATCGGCATCTTCGGGGCGTGATAACCCGCCGTCTTTACGAATCCGCCAGAAGTGAACAGCTACCAAGAGAAACATTACAATCGGCAAAACTGCGATGTGCAGAACATAAAATCTGAGTAATGCTTCTTGTCCGACGGTTGTGTCGCCCAACAGCAAAAACCGCATTTGTTCGCCAACCACCGGAGCATAACCCGCGATAGCTGTTCCGACCGTGATCGCCCAAAATGCCAATTGATCCCACGGCAGCAAATAACCTGTAAAACTCGAAAAAAGCGTCAAAAGGAACAGAAAAACACCGATCACCCAATTAAATTCACGCGGTTTTTTATATGAACCAGTAAAGAAAACACGGCACATATGCAGGAAAACTGCGGCAACCATTCCGTGAGCCGCCCAGCGGTGCATATTTCTCAAGAAAACACCAAAAGCTACCGAGCCGCGCAAATCCAACATCCGGTCATAAGCCTGTGTGGTTGACGGAACGTAATAAAACATCAACAGAACTCCCGTCACCGTCAAAATGATGAACAGAAAAAGACTGATTAATCCTAAACCCATCGTGAACCAGGGTTTAAGAGTATGTTTATGGACCTTGACGGGATGAATGTGCAGGAAAAAATTAGTAAAACTCGTCTTTGAACGTCCCAGATCCGTATGCGGAAGATTGTTCCGAAAAACGGAATTCCAAATGCTCATCGGCATTTCTTTCAGCGTGGTTAAAAAATTATTCTTTTTCATACTGTGAACCATTTTCCGGGTGTAATTTCTTTCCCTTTATCAACCTCCAGCTCACCGTTCGGAGCCAATGAAAGTTCATACCAAGGCAGAGGTCGCGGAGCAGGACCACCCGTCACATTTCCGTCCTGATCGAATCGTGAACCGTGACACGGACAAGCAAAACCTGTATCAGCTACACCAACAATACAGCCCAAATGCGTGCAGGTAATCGAGATTGCCGCCATTTTTTCGCCTTCCCGAATGATGGCAACTCTTTCTTTTCCCAACGCGATGCGGGTCCCCGGCGGATAATCGTTGGGAGTTCCGATACTAAATCTGGTCGGTAAACCGTAAGTTGCTCTCGGTTTAATAAATACAAAATTCGAGAAAACGCTGACGATGGCAGAACCCAAAATTCCCATACTCGTCAGCCACGCCAAAACTTTGCGCCGTGTGATCGGCTCACTGCTTTCAACTTCATGAGCATTATCTTTCTCGCTCATCCTTTAATTCCTCCTCAGCACTATCTACTAAATCTTCAATGTCTGACCAAAAAACCTGATATTTCGCGTCCTCTATGTCGCGGAAATAATCCTGCTTCACCGCAAAAATATAAATAAATGCGGCTCCGGCTCCCATAAAAAGGCTGGCTATGATTGCAATCCAGGTTAATGTCATTGTTTAATCTAAAATTTTGAGAAACTTTTCACAAATGCCGATAAATCTATAATTCTCAACCTACTTTCAATGATTTCTCGGCAAAATCGGCAATTGTCTGTTTTTTCAAAAACTGAACCAACTCATTTCCAATTCGTTTCCATTCGCCGCAAAAGGGACAAGAATTTTTCTTATTGCGTGAATGGCACAAAACACATTCGTCTAAATAAGGGTTCGGGTCTAAAACCATAAAAACATCCCACAGGGTTACTTTTTTAGGCTCACGGGCTAATAGATAACCTCCGTGAATTCCTTTGACCGAACGAATAATTCGGTGGCGGCGTAATTCGCCCAGCAACTTTCGTAAATAAACCGGCGGGATTTTTTCGTTATCGGCAATCTCCGTCAAGCCGCATAAACGGACATCGGTTTGTTTTGCCAAATACGATAAGGCTCTGATGCCATAACCCGTTGCTTTTGAGAAAACCATCAGTCAATGCCTCGAAAAGATTACTTCTTACTCCGCATTTAATATTGCTTTAATCTTTTTTCTTATCAATGATTAGTTCACATCATTTTTTTGATTATTTTGTTTAGTTTTTTTTGAGTTTTTTGAGATAAAAATAGGTAAAAATCAGATATAAACTTTGTAAATACAAGATTTACTGTTTAACTTACTTTTTCTAAAAAATGAGACGTGCATCACATAAAAAAAATGATGTGTGTTTTAAACTTTTCGCAGAAGTTGTCCCAAACCAAACAAAAGAAATCAAAATATGAGACTTGGCGAAATAAAAAATTTGGTCGAAGGAACAGGTGATGCTGCCTTTGCACTTGATTCAAACGGATTTATTGTTGCCTGGAACAAAGCAGCGGCGGAATTATTTGGATTAACCAAAAATAAGGTAGTCGGATTGGCTTGTAAAAATGTTATCCAAGGCGTAGACGAATGCGGTCGCGCCTGCACGGAAAACTGCACGATTCAACAACGGGCGCGAAATCATCAGCCTTTGAAAAATTACGATATTCAAATCAATGCCAACGGCAGAAAACAATGGTGCAATGTTTCGGTTCTGATCGTTGACGAAAAAAATTCGACCAATCCATACACCGTTCACATTGTTCGGCAATCCGATATTCAAAAAAGATTTGAGTTGTTAGTTCGGGATTTTGTAATTAATGAAACGAGTCTGCCCAGCGTCAATGTCAACGAAATTCTTGCAACCAAATCTGCACCGTCCAGCGTGACAGAATTAACCAAACGCGAAATCGAGATTCTCAAATTGCTTTCAAAAGGCGAAAAAACCGCCGAAATTGCCGACAAACTTTTCATCAGCCGAACGACTGCCAACAATCACATTCAGCACATAATGAAAAAGCTCGCCGCACATTCCAGACTGGAAGCTGTCCGACGAGCCGAGCAAGCAGGGTTGATATAAAAACTCACAGGGATAAAGGAGATAAAAAGGGATGTTTTATTTTTTTATCCCCTAAAGCCCCTTCATCCCTGTGAATTAAAACTTCAATTCTTTAACTTTTAAATATTTTGAGCCGTTTGGGAAAAGTTGACTTTCGTAAATTACGATTTCTGAAACTTCAAATTCCTCTGCTTCAAATTTATTCTGCAAATGCTTTTTAACCAAGAGAGCTGATTTATTCGGCTCGCGCAAACGGGCAATCGTCAGATGCGGGTTAAAATTTTTAGTTTCTCTGGCAAATCCAATTTTTTCACATTCAGTTTCCAACAATTCGTGTATTTTCAATAAATTCCCTGCTTCATCTTTTACACCAAGCCATAAGACTCTTTTGCCGAATTGTCCTGTTTCTAAAATTTGAATGGAAAACTTTTCGATTTGGTTGGCAACAATTTCAACTGACTTTATCAATTCGTTTAACTGACTTTCATCAACATCGCCTAAAAATTTGAGCGTTAAATGAAGTTTTTCTGCCCGTTCCCAACCCACACGCAAATCCCGAAAATCCTGCCTGAGATTCTGAAGACAATCTTTTGCTTTTCTTCTGGTTTCCTCAGAAATATCAATCGCTATAAAAAGCCGTTTCATCATTTATTGAAAAAGAAAATTTTGTTAAAATCCCTACAAAATTATGAAAAAGTTAATTTTAGCACTTTTTACCTTAATCATTTTAGCTTTAATCGGAATCGGCGGGCTTTTTTATTGGATCAATAATACGATGAATACCAAAATCGCCCACGGAAAAAGCAATCAATATATCCAAATACCAAAAGGTTCTTCACCCAACGAAGTTGTGGACAAGCTTGCTGCGGAAGGCATTATTTCCAATGCTTTTGCCGTCAAAAATTACATCCGTTTTTTCGGTGACGGCAGTAAAATTAAAGCCGGAGAATATCAATTTGATTCACCGATTTCACCGATGCAAGTTTTGCAGGAATTGGAAAAAGGTGAAGAGCGCACGACAAAAGTGACTATTCCCGAAGGATTCACCCGTTTCGATATTGCCAAAAGATTAGCCGAAAAATTCCCGCAAACGCCGCCGATGGATGACAAAGCAGTTTTAGCTTTGATGGATGACACAAGTTTAATCAAAGACATTGACCCGACCGCTAAAAACCTCGAAGGCTTTATGTATCCAAGCACTTACAGTTTCCCGAAAGACGTTAAAATGCAGGATGTTATCAAGAAAATGGTCGAACAATTCAAAAAAGTTTGGACATCCGACCGATTTTTGAAAGCACAGCAAATGGGCAAATCCGCTCACGAAATTATTACGATTGCTTCGCTTATCGAAACCGAATCCAGATTTGACAGCGAACGCCAGATCGTGGCGTCAGTCATTTACAATCGTCTGAACAAAGGAATCGCGCTTGGCATTGACCAAACCGCCGTTTATATCGCCAAGATGGAAGGTCGTTGGGACGGCACGATCAACAAAAGCGACCTCGAATCAAATTCGCCCTACAACACGCGCAAATTTGCCGGATTACCGCCGGGACCAATTTCTTCAATTTCCGAAAGCTCCATCGAAGCGGCTCTAAATCCCAAACAAACCGATTATCTTTACTATGTTTTGAATGTCGAAAAAAATGACGGTTCGCATAATTTCTACGCTTCAGCGGCGGAGTTTGAGAAAGGTAAAGCGGCTTATCAGGTTTGGCTCGAGCAGCAGCGGGCGAAGAAACGTGAGCAAGAAACGAATCAATAAAGTAAAGGGTAAAAGGTAAAAGTTAAAGCTTTGGAACTTTTTTAAATGGTTGGTGTCTAATTATTTATGAAGGTAACTTCTTACATTTCAGTTAAAGAAAAAAGGCTTTTTATACTTGTTACTTTTTTTGTTCTTTTTCTGACAGTTTTGAATATTGGTTCGATTGTTTACGAAGATTCTTTCAAAAATAACGCGATAGAATTTAGTTCGTGCGGTGAGTTGCGAACAAACTTCGTTCATTATTTTCGCGTTTTATCATTGTTAATTTTTGCCTTTATACTTGCTGAAACTAAATATGTCTTTTCTTTTCTCACCACATTTTTAGGATTTAGTGCATTCGCTTATGAAAATTATTATTGCTTCAATAGATACTTTGAAAATGATTGGAAAATATCATTGATTGAAGTGATTGGTCTTATTGCCAGACCACTTGATTATTTTGTTTTCTTGCTAATTTCAATTTTGCTGGTTTGGCAGATTTCGATTTTATTCAGAATTTTGACTCAATCATTGAAAACTTCCTCTCAACTTACTTAATTCTTTTCAAATCGTTTATAATCTTCGTAATTATGAAATCAATGACCGGATTTGGACGCGGCGCAGTGACAGAAAGCGAATTCGCCGTAACCGTTGAATTAAAGACAGTTAATAATCGTTTCCTTGATGTTGCGCTGAGGCTTTCAAGCGAATTG
>JAIBCC010000039.1 GCA_019694395.1 Pyrinomonadaceae bacterium | reverse complement strand
GGCGATGCAAATCATTTGTGCTTCAATGCGAAAAATTTTACATCTCGCTTTTGGAGTTTTGAAACATCGTCAGCCATTTAATCCAAACCTGGCTTTTTCTGGTTGATTCTCAAGACAGTATCTATTATGTTCGTCCCCGTTGGGGACAGTTTCCGACGCTGCAAACAACTTCCTAGATATTTCTTGCTTTACTGTGGATAACCACATTGTAAATAAGTATAGCCTTTTGAATAATTTGACTTGATAGAATCTAGGAGAATCAAATATGAATCGCTATGCTTTTTATTTAATAATTTCACTTCTCGCTTTTGGAATTGGAATAACAAGTTTTTTATTTTTTTATCAACAAAAAGAAATCTCTCAGTCGAATAAGTTTCTTCGAGTTGAAGAAATAGAAGTCAGTAACTCTATACCAACCCACATCCAAACTGTTGCCTCAGATGAAGACGAAATATGCTCCGGACTTGATGCTGAAGATTACTTTGAGCCTGCAATAAAAAAATGGTTAAAAGAACAAAAGATCGAGGAAAAACCTATACGTCCGCCAAAAGAATATCAGAGTGAAGGAGATAAATTTATCCCAAGTCTAATTGATGTTAATCATGATGGCAGAAAAGAGTTAATGATAAAATGGTATTGTTCGCCAACAAAAAATTGCGCTGTTTATATTTTTGAAAAAAAAGACAACGATTACAGAAGGTTGTTCTTTTCTTGTCAAAAGATTCAAGCCATACATTTTGGCAAATCTTCTTATAAAGGCTATCAAGAAATTCAAACAACCACTAAATTAAACGAAAAGACAGGATTTTACTCAACCTATAAATTCAATGGCGAATATTACGACACTACTAAATGCTTCCAATTCGATCACGAAAAAAATAAAAAGGAAGATATTTCCTTAGTAGAATGCTACATGGTTGAAGACGAGATAAATTAAACTTATATGGTGAATTGTTTGGCAAAAAGGCTTAAATTTGTTAGGCTTTAACTTAGAATTACGAATCTTTATTAAAAAGTAAAAATTATGTTCAGTGATAATTTTCGCCGAGGCGAAGGGAAAACAAAAGGAATGAGAGGCTCAAAAGCCGTCTCGAAATTGGCGGATATTGGTTGGAAAACCTTTCAGGCAGTCAATAAAGCATTGCCCGAAGGCAAATCAATTCAACCGAAATGGGCGGCAGAACCGCTTTTGAAGTCTTACGAAAGAACCGCACCGCCGCTTGGATTTCCCCGCAAAACAGACTCGCTTTGCCCAAAATGCGTCAAACAGGTGCGAGAGGGCGTGATTGCCAAAGATATTCCGCTCGAAATCCTGATGAATTCGCATCCGGGCGAGATCGAAGCCGAAATTTTGGTCGAAAACGGACAAGTTCTGATGCGTAAAACCTGCCCGACACACGGCGAATTTGAAGATGTTCTGGCAACTGACGCAAATTTCCTTGAAAGGATTGAAGGATTATTTTTCGGACGCGATTTCAAAGCAGCCGAAGACGATCATATTCATCATCACGGAACTTCGGACATCAAATACGGACGCGGTGCAGTGTTGACGGTTGATTTAACCAATCGCTGCAATATGATGTGCAATCCGTGTTTTATGGACGCAAATCAAGTCGGCTATGTTCACGAACCAACTTTTGAAGACACCAAAGCAATTTTAGACCGCGCCGTTTCTTTCAAACCAAAACGTCAAATTATCATCCTTTTTTCAGGTGGTGAGCCGACACTTTCGCCATACTTTTTAGATGCTGTTGCTTACGCGAAAAAGATTGGATTTTATCGTATTTTAGCCGCAACCAACGGAATTCGTTATGCCGAAGACATTGAATTCTGCAAAGCCGCGAAAGAAGCCGGACAACACGGCGTTTATCTGCAATTCGATGGCGTTTCCGAAGAAAAAAACAAACATCGCGGCGTAGGAAATCTGTTTGACGTTAAATTAAAAGCGATTGAGAATCTGGCTTCGGTTGGAATTAAGGTTACGCTCGTAACAACTATCGTTAATACCATCAATAACGATGCAATTGGCGAAATTGTTAAATTTGCCGCAGAAAATATTGATAAAGTTCAGACGATTGCTTTCCAACCTGTTTCGTTTACCGGACGCGACGAAGACGTTTCGGACAAAGACCGCAAAGAACAACGCTACACTTTGGCGGGAATGACGCACGATTTGAAAGGTCAGTTAAAAAATAATCTGGCACTCGAACCGTTGCGTGATTGGTTTCCGCTTTCGAGCTATTCAGCCTTTACCAGCGTGATGGATATGCTCCAAGGCGCGGACGCTCCGTGGGGTTGGTCTTCGTGTAACTGTCACCCGAACTGCGGAATCTTTACGCTAATCGTGGTCAATAAAAAGACTAACGAGATGCGTTCATTGTTCGAGTTCTTTAACTACGAACAGTTTATGAAAGACGTTGCAACAATTACTGATACGGCTCGCGGTAAAAAATTGACGATGGCGCAGCTTGGAATGGCAATTATGCGGAATTACGACGCATCAAACGCGCCGGAAGGTTTTCCGATCTCGCAAATTTTGAATCTTTTCAAACCGTCTTCGGCAACTTCCAACTCTGACCGCAACGACAGAATGCAAACCCGAACGGAAGAAGACGTTTGGCGCGTTCTCTGTGTTGAAGGAATGTGGTTCCAAGACCTTTTCACCTACGATTTCCGCCGGACTGAAATGTGCGTAATTCCCTACGGAACGCAGGAAGGTGAAGTTTCCTTCTGCGCCTACAACACGGGTGTAGGCTGGAGACAAATCATCGAAGAAATGCACAAAACCGCTTCCTTGAGCGAATGGTATAACGAACACGGTCGCCATGCCGTTTACGCCAAAGGAAAAGAAGTTCCGGGAATCGGAAAAGTGCGTTCATTGAGTCTGCCGGTGATTGCCAAAGTTTTACAGGAAGATTTGGATAAACCGACTGTCACTCCGTATTTAGTTGATGAGGAAGAAGCGGAGAAGTTTGAGAAAGTCGGAGTTTAATCAAATTCAATAAAAGATATTCAAGGCGCAGAATTTAACCTCTGCGCCTTTTCTTTTTTAACTTTCTACCAATGATAATCAAGATTTCTTTGCTAAATTCTTCAAAATTCTTTCGATATGATTAAATCTTTCGAGCATTTGTTCGTAAAGATGGTCGGTTTTTTCGTGCAGATGCGCGACTTCGAGTTCGGCTTTGATATTAACTTCGTATTCGATGTCGGAACGAATATGGTCTTTTTCGGATTGACGGTTTTGCGAAATCAGGACAAAACACGAGAGAAAAATCGCTTCGAGTGAAACAATCATTGTCAATAATCCGAAAGGAAACGGATCAAATTGTGTCTCACCCGGAATCACATTCAAAACAATCCAAACGATAAAAAAGAGCGCGTTGATAATCAGGAATTGCATACTGCCGCTAAACCACGCAATCCAGTCGGCGATTCGCTGCAGCATTGAAAGTTTCTCTTCCATTTCTTCGTTGACGTTGCGCGAAACGCGGGTTCGCAATAATTTGTCGGCTTCGCGCAGCATTCCGCTCATTGCCGCCAGCATATTTAATCCGGCATCCGGCTTTTTTTGGAATAAAAGCAGCAAATCATCGCGGTCAAGCACAAAAACTTCCGTATCCAACAGTGCATAAGCCGAAGCCGAACGCGGACGATTGTCAAGCATCGAAATTTCACCGAAAATATCGCCTTCTTCGGCAACTTTTAAGATAATTTTTTGCCCCAAATTGTCTTTAATAAAAAGTTCGACTTCTCCTGATCGAACAATGTAGAGCGATTCTCCAAAATCTCCTGCGTTAAAAAGAGTCTTTCCGGCGGCAATTTTTTCCAGATCAATCGCGGCGGCAAGTTCCCCAAGTTCATCGGTATCAAGTAATTCAAAAAGCTTTATTTTGGCAAGCTCAGCAGCTTCACACGGCATATTTTTTTCCTTTCTTAATCGAATTTATTCAGGGTAGATAGATTCTAAACTTCTTTTCCTTTTTCTAAAACTTTTTTTTTCAAAATGATAAAATAAAGCTCTGTCACAAATTTAGGTTTCATTCGTCTGATATTTTAAGCAAAGAATTTTATGTTTAATGACGAACAAAAAGTTGAGATTTTCAGACAACACCGGGCGCGGCTTTTCGGGATCGCGTATCGAATGCTCGGAACTCACGCCGAATCCGAAGATATTTTGCAGGAAGCCTATCTCAAATGGCATCAGATAAATACGGACGAAATCGAAACGCCGGAAGCGTGGCTGGTAACAGTTGTCACCAGGCTTTCAATTGACCGTTTGCGAAAAGCGTCTAAGATGCGCGAAACTTATATCGGTCCGTGGCTGCCCGAACCATTAGTTATTTCCGACGCGCCGACTCCGCAGGAAGAATTGGAATTTGCCTCAAATCTTTCGATGGCATTTATGATTTTGCTTGAAAGATTGTCGCCCGTCGAACGCGCCGCTTTTCTTTTGCACGATATTTTTGATTGTGATTATGCTGATATTGCCCGAATTGTCGGAAAAACGGAAACGGCTTCGCGGCAGTTGATTCACCGGGCGCGTGAACGAGTTCGCACGGACAAACCGCGCTTTGAATCAAACGAGAAAGAACGGCAAAACCTCATCAAAAAATTCTCTATCGCATCGGACACAGGTGATGAAAAAACCTTACTTGCTTTGTTTTCCGAAGAAGTTCTGATGATGTCGGACGGCGGCGGAAAAGTCACGGCAGCCCGAAAGATCGTTCGCGGCAAAGTAAAATTGGCACACACACTTTCGATGTTCGGCATAAAATTCGGCAAATCTTTCAAAAATTTTATTTCTCAAATCAACGGCGAGTTTGGATTGCTGACTTTTCATGAAGGAAAGATTTTTTCTGCCACAACGTTCGAATTCACCGACGGAAAAATTTCGGCAATGTATCGCGTGATGAATCCTGATAAATTAAAAGCCTTTGCGGATTTGAACGAAGAAAATTTTGCTTTATAAAATTTTTCCGTCAACAAAAAACCATTTGCCTAATTCTTTGCGAAAACTGGAAAGCTCATGATGAATTTGTGATTGTCCGTTTGAATCCGTGAAATACGCTTTAAATTCTACTGTTCCCTCTTTGTCAACCGGATTTCCATTTGCAGTTGAGATAACTTCTAACTTTTTCCAAACGTTGGATCTTGCCCAGTTTTCGAGTGATTCGGCATCGTGAAATTTGCGGGTAGAAGGATGTGTCGAACGCAAAAGAAATTCAATCGCCGCCGTTGCATAAGCCGAATAACGCGAACGCATTAATTCTTCAGCCGTCGCAGGTTTTCCCTTTCCATTGATAAAAGGCTGGCAGCAATCTGCAAATTCTTTTCCCGAACAACAATAACAATTCATCTTTTGCTTTTATTATCAATAAGTTTCCGTCGGACTTCAAACAAAACTTAAAAAAAGTTTTTCTTTAATCTGTCACAAACCGAAAACTCAATCGTCTTTGATTATGAAAGCCGAAATTAAGGCTCGAAATTATACAAGGGAGTTTTTATTTATTATGGAACAAAGAATTAACGCATTTGAAAAAGGTCAGGGCGCGATCAAGGCAATGATGGGGTTAGAGGTTTATCTGGCAAAATCAACCATTGAAAAACCGCTTTTGCATTTGATCAAATACAGAGTTTCGCAAATCAACGGCTGCGCTTATTGTCTTGATATGCACTCAAAAGATTTACGCGCCATTGGTGAAACTGAACAACGTCTTTTTGTCTTGGATGCGTGGCGCGAAGCCCCATTTTATACCGAAAGAGAACGGGCAGCTCTGACTTGGGCGGAAAGTCTGACGAAAATTACGGAAGGTCACGTTCCCGACGAAGTTTATGAAATAGCGCGAAAACAATTTTCCGAAGAAGAATTGATTGATCTGACTCTGGCAGTCACAACCATCAATGCCTGGAATCGCGTCAGTATTGCTTTTCGTGTCGAAGTAGGAACGTATCAGCCGCCGACACTTAAAGCACATTCAGCCGAATAATTTGGCAATTTAACCAAGCAAAACTCAAAGCCTGACTAAAAATCAGGCTTTTTCACTGTGACAGTTGAAAAAGTGTCACAGTCCTTCCACCTTTCAAAAACTAATCAATTTATCATTATTTTGTTCAGCAGTTTTAATGAACTCATTTTCAGGAGAACAATATGATCAAAACAGGAATAGCATTTTTACTTTTATTTTCAATTTTTACATTGCAATTAACGCCGGTTTTTGCCCAGCAAAATGACCAGACAAAAGCCGAAAAGAAAACTCAAAAAATTAAAGAGAAAATCAGAACGCTCGGAATAGGAGAGAGAGTAAAGATCAAAGCTAAACTTTATAATGGCAATAGTTATCTAGGCTATGTCAGCGAGGCAAGTGAAGATTCTTTTATCGTGGTAGATAAATCAGGCAACTCAAATACTATTAAATATTCAGACGTTGATTCGGTTGGAGGAAAAAATCTTTCCACCGGCGCAAAGATTGCAATTGGAGCAGGAATCGGTGCAGGTGTAACTTTATTGACTTTGTTTCTGATTTTTATGTCTCTTAACGATTAAAAATTTTGGCGGATCACATCAAATAAAATTAACCTTGCATAAAAAGTCCTGCTAAAATAACTGAAAAAGTTATGGGACGTGAAGCAATTCCAAGTTGGTATTTCGTTTTAGTCGTAGTCCGCCAAGACGACAAATTTTTACTCGTTCACGAGCGCAAGCACGAACAAAAATGGTATCTCCCCGCCGGACGAGTCGAGCCGCGCGAAACTTTTGTCCAAGCCGCCATCCGCGAAACGTTGGAAGAAACAAGTGTGCCTGTCGTCATTGACGGCATTTACCAAATCCAGCATACACCGATGTTTGACGGCTCAACCCGAATGCGTATCGTTTTCACCGCTCATCCCCAAGACGATACGCCGCCCAAAAGCATTCCTGACGATGAAAGTTTAGAAGCCGCCTGGATGACTCTGAAAGAAATGCGGCAAGTTCCCCTACGCGGTGATGAAGTCCTGCGAATTTTCTCCGCAATCTCCAACGGCGCACCGATTTATCCTTTGAGTTTAATTACCAATGAAGCACCTTTGATTGTTTTTAAGAAGGAGTAGAAAATTTTGAATTTTGATTTAGTAGATATTTTAGTCGAGGATTTGCAAATCAAACTGCTTGTTTTTAATGCTGAAAAGGAGGAAATCGTAAAATGGATAAAGTAGAAAAATATAGTCAAATCTTAAAGTCTTTAATTTTGAAATATGCCGAATTAAAGCCGAGCTATTCAAATAACGAGTGGCAACCGATTTTAGACAGCGAACACGGCGAATATCTTTTACTAAAGTTTGTTGCCGACAAAAATGGCGAATCAAAAAACAAATATCCGATTTTCCATTTTCGCCTCAAAAACGGCAAAGTTTTTATTGAAGAAAACAACACAGATTCTGATATTGTTAGCGAATTGTTGAGTTTAGGGATTACTGAAAATGATTTGTTGATTAATCAATTCGCCTAAATTCTTGTTGCTTTTTAACTCGTTAATCCTTTGAGTTTGATTACTAACGAAGCACCTTTGATTGTTTTTAAGAAGGAATAGAATTATTTTTTCTGGGAAAAAGAAATCTGAAACCAATCTTACAGTTAATTTCATCAAATTAAATCTGAATCTTTATAGAAGTGCTGAGTCCTCATAAAGATTTTTGGTTAAAATACCTCTTTAGGTTATAATCATAATTGATAGTCTTCCGAGGTCTAATCTAATGCAAACCACACGAAATGAAGCCATTATAAATCCTGCCATACTATTGTGGGCTAGGGAGACTGCTGGATTTCGTGTAGAAGAAGCAGCAAAAAAAGCTCAGCTTAACTCCGAAAAATTAATTGCTTGTGAACACGGAGAGCAAAGACTTACAATTCCGCAACTCCGCAGATTGAGTAATGCTTACAAAAGACCTTTGGCTTTTTTCTACTTGCCCAAACCGCCTGAACCTGAAATTGATTCAAGTATTCAGGATTTTCGCCGAATTAATAATACTGAAGAAAAAGATTTCTCTCCAGAATTAAGGCTTGAAATAAGAAGAGCCAAATATCGTCGTGAAGTTGCGATTGAAATGTTTAATGAATTGGAAATTGAAATTCCTAAATTTAATTTCAAGACCAATTTAGATAGCAATGTGATTGAAACTGGCGGTTACATCCGGGACTTTCTTCAAATCACTAAAAAGAAACAGGAAGAATTTAAAAATGAGTATGAAGCATTAAATTACTGGCGAGAAGCAATAGAATCAACAGGACTTTTAGTATTTCAAGCAAGTCTTGATTTTAATGAAATGCGCGGACTTTCAATCGCGGAATTTCCTTTGCCTATTATTCTTGTGAATAGGGAAAGAGTTGTAAAAGCGCGTATTTTTACAATGCTTCACGAATTAACTCATATTATGCTTAGATCCGTAGGTGTTTGTGATTTAGAAACTCAATCTAAAATTGAAGTTTTTTGTAATGCGGTTGCCGGTGAAGTTTTAGTTCCAACAGAGTGGTTAAGCAAAACCGATATTTACAATCAAAATAAACACGAAGAAGACTGGAATAAAGAAGCAATTTGGAAATTAGCAGATTATTTTAGTGTGAGTCGAGAAGTGATTTTACGACGACTTTTAACCAATCAAAAAATTAGTCCCTCCTTCTATCAAAAGAAACGATACCAATGGTTAAAAGATTACGAAAAATCTCAAGAATCTGAAAAGGATAAAAAAACTGGCGGTTTTGCTCCGCCACATACAGATGCAATAAGTAAAGTTGGAAGGAATTTTACCCGACTTGTTGTAAATAGTTACCATCAAAATAAAATCGGGTTATCCGAAGTTGCAGATTATTTAGGAGTTAAGACGAAGCATTTACCCAAAATTGAACAAGCAGTATTCAGTTCAGTTAAAAATAGAATTTAAAGAATGATTTACTGCATTGACACAAGCTCACTAATTCACGGTTGGAACGAAAAATATCCGCCAGAGGTTTTTACATCACTCTGGAATGATATTGAAAATCTTATCAATAGCGGTGATTTAGTTTCTACGGAAGAAGTTTTAACAGAGCTAACTGCTGGAAATGACGATTTATCAGTTTGGGCATCAAAACAAACTAATTTCTTTTTACCGCTTGATGGGAAAATTCAAGTAGAAGCTGCCAACATTTTAGCTGATCCAATAAACTCAAAAGTCATTGATACAAGAAAAGTTGGCAAAAATGAAGCAGATATTTGGGTAATTGCTACAGCCAAAGTCAATAATTTGACTGTAATTACTGATGAAAAATACGTTCAGCCTATAGATGTTCCAAATGCAAGAAAAATTTCTATTAGAAATGTTTGTGAGAATATAAATATTCCTCATCTTAACTTTTTGGAATTCATCAAAGATTGTAAGTGGAAATACTAACTCGTCAACCGCCGATAAATATTCGGCATTCGCTCAGGCAAACTCAGCACATCGTCAATAATCGTATAGCCGACATCGCCGTATAAATCTTTTAATTCCGATTCAGAATCGCGGTCAATCGTGATGCAAAAAGGCGTGATGCCGTGGGTTTTAGCTTCGGTCAGAGCTTCGCGCACGTCCTCGCGGGCGTAGCGGGCATCGCCGTAATCGTGATCGTAAGGTCGCCCATCCGTTAGAATTATCAACAATTTAGTGCGGGCTTCCTGACGCAGAATTTTGGCGGCGGCGTGACGAATGGCAGCACCGAGCCGTGTATTATTTTGGAAAGTGATTCCGCCGATACGTTTTTCGATTTCGTCCGAATATTTTTCGTCAAAATCTTTGACCATATAAAATTTGACGTTGCGACGACCTTCCGAAGTAAATCCGGCGATTGAATAAACGTCGCCAACAGCTTCGAGAGCCTCACTCATCAGCACCAAACCTTCTTTTTCAATCTCGATGATGCGTCTGCCCGGATGCGTGTAGGGTTGCAAAGGATTTCGCGTAATTGTTCTGGCAGTTGAACTTGATTGGTCAAGCAGAATTGAAACCGCGACATCGCGTTGACGGCGGAGACGTTTGGTGTAGAGCCTTTCGGATTGTTGTCCGTCCGCTTTTCTGTCCACAACATAATCAATCACTGCGTTCAAATCGTAATCTTCACCGTCCAATTCACGATGAATTTTGGTCATATTTTCGGGTTTCATCAGTTGGAATTGATGCCGGATCGAAGAAATCGTGCCGCGATAACGACTGCGGGTTAATTCCACAAAACTGCGGTCGCCTTGCTTAACTTTTTTCTCAACCACGCGGCTCCAACCCAAACGATAATCGCCTAATGTGCCGTCCCATTCGTCATAACTGAACGCCAAATCGCCCGATTCCAAAGGCTGTTCGGCAATGTCGTGCTGCGTCCAAGCCTCTGCGCCCTGCAAATCGTCAGGCTCGCCTTCTTCTTCTAAACTGTTCCAGGCATTGAACAGATCCCGCGCATCCTGCAAACTTTTTGAATTATCGTCGCGTTTCTTTTGGTTTTCGAGCGCAGATTCGCCCGAATTATTTTCGTTGTAATCAAACTCCTCTTTTTCTTCTTTTTCTTCCGATTTTTGCTGCTGCTGATCCTGATTTATCGTCTGAAAAAGCATATAAACGCGGCTGGTCGCCATCAGCGTATCGGCAACGGTTGCGGTTTTATTGTTCAAATAAACATCAATTACGCTTTCGATTTCCGACACGATCTGCCCGTAAAATTGGCGTGCATCATCAGTTGCGCCGCCGCACAGTGTAATTTGAAAAAGCAGTTCGGATGGAACAAGATGAATCGGAATATCAAAAATATAAGGGCGTTTTTCGCGCAAAAACGACTGCATCAGATCCAAATCTTTCCGCAAACCTCGATAAATAAAACGTAATCGGCGGTCAATCCGCGCATTTTCGAGCGTTCCGAAAATTTTCCGCGCCAAAGACGGTTCGGGAAAAACGGCTAAAATGGCTCGATAGTCCGAATTTTTCGGCAATTTCTTGGCTTTGGCTTTTTGTTCGCGTTGATAATCTTCTTTGCTGAGAGCCTTTTCGCCTTTCTGCACATCTTCGATATAACCCGCCAAAGAAAACGCATCCCATTCATCGGCGGTCGTTTCGTAAAGTTCGGAAAGGCTTGTAAATGCAGACTTTAAACCAACCGTATCGCGTTCGTAAGTGCCGAATTCGATTTGTCCTGCGCCGTGGGCGGAAAGGACTTTGTAAAGCCGGAAATCAAGCTCATCGTTTTTGAATTCCGCGACTTTGGCGGGCAGATAGATCGTCTTGCCGTCGTTGATGCGCGATTCCTGCGGCATTGCCGAAAGCGGCGCAATTTCGACCTCTTTTCCCGTCAAACCTTCGATGTAGATCCGCAAAATTGACTGAATTTTTTCGAGCGGTAAACCTTCTTGTCCTTCGTGCAAAAGGTCGTAACTGTTGCGCGTTTCAAGCGCAAAAAACGAGCGTCGAGCCTTTGAATTTTCGCGGTTGGTTTGTAAACCCGAACGCACCCAATCTTCAAACTGAACCAGAGAAACTTTTCGCAACGCCAGCGCCGACGAACGAAAACAAGCCAGCGCAGATTCCGCGTCATTTTCCGCAATTTCGCCGGTTAATTGCAAAACTTTTCGCGCAATGGACGAGGCATTTTTTTGTTTGACGATATTGTTGAAAAACTGTGAAGTCGTCCGCAAAAAGCTGATCAAAACCGCGTTTCCGTGTTCGGCGATTTTCTTTAGAACATTGCACCAATCTTCAAAAACCGTTTCGATATTTCGCAGAACTTCGCCGCCCGACATTACAAAATGAAGCGTCACACTTCCGCCGAAACTCAGGAACTCAGAGGCTTTATCAGTCAATCTAACCGACTGCGCCGGATTTAATTTTGCCAGCGAATCCGGCAAAACATTCCACAGATCAGCCGTCATTCCGCCCGTCCGCGAAGCAAAATTTCCAGCCAACGCCAACGCGCTCTTTTGCATTTCCCTGTCGTGTTCGATGGCTTTGGCAACTTTCGGCGTGACTCTGAGAAAATCTGCCGAATGTTTGGCGGAACGATTGGCGACCTCTCCTGCAATCGCTAAAATTTCGGTAAACAGTTCATCATTATTGACTTCTTTGGCAAGCGCGGGGATTGATTCAAAGGTTTCGAGACCGATCGAACTCGACAAAATAAGCTGCCGCGTGCAGATTTGAAAAACGAGATGCCGTGCCGACTCAGGGACTTTTTTGAAATCGGCAACGCCTTTTTGAAAGAAAATTACGCCCGATTCTGAATTTGCCATCGCCAATTTGCGCCCCATTTCCGCCCACAAACGCAAATCTTCGGGTGTCAATACTTTACAGGCTTTCGGCGTGGCTTCGACAAAAGTTTTGCTGACGCGCAAGCTCACGCCTGCGAGCGATGCCGTCATTTCAATCGCCACTTTTTTATGTTCGGGTGAAATTCGATTCAAACGGCGGGCAAGTCCTGTATAACTCGGTTTTCTCTGCTCTTTCTCTGACATATTTTGAGTTTATCAAATTAAACCGAAAGACAAAATTATCCACAGATGCACACAGATCAACACGGATGCTAAAACTATTGATAAAGCATAATTTACATCAATTAATCAAAAAGAAAATATCTGTGATCATCTGTGTTTATCCGTGGACAAATATTTTTTGTTTAGTTTCTAGACCGAAAGAGCAATCAGCCATTGCGCCAGAAAATAAGTTGCCAAAATCCAAACGTGAGCTAGCGGAACCGGTGATTTGAATTTATTAAATCCGAGCAAAGAATCGGAAATTACAAAAGCTACCGAACCGAGAAAAGCGTGCAAAGTATGATGATTGTGATTTTCAATCGTGCGGCTCAGAGCCATCCAGCTCATCACTGCAATCGCCAACGAATAAATAATGACCGGGATTTTCAGTTTCCCAAGATGTTTCCACAAAATTGTCAGGAAAAATGCGATGTAAGCCGCGTAAAAAATTGCGCTTGGCAAATTTGGCGAAGTCCAGAAAGCAACGATGTAGCAAATGTGACCGATCAAAAAACTAAACAATCCCTGAACAAAAAACTGTTTATCCTTTATCAAAAAAACATCGCCGATCATCGAAAAAATCAATCCGGCTAAAATTGCTTTTTGATAAAAACTCATTGGGGCGGATGAATTCAAAAAAGCAAGCAAAATTATGGCAATCATCGTCAGCGGTTTGAAGATAAACTGCAATAATTCACTCTCACGCAGTTTGGCGTAAATCGTTAGAATTGCTGAGATTAACGCAACAATGGAAAGTGTTAAGGTCATTTTTTCACCTTAGCCGGAGTTGCACTTTTGGTTGGAGTCGGAGTTGCGCTTTTTACTGATGATGCACTTTTAACTCCGGGCGGAAGTCCGTCAGGATAAATAAAAATATGAAAGCAAGAGTTGGCGTGATATTCGATTAACGCATCAAGTTTACCTTGGTCTTCCATTTCGGAAAGTTTGTTAATCATAAAATTTTGTTCTTCGGTAGTCATATGTTTACGCGCAAGGTCAAACGCACAACCCGATGTATGCGGCGGACGGCTGCCTTCGCCCGAAACCTTGAAAGAGTTGGCGTTGTTGGCGTTCAAAGAGATTTGGTATTCCATCGAACGGGTTAAAGAGGTGACACGCAATGGTCTGCCGAATTTTTGCTGATACGCCATCGCTAATTCTTCCAAAATAGGTTTTGCCCGTTTATTGAACATCCGCAACAGACGTTTTTTCATCTGTTTACGGTCATTCGGATTATTGAGGTCGTATTTTTGCCCCGAAAAATTAGACGCAAGTTTTTGTAAAGTTTGATATTCTGCCGAATCCTTCGGAAGCGGAGTGCTGCGGGTTGCCCAGTTAAATTGGGTAAATTCCGAATCATTCGCGTTACCACCGACATCTACAAAATAATATTTAGTTGCTAAGGGTAACTCGATCAAATCACCGTGCATTCTTTTATCGGCAAGGTCAGCAAAATCAAGCGGCTGAGTATAACCGTCACGCACCATCTGTTCCAATTTCGCCGTTTGTTTCGGCACACCGCAGCATAATTGATTAGTTGGAGCAAGTCCGGGCGGACGCTCGCCAGTTGGTGCTGAACGGGCTTGCATCGCTAAATCTTTCATCTGTTGCCAGAATTCAACCGAAACATTCAATTCTTTACTTTCGGCATCGGTCGAAGTTGACTTAACTGCTTCCAAATCTTTGGCATCCGTCGGGACATCTTCTGCTTCCCAGGCGGCAATCAGATCGTCAACATCATCCGGGTCTTCTCCGCCAAGCGGATCAATCACCCTTTTGGGAATTATTTCAGATGACATTGAAGCAGTCGGCGTCGCATTTTTGTTTGAATTGCCATTGAAAATGCCGGCTATTAAAAGTGCAACTACGGCGAAAAAGATGATGAATACCGTAGCAATACCGGCAATCACCGGAATCAAAGGAATTTGCTTTTCTGTTGGTGCGCCTTTGCCCTTTTTAGCTGTTTTCGATTTTGTCTTTGTTGGAGGTTTGGTTGGTTCAGGACGAATTGTTGGAGTTGCGCTAACAGGTTTATCATCAATAATTTCAACCGAAATCTGTGTATTGCTTCCGACTGTAATCCGGTCGCCGTCTTGTAATTTGCGCGGGCTGCCGAAAACCTGTTCGCCATTGACAAATGTTCCGTTGGTTGAGTTCTCATCAACCACAAAAACGGATTCGCCATCACGAAAAAAAGTAGAATTTACCCGCGACAATCCCGAATCAGGTAAAGCAAGACTCGCCTGACCTGTCCGTCCGACGGAAAGTTCGTTATCCAGCCTGACTTCCTGACGTTCGCCGTCGCTATTGATGTAAAACGTTACTTTTTTCATCTGCTTTGGATTTTGGATTTTTGACTTTCGATCTTTGATTTTCTCATTAATCTGTCGCTCACTTTGACCTTTTATGGTTGAAATTCTCTGAGTTTAAATCAAAAATTTCGGCTAAAGACCTCAAAGGTCAAAAATCAAAGGTCGAAGGTCAAATCAATGATGATGATCTTCTTCGCTTACCTCTTTTAATTTCGACAAATCCATCAATTTTGAAAAATCGTCGAAATGGAACATCGAATCATCTTTGCAGTGTTCACAAAAGAAGGTAACATCGTCACCTAAATACATATCTTTGAGGTGATACGCGATAAAACAGCCGTAACAACGCTGAACACGCTTGCCGAATTGCGCCAAAACTTCTTCGCTATTCTCAATCATTATGAAATTGTTCCTAAAGTTCGGAAAAAGTGCAAGGAAATTTAAGTAAAAGTAAAAAGTAAAAAGGCAAAATTTAAGAATATTCTAAAAACTTTGCCCTTTTTCGTTAAAAATTTCCCTTTACTTATTTCAAAACTGCAATTAATTTCTCTAAACCTTCCCTCACGTTCGAGCCCAAATGCACCCGCAAAGCGCGACGATCTCGATCAACCAGAACCTGAAAATCTCCGCGAGCCTGTGCCGATTTGACCACGCCAAAAGTAAATTTTTGTTCGGGAACTGGAAAATCAATCGCATCATCCGAAGTAATTTGCAGAAATACTCCATTATTTGCGCCGCCTTTGTAGGCTTGTCCGGTCGAATGCAAAAAGCGTGGTCCAAATCCTAAACAAGTTGCAACGTCCTTTTCTTTTAATACTTTATGTCGAATCGTTTGCAATAAATCTTCATTTTCCGCATTCATTTCGATATAGCCAAGCAAGGCAAAGTAATCGTTTTCCTTAATTCTGCTGAAATGCGCTTGCAGATAATTTGCCAAAGTTTTTTCGCCAACCAATGAATTCAAATCAGCCGTGTTTTTTTCATCCGAAAATAGTTTGATGCCGTCGGCTTCAAAAAACGGAGTTTCTTCGGGTAATTCGCCGGTTTGCTCGTATTCTTCGGTGATTTTGCGGGCTTCGATCTTAGCCGATTCAACGTCAGGTTGGTTGAACGGATTGATTCTCATCAATGAACCCGCCACTGCTGTCGCAAATTCCCAGCGGAAAAATTCCTGTCCTAAATGTTTGCGGTCGATCAGATTAATACGAATCACAGGTTGACCATTTTTTTCTAAATTTTTGAGCGTTGAAAGCGTGCCCTTATCCTCAAAATCATCTTCGACATCCAAAAACACAAAAACGCGATCATTGCCGTAAGTGTCAGCATTTTGGACTTCTTCGCGGTCAACCGGAATGATGGAAACTCCGATTTTTCCAGTGCTTTCGGCAATTAATTGTTCGAGCCACGCGCCTAAATCGTAAATTTTGGGCGAAGTGATAATCGTCAATTTGTCGCGTCCCTGTGCGTGCGAAACTCCGAGAATTGTTCCCAAAACTGCGCCCGGATTTTCGCCTGGATTTTCGTTCTTGCAAGCTGTTACCATCGCATTGGCACAGTTTAGAAAGCCTTCAACATCTAATTGCATCGAAGCCAAAGCGCACATTCCAAACGGTGAAAGAGCTGAAAAACGTCCGCCGATTTCGGGATCGCCAAAGAAAATATGGCGAAAATTGTCACGTTCGGCAACCGACTGCATTTTTGAACCGGGATCGGTAATCGCTACAAAATGTTTGCCCGCGTTTTCGCGCCCGACGGTTTCGGCAACCCGCTCGTAAAAATATTGTTTGAAACAGTTCGGTTCAAGCGTTGAACCCGATTTCGAGGCAACAATGAACAGAGTTTTAGCTAAATCAACTTTGTTTTCAACTGCTTTAACTTGGGCGGGAACGGTTGAATCAAGCACATGGAAATTTTTCACGCCGAAAGTAACTGCTAAAACTTCGGGGCACAAGGAGCTGCCGCCCATTCCGAGCAAAACTACTGATTCAAAAGATTTTATGTCGTTGGCAAAATCTTTGTATTTTTGCAAATCGGCTAATTCCACGCCGACCACATCAAGCCAGGCAAGCCATTTAGCCTCGTCCGAATTGCTCCAAACGGTTGCGTCTTTTTCCCAAACACGCTTGATTTTATTGTGTTGTTTCCATTCGTCCAAAGATATTTGAAGGGCAATTTCCAGCTTTTCCGGCAATGAAAAGGTCAACGAATTTAGTGCATAATTCATAATGTTTAATCTTCGGTCAAAGAGAAAAGCAAGTCAAATTATGATGAAAGTTTGGTAAGTTTAGGAAGTTTGGGAAGTAGAATATTTTCTTCCTGAACTTCCTAAACTTTCTAAACTTCCCAAACTAAATTCTCTAAGTTCTATGCCCTGTTGCAGTTTCTTCAAAACCGCAACGCACACAAAAACGATGCCGTTTTCTTTCCTCCAAAGTAAATTCGGAATGTTTTACTTTGACGATAATTTTCTCATCTTCGGTTAATTCATCCCACGTTTTCAGTTTTTTATAATCACATTTCGGACATTTATTGCTCATAAATTTAAAGTGCAAAAGTTTAAAAGTGCAATGGTGAAAAAGTTTCTGTTTGCAGATAGATTTTAACCAAACTCATTTTTTATCACCAAAATCCGCTAAATCCAACAAAATTTTATACTTTTTCGCATTTTTTCCTTTTCACTTTCCACTCTAAGTTGTAGAATTTCAAAAAGTCAATTCGGTCAATACTTTCAAAAAGGAATTTTCAATGCAGTATCTATTCTTTCGCCTTTTGCTCGTCTTAATTTTTACAATTTCAGTTTTTACTCAAACTGATGACTCAAAGTTTGACTTTTATGCTCGCGGACCGTATCGCACCGAAGTTCCGCGTCCAAATGCGGTTTTGCGATTCGAGGTCGGGACGCATCACACGACCTACGCACAAATGGAACAGTTCATTGAAAAAGTTGCTAAAGCTGCACCTGACCGGGTGAAAATTTTTGATATTGGTTTAACAAATGAACATCGGATGCAACATATCGTAGCAATTTCTGCTCCCGAAAATATGGCGCGGTTGGACGAAATCAAAGCCAATAATGCTAAATTGAGCGATCCGCGTAAAACTTCGGCAACCGAAGCAACCACAATTATTCAAAATAATCCGACAATTTCCTGGATGGCTTACACCATTCACGGCAACGAATCGGCTTCTTTTGAAGCAATGCTGCAAGTCATTTATCAGCTCGCCGCCTCGAATGAACCTGCAACTTTGGACATTTTGAAAAATAATGTCGTGCTAATCATCACAGGGGAAAATCCGGACGGACACGAGCGTTTTGCGACCTGGTATAATTCGGTGGCGGTTGGCGATGCAAATCCGGCGGCAATGGAACATCGTGAGCCTTGGTCAATCTACGGACGCTTGAATCATTATCGCTTTGACCTGAACCGCGATAACACTGCCGGAACTCAAATCGAAACGCAAAATATGGAGAGGGCTTTTTTTGAATGGAATCCGCAAGTGGCAGTGGATCATCACGGACAGCCTTCGCAATATTTTTTCCCACCCGTTGCTTTGCCGATTAATCCGAATTTGCCGCAGCCCGTCACTAACAAATGGATGGATATTTACGGGCGAGCCAATGCCGCCGCCTTTGATTCAAACCGCTGGGATTATTACAACCGCGATATTTTCGACCTTTTTTATGTCGGCTATTGGGATTCGATGCCGTCGCTAACCGGAACAATCGGAATGACTTACGAAACAGACGGCGGTGGTTTCAAAGGAATTAACTGGCTGCGTGACGACGGCACAATCGTTACTTTGCGAAGCGCGATTGCCAAACACTTTGTCGCTTCGATGACTACATTGGAAACTTCGTCAAAAAATCGGCAGGCACGTTTGAAAGATTATTACGATTTTCGGGTTTCGGCAATTAACGAAGGTAAAACCGAAAAAATGAAGCGCATCGTCATTATTCCTGACAAAGATCGTCCCAAAACCGCTGAAATGATTGAGCATCTGCAACGAATGAAAGTCGAAGTAACTGTGGCAAATGCGGCTTTTAGCTCAATCACGGCGCATAGTTACGAAACGAAAAATGCCCCTGCTCAGAGTAAAAGCTTCCCTGTCGGTTCATACATCATTGATTTGGATCAGCCAAACAAACGGCTCATTAAAGCCTTTTTAGAACAGGACACTCCGCAAGATAAAGCGTTTGTTGATGATAATGTAGCGCGTTTCAAGCGCAATGAAATGCGCGGCAAAAGCCAGCCGAAAGAAGGATACGGGTTTTATGACATTACAGCTTGGTCTTTGCCTTTGGCGTTCGGAGTTGAGGCTTTTTGGACAGAAGATGCAGGAAATTTAGGAAATCCGGTAACCGCAGATTATTTGGAAAATCAGAAACGCGGAACAGTTTCGGAAAAAGCTAAAATCGCTTATATCATTCCCTACGAAAACGATGGCACAGGCGGAATGATTTTGCGTCTTTTGCAGGAAGGTTTTCGGGTTGGTGTAGCAAGCCGTCCGTTGAACACAGGCGGAAAGTTCTGGAAGGCAGGAACATTCGTAATTCGGGTTTCGCGCAACAATGAAACAATTCACGATGCTGTCAAGCGTTTAGCCAGAGAATATGGCGTTAATGTCACGCCGATAAATTCAGGTTATGCAGAAGAAGGCGACACCCCGATTGGCGGCGAGGCTGTCTATCCGCTGAAAAGCAATTTAAAGATTGCGATGGTGGCTGACGAAGTGGTTGAACAAACAAGCTACGGTTCGATTTGGTGGACTTTTGACCGCTACGGGATCAAATTTACCCCAATGAGTCTCAGCACCATCAAAAACGGCGGCTTAAAAAATTATAACGTCCTGATTATGCCGGATGGTTCGGCAGGTGATTATTTTTCGTCGCTTGGCAAAGAAGGGGTTGAAATTCTAAGAAGTTGGGTTTCAGAAGGCGGCACTCTTGTCACAGTTCGCGGCGCATCAGTTTTTGCCGCTTTAAAAGATGTCGCATTTACTTCTTCAAAATTGGTCGGCAGCAGCGATGATGAGGAAAAAAATAAAGATGGTGAAGACGGAAAAACCCGACCTGACCTGATCCAAACTGAACCCAAAACCGATAAACAGGATTGGAAACCAGCCGAATTGCCGCCGATTATTTCGCCGACTGCCAATCGCGGCGAAGCACCTGAATCATTGCCGGGCGCAATTATGCGGGCAACGGTTGATCGCACAGTTTGGTTAAATTACGGAACCGATTCCAACGAAATTCCGGTGCTGTTATCTACAAATTACTTTTTCCGCTTTTCCAAAGAAGGAACGAATGCACTCCTTTTTGCCGAAAATGCTAAAAGACCTTTGGCAATTTCGGGCTTTATTTGGGAAGGAAATACTGAACGGCTTTTGAAAGGAACAGCCTATTTGATTGACGAGCCAATGGGAAGCGGTCACGTCATTCTATTTGCCGACGAGCCTTTTTTCCGTGGAATCTTTCGTTCAACTACCAGACAGTTTTTTAATTCGATAATATTTAATGGAGCTTTTTAATTTTCGATTTTTGATTTTTGATTTGCGATTGAATAATAAAGCAATCTAAAATCGGCAATCTAAAATCTAAAATCCAATTATGTTTATAATCAGGGCAAATTTTGCCGACAGTTTTGAAATCAACACTTCTTCGGAAAATGCACAAAAATTTTTCGCTGACGGGAATAATTATGTGGAATTAATGCCTAATTTAGATAGCATTCACACTGACGGAAAAGGCATTACCCGTTGGATGATTTCGGCAGAAATCCCATTTGTTGGTAAAATGAAACAATCGTTTGCGGTTGATTTTATGGCTTATGGTGACTTGATCGAATGGCTTCCGTCGCCGACTGAAACGCAAAATTATTTACGATGTGTAGCGGAAGTTCGTGAAAAATCGGTAAATTCGGTTTTAGTCCGCTATTCGCAATTTGTCGAAATTCGCCGTAATCATGCTAGAGAATTGCATCCGCTGGCAAATCTCGCCGGAGAGAAAAAAATCAGTCAGGGGATGCAGTTTGAAGTTGATCGAATGCTGCAAGTTTTTATCAAAAAATCAAAAGAAAAATTGGAGAGATGAAATGAAAAGAACATTGTTTTTAATCGGAGTTTTGACACTAATTTTGACTTCAAATATTTTCGGGCAATTAAGTTTGCCGTATGAATCGAATCGTCAGGAAATTATGCAAGTTGTTGGTGATGCAAAAATCAGCATCGTCTATCACCGTCCAAACATTAAAGGCAGAGCCGGAAAGATCTATGGATGTAAAGCCGAGAGCGAAATCCAAAAGGGCAATAACACAGGTCCGTGTTTAGTTCCGAACGGACAAGTTTGGCGAGCCGGCGCAAACAACAATACTACTATCGAATTTTCTACCGATGTGACAATTAACGGACAGGCTTTATCAGCCGGAAAATACGGATTTTTTGCTATCCCACAGGATAATGAATGGACATTGATTTTCAGCAAAGCCAACGATCAATGGGGAGCGTTCAGCTATAAACAGGACCAAGATGTTCTGCGTGTAAAAGCCGTTCCAACCACATTGGCTACACCACGCGAAACTTTGGCGTATGAATTTGATAATGTTGCTGCCAATAATGCAACCGTAACTCTGAGCTGGGAAACGAAAGCAGTCGGGTTTACCGTCAATGTCGGCGACATCAATGCCAGAGTTGTCAATTACATCCGTGATGCGATTAAAAACCGAAAGGCAGATGATGTTCGCCCATTAAATCAAGGTGCGGGTTTTGTTTTTAACAACAAAATGAAAGCTAATTACGAAGAGGCTTTAGGTTGGCTCGATGAATCTATCAAAGTTAAAGAAACTGTCGGTAATCTTAGTGCTAAAGCCAGACTTTTAGCAGAAATGGGCAAAAAAGCTGATGCAATTGCTGCCGGTGAAAAAGCAATTCAACTTGGAAAATCATCTAATCCGCCTGCCAACACTACCGGTTTAGAATCAGAAGTTCAAAAATGGAAAGGCAGTAAATAAGGTAAAAGGTAAAAGGCAAAAATTAAGAAGTTTGAAAATGAACGGTTTTCATTTTTTACTTTTTACTTTTGCCTTTTTACTTATGTAATCACGCCGCCGTCAACAATTACAACTTCACCATTCATATAACTGTTGCGTTCGCTGCACATAAAAGCGGCAAATTCGGCTAATTCTTTCGGCTCACCCATCCGTTGTTGGGCTACCCAACCTTCGTGTGCCTGAATCAAGCGTTCGGGCAAAGTATTTCCCAAATCTGTATCAAAAATTCCGGCAGCGATAGCATTGACCATAATCCCAAAGTTGGCAGCCTCGCGGGAAAGGCATTTGGTAAATCCGATCATTGCGGCTTTAGAAGTCGCGTAATGAACCGAAGTCGGAAGCGAACTCATTGCACCGATTGAGGTTATATTGAGAATTTTGCCAATCCTTCTGCGAATCATTTGCTTGTAAAAAGGTTTGGTAACAGCAAAAAGACTGTTGACATTTGTATCAATCACCCAATCCCATGATTTATCGGTGGTGGTCGCAAAGTTATCTGCTTTATTAACAGCGGCATTATTGACTAAAACATCAATTTTTCCAAAGGCTTCTACTACTTCACGGGCAACTTTTTTCATCCCTAATCGGTCTGTCACCGAAACTTTAAAAGCCAGTGCGCGTCTGCCAAAGGCTTCTATTTTAGCGATAACTTCTTTGGCTAAATCATCGGATGAGTGATAATTAAAAGCTACATCCGCCCCTTCACGGGCGAAAACTTCACAAATTGCAGCTCCGATTCCGCGCGTTCCACCCGAAACAAACGCAGTTTTTCCTTCCAATAAAAGACTCAAAATTGTTTCTCCAAGCTATTTTTTTAATATTAAGCTAATAGAAAAGGTTAATGAAATTAGTAGAATGTGACAAGTCTTGAAAGCAATTTTAAGATTTATTTTTACAGCCTTCCAACCTTTAATCCTTTAAAGAATGGCACAACTTTTGCTATTAGGAGCTATTATAATTAGCTGTATTTTTAGCTAATTACAACATTTAATAACCTTTTTTGAAGTTTGGGGTGAAATTTAGTCAATAAAGTGCTAAGTTTTGTCACTTTTTGAATGACAATATTTGTATTCTCCCATCTCAACCAAGTTTTATTTCAAAAGGAGGACAAAATGTTAAAGGGTCCAATTAAGCGAGTTTTTTCGATCTTTGAATTATTGATGGAAATTAAGATGATTGGCTTACCGGCATTATTGCGCCTTTATTTTAAAAGAAATCCGACGCGGCAACAATTGCAATACAAACCTTTTTGCAATTAACCGACTATCTTGCCTTAAAAATCCCGAAAGGAGTTTAAAAATCTATGCCCCCAACGGTTACGAATGAGATAATCATTGAAGAACCTTTTCAAATCCATCAGTTATTCAAACAGCTTAGCGAAGAAGCAATTGATTTAAGAATTACAGAAAAGTTTTTAGCAGAAGTTGAGCGCAGAATGCTCAAGGTCTCAATGTCCGCTTTCAATATTGACATTATAAAAGCGGCTCTCCAAAAGTTAAGAGACCTGCCTAAAGACGGTTCTCCAATGGATTTTTGGCAAGTTGATTTTCAAATCAAACAGGAATTTCAGACTTGGCGAAACATTCTGGAAAAACGCGACAGCAAAATCGAAACATATCATTTACGCCGTTTCTGCGATACTACTCAAGAACCTCTGGATAATGTAGTTTACTCTGCTTTAGCCCGTTTTTATCGCAGTCTGGAACATTCCGGTGTTAATCAGAGCAAATTTGATTTAGCAATTACCAGACTGTTTGCTTCTGACAGAGGTCAGGCATATCGCACCCTTCGATTAAATCGGTCTGAATTAACTGAACATCTGCACCAACTTTTTGATAATTGGGACGGCAAGAAGAATTATCCGCTTGAGATTTCAAAGGGAACAGCTGAAATCATTGAAAAAATTGATGAATTTATTGACGAAGCAGGAACTCTTGTTTCCTTTGATGAATTAGTTAAATGCAATCTTTTTGAAAGATTTCGGATATTTAAACAAAGTTTAGGTCAAAATTTCTATCATCCGGCTGTGGTCTCTGCGGCAGTTGATTGTAATTTAGCGGTTGGAAATACTTTTCACGCCTTATTAGGTAACGCAAACGAAAACCTTCATACTCGGGTAAAGGCTACTTTTGATTTTGCCGGAGCTTTTCATGATACTTCCCCAAATACTCAGATTCACATTTCAGAAATTCTGAACGAAGTTAAAATTCACGAGACGCTCGATTCTAAAAGCCCTGAAAATCAGGAATTACGATATTTATGGGATTTGCTGGAACACATCGGCGTTGAGCCGGAAGGTTCAACTCAGCCGGATCAAGCACAAAATCTGCTGGACTCAAATTTAAGTAAAAAATCGCTTCCGCCGCAGGATCGTATCAAATCACTTTTAGCAGTGCTTGGTGAACCTGAGCCAAATACCAAACTATTACGTGATTATATGCAAAAGTATGAATCCCTGCGTGTTTTGGATTTGAACGATTTTTTACATTTTTCTGACGAAAATGCTGACCAGCTCTGCCGAAAGGCATTGTCACTGATTCTCTGGGCAGAAGAAATTCGGGAAAACGAATTGAATCAACCCAAAAATTTGCCTGTCACGATTCGGGATGAGGTCAAAACCGTTCTAAGAAAATCACAAACTCTGGCAGATCATCTACAACTTTTGATCGAAGTTTCCGACACTCCGACTCAAAATCGCTTGCTGATTGTTTCAAATAAATTACTCGAATTCAGACTTAAACTGGAACGGGCGATCGTTCGATTCAGCAATCGAAATTTGGGCATTTCCAAGTCTGAAACACCAAATGAAGAAAAGAAGGAAGTTCCGAGCGTAAGTAAAGTTAAAAAGGTAGAATCGGCTGTTGTTTACACTCAGACCAAAAGTTGGGTTTTCGCTCTTCTGCTTTTAGGAGTATTAGTCAGCGGACTGACTTATTATATCACCAAACAATTGGGAGATATTGTGCCGGCAGTTCAGGAAGTTGAAAAAATTGATACTAAGGCATTGCCAAAAGGTGAGATGATGCGAGTTGCTTATCGAAAGAAAAACGCGCTCTTTATCACAGTTCAGGATGAATGGACTAAGTTATCAAAAGCCGACCAAAAAGAGACTTTAGAAAACTTATTGAATTATCCGGCTAAGACCAAACTTGAGGTTGTAGTTATTACCAATGGTGCCGGAAAACCGATCGGACAGATTTCAGCTGAAGGAGTTAATACTTCCGATAATTTTCAAATTGTAGAAAATGCTGTGCTGAAATAGTTTGAAAATTGTGCCCCCCAGAAAAAAGCCGTGCGAGTTTTAGACTCAGCCGGCTTTTTTCTGTTGAGATAAATTTAATCCAAACTATTTTTTGACGAATTTTGAACCGTTCCATTCATATTTGAAAATTGTAAAATCTTCCCCATCACCTGAGTTTGAACATTCGTTACAAACAACTCGCATAACTCTGCCTTCTCTCGGCAAAGAATAATAAAACGACATTCCTTCGGCTTCATCAGCGGCTTCATCGTCTTTAGCTTTGGTAGCATTAAATTGTTTGGCTACTGATTTTGCAGTCGGTTCGGTAAAAACGGCTTTGGTCACGTCCATCCATTTTCCGGCGTTATATATCCAAAATTTTACAAAACCGTCACACGCGGGACCGCATCCGTTCTCAGCCTGAGCAATGATATAACTGCCGTCAGTCTTTTTGAAAAGAGCAATTTCTGCCCAACCTTCCCAAGTTCCTTCAATTTTTAAGTAGCCGTTTTTGATGTCTTCGATTTTAATCATTGATTTGCGAAGTTTGGTCAAAGCGGACTTACCGGTAACTTTTTTACCTTCTAAAGTAGTTGAATAAACATTATCGGGCATCGCCAAAAAATAGTCTGTGACAGTTTTGGGCTGAGCAAAAACGCTAAAACTAAAAGCTAAACTTAATATAATCAGGAAAATAGGCTTCTTCATATTTTTTCTCTTAATAGGTAACGAATCTTACACTGTTCCAGTCAAATTCTGCCAATACGTCATCACCTTCGCCGCCTTCGCCCAATTTCAGTTTCATTTTTCTGCCGACACGCGGAAGTTCAAAATAAGCAGCTCGTTCACTTTCTTCAACGTGCCGTTCAGCAAAGATTTTATTCAAATCGGCTTTGGAAAACGTAAGAACTTGCTTGGTAACATTCGTCCAGGTTCCGGCTTGATATGTCCAAAAATCAACGCTTCCGGTGCAAATAGGTCCGCATCCGACTTCGGTTTGTCCGATAATATATGAACCGTCACCTTTTTTGAAAAGGGCGACTTCACCGAAACCTTCCCAATCGTTTGACTCGATCCGCAGATAACCGTTTTTAATATCTTCGATCTTAATGTTTTTTTTGCGGTCTTTTATCAAAGCCACTTTATCCTTAACTTGATTGAAATTATAAAGATTTGACGGCATCGCCAAATAGTAATCCGTAACCGTTTTCGGCTGAGCCGAGGCGATGGTTGTAAATAGAATACCTGCAATAAATAGAAATAAGATTCTTTTCATAATTTACCTCTGAAATTTTATTCTCCGCATAGAAACGGAATTACTTTTTTGACTGTCTGATAAACTGTTGACGGCTTATTTTTCTCAACTAATTTAATGGTCATTGTAATTTTCTGACAGCCTGTATCGTGTAAAAGGAACGGAACAAAGACTTTACTTGAACCTTCGGTCGGGAAAATATACTCAATTGTTTTATTGTATTTAACCTTTTTTCCGTCTTCGGAAACGGCAGAAAATTGCAAAACAGGATAGTTTTTAGGCTTGCCGTCAGTAGAAACAATAACGTGAACCAAAGTCGAGCTTGAATGCCCCTCGGAGTCGCCTTCGCCAATTACGGTGTTCCAAAAGGTGAAAGTTCCATCCAAAATATTGCGCGAAAGTTTGCCGTTTTCTTCGTAAATCAGAAAGGCTCTGACCTCCGAAATTTTCTGGTTTGTTTTGGCTTGAGCAAAAGCCGAAAAACTTAAAGTCAAAACCGCAATTGTTAAAATGAATAGTTTTTTCATCTTCATTCTTTGGTTATTTCGTCTAAAATATTGATGACTTTCCCTGCCAGCAATTTTATATTTTCATCAGTTGAAAAATCTTCGATTTTGGATAATTCGCTAAATTTATTGAGTTTATCAAGCACATCCCAGGGAATATCCTGAGGCGGATTCTGTGCCATTTTTTCAATTACCTCAATATAAAATTTTATTTGAGCGGAATCCGGTTTAACCTTTTCGTCTTCAGCTTTTTTTAGTTCGACAAAAATATTTCCAAAATAGTCGCCTAAAAGTATTTGCCAACGATCAGGCTGAGAACTTTTTTCCTGTAACGCTTTAGTGGCTTTTTCGATTACTTCCCGCCGAAGATAGTTGTTTTTTTCGTTTTTCAAATCAACTACGGGCTTTAATTCTGCCGACCAGTAACGGATTTGTTTTTGAAGAGAAACGATTACTTCGTAATGATTTTCGTCATATCTTTCGCCTAAAACCGAAAGAGCCATTCCCATTGCAAATGGAAGCATTTTTTGCTGATTGGTTAGTTCTTTTTTGTTTGCGGGCGGTTTGAATTGAGCTGTCGCATTTACCGTAAAAAACAAACTGACAATGATTGATAAAAAGGCTAGTTTTTTCATTTTATACAACTCCAAACTATTCGGGACTTTCTTCATACTCAAATTCGGCAAAGGTTGAGCCGTTCCATTTGAATGCTTTGGCAACTACTCCGCCATCGGCGCTGGTTTCGCATCCGGCAAGGTAATGAATCGCTTTTTCATTGCCGCTAAAGTCAATCGTCAACGGAATTTCTACACCTTTTTTGATCGGTTTTTTATAAGCCGGAGCGTCCTTTAAAACTTCGGCAACTTCGTCATTATCAATCATCGGAGCCAAATCACCGGTGATGTCATCCCATTTTCCGTTGTTGTAATCAAGGAAAAGAATCTGCCCGACACAAATCTTTTCGGCGCACATATTGGTCGTCATTCCAACTACCACGCCACCCGCATCTTTTTTGAAAATTTGCACCGCGCCAAAAACATTCATATCTTCGGTTGGATTATCAACAACCTCTTTGGCAGGAATTTTGAAAGTTAAATTACCGATGTCGTTATCGCTAAAATCAACCCATTTTCCGCGTTTGATTGGCTCGGCTTTGATGTATTGGTTCGGAATTCCTAAAAAATATTCGGTCACATTCAAATCAGTATTGGCTTGAGCAAAAGCCGCAAAACTCATTGATAAAATGGTAATTGTTAAAAATAAAAGTTTTTTCATAATTTCTTCCTCAGATTCTGACTAAAATTACTTTCACCTACATCAGCGAGAATTTTTGACAACTCGTATCATTGAAAATAAAAAAAAGACGCAAAATTTCATGCGTCTTGATAAATCATTTTGGTGAAAATCTATTTGGCAATTTCCAATTTCTTGCCGTTAAATTCGTAAGTGTAAACGGTTCCGGCGATGTCGCAACTGTCCTGTCGTCTGGCAATTAACCTGAGATTATTTGAATCAGCTGAGAATTCGTAAAAAATTGCAATTTCAGGCTGTTGCTCAATTTTAGTAATGGTTACAGGCGAAACCGCTAAGATATTGAAAACATCATCTTTGCCTAATGGTTTGATGATTTCTTTGGTCGCCTCTTTCCAAATGCCTTTTTTGATTTTCCAAAACTGTAAAGTATTCCCGTCACAATCATTTGTCGTCATTCCAAGCCAAATTTCGTCAGTTTTTCGATTGATTATTTTAAGCTCTCCGTGACTTTTTTCGGAGATTTTAAATTTCAAAAAATCACCATCCGTTTCAGTAATTAGCTTTGCTCGCTCAGTAACTGAAACCTGCAAATAGTTTTCGGGGATTTGCAGAAATAAATCTTTGACCGATTGGGAAAAAATAATTGCCGGAGAAAACAGCAGCGTAAAAAAAAGTAATATTTTCATACGTTTCACCTCTTTTTAATATTCAGCTTCGACAAAATTTTTGCCGGTCCATTTGAACCATTTCAAGTCAGTTACAGAAGTATCGCCTTTGATCCGGGCAACCGCTGCCAAACCGCTTTTGTCTATTCCAAGCTGAGTTTCGACCCAAACGTCTTCTTTCTTGAGACCTTTCATCTGAAAATTTTCGCTCAAAACCTTGTAGGCATAGTCAGCCGAAACTTTCGGCATTTTTGAGTCGGTAACGTCTGTCCATTTTCCGCCTTTGTATTCCAGTAAAACAGTAATTACTTTGGTTGTGTCCACGGTCGGGTTCTGTTCTTTGCGATCATCAACCTGATAACGCAAACCGACAATTATGCTTGATTTTCCGCGAAAAACCCGCATACTGCCGATTGATTGAGGAACTTGAAAATCTCCGGCGATCTTTTTTGGAACTGCGTTTTCAGAAATAAAAAATGACAGAGTGTCGGTCTTGATCGAGTCGGGAAAAGAAAGAAATGTTGCCTTTTCCGCCTTACTTCCATTGATATAATCATTCGGAAGCTGCATAAAAAGCTGTTTGGCGGTTAAAGTTTTTTGAGCAAAGGCATTACTTGTAAATGCAAGAAATAAAAAGCTTAGTAAAATAAATGTTTTTTTCATAATGATTTTATTGAAATAACTCCTTCACTTGATACAGCGAGAAAATTTGAGATTTCGTATCAAATAAAAAACGCCAAAATAATTCAGCGTTTCTTTTATCCAATCAAATCTGCAATCTCATTTTAATTGATTTTATAGGTCGTTCCGTTCATTGATTTGGTAGCCGTAAAAATTACACGCCCCGAATTTCTTTCAACAAGTTTTTGACCTTCGCAAAAAGTATATCTTCGGGTTTCTTCACCGTAATTGGAGTGGGTAAAAGAAAAGACCGCATTTTGGCATTTTTCATTCTCGATGCCGTTAATCAGCAAGTAATATCTTTCGCCGCCGGTATGTTTTAAGGTAACTGATACGAAACTAACGCTGCTCTCGGCTTCTGAATCTTCGCTCTTGGTTTCGCTGGCAGATTTGCTTTGTGTGGCGGCTCGATAATCGTCATAACCGATGCCGTCGGGATATTCTTCGGTGAAATATCGGAGTTCGTTTTTGAGATTGACCCGCTCGACTTGAGCGTCTAAATCCAATCCCATATCAAACGCTTTGTCTTTTAATTTGCTGATTAATTCATCAGCTTCTTGTTTGGTTTTGAGCGTAAAAGCGATGGCATCTTGCGGAGATTTAGTATATTTATCTGCTTCATAATCAACTTTAAGAGAACTGCTTTTTCTACCTTTGGTTTGAAAAATCACGACAAACTTCTCCGCATTTGATTCGCCGAAAGTCATCTTGTCAAAGTCGAGTTCATCAAAAAATATTGATTGCTTCATTACCGATTCGACCTTGTTATTATCCGGCGAATACAAAAATTTAGTGACTGTGATTCCGTATTTATTCCATTCGTGATAATTGTAAAAAACCTTACCGTAGAAATTGACCTTTGAAACTAAATCGCCTTTCGGCTCAATAGTTTGGTTAAATGTTTCAAAACTCAAATCTTGAGCGTTGATGCCAAAACAAATTGTTAAAATTGCGAATAATACCAGAATTAAATTTTTCATAAAGATTACGTCCTACTGATAAAAATTACCGTCCTCACATACATCAGCGATAATTTCGGGAAAGTAGTATCACAATAAAAAAAAACGCCGAAATTCTTCAGCGTTTTCTCATCAATCAAATTGCTTAAAACCTTTACTTAAAAATAACTTGTTCCGTGTCATCCATCGCGGCTGTAACGGTCAGCAAAACCGCTCCATTAGCTCCGAAAACTCGTCCGCCGACTTTCATTTTGACGCTTTTGGTTGAACGTCGGCTGATTGAAGTCTGCGTTTTGCTTCCGCCTGCTCCGCGGTGTTCATATGAAATGTCAATTTCGCCATCACTTTTGTTCCAAAGTCTTAACGAAATTTCGGTTTTTTCTTTCGGTGCGGAATTGTTGCTTGCAGAATTGTTTGATGTATTTGATGAAGGCGAAGTTTCTACCGAAGAATCTGAACTTTCGCTTTTGGTTTCGGTCTGAGCAACTTCCGTTTCGCTTCTTTTCATTTTTGACAATTCCTTTTCATTTATTCCATTGGGAAATTGTTCATTGAAGACGATACCTTTATAAGAACTGATCCGTTCGACCTTAGCATCCAAATCTAAACTCATATCAAATGCTTTTTCCTTTAGTTTGGTAAGCAAATCGTCGGCTTCTTTTTTGGTTTTGACTCTCAAAACTATATAAGGCGATGATTGATGAGTGTATTCATCTTTTTTATAATCCCCATTAAAGATGGCGTAATTATCTTTTTTGGTTGGAATCCAAACGTGATAGGATTGGGTTTCTTTTTTTATGTCAGCTCTTTCAAGTTCGAGTTCATCATAATATGCCTTTTCCTCGAAAACCCTATAAACTGCTGATTTATAACGAAACTCCCATTGAGTTAGACTATGTTCGCCCCATTCTTGGTAATAATAATCTTCGTTGTCTCCCTCTTTTTCTACTACTACTAATTCGCCTTTTGGCTCCAAACTTTTATCAAATGATTTAAAACTCAAGTCTTGAGCGTTGCTGATAAAACTAATTGTTAAAATTGCGAATAAAATCAGAATTAAATTTTTCATAGTTACATCCTTTTTTGATTGAAATAATTGCTTTCAATCAATACAGCGATAAATTCGCGGGATTCGTATCATTTCGTAAATTGCACGAGCCACTTTTCCGCCTCTACTTTTTTCAAAATATTGATCGTGACGTTGTTGACCGATTTTTTTTCTATTTTGTTGTTGTAAATAGTTTGAGTTTGTTGTTGAAAATGAAGATTATCAATTCCCTGTCCAAGCGAAAGCAGCGTCAAACGCCAATATTTTCCACCCGAAACCGCTTCGTCCTCCATTTCAAGGTTGTAACTATTTTGTTTGTCAATTTTAGCTAACGGGCAAATATAAGTTTCAATCGTTACAGCTGAAAACTTCCCGTTTTCAAACTCATAGCCGATCTCGCTAATAGTCAAAGTTTTTTTGACTTTATCCAAAAACTGATAAGCGACATATTTGGTTTGGTTGGTTGAGGTAGTGTAAATTGTTTCGTTAAAAATCGTCCCTTTAACAGTAATTATCTTTTCACCAAGTTTGATTTTATTGATTGAAGATTTAGATTGAGCATTGCTCGATATAATGAAAACAAGTAAGCAAAACAGCGAAATGATAAGTTTCTTTAACATAATTTTCTCATTTTTTTTAGCGGGATTTTTTCTGATTTTGTATCAAAAAAAACGCCGATCAACCGACGTTTTTTCCAGGATTTAATATTTGAAACAGTTTATTCTGTTCCGCCTTCATAATCATCTTTGTTATTAGAAACCTTTACTTCCATCTTAAAGGTTCTGGCACGTTTTTTGTCGGAATTGGCAACCGTAAAAATATATTTACCGTTTTTTCCAGCCAAAATTGAAAGATAACCTTCGCCGTCTTGCCAATTATCAACATCGTCCACTCCATTGTTCAAATTTACCGAAATAACCGGAAAATCGTTGTTTTTTGAAACACCAATGTCGCCGCTCACTCCGATATTGATAACCTGTCCTTTTTTGACGGTGATCGAATATTTAGTTTCACTGTTTGGTTTCATAGTAACGGTCATTGTTTTACTCGACGCACCTTTGGCAAATTGAATCGGCGTTTGTGCGTTTGCAGTTGAAACGAATAAAAATCCAACCGTTAAAGTTAATAAAATAAATAATTTACGCATATTTTTAATCCTTTGATTTTTTGAAATAAACTCCGCCTGTTCTTTTAGCGGTAATAAGTGCCGGTTTGTATTTGCCGAAAGTCGTCCACAAAACTTTTTTGCCCGCAACGGTTTTCCACTCCAGAGTTAAGAGCAGTTCATCGCCGTCGTAAGGAGTTGTGGAATTCGCACCGTCATTATAAAGCGTAAAATAGATGTTCAGTTTTCCGTTCTCAAATTTGGCAACTCCAAGTAAATCTCTGCCTGTCTGAAATCCGTTAGCAGTTAAGGTAACGCCGCCATCTGCTTTGATTTCCAAATCGTGACCAACCACAACCGGAGCACCGCCCGGCGTAGTGCCATCCTCTTCGGAAAACTCATATTTCCCGACGTAATCTTTCAAACCTTGAGCATTTGCCGAAAACACTAAAACAAGGCTTAACACTAATAAACACAATACTTTCTTCATTTAATTTATCTCCACTGTGATTGAAATGCTCACATCTTTTTCGTTATCATTAACAACTTCAAAAACAAAATCACCTGTTTCTTTGAGTTTCACGATCATCCCGTTATCGGTTTTTTCAACCTCACCATCTCCTGTGAAAAGATTGTAGCTGATGCCTTTTGCACCACTCGAAACCAAAAGGGTTTGACCTTTTCTGGCTCCGACCACAAAGCGTTTGCGGTCATATTTTTCAAGGTTTACAGGAATAATCGAAAGCGAAGATCCTTTTTCAAATTTGATCCGATTCAAAGGATACAATTCCCGACGCTCCTGCTTACCAACCTGCTCAAGCTCTTTGCCGTTCCATTTATAAGTTTTGGTAACAATAAATTCGGGACAGCAAGCCCCGCCTGTTTCGCCGACATCATATTGCTGAACAATAAGCATTTTGTTCAAAATTTTCGCGTCAACCAATCCGCCGTAGGCTCGATCACCGCCTTCAAATTCGGTCAAAACAACAGGCTTTCCACCTTTCATTGTAAAAATAATTCCACTGGAAAAATTACCTGTTCCGCCTGTATTCATCATTGTCAAAACGACTGCCTCTTCGCTTCCGTCACCGTCAAGATCGCCGTAATTTTCCGCCGAAGCAGTAAAAAACAACTTGTCATCTTCGGTATTCCGGTCGAATTCGCCGTTTTTTAAGGTCAGTTTCTCTTTCTTTTCAAATATCTGCACATCGTAGGTGAAATTTTTGAAATCAACCTTGCGAATATCGCTTTGGGCAACTGTCGGAAGTGCAGACACTAACAATAAGCTCAATGAAATAAATAGTTTGCTCATAATAAAAAATAATCTGAAATTAGCCGATTGGTTTGCCTGAAGCCATTTCAAACTTAATATCCAGTGTAAAATCCGCAGTCTTTTTAGATTTTGCGCCACGCGAATTTAATTCGACACGGATGATGTAATATCCCTCAACCGGCGCAGCTTCCAGAAAATCATACTTGTCTCCATTCGGAGCTTTGACCGTGTAGCCGATATAATCATTGCTCGAAGTTAATTTGACATCCCAGGAATCGCCTTTGCTGACATAAATTTCATACAAAGCATATTGTTTGCCCGTAATTTTGCCTTTGACTTGAACCGAATCTGCCCCTTCTTCCAAACCGATCCGTTTTTTGGTTTGAGCGTTTGCTTCATTGGAAAATAAAACAAAGGCAGCCATTAAACTAATTAAAATAAGTATTTTACGCATATTTACTGAAAATTTTCATCCGCCATTTTCTGTGCTTTGGCATTGGCATTTGCTTCTTTTCCGTCAACTTCAAAATCAATCTGGCTGTAGCCCGACAGTCCGCGAACCAATAACTTTTCGCCTGTTTTGTATTTCGGCAAATACGGATTATCGCCTGCATCAAGAGCTTTCTGTTCATCGTAGGTAAAAACTCTGAAAATTACCGCAAAAGGTTTTCCGTTAGCCATTCGCCATTCCAGCATTCTTTTGGATGAAGTGTAGCCGTAACCGACATTTCCCAATGACGCAACTGTTTCTCCTGTGCTATCAACGATTTCCAGAGTTTCGGCTTGCGCTCCGGCAGGGATAATTCTCAAACGATAGCCGCCGACGGCTTTGCAAATAAACGGGACTTCATCACCTTCAGATTTTTCTTCGGCTTTGCAATCGGTTTGAGTATTGGTGTAAACGCTCGTCATTTTAGCGACTTGAGCATTGACTCCCAAAACAAAGACAAGCGATAAAACCAACAATATTAATGTTTTCTGCATAGTTTAATTTCCTTTTTTATTTGATTGAATTGGTTTGTCGTCATCATCAACCGGAACAAAATCTTCATCTGTTTTTTCCGATTTTGTGTTTCCGCCTTCGATGGTGACTTTGATCGAAGTTTTGACTTCCTTTTTCGAGGTGTTTTTGACTTCAAAAACAAAATCGCCGTTGCTTTGCAATTCAGCATTCAAAAAACCGAAATCTTCAGTAGTTTCCGCCTTTCCTTTGCGTAAATTGATGGCAACGTCTTTTGAACTCGACTCAACATCCATTGTTTGCCCCGATTTTGCCGAAATCACGAAAAGCTGCATGGCGTTCGGTGCAAGCGTCACGTTTGCCGTTCCCCAGTTTGCGCCTTTACTGAAAGAAATTCGTTTCGGCGAATTGTCTTCGGCAGGTTTGGTGGCGGCGTTTGCAGTGTTAGAGTTGGGGGTATTCGCATTAGTATTTGCCGCCGGATTTGTTGCATTTGCAGGTCCGCTCGCTGCATTTGAATTATTTGAATTTGTTTCAACTTTTGCGCCGCAAGCCATTAAAAAAGAACTGATCAAACCTAGCAAAAATAACTTTTTGAACATAAAAATTTCTCCTACGCCTACATCAGCGAGATTTTTTGCCAAGTCGTATCATTTTTTTTAATAAAAATATTGCAGGCATCGAAAAAGGCTTTTGCAACCATCAGAAACGCGATTTTTTATGCTAAAATTATTTGCCCCAATTTCTGATAAATGAGACAAAATTCACCCGAAATCACACAGTATTTACAAGACTGGCGCAATGGAAATGCGTCCGCTTTGGATGAAGTTTTGCCAATTGTTTACAACGAGTTACGGCTAATTGCCAAACGCTACCGCGCCAAAGAAAATGGCGGTCACACGCTCCAAACGACCGAGATCATCAACGAAGCCTATTTGAAATTAGTTGACCAAAGCGGAACCGACTGGCAAAATCGAAATCATTTTTTTGCCGTTGCCTCGCGCGTGATGCGGAATTTGCTGGTTGATTATGCCCGCGCCAAAAATTATCAAAAACGCGGCAGTGGCGCAGAAAAAGTAAATTTGGAAGATGTTGCGCTTTTTTCAGAAGGCGCGGACGAATCAATTGTTGAATTACACGAAGCTCTGGAACGATTGGAAAAATTCGACGAACGAAAAGCGAAAATCGTGGAATTGCGCTACTTTGGCGGACTTTCTGCCGAAGAAACGGGCGAAGTTCTAGGCGTTTCCGAAATCACCGTCAAACGCGAATGGCTGAAAGCTAAAGCGTGGCTTTATAATGAATTATCCAATTTTTGATTTTTGATTTTTGATTTGCGAATGGTGTTATGAAAGAAGAAGATTTGAAAAAACGAACTAAGAATTTTGCCTTACGAATTCTTAAATTGGTTGACGCATTACCGAACACAGTTGCTGGAAAAGCGGTCGCCAATCAGCTTGTCAGATCGGGAACATCAGTATCAGCAAATTATCGTGCGGCTTGTCGCGGACGCTCCAAAGCTGAATTTATTTCAAAACCTGGGATTGTTGAAGAGGAAGCAGATGAAAGCGAATTTTGGTTGGAAATGATTATCGAAAGCGAATTATTGAAACCGAATTTAGTTGAATCACTGCGTCAGGAAGCCAGCGAAATTGTAGCAATTATGGTGGCTTCAAGAAAATCTGCAGCAAAATGAAAGATAAATCCTTATCCAATCAAAAATCAAAAATCAAAAATCAAAAATTCAGCCAAGAAACTTGGCAAAAAATTGATGAGCTTTTTGACGAATATTTAGATGCGTCACCCGAAACTCAATCCAAGTTTTTAGAACAAAAAAATCTCTCCCCCGAAATCCATTTTGAACTTGAAAAACTGATTTCCGCCCTTGATAAATCCGAATCTTTTATCGAAACGCCGAAATTTACACAGGTTAAATCAATTTTCAACGAAACCGAAGATTCATTGGTTGGGCGAAAGATCGGTTCTTACAAATTGGAAAAACTTTTGGGCAAAGGCGGAATGGGCTCGGTTTATCTTGCCACGCGGATTGACGATTTTTCCAAAGAAGTTGCTATCAAATTAATTCCTGCCTTTTCCGAAACAAAATCAACTAAAGAAAACTTTCGCCGTGAACGTCAAATTCTGGCGCGTTTGGAACACGAAAACATTGCGCGGATTCTCGACGGAGGCGCAACCGATGACGGAACTCCTTTTCTGGTAATGGAATACGTCGAAGGTTTGCCGTTGGATGAATATTGCGAAAAAGAAAATTTATCCGTCAATCAGCGTTTGAATTTGTTCCTGAAAGTCTGCGAAGCGGTCACTTTTGCCCATCAAAATCTGATCGTTCATCGTGATTTGAAACCGAATAATATTTTGGTCAAGAAGGACGGCAAAGTTAAATTGCTGGATTTCGGTATTGCCAAACTTTTACAAACCGATGAGGTTGATTTTTCCGCCGAGCAAACGCTGAAAGGCAACGCATTCACACCTGAATACGCTTCGCCCGAACAAATCAATGGCGATGTAATCACAATGGCTTCAGATGTTTACAGTCTCGGCGTGGTGCTTTACGAGCTTTTGACTAATACTCGTCCGCATTCTTTCAAAGACAAATCGCTCAACGAAATTTTGCGAATTATCACCACCGAAGAAATTGTTTTACCTTCAGCAATTCAAAATTCAAAATTCAAAATTCAAAATTCAGAACTTGAAGCTATTCTCCTAAAATCTTTAGCCAAAAATCCGCTTGAGCGTTACCAAACTGCCAGCGAACTACGCGATGATATTTTCAATTATCTGAATGATTTACCGATTTCTGCTCGACCAAATACGGCTTTTTATCGGGCGAAAAAATACATCAGCCGTCACAAGATCGCTTTAGCCGTTGCGAGCGGAATTTTTCTGCTTTTGTTCGGCTGGCTGGCGACCGTAATTTTTCAAACGTTTCGCACTGCAGCCCAAGCCCGTGAAAATCGCCGCCTTGCGTATTCAGCCGAAATGATTCTGGCGGCGCGGGAATACGAAAATGCTAATCTCAACAGCGTCAAAGATTTAGTCGAAAAATATCGCCCCCAAAACGATGAAGAGGATTTGCGCGGATTTGAGTGGTATTTCCTCAACAATTTGCTCAATCCGCCCAGCAAAATTCTTGCGATTCCGCATCCTGACGAAGTTTGGAGCGTTGATTATTCGGCTGACGGAAAACTTTTGGCAACAGCCTGCAACGATAATATAACCCGTATTTTTGATGCCGAAAGCGGAAAATTACTGGCTCAAACCGCCGAACAAATTGGGGCGTGGCGGGTTAAATTTTCACCCGATGGCAAGCGGTTTGTAGTTGTTTCAAGTTCAAATAAGTCTCCGTTGGTCAAAGTTTACGAAACTGCAACCGCCAAAGAAGTTCTCAATTTAGCCGGACACGAAAAACGAATTCGCGCGGTTGATATTTCGCCTGACGGAAAAATCATTGTTACAGGAAGTCAGGATGGAACTTTGCGATTTTGGAATGCTGAAACGGGAGCAGAAATCAAAAAGATCATTCCGTTGCCTAATCCGATTCCCGAATATCAGGATTTGAGTTTTTCCCACGACGGTAAAAAAGTTGCGGCGGGCGGCGCAGGGATTTTGGCTTTGATAACGCTTGAAAATTGGAATACAAAAGTCTTTCGCGTCAATCCCGAAGATGAAAAATATAAGTCTTTAGACGGTTGGAAAATTGTTTTCTCAAAACAAGATAAAGTCATTGCCGGCAATAGTTTCAACGGTGAGATCATTCTCTTTGATGCAGAAATTTTGCAGCCGATTCGCCTTTTCAAAAATCATCAAGCCAACGTCAAAGCACTCAGTTTTTCGCCTGATGGAAAAGTTTTGGTTTCGGGCAGCTGGGATCGCGCTATCAAATTTACCGACCTCGAAACGGGTGAAATAATCAACGAATTAAAAGGACATTTCGGCGGAATTCACGACCTGAAGTTTTCACCAGACGGCAAAAAACTAGCCACAGTTTCATCTGATTTTACTCTTAATTTGTGGAATGCAGATGAGCTTTTAAGTGGAAATTCGTTGGTCAATAATGGAAACTTGAATGCTTTTTCCAAAGATTTGCGCTACTTTTATAATTCTGCCAGTGCTAATTTTGAAAATAGTCTTTTTGATCTTTCAAATAAAAGAAAAATCTGGACAATTTCCGAAAAACGTCCACATTTGGCAAATGCAATTTCTACGGAAAGCGATCGAGTTCTTTACGCAACCTCAAATGGCTCAATCATTTCCAGAAGATTCTCGGATGGAAGTGATTTAGGAGAAATAAAACCTTTTGTAAAAAATGTTTACACAATCATTTTCAACCGTGACGGAAAACATTTTTTTGCTGCCGGTGAAGACGAGATAATTAAAAAATTTGAGACTGCAAATAATCAGCAAATATCTGAATTAAAAGGACATACCAGCAACATTAAAACTCTGGCAATTTCACCGGATGATAAACTATTGGCTTCCGGCAGTCTCGATAAAACGGTTAAACTTTGGAATACTGAGAACGGCAAACTTATTTTTGATCTTAAAGATGCTAAAAAGCCGATTTATCAGGTTGTTTTTTCAAACGACGGGAAATTTTTAGCTGTCGGCGGAGCGGATGATATTGCCCGAATTTATCGAATTTCGGATGGAAAACTGATTTATGAACTCAAAGGTTCAAGCGCAGGTGTTTTCGCCGTTGCCTTTTCGCCGGACGGAAAACGTCTGGCAACTTCCAGTGATGTTGGCGTAATTCGTTTGTGGAATCTGGAAACGGGACAGCAGGTTTTAGCCTTTCGCGCCAGCCAAAAACAAATCAATCAGCTCTATTTTACTGAAGATGGAAAAACTTTGTTCAGTGCAGATGTATCCGGGAAAATCAGTTTTTGGAATGGAGCCTAAGCCGTTTTTGCCATTTTTTGAGCGTTTTGGTTGGGAAGTAAAGCGGCTATTTCTTCGATAATGATCTTAGTTGAATTCGGAATCGTTAATCCGGCGGTTGCTTCTTTCATCGCCCGATATTTTTTGGAATCTTCGACCAGAGTTTTAATAGTTGGAACAATATCGCTTGTTTTTTCCAGCAAAATTCCTGCGCCTTTATTTGCAATCATCTTGACTGTTCCGGCTTCCTGCGGCATTGGTGGAGTCGTTGCATCGGCAATTATCGGTAAATGACACGCTAAGGCTTCAAAAGTCGTCAAACCGCCAAGCTTTGAAACCATAACATTTGCCGACTGCATCAGTTTTTCAATTTCATCCGAATAGCCGATAACCTTAATTGGGAATTTTGCGGTTTTGGCGATTTCTTCGGCTTCTTTGCGTAAATCTTCGTTTTTACCCGCCAGAAAAATTGCCTGAACGTCTAATTCTCCGTGTGCAAATTCGCGGAAGATTTGCGGAATATTGCCGCCGCCAATCCAACCTGCATTTACAAAAACTGTGAATTTTTCGGGATTTAAGCCAAAAGCAGAGCGTGCATTTTGAGCATCAACCTCGCTGACTTCGTGGAATTTCGGATTAACCGGCATCCCCGAAATTTTAATTTTTTCGGCTGGAACTCCGTAATCCAAAAGCTGTTGCTGCGCGTCTTCATTAGCGACCAAATACAGCGAAACATCATCACAAGCCCAACCTTTCCAAAATCCGTAACAAGGATCGGTAACAACTGTCACTAATGGAACTTTATCAAGTAAATTAAGCTGTCTCAAGACTTTAGAAACAATATGCTGAGTCAATGGATGGACACTGATGACGGCATGCGGAACGTATTTTTCAAAAACTTCGACAAAATAAGGGACACATTTCTTCATAAAAAATGTCCTCTTTTCGGGACGAATCGTATTGACTACCCAATACAAATATTTCATCCAATGCTGTTTGTTCCGCAAAATCCAATTGTAAATATTGACGAGTCTATCTGTAATATGGTGAGATTCTTCGACACCTTTGATGACCTTGACAATTTTTGAATCGCCTTCCCAAAACCGCTGCACACCTTCGACCAATGCAGCAGCAGCAGAACGGTGTCCGCCGCCTGTATCAGATGAGATAATTAAGATTTTTGGTGTGTTTGCTGACATCTATTAATCTATAAATTCAAATGAACCGTTATTTCCAACGTATGAAACAAACCGGTAAGGATTTTGTTCGGCAGTTGTGAATCGAAAGTTCTCAGATTTGTTATCCCATCCAATTACTATCAAATAACCCGGCAATCCGTCTCTCGGCTGGAGTCCAATTACTTTTCCTGTTTCGCCGATTTCTACACTTGAGCAATATTCAGAACCAATCGGACATTTGATTTTGCCGCACTTGAGATTTCTTACTTTTTTTCCTAAAAGTCCGTCAACTTCTTGAGATGAAAAATAATGTTTTTGTGAAAAAACTTCTGAAGTTTCTTCAAACATACAAGATTTCGGCAAATTTGAATTGTCTTTTTTTAGCTGAGTAGAAACAGAATAAAAAGTTGTCAGGGACAAACCTATCATGAAAGTTATGCAGAATGACAAAAACTTTTTATTCATAATTACTCAATAATGTATTTCTCTAAAATTACGCTTTTATCGCAATTTCTTCGGCTTGCGGGCTGATCGTTCCCAAATTCTTTGCCGCTTTTTTCATTTGTGATTCGAGCCGTTTGATTTTAACCAAATGTCCCGGATTAAATGGTAAGCTCGGATAATAACAATTTGATTCGTGTGTGCAATAACATCCGTTGGCAACTTCTTTGCGGCGGTCTTTCATTAAATTTGACTTCCAGGCGGCTTGAAAATCCCATTCAAAATCGCGCAAATTCAAAACATCTGGTTTATTTTCGCAGGATGAAAGAACTCCATTATCGTAAATCACCGCGCCTGCGCTGCCGGCATAGCATTTGAGTTGAGCTTTGCCTTCTTCTTTGGTTTTGGCGATGAGTTCGTGCATATAAATATCCACGGCGGCTTTGAAAAATCCGCCTTCGCCACCGTAATTATTTTTTAGAGCGGAATTCTTCACATCATCCAAAATCATTTGCGAAAGTTTGGCGTAGCGTTTGTGGTCAAATTGGAGCTCGATCGGGTCTTTTGACGGCGGACGAATATAATTAATGTTGATTTTATCGGGTTTCAAATCGTATTTGAGAAAATCATACCAATCGAAAATGGTTTCTTCGTTGGAGTGCATCACACAGGTGCAGGTTTGAATATCGAGTTTTGGAAACTGCTCACGCTTCATTTGCTGCAAAGTTCGGGCAGTATGAATCGCCTTGTCCCAACTATCAACTTTGCCGCGAATTTTTTCGTGGGCTTCTTTCATTCCGTCAATGCCGAGTGCAACCGTTACATTGAGATTCGGACATTCTTCGAGAATTTGCGTTACATCAGGAAAAATGCGCGGATGAATTTGACCGTTTGACATCAAATAAACTGAATCGAGTTTATTGTTGTCATAAAAAGACTTAACGATCTGCGGTAAATCTTTGCGAGTGAACGGTTCGCCGCCAGCCAAAACCAAAACACCGAGATTTCCACCCAAAGTGCGCGAGATCTTATCAATCTCATCGGCTTTCATCATCAGTTTTTTGCGTGGACGATCATCTAATTCTTCGGTAAAAAAACAGTGTGTGCAGCGCATATCGCACACGCTTGTCACCAAAATATTCAAAAAAACAGGCGACATTACTCTGCCTGTTATCATTCCTGCATACCGCTTAAATATTTCTTTTGTTGTAAAATCCATCTTAAACCCTTTTATTATATGCGATTTGTCAATCTTTAATTATCGCTGTTTTAGATTGGCTTGTCGAGTCTTTTGCTTCATATTCATTTTTTTTAGACCTTAAAAATTTGTATTACCCTCAAATCGGAATTAATTTAGAATCTCAATAATCTATTACAAAAGTCTTGTAAAGCCAAAATAAAATAAGAAAACACAGGCTAGATAAAATCTGCGTTTTCTTATTTGTAAATTCTAATTTATTTAGTTTGTGTCTTTCTTGCGGTTAATTTTAGCAACTTTATTAGTCAAATAGTCATTTTGTCCTAATTATAATTAAAAAGGTTTCATTCTAAATAAACGTCCTGAATCCCCATTGTCGTGAAGTTCCCTAATAATATCTTTTTTCTCAAAAAGCAATTTTTCATCTTTTTCGTCTCTAGGAAGATCGGAGTCAATAACTGTCAAGATATGCTGAATATTCTTTTTTGTGCAGATCTCCTTGAGTAGATTTACAAAATTAACCTTTTTACGGTTATCAAGACCCTCAAACATACCATCGTGATAAACAAAGTGATAGAACCTTTCAGTCGCATAAACACTTAATAAGGTAAGGTCAAAACATACACACAATATTTTTTTATATGATGTGCCATCTCCCTCATCAGTTTCTCGACCTGGAACTTTGGGATCTAAAGTTCTGACATTAAAATCCAAATTTCCTGATTTATTAATAGGCACAGAAAGCAATGCTTGAACATTCAATATTTTTTCAACGAAATCTGAAAAAGTGGTTCTAATTAAACTATAAGTATTATTTTCTCCACGCACAGATTCAAAAATCTTTTTGGAGACTTCATTTATATCTTCCTGAGTTTTATCTAAATCTTTTTGTATTGTAGTTGCCTTGTCTAATTGCGATAATCGGTTATTTAGCTCAATTACGTCTGCTTCTTTTTTACTAAGTTCCCTTTGTTGTCTTTTGAATTTTTCAAAAGTCTTTTTCTCTTGTAAGAATGCCAAGGCAGAAGTCCTGTCAGCGTCAAGTTCTTGGATTAATTTCTCTAAATCGTTCCTTTCACTAATTAATTCTGTTTTTAATTCTTGTAGCCTTTTTTCTCTTCCAACAGAGATACGTTCATTAAACTTAATTAAGTCCTCATAGCTTTTAACAAGATTATCAGGGAGTTCTACTTGGACTTCCTTAAATAATTTCTGAATCTTATCAATATCAAAGTCAATCTCAGTTTCTAATGATTTAGCAATCTCTTGTAGTTCGTAATCAATGATGTAACGCCTTTGATTTATTTTAGAAATTTCAGCCTCAATATCCGAAACCAATCTATCATTAATTTCTGCTTCTATTTCTTTAAAGCTAAATTCTTCTAATTGGTTTCTTAACCTCTCCGCACTTGCCGTTGCTAATTCAACTAAACCTTTTAATTCATCATATTCACCGCTTGTAGAACCAGCTTCATTTTCAATGCGTCCAAGGTCTTTCTGCTTTTCTTTTAATTCATCTTGCAGTTTATATTTTTCAAGAATAATTTGATCATTAAATCCAAGTAGTCTAGCAACAAGTGGTTTCCAGTGCTCATCCTTCCCTCGCTGAAATTTCGAGATACGAAACACCTCATCATAGTCTGCTTGAGTCCGTAGAACATACCCCATACCTCTTCGATATGAATAATTACCCAAAATCGTTAAATTCAGTAAATTGTTAAGTTCATTTCTCGCTTTTTTTAAAGATAATGAGTGTAAATCCCAACTCTCCTCTACTAAATCAGAAAAGTTCTGATTGCGTTTATCACTAACTTTTATACATATGTTAGTGTCTTGTTTTACTGGTCTTCTAATCGTGACAAATTTGTCATCGTGGGTTTTTATTTCTAAAAAGAAAACAAAGTCACCAAAGACATCTGTCTTTTCTCTGAATGGATGACTATTATCAATATCAGCTAACAAAATAAAATCTATTACTTTGATTAAGAAGGTTTTTCCGAGATTATGATTATCCAAATTTTTTTTTGTTGGGTCTTTAACTTTCGCAAAAATAATATTAAAGCCCTCATTAAAATTTATGCGAGAGAAGATTTTCGGTTTATTTGTATATACACTAGATAATTTCATTTAGTTTAATTAGTTAAAAAAGTTGGGATAATGGCATCTGCATTTTCATTATAATCAACTTTACCTAACAGAAATAAAAAACTAAGTGCAGGAAAAAAACTGAATCTTGCATTTTCCCCCAGTCTCGTTGTAACAATCTCACTTAATTCACGAAGATTCGTTGTGCCAGATTGGTTTAATTCACTAATCACAAAAGAAGCAACATTTAAGACACAAGAATTTAAATCAAGATATTTAACCGGTCTTATCATTTTTTCCGTCCTATATCGCATTCAAAATACATAAAACTTAGAAGAACATTTAATGTTCTTCGTTTGCCTTTGGATTCTTCTTTCCAAGCAATTGAAGCTGCATTTACTATATCAATCAATACTTGCTCAAAACGATCAAACTTTTCTCTATCAGCCGCAATTTTTTGTCTTATTTCATCTACTAATTCATAGTAAAGCTCTGATATTTCTGAATTAACAGGAGATTTTAGAAAGTTGTTTATTTCGCCAAAATAAGGTTCATACTCTTCTTTCATTAGATCAAAGTATCCGTTACCAAGTTTATTTAATCTGTTCTTCTCTTCAATCTCTGTCTCAGAAAAATCATATTTACTTTCACTGGTTGCTCCATTATTAAATGTTATAGTCGAACGAAGAAATATTATTAAATCCTTAAGCTCTTCCCAAGAAAACCTAATTGGCTCATTAGAAACAATAAAAATGCTGTCATTTTTCCTAGCTAATGACATATCTTTTAGTCTTCTTTTATATTCGTATTGGGCTTTCCTATCTATTTCTCCCAATGTGCATCGGGCGTGACAATTCGGACAAATTGCCAACATATGCTTTACGTCATAATGCTTAATTTCTGAATATTCAACTATATGATGAAACTCAATTGGTGCATCACGTTTACAAATTGCACACAGATGATTGGCATCTACTAATAACTCTCTTCTAACAGCAGCAGGCGGATGTCGTCCCGGTTCCTCATTGTGAAAAGCGTTAATATATTCGTCTAGGTCACTTTCCTCAACTTCTATTTCTTTGTTGATTAATACCGATTTTAATTTGATATTTTTTTTAGAGATCGGTAATTCTATTCCGATCTCTATAGCAACCTTTAACGTATCCCTATTTAGTTGAAGAAGGGCAGCGGCTTCGTTCAAATTCATACACAAACTTTTTAGGAATTGAAATGATGATTTTACGCGATTACATTATTGTGTATAAAACTAAAATTGTCTATTCAAGGTAATACAATTTACAGATAGTTATTCAATCAAAACCATCATAGAATTCAAGACTTTAGGAAATTTAAGAAAAGGCATCAATATCAACAACCTGTGAAAAATGTAGAAATCTCACATTGTAATCTTCATCGCTAATTTCTTTTATTTGTTCAATTTCTTCAGATGTTAATAGGTTCTTTTTCTCTAATACTTTTAACAAATTACCAAGTTTCTCCATATTTACGACAAGCATATTCTTTAAATTGCTTAGTTCCGGCTCAAATAAACCTAATTTCGATTCATCTTCATTGTCTAAATTTTTATCAACCAAATATATTTTAAACTTAACAATTTCTTCATTTTTTGACCAAATACATTTTCCAAAACGCATATCTTTTGGTTCTTCATTAATCCCTTGACGAATCACAGGAAAGTAAATATCACCAAAATATATTGATTTAAGCTTTTCAAATTCATCTGTTGTAAGTTTGACCAACGCAGTGATAAATAAACAATTATTCTTAAATTCCTCATTATAGTAATAAGGTTTAAGTTCTAAATTTCCTATAAGCAACTTTTCTAAAGTAAGAGATTCTATCTCTGATAAATCCCACAATAATTGATAGTCGGACTTTCCTTGGGTATAACTATGAGACAATTCTTTCACCTTCCAGTTAAATTCTTCTCCATCCTCAGAAATAGTTTTAATTATCTTGTTTTTACGAATTTCATTAAATACATCTGAACCAGAAACTTGAAAGGATACTTCCATCCATCTTAATGATTTATTTGTATGTTCTGACATAAACTCCCCCTCTTGTTTTATATAGCAAGGAATATCTGCCTGTTGTGTTTTTATTATCATATCTCTCCTATTTCTTAACATTGGAATGTCGTTTCATAGATAATACATCATTTTAAGTGATTTTTAAATCAAGAAAATTTGGTTGCTAAATAAGTAAAGTTTTTTTTCTAAATCAAATAATATTGGATCAATGTGATTCTTTGAATTCTAATATTTTGGCAGTTCTTTTTTTATTATAACTATTCAAACTATTATCCTTCTTATTTTTAACGCTATTTTCAAAATTTACCAAACTATTTTTTAGCGTATCAAGTGAAACGTGAGTATATCTATCTGTCATAGAAATCTTTGAATGTCCAAGCAAAGCCTTTTGAGCAAAGGCATCAACATTATATTTATTGGCTCGTGTGCTGAAAGTATGACGTAGTGAATGAACTGTTAAATCTTGAAAGCCAAGATTGTCTGCAACTTCCTTAAATCTTGAAGAGAAAGCTGTTAACTGTGAAGCTACACCAGCAAATATTTTATCTTTTGGCTCAAAATTTTTGGTTTCATCCCTTAAAGATTCAAAGATTTCGCGGACATTAAAAAACATCGGAATCGGTCTTGCTTTTTGTGTTTTTGTGGTTTCTCTCCGTAAATTGATGCAGTTATTTACAAAGTCAATATCTCGCCATTCAAGTTTGAAAAGTTCGCCGCGTCTCATCCCGGTATAAAGCAAAATTTCAACCTGACGACTAAATTTAATGTCATTTTTAATGTAGTTGAAAAAAACTATCTCTTCTTCTTCGGATAAAATGCGAGTTCGTGTGTTTAAGTTTGAGTAGTATTTAATCCGATTTTTGACAGGGTTTTCTTTGATTTCACCAAAGTTTTTTGCAAGATTAAAGACTGCGGATAAAACAGAAATATCACGGTTTACAGTAGCCTTTGAACGCTTAACGCCGCGTTTGGTTATTTCAGAAGCTCTTAGTCTTTTGAAGTTCTCAATTTCTTCCGGCTTAATTTCATAAAGACGTTTGTTACCAAACTTTTCAACTAAAACTCTCAAAACAGAAACTTCAACTTCATACCCTTTTTTGTGTTCCTTTGCAAAGGGTTTATAACTTCTTTCAACAAAATCTGCGAAGAATTTTTGACCGCCATTTCCGTAACGACCTTCAAAAATTTCATCTCTTAAAACTCTTTCCGCTTGTTCGGCTTGTCGCCGGGTTCTAGCCTCTTTAATGGCTTTTCTGAATCTTCTACCGTTAATGGTCACGCTTAAGTGCCAATGACCGTTTCTTTGATAAACTGACATTTTACGCCTCACTTTAGAAATTTGCCGTTGCCAAGTGTTGCGTGGTTTAATCTTACCACACGAGATTTTGATTTTTGAAATTTTCTTTTCTTGCCTTTTCCCCACTCTAAAACATCCTCGACATCAAAAAGAATTCGTTTTCCAAATTGAACAATCGGCAAGCCCTCGTTTTGTAAATCGCTTAGAAGTCGAGGAGATATACCCAAAAACTCAGCCAATTCTTTTTTATTCATAATTCGTTTCGTAGGAATAAGGTTTTGACCAATTGTTTCTTGCGAATCAGTTGAAACTAAAGCAGAAAAAAGCCTTTCTGAAAGATCAAAAACTACATCAACAAATTCCTTTGTTGCGTAGCGTCCTTGTTTCAAAATATTCTTTACTTCTTCGACTTTTTCTTTGTTCATAGCTTTACCGGCAATCATCGCCATTTTTGGCGATACTTCAGCTTCGGACTTGCTCACGTTCGCGGGTGGGCAAGGTGGACGGCTTCGCCTAAACGGACAAAGCCAATATTTATTAGAAAATCTCTCCGTCCAAAGTTCGGAATGATGCAAAAGCAAACTTTTCCCTTAACTGTCGTCTCCGATAGTCTTGAACTTTTGAAATTTCCTGTTCGAGATGCTCCAGCCACTTCTCCCGGGGCAAAATCCGGCACAATTCGCGCCAAGTTGGTTTCTTTTTCTTCGGCGCATCTGATTTTTCCGTTTCGCCGTTGTCAGATATTTTTTCGGCTTCGATTGCGTCCATAGAATCAACTGAGTTTTCGTCAGTTATTTTCTTTGTATCAAGATATGTGTCTGTGTCCGGCGTTTCCTTTGGCTCTGGACGCATTTGTTTAGCTGTTTCCTTACAGACACCAAAAACCTCAAACATTCGCGGAAAACGCTTGATAGTGGCAATATCGGCTAATTGTTCGGGTGGTATTTTTGCCCAATCGGTTGTTTTGGTGATGTATTTGCAAAGCTCGTTTATTGACCTGTTTTGATTCCAAACTTTTTGAACATTACAGACTGCTAAACCATCGGAAGTGTTACATTCAAATTGGATGCCGTGTTTTTGAAAAGAGAATTCTAAAGCCTTTGTCCAATGATAGCGGATTTCTTGAAAGTTATTGGATTGAATCCGGCTTCGACAAATTGCCAAAGAATGAATGTGATAATGATATTGTCCGTAATCTCCTACGGTGAATTCTTCGTTTTTGAATCCACCTCGACAAACTTCTTTGAAAAATTTTGATCTTGAAAACTTTCTCCACGCTTCATTTATCACGCTTCGACAAGTGAGTAAAGGCAAATCTTTCAAAGATAAATCCGGCATTGTGAAAGTTAGGAAATACCAATTTTCGCCAACATAAATTTTTTCAAAATCAAAAACATAACGGGCTATTCTGCGGTTTCGTTTGGCAAGTCTCCCGGTGCAAGTTGGACAAAGCCGGGAGTTGCAAGCCCAAAGTTGTCCACGTCCTTCGTAAAGCTCTCCATCTTCTGTATGTAAATCATTTGCGGTGTATAGATTTGCACATTCGCTACATCTGAAAATTCTATCAGCAAGCCCTTGAACTAAACGGTTATCTGACGAAAAACGTAAAACTCTACTGATATATTCGCCATCAAGATTTTTCATCTTTTGGCGTTCAATTGACCTGCTCCCGTAAAATTACTCCAACTGAAAGGCGAGAATCTAATAAAATAAATTTAGGAGATTCAAGTCATGAAAAAGAAGATATTTACAGACGAGCAAATCGTCGGGATTTTACGCGGATTTG
>JAIBCC010000038.1 GCA_019694395.1 Pyrinomonadaceae bacterium | reverse complement strand
AATTTGGCGTGGCGATTGATATGCCCGCCGGACCTTCGGAAGTTGCGGTTTTTGCAGATGAAACTTCGATTCCAGAATTCGTTGCCGCTGATTTACTTTCGCAAGCAGAACACGGAACAGACAGTCAAGTTTTGTTGGTAACAACTAGCGAAAAAGTTATCAAAGAAACAGTAATCGAAGTAAATAAACAGGTTTCAGTGCTGCCACGAAAAGAAATTGCTGAAAAATCTTTGGAAAATTCAACATTAATTTTGGCAAAAGACGAGACTGAAGCGATTGAAATTTTGAACGATTACGCCGCCGAACATTTGATTTTAGCCGTCAAAAATGCCGATGAAATTTCCGAAAAAATCATCAATGCAGGCTCGGTGTTTATCGGAAATTATTCATGTGAATCGGCTGGCGATTATGCTTCGGGAACGAATCACACACTGCCGACCAACGGTTACGCCAAAAATTACAGCGGCGTTTCGCTTGATTCGTTTGTCAAAAAAATTACCTTTCAAAAATTATCCGAAAAGGGAATTTTAAATTTGGGCAAAACCATCGAACTAATGGCAGAAGCCGAGCATTTACACGCGCACAAAAACGCAATTTCAGTAAGATTGGCAAAATTAGCCACCGAGGACACAGAGGGCACTGAGGGAAAAATTTAACAAAAAATCTCAGTGTTCTCTGTGAACTCTGTGGCAAAAGATTATGAATTTAGAAAAATTAGTTCGGGAAAATATCAAGAAACTAACGCCGTATTCATCTGCACGAAAAGAGTTTAGCGGCACAGCAAATATCTTTTTGGACGCAAACGAAAACAGTTTTGGTTCACCGATCCAGACAAATTATCATCGTTACCCCGATCCGTTGCAGATTAAAATTAAGGAAGTTGCGGCAGTTTGGAACGAGGTAAAAACCTCGCAAATTTTTATCGGGAACGGCAGTGATGAAGCGATTGATTTACTTTTCCGAATTTTTTGCGAGCCAAAACGTGACAATATTTTGATTTGTCCGCCGACTTATGGAATGTATGAAGTTTCGGCTGAAATCAACGATGTGGCGATTAAAAGGGCGAATTTGACCGAAAACTTTCAACTAGATTTTGCCGAAATAAACCGTCAAATTGATGAAAATACGAAACTTATCTTTTTCTGTTCGCCAAATAATCCAACCGGAAATTCTTTGAATCGCAATGAAATTTTAGATTTTACCAAAAATTCTAACGGAATCGTGGTAATTGACGAAGCCTACATTCATTTTTCCAGCGAAAAATCATTTGTTGAGGAACTCAGGAATTTTCCAAATCTGGTAGTTCTGAAAACATTTTCCAAAGCCTGGGGGTTGGCAGGTTTGCGGGTTGGGTTGGCTTTTGCAAGTGAAGAAATCATTGGACTTTTCAATAAAGTGAAACCACCTTACAACGTTTCGCAAATTGCACAGGAAGCGATTTTGGAAGCATTACAGAACTTTGAAACAGTCGAAAAAACGATTGAAAAAATTATTTTGGAAAGGGAAAAATTGGTTACAAATTTAGAAAGTCTTTCTTTTGTTCAAAAGGTTTTTCCGAGCGATGCCAATTTTATTTTGGTCAAAACGACTGACGCAAATTCGATCTATAAATTTTTGTTGGATGAAACGATTGTGGTTAGAAATCGGAATTCGGTTGAACTGTGCGAAGGCTGTTTACGAATCACCGTCGGAACCGAGGAAGAAAACGCTAAATTATTGGAAAAATTAAAGAAATATGAAGAAAGTTTTATTCATTGACCGCGACGGAACGTTGATTTTCGAGCCGGATGATTTTCAAATTGACAGTTTTTCAAAGCTGAAGTTTCTGCCTTTTGTCTTTTCCGCTTTGTCAAAAATTGCCGCTGAGTTGGATTACGAGCTTGTGTTGGTTTCCAATCAGGACGGTTTGGGAACTGTTAGTTTTCCCGAAGAAACTTTTCATCCGGTGCAAAATTTTATACTGCAAACGCTTGAGAGTGAGGGGGTTACGTTTTCCGAAGTTTGTATTGACCGCACTTTCGGACACGAAAATAAACCGACTCGCAAGCCGAATACCGGAATGCTGACCAAATATCTTTCTGAAAATTACGACTTGCCAAATTCGTTCGTCATTGGCGACCGCGAAACCGATATTCAGTTGGCAAAAAATCTTGGCGCAAAGGCAATTTTTATCAAAAATCCGTATTTTGAAATTCATCAAACGGGCGAAACGGTCAAACTTATTGCGAATGATTGGAACGATATTTATGAATTTTTGAAGCTGCCCGAAAGGAAAATTTCAAATCGCCGCAAAACTAAGGAAACAGATGTTTTGGTTGAGCTAAATCTTGATGGAAAAGGGGTTGCCGAAATCACTACAGGAATTTCTTTCTTCGACCATATGCTTGAGCAAATTGCCAAACACGGCAAAATTGATTTGAAAATAAATTGCAAAGGCGATTTGCATATTGACGAACATCACACGATAGAAGATGTTGCCATCACGCTTGGCGAAGCGTTTTCACACGCGCTCACGGATAAACGCGGGATGGAACGCTACGGTTTTGCTTTGCCGATGGACGATTGTTTGGCGCAAGTGGCAATTGATTTTGGCGGGCGAAACTGGATCGTTTGGGAAGCGGATTTTAAACGCGAAAAAATTGGAGAAATGCCGACAGAAATGTTCTTTCATTTCTTTAAATCATTTTCCGATAAAGCCTTGTGTAATTTGAATATCAAGGCTGAAGGAACAAACGAACATCACAAAATCGAAGGAATTTTCAAAGCTTTTGCTAAAGCGGTAAAAATGGCGGTCAAACGCGATATTTCGAGCAACGAACTGCCGTCAACTAAAGGGGTTTTATGAAAATTGCCATCGTCAAATATAATGCCGGAAATATTGAGTCGGTCAAAAATGCTTTGAATCGGTTGGGAATTGAGCCAACTGTGTCTGATAACGCGGAAATTTTAACAACGGTTGATAAAGTTATTTTCCCTGGGGTTGGCGAAGCATCAACTGCCATGAATTATTTGCGGGAAAGGGGATTAGATAAAGTTATCAAAACTCTCAAGCAGCCGGTTTTGGGAATCTGTTTAGGAATGCAGCTTCTTTGCGAATATTCCTTTGAAAACGACACAAATTGCTTAAATATTTTGCCCTATAAGGTTTGCAAATTTACGTCTGATAACCTAAAAGTTCCTCAAATTGGCTGGAACAACATAAAAAATCTGCAAGGAAAGCTATTTAACGGAATTTCCGAAGACTCATACGTTTATTTTGTTCACGGATTTTATGTGGAAAACGGAAAAGAAACGATTGCCAATTGTAATTACGGAATTGAATATAGCGCGGCAGTTGAACACAAAAACTTTTATGCTGTCCAATTTCATCCCGAAAAATCAGGTGAGGTTGGCGCAAAAATTTTAGAGAATTTTTTAAGGATTTAGCCACAGAGTTCACGGAGTTCACTGAGGTTTTTTAACTATAAATAATCATTTCTCCTATTCTCTGTGTTCTCTGTGGCAAAAAAATATTTATGATTGAAATAATTCCAGCTATTGATTTGATTGACGGCAAATGCGTTCGGCTTTTCCAAGGCGATTTTGCCCAAAAAAAAATTTATAACGAGAATCCTTTGGACGTTGCCCTTGAATTTGAAAGCTACGGAATCAAAAGATTGCATTTAGTTGATCTTGACGGGGCAAAAAATGGCAAAGTTACGAACTTAAAAACGCTGGAAAGGATCGCCAACGGCACAAATTTGAGGATAGATTTCGGCGGCGGAATCAAAACTGATGGAGATATTAACTCAATCTTTGATGCCGGGGCTAAATTTGCAAGCATTGGGAGCATTGCAGTTAAAGATTCGGAAAAATTCTTTGAATGGCTGGAAAGATTCGGCAGCGAAAAGATTTTGCTTGGTGCGGATGTGCGTGAAAAGCGAATCGCTATTAATGGATGGCTGACGGATACGGATTTAAATATAATCCCTTTTCTGGAAAATTACGTTTCCAAAGGTGTTTCACAAGTATTTTGCACCGACATTAGCAAAGACGGTGTTTTACAAGGCAGTTCCAACGAACTTTATGCCGAAATTTTAGCCAAATTACCCGAAATTAAACTAATTGCCAGCGGTGGCGTGAGCAAAATTGAGGATGTTTATGAACTGCAAAAAATAGGTTGTTCGGGAGTAATTATCGGCAAAGCCATTTACGAAGGAAGAATTACTTTAAAAGAACTAAAAAATGTTAGCTAAACGAATAATTCCGTGTCTGGATGTAAAAGACGGACGAACTGTTAAAGGGACTAATTTCATCAACTTACGGGATGCCGGTGATGCCGTGGAATTGGGTAAATTGTATTGCGAAAAAGGTGCGGATGAGCTGGTTTTTTTGGATATAACTGCAACGGTTGAGAAAAGAAAGACGCTTTCGGAGTTGGTCAAGAAGATTGCCAAGGAAATAAACATCCCATTTACAGTGGGCGGCGGGATAAATTCAGTTGAGGACATCGAAGTTTTACTTGCTTCCGGTGCAGATAAAGTTTCAATCAACACTTCTGCCGTCAAAAATCCAAATTTATTGGCTGATGCCTCAAAAAATTTCGGCTCGCAGTGCATTGTGTTGGCGATTGATGCCAAACTCATTGAAAATGAATGGTTTGTCTTTTTGAATGGCGGGCGGACAGCGACTGAAATCAAGGCTTTAGACTGGGCAAAGCAGGGAGTTGAGCTTGGCGCGGGAGAAATTTTGCTGACTTCGATGAATGCAGACGGAACAAAGAACGGTTTTGAAATAGATTTGACGAAAATGGTTTCTGAAAACGTAAATGTTCCGGTAATTGCTTCGGGTGGAGCGGGAACAATGGAGCATTTTGTCGAAGTTTTTGACAAAGGAAAAGCTGATGCAGGATTAGCGGCGAGTATTTTTCACTTTCGTGAAATTGAAATCGCGGATTTGAAAAAATATTTGAAGGAAAAAGGCGTTGAAGTTCGTTTGTAAGAATATTTTCCCGCGAAAAAACGCGAAAAGACGCGAAAAATTATGATTATCAACTTTGAAAAATATGCTGATGGGTTGGTTCCAACGATAATTCAGGACTATCAAACCAATAAAGTTTTGATGTTAGGTTTTATGAATGCAGAATCTCTCCAAAAAACTCAGGAAACAAAGAAAGTAACTTTCTATTCGCGTTCCAGAAACACGCTTTGGACTAAAGGCGAGACGAGTGGAAATTTTCTCTACCTCAAAGAACTTTCAGTTGATTGCGATAACGACACAATTTTGATCAAAGCCATTCCTAATGGTGCGGTTTGTCATACCGGCGAGGACACTTGTTTTGCAGAAATAAACGAGTCGGATGATTTTTTGTATAAATTGGAAAAGATAATCCAATTACGAAAGCTTGAACCATCGGAAAAATCTTATACATCTAAATTGTTAGCAAAAGGCATCAATAAAGTCGCTCAAAAAGTGGGCGAAGAAGCCGTTGAATTGGTGATTGAAGCAAAGGACGATAACGAAGATTTATTCAAAAACGAAGCGGCTGATCTGCTCTATCACTTTTTAGTTCTTTTGGCGGCAAAAGATATTGATTTAAAGTCGGTTATAGAAGTTTTAAAGGAAAGGCACGGAAAATAAATGGAGATTGAAGCACAAGAAATTGAGAAAAAAGGTTGGATGTTGCCGCTTTTTATTGTTCAGTTCTTCACCTGGCTTGGTTTTTTTGCGCTTTGGATCTATTCCGTGCCGGTTTTTACCAAATACATCTTCAAAGTAACAGACAGCGAGAGCAAACTTTATGAGGACGGTGTGCAATGGGTCGCATATTCCTTTGCTTTTTATAGTCTTTTGGCATCATTGATTGCTTTTTCCATCCCAAAACTCTTGAATTATCTATCAGTCGGAAAATTACATTCGATTGCGCTGTTAATTGGCGGGATTGGAATGATTTCAATCTACTTTGTCCTTCAGCCTATGGCGGTTTTTATTCCTTTTTTCTTGATTGGTGTGGCTTGGTCTAGCATTGGAAATCTTCCTTATAAAATTATCGGCGATAATTCGGCGGAAGAAAAGATTAGCCGCAATATGACACTCTTTAATTTTGCGGTTGTAATTCCACAAATTACGGCGGCAATCTTCTTAAACTCAATAACCCGTCGTTTCTTTCACGGGGAAACTATTTACACCATCATTTTAGGCGGCAGTTGCTTGATTTTAGGGTCAATAATCTGCTTTTTATTTGTTGATTAATGTTTTAACCGCAAAGACGCAGAGACGCTGAGTATTTTTTTTATGAATAATGAGACGGATTTGCAAAAATCTTATCTTACTTATTGTGCAAAAGGTCTAAATTTTCGGTCTTTGCGTCTCCGCGTCTCTGGGGTTTATTTCCACTAGTTCTTTAAACTATTTCCAATAAACTTTGTCACATCATCTTTTAGCTTTTTAAGCGAATTTTTTTCGATATACATCATATGCCCCGCCTCGTAATATTCAAAAGTAATGTTTTTGCGTAGTTCCGAGTCCAAATTCATATTGGCAAAGGTATATTCAGCCGCAAAATATGGAGTTGCCATATCGTAAAACCCCTGACCGACGAAGATTTTCATAAAAGGATTCTTTTGCATCGCGGCTTGGAGGGGAACTGAGGTATTGGCAAAGCTGTTTCCTTGTCCAAAATTCCACGGCGAGGTGATTCCGCCGCCTAAAATGTAGTATTCCAGATCAGTTCTGAAGCCTAATTCTTTGCGAACGTAATCATTAAATCCGGCTGTGTAGGGCGGACGAATCGCTGACATACTTGGATCGTTTTCGGTCGAGTCATTTGCAACATCTTTGTCGATTCCGGTAAAACGGCTGTCCAAACGTCCGGTTGTCTTCTGTTGGTCGCGGAGTAATTCTTTATTAAAACGACCTAATTCGACCTTGAATTTATTGTTTGAGATAAAAGTTTTGCTTAACCCCGTGTAGCGGGAGAATTTTTCCAACAAATTTTGTCTTTCCGATTCGGACATTCGATCTCCCTTTGTCATTCCGACAGTTAATTCGTTGGTGACAAAGTTCTCCGACTCCTTGAGAACTTCGCGCAAGGATTTTTTCTGTAGATCAGACGGCAATTTTTTGTGATACCACGCGGTTGCCGTGTAGGATGGGAAGATTAATTGATACGGCAAGTTGTTTCCATCAGCAAAAAGCAGGGTTTGAAAGTTCATCACCGTGGAAATCAGACAAATCCCGTTGAGGGCAATACCTTTATTGAACAAAGTATCAGATAAACCTGAAGCGCGAGTTGTTCCGTAGCTCTCGCCAACTAAAAACAATGGAGAATGCCAACGTTCATAGCGTCCAAGATACATCCGAATAAACTCAGCCACAGAATCCAAGTCGCCCTGCAAACCAAAAAACTTAGAAGCCAATTCTGGTTTCGCAGCACGACTATAACCTGTTCCGACAGGATCAATAAAAACCATATCGGTTTCGGTCAGCCACGTCTGATCATTATCTACCAACTGATAAGGTGGAGGCGGCATTGTGCCGTCATCATTCATTTTCACCCTTTTTGGTCCTAAAGCCCCCAAATGCAGCCAAACTGACGCAGAACCGGGACCTCCATTGAAAGAAAACATTAACGGACGACCGGCGGGAGAATTATCCAAGGTATAAGCAATAAAGAAAATTCGAGCTTCGGTTTCTCCTGAGAAGGAATTTTTTATCGGCATATACCCGGTTGTGGTTGTATAGTTCAAAGTTTTACCTCCAACGGTGACCGAATGTTTTTGAACCATTGGAGTTTCATCCGTTTGCGCGGTTTGAACAGGTCTGGTTACGGCAGTTTGTCCGGCTGACCCGTTTGGAACCTGAAACAATAGGAAAAATGCAGATAAAAAGATAGAAGCGATCATATTTTAGTTTTTAATTTGGAATGGAATTGAAAGAACGAACCAAGAATATCACGAGTTAAGTTTAAAAATGTAGTCAGAACCTTATGGAATTAAACTCTTTACCATTTAATTCTTCTTTTAAGCAAAATAATTTGCCCAAAAAAAGGAAAAGTTCTTAGTTCCGCTTTCAGGCAGCTTAAAACTAAGGTTTAACTTACCAAAATAGAAACTTTAAACTAAATCAATAATTTTTTGTTTACAGTTTTTTAAGGTTAATTTTGCGTAGTTAATTATTTCTTTTGACTCAAAAATAAAACTTATTGACCTTATTTTTCCTACTTCTGTAAAATTGTTTTAAACCTCTTCAAAATTTGGAAGAGAAATCACAAAAACAATGTATTTCAAAATAACAGCCATTACATTTTTTGCAATAATTTCATTATCTTTGCCGGGTTGTGCCGGAAATATCTCATCAACGGATAAGGATGAGTTAAAACAGTTTGTCAAAAAGAAAGATGATTCAAATATTTCCAAACCAAAAGCCAAACCAACCTTCCAAGTTTCGCTTGCTTCACCAAAAGATACATATAAATCTCGTTTGAAGGCTTTAGCCGACAAGGATGAGGCAGCACTTTATCTAACTTTTTCAAAAGGTTTTATAGAACTTAACCGGATTTCTGCGGAATTTAAACAGAAAGAGGGAAAGGAACCTGAAAACTTCAAGTTTTGGGGTGGGGAATCGGGAGAATTTCCCGAAATTTTTGGTGAAAAAATAGAAGAAAATCGCGCTTATTTGCAATTTAAGCCAAAATTAGAAGATGGAAAGTTGGGTTTTATGACTATCTATTTCATTAAAGAAGAAAATGATTGGAAAATAGCAACAATGCCCGAGTATAGAGAGGCAGAAACTCAAAAACCAAATGGTATTTAGCCGAAATTTTATGCTGATGAGCAGGTTTTATTAAAAAATTACCGCTAATCAGAAATTTCTTAGGCAAAATATTCTGCACATTACCCCTCAGCTGCAATTTATTACCGCTCAGCAGATTAAAACTTTCGCTAGAAAGTTATTTTTTATGCATAGGAAACAATTTTCTATGCGTAGGAAACCATTTTCTAGTGATAAGAAATCATTTTCTATAGGTAAGAAACTATTTTCTATGCGTAGAAAACTATTTTCTATGCAAAAGGAACTATTTTCTACGAATAAAAAATATTGTTCTACCGCTCGGGAGGAGCTACCTATCGCTCATAAATCCTTTTTTACCACTCGTCAGATAATAACTATAAATAAGAAGAATCTGTTTCTCCATAAAATATATCTGTAACTCTAAAAAGAATTATTTCTGCATTTACAATAATTCCGAATTTTTCGTCAAAATAAAAAAAAATCGGAAAAAGTATTGTTTTTTAGGCAAAAATCACTTGCAAAATCAGGAAATTTTGGTAAATATATTGGCGTGTCAATATGACAACCGGCTCAATAAAGAATTTGGTTGTAGATAGATACCCCCCTTACGTCTATTTTGGTTCAAAAAACTCCGATTTTGGTTTGAACTCTCAACTTAATTTGTCTTCCTGCCGTTTGTCAGCCGGACAAAATCTAAAATCAAAGGAGTTTTATAAAATGCCAAAATTCTCAAATATGACAGATACCGAATTAATCGGGTGGTTAATAAATTTTGTGACGGTTGCTTCGGCTGAACCCACAAAATATGGTCTAACCAGTGAACAAATTTCAAACATTTCGTCAAAATCCACTGTTCTCAGCCAAAAAATGTTGGACAGACAGGGGCTTGAAGAATCATTAAAGTCGGCAGTTTTAGCTTTAAGGACGAGCCGTGAAAATGTTGAGCCGGATATTTCATATCTGGCGACAATTGTTAAGGCAAATCAGGGGATTTCGGATGCTGATAAGCAGTCTTTAGGAATTGAACCTTCAAAAGCACCCAATTATTCTGCACCAACCCGACCTGAAGAGCTGATGGTTGACGGTTTTCAGGACGGACGCAATGTTCTCAAGTGGAAAAGAGCAGGAAACAAGCCGAACACAATGTTTATTATCGAGTGTAAAACAGGTAATGATAACAATTTTGTTTATGTTGACACGATCACACAAACAAATTTTGAACATAAAGGACAAACTCCCGGAACTCGATGCGCTTACCGTGTCAAAGCCAAACGCGGAAACGAGGAATCAACCTATTCAAATGAAGCGGTAGTTTATTAATTCACAAAATTGAAAGAGAGAGGAATGTAATAAACGGAAAATTGAACGTGGAAAGTGGAAAGTTTATTGAGTTCGTTAATAACTTTTGGCTAATTGAACCTAGTTTTCTACTTTCCACCTTCTAATTTTCGCCAAAAATCCTAAGTTTTCCACTTTCCACTTTCCGTTTTCAACTAAAATGTCTTTCTTTTCAACTATTTTCCCCTAAACAATCCATCATATTGCAACGGCTCTCCCTTTTCCCAGGGTTTATATTCGTTGCAAAAGTCAATTCTTTCGCCAATCGGCGGATGCGAGGCGCGGAAAAACTTCATCAACTCGCCGGGACGCGGGTTACTGAGGTTTTCCGTTTGTAATTTGACAAAAGCTGTTGCCCCAGCGTGATTATTGCGGGTAATTTCGATGGCAAAACGGTCGGCTTCGTGTTCGGCATCGCGGCTATACCACAAAGCCAATGGGGAGAATACAAAAGACAAAACTCCGATTACCAAAATCAGTAAAGGAATCGCGGCAGGATCGTATAATTCGCTAAAACCCCAGCTTTTTCCGAAACGATTAGTTAGAAATGTGGAGATTTTATAAACCAAATAGAGCAAAACAAAGGTCATAATCGAAAGAAAAATCAATCCTTTAACGACATGACCCAGAACATAGTGTCCCATTTCATGACCAACCACGAATAAAAGCTCATCTTCGTCGAGTTTACTGATAATCGTGTCCCACAAAACTATTCTTTTTGTGTCCATAAAGCCCGTCACATAGGCATTAACAGCGTTTGTGTCGGCACTTTTATCAACTTCATAAACACGACTTCCTTCAATCCCGGCACGATCAGCTAATTTCAAGATTTTTGCTTCCAAATCCTTGTTTTTCATTGCTCCAAAGTTATTAAAAAGCGGATCAATCACGACAGGAGTTACCAACATCACAAAACAATAAAAAGGAATCAGCAAAATACCTGTATAAAGCCACCAACGGCGCGGACTTTTTCGCAAAAGAAGGTAGGGAATCCAGATTAATAAACAAAGAAACAAACTTATTGCAAAGGAAATCAACGAATTTGTCAGCCATCTCGAAAAAGTTTGGTTTGATAATCCGTAATCGTGCTGGCGAATGAAATCCTGATAATAATCCAACGGCAAACCAAGCAAAAAATTGATGAACAGAAAAAGAAAAAAGTAGATTGGCAAAGTAAAATACCATCTATGGGTTATTTTTTCTGACAAATCACGAAGTTTTGCTGACACTTTTGTCTGCAAAAACAGAAAAGGAACAAGGAAACCCAGAAAAGTATTGATAATCCATAAGATAACGCCGCTGTTATAGTATGCCATTGTCTTTTCAGACGGCTCAGGAACAGCAACCGGGGCATGATTGATTTGAACTGAAACGGTTGTTGATTGCGGGTTTGGCGTTTGAGCAAAAATCTGGCGATAGTTAATAAAAACCATCGCCAAAAAAATAACTGCCAAGCAAATTAAAGGGGTAAATTTGTTCATTTATCTAATTGCCTCGCTGACAACTTTGCCGTTAATGATGGTTCCAACACAATGCGTCGTGAATTCCAGCGGATCACCGTCAAAAAGTGCAATATCCGCATCTTTTCCAACCGCGATTGAGCCGACACGGTTATCAATCCCAAGGATTTTTGCCGCGTCAATCGTGATTGCAGCCAACGCATCTTGCTGAGAAAGTCCGTTTCCTGCCGCCATAGATGCTTCAAAGAGAACGACACGGGTTTTCGGCACATAACCTTCAAAACCGCTTTGCAAAGCAATCGGAATTCCGGCGGCTTTTAGTTTTGCCGCATCCTCAAGCGATAAACTTTCTGCATCACCACCCGGTCTTGCCATAGTTGCGTGAACAATAACCGGAAAACCTGATGCTTTCACATCGTTGATAATCATTTTTGCCTCGGAAGCACCATCTAAAACCAGCTTGATATTAAATTCTTTGGCGATTCTAAGAGCCGTTTCGATGTCCTGAGCTTTGTGCGCCGTGACTAACAGCGGAATTTCCCGCTTGATGATCCTAACCATTATCAGGGATCGCAAATCCGTCGGTAAATCAGCTTTTTTTGAGTTCTCAATGGCTTTGATTAACTCCGCTCGAAGCATTGCCGCTGCCTTGGCGCGAGTTCCCGGCGACTTTCCCTGGGCTAAACCATCATCGCCAAGCGTTACTGCCACCATTGCCGTTGGAACAATCGCGGCTTCATCCGCAGTTTTGCCGATTGTTTTGGCAATCATCGTCTGCCCGGAGATTAACGCCGAAGGTTGATGTCCGGTATGAATGGTTGTAATCCCAAATCCTCGTAACCATTCAACTAATTTTTCATCAGGATTATACGCATCAATGGCGCGAAGCTCTGGCTGCATCGGTCCAGAACCGTCCAACGCCATTTGGTCGTGCGGCTGGTTCAAATAACCGTTCAAACCGACCACAGTATGCGCGTCAATCAAGCCGGGAGTTACAACTTTTGCAGTGATAACTCTATAATTAGCAGGGATTTTAATTGTCGCATTGTTTCCAACTGCTTCAATCTTGCCATTATTAATTAAAATTGCGCCATTTTTAATCGGCTCGCCGTTCATCGTCCAAACCGTCTCGCCGACAATAGCAATTTGAGCGAAAGTTTTATCCACTGATAAACACAGATGGACACAAATTAGAGTGAAAAAGATAAAATAGTTGAAATTTTTAATTTTTAACTTTTTATTTTTCATTTACTTATGTCCTCCTTCGTCATCATTAAAGCAATCAATATCAACTGCTTTATCATTTCCTGCGCCATATCCGCCGACAGCAATTAAATAGTCGGCAGGATTACTGCGGTCAAATACTTTTTTGCCTTCAACCCAGGTTTCAAGAACGTGCGTGTAAACACTTAGGGGATCACCCGAAAGAACTATAAAATCCGCGTCTTTTCCAACCTCTAATGAGCCGGTTTTTTTGTCTAAATCCAGCATAATTGCATTTGCCATCGTCATTCCGTAAAGGGCTTTCTCGCGGGACATTCCAAATCTCACCGCCATTGCCGCCGACCTTAGAAACCAACGCGAATCCGTGATGTTGTCGTCAGTATGAAACCCGACAAGTGCGCCTGATTTTTCCAAAGCCGCACCATTTGTCATCGAAACATCAAGCGTTTCAATCTTTCCGCCGGGAGAATCTATCATTATTATTGAGGATGGCACCTTAGCTTTGGCAATTTCGTCAGAGATTTTCCAGGCTTCTGAAACATGTTGCAAAACAACCCGAAAACCAAATTCTTTTTGTAGCCGTAAAACCGTCATAATGTCGTCAGCCCGGTGTGTATGAAAATGGACAACTCTCTTTTTGTCGAGAACTTCGACCAAAGCTTCCATTGCTAAATCTCTGGGCGGCATTTTAGAAACGTCCCCTGCGGCTTTAACAATTTTCGCTTTATAATCTTGAGCTTTAATTAACTGTTCACGAACCAAAGCGGCGGATTTGGCGCGAGTTCCGGGAAAATTTCCTCCGCCTTGACGAATTGGATTTGTCCCGTTAGCAAATTTGATTCCGCCCATAAAATTTCCTTTTTCGTCATAGATCAAAAGGTCATCAACTTTCAATGCTCCGTCACGCAGTTTTAGATAGAGAGTTTGTCCACTGTCCAAATGCCCCGAACCCGGCATCACATTCGCGGTTGTAATTCCACCGGTTTGCGCTCTTTGAATAGAACTTGCACGAGGATTCAACCCGTCAAGCAATCTTACATCAGGTTGAATCGGGCTTGAGCTGTCAGCTCCTGAGCCTTCACCAATGTGACTATGGGTATCTATCAAACCCGGCATAATCACTTTGCCCTGAGCATCAAATTTCTGTAAATCTGCGGTTAATTTAACAGTTTGAGCATCACCAACTGCAATTATTTTCCCGTTTTGCACAATCAATATTCCGTTTTCTATCGGATTTCCGACAATCGGAATAATTTTCGCATTGATAAACGCGATTGGTTTTTCCTGTGCCGACAAATTCAGACACAGAAACACCAAAGTAACCAAAACATAGCAATAGTTTTTCATTGTTTCCTCAAAATTAGATTGGAATTTAAGACAATTTTTAGTTTCGCTTATTTTTAAATGAAGTCAAGAATTTTCAGCAGGTAATTGAATAATAAATTTTGTGCCGTTGTTATGGTTATTTGAAACTTCTATTTTCCCTCCGTGAGCCGTAATGATGCCGTAACAAACAGCCAATCCCAAACCCGTTCCTTTCCCAGTGGGTTTGGTTGTAAAAAACGGATCAAAAATCTGTTTCGCACTGTTTTCATCAATTCCAATTCCGTTGTCAGCAATTTCAACTTTGATTGAATTATCACCGTTTGAGGTTTTAACCGAAAGCTCGCCTCCGTTGGGCATTGCGTCCCTTGCGTTAAGAAAAATATTGAGAAAAACTTGCTGTAATTGGTCAGAATCAGCCAAAATCTTTGGCAAATTGTCGCCATATTCTTTGGTTAATTGCAGTCTTTGGAAAGATTTATCAAAACTCGCCAAACGCAGTGCTGTTTCCGAAATTTCATTAATACTAACCAAAGTCTTTGCCGCCGGACGGACCCGCGCAAAATCCATCATATCCTTTGTAACTTGAGTTATACGTTGGATTTGTGTCTGAATCAAGCGCAAATTTTCCCCTGTTGACTCATCCAAATTTTGTTTCGCCTGAATCATTTGGATAAGTGAAGAAATCGAAGCCAACGGATTATTGACTTCGTGAGCAACTCCCGCTGCCAAAGTTCCCATAGCCGCCAATTTTTCGGTGCGGGTTAATTGTTCGTTCAAATTCTTTAACTGCTCAATATCATTTGCCATCTTTCGACTCATTTCATTGAACGAGGTCGCCAAAAGTCCAATCTCGTCATTACTTTGCCGACCTTCGACCTCCGTTCCATAATTGCCTTCCGTTACGCGCACCGCCGCGATTGTTATTCGTTGTAAAGGGCGCGAAATCGTCCGCACAACTAAAAGCACCAACAACAAATTTGGAACAAGTGCAGAGATAACACTGAACACCAGATATTTTTTCCACGCCTCAAAATTCATTCCATCTTGAAAGGAAACGTAAACAATAGGAATTTGAAACAAAGTAAAACTAATAATTGCAACGCTGGCGATGCTCAACGCAACTTTGTAAGTAATGGGAAATAAACGGAATTGGTCAAAAGCGTTTTCCAGTGAAAAAAGTTTAAAGTTTGAAATGGCGTAAGCATAAATTAAAACACCCGGAAGAACAAAAATTGCAGAATATGGAAGCAAATCGTAAATACCAAAGAAAGGAAAAGCAATATTTGCCAAAGTTTTCAAAACGCCGGTAATAACCAAAGCCCATAAAATTGCCCCAACTTGCTGAGATTCCTGTGTGCCATAATGTTTGCGGTATTTATTGAACAAAACGACAGCCCCGTAAACAAAAACCGCATAAACATAAACCACGAAAATATAAGCCAGTGGACCGAGGTCAATGTTAAATTTTCCATTGATAAAAGCCACTTTGTGCCACAACAGACCAAATAAGGCGGCGGGAATTAATACCAAACTTGGAGCGAAAAGAATCGCAGCTTTTTTTCGCGGAGTCCGCAGATTTTCGGGAAAAACCCAGGCAAAAACCACCAAACTGCATTGCATTAAAAGGGCAATGATAAAACTTGCTGCTGCCCACCACGAAGCCGATTCATTTTCGCCGTGAAAATTCCATAAGATCAGGTCTTTAATCGTCCAAATTGCCAAAAAGGAAATAAATGCCGCAAAAGTTTGGTTGGCACGGCTGCGTGGAGATTGCACAAAAACATAAAAGCCTAATCCAACCAGCAAAAAAAGGGCAAAAAGATGAAGCAAAACAAGCATTTGGATAATTGTAATGGGCAAAAAACTCTACCGCAATAAAAAAAAAGTGTTTACAAAACAATTTTCGTTTGATATTCTCCAAATCAAATTAAATGTCGCCGAATTTGTTTCTGTGGAAACAAAACGGGAGAACCAAAGATTTAGGGGCGTATCTATTTTTTAGAAGAAGACTTCTTCGCTTCCAGCCCGTCAGCTAATCTCGTAGGCGTATCGAAGAAGGACACGGCGAAAGTATCTTGAGAGGTGTGAGGCGTGAACTTCACACCTCTTTTTCTATTTAAAATGTTAAGGAGGGAAAAAGACAGATGAAAAACAGATTATTTTACGAAAAAAGAACCTTGAAAAAATTCAGAATCGTTTTTGAAACGGCTGAAATTATTGTCGGTGCTGATAAAAAAAATAAATGTCGCACTTTTCGGAAAGACACGGGCGTAATCGCTTTTTCCCGCCGCGAAGCTTTGGAAATGCGTTTACACGAATTAACCCATAAACCGCAAACGGAGGGCGAAAGTATTGAGAAAACACATTTTAATAGCTTTGACGGTTCTGCTTTGGGTTTCACTTTCGGTTAAAACCCAAACGCCTCCCTTGGTTGCTCAGGACGATATTCAATCGTGGAACGATGTTATGTTGACCGTTCCATTGTCAAAACAGTTTGACTTTTGGACTTCGGTCACGATGCGATTCGGCAAAAATATTTCGCGTTTGAATGACGGACGCTACGCCATCGGTTTTATTTACAAACCCGACAAACATTGGACAATTCAGCCGTTCTTCTGGTCAATCAAAATGCGGAATTCACGGGGTCAGTTTCAAAATGAAAGCCGTTTAAATTTAAGAATCGGTTACAAACTCCCAATTAAAAGTGTCGGTTTATCGCACCGCAGCACTTTTGAATATCGAATCCGCAATGTCGGGAATTCATGGCGTTATCGTCCTTCGCTGACTATTGAAAAGGATTTGCCGAAGAAAACGAAAAGTAAAATTTATTTGACCGATGAAGTTTTTTACGATTCGTCTTTGGCTAAATTTTCCCGAAACCGTTTTACCATCGGGATTACCAGAACTTTGACCAAAATTTTATCACTTGATCTTTATTATATGCGTCAAAATGATGGGTTTTCACGTCCCGGAGACCTTCACGTTATTGGGACAAGTTGGAAGTTTAAACTTTAGGAGGGGAAATGAACAGAATAAAATTTTTCATAACTCTGATAATTTTTCTATCAATTTTGATGACTGCGTGTTTGCCTAGCCCGTCAAATGGCGGCGGCAAACGAACCATCACAGTTTATGCTTTTTCGGTGATGAAAGAATCCTTGGAAAAGGAAATTTATCCGGCTTTCAAAGAAAAATGGCGTAAAGAACACGGCGAAGAAATCGAATTTACTTCATCTTTTGCGGGTTCGGAAACCGTTGTCAACCAAATTCAACAAGGCGTTCCCGCCCAAATTGCAATTCTTTCAATTGAGCGCGATGTTACTCGCTTGATTCAATCGGGACACGTTCCGAGCGACTGGTATGTAACTGCACAAAAAGGAATTGTCAATAAAACTCCGTTTGTAATTCTGGTCAGAAAAGGAAATCCCAAAGGAATTCAGGATTTTCCAGATTTAGCCAAAGAAGGCGTTAAGGTCATACATCCCGATCCGGTCAGTTCCGGCGGGGCACAATGGTCAATTTTGGCGATTTACGGCTCGGAACTTTTGAAAAGTGAAAAAGCCGGAGCAAAAGACGAAGCAAAAGCTTTGGAAACTCTGAAAGGAATTTGGAAAAACGTCGTTTCCACGCCCGGTTCGGCGCGTGAAGCCAGAACACAATTTGAAACAGGATTTGGCGATGCGCTGATAACTTATGAATTGGAAGGACTTTTGATGAAACAGGCAAATGCGCCGATTGAAGTAATTATTCCCAAATCAACCATTTTCAGCGAACATCCGGTTGCCATTGTGGACAAAAATGTAAAAGCCGATGAACGTCCGGTAATTGAAGCCTTTCGCAATTACTTATGGACGGACGAAGCCCAAAAAATCTTCGTCAAGTATCATTTTCGCTCAGTCACTAATGACAAATTGAATGAAAATAACCCCGAATTTGCCAAAATCGAATTACCTTTTACTGTTCAGCAGTTCGGGGGTTGGGATAAAGCTTATCCCGATGTAATTGAAAAGATTTTCCGCGATCAGGTGCAGAAAAAGTGAAAAGTTAAAAATTAAAAGTTCAGGAAAGTTGAAATTTGGAATAATTTATGTCAAGTGTTCGTCACGTTAGAGGATTTGATATTGCTAAACCGTTGAGCATTTTTACGATGGTTGGTGTAATGCTGCCTTTGATTTTATTGCCTCTAGCTTCGATTTTTATTTATGGCACAAGCAGCGGATTGGACAAATTTTGGCAAGCATTAATTGCCCCCGAAGCCATTTTTGCTTTGCAGCTTTCGTTGGTAACAAGCTTTTGGGCAACTCTTTTCAACGTGATTTTCGGACTATTTGCGGCGTATGTTTTAACCAAATATAAATTTTGGGGAAGTAATGCGCTCACAGTAATTATCTCACTTCCAACGGCGATTCCGACAGCAGTGGCAGGGTTTTCTCTGCTTCTGCTGTGGGGACCTTACGGGCTTTTGGGGCGTTTCACCGATCAATATTTTCACATAATGTTTACGGCGTTTGCGATTATTTTGGCAAATATTTTTGTGACATTTCCACTGGCTTTTGGAGTTATCAAACCTGTCTTTGAAACAATGAGCCAATCGCTCGAAGAAGCGTCAGCCACAATGGGCGCAACCCGTTGGCAAACTTTTTGGCACGTTACTTTGCCAAGTTTAAGAGGTGCAATCGTAACCGGTGCCTTATTGACTTTTGCTCGTGCTATTGGCGAATTCGGTTCGACGATTTTGGTTTCGGGCAACCTAGCCTCGCGCACCCAAACTGCGCCTCTTTACATTTTCGCCAAATTTAACGAGGGGCAAGTCGAAGCCGCAAATGCCATTGCCATTGTTTTGGCATTATTTTCGTTTTTTATTTTCAGCGTTTTATTTTTTGCCCAAAGCTGGCTTGATAAGAAGTAAAAGTTATGAACATTGCCGCAAGTTTTACCGACATCAGCAAAAAATTTGGAGAAACATCCATTCTCGAAGACATAAATTTTGATGTTTCGGAAGGTGAAATTGTTGTGCTTCTTGGCGCATCAGGCAGTGGTAAAACCACTATTTTACGGATAATTGCGGGATTGGAAAACTGCAACACAGGAAAGGTCATTTTACACGGAAAAGACGTTACGGAACTTCCCGCACGGGAACGCGGAGTTGGGGTTATTTTTCAAAATTACGCGCTTTTTCCGCAAATGACAGTGGAAAAAAATATCGGTTATGGTCTGAAATTGCGAAAGAAGAGCAAGAACGAAATCAACAAAAAAGTAGATGAATTGATCGAACTTGTTCATTTGGAGGAACATCGGCAAAAATACCCGTCGCAGCTTTCCGGCGGGCAGCAGCAACGCGTGGCTATCGCCCGGGCTTTGGCTTACAATCCCGAAATTCTGCTTTTTGATGAACCGTTTTCGGCTTTAGACGCACAAATCCGCCAAAAACTCCGCCGTGAAATTCGTCATTTGCTCAAACAAATCAATGTTCCGGCAATTTTCATCACTCACGATCAGGAAGAAGCCCTTGAAATCGGAGATCGAATTGCCGTTCTGAATCAAGGAAAAATTGAGCAAATCGGAACGCCATTTGATGTTTACAACAAACCCAGCACCGAATATGTGGCAACTTTTTTAGGAACTGCAAATTTAATTTTGGGTGTGGTGAACAATGGAGTTTTTGAAGCGGAAAATATTGATTTGAAATTGACCGATGATCTTTTTTTCAAAAATGGACAATCCGTCAAACTAATTTTCCGTCCCGAAGATGTATTTTTGCGGCATCCTGAAAATTTAACCCAAAACTACCAAAAACTAATTGATGGCTGGATTGAAGAAATTAGTTTTGTTGGGGCTTTTGAAAGAATTACCGTCAGAATTAATTTCAAAAATGGACAATTAATTACTTTTACCAGACCAAAAACCGAAACAGAGAATTTTCCATTGCAAATTAGACAAAAACTTGAGATCGGATTGGTTCGATTTAGAATTATTCCGAACTTTCCGTTGACTCACGAACGTTCAGCGAAAGTTTACTAATCTAATTTTATTTTGAAACTCATACCAACGGCATTGACGGCTTTTGGCGTTCCGCTACGGTTGTCTTGTCTTAAATAATAGAAATCACCTGTAAAATTGTTAGTGAATTTCTTGGTAATTCCGGCAGAAAACTCATTTCTCGACCAATGTTTGATGGAAAAATCATAATAAGGCTCGTCTGCCACGAATGGGGCAAAAAGTTCTTTTTTATCTTTCAAAATTGGAACTGTAAAAGTGAATTTGTTGCGGTAACGAGTCGAATCCGCGTGAGAATTTCGCATTCTGTATTCGATTAAATTTCGATCCTTGATGGAAAACTTTGCAAATTTCTTTTCCAAAGTTGCGGCAAATCGAAAACGGCTTTCATATTCACGAACAGATAAATTAGGCTTGTTTGAACGGTAAAGATAACTAGGCGTGAGAGTTAAGAAATGATTGACTTTTATATCAAAACCAAATCCAACTCGTTCATCAATGGCAGTTTTAAGATGATTTCCAAATCTCAAAGTTCCGTTAAAGAAAATTGAAAAGCGGTCAAATTCTTTGCCTTTACTGTCTTTGCTTTTGATTAAAGGTTTTGTGATGGTGACATCATTCCACCATTGGGTGTCGGATTTTGGTAGATTTTGGGAAAACACTGGAAATGAAAAAATGTAGAACAAAAGAATCAAAATTAGTTTCATCTAGTTAATTTTGTAACAATTCGGTAAATTTTTTAAGAATACTATTACAATCGTATTACCAAAATGTTACAAAATTAACATTTGTTACGTAAAAGTTAAAATATTATGTAATATGCAAGCTGAAAAAGAACGCGGCAATTGCCAAAGTAATTCCTAAGGCAATGGGCAAAAACTGATTTCTTTCAATAACATCACCCTTTTTTAATAACCGGTGGAAAATGGTTAAAGCAGGAAAAGCAATCCCTCCAACCATTGAAGCTAAAATAGCCCCAAAGATTCCACCAACTATAAAAATAAACATTCCGCCAGAACCGCCCGCCATAATTCCCCAAAGAATGCCGATAAATGGAATTACTAAAAGCATTTTCGACCAGCTCCATTTTTCGATTTCAGAAACCAATCTGCCCATTAGCTTTCCAAAAAAATAACCCACGGCAGCACAAATTATATTGACAAAAAGCAATAAGGCAACGATCCAAATCTCATCGAAAGTTTTAATGTTAAGGATGATAAACCTTGAAAATAAAGCGTATGGAGGAATTGCACCCAACATTAACCCGAAATATGAGAAAACTTTTTCTGTTGTTAATGGATTTTTAATTAAACTTGCTTCAAATTTTTCCCCTTCATTTTTGAAAAAAGAATTTTCAAGGTCAATTTTACGTTGAATTTCTAAAAGTTTGTTTAGTCTGGATTCAACGTCGTTGCCGTTACGGTCAAATTTTGCAAATTCAAATTCGTTTCTTTCGCAATTAATTGTTTGTGTGATTCCGGATTCCATAGTTCATCCTCCGAGGTTGTGACGTGAAAAACTTTTTCTGTTTGCCAAGAATTTGCAAAATTTTTTTTGATTTCATCTTTTAAATCCAAATCGCCTATTAAATTTGCAAATTCTGTGGTCAAAGAGGAGAGTTTATTCTTTTCTACACCACATTTAATAAAAGCTTTAATGATCCGTAAAAAATCTTTACGGGCAAGAGTTTGATGTTGCTCCAACCGCAAACGGTTGCGCCGATTCAAACATATTGTTCCTAAATCGGGGTTTTCGTGTTTGGTAATTTGAAATATTTCGTTGATGGAAACTGTTCCGGTTTCCTTTGAATGATTTCTTTCTAAGGTCAAACCGACATATCTTTCAAATGTTTCGCGCAAATGGAAAAGTGGGATTTCTGTTTTAACCTCTAACAAAATTTGTGAAAACTCGGAAAGTAAAAAATCGATTTTTTGTTTGGCTATTGAATCTTTTTGTTCATTTTCAGCGAATTTATTAAAAAGTAACTTTTTAGTAACAAACTTTTGTAATAATTTAATTGCAAATGGAACCCAAATCAAAGTGACAAGTAGGCATTTAAGCCACAGCTTCGAGGAATTTTGCCACAATTTGGTGTTTAAATAATTTTCTCTTTGCTGAATAAAAAAATAAACTCCGAATGGTGCGCCACAGGTTAAATAAATGATAATCAGGTCGGTAAATTTCATCGGTTTTATAAAAAAGCAAGGTTTGTGCCATTAATTTTGCAAGTTTTCGGAAAAGTTCCGTTCTACATTTTGGAAGGTAAATTGTTGGTTTTATTGAAATTTTCTCGGAACAATTAAAAATGTTTCTTCGTATTGAATTTAGCAAAGCGCAAAAAAAAATTACATTTCTTTGCAAAATGCAAAAGCAACCAATTTGAGGAAAAAATATTCCAAAAAATGTTTGCAAAAATAATTAACAATCTCGTCTAGTGTTTGGCATAACAATTGCCGAATAAAATTTAGGGAATAAATTTAATCCCAAAAGCAATCATAATAATAATACTTGTTTAGTTAGGTTTTATAAGAGAAAGAGGAGTAATTATATGGACAAGGGTAAAATAAAAGTTATAAAGAAGGGAACTCAAACGGAAGTAAAGGTAAAAGTTGAGAAAAAAGCTGCTCAAAATACGGCGCGTGAAATGGTATCCAATGTCACCAATTGGGTTAGTGATTTTCAGCAAAGAAAACGCGAAGAAACAAAACAGGCGATTGAAAAGTTTTTTACCCAAACTCCTCAACCAAGCGGAATTTAGAAAGATTTTTTCATTTAGCATAGTCTCCATTGATTATTTGGGACAGTCAGAGTTGGCTGTCCCTTTTTTTTCATAAATTGTTTTATGATAAACTGCAAAAAAGTAATTTTTAAACGTCATAAATTATGCAGGATAAAGTAGTAATAATTACCGGAGCAAGTTCAGGAATTGGAAGGGCGGCAACCAAACTTTTTGCCAAAAATGGGGCAAAAGTTGTTGCTGTCGGGCGAAATGAAAAGGAACTTAGTTCCTTGAGGGAGGATCTGCAGGAATTTCCCGGATCATTAAAAACTGTGTTTGCCGATTTGCGGGAGACTTCACAAATTGACAGGCTGGTTACAAATACAATTGATAACTTTAAAAAACTCGATGTTTTAGTAAATGCAGCAGGGATAATCGCCAACGGGACAATAGAAAACACTTCGTTGGATGATTGGGACAAAATGATGAATATCAATTTGCGGTCTGTGTTTTATTTGATGAATATTAGTGTTCCGCATCTAATTGAAACCAAAGGAAATATTGTAAATGTATCCAGTGTTACGGGCATTCGCGCTTTTCCCGGAGTTTTGGCTTATTGTGTTTCAAAAGCCGGAATTGACCAGTTGACCAAATGCTCTGCATTGGAGCTTGCGCCCAAAGGAGTTCGTGTAAACGCAGTTAATCCCGGCGTTGTTATAACTAATCTGCATAAACGGAGCGGAATGGATGATGAAAAATATGAACAGTTTTTAGAACATTCGAAAACAACACATCCGTTAGGAAGACCAGGCGAGCCGGAAGAAATTGCTGAATTAATTTACTTTTTGGCATCCGACAAGGCGGGTTGGATAACCGGTGCAAGTTACGAAATTGATGGCGGAAGAGCCCAAACCTGTGCCAGATAAGGAATCAATAAAACATTATAGGAATTAAATGAAGGTTCAAATGCTACCAACAACAATCAGTGAAAATGGGCGGGCAACCGCTCAACAGCATTTATGTTGTTTAGTGGTTGACGACAAAGTTGCAATTGATGCGGGAAGTTTGGCGATGTCTGCCACGGAAATACAAAGAAAACAGGTTCGAGATGTTATTTTAACTCACGCACATCTTGACCACATTGCCGGATTGCCGATCTTTATTGACGATTTATTTGCCACCCTGGAAACTCCGATCCGAATTTATGCACTTCCGGAAGTCATAAATTCTTTGGAAACACATGTCTTTAATTGGGTTTTGTATCCAAGAGTTTCTGAACTAAAAAACAGTTACGGCAACGTGGTTACTTATCAATCAATTGAAGTTGAATCCAAAATAAAAGTTTCACATTTGGAATTTACTGCAATAAATGTGAATCATAAAGTTCCTTCCGTCGGTTTCGTTTTCTCGGATGGAAATACTAAAATGGCTCTTAGTGGTGACACCTCCCAGATGGAAAGATTCTGGGAGTTTGTAAATCAAGAAAAGAATTTAAAGGCTTTATTTATTGAATGCGCTTTCCCTAATGAATTGAGTGATTTAGCAGAAGCCTCACATCATTTGACACCCTCTAAATTGGAGTTGGAATTAAAGAAATTCAGTCAACCTGATTGTCAAATTTTTGTGATAAATCTAAAGCCCATGTATCGAGAAAAAATTTGCAGTGAAATAACAACTTTGAATATTCCGAATCTTAATGTTTTAGAAGTTGGAAAAGTTTATCATTTTTGAAAATTCACCGGTTCAAACGAACTTTCGCGATGTTCTCCGGCAAAACCCTCTAAGATAACCCGCCCATTATTTTTCACTTTAATTATCTTAAAGGTGCGTTCTTCCCGGTCTTTGCCGGGCATAATTTCAGCACGAAAAGTAACCTGCATATTTGGACGCGCCCAAACATCCGGTTTTACAATCTTTTGATAATATTTTTTGAAAATTTTGAACATTAATCTTCTATATCCTCAGGTTTTTATGTTTGGCTTTACGTCCTGAGGGTAATGCTTTTTCGTCAGGCTTATCTTTCCCAATCTTTTGAGTAGGCGGAGCAGTTGGCTTTCTAATTGAGTTAAAAAGTGAGCTGGTTTTACTGCTTTTCTTTTTTTTCATTGAATTAATAATAGCAAAAATGATTTTGAAAATGAAACATAATGATTTAGCATTGACAATTTGGGAAGAAATACGGACTATTAGGTTAGGTTTATCCCCAAAAAAATCCAAAAAGTAAACGGAGGTAAAAATTGGCTAGAAGGTTTTCTAATAACAATCTAGTCGAAAGGATTCCCCAAAATCCAAGATTGGTGAGGAACCATATTCGTCCGCCATTTTGGTATTCAACGCCAAATTATTATATTTTGGCGGTTGCGATTTCGGTTGCAATTTTTTTTGTGATTTGGGGATTGTTGAATAGTTTTGCAGAGGAAACTCCTTGGATTACTGCCGGTGTGATTTCAAGTTTTTTTCTCATCTTTGCAGTGGTTTTAAGGGAATTCATTTTACGTAGAAACTATCAAAATAGGATAATAGCCCAAAGACAGTTAGATTTTCATCTACAAACTGTTTATAGAAAAACTCAGGCAGAAAATTCGGATAAATTGACAATTGAAAAAAATGCGGTATTAGTCAATGAAATTCAGGAAAAATCAAAAGCCGCTCAGGTTTTGGGTAGAATTTCCGAAGCACATTTTGAGGTTTTTGAAATGTGTAATGTTTATTTGGAAAAAAACGAACAGGAGCTGGAATCAATAACAATTGGTTCTCCAAGGTTACCCGTTTTACGAAAATCTCAGGAAAAAATCAGGGATTTGCATAAATTTCACTTATTAAATTGGGCTTCGATGGAATCACAATCTTTGGTTAAAGAAGCAAAAATTAAATCTTCCGTTAATGAAAAACTTGAGCATGCACAAAGAGCCTTAAATGTGTTATTGTCCGGAATTCAGTTTTACCCTGAAGAAGAAAATCTGGTTGATTCTTTGAAACTGGTAAAAGAGTTCATTGTTTCAATTAAAGTTTCGCACTGGATGGAACAGGCTGAAAGATCAGCTTTTAAGGGAAATTATAAAAGGGCGATAAACCATTATCGGGATGCTTTGTTTTTTTTGGCAAGAGAGAATGAAAGGTCAGCTGAACACGAACTTATCGCCACAAATATAAACCTTGAGATTGAAAAATTGCGGGAAAAGGCAAAAAATATTAAATTAGAGGAATAGTCAGTTAAAAGACAAGAGATTATGGCAACCCAAAAATGCCCTAAATGTGGTAGTAAAAGAATTAGACCAGGTTATCGGACAACCAGCATATTTATGAAATTGATCTTTCGTTACAATTTGCTTTGTAATAATTGTAACTGGGAATTTGTAGGTTTTGCGATTCCGGGGACTCTTTCAAACAAGGCAAAAAACAAAAAAAAATATCCGGATCCAAATTTTCGACGTCCGGAGGATATAGAAAATAAAGAAATTGATAAATTGCAAACCGGTTTGAATTTAAATGAAGGTAATTTAGTTAATACCACACCTCAAAAAATAAAAGTTAGAAAAAGAGTAAAAGTCAGATTTTAAAAAATGTGATAAATTAATCTGATGTTCAAATGTTTTCGGTCATATTTTATTTTTATTACCCTTGGTTTATCTATTTTTCAAGGTGTAATATTTGCTCAAACCGAAAATAATTCAAATGATCCCAAAAAAAATCAAAATGAAAAAGTTGAAGCTCTAATCAATAAAAATACCGAAGGCTTGGTGCATTTTGGAGATTTGATTGAGGTTGATGTAATCGGCAGCACTGAATTTGATTGGCGCGGAACAATAAATCCCGAAGGTTTTTTGGATGGTGTTGATTATATTGATGAGCCGATTTTTGCTCTTTGTAGAAACGAGGAAGATATTTCCAAAGACCTTGCCAAAGGGTTTAGTAAAATCTTAAGAAATCCTCAAGTAGTAGTTAAAATCCTGGATCGTTCCGGTCGCCCTGTTTCATATCTTTATGGAGCCATTAAAACACCGCAAAGATTTAAGTTAAATCGTGAAGTCCGGTTAAACGAATTAATAATTCTGTCGGGAGGTGTTACGGAAAAGGCTAGCGGGGAAATACAAATTTTACGGTCTAAATATTTTGATTGTATTGAACGTAAAAAAAGTTCAGATGAACAAAATCAAACTGTAAAGATTAAACAGGAAACTGGAACCGAATCAATAAAAGTAAATATTTCTGACCTTATTCAAGGAAAAAAAGACGCAAACCCCTTAATTTTGAATGGTGATATTGTTACTATTATTGAATCAGATCCAATTTATGTGATTGGTGGAGTGACGAACCCGCGCCAAATAAATTCCACCACAAAAATGAGTCTGACACGAGCAATTTCAAGCGCAGGTGGTTTTAGTAAAGACGCGGATACGAAAAATATTCAAATTTATCGCAAAGTAAACAATGAACGAAAGTCAATCGAAGTTGATTTTGCCAAGATAGAATCAAAGGAAGCCGAAGATATAATTTTGGAAAAATTTGATATTGTGGAGGTCGGGCAACGCGGGCGGGAAAAAAGAAAAGTTCCGCCAGTGGTTAAGAACGCGGATACCTCAATAGTTAAAACTTTGGAAATGCCTTTGAGAATAATCGAATAAATGACCTCTTCAAGTGACATTTTAAGTTTGAAAAGTTAAAATGCTATTTTTATAAAAATTATATCTGAAATTATGGGAAAATTTAGTCGTCGAACCGTTGCGCTTTTTTGGGCTGTTTTAATTGGAATAGTTATTGCTGCATTGCTTGTTTATGAGCAAATCGCAATTCTTTATGTTTTGGCAACCTTGAGTTTAGCCATCCTATTGTTAATTGTGGCTTTTGCTGATCTCGAGAAAGTTGGAAGAGAAAACGTAGAATAGTTTGAAAAATGAGAGGCTGATTGTAATACTTTATTTCAATCAGCCTCTCAAGAAAATAATTATTTCCTCTTTACAATTACCAAAGTAATGTCATCACCTGCCGGAGCAGTTTGGGTGAATTCGGACAGTGATGATTCAACTTTATCGCGTAACCCGGAGGCTGAGCGATTTAAGTTGGTTTTAATTACATTAGCTAATCGTTCCATTCCATATTCATCGCCTTTAAGATTATTAGCCTCAGAAACCCCGTCAGAATAAACAACAAGTGCTTCACCCGGATTTAAAAGTAATTCTCCAACTTCATACTCAGCCATTGGAATAATTCCGAGAGGGAATCCACCTGAATCTAGTTTTTCAACAGTGCCATCCATCCGACCGACCAAAGGCGGATTATGACCCGCATTGATATAGCGCAAAGTTCCTTTAGTAATATCCAATTCGGCAATAAATAAGGTTACGAAACGATTTGCCGGGGTGTTATTGGCTAAATATTGATTAACCGAATTAACCGTTTCCTCCAAAGTTGATTTTGCCGCAACCTGAGCGTGAATTGCTGCGTGCAGACTAGACATTAGCAACGCAGCAGCAGTGCCTTTGCCCGAAACATCGCCCAGTGCAATAAAGATCTTTCCGTCGTGACGATGAATAAAGTCATAGTAATCACCGCCAATTTCGTAACAGGAAAAACTAATCCCTTGGAATTCATAACCATCACAGGCAGGCATTGATGAAGGTTGAAAGCGTTGTTGAATTTCAGTAGCGAGCTTTAGCTCGTGCTCCATTCGTTCTCTTTCAAATCTTTCTTCTAAAAGTCTTGCATTTTCCACCCGAATTGAAGCCACTGAAGCCAGAGTAGTCAAAATATTCAGGTGTTCTTCGGTAAAAGTAGCCTCATAAGTAGGAGAATCAGCGTAAATCAAACCGAAGACTTCTTCCTCGGTCACACTAAGTGGAACAGCTAAAACTGACCTAATTCCTAACAAAGCCATGGTCTGACTGGCAAACTTGGGATCGTGTTGAGCATCAGAAGTTAAAACTGATTTACCATTTTTGATTACTTCATCCATTACGGTCCGGCTAATCCGAACCTCTGTCGGTGGTTCTTCCTGACCGCGAACTCGAGCAACCGCAATTCTCATTCCGCTCTCAACTGTTTCGTCCCTTAACATAACCACGCAACGATCAGCTGGAACGGCTTCAAAAACCAAATTTGCAACCTGTTTTAGTGTTTCATCTAAACTTGTTGAACTTAAAAGAGTTACGCCAACTTTACTAATTAATGCAAGAAGTTCACTTCGGGAATTAACCGCCTGAGAAGCAAGCATTTCCGCCGTCGAATTCTTTGTGCGGTTGAACGCAATCGTCATTGCCGGATTTAGAGCTTCAGTATTATCAGCAATTAAAGTTGAATTTTGCGCTTGTAATGCTCTTCCGTCATTAAAAATAATGGTAGTTTCGCCAATTTGAATTTCACCACCGGATATCAATGGAAGTGGCATTGTGACTTGGGTTCCGTTATATCTTGTGCCGTTAGCTGAACCCAAATCCTGTAGCCAGTAGGAATCACCTTCCTGACGAATTTCCGCGTGTAAACGTGAGGCGAAAGCATCAGGAATACAGATGTCGCTACGGGCTGATCTTCCGATGGTAGTTCTTAATCTGGAAAGGTGAAATTTATCAGCAGGGCGGTCAGCGTATTTAATTATCAGTTCAGGCATAATTGTTCAAACTATACTTTTGTTTTCTTTTGTCCGTAAATTACTTCGGTTCCGGCTATATAGTCGTGTAATGCTCTGCCCCGTGAATTGACGATGGAGAACAAAAAACCCAACCCGCCGGTAATTAAAGTAAGAGGATAACCAACAAAATGGCGCATAATCAAATTCTTAAATGATGGAATTTCGCCATTGGCTTTAACCACTCGAAGTCCGGTCAGCATTTTCCCTAAACTTTGTCCGGCAAATAAAGGGAAAATCATAAAATTGGTAATGCCCAACAAAATTGTGATTAACCAACCGGCATTACTAATTTCACTATTTAGGAGTTTTGCGCCGTCAAAACCCATTGATCTTCCAACCAAAATTGTAATAACGGGAATACTTACCAAAAAAATGTAATCAATAATCAAAGCACCGCACCGCAAAGAAAATGGAGCTTTAAGCAGTTCCGGATCGAATCCGACTACAACTTCTTGGTTTTTAGATTTGTTGATCGGAGCTGTTCTTTCTATTTTTGCACTCATTAAAAATCCTTAAAATATTATTAACCAACCGTGAAACGTAATGTTGTATCGCCAACACGGATCTTGTCGCCATTAGCCAAAACATGGGGTTGACGCGGCAAAAGGCGGCTTGGATTATTGGTTGCTGAAATTAAAATTGTTCCATTTGATGAACCGAGATCTTCCAACATAAAAACATCACTTTCCCGCCAAATACGTGCGTGCTTTCGTGAAATTTTAGTTTGGGGGTCATATTTGGATAAATCAACCTCAGGAAAAATGTTGGACATTGGATCACGCCTGCCCACCAAATTTGAATCCTTTTCCAAATTAAATTCGGTATTTTCCAACTCGTTCGTTCCAACGATCATTAACCGGGCAGTAACCTTTGGAGCCGAATAAACCTGTTGATTTGGCAGTTTTTGGGATTGACCTGCCAGCGGCTGCTGCGCTCCGCAGAACGGGCAAAACATATCGGTGGCTAAAATCTTTTGACCGCAGAAACCACAGAAAACAGGCAAATTACCCGTCATTGGCATTCCGCTGGTTGGGGTTAATACGCCAAATGAAACTGTTCCTTTTTTCAAATTGTCCAAATGTGATTGTAAAGCATCCCGCATTTCTGCTGCACTTGAAAATCTTTGATTTGAATTATACTCAACTGCACGCATTAAAATTTGTTCAATTTGGTCGGTCAATTGAGAATTAATTTGTCTTGGACGCGGATTTTTATTGAAATCAAAAATTAAAAGCGGATTGCTTTGCGGGTCTGCTCCGGTCAGCAAATGAAACATCGTCGAACCTAAACTATAAATATCCGAACGCGGCTCAACATTTCCGCTAAATAATTCAGGCGGTGCATAACCCATTGTTCCAACGGCGGTTACGCCTTTTTCTTCTTTGTTCACCCAACGTGCTATCCCAAAATCTATCAGCATCACCTTGCCTGAATTTCCGTCAAGCATTATGTTAGATGGTTTTAGATCCCGGTAAACAATCGGAGGTTCGTGATTATGTAAATAATCTAAAACATCTGCAATTTGAATCGCCCAATCAGTAACGGTAATTTCATCAATTCTGCCCTCCGGCGCCGCTCTTAATCTACCCGCTAAATCACCGCCCGAAATATATTTCATGACCAGATAAAATCTGGCTTCTTTTTCATCGTAAAAATAATCAAAGATGGTTGGAATAGCAATGTGGTCAAGCGATGTTAAAAGTAATGATTCACGCTTAAAATCAGCAATTGCTTTATCTTGTTGGGATTCTTCGATATAGGATTGCACCATTTCCTTGACCGCGCGATTTACCCCACCAAGATTCCTATCGCTGGCTAAATAAACTGCTCCCATTCCGCCGCCGCCAATTTTCCTGACGATTTCGTAGCGATTGTTGAGAACTGTTCCTAATTCAAGCGGTTTAAGTTTAGTTTTACTTTTACCGTCCGTATCCGAAGCATCTCCAACAATTGGATTGGTAAATGCCCGACCTTCTCCACTATTTATTTCTTCTGATCGGTCAGATACTGGAGTTTGAACAGATTCCTGAATTGGCTCCAATGGCTTAGAAATAATTTGAGGTAATTCAGGCGGAGGAAGCTCAATTAAATCCTGAGAACTATTTTCCTCTAAAGTTAGGGGTTTAATTTCAACTGCTTCCGGTTTGGGTTCAATTGGAAAAATAGGATTTTCTTCTTTTACAAACGGCGTAAAAGTTTCCACGGCATTGGCTTGTTCGCTGAATGGCTCAGGAATGGTCTGAGTAGAAATCTCTTGAACTGTTTCAACTTTTGGGAAAACCCCTAGATCAGAATGCGGGGGAGTAGTTTTATCAATGTCATCCTCATTTTGTGTTGAATTTCCCTCAATCACGTCTTTATATTCCGAAATTCTGTCTAATGCACTGATCTCCGAATTTGAAAACTGCAAATCATTTTTCACAAAATCTGAAGGGTTATAAGGAATTGTAGCTTCAAATTCAAGGGACTCTTCATTTTGTGGCGGCAAAGGTTTCTCATAGACGGGAAAATCGGAAATCAATTCAGATTCCTCCTTATCTTCCGAGATCAGCTTATTTGGAATTTCAATATCAATTGGAGGAATCGGGTCTGGAACAGGGGATTCAATTGGTTCAGAAATTGGCTCATTTTGAAAGTTTATTGGTGTTTCATCAGTTAGGGTTGGGGGTTGCTCAGGTTCAAAAGGAGTTTCTTCTTTTGGAAGCTCATTGACAAGATTTTCCGTTTGAATAATTTCTGAAACAGGGGATTCAACCGGAGGTAAATTCTGACCTGTTTCCGAGAATGCATTTTGGGGTAAAAGCTCGTCCAAATGTGCAACCGGTGGTTGATAATCCTCAGTTAAAACAAGCGGTGTTGATGGAATTGACTCATTTAAATCCTCTGATATTTCGGGTTTGGGTTCACTCCAAGGGGCAGGAATGTTTACCGGCTCACTTTTTTCTTCAACAGCGGGAGCCGGAGTTTCAAAATTTACAGGGGTCAGTGCAATGCCGCAATATTGGCAAAAACTATCAACCGGGGCTACTTCTGAGCCGCATTCAGGACAATAAATCATCATTTTAAATTCAATAAAAACTGGCGGTTAAATCTATAAAACTTTAAATCTCAAAAATGTTTTGCCGACAATAATTTCATCGCCGTCCGATAAAATATGCGGATTTCCCGGAATTAACCTTCTTCCCCGATTGACAAAGGTTCCATTGGTTGAACCTAAATCTTCAATCATAAATTGTCCGTCACTAAATTTTATCCGGGCGTGACGACGTGAAACTTTGGCTTCCGGGTCGTGAACATCCAAATCAATATCGGGAAATATCCCATTATCGGCATCCCAACGTCCGATATATGATTCATTTGAATTGATTTGAAATTCAGTTCCAACTGAAATTCCCCTTTCAATTACCAATTTAGCCTTAGCCCACGTTTTTCGCAATGGATCATTAATTTTTTCGATTGAAGAGTTTTCGGTAAACTTAGGTTCTTCAATAATTAAAGGAATACCAACCGAGGTTACACTTGCCATTTGGATATTGGGCTCAATGTATTCCACTTGTTTTATTGGCGTTTCCGTTTGTATTGCGGGATTTAAACGGTTTCCACATTCATCGCAAAATTGAGAACCATCTAAATTAGTTGTTCCGCAAGCTGTGCATTTAATCATTTTTATTATCTTGCGACCTTTATGAACAAAAATAAAATTACTTTGGTATTTTAACTCGTAAATTCATAATCGTAAATAGTGCTTAAAAAGTAGTTGTCACAAAAATCAAGAAATTGAATTCAAAACAATAGACGAAATCCAAAATTTATCAAATTTGCGGTCTATTTTTTGAAACAAAACAAAAATTACTGTCGTATCAAAACCAAGACGCAATAAGAAATTCAATTTTGCGATATTATAACAAATAAAAATTCAACATAATTTGAGGAAAAAAAAATGGCTCTCAGCCGACGTAAGAAAATAATTATTGGTATTGTTGCCGGTGTTTTATTACTAAGCATTATTCTTATCAGTATTTTTGCCGGAAGAAAAGATGTTCCAGAAGCAACTATTGTTAAATTGGAGACAAAAAAGGAATTGCGTTCTACCGTAACAGCATCCGGTGAAGTTCGACCAATTCAGTTTATAAACCTGACAAGTGAAGTTGCCGGACGTATTGAAGAAATTTATGTAAAAGCGGGTGATGTAGTAACAAAAGGTCAACCTTTGGTGCGGCTTGACCCTGATCAATTACAATCAAACACGGATGCACAAACAGCAGCCTTTCAAGCAGCGCAAAACGAATCTCAAGTGACTCGTTCACAAATTATTGCTGCGCAAAACCAGCTTTCACAGGCACAACAAGGGCAAATTGCCTCTGATGCAGCCTATAATACGGCATTGCAATCCGTTGCCTCCGCGAAGGAAAGTGTTAACCAATCACGCCAACAAGTTGTAGCTTCCCAAACGGATGTAGACCGCGCTCAAGTTGAAGTAAATGCTGCAAATCGTGAATTAAGACGTTCTACCGAACTGCTTGAAAGCGGCGTGATTTCAAGAATTGAGTATGATCAGGCAAAAGATCGTGTGGAAAATGCAATGGCTTCTCTTAACAATGCTAAAGCACGTTTGGAATCACAACAAATTGCCGTGAAAGAAGCACAAAGCCGTGTCAATGAGGCAATTGCCAGAGCTAATGAAGCCAAAGCCAGAGCAAATCAACAAGCGGTTTCGGTAAAAGATGCCCGACGAGGAGTTGATACAGCAAATTTGAGTGCAAATGCCAGTAATAATCGTGCAAATCAAGCCGCAGCAGTTTTGAGAGGGCAAAAAAGTCAGCGTGATAAAACTTTGCAAATTGCTCCGATCAATGGCGTTATCGCTGATATTCCTTCAAAAGTAGGAACCTTCGCGGTTGCCGGACTTTCTACAACGGCACTTTTAACCATTGCCGATATGTCAACCATTAACATTGAAGTCAAAGTTGATGAAACGGAATATATCAAGGTTAAAGAAGGTCAGGCGGCAAAAGTAAAAGTAGATGCTTTCGGTGAAAAAGAATTAAGCGGCGTGGTTGTCAAAGCAGAACCTTTAGCTCAAGGTAAATCAGCAACCACAGGCGGACTTTCAACTAACATCAACACTCAGGAAGCCAAAGAATTCAAGGTAATTATTGAACTAAGAGAAATTCCTGACGATGTTCGTAATAATCTTCGTCCGGGAATGAGTGCAACTGCAACCATTACAACGAATACAGCGCAAAACATTATAGCTGTCCCACTTCAGGCAATGGTTGAAAAACAACCTGAGTCACCAACTCCAACTCCTGAAGGAATGAAGAATGATGTTCAAACTTCAGAAAAACCGAAACCAATTAAAGGTGTCTTTATTTTAGAAGACGGTAAAAAGGCAAAATTTGTTGAGGTTACAACCGGAATTACGGGCGATTCTGATATCGAAATAAAGAGTGGTCTAACCGCCGATCAGGAAATAATTACGGGTCCCAGCCGCGTTCTTAAAACTTTGAAAGATGGCGACGTAGTTAAACGTCAAGTCAAAAAAGAAGGGGAGAACGCCAATAAATAATTAATCAAAAATTCAAAGGTCTTAAGTTTAAAGTCGAAAAAAACAGGCTTTTGGCTTTCGACCTTTTGATTTTGGGGAAATTTTATGTCAAACGGAAATAAAAACGGAAATTACAATCCAAATGCCCCTGATTCTTTGATTTCAATGCGCGATATTTGGAAGACCTACCAAATGGGAACTGAACAGCTCCACGCTTTGAAAGGGGTTACATTTGAGGTGCAAAAAGGGGAATATGTAGCCATCATTGGACCGTCGGGTTCAGGTAAGTCAACCTTAATGAATCTAATTGGATGTCTTGATTCTCCAACCAGCGGGCAATATTGGATCAACGGGCATTTGGTTTCTAAAATGACTGATGATGAACTGGCTCAAATCAGAAATAAGGAAATCGGTTTCGTCTTCCAAACTTTTAATTTATTAGCAAGGGCGACCGCTTTACATAATGTTGAATTACCTTTGATTTACGCCGGAATGAGCGCATCGGAAAGACATCAAAAGGCACAGGCAACACTTGCTTCGGTTGAACTAGGAGATCGGGTGGGACACCGTCCGAATGAACTTTCCGGTGGACAAAGACAACGTGTTGCTATTGCCCGAGCATTGGTCAATAATCCTTCAATTTTGCTGGCTGATGAGCCGACAGGTGCGCTTGATACCAAAACAAGTTACGAAATTATGGCACTTTTTGAAAAGTTGCATGCTGATGGAAATACAATTATTCTTGTTACACACGAACCGGATATTGCTGAAAGGGCACATCGGGTAATTACTATCCGTGATGGTGAAATCGAAAGTGATAAAAGAATAAAATGATCGAAAATCTTCCTTTATATGTTGTTATAGTTTTTATTTTTACAACTCTTCTTACAGTTTGGATTTTCCAAAACACAGCCAGACGTGGTTCGTTTACTTCCAAAACGACCACGTTTTTGTCTGTAACAATTGCATTTTGGTTGATTTTTCAAGGAACGATTTCTTTTTTGGGATTTTACCAAAAAACAGATGCAATTCCTCCAAGATTGTTTGTTTTTGCAATTTTGCCCGCACTTCTGTTAATAATCGGTTTATTTATTTTTTCGAGGGACTGGATCGAAAAATTACCATTGAAAGGTTTAATACTCTTAAGTATTATTAGGGTTCCCGTTGAAATTTGTTTGTTTTGGTTATTTCAAAATGGTCAAGTTCCGCAATTAATGACTTTTGAGGGAAGAAACTTTGATATTTTAAGTGGAATTACTGCCCCAATAATTGTTTGGATTGCCTTCCGTAACGGACAAGTTAACCGTTCGCTTTTGATAATTTGGAATATCGTATGTTTGGGATTACTGATAAATATTGTCGGTCACGCCGCTCTTTCAATTCCTTCACCGATCCAACAACTTGCGTTTGATCAACCCAATCAGGCAGTTTTATTTTTTCCTTTTGTCTGGCTTCCTTCAACCATTGTTCCAATAGTTTTATTTACACACTTAGCGAGTTTTTGGCAGATATTTTCCAATAAAATCAGGGTCTGAAATAAAAAAACAAGTTCAAAAGATTTAAAGTTGAAAGAGGATTGCTATTTGTAACTTATTTTGTTACAATTAAAATCCAAAGCGAATTTTTATAATTTTAATCGCTAAGTTATAATTTTTAGATAAACAGTTTACGAGGAGAAAAAACATGGGTGTTTTTACAAAAGAAGCAACAGATACCAATTGGGAATCAGATGTTTTAGGGGCTGATAAGCCGGTTTTAGTTGATTTTTGGGCTGAGTGGTGTGGTCCGTGTCGGGCAATTGCTCCGGCTTTGGAAAAAATCGCCGAGGAATATTCTGAAAAAGCCACAGTGGTTAAAATGAATGTGGATGAAAATATGAATGTCCCGCAGCAATACGGCATTCGCGGAATTCCAACCTTGATCTTGTTCAAAGGCGGACAAGAACAGGAGCGAATTGTCGGTGCGGTTTCACGCGAAGGCATTGCCAGATTGGTTGAAAAATACGTTTAATAATTTGATTAAGTTTTTGTCCTCTGTGAGTTAGCTGAAATTCATAGGGGACATTTTATTAGAAATGAAAATCGTTCTGGATCACATTGTTCTAAATGTCCGAAATGTTGCCGATTCGGTAACCTTTTATCGGGATGTATTAGAATTGGAAATCGAACGTTTTGACGAATTTGAAAAGGGAAGAGTGCTTTTTCCTTCAGCCAGAATAAATGAAGTTACGGTCATAGATCTTTTCCCACCAAAATTATGGCAAATTCGGGGTGAAAATGTTAATGAAAAAGCACCAAATCTTAATCATTTTTGCCTGACATATACCGAATCGGATTGGAACAAATTAACGGAAAGGCTTCGATTTCATGGAGTTAAAATTAACAGATATGCCGATAATAACTGGGGTGCACAGGGAATTGGCATTTCAATTTATTTTAATGACGTTGATGGTAACGAAATAGAAGCAAGGTATTATCAATAATAAATGAAAGCAATTGTTGTTAGAGAGTTCGGCGCACCCGAAGTAATGAAACTTGAAGAAGTTTCAATCCCTAATATTGGTGCAAATCAGATCCTGATAAAAGTAAAATCAGCCGGAGTCAATCCGGTTGATACTTATTTGCGTTCGGGAGTTTACCCAACTCTTCCAAACTTGCCATATACCCCGGGAAAAGATTCAGCTGGTATAGTTCAGGAAGTTGGAGCGGATGTAACCAAGTTTAAGGTTGGAGATAGAGTTTATACGGCGGATTCGGTTTCCGGCACTTACGCCGAATTCGTGGTTTGTCAAGAAAATCAAGTTAATCATTTACCTGAAAATATTACCTTTGAAAAAGGTGCAGGCGTTTTTGTTCCTTATGCAACTTCATATCGTGGACTTTTTCAAAAAGCAAAAGCCAAAAAAGGTGAAACAGTCCTAATTCACGGTGCAAGCGGAGGGGTCGGAATTGCCGCAGTCCAATGGGCAAAAAATGCAGGTTTAACGGTTTTGGGAACAGCAAGCTCAGAAGCCGGAAAACAACTTATCAAAGACCAAGGCGCAGATTTTGTTTTTGACCATTCCCAGGAAAATTATCTGCAGGAAGTTCTAAAAGCTACTGATGGAAAAGGAGTTGATTTGATATTAGAAATGCTTGCCAATGTTAATTTGGTAAAGGATTTTGATGTTTTGGCAAAATTTGGTCGGATTGTTATTATTGGAAATCGAGGTAGCATTGATTTTAATCCCCGTTTAACGATGGGAAAGGATGTGACGATTTACGGAATGGCTCTTTTTAATTTTTCACCTGCCGAAGCACAAGAAATACATCGAGAAATTTATAAGGGTTTAAGCGAAGGTTATCTAAATCCTATTGTCGGTAAAAGTTTTTTATTAGAAAACGCACCACAAGCTCATCACGAAGTTATTGAATCGAAAGCTTTTGGGAAGATAGTTTTAACAGTTTGAAAATTATGTTGGATAGAAAAATCAAAACAACTTATTACGTCAATTCAATTATTAAAGACATCCAAAATCAATTTATTCGGGAAGAAACCACAAGTTTTAGCGATTCAAAAATCGAAAGACAATACGAATTTCCCGATGGCGCAATTGTAAAATATGAATGGCAAAATGAAGATTCCGCCAGAAAAGGTGAATCATTTAATCACCGATTTTCCCTAATAAAATTACCTGAACCAAATGAGGGAAATTTTGAACTTGGTATTATTAAAATTGTAAATTACTAAGCTGATTAAAGATTTATTAAATTGAAGCTATCTCCATCTTCCCTTTGAATTCATCTAAAACCTCAAAAACCTGAAGTGCATATTTTACGTTCCCGAAAGGCGCAGATACCTGAACCCCTGCGATTAGATCATGGACTTCTAGGAGCGATTCCCGGGCGATAGATATTCCTTCTTCTCTTGCTTCTTCTTTGCCTTTATCCGAAGCAATTCTCATTCTCTCGAGAATTTCAGGTGTAACATTTACCCCTGGAACTTCATTATGTAAAAATTCGGCGTTGCGAAAACTTACAAGTGGCCAAATTCCTGCCACTATAGGAATTTTCAGATGTTCAATTCTTTTTAGAAAATAGCGTAATTGTTCAGTATCAAAAACGGGCTGGGTAATTGCATATTGCGCTCCAGCTTCAACTTTCCATTCAAACCGCTTGATTTCTTCGTCCAAATTTACAGCCCCTGGATTAACTCCAACCCCGATAGTAAATGCAGTCGGTTTGCCAATTGGATTGTTTCCTAAATCCAAGCCGTGATTGAGTTTATTGACCATATTGGTTAAACCGATGGCATCAATATCAAAAACTGCGGTGGCATCAGGGTAAGGACCCATTTTTGGCGGATCACCTGTAATTAATAATAAATTCCGTAACCCAAGAGCCGCAGCCCCTAGCAAATCTGACATCATCCCCAAAAGATTACGATCGCGGCAACAATAGTGTAAAACAGCTTCGATTCCAATATTTTGCTCAACCAAAACGGAAGTTGCTTGAGCACTCATTCGGGTCTGAGCGCGGGGACCATCAGGAACATTAACTGCATCCACTCCTGCTTCTTTCAACAGTTTGATCGACTCTAAAGTTTTTTCGGCGTCACAGCCTTTTGGTGGAAGCACTTCTACCGAGGTTACAAATTTTCCGGTAGCAACTTTATACCCCCAATTTGAACGCTCCTCCATTGGAATAACTTCTACATCCGCAGGCTTTAATTCCTGAACCGTTGCAGGTTGTTTGACAAAAACTTGGGCGGCTTGGCGGGGTGAAACTGAGCGAATAGCATCAGCCAAAAGTTTGATGTGCTGCGGTGTTGTGCCGCAGCAGCCACCGATAAAACTTGCCCCAACCTGAATAAATCGGCGTGAAAATTCAGCCATATATTCAGGTGAACACATATACATTTGTCGTCCCTGAACATCACGCGGCAACCCTGCATTGGGTTGCGCTGAAAGTTTCTTATTAGTGAATTCACGCATTTTTTCAAGGGCGTTTAGAAATAATGCCGGTCCTACCGAACAATTCAGACCAATTACATCCGCTCCCCATTCGTCCAATCTTTTGGTGAAAATTTCAGGAGTTGCCCCAAATACTGTATTTCCATCCATTTGAATGGCGATTTGAGCGATAATAGGTAAATCACAAAGTTCTTTTACGGCTTTAATGGCTTGTTGAATTTCTGATAAATCCGAAAAAGTTTCAAGAACAAAAAGATCAATCCCGCCTTCGAGTAGGGCTTCGGCTTGTTCTTTAAACATTCCGCGTGCTTCATCAAAAGAAGTTGGTCCGTAGGGTTCGATCCGCAAACCCAAAGGTCCGATAGTGCCAGCTACAAAAATGTTTTCTCCAGCGGCTTCGCGGGCAATTTTGGCAGCGGAGATATTGATTTCCCGAGTTTGGCTGTTTAACCCGAATTTTTGCAGTTTGTTGTAATTTGCGCTGAAGGTATTGGTTTGAATAATATCCGCACCGGCTTTGATGTATTCCTCATGAACCTCGCGCACAAGGTCTTTATTGATAAGGTTTAACTCATCGTAAGAACGATTTATGTAAATGCCTTTCTCATACAGGCGTGTTCCCATCGCACCATCAAAAACGTAGATATGTTCGGATTCAATTAATTCTCGGAAATTTCTCATAATAAAAAATCTCGGCTAAACAGCACGAGATTTGGATAGCAAACTTATTGAGCTGTTTAGCGGTTTATTTAACGTGGTCGCAAGTCGCATTAACTCACCACAATTGTTGAAATTTAATGATGCTGTTTTGAAGAGAAAGTGTCAAACAAAAAAACATTATTTTTGACATTTTGGACAATAAAATGTTGAACGACCTGCTTGAACAATCCGTTTTATTTTGGTTTTGCAATTTATACAAGGTTCATTTTCCTGACCATAAACCCTCCAATGGTTTTCGTAATCCCCTCCATAATAACTGCCATCAATGTTTTCGGGGTCAACATTTAAAGTTGAGCCGTGAGAAATTGATTCAGCTAAAACTCCTCGAATTGCTTGAAAAAGAGGCTCGATTTTTCGTGACGGAACATCATTCGCAAAAATTTTTGGATTTATTTTAGAAATAAAAAGACTTTCCGAAACGTAAATATTACCGAGTCCGCAAACTTTGGTTTGGTCTAAAAGAAATTCTTTCAAAGGACGCTTGGATTTAGCTAAAACTTCCTTTAAATATTTGGGATTAAATTCATCTGAAAATGGTTCAGGTGCAAGGTCTTTTAGCTCTTTTGTTTCCAAAAGACTTTTGGTTTCAATGATTTTCATCAAACCAAAATGTCGTTGATCTTGAAAAATCAAGCGGGTTTCATCCTCAAAATAAAAAATTGCGTGAGAATGTTTTGGTAATTCTCTTTCAGTGGGCAAAAGCAAAAATCTTCCCGTCATTCGCAAATGTGTGAGTAAGGTTTGATCTGAATTAAGGTCAAACAGGACATGTTTTCCACGGCGATGAACGTAATTTATGGTTGAACCCTTTAGTTTTTTGCTAAAAGATTTAATCGTTTCATTCGGTGAAAGTCGTTCTCTTTTTAATTCTGAAGAAACAATCTTTCTGCCGGAAACCAACTTGTTTAATGATTTTGCGACTAATTCAACTTCGGGTAACTCTGGCATATTTCAAACATATTATTCAGCCAAAAAAAATTCAAATTACGAAATTGACATTTTTTGTAAAAATAAAAGTTGAAATTTGAAATAAATCGGTCAAAATAAATTGTTTTTTGTTGAGTTTCAATCTTTTTGAAAGAATTATTAAAAATATATTAAACAACGACAATTTTTGTTAAAAAATGTTGACACTTTTTGTCGTGCTATGCTACTTTAAACTGTGCGAGGACAAGAAAAATTGTCTTTGAAACCGTCTCAAAAAATTAACTCTCTGTTTTTTCCAAATAATAATAAATAATGAGTTTCGATAAAGTAAAAGCGATGAGGAATGCCGAGCGTTTTTTAGCGCAAGGTAAAATTCGAGCTGCCATCAGCGAATATAAAAGTATTATCGAAAGTGATCCTGCCGATTACAACACGATGAATATTTTGGGAGATTTGTTTGCCAAAGCCTCAGATGAAAATGAAGCCATAAAATGTTTTAATCAGGTTGCCGAACACTATACAAAACAAGGTTTCTCGCAAAAAGCTATCGCCATTTACAATAAAATTTCACGACTGAAACCCGATTCACTGGAGGTTTCTTCAAAATTAGCCCAACTTTATCAATCAAAAGGCTCCATTGCCGAAGCTAAAACTCATTACACAACGATGGCTGAACAATATGCCAGAATTGGTAAAAAGGCTGAAGCTCTGATGGTTTGGAAACAAATTGCCAACTTAGATCCAAACAACACTGATATTTACCTCAAAATAGCAGATGCCTGCTGGCAGGACAATCAAAAAAACGAAGCAGCCCAAGCTTATATTGAAGCGGGAAATCGGCTGGTAATTAAAAAACAATATGAATCCGCAATTACGGCTTTTTCCAGAGCTTTGGAAATTAGACCGGAAGACATGGGAGCAATGCGCGGTTTTATTGAATCTCAGGTAAATTTAGGTTATGTAGATGAAGCCGCCAAATCCCTCGAAGAATCGATCGAAAAACAACCTTACAATCGTGAACTTTTATATTTATTGATAGATTGTTATTTGGAAATGGACAGGGTAATGGATGCCGAGAAAATTACTGTTCGATTAGTCGAGCAAGAACCCTCGAATTATCCTCGATTGATTGATTTGGTAAAAGTTTATTTAAAAAAATCCGATTTGGTTTCAGCCGTCAGACCATTGTCAATGGCTTCTGAACATCTGTTGGTTGGCGGACAACATGTTTTGTTAGAAGGCTACATCAATGAAATTTTGAATAAAGACTCTGAGCAAATAGACGCATTACGGCTTTTAGTAAGATTTCATACTTGGCAAAGAGATGAGTCGAAAATTAAAAGTTCTTATGAAAGATTAGCCGAGGCGGCAAGAGTTAATAACTCAATAGATGATGAAAAAAATGCACTTTCACAACTAATAATGATTTCGCCTCAAAATACTTATTACGCCCAAAGATTGCATGAACTTAATTCTTCGGAAAACGGTTATCAAAATACTTATTCTGAAATTCCAACCTTTGAAAGTTACCAAAACCTAACTGACGAGGAGCCCTTTAATAATGTCTCCCCAAATAATTATTCCGAATTTGAAACAAATCAAAGTTATTCAAACGGAAATGGTAATGGAAACGGTTTTTACCACGAAGAAAACCAAAGTAATTTTCAAATCCAAAATTCGAAGTTTGATGCCAATGGAACTTTTGAAACCATCGTTGAACAGGGAGTAATTATCAAAGATGAGGAGGATTCTGATTACTCAAATCAAATTTATGCTTCGGTTAAGGAAGAATTTGATGAATTTGTTCAGTTCAGTCCGAAACAATTAAGCGAGTTTGAAAAACATAGTCTTCAACAGGAATTAGAGGGGATTGAATTTTATGTTGCACAAGGTTTCAAAGATTTAGCATTTAAAAAACTATTGGATCTTGAAGAAACCTACGGAAAGCAAAATGAAATTGAAGAAGCCAGAAAAATTCTAAATTCCGTTAGTTTATCTACAACAACTGAGGAAGAAAATCCATTAATTGAAAGAAACGAGTTTCCCAAAGTGGAAGCAGCTCAAAGTTTTGAAGAAACTTTACCGAATAATTTTGAACGATTTGAGGAACTGCAAACAACAAATACTTTTTCTGAACCAATCGTTCAAAATGAAAAAATTGAAAATCAAATTGAAAATAAAACCTTAAATGAGTTTGAACCGCCAAAATCCGAAATCGCCAAGCCCTCGGATCATTTGCTTGACGACATTAAAACAGAATTTGGAATTGAGGAAAAAGGGGAAACAGAAATGGAACTTCAAGATTTTGAAACACCTTACCAAACCGGAATTGCATATAAAGAAATGGGACTTTATGAAGACTCGATTAGGGAATTCCAAATTGCCGTCAAAATGACCACATCAGATGATGGGACCAGAAAGTTTTATGCTTGCTGCAATATGTTAGGACTTTGTTTCGTTGAAATGAAAATGCCGAATTTAGCACTTATTTGGTTTAAACGCGCTTTGGAAACGAAGAATTTAACCGATGAGGAATTGCAAGGGCTTTATTATGAAATTGCCGATGCCTACGAACAGGGCGGGGATAAGCAAAAAGCCCTGGAGAACTTTGAAAAAATTTACGCTTTTGATGTCAGTTACCGGGATGTTGGTGAACGGTTAGCAAGATTAATGTCCAATTAAAAATTTCAACAGTGATTTAAGAAGCCGGGAATTTTAGAATTTTACAATCCTCAGGCTTTTTTTATTTTTTTCCAAAAACTTGGATTGCCCGATCAGGAAAATCTGTGATTATTCCATCTAACTTAAATTTTTTCATATTTTCCAAATCTTTTATTTCATTAACCGTCCACGGCACAATTTTCATATTGTTTTTTTGACAAAAAGCAATCGTATTTTCGTCAACCAAAGAAAAATGGGGACTGTAAGTATCAGGAATAAAACCAAGTAATTGAATATTTTTCTCAATTCCATCTTTGTTTCCGACCAAAATTGCTAATGGCATTTTGACTGGAAATTTCTTAAATTCTTGTAATTGACGAACATCAAAAGATTGAACGATGACATCATTTTCCATTTTATTTTTTAAGATTTCATCATAAACCATTTTGGCAAGAACAGCCGGGGGAGGAGTAAAAAAATTATCCCAAATTGGATTGGATTTGATTTCAACATTCACCCGAATAGGTTTCAATTTGTGTTTTTGAGCGTATTTCTTAACGGCTTTAAAAACCTCGTTCAGAAGAGGCTTATAAACTTTCATTTTTGTCTGTTGCGGAAAGTCTTTATTCCCAATACTTCCAACATCAAATTTCTTTATTTCGGAATATTTCATTTTGAAAAGATTAAAGTCTTTTTCCTCTTTAGCAGAAATTGCAGTTCCATCGGGTTTGGTGGAAATTAAGGCAGAAAACCAGGGGTCGTGTGAAACAACCAGTTTATTATCTGAACTGACCACAACGTCAAGTTCGACCGTATCAGCTCCAAGCTCAATCCCTTTGAGGAAGGAAGGAATTGTATTTTCCGGCACATAACCTCGGGCACCACGGTGACCTTCGATACTAAAAGATTGCGAAAATGAATTTGCAGCAAATAAAAGCAGAAATAAAAGTGTATTTTTCATAAATGATTTACTTGAAATTTTAATCAAATGCGATGAAAGTAATCAAACTAAAAATTCTTTTTAAAATCATACTTTGATAATAAAAGTCAGTTCTTACAAATTTAATAAATTCCTAACTTAACTGGTAGAATAAATAGACAGTTTAGGTGAACTTAATTAAACTATAAAAGATTTTTCAAATAATTAATGTCTTATCAAGTTATTGCCCGCAAGTGGCGACCACAAACATTTGAAGAAGTAACCGGACAAGAAACAATTACTCATACTTTGCGTAATGCTGTTGAACATGACCGGCTTCATCACGCCTACCTTTTTTCGGGTGCTCGTGGGGTGGGTAAAACCACGACAGCCAGACTTTTGGCAAAATCTCTAAATTGTCATTCAACAGATAAACCAACTCCAAAATCTTGCAATAACTGTCCTTCTTGTAAAGAAATTGCGGAGGGACGTTCGATTGATGTTTTGGAATTTGACGCAGCTTCAAATACTCAGGTTGATAAAATTCGGGATTTAATTATTGAAAATATTAATATTGCTCCGGCACGGGACCGTTTTAAGGTTTTCATCATCGACGAAGTTCATATGCTTTCAAACTCGTCGTTTAACGCCCTCTTAAAAACTTTGGAAGAACCTCCGCCAAATATTGTTTTTATAATGGCAACTACGGAGCTGCACAAAGTTCCCGACACGATTTTATCTCGCTGTCAGGAATTTGAATTTCGGACAATACCAACCGCAAAAATTTACGAAAGATTAAATTTAATTGCTGAGGCTGAAAAAGTAACAGTCACCGCCGAAGCTTTGCGTGAGATTGCACGTTCGGGTGAGGGCTCAATGCGGGACGCGCAAAGCAATTTTGATCAGGTCATTAGTTTTTCTGATGAAACTATTGATATCGAAGATGTTATCAATGCGCTCGGAATTGCAAGTTCAGAAATATTGACGCGAACCGTTGAGGCAATCGCACATCGCCGACCACAAGAAGCCTTATTCGTGGTTGAGGATTTGATTCGTCGCGGACAAGATCTACGAAATTTTTGCCGTGATTTGCTGGCTTTTTTACGCGATTTACTGGTAGCAAAGGTGACAAATCATGCCGAAGGTTTACTTGATTCAGCAATTTTAGATCAGGAAGCACTTATTAAATATGGCGAACATTTCTCAGAATCCGATTTAGTGCGTCTTTTTAATTCTTTGGCAGAAACAGAAATACAACTCAAAAATGCAACTCAACCTCGTTATATTTTGGAAATCGGGTTAGTAAAACTAATGGAATTGCAGCGGATTACGGCGATTGAACAAATTCTTGAAAGATTAGCAAAATTAGAAAATCTTGCTCCTGCTGCAGAAAAAAAAACTCTGAATGAAGTTTCAAACCTTAAGTCTCAAGTTTCAAGTCCCGGTTTTGAAGCCCAAATACCCAAAACTAAAACCGAAACTTTTGCAGTTGATTTTGATTTGGCTGAAGTTCCGTTCCCCGTCAACGGACAATCAAAAAAGGTTGAATTTGTAAATTCAAAACCTGCATTTGAGGTTTCAAAATCTGATGTTACAGAGGAAAAAATCGAAAATAGTCAGGATTTAAAAATGGCTGATGCCGCTCCGTCCATTAGTAATTATTCACCGCCAATTACGAATAAAACCCCGGTTATCAATCAACAATTCTTTGATAGTATTCCGGTTAAATTGCCCGAAATTTCTTCGGAGGATTTGGAACATTTTGACGATTCAAAGCTTGATTCAGCTTACGAAGAACGGCTTTTGCGGGAGGGAGATAACCTAAAAACTATTAAAAATGCTTCTGAAATAGTTTCAGTTTTATTGAGTGCTTCCGTGGTAACTACAACTATTTCAGCAAATGGAGCGGCGGTTGCACCGGCAAAAGAAAAACCGAAAATAACCTTTCAAATTCCAACCTTTGAAACCGAAAATGAAACCTCTCAGGTAGTGACGCTTTCTGAAAATCCAACTGAAGAAGAACTTCGGCTTTACGCCGAAAATCACCCACTGGTAAAAAAAGCACTGAGAATTTTTCGCGGAAAAATTATAAAAGTTTCCAAAGAAAACTAAAAAATCAGGGAACTTCCAAATTTGATTCTCGTATTGTTAATTTGGAGGTGAGATTAATTAGAAATGCGTGAACCTTTAATAGCAGGATTTTTAAGTTTTTTAATACCCGGTGTCGGACAAATTTATAACGGTAGAATTTTAATTGGTATTATTTGGCTGGTTTTGACAGGTGTTTCCTGGATTGGCTCGGCAGGAACCCTTGGTTGGGTCGTTCATTTGATTTCCGCCTGGTGCGCCTATAGTTATGCAAAAGATAATCCGGTGAGAGAGTAACAGTTGGCAGAGGCAAACCGATAATCAATTACTTCATTAATTTTTGCCTTTTGCCTTTTTACTTTTTACTATTCCAGTCCTCCTTTGGTGTGCCTGATGATTTCGTGCATCAGGCTTTTTTAGTTTCCAAATATTGAAAAATTAACGTAGAATAGGCAGTGCATTTATGGTTAAAGAAGGTTTTCCCTTTGTTGGATTTGCATTGTTTATTGCAATTGTCTTCGCTTTTTTCCAAATTTGGATAGGCGTGGCAATTTTTGTTTTTATAACCCTGTTTATGGCGTATTTTTTCCGCAATCCACATCGAAACATTCCAACCGAGCCAAATATTATTGTTTCCCCTGCGGATGGACGCGTAACCCGAGTTGAAGAAAATGAAAACGGTAAATTTATCAGCATTTTTCTTTCACCCTTGGATGTTCACGTTAATCGTTCACCAATTGCAGGAAAAATTACCAAAGTTGATTATATACACGGCAAAAAAATGCCTGCAACGAGCAACAATGCCAGTTTAGTTAATGAAAGAAATTCTTTGCTGATCGAGGGCGAAAAATTAAAAGTAACCGTAACCCAAATTGCGGGAATTGTGGCGAGACGAATAGTTTGCTGGAATAAAGCAGGAGATTTTCTTGAACGTGGTCAACTCTTTGGATTAATTAAATTTAGTTCCCGCACAGATTTGCAGATGCCCGCAAATGTTGACGTTTTGGTCAAAATTGATGATAAAGTAAAAGGTGGAGAAACAATTATTGCCCGAATCAATGACTGAAGAAACAGAAGAAAGAACTGAGCATAAAGGACTAAAAAAAGGTCTTTATTTACTCCCGTCCGCATTTACTGCAGCAAACATTGCCATGGGCTTTTTAGCTATTATTTGGTCAGTGCGCGGGTTTCAAATAGTCGCCGAAAAAGCTGAAAAAGCGTCGGCTTATTTTGATTATGCGGCAGTTGCCATCGGATTAGCGATTCTTTTTGATACTCTCGATGGTCGGGTTGCCCGAATGACCAAAACCACCACTGAAATCGGTGTTCAGCTTGATTCTTTTGCAGATGTTTTGACATTTGGAGTTGCACCAATCGTTTTAGGTTACAGTTGGGCAATCGGCGCAGTTTACAATGAACAAAATCAAATTCATGGAATTGGTGTCTTTGTTTTGTTTATGTATGTAATGTGCGGAGCATTTCGGCTTGCCCGTTTCAATTTGCAAGCACTTCGCCCAAGGGTTTTAAAAGAAGGTTCAGCCCATGTTGATAAGAAAAATTTTGTTGGCTTACCAATTCCACCCTCTGCCGGATTGCTAGCTTCGATCATTCATTTTAATCCGATGCCGCTCAACCATTATGGCGAAGCAGGCGGTTATTATGCCATTCTTATCATGCTATTGATGGCTGTTTTAGGCTTTTTGATGGTTAGCACTTTGCGTTATTCCAGTTTCAAATCAGCCGGGACAGGTCGGAGCAGTATTTATTTAATCATTGGTCTTGCTGCTTTTGCCATGGGAGTTTGGCTTTATTCCAAATATGTGCTTTTAATTCTGTCAATTATCTACGTTTCGCACGGAATTATCTGGTATTTAATCAGCCTTTTACGAAAACCGAAACAGGAAGAACCGGAAATTACCGAGCAAAATTTGGACACGGTTTCTTAACTGAAAAATTCAGAAATTTTTTCTACCACATAATCCTGTTGTTGGTTTGTCATTTCGGGATAAATCGGAATCGCTAAAGTCTCTCTGGAGGCTTTTTCACTTTCGGGAAAGTCATTTTCATTGTAGCCCAAATATTCGAAACATTCCTGTAAATGTAGGGAAACAGGATAATAGATGTCCGTTCCAATTCCATTATTAGTTAAAAATTGACGCAATTCATCGCGTTTTTCAGGAATGCGAATTACGTATTGGTTGTAGATATGACGAACGTTTTCACGCTCAAAAGGCAACCCGATTTGTTCTGCTAAACCTGCATCAGTAAATGATTTTTGATAACGATCTGCGTTCACCTTTCGTTTAGCAGTCCATTCGTCTAAATATTTAAGTTTTACCCGCAAAATCGCGCCTTGAAATCCATCCAAACGAGAATTGATACCAACCCATTGATGATAATAACGAACCGGCATTCCGTGATTTCGCAGGGCAATGAGTTTGTTAGCCAACGCTTCATCATTGGTCGTCATCATTCCGGCATCGCCCATTGCTCCAAGATTTTTTGAAGGATAGAACGAAAAACAACCGATTTCGGACATCGAACCGGCGCGTCTTCCGGCATCTTCAGAACCGATTGCTTGGGCGGCATCTTCAACGATTGGAACACCGTATTTACCGCAAATTTCGCGCAAATTATCCATCTCGGCGCATTGCCCGTAAAGGTGAACAGGCTGCACTGCTTTAGTTTTATCAGTAATCTTTGCTTCCACTTGCGAGACATCAAGATTATAAGTTTTCGGATCAATGTCAACAAAAACAGGCTTTGCACCGAGTCTCGTTACCGCGCTGACCGTGGCAAAAAAACTGTATGGAGTGGTAATGACTTCATCACCGGACTTTACGTCTAAAGCCATTAAAGCCAACAAGAGAGCATCGCTTCCAGAAGCGCATCCAACTGCAAATTTTGTTTGGGAATATTTGGCAATTTCTTCTTCCAACGCTTTGACTTCGTTTCCCAAAATAAACCCATTGGTGTCTAAAACTTTTCCGATTGCGGCTTCAATTTCAGGGCGCAAAGCCTCATTTTGTTGTTTAATATCAAGTAATGGAACGTTCATATTCAGTTAGCAGAGGCGGTCGGCAGGAGCATTTTGCCAACTTTCTGCAAACCTATATCTTGACAATTCAGAGGCTGAAAGGCAAATTGGAAAAGAAATGATTTCCGACAAAAAGAAACATACCGCTGAGATTATCAAGCGGCTCAAAAAAATGTATCCTGACGCTCATTGCGCTTTGAATCATTCAAACGCCTTTGAACTTTTGGTGGCGACAATTCTTTCGGCTCAATGCACCGATGATCGCGTAAATATTGTGACAGCAACGATTTTCC
>JAIBCC010000037.1 GCA_019694395.1 Pyrinomonadaceae bacterium | reverse complement strand
GGAGGTGAAAGATGCAAGCATCATTATCTCAAGAGTCTAAAACTCGTTCCCAAGCCGTTTACGAATGGGTGGATGACCGGCTCGGCGTGAGGGAAATTGTTGAAATCGCTAAACATAAGACCGTTCCAGATCATAAATATTCATTCTGGTATTACTGGGGCGGAATCTCTCTGTTTTTCTTTATTGTCCAAATATTTACCGGAATTCTATTACTGGTTTACTACCGAGCCGGAAGTGATGCGTATGAATCCGTCCGCCAAATTACTTACGACATAAAATTCGGTTGGCTGGTTCGTTCGGCGCATTCGTGGTCGGCAAATCTGATGGTTCTCGCTGTTTTCGTGCATATGTTTTCGGTCTTTTTTATGAAAGCCTACCGCAAACCGCGTGAATTCGGCTGGTGGTCGGGTTTAATTCTACTCGCACTGACAATGGTTTTCGGTTTCAGCGGTTATCTGTTGCCGATGGACGATCTGGCGTATTTTGCTACAAAGGTCGGTTTGGAAATTCCTGCTTCAATTCCAATGGTCGGCGATCTGATTACAAATATCGTGCGCGGCGGGCAGGAAGTTTCCGATATGACCATCCAAAGATTTTTTGCTCTCCACGTTGTAATTTTGCCGTTAATGTATATTCCGTTTTTGGCATTTCACCTGTTTATGGTGCAAAAACACGGAAATGCTTTGCCGCCGAGTGAAGAAGCGAAACCGGAAAATGAACGCCGTTTTATCAAATTCTTCCCGGATTTCTTTGCCAAAGATTTGGGAATGTGGCTGATCGCTTTGAATATTCTGGCAATTCTCGCTTCGCTTTATCCGTGGCAGTTAGGAACCCAAGCCGATTCGCTTGCTTCCGCTCCCGAAGGAATCCATCCCGAATGGTATTTTATGAGCCAATTTCAGATTCTGAAGGTGTTCGGTCGTTGGTTCCCCGGCGCAGCAGGCGAAGTTTTAGGGATGGCATTGTTTACGGTTGCGGCTCTGTTATTAGTTTTCATTCCGTTCATTGACCCCGGTTCCAAACGCGGAAAACGGGCTAAAACAGCAACTTACATTGGAATTGGATTGTTGTTCGGATTGATTTTGACCACGATTTGGGGTTATTGGGAGGTGTAAAAAAAGTTATGAACTATCCATTTTGGGACGTTCCAATTATCGGCAGCGGCTGGGTGATCGGAGGTATCGCAATTTTTCACATTATGGTTTCGCATTTTGCTATCGGCGGAGGTTTGTATTTGCCAATGGCGGAACAAAAAGCCAGAAAAGAAGGACGCGAAGACTGGCTCAGGATTTTGCAGAAACATTCAAAATTCTTTCTCATTTTAACGGGAGTTTTCGGCGCGGTGACAGGTGTAGCAATTTGGTTTTCCATCGGATTGGCAAATCCTGAGGCAACCAGCACTTTGATCCATAATTTCGTTTTCGGCTGGGCGATAGAATATGTTTTCTTTTTAGTTGAGCTGACAACCGCCGCGATCTATTACTACACCTGGAATAAAATTTCGCCAAGTCTGCACTTGAAGATCGGCTATCTTTACGCCGCGACTTCGTGGCTGACTTTGGTCATCATTAACGGAATTTTGACCTTTATGCTGACTCCGGGGCAAACCTGGCTCAATGTCGCCGGAACCGGAAATGAAGCCAGTGTTTTCTGGTCTGCGTTCTTTAATCCGACCTATTTTCCGAGCCTGATCTTAAGAACTTTGGTCGCCATTAGTTTAGCCGCGGTTTGGGCATTGGTGACAACCAGCCGAATTGACGGATTTACCGATGGAAAATTAAAAACTTCGATAGTTCGCTGGTCGGTCAAATGGCTGATCCCGTCTTTTGTTCTGATGCCGGTGGCGTTTGCCTGGTATCTTTATATGATTCCAGAATCCAGCCGTCAATTGATGAACCTCGGAATTTCAACCATCGGTGCGGGAACATTTACGCACGTTACACGGGCGATTCTGGTTTCGGTAATGGCTTCGGCTACGATTGCGGCGCTGGCTTATTTTGTCGCTTACCGTAATCCGCGAACCTTCAAAACAGGTTGGGCGGCTTCGGTTCTGTTTCTGGCATTTGCCGCGACTGCTGCCACCGAACAAGCTCGCGAAATGCTTCGTAAACCTTATGTGATCGGGCAATTTATGTATTCCAACGGAATCCGTAAAAGCGAAGTTGATAAATTCAACCAGGAAGGTTATTTGACGCATTCGATGTGGTTTCGCCAGGATTCTCAAAACTCTCCCTATCAAAAAATCGGAGGTTTATCCGATGAGTCTAAAACCATTCAAAAAGGCGAAATGATGTTTCGTGGACAATGCGCTTCATGTCATACACGCGACGGTTATCGTTCGCTGGGAACACTTTTGAAAGACCGCGATGAAAAATCTATCCGTAATATTCTGCAAACTTTGCACGAATATAAAGAAGATTCGCCCTATCGTGCGTTTATGCCGCCGTTGGTTGGAAAAGATGATGAAATAGAAGCCTTGGTGCAGTATTTGAGAACACTGACGGTTTCAGGACATCAGAAACAGGCGGAAAAAATTCAAACCGCGCAATTGAATAAATAGCAAAAATAAAAAGCGGGAGTTGAAACAGCCTTCCGCTTTTGCGATTTTTTCTAAAATACAAACAAATTTCCCGAATTTAATAATTTCTGCTTGCAAAATTATAAAAGTGATATTACTGTATAGTTATATAACGATTCTACGAAATACATATGCAGGCAAATAATAAGAAGCTATACAGTCAAAAAGAAGAAACAAAGGTCTGGCATTCAAACGAATTCGGACACCTTGAATGTTTGAAGGCAAATTATGTGACGCATTCCTTTGCTCCGCATACGCACGAAGGCTTCGCGATTGGCGTGGTTGAACGTGGGATTGAAGTTTTTAACCTGCGGGGAAATCGTTATCAAGCCGGGAAAGATCAGATCATTCTCATTAATCCGGGGGAAGTCCACGATGGAAACGGATTGAATAACGAGGGTTGGGCTTTCAGTATTTTTTATGCCGATCCAAAGGTTCTAAATCGCGCTTTGGCAGAATCAAGCGAAGGGCGGCAAAAAGAAACTTTCTTCAAAGAACCCGTGGTTAATGATCCACTGCTTGCGGGAAAACTTTTGCAGCTTCATCGAACGCTTGAGAACTCAAACTCATTTTTAGAAAAAGAAATCCTTATTTTAGAAACCTTTGCCCAACTTACTTCACGCCAAGGTGAAAAAACTATTGAGCCAAAGGAAGTTTTGCCTGAGCCGAAAGTTGTCAGCCGCGTCAAAAGCTACATCGAAGAGAACTATCTGGATAATATTACCTTGGCGGAAATCTCGGCTTTTGCCTATATGAGTCAATTTCACCTGATCCGGGTTTTCAAAAAGCACACCGGACTTTCGCCTTACGCCTATCTGGAACAGATCCGAATCAATCGCGCCAAAGAGCTTTTGCTCAAAGGCGAATCTATCATCCAGACAGCCTACGAATTAGGCTTTACCGACCAAAGCCATTTTACCAAAACATTCAAGCGGTTCACCGGAACTACGCCGGGATTATATCAAAATCAGTGAATCTAACGGATTCTCTTTCCGCTTATTTAGTAGTTTATAATCTAAATTACTTGAGATTATTGAAAAACTTAAATAAAAGTTAGAGTTATCCTTTGAGGCGTGAATTACCTTGAGTTTATTCAACTTAACCAAATAATTATTCAAGTTGAATCACGCCTGATGGTCTTTGAAAAATAAATCTAACAAACCGCTTTGAGCCGATGTGATCGGCGACAGAATAAAGCCTAGGGTGAAGTGCAGCGAACCCTAGGTCTAGTCATAACAAACATTTAGAGCTATCGGAGATAGCGGCAGAAATATCCAAACTGACCATTTCTGCCGCCCGTTACACGGGCTATCTCGATTATTTGCATCTACCCCGCGCTCACGCACGGGGCTTTATGATAACACCCGTTACACGGGCTTAAATCGGGATATTTTTTTTGTTACATTTAATTTTCAAAAAACATAAGGCGTAACTCTAACATTATCAAATTTAGATTACACACTATTTAGTGTTCATCCAATTTGTGCCTGCGCCAACTTCGACAATCAGCGGGACATCAAGGGTAACTGCTGATTCCATCGCTTGTTTGATGATCCCGGTAGCTTTTTCGACTTCATTTTCCGGCGATTCAAACAAAAGTTCGTCATGAACCTGCATGATCATTTTAGTTTTGAGATCAGCGTGTTTGAGAGCGGTATCAACTTTGAGCATGGCGATTTTAACGATGTCAGATGCGCTTCCTTGAATCGGCATATTAATGGCTTCGCGTTCAGCACGGGAACGAACGTTGAAATTGCGGTCATTAATGGACGGAAAATAACGCCGTCTGCCGAAAATTGAGGTCACAAAACCTTGTTCACGGGCAACTTCGGGCGTTTCGTCCATAAATTTTTTGATGCCTTTGTAAGTGTCGTAATAATTTTGGATGACTTCTTTGGCTTCGGTGCGCGAGATTCCGACTCGTTGCGAAAGTCCAAAGGCTTCAACGGCATAAGCAATCCCGAAATTAACGATTTTTGCCAAGCGGCGTTTGTCTTTTATCTCCGCATCAGTTTTAGCGTGGAAAACCAATTGCGCTGTTTTTGAGTGAATGTCTTCGTTGTTTTTGTAGGCTTCCATCATCACATCGTCGTGTGTGATATGTGCCAGAATCCGCAGTTCAAGTTGCGAATAATCCGCCGAGATCAGTTTATTTCCTGCAGTTGGAACAAAGGATTTACGGATTTGTTGTCCGAGTTCGGTGCGGATCGGAATGTTTTGTAAATTCGGATCGGTAGATGAAAGCCGCCCGGTTGCCGCAACGGTTTGATTCAGCTTTCCGTGAATCCGTCCGTCCGAAGCAATTTGGGTTGGCAAAACATCCGAATAAGTTGATTTTAATTTGTCCAGTTCACGGTAATCAATAATAAATTGTGCAATGTCATAAGTTAGCGCAAGTTCCGTGAGAATATCTTTGCTGGTCGAGATTTGTCCGGTCGCAGTTTTTTTGCCGGTTTCGATGTTTAATTCCTGTAAAATTTCACCGACTTGTTTGGGTGAATTGATGTTAAATTCGCGCCCGGAAATTCCATAAATCTTCTCGCGCAAAGTATCAAGTTCGGTTGAAATGAAATCGGAAAATCCGCGTAGAGCGTAAACATCAACTTTCATTCCTGCCATTTCGATGTCGTAGAGCAGAGCACTGATCGGAATTTCGATCTCCGAATAGACTTTTTCCAAGCCATCTTCTTCGATTTTTCGATGGAGCATCGGTGCCAGCTGAAAAGCAAAATCGGCTCGTTCAGCGGTTCGGTATTGAGCTTCCGTCCAGCCTTCGGGAATTTCCGTGGCAGGGTCCAGATTCAGGTTGATCTGCGCCAAAAAGTTGATCTCATTTTTGCGGCTCGAATCTATCAAATAAGCCGCCAGACAAATATCATCCTCAACCGCTTCGGGCGTGATGTCCAATTTTCTCAGCACGGACAAATTACGTTTGTAATCGTAAACGACTTTCGGCAAAAAACCGTTGGAAAGAATGTCGCGCAAAGGTTCGACCGCCTCATCTTTTCCGCCTTCAAAGTTTGCCAGATCAATGTAATAAGAAGCACCGACCGCAGTTGAAATCGCAATTCCGAGCGGTTCTTTTTTATCAAAACTGCTGGCTTTTGTCTCCGAGTTTGAATCGTCAACCTCGAACGACCAATGTTCGGTTTCCCAAAGTTTGCGAATTAATTTGTCCAGCTCCGCGCGATTTTTGACGATTTGGTAACGCTTCGGAATTTCAACTAACGGAGTTGAATCATCCAATCCAGCGAATAACGGCGCAGAGTCGGAGAATTCTTTCATCAGAGTATTAAATTCAAGCTCACGGAAAAGGGCATAAGCCAATTGGCGATTCGGTTCACGATGTTTAAAAGATTCCAAATCAAGTTCAACCGGAACTTCGCAGTGAATCGTGGCGAGTTCGAGCGATTGACGGATAATGTCCTGATGATTGGTTAAAGCTTCGCGGTAAGTTTTATGCGTAACCTGGTCGGCGTTTGCCATCGCGCCTTCGGTTGAGCCGTATTCCAGAACGAGTTTTAATGCACCTTTTTCGCCGATTCCGGGCGCACCGGGAATATTGTCGATCGAATCGCCCATTAAACCGAGCAGATCAATGATTTTATGCGGCGGAACACCGAATTTATTTTCAACCCAGGCTTCGTCGCACCATTCGATCGGCGGAACGGGAACTTTACGCTTCAGATTTTGCGAATTTTGCCGCATACAAACGATATACGGATCGCGCACCAATTGACATAGATCCTTATCGTTGGAAACAATGACGGCTTTTAATTTCTGCGCTTCGCATTTTTTCGCCAGCGTTCCGATAATGTCGTCAGCTTCAAAACCGTCCATCTTTAGAATTGGAATATTGAACGCCTCGCAAACTCGAATGATGTAGGGAAGCTGCGTAACTAGATCATCAGGCATTTCGTCACGATTGGCTTTGTAGTCGGCAAAACTATCGTGTCGAAAAGTCGGTGCGGCAGTGTCAAAAACAGCGGCGATGTAGTCGGGTTTTTCATCGTTGATAAGTTTTCGGAGCAGATTCGTAAAGACGAAAACTGCCTGCGTAACCTGACCTTTGGAATTGCGGAGAGGCTCCTGCCGCATTCCCATCGGCGCGAAAAAAGCGCGAAAAATATGCGCCATTGAATCAATCAAAAAGACTCGTTTCGGTTTTTCTTCGGACATAGTGAGATTGTAGTTAAATTGGTAGTCTGAAACAAGTTGTCAAATTTCATAAAAAGTTTGACTTTTACTAATAGTCGGTTTTAAGATTAATTCCAAATTGAAATCAGATTTTTCTTCGATGATAACTTTGGGGTGTTTTTTTACCTCAAACATCAAGTTTCTTCCTTTAGCATTATCATTTGCAGCAGCAAATTTCCCCCAAATTGGGTGAGTTGTATTTAAACGCAGATTATGGCGACAACCCAAGACAACAGATTACTAGCAATTTATACTCCTTTGGGCAAGGATTATCTTCTATTGCAAAAAGTTGCAGTCACGGAAAGCCTTTCGGAATTATTCCAGATCGAAGTTGATTTACTCCACGAGGAAGACGAGATAGGTTATCAGCCGACCTATATTGATCCGGCGGCAATTATCGGAAAAGGTGTCACGGTTAAAATCGAGCAAAGAGACGGAACAATGCGCGAATTTTCGGGAATCGTCAACCGTTTTTCGCAGGGAAGCCGCAATGTCCGTTTTTCACAATACCGCGCCACGATCGTTCCTTATGTTTGGATCTTGACTCAAAAATTCCAGAGCCGTATTTATCAAAATATTTCCGTTCCCGATATTCTGCGCGACATTTTTCAAGGTTTTGATGTCCGTTATGAAATTCAAGGCGTAACTAACCGGCGAAATTATTGCGTCCAGTATCGTGAATCCGATTTCGCTTTTGCCTCGCGGCTGATGGAAGAAGAAGGGATCTATTATTACTTTGAACATTCCAACGGCAAACACACGATGATCTTTGCAAATACGCCGCAATCACACCGGGATTGTCCTGAGAAAAATCGAATTCCATACATTACGGATGTGACCAATGCCGAAGAAGATTTCATTTCCTCAATCCACGGCTGGCAAGTCGGTTCACAGCTTCAAACCGGCAAAGTTACTTTGTGGGATCATCACTTTCAGCTTCCGACCAGAAAACTTGATGACCAAAAAACCAGCATTTTTAATTTGGGCGATAATCAAAAACTTGAGCTTTATGATTTTCCGGGCGGATATGCCAGAAAATACGATGAGATCAGCAGTGCCGGAGCAATGCAGGTCAGCGAATTGAATTTGGTCAATACCGATAAACAGGATGCCGTCAAATATGCAATGGAAGCTTTAGACGCGCAAGTCATTGTCTGTAACGGAATCGGTGATTGCAGTGCAATGACGGCAGGTTATCGCTTTGAATTATTTAATCATCCGTTAAGTTCGCAAAATGCCAGATATGTAATTACCTCAGTCACGCACGAGGCGGAACAAAATCCGAGTTATATTTCGGATGAGAACATCGAAAAACCTTATGCGAACGGATTTTACTGTATTGCTCACGGTGCAGGCAAACCGCCGTTTCGTCCGCTGCGAAAGACTCCGAAACCAATCATTCAGGGCGGGCAGACTGCCTTTGTGGTAGGTCCGGCGGGAGAAGAAATCTATACGGATAAATACGGGCGCGTCAAAGTTCAGTTTAACTGGGACAGACACGGACAGGTTGATTCCAGCAGCTCTTGTTGGCTGCGCGTAACCCAAACCTGGGCAGGAAATAATTGGGGCGCGATCTCCATTCCGCGAATTGGAATGGAAGTGGTAGTTAATTTTCTCGAAGGCGATCCCGATCAGCCGATCATTACAGGCTGTGTTTATAATCCGCAGGCAATGCCGCCTTATACTTTGCCGGATGAAAAGACCAAATCAACCATCAAATCAAATTCCTCAAATGGCGGCGGAGGATTCAACGAGTTTCGTTTTGAGGACAAAAAAGGCTCAGAGCAAATTTTTATCCACGCTCAGAAAGATAAGGATATTCGTGTCAAAAACGATGTCAAAGAAATGGTTTTGCACGACCGTCATTTGATAATTGAGAACGAGCAGTTCGAGAAAGTCAAAAAAGATAAACATTTAAAAGTCGTCGGTGATCATAATGAAAAAGTTGACGGTAATATCTCGGTTCACGCCGGAATAGATTTTGAGGAAAAAGCAGGAACCAAATTTGCCGTTGATGCCGGAACGGAAATTCATCTTAAATCAGGCACGAGTTTAACGCTTGAAACCGGAACTAATTTAACCCTGAAAGTCGGCGGAAATTTCATTAACATCAACTCCGGCGGCATTTTTATCAAAGGCACAATGGTCATGCTCAACAGCGGCGGTGCGGCTGGAACAGGTTCCGGCAGTAGTCCGACCGCGCCGACCGATCCAAAAGAAGCCGATACGGGACAACCGGGCACTACTCCGCGACTTCAATCAAGACGACCGCCGCCCCGACCGACTTTTATCAGTCCGGCAGCAAGCGTTTTAATCACTGCGGCGCAGTCAGGCGCAACTTTCTGCGAAATTTGTTCGAGAAGTTAATGATAATGACTGGAGCGCAAGCAGCTTGCTTGCCCGTGCGAGCGAAGCAAAGCACGGTGTCGCAGTTGAAATTAGAGTTTTGAGAAAATTGAGTTGAGGGTTCAGACGAGCTAACGCCGTTCGAACCGGCAAGCAAGCTGCTTGCGCTCCAGTCCTAAATTGAATGAAAGAAAAATTAGAAAGATATTTGTTTAGAAAAGAGCATTTTACCTACGCAGTTCTGGATGGTGCGTCAATTACTGATTTGCCCGTCAAATTGTATGAAATGAATGCTACAAATATCTGTCTTTATCAAGGCGACATCCCCGCCGATCTGGTTTATGTTGCACCATATTTAATTCAAATGCCTTTTGGCGCATCTGTCACGGAATGGATCTTATCCGAATGCTGGGGCAAGCACTGGGGAATTTTTGCTCAGAGCAAATTGTCTTTAACCGGGGTGCGAAAACAGTTTCGTTCATTGTTAACGGTTAATGATGAGAATGGGAATCCGATGCTTTTTCGCTACTATGACCCGAGAGTTTTAGGACAATTTCTGAAAACCTGCCAAACGGAAGAATTGGATGTAATGTTTGATAAGGTTGGCTATTACTTTGTCGAAGTGCCGGAAGAAATTCAATTATCCAGGTTCAGTTTTATCAACGGAAAACTAAAGGAAACGAAATTAAGGCTTGATAAAGACTAAAAAAATCGAAGAATTGTTATGAGATTAACCGTGCGGGCTGAGCAAATGTCGGAAATAGAAAAGAAAACGCAAGATAGATTTGTGCGTCAGCTTGCGGCTCATTTGCTCGAAAATTATCCCGATGCCAAAGTTATTCTTCCCGATGAAGAAAGATTTACAGTTGATGCGCTGCTGCCGAAAAAGCTTCGGGAATTGGTGCGGATCGGAATTTCCTGCGCCCGCAGCTACGGATTGACCTTTGAAAATTCGATGGCTGCTTTTACGGCACTAATGTTTGAGATTGCTCCGAACTTTCATACCAACAGTATGTGCCAGATCATTTTGAAAGATGATGGCGTTGAACCGAATCAGCGAATAAATATTTTGCTGGACACCTTGAACGAGAAAACGATTAAAACAATGCGGGAAAAATATGATCCGGCAGCGTGGAAAATGGTAGAGCCGTTAAATGTGGAGAACCAGTCTGCCGCAAATCAACCGGCGGCGGCAGTTCCAAATGAAACAGGAAATACCGATTTTGTGGCGACAGTCAAAATAAATTAAAAACAGATGGAACCATCGGTCGAAAAAGTTAAAAAAACTCAAAATTCCTTTCCGGCACAACAGCCTGGTTCGGTGGTTAAGTGTCCAAATAATCAGTCTCAAACAGCTCCGGGTTTAAATACAAATCCGGTCGAGGTTGAAACGGCTTTTCAAATAACTCAACAAGTTGCCGCAATATCGCCGATTATCAGTTCAGCTCAGGAAAAACCGAAAGAAAAGAACGCGTGGATTGAAATAATTTTAGTTGATAATGACGGAAATCCGATGCCGAATGTTAAATATCGGATCACTCCGCCGAACGGAGCACCCGTTGAGGGAAGATTGAATGAACACGGACAGGCTGGAGTTTACGGCATCGAACCCGGTAACTGCAAAATCACTTTTCCCGATTTGGATAAGGAGGCGTGGGAGTAGTATTTTATGGCAACCAATTATCAGGTTAAACAAGGCGATTGTATTTCAAGTATCGCGTTTGAACACGGTTTCTTTCCCGATACGATCTGGAATCATCCCGATAATGCCGAGCTTAAAGAAAAACGCCAGGATCCGAATATTTTGATGCCGGGTGATGTTGTTATTGTGCCGGATAAACGAATTAAAGAAGTTAGCGAACCAACCAATCAAGTCCACAAATTCAAATGCAAAAACACGCCGGAAAAATTTAAGATTCAACTGCTGATGGATGAAGGACCACGGGCAAATGAAGAATACGAATTAGAAATTGAAGATTTGAAATTTTCAGGCACAACCAATAGCGAAGGAAAACTTGAACAATCCATTCCCCCCAACGCCAAAAAGGGAAAATTAACCTTGAAAAAGGATGGAACGGTTTTTGAATTAAGACTGGGAAATTTAAATCCGTCCGACGAAATTACCGGAGCGCAAGGACGTTTGCGAAATCTTGGATTTTATTTCGGTCCAATTGACGGGAAGCTGTCGGATGAATTGGAAATAGCCATTCAGGAGTTTCAGTTCGCACACGACATCGAACCGGATGGCGAACTTAATCTGTCAACCAAAGATGCTTTAGAACAAGAATACGGAGCGTGAAAAATAAATAAAGTCGAGTGCCTTGCTTATTTAATGAGGAATTTTCAAAATGGCAATAAGATGGAAAAACATCAAAATAACGGATAAAAGCGGTAAAAATTATCTCAACTTTCAAGCTCGCAAATTTGTCCAAAGTAATTGTCCAGATGCTATTTCAAACATTGAACGTCAGAAATTGGCAGATGTTGTTCGCGTCAAATTGTCTGAGGAAAAAACATCGCTCGATTTGCAGGACATTAAAGACGTTTTATCTACAGCACTAGGCAAAATCGGAGCAAGATTGTCAATTTTGGAAGATAAATCCGAATCCAGAAGCAACCTTCCGGTTGCCAGAGGCACTAAAAACGTCATCAACGTCAATCCGACCAGACTCAAAGTCGAATTTATCTACACCCGCGACCCGAAAGGTTTAAGCCCACGGGCATATCTCGAAGATTCAAAAGTAACGGTAACCGCTTTGCGTGAAGGAACAACGCAACTGCTGACAAAAATTACCGACAAGGGCATCGCCGATTTCGGTGTGGTGATGCCCGGCAAATATAAAATTACTGTGGATTACCCGGAAACGGATAGGTGCAAATACGATTGGATTGATAAAAAGCGCGAATCCCAGTTGAAATCCGGCACTGAGGAAATCATCGAGTTTCAAGTTGAGCCGTTGTATCAGCAAGTCGAGTTCATCGCTCATTGCTTGCTGACGATTCCGAATCAGATTTATAAGTTGGCTGATGAAGATAAGGACAAGGCGGAGATTGTAGAGGCGATTGGAAGAAAATCGCTCGCTTTCAAAAGCAAACTCGTTCCGGTAGGAATATTCACCAAATCCGATCTCAATCCCCAAGTTCCATATGCTTACGGGGAGTTTAAGACCGATACGAAGTCAGGCACAGTAACCTTAACTTTCAAGAAAAAACGCCTCCCTGAAGTCGGGTGCTGGGAAATGAAGGATTTGGATCCGGAATTTTTAACAAAAAATGCGGAGGCAATAGAAATTGGCAAGAAACTAGACAAAAAACTTCCGACCGACCCCGACGCTTACGAAGTCAAGTTCAAGCAAAGATTTAGCAAGGAAGAATATAAATTAGATGACCTCAAAGGAGGATGGAAAGCGGAATATCACGGCTATGTCAAAGATATTGAAGACATTGATGCCCGTATTAAGTTAATCGAGTATGTATTGGAAAAAGCCTTCACCAAATCTCGAAAAGAGCCGACCGTTCTGAAAGTTTTTATGGTTCCCGAATGCTTTTTTCAAGGACTTTACGGCGCATACATTACGGATGATGCCGCCAAACTCATAGAAAAACTTCAACAGCTTGTGAAAAACGAAAAGTGGAAAGACTGGGTTTTCGGCTTTGGAACGGTCAATCGAGTATTTTTAGGACTCCAGCCAAATAGTGTTATGAAAGAGAATAAAACCATCTACGAGATGGCAAACCACGCGCCGGTCATTAGAGGCGGTTTGGGCGATTTGCACACCTCCGGCGAAGGTTCGACGCGACTGATTCAAAAGCTGGTGAATTCTGCCGAATTAGCTGATGAAGATACTCTCATCAAAAACGAAGAGGCGGAGAAAATCCGCCCGCAAGCGGTTAATGAAAAGGTGCAGTTCGAGGCTACCGAAAACGACAACAAGGTGGCGAAGCTGCTGGAAAAACTATTGCTTGCCGACATATCGGATTCGTTTGGTTTGCCTAAAGAATTGTGGGACGATTTGAAGAAGGAGCTAAAAGCAGTTATCGGAGAATTGGGAATTGCGCGAGTCGTTCGCCAGATACGAACTTCGATTAACGATGATATTAATGGTAAAGCACTGACCGATTGGACATACACCGCAAAAGATTTGAACAAGACGGTTGTTGATGTGTTATATCGCAGCAAGAAGACCTGTCTGCCAACGCTCGACCAAGCCACCTTGCTCATCCTCAAGACGCAATGGAAAAAGTTGTATCCTAAAGTTGAGTTCGCAAAGGAAGTGTGGGCGGAAGATACCGGCGAAAGGCAAATCGTGATTGAGCAGGTTTTGAGCGATTTTGAGAATGTCGCCAAAGAGTGCGGCTTCCGGCTTGAGTATCAGCAGAAGCAGATTAAAGAAAAGATTGAGGCTCTCGAAGTCAGCGATATAGTTGCTAAAGATTTCGTGCCGGATACACTAAATCTGTCGTTTGAGCCGAGCATTTTCCCGATTTGGAGAAAATTGCTGGAACTTTATGCGGTAAGAGTAAGTGAAACCGTGCCGTTCGAATTTGGTCAGGGCAGTATGAATCTGGAGGATTATTGTTTTGCGGGTCCGCGCAAACCCGGACCGTGGTTCGCCAATCTTAACGAAGCAAAAGGAAAACTAGCGTGTAAGCGGATAGTCTTTGGACTCGAAATTTGTGCCGACCACACCTCCAAACGGTTATTTGCGCTTAATCAAAAATCGAACGAAAGTAACGACCCCGTTATTGGCATTGACATCCATCTTCTTCCCTCAGCCGGAATGACTCCGATGTATGTCGCGGCACGGGCGGGCGGCTATATTTTCAACTGCGACGGATGGAGCAAAGCGCACAACGATGGTGGCAAGAAAATAGAGATCCATTTGGACGGTCCTTCACCGTTTGTAGATCCGCTGACTAACGGCACGGTTTCTCCTGTCTATCCTCATAGCGCACTTGCCAAACGAACTGACCCGGTAAAACTGGAAATCGCCTCCCGAGAGTCTCCAACTGAACCGGTTGAGGAATTGGTTACGGATTTGAGCAAGGTTATCTTTGGCTATGGCGCAGGCGAACTCCACTTTTACCCGCCTCAGGATTTGCCCAAATAATCCTAATAGATTTTCAGAAAAACCGAATTTGTGAAAAAAAACAAAAAATCCAACTTCCCGTTTGACAGAATTAAATCAATTCGCTAGTCTAATTCTTTGACAATTTTCGTGGTCGGTTCGTCTAGGGGTCTAGGACACCGCCCTTTCACGGCGGCGACACGGGTTCAAATCCCGTACCGACTACCACATCTTTTTTTCCGAAATTCGCATCAAACCTGTTAAGCTATTCGTTTACGTTTGTAGCGAATTTTTTATTTTACGAGGAAAACAAGTGCAAAAATTAATATTAACTGTCATTTTATCGTTTATTTTTTTCATTTCTGTTCACGCACAAATTCCAGACACAGTTATTGTATTGCCATTTGAAAATGCTTCCGGTAAACCTGAATTTAATTGGGTTGGTGAGAGTTTCGCTGATTCGGTGTCTGATTTGTTAGTTGAAAAAGAAGTCAAATCCTCCGGTTTGAATGTTATTTCGAATTTAGAAAGAAAATTGGTTCAGGAGAGTTTACGAATTCCGCTGACCAATATTCCATCCTTAGCAACTTCTATTCGCATCGCGCAGAGAGCAAAAGCCAATATTTTGTTATACGGAACTTATAAAATTGTGCCGCAACAAAACGACATTGCCGCCAGTATTGAGGTTGAGGCACGAATTATCAAGGTCAACGAAGGTAAGTTTTTGGTTGAAAGTTTTGGTGACGGCAGCCGTAAAATGCTGAAAATTGTGCTGACTGACGCATTGGCTAATCTCCAAACTGTTGAGGCAAAAGTTCTGGTTGAAACGCTCAAACAACTTGGACGAAATTTGACCATTGTCGAAAATGATGTCATTAAAGTTGCCACAAAGGTTCCTGCTAAAGCCTTTGAAGCCTACATCAAAGGGCTTTTAACACCTCAAAATGATTTACAAAAACGCGAAGGATATTTCAAAAATGCAATGCGTCTTTACGCGGAAGCGAAAGCCGATGAAGGCGAGGAAGTTTCAAAAACTTATGCAGATGTTGCACTTGAATTGGGACATTTTTATCTCAATCAGCGGAAAAATCAGGAAGCCGTAAATTATTTCAGTCAGGTTATCAGCGAAGTTGAGAAATGTAACGAAGATGCCAAGAAGGTAAATAAGCGGGCAGTTTGCAAAGATAACGAAGCTGCCGAAGCTACTTTTTATACCGGCTTAATTTATTGGCAGCAGAGTAATTATGAACAGGCTTTAGCGGTTTTATCACCATTGGCGGATGATTGGAAATTGACTTCGGTTTATAACACTCTCGGAGCAATTTCGGTGCAGGCGTGGCGTTCGGAAAAGAAAGATACCACCAAAGCTGCCCGGCTTAATCAGGGAATTGATTTTTTGAAAACCGCCTTTGAATCTGCGCCGGACGATTTAAATATTGGATTTAATTATGCTTTAGCTTTGTTTCTTAATGAAAATTACAACGAATCCAGAGACGTTTTGTTAAAAATTACTTCTGAAAATCCAAAGCAAAAAGATGGCGAAATCTATTTTCTGTTAGGGAAAATTTTCCAAAAACTGGGAGATAGCGTTAAATCAAAAGATGCAGATGACAACGCCAGACGAATGCTGACGGACAATAACCGCTATGCCAAATTAGAAGAAGACTGGAAAAATGCCAGAAATGACGGGTTAGTTCTGCGAGTTGAGCAGCCACCCCGTGATAAATTTGTCAGCGTTGTTTTGAGCAAAACAAAGATTACTACTACTGACGAAAGACCGATTGATGAGACTTCCGCTTTATTACAAAAAGCCAAAGATTTTATGAAAGCCGGAAAGGATGATGAAGCTACCCAGATTTTGCGAAGAATTCTGGCAAGCGATCCGATAAACGCAGAAGTTTATTTGTTAAGAGGTAAGATCTATCTCAATCAGGCAAATTTAGACGAAGCCTCAAATCAATTAAAAACAGCACTTTTTTATGATAATGGTTTAATCGAGGCGCACGTCTTTTTAGCCAAAATTTTCCTTGAAAAGAAAGACTGTCTGCAAGCCAAAAGCTATGTCGCATCGGCATTAGCAATTGACGAAAACAACCAGGATGCGCTCGGAATGCAGCGTCAAGTTGAGAGATGTTCTAAATAAATCACTACTTTCGCTTTTTTTATGTGAATAAATAAGGCGCAAATGCGATGTTTTTGACATTTTCAAATCTCCTCTAAGTTGAAATTTTCTAAGGTTTAGGGGATATTGGGCAGTTGCCTTAGATTCAACGTCAGATGTTGCGAGTTTGCAAAAGATTGAAATTGGCAATCTTTTTATTTGTGGTGAGGAATCAAAATCAATGATAAATTAGGTTGGGTGCGAATATTGGATTTTCGATAAAAAGCACCCAATACTTTACAAATTCAATCATTTACTTATGAAAGTTGTTGCTGTTTTCTTATCACTCTTTGCCTTAACTTTCTTCGCTTTCGGTCAACCAAACGAAAAAAACAAAAACACTCTGCAATATCCGAATGAGTTAAAGGGATTCAAGTTAATGGATGACCCGAAACTAAAAGAACTTATTACTGTTGCCAGAACAGCCCGGGACTGGAAAGCAGTAAAAAAATTGTTGCCCGAAAATTGCGATGGAATTTGTAATTATAATGATGATTGGCAGGTTTCTTTTATTGAATACGAACCAAACGGCAGTGATGATTTAGCAATTGTTTTCAAACCGCGAAAGAACATCTCTTTTGCTAAAACCACTTTTCCAAAGGATTTTGTCAGTGGTTTCGGACAGATACCTAATCGGTATGAACCCACCAATTACATATGGTATCGTGACAAATATGGACTGAAATATAGGATTATAAGCGATGACTTAAATCCTAAATATAAAAAAGGTGATTTGCTTTCTATCGAATATGGTCAAAACCAAGAAGAGCGAAAAAGATCTAGCGAACTGCTTGGTCAATAATCAATTAAATTGTTTTCAATCTTAGGTTTGAAATTATTTTGTCGAAAGTCCGAAAATTATCATCTGCCTTTTTGCTCAAGTTCTTACATCATCGGATAACTGGATATTATGTTCGCTCGCCAAGTAAGGAAAATGCTCGCAACATAATGCCGGTTATCCAACGCCGAGCCAATCGCCCGAATATTACCAAGGCGGATTTTTTTTAGAATTCTCAATCACTCAAATTAAATCTAGCCTTTCTTTCTATTTTGGGTTTATTATTAGAAAAATTATGGACGAAGTAATCGAAAAGAAGGATAAACCTGAAATCAAAATATGGAATGTAATTTTATTTCTTCTGGTTCTTTACATTCTCCCGAAAATACTCAATATTTTTCTTGCTTCTTCCTTAGCCTATCCCTTAAGTCTTATCATTTACTTTCTAATTTGTTATCCCATATTTATTCGTGGAACGGTCAATCGTTGGTCAAAAGATAAAAGGCAATGGACTTTTACAACCTTTATGCTTCAAGTTTTAGCCATTGCAATTATATATTTTGGTCTATTTAAATTATTTGGTTACTAACCTTTGAAATTCTCACCTTATGTTCAAGTTTCCTTTCAACAAAACAAATGATGATCCAAATAAAAATCATTCTTTTGTTTCGGACAAAAACACGCTCGACCGACTATTTTAGTGGAAAGTTGATAGTGGAAAATGGAAAGTGTTTTGAAGTCAGATTCAGCTTTCCACTTTCCACTTTCCACTTTCCACTTTAACCTCCCGCCGCGCAAATTTTGCCATCATCAATAAATTTCTAGTTTGCAAAGTTCATAATCACGACCGCAAAAAATGATTTCCGAAAGTCAATATTAAGTTGGAAAAGTTATTGTTGTTGATTGGCAGGATTAACTTTTACGCCTTTTCTTAGGTTGAAATAAAGGACAAATTGAGGAATAAAACCTATGCAGCAGATTGTCAAAATAACCCATTCATCAACTATATCGTTGATAAAAAGTTCATATGCCAAGAGGCTGACAGGAAACATTGTCAAAGCTCTGAAAAATGAAATTTTTGCAACTTTTAAGAGCGGTAATTTATTTTCTGTTCTTGATGAAAGATAAAGATAAATCAGGCATCTGAGAACTGCCAATCCTGAAACCACAAAGGTAAATATCAAATAGTAATAAATGATAGTCCGCATAGAAAAGCCTTTTTAGAGTTATTGAAAAGATTGAAAAAACAGAACTCAAAACCAACGGAAAACTAATAACGATTAATCATAATCACAAAATCAATTTTCCAACAATAAAAATAACTCTCTGCTAAAAAATATTTGTTATCTTTCGCGTAAATTTTGTTTCGCGGATTCCGTTTTTGCTTGTGTGTGTATGAATTGTTTTATTAAACTCAGGCAAGGTTTTGTTGACTTCAAAATTACAATCTCACGTTTCCTAGTATTTTCGTAATTCTCAATCGTCAGAGTAGAAAGAGTTTCTGTTTTTTCATTTAGAAAATATTCGTAAAGTTGATGAATAGAGTTTTTTTCATCGTAAAGTTCTCCTAAAAAATTTAATAGTGTTCTACTTTTAGGGGCAACTGTTAGATGCTTTAGACTTTCCGAAACGTTCGACCTTCCAAATAGTGTAACTCCGTTAATAAAATTTAAGGCTCAGAGCTGAAGTTTAGGATGATTTTAGACTTCAATTTTGAGTCTTAAATTTTTTTTAAGCCCGTATTTACTACACTTTTCAATCAAAGATCAAAAATCAAAAAGCAAAAATCAGTTTGTGGCACGGTATGTGCTATATAGAAAAGTGGCTAGCTTGTTGAAATTTAGCAAGACCCCGCCGCCAACACTTCTCCGAGCGTGGTTTGCCACTGCGCTTGACAACCTTCCGAGCGTTCCTTCAGTTGTCCTTCCGATTGTGAGCCTGGTTAGAAATAGCCAGGCTCTCCCGCTTTTAAACTATAAATCTTGTAAATAAAGGGTTTTCAGTCATTTTGAACAGTTATCCATCTTTTACTAAAGGCACTCTTTCAATTTGACCTAACCTAAATGACAAAATTCAGTAAATGACAAAAACCGTCACTTTTTTATGACAAATTTTGTCGGCATCGGTCAAACTGACAAAATCGGTCTGAAAGAAAATTAATCAAATTGACCGAACTATCTTTCAAAAAGAAACAGGGAAAGATTTTCAATGGAATTTTATTTTATGAAACCTAAAAAATTGGGTTAAACTATTCCAATGAAGTTTTCCGCAGTAAAAACAAAGTTGCCGTCTCTTTCCAACTCACTTTTAGCCGTGCTTTCCGCAATTCTTCTGACGCTCGCTTTTCCAGATTTTGAGTTTTGGTTTTTGGCTTATGTTGCGTTAATTCCTTTATTTTTTGCAATTGAGCGTGAAAAAGAATCTTTTGTTAAATCATTTATCACAGGCTGGATTTTCGGAATTACATTTTTTACCGGAACTTGTTGGTGGCTGACTTTTGCGCCGATAACTTACGGCGGAGTTCCCGCGCCTTTAGCTTATCTTTTATTGCTTGGAGCAACCTCGGTCGTTGGGTTATTTCCCGCACTTTTTGCCGGATTGCTGTCTTTAATTCTAAAAAGATTCGGAAACTGGGGAATTTTCCTCAGTCCGTTCCTTTGGACAGCAATTGAATTTTTACGATTCTGGACAACAGGGAATAATTGGAACACGATTGCATATTCACAGGCTTTTTATCCTTTTTTTCTTAGTTATGCCAGCCTTGGCGGAATTTATTTAGTTGGATTTGTTTGTGTTGTTATAAATTCTTTTTTTTCATATTTACTTGTGACGCGAAACTTTAGCAAAGTCACTTTTGTAATAATTCCAACATTTACTTTAATTTTTGTGTATTTATTTCAATTTACTCAGCTTCATTTAAATTCAAAAGAACCAAATGCTAAAATCATTGCCATTCAACCAAACGTCCCGATGAGCGGCTTAAAATACGAAGAATGGAAACGTCTTCGTGAACGTCACATTCAGCTTGCCGAAAAAGAATTGCAAAAACTGACCACCGACCACCGATCACTGAGCACTATCGTCATCTTCCCCGAATCGCCAATGAATTTCGGTTACACGGAAGATCGCGATTTTCAGATGTTTCTGAGCGAATTTACGCATAAAAATAATGTCGAAGTTTTATTTAATGCGGCGGAACCTTCGGAAAATAATAACTATTATAATTCGGCGGTGATGGTTAATGAGCAAGGCAGAAAAATCGCACAGTATGATAAAATTCACCTCGTTCCGTTTGGCGAATACGTGCCATTGCCTGAGCCTTTGGCAAGTATGATGCCCACGATGGTTGGTAACTTTGAAATAGGGAAGGAATACGACATTATTCCGTTAGGTGATGCGAAAGCCGGAATTATGATTTGTTTTGAATCGCATTTTCCGACGCTTTCACGCCAATATGCGCTTGACGGTGCAGACGTTCTAGTTGAAATGACCAATGACGGGTATTTAGGACCGACACCGGTTTTACGACAGCATCTAGCCAATGCAATTTTTCGCGCAGTTGAAACCAATCGCCCGATTTTGCGGGTAACAAATGTCGGGATTTCGGGCTATATCAACGAACGCGGCGAAATTTTGGATGCGACCAAGCCTTATACCGAAGACACACGGGTTTGGTCAGTGTCCAAGTCCGACGGCAGCCAAACCTTTTATGTCAAATACGGCGATTGGTTCGCGTGGCTTTGTTCATTGGTAAGTTTGACGTTATTATTTGTAGGTTTTTGGAAAAAGAAAGGGGCAGAAACGCGACTGTGAAGGAGCGTGTTTCAATTTAGATATTTAAATGCAAACCAATTGGCACACTTGCTGACGCGCTTGTTTCTGCCATTTATTTTATGGAATTATTAGATTTAAGAGAAAAATACGAACAAATAAAGCTGCAGGTTGAGCAGCTTGGGAGGTTTCTTTGATGTTCCTGCCAAACGCAAAGAACTTGAAAAATTAGAAGAAGAAATTGCCGCACCGAATTTTTGGAACGATCAGGAAAAAGCGCAGAAAACGGTGCAGTTACGAAGCCGTTTGGAACGCCAGATCAATCGGCAGGAATCTTTTGAAACAGGCGTTTCCGATGCCGAAGTGCTTTTTGAATTTGCTGAAACCGATGAAAATTCTATTTCCGAACTAAACGATTTGATTTCTCGTTTAGAAAAAGAAGTAGCCGATGCCGAAACCGAAATGCTGCTTTCGGGCGAAACAGATGCGAATAATGCAATTTGTTCGATTCAGTCAGGTGCGGGCGGCACGGACGCGCAGGATTGGGCGCAAATGCTTTTACGGATGTATCTGCGCTGGGCGGAAAAACGCGGGTTCAAAGTTGAAATTTTGGATGAACAATCGGGAAGCGAAGCGGGCATAAAATCCGCCACTTTTCGGGTTGAGGGTGAATATGCTTATGGTCTTTTAGCTTGCGAAGCGGGTGTGCACCGTTTGGTCAGAATTTCGCCATTCAATTCGGGCGGCAGCCGCGAAACTTCTTTTGCCTCGCTTTTTGTTTCGCCGGAAATTGATGAGAATATTGAAGTTGATATTCAAGACAAAGATCTGCGGGTTGACACATATCGTTCGACCGGCGCGGGCGGTCAGCACGTCAACACGACCGATTCAGCTGTTCGGATCACTCATTTACCGACGGGAATTGTTGTAACCTGTCAAAATCAACGTTCGCAAATTCAAAATCGGGCGGTGGCAATGCAGGTTTTACGTTCCAAACTTTATGAATTGGAGCTTGAAAAAAGAAAGGCAGAAACAGCGGAACTCGAAGCAAATAAACAAGATATTTCTTTCGGCTCGCAGATTCGCAACTACACGCTTCAACCGTATCGTTTGGTTAAAGATACACGGACGAAGTTTGAAGAAAGTGATGTCGAGTATGTTTTAGACGGCAACATTGACGAATTTATCAAAGAATTTTTACTTTTCAAAAAAGGCAGAAATAACTAAAAATAACAGACTTGAGTCTTTTGACTTGAGACCTGAAACTTAGAAAATGGCAGCAGCAGTAGAAAAAAAAATCACCTCAAAAAGTTCTTCGCGGGCGAATGAAATTGTCGCAATTATTCTTGTCTCAGTTACAATCCTGATCTTTTTGAGTCTCATTTCCTTTAATGAAAACGACCCGTCAATTATTTCTGCCAGCTCCTTTAAAACTCAAAACTGGATTGGTTTTGTCGGGGCGAATATTGCCGCCATTCTCTTTAGCGTAATTGGTTTAACTGCTTATATTTTACCGGTAGTTCTGGCTTTGATTACCTGGCGCGTTTTCCGTGCAGTCAATTTATATGTTCCGGTCGGCAGAGTGATCGGATTTATTCTGTTCATTCTCTCCTTTTCGGGACTGCTTTCGCTTTGGCTTGGGACAGGTTTTCGCGGAGGCGTGATCGGTGCCGTTGTTTCCGCCGGATTGCTGGCATTAATTGGCAAGATTGGTTCTGTTATCTTATTGATAGCACTGTTTTTAACCTCAGTTTTGCTGATAACCGACCTTACTTATCTGACGATGTTCAGCGGGTTTGGTTTTGCCTTTGGCAACTTCAAAATCCGATTTGCTGACTGGACATCCCGCTTTCAAAGTTGGCGGGACGCACAAAGAGAAGAAGCACATAACCGTCTGGAAAAACGGCGTGAAGCTCTCAGCGGAAAAGAGCCTGTTGAAATCAAAGAGCAAAAGAAACCAACTATTTCTCTTGGCGATCTTCCTGAAAAACAACCGATTCCAACTCCGAAAAAAGAAGAGAAAAAAGAGGAAGTTGTCGAGTTACTGCAAATACCTGAAATTGAAGAAGAGGAACCCGTTATTCAGGAAGATCTGCGCCCCAAAATTGTTTTTGGCGAAGATATTTCTCCGATTGCCGATACCGATGATTTGGCGCAGATTCTTAATGAACCAATTATTAATCAGCCAAAACCAAGAATTGTTGAGGATTTAGTAAATGACATTCCGATAACTCCGATTCAGGCAACCGGTGATTTGGAAAAAATTGAATTGCCGGATTTTGAAGATGAAGAAGAGCCGGTTCAAAAGAAAAAAGAGCCTCAAAATTTTGAAAATTACGTTTTACCGACTTCTGAGTTTTTAACTTCATCACCGCCGCGTATTGAGCAAAGAGACGAAGAACTTCTGGCAATCGCACAGGAATTAGTTGAAAAAACAGGTGAATTCAACGTGACAGGCAGAGTAATGCACATTTGCCAAGGTCCTGTGGTCACAACATATGAATTCAAACCCGATGCAGGTGTTAAATATTCCAGAATCACAGGTTTAGGCGATGATTTGTGTCTGGCTTTGAAAGCCGAATCAATCCGAATTGATCGGATTCCGGGCAAAGCCTATGTCGGAATTGAAGTTCCGAATCACAACCGCGAAACCATTTTCCTGCGCGAAGTGATTGAATCTAAAAAGTTTCAACAATCTGAATCGTTGCTTTCGGTTGCGCTCGGCAAAGCGATTGACGGCTTAAATTACGTTGCTGATTTAGCCAAAATGCCGCACTTGTTGATGGCAGGACAAACCGGCGCAGGAAAATCGGTTGGAGTCAATTCGCTCATTGTTTCGATTTTATACAAGGCAAAACCTGACGAAGTGAAATTTATTATGGTTGATCCAAAGCAGGTTGAACTCGGGATTTACAAAGACATTCCGCACCTTGCCACGCCGATTATTACTGACCCGAAACGGGCTTCGGTGGCGTTAAAATGGGCGGTTGGACAGATGGAACGTCGTTACAAAGACCTTGCGGGATGGGGAGTCCGCAACATTGACGGTTACAACGCCGAAGTCAAACGCCGCCGTGCCGAAGGAATGCTGGACGATAACGGAGAACCCTACAAAACTTTGCCTTACATCGTGATTATCATTGATGAGTTGGCGGATTTGATGATGGTTGCCGGAAAAGAGGTTGAAGAATCAATTACGCGCCTTGCACAGATGGCTCGGGCTGTCGGAATTCACCTCGTTTTAGCCACGCAAAGACCTTCGGTTGATGTCATCACAGGTTTGATCAAAGCGAATTTCCCGTCACGAATTTCGTTCAGAGTTTCATCAAAAGTGGACTCACGGACAATTATTGATTCAAACGGTGCGGAAAGCCTTTTAGGCAGAGGCGATATGCTCTTTTTGCCGCCGGGAACTTCAAATTTGGTCCGTGTGCACGGGGCATTCGTGGACGAAAAAGAAATAACCCGAATCGTTGAACATATCAAAACGCAGGGTAATCCTGAATACGATACGACCATTACCAAAACCGAAGAGGAAATGGATGATTCAGGCGATTTACCGGGTAAAAAAGACCCGTTGTTTATGGATGCTTTGCGTTCCGTGGTCAGTGCGAAAAAGGCTTCGACTTCGCTTCTCCAACGCCATTTACGAATCGGTTACGGACGTGCCGCTGCAATTCTGGATGCGATGGTGCGCGAAGGATATATTGGCGAAATGGATGGTGCAAGCCGCGCCCGCCCGATTTTGGAAAAAGCATACGAATTTCTTGAAGGTTACGATAGTGCCGATAATTACTAATTCTGCTATTCAACAATCCGACTTTTGCCGAAATTTACACTCATGAATTTAAGATAAAAAAAAGGATGAAATCAACTATGATCTCATCCTAAATCAAAATCTAATATGGATTGGTCCATCAAACTTCTGAAAACTAAATTACTTGTATTTTAAGAGGGGTAATTTAACTTTTACTGTTATCTTTCATACATTGCATGGAAATTAAAAAAAGGTTGGAATTAAAAATGAAAAAGGCTCTTCAAATGAAGAACCTATAGTTTATTTGTCGGTTAGTGAATTTATCTGGTTGCCGGAGCATCAATTTTAATATCAACATCATGTTTTTTGGTTCCGCCAACAAAACCGCCAAAATATAATGCGCCGACAATCAGGGCGACAATGATCACAAATGCAAATGCCCAAATAAAATTACTCGCTGTGCTTTCTCCTTCTGCCATATTAACCTCCTTGAAAATAGTATTGATTTAATACAAAAAAAACTTACGGTTGAGTCTAACAGCAAATGAAGTGCCAAAATGATTCAGCCAAAGAATAAGTTATTTAATTAAGCCGCTTTTTAAGTAAGAGCCGGCACACAAAACAAAAAACAAAGCGACTAAGAGAGAGATTCCCGTTCCGGTTTCCATATATTTGACCTCTGAAATTTTTTATATCTTTGATATTAAGCCTTTATCTGATCGGTTGTTGTATTAAATCATACTAAACTCAGTTGTTTTTATTGTTCAGGTATGAAAATTAGAGCATATCCAGTTAAAATATAAAAAAAGAGTTTTTCTAATTTTTTTGTAATCATTTTGAAGTTTCCTTTTTTTGAAGTAAGGAGCGTGTTATTTTATATCGCACCATTAACCCTGTGAAATTATTTTCAGAAGCACTGTGTTTTTCTTTCGCTTAGTGTTTATGGGGGTTGTTACAACTGTGTTACTTTTATCCACAGCATCTGTGGAAAAGTCCTGTGGAAAACTTTTTTTCCACATAGTTAAATTGTTGATTCTTAATAACTTCTAGCACTTTGCACATAATAAAGGCATCTTTGCTAAGTCTCTTATTTACAACATTTATACAATGTTTATTAAACCGATACGTTTAACATTTTTGGTAATTATCTCTGTTTTTTGTTTATCGCTTATTTCTTGCACAAATGCGCGGCAAAATCAACGATTTTCTGTTCAAAATCAAGCCCAAACAGCCGAAAATGCGGTTAATCTTAACACTGCAACCGCCGAAGAATTAGAAAAACTCCCGCATATCGGCAAAGGAATGGCGAAAAAAATAATTGCATTTCGGGAGGAAAACGGAACTTTTCGCCGTCCGGAAAATTTGATTTTGGTGCGCGGAATGAGCGATAAAAAGTTTCGGGAATTGCAAAATTTAGTCAAAGTTGAATAGAATAAAGTCTTGCCCTCAATAAAAATTAGGAAAACCTCAGAATGCCGGAAAATTCTCCGCAGGTTTCTGCAAATTTTACTCTTTACCCGTTAGCGTGGTTAGCAAGTTTCTTCGCGCTTGGAATTTTTATCGGTAAATTTCTCGATATTTCGTGGCAAATTTCTTTTGCTGTTACTTTAATTTCAGTTATTCTGACTTTCATTTTCATCAATAAGAATTTTGCGATTGTCTTTCTCTTTCTTTCATTTACTTCACTTGGTGGACTGTGTTTGCAGGTTGAAAAAATGTCGGTTGCACCAGATCGCTTAAAAGTTTTGTTCGATTCAGAAAAATTAAAATCGGGCGAACCTTTTGAAATTACGGGAGTTTCTCAAAATAATCCTGAACTTGCCGTTGGCGGATTTTTCTTGGTTATTAAATCTGAAACGATCGTGTCCAAAGGAGTTGAGCACAATGTTTCGGGAAATATCCGTTTGTTTTTGCCGATTCGGGATGAACAAATTGCCAATGAATATGAGCAGTTAAATATCGGTTACGGCACAAAATTGCGGGTGGCGTGTGAAGTTCGTCGGCAGGAAAAGTTTCAAAATCCGGGCGGAATATCCAACAAGGAAATTCTTGACCGGCAGGGAATTGATGCGACGGCGATCGTTAAAAGTCCGTTATTGATTGAAAATTTGGGCAAAACGCGAACTTTTGCGCCGTTTGAATGGCTGGCGGAACGACGACAAAATTTAATCATCGAATTTAAAAAACATTTTTCGGTTTCTACTGCCGGAGTTTTGATTGCCTCACTTTTGGGTAATAAATATCATCTCGATAAAACGACTTCGGAAAGTTTTCGGGAAGGCGGAACTTTTCACATTCTCGTCATCAGCGGTTTGCAGATTACGTTTATCGGCGGTTTGGCGATTTTGCTTTTGCGTCAATTCACACGCAATCGCTTTTGGCAATTTTTGCTTTCTACTTTGTTTTTATGGGCTTACACGATTGCGGTTGGAGCCGATGCGCCTGTGACGCGAGCCGCTTTGATGTTCACGGTTTGGTATTTTGCGTTCGTTGTTTTTCGACAGGGAACTTTGCTCAATACTCTTGCCGCCAGTGCTTTGGCTTTATTATTTTGGCAACCTTCGAGCCTTTTTGACCAATCTTTTCAACTAACTTTTATGTGCGTTTTGGCGATTGTGGCGATGTCCGTTCCGTTGCTGGAACGCTTGCAATCAATCGGAAAATGGCATCCGTCTGCCGAAACTCCGATTCCGCCGAACGTGCCGAATTGGTTAAAAACTCTTTGTGAATCGTTGTATTGGAGCGAGAAAAATTGGCAAAAGGAATTAACACGCAATGTTTGGCAATGCAATTTGTTTAAAACGCCTTACGCCGAAAAGTTTGAACGTTGGCGACTGCAAAAAGTTTTTCGTTATGTTTTTGAAACGATTTTGGTTTCGCTGATTGTCCAATCGTGGCTGATTCCGTTCGGAGTTATCTATTTTCATCGAATTTCAGTTTTTTCAATTTTGCTCAATGTTCCGGTTGGTGCGTTGATTGCGATTGAAAGTTTGACCGCAATTATTTCGGTTTTTGTCGCGCAATTGAGCGAAATTCTAGCCGCGCCGTTTATTTGGGCAACTGAAATTCTGAATTGGCTGATTCTCCATATCACGTTGTTTGTTATCGGTTTTGATTGGTCTTCGTTTCGGCTTCCGCATTATGCCGGACAATTAAAAGTCGTTTATTTACTTTACTTTCTGCCGATTTTTGCACTAACTTTTTTATTGTTGAAATGGTCGCCGTTTTCGCTGAAATTCAAAATTCAAAACTCAAAATTCAAAATTAGAATTGCTTTGGTAAGTTTTTTAATCTTTCTATCAATCATAATTTTTCATCCGTTCAGTGCGCCGAATCCTGACGGCAAACTGCACGTTGATTTTCTTGATGTCGGGCAGGGCGATTCGGCTTTGGTGACGATGCCGACGGGCGAAACTTTGCTGATTGATGGCGGCGGAAAAATGAATTTCAATAAAGTTTATGTCCAACGCGAAGACGAAGAACCTGAACTTTTTGAGCCTGATGTGCAGAATATTGGAGAAACTGTGGTTTCAAATTTTTTGTGGGAACGCGGTTATTCAAAAATTGATTTTTTGCTCGCCACGCATGCTGACACCGACCATATTCAAGGCTTAACCGATGTTGCGCGGAACTTTTCGATAAATTCGGCAATTGTCGCGCGAACTCCTTTTCAGGATGAGGATTTTGCCGATTTTTACAAGGTTCTGGAAAGAAAAAATGTGCCGTTGACGATCTTAAAACGTGGCGATGTTTTTAATTTTGGCGGGGCGAAAATTGAAGTTTTGTCGCCGAATTCAACGGAAAATTTAGATTCAAAATGGGAAAATAACGAATCAATCGTTTTGCGGATCATTTACGGTGAGACGAGTTTTTTGTTGACCGGAGATGCGGAAAAAGAAGCTGAAAATGCGATGCTGCAAACACCGGAATCATTGAAAGCAAATGTAGTAAAAGCCGGACATCATGGCAGCAGAACTTCTTCAACGCAAAATTTTATTGCAGCGACCAAAGCCAAATTAACTATAATTTCTGTCGGAAAAGAATCTCCGTTCGGGCATCCGCACGAAGAAGTTGTCGAGCGTTGGAAAAATTCGGGCGCAAAAGTTATGACGACGGGCGAAAATGGAACAATTTCGATTATCAGCGATGGAAAAAGTTTGAGAATTGAAAATTATTTACGGACACAAACCTTTCGATAAATTTGATTTACTCATTCTTTTTCGGAGTTGCCGCGCTTCCTGCCAAAATGCCGCCGTCAATCGTTAATTCAATTCCGGTTACATATTTTGCCTCATCGCTTGCCAGATACAACGCGCCGTAAGCAACATCAATGGGATCGCCGAAACGTCCGAGCGGAATTCCCGATTCAACAAATTCAATGGTTTTTTGTCGCTGTTCGCCTTCGCCGAGCATCGCATCCCACATCGGAGTCATGATCGCCGCCGGATGAATGCTGTTGCAGCGAATTTTATACCCATTTTCGGCACAAAAAAGAGCAACGCTTTTTGAATGATTACGAATGGCGGCTTTGCTGGCAGCGTAGGCGACTGCGCCGGGAATGCCAACCACACCGCTGCGCGAAGAAATATTGACAATACTTCCGCCATTTTCTTTCATCAATTTAATGGCATATTTACAGCCGAGCATTGTTCCGGTGGTATTGACCCGATGAACTTCTTCCCACGATTCAAGATCAACATTTTCGGCATCAAATCCGCCCGAAGTTTCCAAAAAACCCGTAATTCCGGCGTTGTTGACCAAAATATCTAACCGCCCGTATTTTTGAAAAATATAATCGGTCGTTTCCTGCCATTCCGATTCAAACTTTACGTCCAAATGCCGATATTCATTCCTGCTGTCCAGATTTCCGGCACCCTGCATTCCTTCTTCATCCCGAATATCGGTAATGATAACGGTTGCGCCTTCCTGATGAAAAAGCTCGGCAATGGCGCGACCAATTCCGCGAGCCGCGCCGGTAATCAAAGCAATTTTGTTTTCTAAGCGGTTCATATTTTCAAAATAAAAATTAAATTTTTGACGATTATAAAGGAGTTTTTGATTTGGCGAAATGCTCTTGATCATTATCAAAAACAATATCTGCTTGTTCAATCGGTTTATCTTTGGAAAGATGAACGGTTTGAGCCGGAAAGAAAATTGTTTGATAGGTGTTGATAGTTTCTTTGGTTGATAAACTTTCCTGATTTCGTTTAATGGCTCTTTGCAAAGCAGTTTCAAATGAGCATTCAATCCAAATCTTTAAGTCGAAATACTCAATAAACTGCGGCTTGAAAAGAAAAATTCCTTCGAGCAGAATAATGTCAATGTTTTCGTGAAAATAATGATGTTGGTGAAATTCGGCGGCAGTTTCTTCAATTAAATCGGCAATTAAATCTATTGAACGATTTTCTTTCAAAGCTAGAATAAGTTTTTCAAACATTTCATCAAACCGGATTGCCTTTTCATAGAAAATTTTAGCCGGATTTGTTTGGCTGAAACGAATCTGCGGAAGATCAAGCCAACCGTCAACATTGATGTTTGCGACTCTAAACCCTTTATTTTCCAGTTCTTTCACTAATTTTGCTGAAATAAAACCTTTGCCGCTCGCATCAATGCCCGAAATGCCGACGAGCAAACTTTGCTCAACCGGCACTTCGTGTCGTTTAGCTAAAATATGACTTAATAATTCATTCATTAGGCTAATTTATCTTTGGACGAACTCCCGCTATATTCAAACGCATTTTGTAAAGACCGCTACGGGCGCACAAATACAAAGTTTTTCCGTCCTCATCGCCCCACGCCATATTGTGAACGTGTTGCGGCGTAATGATTGTTCCAAGCTGTTTTCCATCCGCCGACAAAACCTGCAAACCGCCGGGAGCAGAGACATAAAGATTGCCCTCAACATCAACTTTGATTCCGTCAATCGCGTCTTCGCCTTTGAAATCAGTAAAATCGAAAAACAGTTTGCCGTTTTTCAGCGTTCCGTCTTCATTGACTTCGTAGCGATAAACCGTCTTTTTCTTTTCGTCCCAATTTCCAATGTAAAGATATTTTTCATCAGGCGAAAAAGCTATTCCGTTCGGTCCGGAAAATTCTTTGGAAATTAACTGCAATTTGCCTTTGTAAATCGAATAAACGCCCGAAAATGGAAGTTCTTTGCGTTTATCATCAAAGAATTTCGGCAAACCAAACGGCGGATCGGTGACAAAAAGCGTGCCGTCTGAACGATAAACCAGATCGTTTGGCGAATTAAGCCGTTTGCCCTCAAATTTATCGGCTAAAACGGTTTCTGTGCCGTCTTTTTCCAATTGCACAACGCGATGATTGCCGTGTTGATTGATAGTCAATTTCCCATCAGGCGCAAGCGTCAAACCGTTTGAACCGGGTTGACCGTATTCGGCAATATCTGCGCCGGTATAACCGCTCGGAGTGCGAAAAATACTTAATTTTCCGTCTTTCGAATATTTGTAAATAATGTTGGAATTCGGATCGCTGAACAATAAACCTTCATTTGTCCAAATCGGACCTTCGGTGAACTTAAAACCTTCAGCCAACTTCCAAACTTTGGGATTTGCGCCGACGATTTTTTCGATTGAAGCATCATTCTTGACGATTTCGACATTAACTTCGCTCGGCGTAATTGCTTCCGGTTCGATTGAGCCTTTGTAGAACTCTAATTTTGCTTCGCGCACCCAGATAAAATTGGTCGGCGGGTTGGAAATCGGACCGTTGATGCCGAAAACCGCCAGTTGAATTTTTTGTCCTGCTTTGACATTTCGACCAATAACCAAACGGTTCGGAGCGTTCCAACCTGCCACAACCGAGCCGCCTTGTTGTCCAAGATAACGTGAAATTTCGCCATTTACCCAAATTTCAGCGTAATCATCGAGAGCAGTTTGAAAAACAACCGTTGAGCCGTTTGTATCAAATCCGTTGATATTTTCGGGAATCGTAATGTTGATTCGATACCAATTAAAAGAAAGCCGTCCGTTACCACGCCGTTTGTTTAATTCGTTCGGCGCAATATTTTCCCAATTTGAATCATCAAAATTTGCAACTCCGGCGTGCGGCGTGTAATCGTAAGTTTTGACAGGATTTCCCGTTGGCTGATTATCTGCTCCGGCTGATTTAAAGTCGGTTTCGATAATTTTTGTGTCGCTGTATTTCCAGATTCCGTTGACCATTTTCGCTCCGTCAACAGTTGATAGGTCAATACTTGCTTCAGCCTTGCCGCTCGGCACTTCGTTAGTAAAAACAGTAAGCGAAAATAGGATCGTAAATATAAGTGCTGTAATAAATTTCATAAAAACTCCTTTTTCATCCACGAAGTTTCACGAAGATTTCACGAAGTTTTAAAAACGTCTTCGTGTTTCCTTCGTGTTTCTTCGTGGATAACCTCTTATCGAACTTTGACAACATAATAAAGAAATGCGCCGTCAACCTGTTTGAACCAATGCGGAGTGCCTTTCGGAACGATCAAAACGTCGCCTTTTTTCAACTGACGGGTTTCGCCGCCATCAACCGAAGTTCCGCGAAATTCATTTGGAGCGATTTGTTTTTCACCCAGAGATTTTCCGCCTGTGACGATGGTTGCCGTGCCTTCGAGGACGTAAATAATGTCCGTATCAAGCTCGTGAACTTCAACCAAACCTTCTTTTTCGCGGCGGCTGGCGTGAACCATATAATTTTCGCCGTTTGAACCGTCTTCGAGGACTGCGCCTTTTTGAAAAGCGGCTTTTACAGTTTCAGAATCAAAAAACGTGACAGGTAAAGCCTTTTGACCGCTTAAGAAGTTTGCGCCAGCCATTGCTAATTCTTCGTCCTGTTGAGCCGAGCTTGCACCCGAAACACCGACTCCGCCGATGACCTGACCATCAACCATAATCGGAACGCCGCCTTGTAACGGAGTAAAATCAGGCAGAGCAACCATCGCGGTGCGTCCGTTTTTGATGACATCCTCGAAAAATTTGGTCGGACGCTTGAACATCACGGCAGTTTTGGCTTTGCCGATAGAAATATTCGCACCGGCAGAAAAAGTTCCGTCCAATCTTTCTAAAGCCACTAAATTTCCACCGTCATCCACAACGGCAATGACGCCGCCCGGAGCGTTGTTCTTTTTGGCATAATCTTTTGCGGCGGCAATTACTTCGCGTGCGCCTTCGAGTGTTAAACTTTTCTTTTCAGTTACTTGCGCGTTGGAATTAATCACAATAAACGCTGATAAAATCATTAAACCGAATGTTTGAATCAATCTTTTCATAATAAAATTTCTCCCGTTTTCTGAAAAAGCAGAGTAGTTTTCAGGCAAGACTCCGCCCGAACTACTCTGCCGTAGTAAATAAGAATCAAATTAGCTGTTTGTTGGAATTTAGTTAGTTAATTGGTGTGACAGTTACTTTCAGAACGGATTTAGTGTCAGGATATTTGAAATTGTCGCTGACTAATTTAACCACACCGTGTTCATCCATTCCGGTATTCGCCATTTTTTGACGCGGAGCCTGATTGGCACCTGTTCCGGGTTCTTCATTGACTTCGGTTCCGGCATCCCACAGGTATAATTTATCGGTAATGTCGCCATTTAACGGCTGACCTTTTTCAAATAAATTAATTGCTTTAGACGGCGCATAGAACAAATCATTTGATTGACCGAACATCGTGGTTAAAGTTAGTTTTTGTCCTTCGGTCGCGGTAAATTCAAATTCAAAAGCTCCACCCGGAAGAATCGGTGCAGGCATATTTCCGCCAACCGGAGTGTTAAAAATTCCAAGTCTGGCTGAACCGATTTTGCTTTCCAAGGCTGTATCTAATCCCATCGGATTTCCGTCTTCGGCTTGCATTTCAATTCCGGCTGTAGCTTTTTTACCAACTTTGAACAGCGGCATTTCTTTATCACTGACCACATATAATCCGGGTGAAAGTGCAAAAGGATATTTTGTTCCGCTTGGATTCATCTGTTCGCCGCTCGAAATGTTTTCGATACGAACTTTGAATTTCATTTGTCTTTTCGGTTTAGCAAAAGTAGTTGCAGTTGTCCCGAACAAAAGTCCTGCGATCATCATCAAGCCAAAAAATAATTTCATTGTTTTCATACTGTATTTTTCTCCTAAAATTAAATTGTAATAATCTGACGGCTGCCATTTTGCGTGTCCGCCTTTTCGATTTTCAGTCTCTTAAATCCCAACCTTTTGAAAACTTATTCCAAGAAAAATTGGTGGAGGTCTTTGATCTTTGATTTTTGATCTTCGACCTTGGTTGTTATAAGGCGAGTTTTTTCAAAAAATTAAAGTGAAAAAAGCTAAACAAAAATTCATAAAAAATGGCTCTGCTAGACATTCGTTCAATAATCCGATAAATTCAAATTTGCTCTTTATTATTTGAAAATCAGCCGAGATGGTGTAATTGGTAGCCACGCGGGTCTTAGGAGCCCGTGACGAAAGTCGTGCGAGTTCGAGTCTCGCTCTCGGCATTAGTATTTAGGAGCTAAAGATTATGGTCAGAGGCAAATAAGTCCGCATTCCACAATCCGCAATCCGCAATTTTTATGAGAGGTTGCCCGTCACGCTATTTTTTCGACGGGCTGTTTAGTTTAAGTCAATGAAAACATCATTAAAAGAAGTTTCACCAACTCAAAGAGAGTTACACATCGAAATTCCGGCGGAAGATGTGCGCCAGGTTTTTAATAAGATCAGCCAACAGTATGCAAAAGTTGCCAATGTGCCGGGTTTTCGCAAAGGTTTTGCGCCGCTTGATATTGTCCGCGTTCGCTACAAAGAAGAAATTCAACAGGATGTTATGCGCGAACTTTTGCCGAAAAGAGTTTCCGACGCGATTGAAGAACACGATCTGCATCCGCTGGGCGAGCCGCATCTGCATTTGGAAGATCAGGAAAATGCAAAATTTAACGGTTCACAGCCGATTTCGCTGCACGTTCACGTCGAAGTAATGCCGGAAGTTGCTGCTCCGAACTACAAAAATTTGGAAGTAACCCGCCGTGTTCGTCCGGTGCAGGAAGAAGAGCTTGACCGTGTGATCGAAGAACGCCGTCAGCAAAGTGCGGCACTCGTTCCGGTTGAAGACCGCAAATCACAGGTCGGCGACACTTTGATCGTTGATTTGGAAGGAACTTTTGTTGATAAACCGGAAGAAGACCCGATCAAAGCCGATGATTTGGAATTGACTTTGGGCGAAGAATACGTCGAAAAATCTTTTACCGATAATCTGATCGGATTAGAAGAAGATGACGAAAAAGAATTTACGGTTGAATATCCCGCAGATTTCAGTGCGCCTGGGTTAGCCGGACAAAAAGTCGCTTACAAAGCCAAAGTTAAAAGCGTTGGCGTGATCGAATTGCCGAATTTAGATGATGAATGGGCGCAAGGTTTGGAAGAAGATTTCAAATCGTTAAAAAATTTACGCAAAAAATTGCGTGAAGATTTGGAATTGATGTCGAAAATGGAAGCCGATAACAAAGTGCGTGACGAACTGGTCAACAAATTGATCAACGATCACGAACTCGAAGTTCCAAACACCTTAATCGAAATCCAAGCCCGCAATTTATTGAACAACTTTGCCAATGATCTGATGCGTCAGGGAATTGATCCAAAAACCGTGGGCGATGATTTTCTGAAAATGGCATTTAATCAAATGAAAGGGCAAGCCGAGCGTGATGTGCGTGGGGCAATGCTGCTGGAAAAAGTTGCCGAACTTGAAAATGTAGAAGTTTCGGGCGATGAAATTGCCGAAGAAATTGAAAAGATGGCGCAATATTATCGCGTTTCTCCCGAAGAAGTTCGTGCTTCTTTAACCAAGCAAGGCGGAGAAAACAGCGTTGCCGATCGGCTTCGCAGCCGCAAATCGGTCGAGATCTTATTTGAAAATGCTAAAATCACTGATGGCGAATGGATAGACGAAAGTAAGGCAGCAGAGATAGCTGCAGAAGCAGAGGCAGTTGCAGAAGAAAAACCTGTTAAGAAGAAAGCTGAAAAGAAAGAAAAATCAGCTGAACCAAAAGAGAAAAAGCCTCGTAAGAAAAAAGAGGAATAATGTGGATTTCGGATTTTGGATTTCGGCGTTAAATTTGTAAACTGAAATTTGGAATCAGGAATTGAAAAACAGTTTTTAGGGTTTGCTTTTTGTGAGATAAGTTGTAGAATGCGTTTGACGACTGAAAAGTTGTTATTTCAACACTTATCTCCTTTAAGTTTAACTAAGTTCTTAAACAAACCAATTCAAACTATTACAAGGAAAAGAGTTAAAGATATATGGCACTAGTTCCAATGGTAGTCGAACAAACTTCGCGGGGCGAGAGAGCGTTTGACATTTATTCGCGTTTATTAAAGGACAGCATCATCTTTATCGGCACACCGATTGACGATACGATTGCTAATTTGATTGTTGCACAACTGCTTTTTCTTGAAGCTGAAGACCCCGAACGCGACATCAATCTGTATATTAACTCGCCGGGTGGTTCAATTACCGCCGGAATGGCGATTTATGACACGATGCAATTTATTAAAAATGATGTTACAACCATTTGTATCGGTCAATGCGCTTCGATGGGCGCACTGCTTTTGACGGCGGGAACGAAAGGGAAACGGTTTGCTCTGCCGAACTCGCGCATTTTGATCCACCAACCTTCCGGCGGCGCACAAGGTCAGGCAACCGACGTTCGCATTATGGCAGAAGAAATTTTGCGGATGCGTGAAATGACTTCCAGCATTTTAGCCAGACACACCGGACAATCCTACGAACAAGTCGAAAAAGACGTAGAACGCGACCGCATTTTGTCACCCGTTCAAGCCAAAGATTACGGCTTGATTGATGAAGTGATTGAACACCGCGAATAAGTGGACAGTTTAGGAAGTTTGGAAAGTTTGGGAAGGAAAGACTAAATATCCAGCTTCCAAAATTTCTCCGGCTTCCTTAACTAAAAAGCACTGGAAGTGTAGAAAGTTAAAAACTTCCCTAACTTCCTAAACTTCCCTAACTTCCTAAACTTTTATGCTTAGAAGACCAGAAGAAATCTTGCGCTGTTCGTTTTGCGGAAAATCGCAAAATGAGGTCAAAAAGTTGATTGCGGGACCAAGTGTTTACATTTGCAATGAGTGTATAGACATTTGTAACGAAATCATCAATGATGACGAACGCACCGAAACGGCAGGAGCCGCACCGCTTCCGAAACCGCAGGAAATACGCGCCTTTTTGGATGAATATGTCATTGGTCAGGACGAAACTAAAAAGCGTCTTTCGGTGGCAGTTTATCAGCATTACAAACGTATTGAACTCGCCCGTCGCCGAGCCGATGTCGAGATTCAAAAATCAAATATTCTTTTAATTGGTCCGACCGGAACTGGTAAAACTCTTTTGGCACAAACACTTGCGCGGGTGCTGAATGTTCCGTTCTGCATTGTTGACGCAACCACTTTGACCGAAGCCGGATATGTTGGCGAAGATGTCGAAAACATCATTCTCAAACTCGTCCAATCGGCAGGTGGAGACGTTGAACGCGCTCAGACCGGAATCATTTTCATTGATGAAATTGATAAGATTTGCCGCAAAGACGATAATCCTTCGATCACCCGCGACGTTTCGGGCGAAGGTGTGCAGCAAGCCTTGCTCAAAATTTTAGAGGGAACTGTCGCCAATGTTCCGCCGCAAGGTGGACGCAAACATCCGCACACCGAATTTTTGCCGGTTGATACAACCAACATTTTATTCATCTGCGGCGGTGCGTTTGTCGGATTAGAAAGAGTTGTCGAACGCCGGATGAAAAATAAATCGCTGGGTTTCCAAGCCGATGTCAAATCAAGCAAACAGCGGATGACCGAAGCGATCGGGATGCTTGAGCCGGAAGATTTGATTCGCTACGGATTAATTCCCGAATTTGTCGGCAGATTGCCTGTTTTGGGCACTCTTAACGAATTGGACGAAGAAGCACTCATCAAGATTATGACCGAGCCGAAAAATTCTTTGGTTAAGCAATATCAGCGCAAATTTGAGTTTGACAATATTCGTCTCAAATTTACCGAGGATGCGATTCGGGAAATTGCCCGCGAAGCCTACGAACGTCGCGTTGGTGCGCGTGGTTTGATGATGATTATGGAAGAAGTTCTGCTCGAACCGATGTATGTTCTGCCATCGCAAAAACGAGTCAAGGAACTTGTTATTACTAAAGAAATCGTTGAAAAGAAAGCGGTTAATTTCGACACGCTCTTTGAAGTTGTTGAAGATGTAGCGGCGTAAAACGAAAGTAGAAAGTGAAGAAATCAATCAATCGGAACGCCGTGCTTCCAGCCGGCAAACATCGTGCTAACGATGTAAATGAGTGGAATCAAAAGTCAATTCATCAAAGATTGGAATTTTTCGCGCCTTGCGCTCAATGCCAGCTAGAAGCGTGGCGTTCCATTCAAATTTGAGTTAAAGAATGAAGCTAAGAGAATTAAAATCATTAATCAAAGTTTTGTTGATGATGATTTTAATTAGCCTCTTGGCTTCTTGTTTTTCTTCAAATCAATCAAATCAAAATTCAAACACAACCGAACAACCTGTCGAAATTCCTACGCCGAACATTGATCTGGCAAAACCTTTGGAAATTTCCAAGCTTCCTGCCGACCTTCAAAAATGCGAAAAACTCAATCAAATCATTGAAACGAGCGAGTTTGTCAATGCTCGTTGGGGAATAATTACAATTAGTTTGAAAGACGGTCGCGTCGCCTGTGCGCGTGAGGCACAGAAACTCTTTAATCCTGCTTCAACCGAAAAATTACTAACTTCAATCGTTGCCTTGGACAAACTCGGCGCGGATTTTCGCTGGAAAACTTCGGTTTATGCAACAAAAAATATTGAAGGCGATACGCTTAACGGCGATCTTATCTTATATGGAACAGGTGCACCGGATTTTGCTGAAAGTTCGTTGGATAATATTGTTAATGATTTGAAAAACAAGGGCTTAAAACACATCAAAGGAAATTTGGTCGGTGACGAAAGCTATTTCAAAGGTGATAAAGTTGGTGACGGTTGGGCGTGGGGCGAGCTTCAATGGTATTACGGTGCCGAAGCCTCTGCTCTGACTTTTAACGAAAATCAGGCTGAAATCACAGTGCAAAACGGAAAGCCTGTTTCTTCAACTACTTACGTTACAACTCACGGCGAAATTAAACCGGCTCAGGACATTGAATCAATCGGCTTAAAACGCGAAATTAACGAAAATGATGTTTATGCGTGGGGCAACGGTGCGAATCTGCAAGCCAAAGTTTCCGTCAACAAACCTGCAAATTGGGCGGCAAAAACTCTAAAAGAAAAGCTCGAAAAAGCAGGAATTTCGGTTGATGGAGAAATAAAATTTGCCGATTGGAAAAAAGATAATAAATTTGATGTGGCAAATGCAATTGAACTGGCTTCGGTCGAAAGCGCATCTCTTAGTGAAGTTGTCCGCAAAATGAATAAAGATTCGGTTAATTTATACGCCGAATTGATTTTACGGACACTAGGTAAAAAGTTTGGCGACGCTGCGCCCGACGAAAACCCGAAAATCCAAAAACTTCGCGGAGATGATTCGGCAGGCGCGACAGTAATCAAAAAATGGCTGAAAGAAAACAATATTGCCACGGATGAAATCCAAATTCACGATGGTTCGGGATTGTCACGGCTTGACTTTATAACGCCGGAAACTTTGGGACGCGCGCTCGTTTTTGCTTCGCAAAGCAAATTTGCAGAGAACTTCAAAAACTCGTTGCCAATTGCCGGAACTGACGGCACGATGCGCGGACGTTTGAAGAACTTAAGCGACAAAGTTTTAGCAAAAACAGGTTCGATAACTTATGTTAATTCTTTGGCTGGTTATGCCAAAAATGGAACGGAAACCTTTGCATTTGTCATAATTACGAACAATGAAACTCGCAAAAACGATAGTTCAAGCGTGATTGATTCGATTGTGACGAGTTTGGCGAATTAGCTTGAATTTTAACGCAAAGACGCAAAGTGTGAAAGGCACAAAGGGAAACAAGTAAAAAGGCAAGAAAAAATAAAAATATTTGTGTTGGAAAAACTATCTTAAAAACAATCCAAAGAAAAATAATAACCACAGAAACACCAACACAAAAACCGGCAAAATCATAGCTACCAGACAGCCGATATTCATCCATGATTCCTGATTCCATTCCAGACGCGGACATTTTGGACAAAAGTCCTCGCTTTCCAAATAAGGTCGCCGGCATTGCTCACAAATCTTGAGTTTCATTACATTCCTTAGAATATCAAATATGCACTCAACCCTTAAGTAACTCTGCAAAGTTAGTTTGGTTGATTTTTATTTATTGGGTATAATTACTTATTTCCCCCCTGCAAAATGCCGAAACCTATTAAAAATAAGTTTGGGTTTTCTGTTTTGACTGTTACAATGCGTCCCCTAATTCTAACATTTTCAATGCTTTGCAGTCTTTTCTGTTTTTGGCGATCAGCGGTATGTGGTGATAATATTTACCAGACTCCGGAAACCGAAACTTATCTCAAAACGGTTTTTACTACTGAAAATGGTCTTCCACAAAACTCTGTTACCTCGATTGTTCAAACCAAAGATAATTACATTTGGCTTGCCACTTTTGGCGGATTAGCGCGGTTTGACGGTATCAAATTCACTCTTTTTACAACCAGCAATACTCCGCAACTAATAAACAATCGTCTGATCGCTCTTTATGAAGACCGTCACGGAGTTCTCTGGATCGGTTCGGAAGACGGCGATTTGATGAACTACCAGAACGGAGTATTTTCACTAATTAAAAAGAGTGAGGGAATGCCGAAAGATGGACGAATTCAATCTTTTTGGCTTGATCACAATGATATTCTGTGGTTTGCGAGTATCGGCACACTAAGGAGTTATAATCTGCAAACAAAAGAGTTCAAAGTTTTTACCTCACAGGAAATACTAAATGGTCAATTAAAACCAAATGAATTATTCAACACTTTTTGGGTAACTGAGGATACGGAAAATACTTTATGGCTGACAACTTCTCGCGGGCTTATTCGTTATCGTGACGGCAAATTTACTCAATTAGGCACAACCGGAAACTTAAGCACTAATATCGGCTCAATAAAGTTAAATCCAAATGGCGGAATTTGGGTTGCTTCGGATGGAAATGTAGGAGTTTATAAAGATGGTATTTACACGCCTGTTATTGATCTCAAAAATGACGATTCAAATACACCGTTATTAAATATCAGCCGGAACAATCATCTTTTTTTTTCCAAATCTTTTGCCGGCAAAGAGATACTTTATGAATTCGTAGATGGAAAAGTAAAAACCTTTGAATATTCGGGACTGGGAACGCGTAATATACGCGCCAACCTGATTGATAACGAAGGTAATTTTTGGATCGGCTCCGATGATGGGTTAACTCAATTAAAGAGGAGAACCGTTCAGACGTTTGGCATTAATGAAAATGGACAAAAACTAGGAGTCCAAGCAATTATTGAGGATTCATTGCAAAACATTTGGGCTACCTCAGCTAAAAATCTGATTAGGTTTAATCACGGAAAAGCAGAATTTGTTACGAAGTCAAATGATTTTTTCACTACCTTGGCGATTGATCGAAATAATGTCATTTGGTTAGGCAAACAAAACGGAATTGCAAAATTTGAGAATAATAAATTAACCAATTATGAAGATTCATTTTCATCTGACCGAGCAGTTACTTCGTTATTTTTTGATAAAGACGGAACACTTTGGATTGGCAAAAGAAATGCCGGATTACAACAATTTAAGGATGAAAAATTTAATAATTACACCACAGTAGACGGTTTGGTCAATAATTCGATTCTCTACCTTACACAATCTCGAAGCGGTGCTTTATTAATCGGAACAAAAGGCGGCTTGAGCCAATTTGAAAACGGTAAATTTACCAATTATTCTACTGAAAATGGTCTGGCTAATAATCAAGTGCGCGATATTTTTGAGGATGCGGACGGGAATTTATGGATTGGCACTTACGGCGGCGGAATTTCGCGTTTGCGGGATGGGAAAATAGTTTCGATAACCTCTAAAAACGGATTGGCGGAAGATATTGCTTCGAGAATTTTAACTGATGACCGCGATAATTTTTGGGTAATGGGCAATCAAGGAATTTATGTGGTCAACCGAAATTTGCTAAATGATTTTGCCGACGGCAAAACCAAAAGAGTTTATTGCCGAGTTTATAATATCAAAGATGGAATGGAAACCAGCGAAGGCAACGGCGGCAATCAGCCTGCCGGGTGGAAAACCAAAGACGGCAAACTTTGGTTTCCGATGATTTATGGCGGTGTCATCATTGATCCCCAAATGGTTCGATTCACTTCTGCGCCGGTTTATGTCGAAGGCGTTTCGCTTGAAAAAAATGAGTTTAGCCCCAGAAATAAGTTAGAAATAAATCCGGGACAAGGAAATTTGGAAATTAATTACACGGCAATTGAATTTACTAAACCTGAGCAACTCCAATTCCGTTACAAACTTGAAGGTTATGATTCCGATTGGCAGGATGTCGGAACGCGCCGAACTGCATATTATTCGTATTTACCGCCGGGAACTTATAAATTTGTAGTTACTGCAACAAATAGCGGAAATTTTTGGAGCGAAAAAGATGCTGTTCTGGAAATAGTTGTTTACGCACCATTTTGGCGAACCTGGTGGTTTTATTCTTTGGTTATTTTAGGCTTGATCCTACTGATTGTTGCCGGTTATCAAATCAGACTCGGACAGTTAAAGCAAAAGCGATTGCAGCAGGAATCATTTGCCCGGCAGCTGATCAATGCCCACGAATCAGAGCGTTCCCGCATAGCCGGAGAATTGCACGATAGTCTCGGACAAACTCTGCTGATTATCAAAAATTGGTCGTTATTGGTTTCGAAAAAATTGCCGGTTGAAAGCGAAGAAAAAAAACAGGTCGAAGAAATTGTCGGATTTACGACCTCGGCGTTGGAAGAAACGCGAACCATTGCCCGAAATTTGCGCCCTTCGGCTCTGAAAAAATTTGGCTTGACCGAAACTCTCGCCTTAACCGTAAAACATCTTGACGAATCATCCGATATTAATTTCAAAAGCAGTATTGAGAATATTGATAAACTTTTTAGTGCTGATGACGAACTGAGTATTTATCGAATTGTGCAGGAGTGTTTGAATAATGTCCTTAAACATTCCAAAGCTAAAAAAGCTACGGTTAGGATCGAAAAAACATCTGCCAAAATTGATTTTACAAACGCGCAGGATGTTGTAATGATCGAGATTAAAGACGATGGGCAGGGATTTAATTATCAGGCAAAAAGGGAATCAGGATTTGGCTTGGAAAATATAGAACAAAGAGTTCAATTACTTGGCGGTAAATATTCAATAAAATCAAACGCGAGAAAAGGAACGACTATTACAATTACCTTAGCAATCAAATAATTATTTATGGAAACAAAAACTTTAGAAGCTGTGATGCACCTTCCTAAAAACGGGAGAAAAGATTGGACCGAACTGATGTATGGAAACGTTATTCCATCAGAAAACATTGCACTTCACGAAGTTGTCGTTTCAGCTACGGCAACTTTTCCGGATGGCATAAAAGCTGTTGGCGGAGTCAAAAAATACACCGAATACTGCTACAAATTTTTCGACATTTATGACGCACAGGGAAAATTATTTGAACCTGCGCCGATTGACGTTTCGGACAACGAAGATTTTATGCAAAAAGGTTATTTTTTTAATATTAACGAAGATGAATCGATTGAATATCACCTTATTATCGAAGAGGAAAGTTAAGCCGTTTTTGCCTCTTTGGCAAATCGCCTTTCAACCCTTTTTGTGATAATCTTTCTTTCTTCAAACTTATTTTCAGAAGGAAATTTTAGCGTAATTTATGATTGATGAATTTGCGTTCGATACAAATGAAGAACGCGTCAAACACCGTCATAACGGGACGGGTTGGATAGAAGTTATTGTCGGCTCGATGTTTTCGGGCAAATCCGAAGAATTGATTCGACGTTTGCGCCGCGCCCGCATTGCCCGTCAGAAAGTTCAGGTTTTCAAACCGAAAATTGATGATCGTTACTCGGTTGTCGAAATCGTTTCGCATTCGGATATGCGCCACGATTCGATCGCGGTTGCCAATGCACAGGAACTTTTGGATGCTATTGAAGCCGGGACCGAGGTAATCGGAATTGATGAAGGTCAATTTTTAGATGAGGGGTTGGTGCAGGCTGCCAATGAATTGGCTAATCGCGGAGTTCGTGTCATTATTGCCGGATTAGATCAGGATTACACCGGAAAACCTTTTGAGCCGATGCCGCAGCTGCTGGCAATTGCTGAGTTTATCACTAAAACACATGCCATCTGTGTTAAATGCGGAGAAACGGCAAACTATTCACAGCGCACTTCAGATTCAACCGCGAGAGTCGAAGTCGGTGCCAGCGATAAATATGAAGCTCGTTGCCGCCAATGTTTTGTTCCGCACGCGGACGCGCCTTCGGTTCATAATTGAAACTTAAAGTGTTTCGCAACCTTGCCGAAATATTTATTTTGTGAGTTTAAACTAACCCTGTTATCCTAGTAGTTACAGGGATGAAAAGATTTTTTTCAAAAAAACTGTCAATTTGTGTGCGAACCTTTTTATTGATCGGTTTGCTCAACGGATTGTTGTTTTCCAGTGGCGAAGGAATTCGCCTTTTTCCTTTTCCAACTTTTGAAACTTCGCAAAGTTCAAATTTTGAATATCAAAATAATCAGAAACAAAACTACGAAAAAAACTTCCACCGTTTTGATAACCGCTCGCAAACTTATCAGTTAAAAAATCAAAAAAATTCTGATGCTCATTCAATAACTTTTGCTTCTTCGCTGAGAAGTTTTGTTGCTATCCGCTTAAAGGCTCCGCAAATAAAGCATTTTCCCGAACAGCAAAATATTTATCGCTCTCAATTATTTAAGCGAAATTCTCCCAGCCGCGCTCCGCCTCTCTTTTAGTAATAAACATACTATTTTCAATTAATTCAGGTTTTTAAGGTAGAAGATAAAAAAATGTTTTCGCAGACGGAACGCCGTGCTTCCAGCCGGCAAACATCGGTTACGATGTCACCAAGTTTAGGCAAAATTTGTCTTTGTTAAAACTTAAATGTTCGTGCTCTCGCACTCATTGCCAGCTAGAAGCGTGGCGTTCCTTTGAAAAACAATTCTGTCCGCTTACTTTTAATCAAAAAGACCTGCTGTTTTCAGTTGTTTTTACTTGATGGAGGATTAATGCACACACCACCACTTTTTGAAGATTTATTAATTATTTTATTGGTTTCCGTGCCGGTAGCTTTGGCTTGTTTACGGCTTAAATTACCGCTTTTAGTCGGTTTGATGCTGACTGGAATCGTCATCGGACCTTATGGATTAGGTTGGATCAAAGACCTCGAAGGCGTTGAGATTTTAGCCGAGATCGGCGTAATGCTTCTGCTTTTTACGATTGGTCTGGAATTTTCGTTGAATCGCTTGCGCGAGATGAAAAAACTCGTGTTGATCGGCGGCGGATTACAAGTTTTGCTGACAGTTGCCATAACTGCCGCTGCTGCCGTGTTTTTCGGCAGAAGTTTCAATCAAGCGTTGTTTTTCGGCTTTTTGGTTGCGCTTTCCAGCACCGCCATTGTTTTGAAAAGCTATGTCGAACGCAACGAAGTCGATTCGCCGCACGGACGCGCCGGAGTTGGAATTTTACTTTTTCAGGACATCAGCGTTGTGTTGATGATGCTGGTCATTCCTATTTTAGGCGGCAAAGATTCGCTTTCATTTGCCTCGGTTGCCAAAAACCTCGGCGGTTCGCTGTTGGCACTGATTTTAATCGTTCTGGCTGCCGCACTTTTGATTCCGCGAATTCTTAAAATTGTCGGCAAGCTTCGCAGTCCCGAAGTTCTTTTGCTGACCGTCGTTTTGTTATTTTTAGGAATTTCTTTTGCCACTTCGCAATTTGGACTTTCGCTGGCGTTAGGCGCATTTATCGCCGGAATGGTTTTAGCCGAATCGGATTACAACCATCAAATTACGGCGGATATTCTGCCTTTCCGCGATGTTTTTAACAGCATTTTCTTTGTCTCGATCGGCTTGCTGTTGTCGGTCGGTTCGCTCATCGAAAACCTGTTTGCCGTTTTGCTACTGGTCGTATTTCTTGTAGTCATTAAGTTTTTGATAATTTGGGTGGTTGTTCGCCTGCTGAGATTTCCGCAAAGAATTTCGGTAATGGCGGCAGTCGGATTAGCACAGATCGGAGAATTTTCGTTTATTCTGGCAAAAGCCGGAAAGGGATTTGATTTATTGCCCGATGCCGATTATCAAAAATTTTTAGCCGCTTCGATAATTTCGATGATCGCGACACCTTTTTTGATTTCGGCGGCTCCGGGGATTGGTTATTTTATTCAGAAAATCTTGAAAGACGATTCGGACAAGCGAGAACCGAAAACTAGCGAAGATGACATTCATTTAACCTCCAGCGGAGGTTTGCTAAATCACGTTATTATTGTCGGTTACGGCTTAAACGGACGAAATTTGGCGCGTGTGCTGCGTTCGGTCGGAGTTTCTTATGCAATTCTTGATCTGAATATAGAAACCGTGCGAAAGGCGAAAGCAAAGGGCGAAAAAATCAATTTTGGGGATTCAACCCGCCGCGAAGTTCTGCATCACGCGCATATCGAAGAAGCACACGCCTTAGTTTTAGCAATTTCCGATCCGCAAGCCGCCCGTCGAACAGTCAAACAGGCGCGGGAAATGAATCCGAATCTTTATATCATCGTTCGCACCCGCTACATTTCGGAAATTAACGAATTAATGGATTTAGGCGCAAACGAGGTGATTCCCGAGGAATTTGAAACGAGCATTGAAATCTTTTCGCGGGTTTTGCTTTGCTACGGAATTGATCGTCTAACTATCGAAAATCGAATCGGACAAATCCGTAAACAAGGTTATGAAATGCTTCGTTCGCCGTCTTTGCCGCAAATTTCTACGCCGAATCTCAACGCGATTCACGAATCTGCCACCACCGAAACGATAAAACTTAGTCAAACTTCGCCAATTATCGGTAAAAAACTGAGCCAAATCAATCTGCGCCAACAAACAAAAGTTACCTTGATTGCAGTTTTACGCGGCGATGAAACTTTCATCAGTCCGAGTCCGAAATTTGAATTTGCCGACGAAGATATTTTGATTTTGTTCGGTAAAAACGAAAATCTCGAAAAAGCCATCGAAATTTTACAGGGAGAAAACAACGGTTTTAATCCATAACTGAATTTTTGATTTTAGATTTTTGATTTTAGATTGGGTTTAAACGAATTTTTAATCCAAAATCGGCAATCAAAAATCATTTGAGTTGCCATTTGGTGCGCGTGTAGGCGATGCGAAAGCCATTTTTTTCCGCGTTTCTTTGCGATTGACTGCCCGGTAAAGCACACATCATTGCAATTTTAGAGCCTTTTTCTCTGGCAAAATTTAAACGCGCTTCAAGCAAAGCGGATTGTCCGCCTTTTCTGCGACCTTCGGGAATCGTGCTGGCTCCGCCAAGTAAAGCTACGTCATTGAAAACAAACAGCATTCCGGCGGAAATCGGTTTCCCGTCAAGCTCGGCGAGAAACGGAAATCCGCCTTTGCAATTTGCACTGATCTGTCCAAAATTGAACATAAAATCGCCAAGCTCCTGTGCCTCACTCGCCCAACCGTCTGCTGAAGTTCGTGCCCAAAGTTCTTCTTCGCCTTTTTCGATGATCCGCGTTTTGATATTCGGATTGATCGGTAAATTTAAGCTATTTTCTGACTCCAAAGACTGAAACATCACGCTCGTTAATTCAATCGGCTGATAATTCCGCTCATTCAAAAGCGCAACTAAATCAAATCCTGCTAATGGCGAGACTTCGTGAAAAACCGGTGCATCGTGCTTTTTGAAAAATGCTTCGATTTTGTCCAATTCCGCATTGGTAATTTCTTCAAAAACACCAAGTCCGAAAGTCTGCGTCAAAGGCGATTCGATGCCGTCAAACATCGCGTAAGTCCCCGCAACTTCGATCCATTCAGCGTTTGTTTCGGGTGAAATCTTTGCCCGTGCCTCAACAAAAGCGGCGTTTGCGCTTGCCTCAGTGCGTTCAAGTTTTTGCGATAAATCTAAATCTGAAAAAATCATTTACCAAATTATACACAAAAAAAATTAGCGGTTTTGAAAAAATATGTCGCTTTTATTGTTGAGCGTAATTTTTACCAACTTTTTAAGAGGAAATTTTATGAAATCAAAATTCAACTTTTTAATCGCGTTGAGCTTACTTTGGGCAATTTCTTTGGGCTGTAATTTCAGCGTCGGAACAGCAAATCTGGATGAGATCAAATTTGATAAAGATGAATCGGGCAGTAATTCAAAAACCAAGTTTGAGCAGAATGACGAAATTGTGGCTATTTCAAATGTAAATAATGCGGTCGGCACGAATACCGTTCAATTTCGCTTGTTGTTCGATAACGTTGAAGGCGCGAAATCCGGCACGGTTGCTTACAAAATTCAGGGCGAACACAAAAACGATGGGAGTCGCAAAGTCTTTTTTACGTTTTCCGTTCCGACCGGTTTTGTCCCCGGCAGTTACAAATGCGAAATGGTTTTGAAGGGCGAAGACGGCAAAGAATTAGACCGCAAAACGGCGAATTTTACGATTGTGGGCGATAGTTCGACTAAAACAAATAAAACTAAAAAGACTTCCGCCAATGATACGGAAGAATCAGACGATGACAAATAAAAAAGGAGAGAAAAACGATGAATTTATTAAATAAACTATATTTTAACGGCGGAATTTTAGCTTTGATCTTAACAGTTTTTGTAGCGGTTGCCTGCACTATCAGCACTGATGCTCAACGTGACGGCAAAACCGAAAAAGACAAACCCGAAACTACCAAAAAGAACAGTTCAAAAAATCCGCCGAATCTTAATGACGATGATGTTTCCGAAATGAAAAAAATAACCGGCGGAAATTCTAAAAAATCCGGGGCGACTAGTGAAAATCAGGACAAAGGCGATTTTATTCCGGTCTATGCGGAGGTTCAAAACGAAAAATATGCCGGTTTCAACCAACGATTCAGAGAGCAAAAAGTAACCGAAGGAATTACTTCCGCACTTAACCAAGCGTTTGCTCTTCCGAATGATGTGACAGTTACTTTTAGAGATTGCGGAAAAATTAACGCTTGGTGGAGTCCGCAGGAAAAAAGCATCACGGTTTGCTACGAACTGATGGAACTTGCATATCAAAAAGCTATCGAAATGGGTAAATCCGAGGACGAAGCAAATTCCATTATGATCGGCGCAACTCTGTTCTTTTTCTTTCACGAACTAGGACACGGAATGGTTGATGTCTATGATTTGCCATCCACCGGAAAGGAAGAAGATGCGGTTGACCAACTTTCAACTCTGATTTTGATGGAAGCAATGGACGAAGACGGTCAATACTCCGCCGCTTCGGGAGCAATAATTTTCAAGGCTTTGGGCGACAGCCGCGAATCCTACGATTTTGCCGACGAACACAGTTTGCACGAACAACGGTTTTACAACATCGTCTGTTGGATGTATGGCAAAGATCAGGAAAAATTTGGCTCGTTCGTTCAAGACGGAACTCTGCCCGAAGCGCGTGCGGTTCGCTGTCCCGGCGAATATCAAAAAATGTCAAAGGCTTGGGAAAGATTGATCGAGCCGTGGGTTAAAAAGTGAGGTTAAAATAATGAAATTAGTAGCTTTAACATTTCTGATGATTCTTAATTCAACTTGCGGTTTTAGCTTTGGAAGCACGGCTCCTGTCTCTGATTCAAAACCAAAAGCGGTTGAAAATCAAAATAATTCCAATACACCGAAAACTGTTGCGAAAGTCCAAACCGCTTCAACCAAAACAGGGACATATCGCTACAAAAGCGGCAGTTATATCAACGCCATCGGGATTGAAGAATTGGGCGGAGACAAATTGAAAGTGGTTTTGGGGGCAAATTACGAATACAAAATTGACGGCGATTGGCTGGCAAATTCGGGTTCGGCGGAAGGTATCGTCACGCTTGACGGAAACAAAGCCGTTCTCGTTCCCGAAGGCTCGCAAAACTGTCAAATTTTAATGGATTTTTTGGCTCCAAACAAACTTAAAGTCCAACAAGACGGAGTTGATTCCGATTGCGGATTTGGCTCAAGCGTCAATGCTAGTGGAGTTTATGTCAAAGTGAGTGATGATCCGAATCAAGTCGAAGCAGACGAAATGCCGCCCGGTCAAAGAATCAGTTTTGAACGCGGAAAAACTTCTGCCACGGTTAGCGATTCAATCGAAAATCGGCAAAACAAAACTTACATTATCGGAGCAAGATCGGGACACAATCTTGAGATAAAAATTACTGATAGTGGGGTAAATAACGATGTCGTTTTTTACCTGATTACACCTGACGGTAAATATCCGATGGGCGAGGGCGAATACGATTCGGTCTGGCGCGGAAAGCTAACAGAATCAGGCGATTACAGAATTGTGGTCGGCACCATTGAATCGGAAAATACCAATTTCAAAATGACGGTTTTGATTCGTTAAATTTAGGAGGAAATTATGAAAAATACAGCAGCATTTTTTATTTCGTTATCATTGATTTGTTTACTGGCACTTGCCTGCCAATTTAAAGCGGGTGGAGATACGGAACCAAAAACTGAAAAATCAACCGATAGTGAAAAAACGGAGAAAACGGAAAAATCTGACAAAACTGAAAAGAAAACTTCCAAGAGCGATGAAGATAGAATCGCCCAAAATAAAGAAACCGCCCCCGATGCTCAATCAAATGCTTTGAGCGGTTCCGAACGTCCAAGCGGCGAGTCAAAATCCGTTTCCAACGCTTTAGGAACTGATAAAACTTCGGCTGCTTCAAATGGAAATTGGCTTTACGTTTACGACAGCCGTAAAGGTTACGGGTTTTATGTTCCTCCCGGGACGACGGGCGATTGGGGTAAAACCAGCGGAGTTGATACTTTTGCCGGATTTACGCCCAACAAAGTCGGTATTTACGTTTTTGCCTGGAAAGACCGCAGCGCGACCAGAGAAACTTTGCTCAATAGTGCCAAAAATATTCTCGAAGCAATGGGCGAAACCATTAAAACCGGCAACGTCCTTGGCTCAAGTGATAATTACGTGGTTGTCGAAGCGACTTCGGTTGATAAACAAGGCGTAAATTCCAAAATGCGAATCCTCGTCGGAACGGATGTCACTGATAAATATGTGATGATCGTCGGATGTGACGAAAAAGAGTTCGATAAAAAGAAAGAAACTGTAGATGCGATCTGGGGAAGTTTTGAAATGTGGAGCGGTCGCAGTTAATGAGGAAAATGCTATGAAAAACAAATTCACTTTCCTGATCTCTTTATCTTTGCTCTGTTGGATTGGATTAGCTTGTCAGTTCAAATTCGGTGAGACAAGCGAAAACAGTAATACAAGCGAAAAAAAGATCACCGAAAAGAAACTAAAAGATAAGAAACCTGAGAAAAACACAGATGATTCCGGGGATACGGAAAGTGAATTTCCGAAAAAGGCAGGAAATTATTTCTACCAAAGGTTCGATTATTCGCTTTACAAAATTCCCAAAAATCTCAGCGAGTCCGAACTAACCAAGGTTGCCGAAAAACTCCATTCTCAAGAGCCGAAATCGTTTTTGGTTTTGATAGATGATGATTCTAAAGTCAAACAATACATCACCTATCACGAGCAATTGGAAAATGGTTCGC
>JAIBCC010000013.1 GCA_019694395.1 Pyrinomonadaceae bacterium | reverse complement strand
CTGAAATTGTGTTTTGGAGAAGAAAATAACACAGAATTGCCAGCGTGTAAATATAAAACGGAAATAATGAATCTAAAAAAATAGCCTTGTGGGGCAATTTCGCACGTTCCCTCCCGCTTGTCCTATTAAAGAAACAAATTTTAAATAAGTTAAGAACCAGAGTGAGATAAATTTAATGAAATAAGAAATTATAATTTGATAGATTTTCGTAATTTACTTAATTCAAATAATTTACGAACTATTTGAAAAGTGAAAAAAAATGATATTGAACCTAAAACTATTTTACTTTAACCCTTCAATCTTAACTCTAAAAAAACGAGGTTTGTAAAAGTCTGCATAAATGGAATCGCCGGGTTTTGCTCCAAACGGAAGATTGCTATTGTAGGAAATCAAAAGTTCTCCATTTTTAGTAAATTGCGGATGAAGATGCGGATTATAAACGCTTAGACCACTTTGCAGACTTTGATTTCCCGTCATTCCGGGCAATTTTTTTAAGCCGGCGGTTGGAGTTTCGTAAACAAAATATTTATTTGTAAAAGGTCCTTGCGGTTGGCAAGCGGAATAAAGATAGAGTTTTTTCCAATCAGAATAACCAACCGAGGTATCAAACGTGACCATCACAAAAATCGGTTTACCGTTGATATTCAAGCGTTTAATACTTAATTCATCACTGATCGAATCTTTTTCGGGAATGATCGAAGCGCGTTTTTTAAGATTTTTATTCCAGCCTTTGCCGTCCCAAGCCTTCCAGTTTTTCTCATCGCCCACATATTCAATCCCTTTCGACGCATCAGTTTTGGCAATGTAAAGTTTTTTGTATTTATCAACGAGGTTGAATTCCGATTTTCTTACGTTTTTTATTTCCTCAGTATTTTTCATTCCCCAAATGTAAAAATCTTTGCCATCGAGCCAAACGGAAATTCCCCAAACTCCCTGATCTACAAGGTTTTTCAATTCGATTTGCTTTTCGATTTTGAGCGTTTCGGCATCAAGCTGAGCGATGGATTGTCCGCGAAAATCAATGAAAAATTTCTTGTCGAAAGGTCTGGCAACGCGCCATTCATTCAGAAAAATCCAAATTTTCTTTTTCCCGCCGACTTCAACAATTGTCGGATCGCCGAGCCAAAACATCACATTCGGATCATCGCTTTTCGGCTTAAAATAAGCGGTTGAATATCCGTTTTTATCTATTTCCCCAACCAAAGTTTTCAAAGTTTTTCCGTCTTTTGAACGAACGACAATGCTGTTGTAAACATAATGAATATGCTCAGGTTTTGCGCCGCAAATCGGGGGGAGACAATTCGGTTGACGCATCCGCAAACCATTTTCGTTGGCGTAAACCCTTCCGTCACCAGGCATTGCGGGATTTTCAGAAATGAATGAATCGGAAAAGAAAAACCCCGAGTCACCGTTTGGAAGTTCAAGCGAAAAAGTGCTGTCAGCACCAGTCCAAGCGGGCGTTTCTTTTGATGAAAGCCCTGTTCCCGGAGCATTTTGTGTAAATGCAGCGTTCCAATCTTCTGCGCTTCTACCTTTTCCAACGGAAATCTCACATTGCGAAAAAATGTTTTGAAAAGCGAGTGCCGTTAAGCAAAAAAAACTTAAAATTTTTAACTTCATTTTAATAAAATGTAGCGTAGATATAATTAAACTGTAATAACATCAACTATTTGACTGGAACGCAAGCAGCTTGCTTGCCAGTTCGGACTAGCAAAGCGATGTTCGAACTCTCAACTCAAATTACTCGATAATTTCAATGAAAACTGCAACACCGTGCGTTGCTTCGCACGCACGGGCAGACAAGTTGTCTGCGTTCCAGTCGCTTTATTATATTTGAGGAATTCTATCGTCATTTTCATCCGCCCAACGGGTATTGGGAATGGTCGGACACCAATCCGGTCTGAGCGGGTCTTTGTCGTAATTGTAGCCGCCCAATTCCTTGTATAACTCGTTGTATTGATTTAACTTATCGCGGTTTAGCTTGACTCCTAAACCAGCTCCATTCGGCACTTTTATTTTGCCGTTTTTGTATTCAAATTTCCCGCCTTCGATGATGTCATCCGTAACGTGATGATAATGTGCATCAGCCGCAAAACTTAAATTTGGGATTACCGCGCCGAGATGTAGCATTGTCGAGAGTTGGATTCCAAGTTCGCCGGAAGAATGAACTGCCACGCCTAATTGAAATGTTTCGCAAACTCCGGCGGCTTTGACGCATTGTTTGATTCCCCCCCAAAATGTTGTGTCTAAAAGGATTACGTCACAAGCGGGATTCAAAACATTGGCGGATAATTGCTCAAAATTGACGACCACTGTATTTGTCCCGGTCGGAATTCTGACCATTTCCCGCACGCGCCGCATCGCGTTCAAGCCGAAAACCGGATCTTCAAAATAATCGTTTTTGATATGTTCGATTTGCTGCCCAAACCAGATCGCCTGTTCAGTTGACCAAGCCGCGTTCGGATCAAAGCGGAAAGAATCACCTTTCAAAGCTTCCGCAACGGCTTTGTAACATTCGAGTTCATAAGTCGGATGAAAAACTCCCCCTTTCAATTTATGCGAAGTGAAACCATATTTTTCTTTCAAATCTTTGGCGTGATTGACCAATTGTTCAATCGTTCGGACTTCGCCTTCGCCTGTTTTGGCATTGGCGTAGCGAAAGAACAGATACGAGGCAAAAGGAACTTCATCCTGTAATTTTCCGCCGAGAATTTCGTAAACGGGAACGCCCCATTTTTGCCCGATAATGTCGAGACAGGCAAATTCCAAAGCGGCTAAAATTTGGGTTCGATTGTTGTAAAGTGAGGCAGTCGGATTCGCAATTTTGAAGCGCATTTCTTCAAGATTTGCCGGATTATGACCCAAAAGATAGGCTTTCATTGCCCGAAAAGTCGCTTCGGCAGACTCGCCGCCGCCACCCATTTCGCCTAGCCCGATAATGCCTTCATCAGTTTCGACTTCGACGATAGTGCGGACAAAACGCCCCCAATGGCAACCGTTCGCGTGGCGCAAAGGTGCTTCTAATGGAACAGTTACGGTTGTTGCTCTGATGTCTGTGATTTTCATAAAAAGTTTTAACGTAAAAACGCAAAGTGGCAAAGGCGCAAAGATTTTTGGAATACTTTTGAAATTTAATCTTCTTTCTTTAGGCTGAAATATTTTGCCTTGTCTTCCTTGCGCATTTGCACCCTTGCGCCTTTGCGTTGAAAAAATTAACTATTCAGTGATTTTATTATCTTTCAAAAATTTCCAAATTTCTGCAAATGCGGCAGCATAATCTTTTTGTTCAAACATTCCGTGTCCGCCGCCTTTGACGGTAAAAAGCTGATTTTTGACTTTGACTTTTTCTAAAGCTTCTTTCAAACGCGTGGCGTGCGTGTATGGAACAACATCGTCTTTGTCGCCGTGAACGGTAAATATCGGCGGAAGCCCTTCACGCACATAAGTTAGAGGTGAAACGCTTTTGGCAATTTCTGGAGCATTCGGCATACTTCCCATCCACATTACAGCATAATTTTTCAAATTTTCGCCTTGAATTAAGTCGTTGACATCGGTAATTCCATACCAATTTACGATGGCGGCAACTTTCATTGGAACATCGCCATATTTTTCGGCGGCGTAACAGCGATTATCAAGCGGAGTTCCATCAGGCAGCATTCCGGTAATCAGCGAAAGATGTCCGCCAGCCGAATGTCCAGTTAAAACGATTTTGGTTGTGTCGAAATTGTAGGTTTTGGCGTTGCGGTAAACCCAACGGAGAGCGCATCTTGTGTCTTCGACCGCCGCCGGAGCAAGTGAATTGCTCGCCATTCGATACTCGACATTGACCACCCGCCAGCCTTTTTCCAAATATGGCAAAAATTGATAAACTGCGCCTTCTTTTGAGCCGAAAATCCAACCGCCGCCGTGAATGTAAATCAATGTCGGCGTTGGGTTTGGATTATCTCGCGGATACCAGACATCCAGTTTTAACGGCGTATTATTCGCGCTTCCATAAACCACATCCTGACTCATCCAATATCTATCCGCAATTTGCAAAAGACTAGGCGAAGTTTGGGCTTGAATATTTAGTGACAGAAAGACAAGAAAAACTGAAAATTTAAGCAAAACAAATAATTTTGAACTTTGAATTTTGAATTTTGAATTTTCCATTATGCCTTTTTCACCCCGTTTTTATCGGCTTTATAGATTTTGCCTTGATAGTTGATGTTTCGCAATTCGGCTTTTGCATCAAACGAGCCAAACTGTGGTTTCGCAGTAATTTCACCAAATAATCCTGCATTGATCCCGAAAATCGAATCAACAATCGGTTCGAGATAATTACAACCTGAAACGCACGACCAATCATTAATATAGGGCTGGTCGGAAGTCGCTTTTGCTGCTCCGCCGTTTGATTCGGGTTGATAAAAAGCCTCGGTAAAATGTGCCTGGGCGAATGGACCTTGCTGACTGGTTTTGGCTAACCCTTTGATCCAATTCAAAGCTAATTCAGTTTCGCCTGCCACATAAAGCCCGCTCAAAGCCAATGCAGCCCACGCGCAATAAGCACCAGTCCATTGATGGTCGGGGCGAATACTGAAAGTAACATCTAAATCTTTGGTTGAAAGGGCTCGCATCCAAGTCGGGGTTTGCAGCTCGCGTTTAAAAAACTCAACAATCTCTTTCTTTTGTTTAGCCGTCATCAAATCGCCGATATTCATTAAAGTCGTGCCGAAATCGTAGCAATGATGAACTTCGTTATAGCTGCCATCCGGCAATTTACATTTCCAAATTCCTTTGCCTTCAACATAAAGCTCATTAACTTTTTTACCGAGTTCTACCGCTTCTTTCCGCATCGCTTCGGCTTTTGATTTGTTGCCTTTAAACTCCAAAATTTCCGCGACAAAACGCAGATTATAAACATTCGCAGCATTTAATCCGGCGACTTCGTGAACGTAACTTGAAACAGCTTCAAGCAAATTCGTAACACCGCCATAATCGGCTAAACCGTGTTTATTTATATCCAATTCGCGCCAATGTTCGGCGTAGGCAATCAGATAATCAAGAACTTTTTTGCCGTTTACTGTTTTATCCAACCACGCTTTATCACCCGTCCAACGCAAATATTCTTTTGCCATTCGGGACATCGCGTAATCATTTACCGAATACCACGGACCGACTCCCGCCCCTGTTAAATATTCTGTCCCAAAGTGTTTATAAACATCCAAGGTCATCCAGGTTTCCATCATTCGACGTAAAATTGCCGGATCAAGCATCGCCAAAAGCATCGCACTAAGCGAAATGTCCCAAAGAAACGTGGTTGTCTCCCAATAACGAGGCATCAGCGTCACATAGGTTGTGCCATAAACTGAATGCGGAGTCGTTCTACGAAAATAAAGCGCGTGCATAACAGCAGTGTGATAAAGCCTTTTGACCGATTCATCCGCAGTCACCAAAGTCGGCACATAACCTGAAAAATAAGAATTATTCGGCGTAAAAGCGGCTTGCAGTTGAACGTTCCATTCGTTGGTGGTTTGATTCAAAACGCTGTCAAAATTATTGATAATCGCATCGTATTCCTTTTCAACATTAGCTTTCGTTTCGCCCAGAGAATTAACGAAAACTATTGATTTTGTTTCGTTTGGAGCTAAATCGAAGTTGTAAATTATCCACGAGGGAAGAAGTTTATTTGGTTTAGGCGAAGAGCCTTGGATGACGAAAGCATCCGTATATTTTGATTTGCAAAGAACAGCGTTTCTGCCATTATCAAGCGTTCTTTCGTTGTCGTATTCACCTGGAGAATAGGCAGCATTCCAAGGTTTTACGCTTTTGGTTGCACCCCCATTAATTGCCAATTTTATTTCAGTTTTTCGGCGGGTTTTCCCAATATTTTTGACGTTGAATTTGACCGCGACCGTCATTGATTTGAACGGAATTATCGTTGTCGAAGTAATTTCCAGACCTTTGTAAACGGCTTTTCGCTCAACCCGGTCAGGCTGCCAGACAAAATCAATCGGCGTTTTTGTCGCGGCAAAATATTCTTCGTCAACAAACAAAATTCCCGTCAAAAGCTCCCCGCCTGAGCCGAGAGGAGCAACGTTCATTTCGCCCTGTGCAAACGGTGGAAAAGCGATACTGCGAACCGCCACCACATCCATTGCCGGGGAAGCACAACCCCATTGATTAGTTAAACCCGGCAACGAATACAAATCACCGAATTTATGAGTCATCACGACTGAACGCATCGAATCACAAGTCGGAATATCGGGCAAAGGCGTTTTCGTTTGGGTGATTTCAGGAATTGCTTCGTTTTTGCCGAAAACATTTGAATTTAGCATCGTTCCGGCGGCAATTCCCGCCATTGTGGTTTTCAGAAAATCTCTACGTTTGAATTTGTTCATAAATTACTGATTCACAGGGGTTTAGGGGATAAAATGAGATAAAATAGTTTTTTAAAAAATCCCTTTCCATCACCTGTATCCCTGTGAATTATTTTCCTATTCAATTTCAAATCTCACCGTTTTTGTTTCAAACGGTTTTAGTTGAACAGTTAAAGGCGAAATTTGTGTAACTTGTTGTAAAACTTTATCTTCCGTCAAATTTACAATCGCCGCTGATTTAATTTTGACGGGCAAATTGATGTTGGTTGTCGCGGATTTTCCAACAAATTCCTGCAAGCGAATGACGAAAACTTTTTTGATTTGCGGGTCAAGCGGAGTTGCGCTGACTTCTCCGCGCACGACCGTATCCGCCAGAGATTTTACAACCGTAATTTGGACATTCGGCTGATTAACCGAAAAGAAACTCAATGAATTTTGACTCGGCGTAACATCAATAAATTCAGTTTTTAACGGAAGATTAAAGTTTTCGCCAAATCTCCAAGCAGTCACTTCATCAAACTTTCCGTCATCCAAAATCGCGTAATCAAAAACGTAATTACCTTTCAAATTCGGCTCAACCGTTTCCATATTTATCACGCCCAAATCGTGCGTATCGGCTTGATTTGACCGGCGAACAGCGCGTGAATAAATCGTGGCTTCGGGCAATGGAAATTTTCCCATAAACATTGCAGGAAATTCTTTTGGCGCATCTTTCGGGCGAACTTTGGTGCTGACAAAACTTGGATAAACCCAATGAAAGGCTTGACGATGTGCCAGCAATGCGCTCGAATTTCCATCAGTAAAGCCGAATAAATGCTGAGTTGAAACGCCATCGCGCCGCGCTTCGGGCAAATAATCATCAGGCAAAGTATCAAACCATTTTTGACCGCCGCGTTTGACCTTCAAATTTTGGGCGGAAACATTGAACGGAAAAGCAAAATAATATGAATCGTTCCAATTATTGTCGCCGCCGACAAACGGCATTTTTGCTCCGTCAAGCTCGTTATGGATTTCCACGCGGTCAAGCTCATCGTAAATCGTAAGTGTTGTTTCTGGAAAAATTGAACGCTCACGTTTAACCACGATTTGGGTCATTTGCTTGCCTTTTTTGACCGAAATTTTTGGCGAAATCGGATATGTAACTCTCGAAGCGTCTTGCCCTTCAACCCGCAACAATTCGTTAAAAGGCAACTCGCCTTTGTTGTTGACAATTTCGCGGTTTGTCCGAATATCTCTAATACTTTCAATATTTCCGTCTTCTCTCAGTTTGACCGAGAAACTTTTATTCTTACTTTCGCGCTCGTTTTCGTCCGTTTTCAGAGTCGAACTGTTTGCACCAATTTCGCTAGAAATCGCAAAAGTTTTGTAGCCGAAAGACGGAACATCTTTGGCGATGAAGTAAACCTGCCCTTGTTCGTCAATGTCAAAATTTATTTTTTGATTGCCGGATAAATCTTTAATTTCGGTCACGCGCAAATTTTTGTCAGGGGCAGTAAACTTTACGACATCATTTCTTTGCCACGAAAGACCGTTGTAAACCATTAAATTCCAACTATTTGCAGTTTTGTTGGGTTGAATGCTATCAAATCTGGAAGGCTGCGCCAGAAGTTTGATTCCGCTGTCGAGCATAAAATCAACTTCCGATTTTGCCTTTTTCATCAATTCGACATATTGACCGTTTTGATCTTCAAGCGGTTTGCGGCTGTTCAACTGAACCCAACCATTATTTCCCGCACCGCTGTGTTCATCGTAGGTCATCATCAAATCGTAAAGCGAAGCGGCATTTCCGGTTGGATTCGGGATGTTGCGCGTCATCGAAATCGCGCTCCAAAGCGTTTCGGCGGTGGGGGTGTGATTGTGCGCGTAACGTGCCAAAGCGGAAATTTTCGGAGACTGCGTTTTTGATTCGCTCCATAATCCAGACCATTCGCCTTTGAAAGTGGGAATCTGCGTAGAATATTTCGATTCGATATATTTTAGAAATTCGGGGGCAGTCGAAATTTTTAATTGCACCTCTTTATGTTTCAAATTCCACATTTTGACGGCTTTTTCCAGATTCAAAACATAAGTCGGTTCGATAAAATCGTGAGCATAAATCGCCATCGCCGCATCGTATTTATAACCTGCTGAATTATAACGATTTAAAAATTCCGTCACGCCGATTTCCATAATTTCAAACGGCGTTTTTTTGCCCGCTAGATTCGGATTGAACATCTCAAAAGGCGTTTTATTGGTATAAGGATCAAGCGAAAACGGGTCGAGATAAAAATCGGTTAAACCTTCGGTATATCCGCCGCGATTGCTTTGAGAAACCCAAGTCAAAACCTTGTTTCCATCGGGTGATTCCCAATAAAACGGCACTTTGCCGGGGGCTAATCCCGTTGCTTTGCCGATAAAAGTGTTTGCGCCGACCGCTAGATATTTTGTTCCGCTTTCCGCCAAAACGGAAGGAATTGAAGATGGATGTCCGGGAACATCATCCATTTGGGCAAAATCCGATTCGATGCCATAAGTTCGTTTCAAAGTGGCGTAATCGGAACAAAGCCGATTTAGTTCTTCTGCACCCATAAAATCGGTGTGCATACTGCCCCACGAAGTCGAAAGAACGATTTGCCCCGATTTAATCAATTTGACCAAACGCCCAATTTTTTCTTTGTCTTTCGGCAAAACTGAAGTCGGTTTTTTCTGCCGTTTGAGCCACTCATTAATTTGCCAAACGCTTTCAATAGTCCAGCGAAAATTTGGGTCAGATTCAGCCACCCGAATCACTTCGTCAATGTGCCTCGCGGCACGTTCCCGAACCTGTTCGGGCGGCTCGACAAAACCGAAATCATAATGCGAAGTCGGCGTGATATAAATTGTTTTGATTGAACTGTTTGGGAGTTTGGTTTGCGAAAAAGCATTGAACGGAAAACCATAAATCAATCCCAAAATTAACGTTAAAATACTGATAACTCGAATCTTTTTATAATTTGCGTTCAATGCTTCCTCCTTGTCGTCGGTTAAATTTTAGAAAATAAATCTAGCCGAAATTTGAATTTGTCTTGGACCGCCGGAACCAAGTAATCCGCCAAGCTGATTTCCAACTGTTGAAATACTTTGTCCAAAAAATGCTGCCGGTTTAATTGAATTCGTATCACCATTCACCAAACCACCTGATGGATCAGCGAAATTTACATTGTTGAATAAATTAAAGATGTCCATTCTCAGATTGAGTGAGGTTTTTTCAGTTAATTTGGTATTTTTAGCGATTGAAAAATCAACTTGTGAAAAGCCGGGTCCACGAAGCGCATTTCTGCCCAAATTTCCAAAAACACCGGTTCCCGGATCAAAAAATGCCGCTGCGTTAAATTGGCAATTAGGCAAGTTATAATTTAGACACCGGGTTGAAACTCCGGTTTTCAGACTTGGGCGGAAAGAAAATCCTCCAAATGTTCCACCTGTTCGGTTTACATTAACGGGAAATCCAGTTCTGATTTGGGTAATGCTGTTAAATTGCCAACCATCCACCAACCGCTTAGGTGCATTTGAAAACCAACGGCTAAAGGAAAGATCATAACCAATATCCAAAACAAAATTATGTCTAATGTCCTGATCACTGCTGGCTCGTTCATTTCTGGCATTGAATTCGTCTTGATAATCTTTGAAAAATCCAACCACATCATCAATTGTATGTGCCCAGGTGTAATTCATATTGTAACGAAATCCTTGAGTGAAATTACGTTTCAGATTTACCTGCATTGCGTGATAGATTGATGATGGATATGCTCCGATCAAATAAATATCACCAAAATTTGCAAACTTCCGGGCTGATGTAACCGGATCTTTTCGGTTCAAATTTCTTGGACTGACAACGCCATCTGTCAAAAGATGGGTGACGTGATTTCCAACATAACCAACATCTAAAACACCGAATCCAAAATTATGCTGAACATTTAATGACCATTGTTGAGCCATTGCGGTTTGCAGTTTTTTCTCAATCGCATAAGCATTGGGAACGGCACAATTATAAACCCTTGGGTCTATTGGATACCCAAAAGTTCCTCCAACATCACCTTTGCAGGTTGTTCCGGGGACACCAAATAAATAATTGAGCCAATTAAAGAAATCTGCTGAAAGAGTTGGATAGGTGTTGGCTTGCGGTGAACCAAAACTTGCCGGAAGTTCTCGGTTATAAAATATTCCGTATCCGCCACGCAGAACAGTTTTTTGATTTCCGAAAACATCAAAGGCAAATCCGACACGCGGACCGAAATTATTAGTATCTGCATCGTGGATTTTTTGTCCTTTTGGAGTAAAGGTCAAAGTTTTCAAATCAAAATTTTGTAAATTACCGTTTTTCTCGGTGCTGACGGTGCTGACATCATAACGTAAACCCAAATTCAAAGATAAACGCGGATGAGCTTTCCAGTCGTCTTGAATAAAGAACGAAAAGTTTTCATTGGCATAACTTAATAAGGGATTTCCGTTTTTGGAAATGGTAAAGGCAAAATTACCAAGCAAATCAAGTCCTGAAGGATCGGACAAACCAATATATGAAATAGTTTCCTGAGTTTTGGATTCAGCCTCACGGCGATTTAGACGAATATCAGTTCCTGCTTTTAACGAATGGTTTCCAAAACGGAAACTCATACTATCTAAAAATTGATAAACGGTTCCGGTGCGATATTGGTTGAATTGTGCAGGACCGATATTAGCAATTGCTTGATCACCAAAAAGGAAATTTACAATTGGCAAAGTTGAAGGACCGGCACTCGGATTTGTTACATTTCGGTTTATTCCAAAAGCAAATTCATTGACGGTCGAGCCGCTGAAAATATAATTATGCGAAAGTTTGAAAAGTTGAACCCGCAAAGTTCCGTCCGCGGTTTGATCTGTTCCAACTCCGTAGGGAGTTACGGTTTTTGAATCGTTGATGTTATATCTGGCAGAAAATTGGCTCTTGTCAGTATGGTTAAAGTCAATTTTAACCGATCCTGTATTTTCGGTTAATGTTCCGTCTTTTTGAGTTGTGTAAACTCCTGTATTTGCATTAATTGCAGTTTGCGGAAGCGGAAGTGTAGCTAACAAAGGCTTTACGGCTGCCGGAGCGGCGTTGCGGAAAGTTTGTGTCGGAGTAATTGCGGTAAAAAGTTGTCCGCGAGTTTGGCGAACACCTTCGTAATTGGTAAAAAAGAATAGTTTATCCTCAATTATTTTTCCGCTGACATTGCCGCCAAACTGATTTAAGCGGAATTTTGAACGGGGATAACCGTATCTGTTATTGAAAAAGTCGTTAGCATCCAGACCTTCGTGGCGGATATAATCAAAAACGCTACCATGAAATTCGTTTGTTCCTGATTTAGTAATTGGATTAATAACTGCACTTAAAGCTTGTCCGTATTGAGCTGAATAATTGCTTTCGACAACCTGAATTTCTTGAATACTATCCATCGAAACACGATTAACACGCGATTCGATTCTGCCTAAAACATTTGATGTCCCGTTCAGATCCACGCGTCCGGCATCAATCCCGTCAACCAAAACGCTTGCGCCGCCAAAGGTTGAAGGAATTCCGTTAATGCTGGTTTGAAATTGGTTAGTTGACTGAACCGAACCCGGAACAGTTGCTAAAAGTCCGGTAAAATCCCGACCATTTACAGGCGCATTTTCGATTCTGGCTGAATTGATTGTGTCGCCCACAGTGGAAGTTTCCGTGTCGACTCTGGTCTGATCAGCGGTAACTGTTACAACTCCGGTGACTTGTCCCACGCCTAGTTTGACATCAACTCTGGCTTTTTCACCCACTGCTAATTTAATTTCATTAACGGTTGATTCCTGAAAGCCGTTTGCTTTAGCCGTTACTTTGTAAATTCCGGTTGGAAGCGAAGGTATTTCATAACGACCATCGGAATCGGTTTGAGCCGTTCTGGTTTCGTTGGTTCCAATGTTTGTTACAGTTACACTGGCATTAGCAACCACCGCCCCATTTGAATCCTCAATAACACCCGTAATCGAACCAGTATTCGATTGGGCAAAAAGGCTAATCGATAAAAGAACAACGATTGCTAAAAGGTAGTTTAATTTTTTAATTTTACTCATTTTTAAGCCTCCACTTTGGTTAAACTTTGGTGCAATCGCCTTTCTTGGGAATGGCGGCAATCGCGTTAAAATCCGGGGTAAAAGCCCCATCTTTTAGGGGGTAATATTTTTCTAAAATCTCTGCCGTCATCGGAATTGTCGGAGTGACATCCCGAACCGAAACATGCTGTCCGTCATAAAGTTTGATAACGCCGTCCATACAACGTAAACCTACATATTCAGGAAACATAGCGGCACTAACTTTTAATGCGCCGCCTCTCAGCATCCATTCTTTTTCGTGATCTCCTGACAATCCGAATCCGGCAATAGTTACTGTGTTTGGGTCAAATCCGGCATCCAGATAGCCTTGAAAAGCTCCTTGCGCCGTTTCGTCATCCATCGCAAAAATCACATCAATATCGCCTGTTTTTTGCAAAGTTTCGTGGGCAATTTTGCGGGCAATCGAAGGAGTCGCTTCACCATTTATTGAAGCCGTTACAATAGCATCCGGCTGAACGCTTCGCACACCGTCAACAAAACCTTCGCTACGAAGTAAACACGGGCGAAGCCACGGTAAACCGACATCTAAAATTCTAAGCGGCGAACCAACAGAATTTTTGATATTATTGCCAACCCAAACGCCCATTTCATAACCTGCATCGTAATCGCAAATTGCCACCATTGTTGCCATTCCTTCAACCGGATTGGCTTCAATCACGACCGGAACATTTTCAGCAGCAGCAATTCCCAAAATTTCTTCCAAACCTGTTGTATTGGCTGGAGTTAAAATTATGGCATCTACCTTTTTAACCATCTCGCGGGCTTGATTGATTTGATTTTCGACGCTCAATCCGGCATCCATTATTTCAATTTCAACGCCGTATTGTTTGGCACGGCGATGCAAAAGTTCTATAACGATTTGATACCAGATATGAAAACTGTAATTGGTTAAATACCCCACCTTTTTGGGCTTTTTTGCAGCTTCCACTAAAGGAACAGCGGCAATTGCAGCATCCAGTTGCGGCGGCGGATTATATGCCGTTACAGGCGGATGTTCTGCTGTTGATGTTTGACTCATAATTACTCCTAAAATTGGTCTTTGACCTTTGATCTTTGATTCTTAATTTCTTAGCTTTACGCTTTACTTTTTACCTAATCTGTCTGCGGAACTCCGCCGATTTGAGTTAAAAGTCCGCCATCGGCAGTCCAGACCGAGCCGGTCACAAAAGATGAACTTTCGTGTGCGAGAAAGGCGACCACCTCGCCAATTTCGCGTGGTTGGGCGATACGTCCGAGTGGGTGCATTGCGTTGCAAGCGTCGTAAACGGATTGCGGATTTGGGTCTAAAGAAGCCGCCCATCTCAGCATCGGCGTATCAACCGTTCCCGGACAGACACAGTTGGCACGAATATTTTGCCGCGCATAATCCATTGCAATTGAACGGGTTAAGCCGACCATCCCGTGTTTGCTGACAGTGTAAGCCAAAACATTTTGTTGAGTGGCTAAGGCTTGAACGCTTGACACATTGACAATTGAACCGCCGCCTTGTTCTTGCAAAAAAGGGATTCCGGCTTTGGCTAAATTCCAAGCACCTTTCAAATTTACGTCCAAAACTTCGTTCCATCCTTCTTCAGTGGTTGAGGTTGCCGTTCCATAACGCTGAATTCCGGCACTGACAACTAAGGAATTGATACTGCCGAAAGTTTTATGCGCTCTTTCAACCGCACCTTTAACTGCTTCAAAATCAGCAACATTAACCTTTTCAAAAATTGTGCTGACACCCTCATTTTTTAATTTTCCCCAGAGTTCTTCTCCGGCTGTTTCGTCCCAGTCCAAAATGACAACATTCGCACCGCGTTCTGCCAGAATTTCGCAAGTTGCTCTTCCGATTCCCAACGCCCCGCCCGTGACTACGACTGTTTTTCCATCAAATTTCATAAAATCTCCTAAATCGTTAAGCCTCAACTATTTCGCTAACTTCTTCCTCGAAATTTTCTACATCTTCCAAAGGTTGCGGGGCAGGCGGGGGCAAATTTTTATACCAGGTGAAATAAAGAATAACTACGCAAACCAGAACCGTAGCCAGCAAGGAAAATCCAACCGTCAAACGATGTAAAACTAAATAAAGCATCGAAACATACAGCGCGATAATTCCAATCATTGCAATAATTGTGTTGAGTAATTCCAATGAAAACGGGCTTTGTTTTTTGAAATCCGGCGTTTCCGACAAAAGGGCTTCTTTCGCCGGTTGCCATAATCCGGCAGGCTGAACTTTGCGGTAGAAATTTTTCAAAGTTTCAATGTCAGTTGGCGAAGTCAAGAAAGATGCAACGATGGTGATAATTGTTGAAGCAATTGCAATTACCGGGAATCCGACATAAAGCGGTTGGGGTGGAATAACTCCGAATTGTTCCAGAAAAACTTCCCCAAGCGACAACGCCATTCCGCCAAAAACCCCCGCTGCATAACCTTGCCCGTTCAAACGCCACCAATACCAGCGCAACACATTCGGCGGCAAAATTCCGGCAGCAAGCGTTCCAAAAATCCATAAAAAGGCTGTATTTATCGAAGTTCCAAAATACGAAATGATTAAGCCGATGATGATTAACAAAGCCGAGGAAATGTAGCTGACCCGAATCAACGTTTTCGCATCAGCGTCAGGGTTCAAGTAACGCTGATAAACGTCTTTCACCAAATACGCCGCGCCGCCATTGACCGTCGAACTAAAAGTTGCCAAAAATCCCGAAAGCAAAGCGGCGAGCATAAACCCAACTAATCCAACAGGTAACATCGAACCGATGATTAAAGGAAGGGCAGTTTCGGGATCGGTTTTTAACTTTTCATCCAACAAAACGTTGCCGATTCCCATAATTGCCATCACCGCAATCGCCATCGAAAAACACCAGCGAACCGTATGAATCACGCCCCACAATGCACCGAGTTTTGAAGCATCCCGCTCGTCTTTGGCGGCTAAAAACCTTTGAAAATCATAGAGTTGCTCAGGACCGCTGAGACACAGCAACAAACCTTTTGCCACCCAAACCGCCACTAACGCTCCGAAAAATGAATAATCAGTTCCGCCCGAAACTAAACCTTGAAAAGATTCGGGGCGAATCGAAGGCATTATATCCATCCAGCCGTTTGGAATTTTGGCGGCAAATTTTTCCGCGTCAAAATGTAAATAACCGACAATCGCAAAAAGAATTGCACCTGCGCTTAAAACGATTGTTTGGATAATTTCCACCCGCACAATCCCGTGAAAACCGCCCAAAATCACATATAATCCGGTCACTCCCAGAATCAGCAAAGCACAAACATTTGGCGAAAAGGGCAAGAAAATTGAGCCGAATTTACCCATTCCGATTGCGGAATAACCAAGCAAAGCCGAAATTGTCAAAATCGCAAATAATGTGTAAGAAAGCCGCGCAATATCTCCGGCTTTTCCGCTGCCGAAACGGGTTTTCATCCATTCCGCGCCGGTCATCGCGTCCGAACGCCGAATCCATTTGCCCATATACGCGAGATAAAATGCGGTAATCGGGAAGCCCCAGAGCCAATGCACCCACATTCCTTTTAAGCCCAGCGCGATAAAAGTCGAAACAATCCACATTGTTCCGGTGATGTCAAAATACGAGCTTGAGCCGGACATCGCCAACGCCCACCAGGGCAGTTGCCGACCACCCAAAAAATACGATGACATTCCTTTTGCCGCTTTTCGCTTCATGGCAAAACCGATGCTCATAATTGCTGCCAGATAAACGACAACAATAATTTGGTCAATTGTGGATAAATTCATAATTTTTCAATATTTTGGACTTTATCTTTACCGTTGACAAAGTGTTCAAAATTTTTAGATTTGGTTAAATATCTTAGCTGCAATATTTAGAATTACCGGGAGTTGTTTATCCCAATAATTCCAATCGTGTCCACCTTTAATTTCGTGAAATTCAAACGGTATTTCTTTTTCTTCCAACAAATCGGCAAAATTTCTGTTTATTTCCAAAAATCCGTCTTCAACGCCACAATCCAAATAAAAATAAGGTAACCGGGAAAATTCTTCAACCGGATAATTTTTGATTAATTGGAAAACATCGTTTTGGTTTCTGCAAATATTTTCGCCCTCGCCAAATACTTGCAAAATGCTTGGGTTTAGTTCCTCTGCGCCAAATCCGTCCTTGATTGAATTTCGATTCGGAGCGTCAAATGCTCCGCTCATCGAACCTGCAAAACAAAATAGATCAGGTCTTTTCAAACCGAACTTCAAAGCTCCGTAGCCGCCCATTGATAGTCCGGCAATCGCACGCTTTTCTTTTTGAGCTAAGATTTGAAATTCCGATTCAATCAATGGAATCAGTTCTTCCAGTATGTAGCTTTCAAACCGATTATTTTCAATAATTGCGCTGTCCGAATACCATCCGTTCTCGCCTTCGACCAATACAGCCACGAATTCTTTATTTGTCAAATAGTCCTTGATTTTGGTTAATTCCAGCCAATTTTCGCAACTCCCGAACAAACCGTGCAGCAAAAACAAAACAGGATAACCTTTTTTAGTTTCAGAATAATTTTCAGGCAAAATTACCCGAAATGGAACTTCCCTTTTTAGTAATTTGCTTTTCAGCTTCGCACTGATAATTTGTTGCACTCTATTTTGATGACCAAGAGAGTCGGAAAAACTTTCTCAACGGTTATGATAAAGTTTTATAACATAATTTTTTTAATCGAGTCAACTAAAATTTTTAATGATTAATAAAATGTTTACTTTTAGGTTAAAACAGATATTTTATATGAATTTTTTGAAATTTTGAGCGATGAATTAAAACAGTTTTGCAAAGCGATCGGGATTGCTCCAAAAAGACTTGGACGTTGAACGCTGGCTGGACGAATCGTAATTTGATTGGGTGAAACTATATAACGGCTTTTCAGTCTTTTTTTTATGATTGGTTCAATAATTGACCAAGCCGCCGTGATATTTCCTCCAATGACAACGGTTTCGGGATAAAGTCCGTGTGCCAAATTGCTAATTCCTTCCCCCAAATATTCGGCGGTAATTTTTAACGACTGCAAAGCCATTTCATCATTTTTATTGGCTAAGGAAATAATTTCGCTGAGACTGGCAAAAGGTAAGCCTTGTTTGGCGGTTACGCGGTGGAATCTCTCAACCGTTGCGCGTTCCGAAGCAAAAGTTTCCCAACACCCGCGCCGTCCGCACGAACATAATTCACCATTTAGGTCAATACTCATATGACCGAAACCGCCTAATCCAAGCCGCGACCCAACGTGCAGTTCACCATTTATAATCAATCCTGTCCCTAATCCCTCAACCACCAAAATAAAAAGTAAAGTGCGGATATTCGCCTCGTTCAATGGTCCATACCAAAGCTCGGAAAATGCGGCGGCATTTGCATCATTTTCAACAAAAATCGGCAGATTTAAATGTTCCATCAAAATTTTTCGTAAAGGAACATTTTGCCATTCCAGATTTGGCGAAGTTTCGACTGTTCCCGTTTCACGGTCAATCAAACCCGGAACGCTGACCCCGATTGCGCCGAATTTTGCCCGTGAATATTGAGTGCTTATTAGGTTTTCAATTTCTTTGGCAAGTTTTTTAAGAAAATTTTGAGGGGCGCCTTCGGTAAGAAGTAATTTCTGCTGCAGAATTCTTCCATTAAAATCACTGACCGCAAAAACAGTATCGGAAACTCCAATATCTATGGCTAAAACATAAATACTTTCGGCATTGATAAAAAGATGTTTTGGAGGTCTGCCTCCACTGGAAGGTCCCTCTGTTCCTTCATAAACGAAATTATTTTTGATTAAGCGATTCACTATTGCCGAAACTGTTCCCGCCCGTAAACCCGTATATTTGGCAATATCAGCCCGTGAAATAGGTTGACGTTCCCGAATTAAATGGAGAAAAATTGTTTGATTGATGTCGCGTATATCATTGACATCAACCATTTTATAATTCTGTTTTTCTTTCACCTTTTATTATTAACAGCCAAATTGAAAATTATTGGAAATTTGAAAAATAGAATAGCACTATCAAAAATTTATGGAAAGAGTTGAAAATAATCAATCCTAAATTGAATTGAATATTTCTTTGTTGGTTTTTTAAAATCTTAATTTTTAATTTCTAATTTCAATCACTAGTAATCAAATGGATTGTGAGTTTCTCCGTGACAAACTAGATAACAACGACCATTTCTAAAAGCTGTAGATTCATACTTTAAAACTCCTGAATTTGTTGGTGCAACTATACTCAAATCAAAGTTTACCAAAAACTTATTGTTAACACCGTTTCCACCATTAATACCGTGTGAACTGTGGCAAACAGCACATGAAACCCCTTGTTCGACCACATGTTTTCGGTGTTCACTAAAGCTTCTATCCTGAACAATACTATTATTTACGTCGTGACATTTATTGCAAAGGGCATAAGCACTAACAGAATAAGTTACCCGACCAATTGATCCTCCAGGATTAGTAGGTGGAGTATTATAAGAATACGCCCGTTCCAAAATATGAGCGTTATTTGAGCCATGTGCACCCACCGGATCCGTTCCGGTTCCCAAATTTCTACCCGAACTGTTGTTGTGACAGTCTGAACAATAAATCAAACTTGTTGAGGAAAGAGTTCTTCCGGGAATTGGCTGTCCATTGCTTCCAATAATTGAAGTCCTTAAACTAGGAACAAATCCGTTGGTTCCGGTGGTCAATCCGCGAGATTTTGTGACAGGATGCCAGGCAACGGTTGATGAAAATTCAAGCCGTGTGTTAAAACGGTCAGGATTTCCCTGATTAACTTGTCGTTTTGGATTTCTGCCATAACCTATTCCAATATTTCCGGTATCGTTGGATTGTGGTTTGTTGGCACTATCGGCGTGACATTTAAAACACAATTGGTATTCATACTGTGAACTTGCGATTGCTGAACCGGTCGAAGTAATTCCTGAAACTCCGTTCAAATAACCATTTGCCGCCGGAGGAGAAGCAGTTTGCGAATTTGCGGTATGGGAATTATGACAGTCGGCACATTCAGCATGGCGCGGCGTTCCGGCACTGGTTTCCGGTAAACGAAAAGAAACAGAAGTTGGACTTTCCGAAGCGTCATGAACTGATGGAGTAGTTGAAACAGGATGACGATAGGTTTTATTTTGAAACTCAGCCTGAATATTTTTGGTTGTTTCTGCTACTGCACCGTTATGGCATTTATAACAAGTATTTTCCTCATTAAATTTGAGCAAGCGTTGCCCGATTGTTGGTGAATGTGTTTGATGACAGCTTTCACAACCATTATTTGAAACTCCAGTATAACCGGTATGAGCACCCTGTGCAGTCGTATAGCGGCTGTCATTGTTTGAACTGGTTGGTTGGTAATGTGATGAAGTTTGCCAACCTGTTTTAGTATGACAAGTCAAACACATTGCAGAACGTAAATTTGATTTGACCAAAAACTTTTTAGTAGTTGCATCAATTGATTCGACATGGGGATTATGACAAGAAACACATTGAATCTTCCCCGAATGATCCAATTTTACGGCATCACCCGGCAATGGATTTTGTATTTCTGTTCCGGTTACGGGGACAAAGGCAAACGGATGGTCATCCCCAAATCCAGTGCCTTTATGTAGGTTCGAGGCAGAATTCGGTGGTAGCGAATAATTATTGCCTTGAGTAAACGGAATAACACCATTGTTTACCGTATCACCAAGGGCAACAGTTCCATCGTGGCAAGCCAGACATAATTTTGAAGAATCGTTTGCTGTAGCAGCGGTTACGGTGGCTTTCATGGTTGTGCTGGTATAGCCGGAATTGGTTGCATCATTCGAGGCAGTATGATTCCACAAGGGCACATTTGGTTTTGCATTGTGGGGAGTATGACAAAACACGCAAGAAGCAGTTTCAGTGGTTGAATGAATAGTGCTGGAGGTGGTAATTGTAAAATCGTGCTTGGATTGGAGCAGTAATGATTTTGAATTCTGGCAATGCACAACCTGGATGTTTAGGAAATATATAATCCCTAAACAAACAATAAAAAGTGCAATTATTCTCAACCAACCTTTTTGCATTATCCATTACCCCCTTTCATTTTGCCATCCTTGAGATATTTAAAAACTTGTATTCTTTGGTTGTAAGAATCAGAAACAAAAATGTTGTCCTGCTGGTCTATATGGAGGGCAGTAGGCAAATAGAATTCACCGCGTTGATTTCCGGTATTTCCAAATTCTAAAAGAAACTTTCCGTCCTGATCAAAGATCTCAATTGCGTCGCGTAATCCCTCAACCACGTAAATATGCCCTTCGCTGTCAACTGCCACACCTTTAGGTTTGTCCAAATAACCTGAACCATTTCCCCGATTTCCAACTGAACCTATAAAATTACCGGTTTTATCAAAAATCTGAATCCGCGAATTAATGGTGTCCGTAACATAAACCCGATCATGACTGAGACAAATCTGGGTTGGACGATTAAAGTTTTCTGGTTTGTTCCCGCGTTGACCAAAACGGGATATTAATTTTCCATCGAGATCAATAACATCAATTCGTCCAATTTCAGTTTCCACCACATAAATTCTTTCTTCTTCTTTATCAATTGCAATTCCGGTCGGTCGTCCAAAAAGTCCTTCATCACCCCCTAAACGTTTTTTGAACTTTCCGTTCTGGTCGAAAACAAACATTTTTCCGGTATAAGAATCTGAAACATAAATATTGTCTTTTCCATCAACTGCCACTCCGATAATCGAAACAAAAGTTTCTCCCTTGGGGGATTCAATCGCCAAATATTTCTTTCTTTGTGAATCAAAAACGTGAATTATTTGAGCTTTTGAATCCGCCACAATCAGCCGATTTTGACTGTCTGTGGTTACTCCGTAAGGAAAAATAAGCCTGGTTTCGTGATTATCAAATCCAATAACTTTATTAACGAACCGCATAAAAAGCGATGATTGTTTTAACTTCCAATCTTTTGGCGACGAAAGACTTTTGAGATATTTAATTCGCGGAGTTTCGGGGGCGGGCGGAAAATACAAATCACCTGTTTCATCCTCAATTATCGGACTGAATTCCGCAGCCGAGGAAACGTCAAACGCTACGAATCCGACCAGAATCAAGCCGATAATTAAGCTTAAAACTTTAACTTTCCGTTTTGAAATGAATTTCATATTTTGCTCCTACCCGCTTAAAAAATATTGAAAAGTCTGGTTGCCCGAAAAAAGAAATAATTACGGTTATTCAAAAAAACTCCCTCAGTTAATTGTCTTTGTCTGGAATATCCTGCACTGAAAACAAATTTTCCGAGCTTGTAATAACTGATAAAATCGAATTGTTTGATGGCAATATTATTTGTGACGACAAAGTAAGCCTTGTCGTCAATATAACGAACTTCAACGGTCAAATCTTTTTGCGGCTGAACCCGAAATAAAGCCGAAGAGGATGAACCATTTGTCCGCAGCAAAGGATCCCGAATCAGATTATCTTTAGGCAATACAATAAAAATTTTGTCATTTGGAATAGTAAAAGAATTGGTAAAAATATCACGTAAATTGTCGTTTTGGTTTTTACTCACCTGAATGGAAAAAAGACGATGTTCCAATCCAGCCGAGAAAAAGTTTCGAGTAAGGTCTTCTCGTCCGCGCGAGGTTAAATAGGAAACATCATCTTTTCCGATTGAAACGTGTAAACGAAATGGATGAATTGCCTCAGTTGTCAGACTGATTGAAGAATTATTGTTCGAAAAATAACCGCCGATTTGATAAATATCGGGACGATAAGAATAATTGAAATTGCCTGAAACTAAAAGACGATCCATTTGCCCGAAGGTTATACCAAAATTGAAGTTACGAAATTCGATGTTTCGCCCCGTCCCAAAATTGGATTTGGCATAAGCAATCCCTTCCATTGCATTTGCATTAAAATTAAAGGATTTGAAGGTCTTATTCCAATTGAAAGTTCCACCAACATCAAACATTTGAGTCGCACTTTCAAATTTATTATCGGTCGGTTTGATAAAATTAATATTTCCAATCGTTCCAAAAGAAAAATTTGAGTTAAGGCGATAATTTGCCTGTGCACCAAATGAATTAAAGTAAGAGGTTGTTTCATAACCCGCAAAGGAATTTGGGGTTGAATTTAAGCCAAGCGAATTCAGCGAGTTATGGTTGTAATTGAACCTTTGCGAAAATCTCGTATCAAATTTCTTGTTTATTCGGTAATTCAAATCGGTGTGAAAATCCAAAAGTTTTATTTTTTGTTCGGTATCAGTTAAAACGCTGTCAAATTTAAGGTTTTCATAGAACGAACCGATAAAAACATCCATTTCCTTTGAAAGATTTTTTCGCCCTTGAAATTGAAGATAGTTTTGTCGTGTTCTAATTTCGGTTACTACTTCGTCCGTAGTTTGAAAATTGTAGTTGGAACTCAAATCCCAACCTAAAATTGTATCTGTAGCCGCTACCGAAAGAGTTTTTCCGTCCGTTTGGAAAAAAGAGCTTGCTAAATACTTGGTGTTATAAGAAATCTGATCGTAATTTACAGATAAATGAGGCAAATTATTTTTGTGAAGCTGCCAATTGAATCCTAAAACCTTGCGCTGGGAATTTGTAATTTCACCAAAACGATCAAGAAAATTTGTGTCTTGTTTTATATATTTAAACCTAAATGGATAACAGGAAGTCGGCAAAAAATCTAAAGTAAATCCAATTCTGCCAAGCCCGTTTCGAGTATCATAATTATCAAATGCGCCTTTATCACGGGCAAAACTCAAATCCGCCGATAATTTAATAAAGCGCGGATCAAGCACGTAAGTTCCCAAATGCAAATCCATTCCAAAATTCAATTCGCGTGAATTCGTTTCGCTTCGATTCAAACCGGATAAATTTGAATTGAGAGACTCTGATCTAGCTTTAGAGTTATTAAAACCGAAATTAAAAGCACCACTCAGTTCAATTCTGTGGGCATCTTTTGATATTTTTGGCGGGACGAGATAAAAAGCCGGTAATTTTCGGGAATTCTCATTTTCCACCGTAAAACCACTGAATTCAATAGTTTGGTTGGAATGTTTAATAGACTTGGTATAAATATAATTAAACTCAGCCAATTCAAGATTTAATTTATTTAATCCGATTTCCGTTTCAGTGATTTTTACTATTGGAATTTTAGTAAGAGTTGAAAAAGTTGGTGTATCGTCCAAACTATTATTTGAACTATTCGGCAAAAATTCTACCCAGGAATTACCGTCACAAATAAATGAAACTTTTGTGTCCGAATTTATAAAATAATCGAACACAAAGTTTTTATTTGCCGCCTCACAAGGAATGGAATTGGCAAAAATTTCAGGCTTTGGCAAAGAATCCATTTTATCCATTTGAGCAAAAATGCTGACTAATGGATAAAAAACGAGCAAAACTGAAAGCAAAAATGTCTTCATAATTTTTATTTGCCTCCTTTACCAATTGAAAAAAACAAAACCAAACATGCCAAAATTAAATTATTTACAATTAACTATTGCTGTTGTATTTAATATCAGCCGAACTTTTCAGGCGATTGACAAAATCAATACGGACTTGTCTAATGCGTTGTTTATGGAGTCCTTCCTTGATCTTTTCTTTAGCCTCTTCAAAACTCATTTGCTTTTCCGGGCGGATTTCACCAACTTTGAAAACCTGCCAGCCAAAACTGGTTTGCAACGGTTCAGATAATTCATTAACTTTTGCGTTAAAAACAATTTGCTCCAATTCCGGCACTAATTGTCCGCGATGGATCCAACCGTAATCACCACCCATAATTCGGTAATCATCCTCAGAATATTTATAAGCAACGGAAAAAAAGTCGCTTCCTTCTTTTAACAATTGATAGATTTTCTTTATTTTTTCTTGAGCTTGAGATTCTTTTCCGGTTTCGATTTTGATAACGATATTCCACAATCTGAGGGAATTAGGAATCACAAATTTCGTTTTATTTGCTTCGTAATGTTGTTTTGCTTCCGTATCACTGATCTTTGATTTATTTTCGATTTCCTGTTTGTTGATTTTTTCCAAAAGCAAATTTCTTTCAATTTGTTTTTTTAATTCATCCTCAGTAATTTTTTCTACCGTAAGTGCTTCATTAAAACTTTTTTCGGTTTGGTAACGCTTCTTTATTTTATCCAACGAAGAATTAATTTCAGTTGGCGAAGCCTTTAACCCGATCTTTTTTGCTTCCTGAAAAGCAAGTTCCTTTGCTACCAATTCTTCTAAAGCCAATTGGCGCAATTCTTCCTTTTTGTCAGCATTTATTCCTCCGTGCGATCCCGGAGAAATCAACAATCTGTTCAATTCTTCATTTAGTTGTTTTTTGGTTATTAAGGCTTCATTGACGGTAGCGGCTACATCATTTGGAAGTTCAGCAACTTTTCCGGTTTTTACCGGCAATTCAATAGTTTTAACTGATGAATTATGAATCGCAACAAATTCCGAAGACTCTTTTGTAATTGGTGATGAAACGGGTTGTAAGACAGATTCCGTTTGGAGTTGCGACGGCGGTAAGTTCGTCACTGTTTCGGTCGGAACCGGTTGAACCGTTGGCAAGGTCTCCGTTTGTTTTATCTCCGCTGTTGTAGCTTTTTGGGATTCTCCCTGAAGATAAATTAAGCCAAAAACAGATAGCAAAATAACAACCCCGACTATCATTACTACAATTTTAATTTTCATAACCACTCCTCATTTTTTTGAAAAGTTGGTAGGGGAAACCAACCCAAATACGATTCCCCCTCCCCGTGAATCATCATTAACCGTGACAATTCAAGCAAAGGGCACTGCCATTGTTTGTCATCCGCAAGAATCCTTGATTGGTATTACTGTGCGGATTATGACAAGTTGCACATTCCATTCTTCCACTTACATCACTTGGTTGATCTTTATAAAGCGGCAAAGCCGGAGTTCCGACATACGGCACTCTGACTGCTGCACCTTCGGTCGGGGATTTTAAGCCGCCGTCGGTTGTTGCCAATGAAACGCTGTAAATAAAATCAACCGGATGGTCGTTGGTAAGTCCCGAAGAACCACCAAGATTTTGAGCTGTAAATGAACCTGAAAGACTAGCACCACCCATACCTTGCGTCACTTGATAAAATGAAGCCTGTGTAACAGTTCCATCATGGCAACTCAGACAAAGCAGACTCATATAAGCAGCCCCATTTGTAGTGCTGGCAGTGCTTGGGTCTCGGATTGTTCCCTGCCCATCAAAAGAGGAGCTGCTGTAAGTCGAGTAAGAACCCGATTTTACCTGCATATTCCAAAGCAATGGGGGATTAGTTGATAAACTATTGAATTTGTGCGGGACATGGCAAAATTCGCAAATGGCAGTTGATCCAGAGAATTTTCCTCTCAAGTCGTGACTTGTTCCGACAATTGCATTTTTCGGTCCGTCACTTGCTAACTGTCCAAAAGCCAAGATGCTCAATGTCAACATCAAAAACAAAGTTTTGGCATATTTAAATAACATATTCACCTCCTTCAAAATTGCTGAAAAATTAAATCAGCATTTATTTACTCGAACCATAATTGGTATCGTGCAAATCCTTTTTTTGAACATTCTGATACTGCCTTAAAATGTTCTGAAATCTTTTAATTACCCGCTAAATATTGAAACATTTGAATTCTGCGGTTGATTTGATCCGCCACATAAATTCGATCGTGTTTATCAATAAAAATTCCTGACGGAAGGCGGAAAAAGCCTGGTTCTTCCCCGTAATTGCCGACAAACAGCAACAGGTTTCCGTCCTTATCAAAAATTTGAAAATTACTAAATGCGGAATCAATTACATAAAGGTGACCTTCGCTATCCAGAGCAATTCCTTTCGGTCGGTCAAACATCCCCATTCCGGTTCCATGTTCACCAATTCGCTTAATGAATTTGAAGTTTTTATCGAAAACCTTTATACAAAAGTTCAATGTGTCAGAAACATAAATTGCACCGTCCTTATCCACCGCCACATAACTGGGAAAGAAAAATTCGCTGTCTCCTTCTCCCTTTTGACCAAAAGTTTCACCTTTGTCTAATTGATTTAAATCACTGACGAAAATTTTGTGAGCCCGGGAATCAACGATCAACAAACGATTATTTGCATCATCAATTGCTAATCCCGTGGGGTTTGTGATGAATTCATTTCCAACTTTATTTATTGAAGCAATTAAATCTCCGGACGGGTTATAAACATTAACCCGTTTGAGGGCGGTGTCGGAAACATAAACATTGTCACTTTTATCCACGGCTAAACCGAATGGATTAACCAACCGACCTGACCCTTTAACCCCTAACAAATCCATTTTTTTCATCTTTGAGTCAAAAACGAAAACAGTTGAACTCAACGAATCCGCCGCAAAAATCCGTTCTTTCGAGTCAACTACAACACTAATCGGACGAACCATGCCGAGAACCGGGTTTGATCCTTGGTCATTAACTAACTTTTGGAGCCATCCTTTTTGCTTCGGCGGTTCTACATCCAGACTATTTGAAACAGAACCGATATATTTGATACGGGCTTTTTCAGGCGGCGGCGGATAAACCAAATCAGGTATCTTAACTGGTTTATTTCCATTCTTTTTTTGTCCAAAAATCGGTGAAAAAGCCAACGCCCCGAATAAGAAAAGAAATAAAATAACTTTGGTTTGCAGATTAAGTTTTTTATTAAGCATAATTAACTCTTTATTTATGGCATTTATCACAAAGTGCCTGTTTCCCAAGGTCACCCTTATACATTTGAACGGTTTTTCCGGCGTGCGGATTATGACAGCTCAAACAGGTAATCATCGCACCAGGTTGGGACGGGTCAGGAACGCCACCCACCGGATGTTTGAAATACGGATGACCTAAACCATCACCGTCAAGAAATATTTTTTTTGCTTTATCTGAATATTTTTCAGGAATTTGACTATGATTGTTGACGGTTAAAAATGCCTGATTTGGTTTATTTCCTGCACTTAAACCATGACAGGACAAACAAAGTTCATTGACTTTCAGTTTCAGTAAAGGAGAATAATCAGCGGCATGCGGATTGTGACAGGTTGAGCATCCGACATCTTTAATCGGAGCGTGAGCAAAGGATTTATGCTCAATTTCATCCTGTTTATCGGAATGACACATAAAGCACAATTGGTTGGTTTTATCCTTCAAAATTGCCGGTTCATCAGATGAATGCGGGCTGTGGCAAACTGTGCAATCCGATTCTGCTGCGACGTGTTTGAATTTTTTCTTTTCAAAATCTTCCTGTTTGTCTGTGTGACAGGTAAAACATAAACCCGGGATCGAATTTACTAATTTTACTTCGGCTGCTTCATTTGATTCCGTATATGTGTGACATCCCGAACAATCTTCAGCAACGGGATGCATATTTTTTTGTTTAATAACAGCAATATGACAGTCCTGGCAATCTGTTTTCCCAATTTTTTTGTGTTTAGCAATTGAAGAATTTATCGGAGTCGAAGCTTTTGAAGGGTTTGTGAATAACCAGATCAAAACTCCGACAAAAACTGATAATGATAAAATTACTAAAATTTTTTTGGGGGGCAGCATATTTTATTTACTTTCAAAAAACGAAACAGGAAATCAAAGATTTAATTTCAAAATTGTGAAATAGATTCAATAAAAGCCCTTAAACCTAAATTGGTTTTTTGGTTGAGTTAATAATTATTGTTTTGAAATCATTTCTTCGAAATTTAGCTGGATTCAAGAACCTCAAATAATCCAACTGCTTCTTTTGGTTGTCCAACTCTTGATTCAACATTGGGTTTTGGTATTTTACTTTGCTCAGACTTATTGTTTAAGACTTCTTATGGCAACTTGTGCATTGGGTAGATTTTGGCGCATTTGATGCTGGATTATCTTTTAAGACCTGATCGTGACAACCGGCACATCTTCGGTGAAAAGCATTATGGTTGGTTAGAACGGTAATTTTATCTCCCTCAGAAATTTGCGGTATTTCTTTTAGAACTGTTGGGGTTGCATCCTTTCTAATATGACAATTTCGGCAACCGATTACTTTTGGGGTATTAATATCCTTAAATGTTTCAGCCGTAAGGGTAATGATCCGGTCAGCCGGAAAAACAGTTTTATGAAGTGGATTCTTGGCGGCTTCGCTCAATGGCTGTTCAACGTGATGGCAATAAACACAAGCAATTGGACTTAAACCACCGGGACCCTGTATGGCGTGTTTGGCATGATTGAATGTTATTCTGCCAAGCATTGCCTGTTGACCCATTACAATTATTTCGGGGAATTCGATTTCATTTTTTTGTGCATTTATCTTTGGAAAATTTGATCTAAATCCAAAAAACAAACAACTGAGCATAAAGACACAAATAATAATTATCCTGACTTTCATATTTTGTCCTCAGATTATTTAATTTTCGGGGGTGGAACAAAGATTCAATCTTTGCTTTTGGACTCAGGATTGCAACTTTGATTCCAAAGAATTAATATACCTAACTTTCATTTTTTCAATAAGTTAAATTACTTATTTAGTTTGGTTTAAACATTTTTAACAAAAATTTTGACTTCCAAAAAACAAATTGCCTGTTGGGGAATTTTACAAATTGATGGGGATTTTTCCACAGTTCAACCTAGAAATTTTGGAAATATTTTAGCTATTTATTAAATACAAATTTTAAGCCAATTGATCCAAACTTTAACTGTGCTTGAAAAAATGCAATCTTTTTCAAGAAAATTTATTTGGGAATAAAAAAAATCGCCTCGAATCAGAAGCGATGTAAGTTCAGTTAAATAATTTGTGTTTCTGTTTGGTAAATTTATGCGTTTCGGACTAAAGAAAATTTATTTGCCAAAATTAAACTGAAAGCTCCTTTTAAGGTTGGGGATAACCCCAAAGTTGATGGAATAATATTGACCGAAGGATAGCCCTGACAAATGCTGTTGACTGCTGAATTAATAATTTCATCTTTAACTAAATCCCAAACCTGAACAATTTTGCCACCCACTAAGGTCATTTCGGGAGAAAGCCCCTGAATAAGGTTGGAAATTCCTATTCCAATATATTTTGCTGTTTCCTTAAGTGCAATTTGTGCTTTTTCGTCCCCACTTATTGCCAAAGAAATAATTTCGGAAAAATTGGTTGACTCAGTTCCGTTAGTTTTATTTGTAAGGGCATTATATCGAGCTACTGCCGCACGTTCTGAAGCGAAAGCCTCCCAACATCTGTAACTTCCCGCTGCACAGGCAATCGGAGCATTATCACCGATGGTCATATGCCCGAATTCGCCGGCAACCCCGTTTTTACCACGGTAAATTTCTCCGTCAAAAACAATTCCGGTTCCTATACCCTTGGTAATATAAACCAAAATAAAATCTCTGGCATTTTTAACTTTAGGGCGACCCAGCCAGAGTTCAGCTAACGCCGCTGCATTTGCATCATTCTCAATTTTTACGGGTAATCCTATAGCCTCCCGGATTTTCTGAGCAATTCCGGGATGATGCCAATTTAAGTGAGGAATTATCAAAACGTCGCTATCCCAGGACTCAACCATCCCGGGAACACTGACACCGATTCCTTCGATTGAACCGTTATTTTTTTGCACAAAATGTTTTATAATTTCAATGACTCGATTTAAGGTTTTGTCTATGTCAATTTCAGTCAAAAATTGTTCTTTTTCCAGGATTCTTCCACTTAAATCTGCAGTTGCAATACTGGTTGTCTTTTTCCCCAACTCAACACCTATAGCAACTGCGTGAGTAGTTTTTAGTGATAATAATTGGGGTGGTCTGCCGCCGGAGGATTCGCCGTAAACTTCATTGATAAGACCTGTATCAATTAACTCTTCGACAATAAGTGAAACGGTTGAGCGTTGGAGATCAGTCATTTTTGCAATGTCTGCCCGTGAGATTGGTCCCTCTTCACGAATGTAGTTCAGGATAATTTGCCGATTTATACTTCGAACGGTATCGGAACGGGCTACATTAACTAATTTTAAATTGATTCTCTTTGCCATTTTATTTTTTTATGGTGTGAATACTAACAATAATTACATAATAGTCAATAGTAAATCGTTTTACTCTGCAATTTTTTTTGAAAAATTATTTTTCACACAACAAATAACATCATAATTAATGCCAATCAAAAAATAAAATAATAATTCTTTCTTTTCACCTTACTATTTTTATAACTTACCCTTATCAATCATTGGGAATTCCCAAAAGTAAAGGTAAATTCAGTTTGAAATTACTTCTAAAGTTTCTTTCAACAAATCAATTGAGTTTCCACCGACCATAATTTGAAACGTGCCGGGTTCGACCACTCGCTTCATTTCGCGGTTGTAGAACTGCAATTTGGCGGGCGTAATTTTGAACGTGACCGTTTTTGTTTGTCCGGGTTCGATTGAAACTCTGGCAAAATCTTTCAGTTCTTTAATCGGGCGGGTTACCGAGCTAACTTCATCACGGATATACATTTGCGCGACTTCATCGCCACGAACTTTGCCCGTGTTGGTGATGTCAACCGTAACCGTTGTTTCTTCGTTTGTGCCAATTTTGGGTTTAGCAATTTTCAAGTTTGAATATTTGAAAGTTGTGTAGCTCAAACCAAATCCAAACGGGAAAAGCGGATCAGTGGTCGAAAATCTGTAACCGCGTCGGGCAGATGGTTTGCGGTTGTAATAAATCGGTAATTGCCCAACTGAATGCGGAAATGAAACGGTCAATTTTCCGCCCGGATTGTAATCGCCGAACAAAACATCAGCGGCGGCTGTGCCGGTTTCTTCGCCAAGGTAAAAGCCTTCCAGAATCGCCGGAACATTTTCTGCCACATAATTTATCGCCAGCGGTCCCGAATTTATCAGAAAAACTACGGTGGGTTTGCCTGTCGCTAAAACGGCTTTCACGAGTTCGTTTTGCCGTCCGACAAGTTCCAAAGAATCGCGGTCGCCGAGATGATTTTCTGCCCAGCCTTCTTTGTTAGTGTCTTCGTTTCCACCAATTACGAGGATAACTGAATCCGACATTTTGGCTGTTTTTACGGCTTCATCAATCAATTTTTGGTCGCTGGCGGGATCGTTTAAAGTTGCCGTATCGCCAAACCAATTTCCGCCTTCTTTGGTAATTTTAACGCCTTCGGCATAATTGACTTTGACCGCGTTGCCAACTTTATTTTTAACACCTTCCAAGATGCTGACGGTGCGCGGCGGACGCGGATCGGTGTAGCCGCCAAGGTGCGCTTTATCAGCATTTGGACCAATCACGGCAATGGATTTTAGTTTCGATTTATCCAGCGGCAGTGTATTTTTTTCATTTTTCAAAAGGACGATAGCGCGTCTGGCAGATTCCGCTGCTAATGCTCTATCTTCTGCCGAATCAGTAGTTTTCGCAGCTTTTTCGGCATCAACATAAGGATTTTCAAACAGACCAAGTTGGAATTTTTGATAAAGAATCCGCGAAACGGCTTGGTCAATTAGTTTTTCGGAAACTTTGCCCGATTTGACCAAATCAATTAGATTTTTATTCGCTTCGGGATCAGGCAATTCAACATCCAAGCCCGCTTCGAGAGCCTGACGTGAAGCATCCGCATAATCCGCAGCAACTTTATGGCGGTCTTTAAGTTCTTTAATCGCATAATAATCCGAAACAACCGCGCCTTTGAACCCCCATTCTTTTCGCAAAAGCGTATCGAGCATCCAACGGTTTGCGTGAACGGGAACGCCGTCAATTTCGTGATAAGCGGGCATTATGCTGAACAAACTCGCCTCTTTGACCGCAGCTTCAAACGGAACAAAATGCGTTTCGCGCAAAAGTCTTTCGGATAAATTAACAGGTCCGATGTTTGTGCCGTTTTCGGGTTGTCCGTGTCCCGCAAAGTGTTTGCCTGTCGCAATAACGTGCGTGTCGTCAATTTTCGGATTGTCGTAGGTCGCGTTTCCTTGAATCGCTTTGACGAGCGTAACGACCATCCGCGAGGTCAAATACGGGTCTTCCCCGTAGGTTTCTTCGGTGCGTCCCCAACGAGCTTCGCGGGCTAAATCCATATTCGGTCCGAGAACCTGATGCGTCCCGCGATAACGGGTTTGCCGCGCCGCCACAGTAAAAACACGCGAAATCAAATCAGTGTCCCAACTCGAAGACAACGACAACGGCGTGGGAAAAACGGTTGAACCACTCGACATATTTCCGTGCAAAATTTCGTCGTGAATCATCGCCGGGATGCCCAAACGGGTGCTTTCTTTGAGCCATTTTTGCACTGCGTTGGCATATTCGGCGGATTCTTTCGGGTTTAATAATTCACGTTGTCGGGCAAATTGTCCGATTCCGTTGGGAAAATTTTTTCTAGCAAGTTCGAGCGAAAATTTTCCGCCAAAAGGTAATTGTTCTTTCGGAATTCCCGTGTTGTCATTCGGTTTTTGCATCCAAACACACATCATTTGTGCGACTTTTTCTTCCAGAGTCATTCGCGCCAATAAATCCTTAACCCGTTCGTCTATCGAAAGTTGTGGGTTTTGGTAAGGTAAAACTTCGTTTGCGGAAACCGGCAAAATCAAAGTGTTGAAGAACAACAAAATTGTTAAGTTTAGAACAAAAATCTGTTTTGTAAATTCGTAAATTTTTTTCATAGTTTTTCTAAATTCTAATTAAATGCTTCAATCAATGAACGCACTTTCAACCTATTCCGAAATTCGTCCACGCTCATTTTTTCGGTTGTTTGAAACTCAATTTCAATGTTTCGGTTTGGAATCAAATTGAAATAATTATCCGTAAAAAACCCCTTTGTAAATCCCGATAAATAAACTGATTTTGCCAATTTGTCAGTTGATAAAACGATCTTGAAACCGTTTGCAGTCGCTGAAATTTCCGTTTTTATCGAAGGTTTTGAAACGCTCAATTCTTTGAACGGTTTGAAGAAATATTCGTTCTGCGAAACCGTTTTTCCGCCAACCTTCAATTCAGCCAACAGGAATACATTTTTCTCGTCCGCACCATTCAAAAATTCGCCCACTTTTTGCGAAAAATACGATTTTCCTTTGATTGGTTCAACCAATAAATCCGTCTGCTTTGAACTCAAAATTTTGCCGTTCAAATCAACCAAACTCAAAACCATCTGCGCCTGTTTTGCTTCAGGCGAATCGGAAACAACAAAGACGTTTAAATTGCCGTTATCTTCAACAAATGGAGAAATTAACATCGGAGCATAAAAGCGTTTGGTGTAATACATCAGAGCCTTCCAGCGTCCGAAATAATCCATTCCCGACCACGAAGCGACCTGCCAACAATCGTTTGCCTGCCAATAGAGCGAACCCATATTTCTCGGCATTATGCGCCGAAAATGTTCCGCGCCGATTTTGATTCCTTCCGCCTGCAAAACCTGACTGACATACAAAAACGACTCGAAATCTATCGGTTCGTTGTATTCGCGGAGCAGATATTGCCGAACGAGTTGATTGCCGCGCGGATGGCGTTGATGCGCGAGCATAATCGGCGTTTCGATTGATTTACGGTCTTCTTCGGTGGTGTAAGTTTTGACGGTTTCGAGTTCGGGAAACGACTGAAAACCGTATTCGCTCATAAAACGCGGAAACTGTTTTTCGTATTCTTTATAAGGTTTTTCGGCGTGCCAAACTTCCCAATAATGAACATCGCCGATGCGTTGCGAATCTGAATCAGCTTGAAAATTTGAACTGGGTGAACTTTGCCAATACGGACGCGATGGATCGTATTCATCCAAAACTTCGGGCAACAGTCGGGTGAAAAGTTTCAAATAATCGTCCCAAATAAAATTAGGCAAATGTTCTTTCCAACCCCAATGCGTCCAAGCAGATTCGATTTCGTTATTGCCAACCCAAATGACGATTGACGGATGATTTCGCAAGCGTTTGACGTTATCAATCGCTTCGGCGCGAACATTTTCCAAAAAAGCTTTATCGCCTGGATACATCGAGCAGGCAAACATAAAATCCTGCCAGATCAAAACCCCGTTTTCGTCCGCCCAATCGTAAAAATAATCATCTTCGTAAATGCCGCCACCCCAAACGCGGAGCATATTCATATTGGCATTTTTGAGCGAATCTAACAGGTTTTTGTATTTTTCGGGAGTAATTCGGGTCGGGAAAATATCCGCCGGAATCCAGTTTGCGCCGTGAGCAAAAATCGGAATTCCATTGACCACAAATTCAAAACTAATGCCGTCTTTATCGGGCTTTTGACGAAGTTCAAGCGTTCGCAAACCTGTTCGCTTAAATCGCTCGTCAACAGTTTTTTTATTTAGAGTAAGTTTCGCTTTGAAAGTGTAGAGCGGCTGTTCGCCAAATCCGACCGGAAACCAAAGTTTCGGATTGGTAATGGCAAAATCAAGCGAAATTTTATTTAACCCTTTTTTAAGTTTGACTGTTTGTGCAGCTACTTTTTGTTTAAAACCTGCATTTACAATTTCCAGCAACGCCTCGTTTTCACTAGCCGAAACGACTTCAACAATCGCACTCAAATCAGCATTTTCTTTAGAAATTTTATTCTGTTTTATCTGTAAATCCTCAATTCGTGCATCGTCCCAAACTTCCAAATTAACCGGCTTCCAAACGCCGCTAGTCACAAATCTTGGTCCCCAATCCCAGCCGAATTGATACGGAGCTTTGCGTGTGTAAGGCGAGGTTTTTTCACCCTGATCATTGACAGCAGGCAATTCGTAATCAAGCTTTTTCATCAACGGCAAAATTTCGTTGATTGGTGAGCGAAACTTGATTCGCAAAATATTTTCGCCTTGTTTCAAGAATTTTTTGACATCAACCCGCCACGTCCGAAACATATTATCGGCATCTAAAATCGGTTTATCATTGAGAAAAACATTGGCGTAAGTGTCGAGTCCTTGGAAAACGATTTCAAGATTTTGGCGTTTCAACATTTCGGCAGAAACATTAAATGTCGTCTGATATTCCCAATCGGTTTTGCCGATCCATTGCAGATCTTTTTCGTTATCGCGGTAAAACGGGTCTTCGATTTTTTTGTTGGCAATCAAATCGGTATGAACACAGCCCGGAACAGTCGCCAGAAGCCATTCCGTTTTATTAACTTCGCGGAATTTCCAACCGGAATTCAATGAAATTTCAGTTTTTTGAGCCGCTGCATTTTCAGCTATAAAAAAACTTAACACCAGAATCAGCCAGAAATTTTTCATTGTGACACCAATCCAAAATTTAAAATGTAAAATCTAAAATCACTGATAAACCCGAACATAATCAATAACCATTTTCTGCGGAAAAACCGAAGTTTTGTCAGGATTTCCGCCCCACGGTCCGCCGATGGCAAAATTCAAAATCATAAAAAAAGGATGGTCATAAACCCATTTCGCCCCGTTTGGTAAATCTTTGGGAGTCAAAGTCTTATAGCGTTTTCCATCCACGAAAAACTCAATTTTATTTTCGCCCCATTCAGTTGAAAAAACGTGAAAATCATCGGAAACATTTTTCTTGATTTTGAAAAGCGCACCGATGCTTTTGTCGCCCGAATAGCCGGGACCGTGAATCGTGCCGTGAACGGTTTTCGGTTCGCGCCCGATGTTTTCCATAATGTCAATTTCGCCGCACTGCGCCCAACCAACTTTGTCAATATCGTTGCCGAGCATCCAAAAAGCCGACCACATCCCTTGCCCGCTCGGAACTTTGATTCGCGCTTCAAATCTGCCGTATTTTTGCTGGAATTTTCCTTTGGTAATCAACCGTGCCGAAGTGTATTGGCAAGGTCCATACCAGCAGTCTAAACTCAACGGCGGATTGAGCTTAACGGCTCTGATAACCAAATTTCCTGCGCCATCCAAAAAGGCGTTTTCAGTCGAGTTTGTGTAATACTGCAACTCTTGATTTCCCCAACCTTTTCCGCCGATTTCCGCCGTCCATTTGGATTGGTCAAGCTGTTTCCCCTCGAACTCGTCACTGAAAGTTAATTTATTAAACGCCGATTTGGTTTGTCCGATTGCCGAAAAGCAAAGAAACAGAACGAGAAACAAATGAGGCAGAAACACGCGCGTTAGCAAGTGTGTTAAGTTGTTGTCGTAATTCATCTTTTCACCCTTACTAATGTGCGAGTTTCCGCCTTTTTTTACTAAGTTTTTATCAGAAAATTTCATTACAGATTATCTAAATCTTGATATAAATTTTACGGCGATACAAAATCCACATCACAAAAAGCCAAATCAGCACGAAACAAACCGCATACATCAGCGAAGCATTTATGGGCGAACCCAAAGGTAAAAAAATCGTTTCAAAAATCCAGCCCTGCAAAGGAATCGGTTCGCCGTTTTTGCCTGTCATCTGAATCAAATCAAGAATTTTTGCCGTCATTTCCGCGCCGAAATAAAGTGCCAACGCATTTGAACCGAAAATCACGAAAGGTTTAGTCCATTTTGTATAATTCTTAATATCAATCAGCCAATAGCAAAAACCCAAAAAACATAGCGCAAGTCCCGCCGTGACAATAACATACGAGCTTGTCCAAAGTGCTTTGTTAAACGGAAAAATCAGATTCCAGAGCAAACCTAAAGCACAAAGAACAACCCCGAAAAAGAAAATTCCGCCGACTTTTTCCAAATCGCTCCGAGTGGTTTTGAGCCAGGTTCCCGTCAAAACTCCGGCAAGTGCCGTCACAATCGCGGGAATTGTTGAAAGAATTCCTTCAGGATCATAAACTTTGCCCAGACTCCAAATATGATTGACACCCAAAATCGAACGGTCAATGTAAGCCGGCAAATTGCATTCTTTGTCGTCCATCGTTGTAATTTCGCAGCCCGGAACGGAAATCGAAGTTATCAAAAACCAATAAACCAAAAGCAATCCGATGCCGATTCCTAATTGTTGTTTCCAATTTGTATGCAAAAAAATCAGCGAAGCTATCAGATAACAAACTGCGATTCTTTGCAATACGCCGGGAATTCTTAAAGTCGAAAGATCAAAGTAGGGAAATGCAGCGATAAACAACCCGATCAAAAAAATAATGGCGGCACGGCGAAAGATTTTCCAGTAAACGCTTGCCGTGATTCCTTCTTCGATACGTTTGCCGAGCGCGATTGGAATGGCAATTCCGACGATAAACAAGAAATTTGGAAAGACCAAATCCGTCGGAGTCAACCCGTTCCAGGGCGCGTGTTCAAGCGGCGGATAAATTGCCTCCCAAGTTCCTGGATTATTGACTAAAATCATTCCCGCCACCGTCATTCCGCGAAAAACATCCAACGAGATAAGCCGAGTTTTATTGGTTTCTTCCGACATAATTTACTTTTTTTCAAGTTTAAAAAGCTGGCATAAATTTCAAACAAACAGGAACAGGCACATTAGCAATATTTCCGTTTGATTGGAGCTTGCCCGTTTGTTCATCAATGCGAAAAACTACGATATTATCTGAATCCTGATTGGCGACCAACAAAAATTTTCTGCTTGGGTCAATCGAAAAATTTCGCGGTTTTTTGCCCTGTGTGGAAATGTGTTCGAGGTATTTCAGACTGCCTGTTTTTTCGTCTATTTGATACGAAACAATACTGTTATGACCCCGATTTGAGCCATATAAAAATTTTCCATTGGGCGAAACGTGAATATCTGCACAGCTCGCCCCTGCTCTTGAAGCCCCTACGGGAAGTGTCGGAACTGTTTGAATTTCTTTAAGAATTCCGAGTTTTTCATCAAAAGCGAGTGCAGTAATTGTTAAATCCAATTCATTGATAACAAAAGCAAATTTGCCGTTTGGATGAAATGAAAAATGTCTTGGTCCTGCGCCCCCTTTGGTTTGATAAAATGCTTGGTTTTCGTTTGGTGTCAACTTGCCGGTGTTATGGTCAAAACGATAAATCATTATTTTGTCAATTCCCAAATCACAGGCATAAGCAAAATGATTGTCGGGACTTAGGGTAATCGAATGGGCATGAGCCGCTTCTTGACGGTCTTTATTCGGACCCGTTCCTGAATGCTGAACTAAACTAACCGAAGCACCAAGGTTGCCGTCTTTTTCAATTGGATAAACTGAAACATTTCCCCCCAAATAATTAGCAATCAGGGCAAATTTTCCGTTTTCGCTGGTCGTGATAAAACACGGAGCGTCGCCTAAACTTGATTGTTTGTTCAAGAACTGCAAATTTCCGGTTTTTTGGTCAATGGAAAAAGCACTAACTGAACCGCTTTTTTTGCCTTCATATTCTAGTAATTCATTGACCGCGTATAGAAATTTGCGGTCTTTTCTGATGGTTAAAAAAGATGGTTCCAGCACATTTTTGACTATTTGAATCGGAGTTAATTTGCCTGTTTCTGAGTCAAATTCGTGCACATAAATTCCTTCACTTTTTCCGGTCGAGGTATAAGTTCCAATGTAAAGAAGCATTTTTTTTGATTTTACGGGAGGTTGAGAAATTGCAGTTTGAGTCAGCAGCAAACCGGTTGCACCTAATCCGCTGATTTCTAAAAATTCGCGTCGTGTAAAGTTATTTTTCTTTGTCATTTATTTCGCACTAACCATTTCAACTAATTTTTTCATACTTTCAACTACTTGAATTTCTAAAGCAGCTTTGGGTTTGGCAATTTCAACTAATCTTTTTAGCTTAGTATTTTTCCAATCCGCATTTGGGGTTTTGCCATTTTGTAAAATATCTGTAATTTCTAAACCAATTTCTCCCAAATCAGTTAGATCTGTTGCAAGTTGTTTGGCTTCAAAAAGTGATGGATTATTTTCCATTAAAGTTTTTAGCTGAACACCTGTATTTTTCCATTCAGTAAAGGTATTTTTGAGTTTTGCCGCATCATCCGGATTTTTTTGAGAGGTGAATTTCTGCACTAACTTATTGAAAATTCTGGCTTTTGGAGCATCAGCTTGTGCTGCGTCAATCAATCCCGTCAATGGCGAAAGCATTGATTGCGGGCGAACTTGGTAGCGTTGGTAGATTTTTACGGGTTCAATGATTGCAACTAAATTTTGTAAAGTCTCAATATGATCGCTATTTGCCAAACGTCTAAGCAACATTGTTTGATTTTTGCGATGAGTTAAGCCTAGTTCCTCCAGTTGCAAACCGATTACATCAAGACGGCGATACATATCATCAATGTCGTTGATTTCGCGTGGCGACCACAAACGCTCAGCAATCGCCGCAGTTCGAGTCCAAATGCGCGAATCGATCGTTTCGGGCGAAACCCACTCGCTCCACATCGTCGCTTCCCCTCCTAAAACCCGTTTTTGTTCATCCGGTGTCAATGTCGTATTTGCAGGAAGCGGATCAACCACATAATGATCCGAGGCAGGCTGCATCAGATCAATATAGTAGCCGTTCGACAAGATTCCCTGATTACCTTGACGGGCAACTTTCCCGAGGGCTTCCTGTCCGCGCCACGACTGAATAACAATTTCTTTTGGAATATCGGGCTGAAAAATTTCGTCCCAACCCATCATGATTTTGCCGTTCTTTTGCAGAAATTTGAGGATTCTTCTGTTGAAATATTGCTGCAAATCGTCCTGAGTTTTCAAACCGTTTTTCTTCATAAAGGCTTGAATATCAGCATTTGCCGCCCATTGTTTGCCTTCGTTTTCATCCCCTCCGATGTGCATATACGCATCCGGGAAAAGTGCCGCCATTTCCGCAAAGAACGGCTCCAACAATTTGTAAGTTTTTTCGTTTGTCGGATCCATTGTTGGATCAAAAATCCCGGGTTGACGCTCGATTTTATATGGTCCGGACGCAGATGCAATCTCGGGATGTGAAACAACCCAAGCCGTTGCATGTCCGGGCATATCAAATTCCGGCATTACCCGAATTCCGCGATCTGCTGCGTATTTAATGATCTCGCGGATTTGGTCTTGTGAATAAAAATCTCCATCCGAGCCTTGAAGATGAAGTTCTGGAAACTTTTTGGTTTCAACGCGAAACCCTTGATCCTCCGTCAAATGCCAATGCAAAACATTCATTTTGACTGCTGCCATTGCATCCAGATTTCGCTTCAAAACTTCTATCGGTTGAAAATGTCGCGCCACATCAATAAGCAGTCCGCGCCACGCAAAACGTGGTTTGTCGTTTATCGAAACTGCCGGAAAATAAAAGCCGTCTTTGTCGCGTTCTAAAAGCTGTAAAAGAGTTTCGAGTCCACGCATCGCTCCAACTGTAGTCGGCGCAGTTAATTTGGCTTGTTTGTCAGAAATTTCAAGATTGTAGGATTCATCGTCGCCAAGTTTCGGAATCGCATTTCCGGTGGATTGTGTTTCAATCGAAAGAGTTGCATTTGTCGAATTTGAATATTCTCTCGAAAACTCAAAAATTGTTCGTCCTTCCAAACGGCGCAACACTCGGAAAATATATGATTTTAAACGCTCATCAGTTTTTCCTGAAAGTGAGACAGAAAAATTCTTATTAATGGCTAACCGTCCGTTTTTCCAAGCGATATTTGCCGGAACGGGCATCAGATTTCGACGTTGATTTTGTAAATCCTGGGCAAAAACCACGGTTGAAAAGGTTAATATTAAAACTAAAATGATTGAAAGTTTTGGCATAAAAATTAATTGCTTGCCTCTGGTAAACCATAAGAATCAATGGCTTTTCGCATACAATCGGCAATTTCGGGGGTTTCTTTTTTAAACATATTAAACCCACCATCCCATTCCCACCAAGCGTTGGGGATTTTTAGTTTTCCCAATGCCGAATAAATAACTTGGGCGTGTCGGCAACGGCTTTCAAGCGTTGAATATTGATTATATGAGCCAAATTCTCCAAGAAAAATCGGCACTTTATTTTTGACTGACCAATCTTTAGCCTCTTTCAAATCGGCAAATATTTTTTCGGAATTTGAATCTTTTTCATAACTTGCCGCCATTCCTTCAACCCAGGGTCCGCCGGTTTTCGGCACTTTTATTTTTTCTTTCGAGGAATATGGAAAAGGAATATTTCGCAATTCAACTAAACCACTTCCTGCCCAGGTTGCTCCTTGATGGGTAAAAATAAATGGATCGTAATAATGAAAAGTGTAAATTATGTTGTCATCGGCAAAAGGTTTCGACTTTATCATCGTTTGGCGGCTATTCCATTCCTCAAAGCCAACAATTAACGTATGTTTTTTATCAATTTCCCGAATGTATTTGATAATTTGTTCAGCTTGCCAACGCCAACCTTCGGCGGTAATGTCTCGCGGCTCGTTTCTGATTTCAAAGAATACTTTTTCAGGGTCTGTATTTTTATATCGTTCGGCAATTTTCACCCACAAATTGACGATTCTTTCGGCAGTTTCAGCTTCGGGGATTGAACGGTCAAACTCCAGATGATGCAAATCAATAATTACATTTAAGTTATTTGCCAATGCCCATTTGACGAAATTATCCGCCAATTCCAAACCATTTGGATTATCCCAATTATAAGGTTGTTTAAGTTCCATCCACGCACTGAAATTGATCGGAATCCGAACAGTTTTAAATCCTGCTTTGGCAATTTCCGCAAACATTTTTTCGCGTTTGGCGGCTTCTTCGGGTTTGGCAAAATCTGAATAATGTTTTGACTTTGTGCCACCCCACCAGTTTTCCAAATAGGAAACATTCATACCGGTTCCCATTCGTTCGGCTCGTTGTTGAGCAACACTTTGGGCAACATTATTGTTACCCAAAGCTAACAAAATAGTTAAAAAGATGAAAATTTTTCTCATTTTTTATTTAACTGTAAAAGTGTCTTTCAAATTACCAATCATGACCGTAAAATCTCCCGCTTCAACAATTGGCTTGTGGTTTGTGCCGATGAACGATAAATCATTTTTGTTAAGTCTGAAAGTTATGGTTTTACTTTCGCCGGGAATGAGCGAAACTTTGGCAAATCGTTTGACACGTTTTCCGGGAGGCGCAATCGAAGCAACTTCATCCCTAAGGTAAAGAATTGCCGTTTCTTTTCCGGCGCGTTTTCCGGTGTTGGTGATTTTGAATGAAACCGTGACTTCACCTGTTGCCGGAATTGATTTGGAAGATAATTTCAAATCGCTGTAGGCAAAAGTCGTATAGCTTAAACCATCACCGAAATAAAATTGCGGATTGGTGGCAGAGTTTCCGTAAGACGTTTCTTCAACTTCAAAAGTTCTGTAGTCATACATCAAATAATTATGCGGATGACGCGGATAAGTGAAGGGAAGTTTACCATTTGGATTGTAGTCACCAAAGAGAACATCGGCAATTGCCACGCCGCCCATATCGCTGGGATTCATCGCCAGTAGAATTCCCGAAACCTTGTCAGCAATTCGATTGATAAGTCGCGGACGACCTTGTGCCATTACCAAAACGACAGGTTTTCCGGTCGCAATTATTTTTTCCGCAAAATTTAATTGAATTTCGGGAAGAGTCAGATCAACCATATTTCCCGGAGTTTCGGCGTATGAACCTTCACCGAGACACAAAACCACTACATCAGATTTTTTAGCTGCATCAACCGCTTTATTGACATCAACTTCGCGGTCAAACATCGCCGGAGTTCCTTCAAAAGATGTTTTTCCGGGAGGTAAAGTAATTTCCGTTCCTTGCACAAATTGAAAATTCTTTTCGCCGAGTTTGTCTTTGATTGCCTGCTGAATCGTCAATTTATCCTTTGGATAAAGCGATTTTTCCGAACCTTGCCAAACCCATGTCCAACCATTATTGAGCGAGATCAAAGAATCAGCCGTCGGTCCGGTTACCAGAACTTTTTTGTTTTTTGCTAAAGGCAAAATACTGTTTTCATTTTTCAACAAAACCAAAGACTCACGCGCCGCTTCGAGGCTGACCTGTGCATATTCGGGTTTTCCGAAATTATTTTTAACTGCCGGATTCGGCATTGGATTTTCAAACAATCCAAGCTGGAATTTAACCCGTAAAATTCGGCGAACCGCATCATCAATTCGTGTCATTGGAACTTTTTTCTCTTTGACGAGAGCGATCAGGTTATCGCTGAAGGTATAAGTTTGCGGAACCATACTCATATCAATTCCGGCGTTGATGGCGATCATCGTCGCTTCTTTTTCGTTCTTTGCAACTTTCCATTGAGTGACGAGCTTTTGAATATCCTGCCAATCGGAAACGACAAATCCGTCAAATTTAAGCTCGCCTTTCAAAACATCAGTAATTAAATGTTTATTGATATGTCCGGGAATTCCGTTTATCGCCGCTGAATTTATCATGACGCTTCTGGCACCGGCTTTAAAAGCTGCTTCGTAAGGCGGCAAATAATATTCGCGGAGTTCAGTTTCGGATAAAATTGCATTCGTTCGGTCACGTCCGCTAAAAGGAAAACTGTAGGCTAAATAGTGTTTTGGACAGGAAGCAACGTGTTTATCGTCTGCTACGTTGGTTCCTTCCAAGCCGCGCACAAAAGCCGTTCCCAAAACTGTGGCTAAATAAGGGTCTTCGCCGTAGGTTTCCCAATATCTTCCCCAAGTCGGTTGCCGCCCCAAATCGAGATTCGGCGAATAAGCCCAGGGAAGCGCCGCCGCCCGTGTTTCCATCGCCGTAATTTCCTGACTTTTTTGCACTAGATAAGGATTCCAGGTTGCCGCCATTCCGATTTCCTGCGGGAAAAGCGTTGCGCCTTGCACATAATTTGCGCCGTGAATTGAATCAACCCCGTAAATATTCGGAATTTTGAGTCGGGTTTTAGCCGAAGCCGCCTGAATCGCACCAACGATTTCCCACCATTTATCAACTGTCAAAGCGTGCCCCGGAACATTCAAAATCGAACCGACTTTGTATTGGATAATTGCTTTTTCAAGCTTTGCCGGATCAATCTGAACATTATTGCCAAAACCATTTGTCACCACACCGATTTCAAGCTCGGTCATTTGCCCAACTTTTTCCTCGACCGTCATTTTTTTCAATAACGCTTCGATTTGCGGTTCATAATTTTTATATTTTGGAGGTTGAACAGTTTTTTCAAAAAAGGCTTGACTATCGGTTAGATCTGCATTACCTTGAGCAAAACTTTGTTGCAGAGGCAGACAAAAGTGGCTAAAAAGTAAAGCCAGTGATACAATCAGGGCTTGAATTTTCATTTTATTTTCTTATTTTACCTATTGAAAGATTTGAACAACTTGTGCGAGTATTCTATTTGAAAAATCCAAAATCTTCAAGAAAAATCTGATTTTTTATTTACTTGACCATTTGGAAAAAAGGGAGAGAAATATGACATTGATAAAAAATTTTACAGTTTTATTGTTTATTTTTGTTTCGGTAAATGGAATTTTTGCCCAAACCAAACCCGAAATCTTAAATGATGAGGCACTTAAAAGGGTAGTGCCCGTGAGTTTTTATTTCGCAGGACAGAGCGCACCGACCCAAATGAGAAATTCTGCGGCTGTCCAATTTGGAAAAGACCGTTTTGTGGTGGTCGGAATGGTTGATACTTCGGGCTATTCAACCGAAATTCAAGGAAAATACGAAGGCTTTTTTATTACTGATTTCCCTGTTAAAATCGGCGGAAAATCATTAAACACAGGAGCATACGGTTTTGGTTTTTCAAAAGAAGCTTTAAACATTTTTGATTTGAGCAGTAAACAAATTCTTTCGGTAAAGGTGGCGGAAGATGCTGAATTGAAACGCCCGCGTCCGTTGATGATGACTGCGGATGACAAAGGCGTTCGGTTCTATAAAGGTAAAACTTTTGTAATGCTCTCGGCAAAATAAATTAATGCAAACTACCCCAAGATTTGAATTTATTTCTGAAAAAAAATTAATTGGAAAACATCTGAAAATGTCCTTGGCTGATAATAAAACCTTTCAGCTTTGGCAATCATTTATGCCTCGCCGAAAAGAAATCTTAAATAAAATCAATTCCGAATTGATTTCGTTGCAAATTTACGATGAGCCGATGCGTTTTGGAGATTTTCAACAAGAATTCGTAAAATGGGCGGCGGTTGAGGTTACCGGATTTGAAAACATCCCTGAAGAAGTGGGGGCATTTACATTAGAATCAGGGCTTTACGCGGTTTTTGATTACAAAGGTCTTAATACCGATCCGGGCATCTTCATTCATATTTTCGGAAGCTGGTTGCCAAATTCTGATTTTGTTTTGGATAACCGCCCGCATTTTGAAATTTTGGGTGAAAAATACAAAAATAACGACCCAAATTCGGAAGAAGAGATTTGGATTCCGATCAAACCAAATTAAATTGATAAAAATTTAAAGCCGCTCAGGAACTTCCCAATTTCCAGTCTCCGCCGAGCGAAAAACTGCATCAATCACTGCCATATTTTTGAAAGAATCTTCCAACGGGATTACTTGTTCGGTTCCGTTCAAAATTGCCCTCGAAAACGCATCACCCTGCAATGTGTATTGGTCAACTGTCTCAATTTCAATAGTTTCCAGATTTCGACGATAAAAATCCGAACCGTCATCATAATAGATTTGGGTTGGCGTGTCAGCGGGAGAATTAAATGGAATCAGCAAGTCAAGTCTGCCTTTATCGCCAAAAAACTGCATTCTTTGAAATGACATCAATCGCGCAGCGCAGGTAAAAGTTGCTTGTGCATTCGGAAAATCAAGCATTGCCGAAGTCAGTTTATCAATTTCTGTTTCAGCATCTCTTTCAATCAATCCCGAAACCCGTTTCGGCTCGGTTTCCAATACAAAACGCGAAAGATTGATGCAATACGCGCCGATGTCGAGCAGACAGCCACCACCCCAATCAACCCGATTGCGAACATTTTCTGGATTTGGCAGATTGTAGCTGAAAAATCCTGTAATGATTTGGAGTTTGCCAATTTTTCCGGTTTGAATTAATTCACGAACTTTCAGCCATTGTGGGTGATGCCGAACCATAAAAGCCTCTTGAATTTTTACGCCAGTTTGGTTTTTGATTGCGATAAGTTCCCTAACTTCATAAGCATTCAAGGTAATCGGTTTTTCACACAAAACGTGTTTTCCCTCTTTGGCGGCTTTTTTTGACCATTCCAGATGTAAATGATTTGGCAAGGGATTATAGATTGCATCAATTTCCGAGTCGTTTAGCAATTCTTCGTAAGAGCCGTAAAATTTTTGAATATGTAAAGTTTCTGCCGCCTTTTTTGCCTTTGCCAAATCACGCGAAGCAATTGCCGTAATCTCGCAATTTTCGCCATTTTGCATTGCCGGAATTACTTTTTTTATTGCAATATTAGCAGCACCTAAAATTCCCCAGCGAACTTTTTTAATCATATCTTTTTTCTTAATCCATCAATTCAAACTGCACCCATTGCGTCGCAATTTTTTGTTTCGATTTTGCCAAATTATCAATCACCACAATTTGCAAAACGTAATCGCCAACCTGCATTTCTTTGCCTAAACCCAATGCCCCCGCGAAGTTAAGTTTATTTCCATCAGCCGTAAAAGGATTTAGCTTTCCGTTCAAAACGATTTTACCATCTCGGAAAATTCGGATTTGTGTCTGTAAATTCGGTTTGTTTGATTGGTCGAGCTTGGCGTTATAAATTTCGGTTGAATAACTTAAAATCGTTCCGCGTTTGAAACGTCTGAGCGAAGTATCCTGCATCAGATTTAATTGATTCGTTGCCGAATTTCTTTCGCGCCATTGGGGTTCGGTTAGACTTTCCAACACAATTCCCGAAAGTGTCAGATTGCCTTTTTTCAAATCAGGAACTTCGATAAACTGACTTGCTGAACCGACTTTGGCATTTGCTGCGTCGCGCAAAGCCACACGCATTTGATACGCCCCGGAATTTTTGATGGGAAAGACAAAATTGTAAACAAAACCATCGTTCAAGAGGCTTTCAAATTGCCCTTTTTTGGCGGTAATTGTGTAGTTTTTCCCGACCTGTTCCACAATTTTTCCGTCCTCGCCGTAACTGATTGCCAGAATGTCAAAAGTCGCTTCTTTTGTCCCGTCCGGCTTTTCGGTAAACTGCAAATCTCTCGCGTCAATATGCAAAAATGAATGTAAAAATGGCGTATTTTTATCGTCTTTGGCAAAAACCGTGTTTAGTTTTAAATTAATTTCATTGACCGTAAAAGGCGAAGTCAGAGGTTTTAAGATTTGCTGAAGGGGAGTTTCTTTTTGCGCAGTGTTTCGGCGAATTTCCGAATCGGCAATTCCAAAAAAACCGCTTCGATAGCGGACATTTAACCCATCTTTTTTAACTTTGACCAGTAATTTATTAAATTTGCTGGTCTTAGCATCAAAAGTATCCGAATCAGGTTGGTAGGCAATCAAGTAATAGCCTTGAGTATCGCCAAGCATTTTTTCCAAACCTAAATTTAGATCATTACTGCCAAAAGTTGCCCGTCCGCCTGTTTCCTTAGCTAAATAAGATAATCCCTGTTGTTTGTCCCGTAATTCTTCCGTTCGCTCCATTACAGATTGATTGATATTTTGAGTAATCAGCGAAATATTGTCCCCTGAGCCCATTCCCACATACGCCAAACCTCGCGCGTCCTGAGAATAGATCGTCACCGCCGCGCGATTACAAAGATCGGTCAAACGCTGTAAAGCCGCCTGCATTTGCTCACAACGTCCATCACCTTTTTTCATATCGGTATCGGTGCAAATCGAAAATCCATCGGAAAAAAGCATAATTGATTTTCTGCCGGGAAGCTCGCCCATTCCTTTGACCACATATTTAATTGCTCCGAGCGTTCCGACTGCAAAAATGTCCTCGCGCAGTTCATTAAAAGCGGTCGTGCGGTCTTTTTCCGCTTGAATTGCATCACTTGTTGCTTGAGAAGTATTAGTTCGCGGAGTCGCTGAATTATTGGCGATTATTTCCTGCAAAGTTGGTTCAACCGCCGTAAATGCACTAATTCCGCCGCGTCCAACCGGATTCCAGCGAATTTTATCTATTGCCGAATAAAGCAAATTTTTATCTGAGGTAAATTGCGAAAGCGCACCGATTCCTTTACCCGTCAAAATTACAGCTACCAAATCATTCGGCTGCATTTGCTCATCAACAAATTTTCTTAAAGCCCTTTTAACTGTTTGAATACTTTCGGCTGATAATCCCAAATCATCAACCACCAAGGCTATAGTTCGGCGAACCTGTCCCGGTTGAATCTGAACTGGCGTAAGCGGAATCGCAGCCTCATTTTTATTGATTTTTTGTGTAGAAACTTTTTGGGTTACCGAATTTACAAACGAAAAATTGGTAATCGTTTGCTTTTCGTTATTTTCAAAAATCTCAAAATCTTCAGGCTTCAAATCCGTCACAATTTTACCGTTTTTATCCGTTACTGTGACATCTACCTGAATCAAATTAGTCGAAATTTTAACCACATCATCATTTTCGACAGATTTCGGAGTAGGGGTAGGCGTTTGTGCAAAACTTAAAATTGAAAATGCCGAAAGACACAAAACTAGATAGAAAAAGTTTTTCATATGAATTAATTCGCGTCCAAAACTATTGATGACCTTTCAACGAATTTTATCTTACTTTTGCCTTGAACTACAACAAAGTTATTGAATTATGCTAGAATTTCGTCAATTTTCAAGCGGTCAGTTTTCAAATCAATCTTTAAGGAGCTTCCCCCAATGCAAAAATTAGGGTTAAAAATTTTAGCCATTTTTCTTTTAATCAATTTCGTTTTTATTTGCATCAATCAGTCCCAAATCACCAATCCTCAAATCGAAATAAAGGTTGAAAAACTGCTCAAACAATTAACCCTGAAAGAAAAGATTTCGATGTTGGCAGGAACTGGATTTGATACAGTTCCGATTCCGCGTTTGGGAATTCCTGCCCTCAAAATGACGGATGGTCCGGTAGGAATTCGGATGGCAAAGGCAACCTCGTTTCCATCGGGAATGGCGATGGCGGCGACTTTTGATAAAGAGTTGATCTACAAAGTCAGTCAGGCAATTGCACAAGAAGCTAAAGCAAATAATTTCAACGTTTTACTCGGTCCAGTGGTTAATATCCAACGAGTTCCTCACGCCGGACGGAACTTTGAAACATTCGGCGAAGACCCGTTTCTAGCCGCCCAAATCGCGGTTGCCTACATCAAAGGAATGCAGTCCGAAAACGTGATTCCCTCGGTCAAACATTTTGCCGCCAACAATCAGGAAGAATTTCGCCACACGGTTGATGTCAAAGTTGATGAGCGCACTTTGCACGAGATTTATTTTCCGGCATTTAAAGCGGCGGTTCAGGAAGCAAAAGTCTGGACTGTGATGGCTTCTTACAATCAAGTCAACGGATTTTATGCTTCGGAAAATGATTATTTGCTCAATCAAATTTTGAAAAAGCGTTGGGGTTTTCAAGGTTTGGTGATGTCCGATTGGGGCGCGGTTCATTCGACTGCGCCAAGCATAAAAAACGGTCTGGATTTGGAAATGCCGACCAACATTTATCTCAATCAGCAGACGGTCAAAAAGGCTTTAGACAATAAAGAAATTACCGAAAAACAAATTGATGAAATGGTGCGGAGACTTTTGCGGGTGATGTTTGTTTCGGGCGTGATGGACGGGAAATCCAAACAAAACGGCTCGCTCGATACGCCCGAACATCGCCAAATTTCCCGCCAAACTGCTACTGAAAGTCTGGTTTTGCTGAAAAATGAAAATAAACTTTTACCGCTTGATTCAAACAAAATCCGTTCAATCGCAGTGATTGGTCCAAATGCCGATAAAGCGCGAATCGGCGGCGGCGGCTCTGCGCAAGTTACTCCATTTTATTCAGTTAGTCCATTGGAAGGAATCAAAAATATGATCGGAGAAAAGGTCAAAGTCAATTTTTCGGCGGGAGTTGTCGCATTGGAAGATACAAAGCCGATTCCAACCGAAAATTTGCGAACTCCCGATCTGAAATCCAACGGGCTTTCGGGCGATTATTTTGCCAATATGGATTTTGCGGGCAAACCTTCTTTCACGCGAATTGATTCCAATCTCGATTTTCATTGGGCAACCAAATCTCCCGCCGAAAATTTTCCTGCCGACCGTTTTTCAAATCGTTGGACAGGTTATCTGGTCGCGCGTGTTTCGGGAAAATACGCCATAAGTTTAAGCAGCAACGACGGTGGAAGGCTTTATTTGGACGACAAATTGATTGTGGATGTCTGGGGCGATCACGCAACTTTGACGGGGGCAACCACGATTGAATTAAAAGCGGGCGAGCCGCGAAAAATTCGGGTTGACCATTACGAAAGTCAGGGTAATGCCGATTTGGTTTTGGGTTGGCGATTGTTGGAAGGCGATGAAATTTTGCAAAAAGCGGTTGAAACTGCCAAAAATTCGGACGTTGCCATTATTTTTACAGGGCTTTCCGATGCAGTCGAAGCCGAATCGCGCGACCGCTTGGATTTGAATTTGCCGTCACAGCAAGTCGAATTGATTGAAGCAGTTACGAAAGCAAATCCGAAAACGATTGTGGTCAACACTTCCGGCGCACCCGTTTTGATGGACAAATGGATTGGCAAAGTTCCAAGCATTTTACAAGCATTTTATTACGGACAAGAGGGCGGAAACGCAATTGCCGATGTTTTGTTCGGCAAAATCTCCCCTTCAGGCAAACTTCCCGCCACTTTTTTGAAAAGTTGGGAAGATTCGCCCGCCTTTGGACGCTATCCCGGCACAGAAAAATCGGTCAGTTATGACGAAGGAATTTTGGTCGGTTATCGGTGGTTTGATACTAAAAATATCGAGCCACAATTCCCGTTTGGACACGGTTTGAGTTATACGGATTTTAGGTATTCAAATCTTAAACTTAGCAAAGGCAAGAGTTTAACGGTTAGTTTTATAATTGAAAACACAGGCAAATTTGACAGCGCAGAAGTCGCCCAAATTTATATTCAAGACCTTAAATCAAGCCTCCCGCGTCCGCTGAAAGAGTTAAAAAGTTTCCAAAAAGTATTTCTCAAGGCAGGCGAAAAGAAAACCGTTTCGCTTGAATTGAAACCTGATGCTTTTGCCTTTTACGATCCCAAAAAAGGTTGGACTGCCGAAAAGGGGGATTTCAAAATTTTAGTCGGCAGCTCTTCGCGTGATATTCGTTTGACGGGGGATTTTCGTTTGGATAAAACGATTGTGCAAAGGGATTAAGTTTAGAAAAATTTGCCCGCGAATCACGCTAATTGACGCGAATATTTTCTTTGCGAAACCTTTGCGACTTTTGCGGTTAATCTTCTTTTTTTTACCGCAAAGAACGCAAAGTTAAAGACGCAAAGCTACGCAAAGGTAGTAATTTTTCTTTTTTTCTGCGTCTTTCCTTTTTCGTGGGCAAATTTTTCTTTATTTCGTTGCAAAACGATTGATTTGCCATTTGATTTTTCCGCCCGAAAAATCATTTTTCAAAACATAATTATCTTTCGCAAAATTCAAATCCAGCGTTTGCAAATCGCCGTTTGGCAAAGCAAATTTTCCTGAAACATTAGCTTTATCAGTGCTGAAAACTTTTAATTCCACATTATTCCAATCAATTTCCGAAGTGCTTTGAGCAGGTTTGACGTGTGGCAAAACCGAATTATTTTTGACCAGCAAAATTATCGGAATTTCACCCGCCTCGATTTCGTGCCATTTTTCGCCTTGATAGATTTTTCCTGTTTGATAATCAATCCAATTGCCTGTCGGAAGATAAACTTGACGATCGTTTTTGCCTTCTTCAAAAATCGGCGCAACCAGCAAATTTTCGCCGAACATATATTCATCCTCAATCATCCAAGAGGTTTTATCATTTGGAAATTCAAAAAACAGCGTCCGCAGCATCGGATAACCTTTGGCGGATGAATCTTTTGCCTGTGCGTAAATGTATGGCATCAGCGAATAACGCAGATTGAGCGCACGCCGAAAATCTTCGGTCAATTTTTCGTCATATTCCCAGGGCTCACGCGGCGGGGCACCGTGCGCTCGTGTGTGCGAGGTCAACACGCTAAACGCCATCCAACGCCGATACAGATCACGCGGAGCTTTATTGACAAAACCGCCCGCATCGTGACTCCAATAGGTAAATCCCGAAAGTCCGAATGATAATCCACCCCGCAAACTAGCCGCCATTGCCGAATTTGTATTTTCCGCATCGCCGCCCCAATGCAGCGGGTAACGCTGACTGCCAGCCCACGCACTTCGCGCCCAGATTATCGAATCGCCCGTTGTTTGTTTGGTAATGTCCGCCACCACTTTGTTGTAGCGCAACGGGTAAAGATTATGTTCGTAAAGACCACTTTTGCCCGAAAAATATTGCCCCGAAATCGGTGCATTTTCGCCGAAATCAACTTTGATTGCGCCGACTCCCATTTTCAAAAGATTAGCGAGTTTATCCTGATACCATTTGACCGCCGCCGGATTGCTCATATCCAACACAGCATCTTCAAAGGGCTGATTTCCACCATCATTTTTTACGGCTAAACCTTTTTCAACAATCTCTTTGAACAATTCATTTTTTGGTGTGAAATAGGTGTATTGCCACAACGAAATGTGAAAACCTTGATTTTTCAAATCCGCAATCATTTTTGTAGGATCACGAAAACGCGATTTGGAAAATTCGTAATTACTGCGCCAATCGGTTTCAAACCAACCCGTGTCGAGGTGAATCACATCAGACGGAATTTTGTATTGACGCAATTTGGCGGCAACATCTCGCACTTCGTCTTCGGATTTATAGGTAATCCGGCTCATCCAAAAACCAAACGACCACAGCGGCGGAACGGGACTTCTGCCCGTCAAAGCCGTGTATTCGGACAAAATTTCTTTGGGATTGCCGAGAAAAATAAATAAATCCAATTGGTCATCAGCCGCATAAATCGTGTTGTGCTGGTCGAAATACTTTCCAAAATCAAAAGTTACGGGCGCGGACGTATGCACGAACATTCCGTAGCCGCGATTGCTCAGAAAAAACGGAATCGGTTTATACAAATATTGCCCCTGCACGCCCATTCCGTCACGGACTGTTAAATTTATTTTTTGTCCGCGCTTATCCAAACGGGTGAAAGATTCTCCGCTCCCAAAGATTTTTTCATCGTGCGCGAGTTCAAAAGTAGCAGCAAAACGGCGGTTCAAATCTTCGGCGCGACGGATAAACGAAAAAGGAGTTTCGCTGAGAAAAGTGTTCGGATCGCCAAGAGTTTGGGTTCTGGTCAACAATTTCCCCTGTGCATCGTAAAACTCTATGTGCCAAGGGTTTTTGATAATTTTGACGCGCCCGAAACTGCTCGAATAAACGATTTCCTTTTCGTTCTGTTCGACCTTCCATGAATTATCTTTCGGCGGTTCGCCAACCAACATCAAGGATGGTTTATTTTCAAAAGGAGTTTCGCGGGAATTGAATCGCAGACGAATCGTTTTGGGGCTGATAAACGAAATCGAAAACGGCAACACGGGATTTTCGTCATATTCTGTGCCGGGAAATTCGGTTGCTTTCCCTTTTGATAAACTGAGGTCAATTTTGTTAAAATTCAGTCCCAAACCCCGTAAATATCTGTCCCATTTAATTTTACCTTCGCCAGTTGCCGGATTAAAATCGGTTAATTGATTGCCGACAAAATAAACGTTGTCAGATTTTTGAAAATCCGAACTGACATCAACCGGATCACCTAAAACCTGCGCGGAAAGGTTTAAATCGGCAAAAGTTAAAATTAGGAGCAGGGTAATAGTTTGATAGATTTTCATTTCATTTGAAAAAAAGGCGAGTTTTTAATTCTCGCCTAAAACATAAAACAGACTTTGGTTTTTTACTACTTAAAATTCTTTGCTTTTTGCGCCATTAAATCGCTGATTTTAATAATATTTTCTAAATCTCCCTGAGCTTTTTCAGAGGCTTTTGAATCAACTAAATTATTATTTTTGAAAATCGGACTATTGATAAAATCCCCGATTTTATTATCTAAATCAACAATCAGATCACGGACATTTTTGGCTTTAATTTCATTGGGAGCTTTTTGGTCTTGCTCAGTTTTTGGCAAAAAAAGATTTGTATTAAGTCTGGCGGCTCGTTTGGAAATCTCAGTGGCGGACTCGCTAATTTTTTGATAATTTATTTTCTTACCGGTCGTGTATGTTTGGATAATTTGCAATTCCAGCTTTTGGATATTTTCAAAGTCATCCTTTATTTGAGCAAATTTGATTTTTTGCTCCTTGCTCGATTCTTCATAATTAACCTGATTGGCTTCTTTTTGCACGCGTTCAAGCTCCATTGAACGCCTGCGAACCGAAGAAATATCGCGGATTTCGTTGTTGATGACGGGAGTTGGAGAAACCTGTGCAAAAATCGCGGAAAACGAAAATAAAGAAGCAAATAAAACGAAAATCGTTTTTTTCATTGACTTTGACCTCCAATTTCCACGATTTTATCAAATCGGAAACTAATTTACTTTAATTTCTTTGCTTCAGCAGAAATTTTTTCGCTGATTTGCTGAATCCAAATCAAATCTTCACGAGCTTTGACGGCAACTTTTGGATCTACTACCTTTAAATTTCCAAAAATCGGACTGGAAGTAAAACTTCCAATCGCGTTATCTAAATCAACGATCAAATCCCGTAAACTTTTTGGTTTTTCATTATTTTCTTTGGCTTTATCCTCTTTTGATTCTTCTTTCTTTTGGATCGGCTCGGCAAAAATATTTGAATCCAACCGTTTGGTTCGCTTTATAATGTCTTCTGCCGAACTTTCGATCAAGGCATAATCAATCTTTTTATCGGTTGTGTAGGTTTTAATTATTGAGGACTCAGAAATTTGCATTCCTTCAAAATCCTCTTTTATTTGGGGAAATTTTGATTGGGCTTGGGTATGGATCGCAGAATTTGCCTCGGTTGGTTTTTCATTTTCACGCTTCATTCGTTCCATTTCGATGGAATTCATTTTTCTTAAACTATCAGCCAAATTTCTATCTCCGCCTCCGGGAGGGGTTCCTGCGCCTGCCGGTGCACCCGGGGTTGTCGGAGTTGTTGTTTGTCCAAAAACGGAACCAAAAGCCGAAACAATGAACAAAAATATTGAAATAAAAATCAGTTTTCTCATAATAATTATGCCTCCATTGCAAAAATTTTAATAGACTTTGTTGCATGAGTCAACAAAAGTTTTGTTGTTGTCAATTGTTAAAATTAATCGAATTTTCAACACCTTTTGCTTGCCGGATAGTTATTAATTGATTTGGTCGAATTCCTTCAATTTTTTCAGATTTTCCGTTACTCCAACGTATTTCAATCGTTTCAATTATTTCGTTTTTACCAAAACCAAAATGCAGACGAAAATCATTTTGGGATAAATAACTTGCTCCTGCCTGAATTTCTTGAATCATTGAGCCTTTATTGGTTTTCAAAATAACTCTTGCGCCTATCGCATCTTTATTCTTGCTATTTTCAATTAGTTTTAAAATGATCCGCTGATTGTCATTTTTTGAAGTATTCAGCAAAACCAAAGGTTTTTCGCCTAGATTTGTCACAACGGCATCCACCAAACCATCATTATTCAAATCGCCGAAAGCAATTCCGCGACTCGAAAACATAGGCAAATCGCGCAAGCCTGAGGCTTTAGAAATATCTTCAAATTTTCCGTTCCCCAGGTTCCTTTGAAGTAAAAACGGCTGCTTAAATCCTTGAGAAGATTCACCTTTAACAAATTCCATTTGCGGATAAACATGTCCGTTGGCAATCAATAAATCAAGCAATCCATCATTGTCAAAATCAATAAAAGAAGTTCCCCAACCAACAAATGGTTTAGAAACCTGCCCAACGGCGGATTCGGCAGAAACATCAATAAATCCTTTTGCACCAAGATTTCGGTAAAGTGTGTTATGTTCGCCTTCAAAATTCGTAACAAACAAATCGAGCAAACCATCATTATCAAAATCGCCCCAGGTCACACCCATTGAACCCTGTTCGACTCCTGCGCCGCTGTAACTGGTTCCGGTTTCAAATCCGGCATCAGTTAAAGTTCCATCATGGTTATTTTTGTAAAGATAATTGGGCGTTCCGTCATTGGCGACATATAAATCCAACCATCCGTCATTGTCATAATCGCCCCAGATTGCGCCTAGTCCGTAATATTTTTTTCCGTCTGCAACCCCAATTTTTTCAGAAACTTCTTCAAAAGTTCCGTCACCTTTATTACGGTAGAAAAAATCCCTTTCGCCCGGAAGTCCGCGCGGACCGCACTGGACACGGATTCCACGGTAAGAACAGGTTTGAGAGCTGCCGAAAACGGGTAAATTATTCAGATCAAGCGAAACGTAACCAGCCACAAAAACATCCAAATCTCCATCATGGTCATAATCCGCCCAAGCCGCCCCGGTCATAAAACCTGTGCCTTTTAAGCCTGTTTTTTCGGTAATATCTTCAAATTTGCAGCTCCCCTTTCCTTTATAAACAACATTTCCATTAAATCCGGTGATAAACAAATCAAGGAATCCATCGTTGTCCAGATCAACCGCCGTAATACCCATTCCCCAACCCTTGCGGGTCAAATTTGCCGAAGAAGTAATGTTTTCAAACTTGGGAATTTGAGTTTTTCCGCTATCAATTTGGTGATAAAGCGTGAGAAATAAATCCCCGCCTTTTTTGAAATTTTCTACTGAAGAACCATTGACTGTTGCAATTTCTAAATAACCGTCTTCGTCACAGTCAAAGACTGCCGCTCCGCCGCTCATAGATTCGATAATGTAGCGATTTTCAGCCGTGGAAATGTGAGAAACATTTAATCCTGATTCGGCTGAAATATCTTTAAAAGTAATCGGTGAAGTTTGGGCAAAAAAAATTGAGATTTTGCCAAATAATATCAGGATTGTCAGAATCAACAGTTTTTTCATTAAGTGAATTAAAATTTATCCAAGAACAAATAACGTGCCCGATTCTTTTCCTCTTCCGAACGGGAATTTACCTCAATCCGCATAAAATAAATCGGTTCTGTGGTGGTTAGACTTTTCCATTCCGGCAGACCTTTTCCATTCGGATCTCCTGTTTTTATGAAATTGGCAAAGAAATTCTGCATTACGTTGGACACTTTGTAATCATCCGCTGTCCATTCGTAAACCTGATTGCTTCCCAGATTTCCAAATGCGTATTCGATCTCGGCAGAATGAACCGCACCTTTTGGCGGTATCGAATCAGGCTTAGCATCTTTCATTCGCGGTCTTGGTTGAGCGTAATAATACCTAAAAACAGGTTTTCCTCCGGTTTGGCTTTGAATATCAGCCCATTTCCAGGTGCTAAAAGAAATAAATTGATCGCCGGCTAAATCGGTGGCTGATTCAATGACCTGTTCGCGGGTTGTGCCGGGATACAATTTCAAAATCTCATCTGCTTTTTCACCAAAACGGATTTTCACGGCTTTTGCATAGTTATCCGGGGTTGGTTCGGCATTTCCCAAAACTGAACGCCAACCGGATTCCTCTGAATTCCAACCGACCAATAAAGGAACTTGGGCTTGTCTGCCTTCTGCGTATGTTTTTGCGGGTGATTCTGTAAAAAAATACCCGTCAATTGTCATTGGAAACTGCCATTTATATGGATTTTTGGTGGCTTCCATAAGTTGTTCGGTAGTTAAAGAACGAAGTTTTTGCAGAGAATCAGCCTTCAAGCTATCAGCAAATTCCTTGCCTTTTTGTTCGGCTTGAGAAAGGGGGAAAATGCGGGGTGCTAAATTGAATGACAAAACCGAACCGCTTTCACCGATTGCACCGCGAATTAATTTTTTTGAAAGCGGCGAAGCCATTTGTGCGCTAACGGAAAACGAACCGGCAGACTCTCCGCCAATAGTGATTTTTTTCGGATCGCCCCCAAAAGCCGCAATATTTTGCACAACCCAACGAATGGCTGCTGCCTGATCCAAAAGCCCGTAATTACCAGATGCATGGAATGGAGATTCTTTGGTTAATTCGGAATGTGCCATAAAACCGAAAACACCAAGGCGGTAACTCATTGTTACAACAACTATTCCTTTCGAAGCCATACTTTCGCCGTCATAACGAAATTCCGAACCGTCTCCGGCTATAAATCCGCCGCCGTAAAAATAAACCAAAACCGGCAGTTTTTCTTTGTTGTTGTTGGCGGGAGTCCAGACATTCAGATAAAGACAATCTTCGCTCATTCCGTTCGAACGAAACACCATATCGCTGAAAACAGACTGCTGCATACAGCGTGGTCCGAACTTTGTAGCATCACGAATTCCCGCCCAGGTTTTGACAGGTTGTGGCGGTTTCCAACGTAAATCTCCAACAGGCGGCGCGGCAAATGGAATTCCTTTGAACATCCGCACACCGGATTTTTGTTTTCCGGTTCCTTCAACAACACCATTTGCTGTTTTTACCTGATTTGTGGCAAAAACTTGGGTAATTAAAATTAAAATAAATAATGCTGTTTTAAAAATATTGATTTTGCCGGATCTATTCATGTTATTTCTTTATTTTAGGACGAATTTTTTCAAAAGGAACAATTCCTTCGCCTTCCAGAATCAAGTGGAATTTATCAATTGGAACATCTTTAATGGTTTCGATTTTGCCGGAATTCCAACGGATTTCAACTGAATCAATTTTCGTAGCTTTACCTAAACCAAAATGAATACGCAAATCGCTTTGTGAAAGATAACTGGTGCCGCTGCGGATTTCTTCGGTTTGGACCACCTCGCCAACGGTTAATTTTATTCGCGCCCCGATTGCCAAAGGGTTTCCCTGTTTGGCGGCAAGTTCAAATGTTACCCAATGATTAGTTTTATCGCCTTCGTTATGCAAAATCATTGGGGAATTATCCAAATCTTCAATTACTACATCAATATTTCCATCATTATCCAAATCGCCGAAAGCAGCTCCCCGCGAAACCCGAAGTTCTGTTAAGGCTGATCCTGCCTGAGTTGAACCATTGCAAAAGGTTTTGTTTCCCTGATTAATGAATAAAAGTTTGCTTTGCTTATATTTAGCGGACGAAAAAGCCTGATCCATTTGAGGATAAACGTGCCCGTTGACAGCTAACAGATCAAGCCAGGTATCGTTATCAAGATCAAAAAAACCTGTTCCCCAACCGACAAACGGTCGGGTAACCTGTGCGACTTTGGCTTCAAATGCAACATCCGTAAAATCATAGTTTCCATTGTTCCGGTAGAGTGTGTTGTATTCATCCATAAAATTCGTGACATAAATCGCAAATTTTCCGGTATGAAGATAATCGCCAACCGCCACTCCCATTGAGCCTTGTTCCGAACCGTCGCCGCTAACTGCGGTTCCAGAAACCAAACCCTCTTCAGAAAATTTTCCTTTTCCGTCATTGCGATAGAAAAAATTCGGGGTTGAATCATTAGCAACGTAAATATCCAAAGTTCCTGTATTGCCAAAATCCGAAGAGATTGGCTGCATTCCATAAAATCCCTGCGGATCATCCATTCCAAATTGCTTAGATATTTCCGTAAAAGTTCCGTTCCCGTTATTGTGAAAAAAACTATCACCGCTTCCTTTTAAACCACGGGGACCGCATTGCACATCTAAACCGCGAAATTTACAGGTCGGCATTGAACCGAATTTCGGCATATCCGCAAAATTGAAATCCACATAATTTGCAACAAATAGGTCTAAGAATCCATCCTTGTCATAATCTCCAAAGGTTGCACCTGCCGACCAACGCCCATCTGTCACACCAGCTTGTTTTGCAACATCAGTAAAAGTTCCATCCCCATTATTTTTATACAGAACGTTACCTCCCAGACAGGTTACATACATATCAGGCAAACCGTCATTGTTATAATCGGCAACTGCTCCACCCATTGCAAATCCGGGGAAACCGACACCTGCTTTGTCCGTCACATCGGAAAAAGTTCCATCGTGATTGTTGTGATACAGCAAACTTTTGGATTTCTCGCCTTTCAAAAACATTTCAACCGTTGGGGCATTGGTAAAATAAATATCAATCCATCCATCACGGTCATAATCTATTAACAAAACTCCGCCGCTCATTGATTCCACAATGTATTTTTTTTCGGGATCGGAAGTATGTATAAAATTAATTCCGGTTTGTTTATAAATATCCGTTAATTGCGGAATCTGACGATCTTTGCAAACATCAGCCTGAGCTAAAACAAATTGAGTGCAAATAAGGCAAATTAATAGAATTATAGAAATTATTTTGGAAATTTTCATTTGGTAAAAAAACAAAATCTCAAATAATCAAGCTTTCAACTTTTTTCAAGTTAAATCTTAACAATTTTATATCTAAATTTTTCGGGACTTTGTTTGACAACTTTACAAAAGTATAAGGAAGAAATATAAATATTTGCAACAAAAAAATGAAAAACCCGAAATTTCGTTCAATCGTCCAAGCATTATTTATTTTTTGCGGAATTTTATTGCTTTCCACAAGCATTGCTTTTCCCCAAACTGAAGTTAAAAAGACCATTTCTGCTGATTACAATCAGGTAAAAGGAAAAACCAACCGATTTTTTAGCGAAGTAGTTGGAGCAGGTCGCGCCGGCGAGGGATTACGGGCTGACTGGCAGCGTGATTTAAAAATCGTTCACGAAGAATGCGGTTTTAAATACATTCGATTTCACGGGCTTTTACACGACGAAATGGGTGTTTACAGCGAAGATAAAAAGGGTAATCCGGTTTATAACTTCCAATATATTGACGCGGTTTTTGACAAGATTCTGGATTTTGGAATGAAACCGTTTGTCGAAATCGGATTTATGCCAGTTGGGCTGAAAAGTAATGATAAAACAATTTTTTGGTGGAAGGGCAATATTTCTCCACCTAATAATTACGATAAATGGAACAAATTGATTACCGCTTTAGTCCGTCACTGGACGGAAAGATATGGTGAAAACGAGGTCAGACAATGGTATTTTGAGATTTGGAACGAACCTAATCTGGAATATTTCTTTTCGGGAACTCAAGCGGATTATTTTAAGCTTTACGAAAATACCGCCAAAGCCGTTAAAAGTGTTTCACCACAATTTCGGGTTGGCGGACCGGCTACGGCAGGACGCGGCTGGATCAGCGAAACTATTGATTTTGCTGCCAAGAATAATGTCCCGCTAGATTTTATTACAACCCACGATTACGGAGTAAACGGAATTGGATTTGACGAAAACGGAAGACAAAAACTTTTTCTTGACACCAGTCCTTACGCAATAATTGCGGGAGTTAAAGAGGTTAGAGGAAAAATCAAAACTTCGCCGCTGCCAAATTTGCCGCTTCATTATACTGAATGGAGCAGTTCTTATTCACATCTTGATCCGGTTCATGATTCTTATATTTCTGCTCCCTATATTTTATCCCGTTTGAAGGGTTCCGAAGGTTTTGCCGATTCGTTGTCATATTGGACTTTTACGGATATTTTTGAAGAAGGCGGACCTGTTCAGACTCCATTTCACGGCGGTTTTGGAATGATTAATTTTCAAGGTCTCAGAAAACCTTCATTTTACGCTTATCAATTTTTGAACCGATTAGGCGGAGATGAATTAAAATCAAATGATTCAGATAGTTGGATTACCAAAAGTGAAAATGGAGTTCAGGTTTTATTCTGGAATTATACGCCACCAAAAACCGAGGAAAGCAACCAAATTTTCTATAAAAAGGATATTCCGACGAAAGATTATGGGAAGGTTAATGTGAAAATTGACAATTTACCAAATGGGAATTATTCAGTTGAGATTTACAAAATTGGTTATCTGATCAATGACGTTTACACGGATTTTCTGAAATTAGGCTCACCGGTGAATCTTTCCAGAGAACAAGTTAAACAATTAGCAGAAAGAAATAGTGGTAAACCCATTGAAACTTCGATTTTAAAAACGAAAGTAAAATCTAATCAAACTTTTATAAAAGAAATCCAGCTTCGGGAAAATGACGTATATTTTATAAACTTAAAAAGGTTTTCGGTTAGAAAAGACTAATTACATTCCAAGTTGAGTTGGTGATTTTAACCTCTGAAAAATTTCTAAATGTTTTTTGGCTAATTCTTTCTCTCCAATGAGATTGTAAAGACGACTCAATTGAAAATGGGCATCCGCATCATTTGGGTTGATGGTTACGGCTTTTTCCAATAAAGGACGGGCTTTTGTTTCGGCATTCGTTTGTAAATAAGCTGCCCCTAACTCGCGCAAAGCCGGTTCGTAATTCGGAGAAATTTTGAGTGTTTGTTCAAAATATTCAACCGCCTTACTAAAATCTCCGGCAACTTTATACGAAAGTCCAAGCTGATAAGCCGTTTCAAAACTTTTCGAATCAATGACTAAACATTTTTTTAATTGTTGTCGCGCAGTTTCTAATTTTTCGGGTTGGGCGGCAAAGGTCAGTCCCAATGCCAAACAGCCGCGAGCATCTTTCGGACGTGCCTCCATAAACTTTGTCAAAGAATTTTCCGCATTTTGTAAATTGTTTGATTGTAACGCCGCAACTCCGTAAAGATATAAAGATTCCAGATTTTCAGGTTCCAAATTTAATAATTTTTCGGCGGCGCGAAAGGCTCTGTTCATTTGATTTACCTGCAAGGCAATCAATACATACTGAGCCAAAACCTTAGGATTATTTGAATTTAGAGTTAAAGATTTTTCTAACAAATCGAAGGCTTGAAGAAAATTATTTTGTTCACTTTCTACCAGTGATTTGACGAAAAAAAACTCGGCAGAATTTATTTCCAATTTTTCCGCTTGGGTAAGATGGGCTTTGGCATTGGCAAAATCCTTTAAGAAAATTTCCGCTCTGGCTAATAACAAAAATGTTTCCAAACTTTTCGGATTAGCAACAAGAGTTATCCGCAATAATTGAACTGCTTCTTTTGCCAAACCTGCTTTAATTAAAATTTCGGAAAATTGCACTGAAATATTTGGATTTGTTTTTGCAAGGTTTTTACTGAGTGGAAGCAATGAGAGAAAATTTTTTTTATCTTCTTTGTCTAAATAGCAACTTGCACGAACCGGCAAGGCTTCAGTGTTTTTAATTTTAAGAGGTAATTTCTCAACCAAAATTAAGGCTTTTGAACATTCTCCGACTTGAGCCAGATTTTGAGCTAAATTCAAACGAACGGAATCATTTAAAATTTCTTTTTCTGAAATTGAATTCAAAATTTGTTTTGCTTGTTCAATTTCGCCCAATTTAAAGGAAACTTGCGAACCAACCAACTTGGCGTTTATCGAATTGGCATTTAAAGATAAAGCCTTATTGGATAATGATTTGGCTTCATTCAGACGATTTTGTTTTAGTCTTAATTTGGCTAATAAAGAAAAACCCTCCGCATCATTTGGATTTGCTACCACATATTTGAACAAATCTCTTTCGATTTCAAATTTGCCGCTTTCAATGCTTCTTTCAAAATTTGCCAGAGCTGTTTTATTATCGGTTTGAGCCTGAATCGAACCGAACACCACCAACAAAAAAACAAAAGCAAAAATTTTTGGTAATTTATTTCGGAGAATTTTCATTATTTCCCATAGGCGAATCGTTTTTGCGATTTGCAGCTTTGAGTTCCTGATAACGTTGCAGTTCACGATCTGCATCTTCTTTACGGGCAGCTTTTCGATAAGCTATGCTCAACTGATAATGAATATAATCTTTTTGGGAATCGGAATTTTTCGCAATTTCAAGCTGTTCAATCGCTTTATTGGTTTCCCCTTTTTCCAGATAAATTTTGCCAAGTTGATAATGAGCGTCAGCATAATCATTTTTTAAGGAAATTGCTTCTTCCAATAATGAAACCGTTTTTTCAGGCGCAATCTTTCTTTCAATCATGGTCAAAGCTAAATGATATTTTGCCAAATAATCCGACGGATTATTTTGTAATTCGCGGATAAAAGCCTTTTCAGCTTCGTCATACCGATTGAGCCTGATTAAACTTTGTCCCATAAAATAATTGGCTTTTTCCAGGTTTGGATTAAGTTTAACGGCTTGTCCAAATTCTTTTTGAGCTCGGTCATAATCTCCCGCCATCATAAAACCTTGTCCCACATAAAGAAGAGCATCGGATTTTGTTTGGGAAACATCCGCCAATTTGGAAAAAATCTGGGCTGCCTCTTGATTTTGTTTAGTTTGAATCAATGAAATTCCGTAAAAATATGAAAGTTCGGCATCGCTTGTGATAACCGTTTCAAGGGGTTTTAAGGTTTCGACGGCTTGAGCATATTTTTTTGTAAAATAATAGCTGACACCCAACATTCGTCTTACCAGGTTGTCATTTGGATTTACTTTTATTTGTCGTAAAAGCGGATTAACCGCGTTTTCAAATTGCCCTGCCCGAAAACTTACAATTCCCCAATTTCTGTCCAATCCGGGAAAATCCGGTTTCCATTTTGAAGCCGCCGCAAAATTTGCCAGTGCTTCTTCAGTTTGTCCGGTTTGCACCGAAATTACTCCCAAATTGTGGTAAGTTTGGGCTAAAACTTCACTCAAATAGTTCTTAAATTTTGTAAATTCTGCCTTTCTTTCAGGACTTAAATTGACTTTGCTAACGGTTTGATTTTCTATTTTGCCCGGTTCCTTGACGACTTGTGAAAAAATTTGTCCAAGCTCCTCTCGGGCGTTTTGCAATGATTTTCTTTGCAATTCCCCGGCAATTTTTAATTCTTTTTCTCCCTCTTCCTTCCTTCCGGTTTTGATCAAAAGCCGTCCAAGCAGGAAATGTGTGCGTCGTGACTGAGCATCCTTTTCAGGTTGGTCGCCCTCCATTGAAATTGCCTTGCGAAAATTCTTTTCAGCCTCGACTAATCTGTCTGTTTCCAATTGTGATTGCGCTATAAATAAATAAGACTCGCCCTTATTCGGATTTATTTGGATGGCTTTTTCCAAATAGTTGATGGCTTTTTCGTGTTGGTTTTCAGACTGAGCAACTACGCCAACAAAAAAATTAGCGTAAAAATCATTTGGTGAAATCTTTAATTCCTCTTCAAACGCCAAACCTGCTTCCGGCAATCGGTCTGTTCCGGCATGTTGTAAAATCAAAAAGCCAAGAAAAAAGTTAATTTTAGGATGATTGGGTTCCAATTCCAATGCTTTTCTTAATTCTCTTTCGGCTTCCTGCGGATAGTTTGTTCTCTCATAATTTTTTGAAAACATTAAGTGAAGCTCCGGATCTTTCTTTTTAGCAGCCAGCAAAATTTCGTCATAAAGCAATTTTGCCCTTTCAAGCTCCTTTAGATTCAAATAGGTAATTCCCAGTGCATTGGCAATTTCAAAATTTGGGGCAATTTGAAAGGATTTTTCCAAATAAGGTAGTGCTGATTTAAAATCTTCCTTGGTGTAATAAATATTTCCCAAAAGATAAATCGCCTCATTAAATTTCGGATCTATAATCAATGCCTTTTGAGCTTCTTCAATTGCCTTATCGAACTGGTTTTGACGTAGATAAGCTACTGAAATATTAAGATGATTAGGGGCGGTATTTTCGTAAGCTAAAGAATCATTAAGTATTTTTACTGCATTTGTATAATCGCCCTCTTCAATTGCAATATTACCGTATCGCTGCAATGCAATGCTGAGGATTGCCCGATTTTCGATTGCGGCGTTAGCTAAATCACCTGAGATTTGATAGGTTTCGGCAGCACTTAAATGTTTGATCAATTCATTGGAATTTTGTCCAATTTGATTATTATTATTGTTATTGTTGTTATTATTGTTATTGTTATTAACCGGCTGCCCAAAAATATTGAGTGAGAGGATCACCAAAATCAAAATCAATATTTTTGCCGCCATAGTGATAAAAATCCTTTATTCCTCAATCTTAGAAGTGGAAGAATTATAACATAAAACAAAAAAGGCAAGAAAATAACTGCTTCTCAGCATCTATTTTCTTGCCAGTCCTAAGCAGAAAAGATTTAGAAGTAAATCTTAATTGCGTATTGAATTTCCCTTGCTCCTTTGGTTCTATTAGCTACACCAAAATTAGGTTCAACCGAGTTCTTAATAGAAGTAATCGTATTGTTTGTTTGACTGCAAACAGCATTTCCACAACTAACGACACCATTGTAATAAGTAATCGGAAGCTCACCACGGAAGTTTACGGTGTTAAAGGCATTGAACATTTCCAAACGGAATTGAACTCTGGCTGCTTCACCAAGGAAACTCTTTGTCAACCAGCTTGGTGCAAAATTCTTATAAATCGAGAAATCTACGTTTCTGGTTGGCGGTCCTAAACAAGTCGATTTGGTCGGAATCGTTTCACCAATCTTATAACCAACTAAGGTCCAGGCTTTTGGATTGAAGTATGAACCTTTGACTCCGTTCAGGTAGCAAGGTTCACTTGCAACCCGAATTGGTCGTTGATTTGCAACACCGGTTCCCAACCCCGTAATACCTCCGGAAAGGCTTTGATTGGATGCCGGATCATTCAAATCTCTCAGGAAAGCAATTCCGGTTGCATTCAAATTCGGAGTTAAAGAAGTTCCGCTTGAGATTTGAATAATCGAAGCGAATTCCCATCCACCCAAAGTAGTTTGGACAAACTGGTTTTGACCTTTAAATTCCGGCAAATTGAAAATAGCATTTGCCACGAAAATATGTGGACGATTAATATCTGATTCAGCTAAATCAAGTCCCCGGTTGGTTCTGTCCAAAACAGCAAAGGCGCTGCTCGAACCTGACGAATCATTCAAACCAAAGTCAGCCAATGATCTTGAAAAAGTATAAGCTGCCTGGAATGAATTACGTTTCATAAATCTGGTTCTGAAAAGAAGTTGCAAAGAATCATAATTTCCCTTACCTTCTCTTTCAAAAATGTAGATTGATCCGTAATTGCTGTATGGTCTTAATGCGTTCACATCGTTACCATTTGCAGCAAAAGCAGCAGCTTTTCTATTTGCAGCCGAAACCTGGTTAATATCACTGTGGGTAAGTTGTTTGCGGGAACGGTTTCCAACATAACCAACTTCCAAAACAGTTTCATTCCACAATTGACGACCAACAGAAACGTTAAATTGCATCGAATACGGAGTTGCCGCACCAGGACTAACGCCATATTTGGGCGAACCGTTTGAAGCTGCACTCAAATTTGCGCAATTAGCTGCAACTGTAGCACAACCTTCAAGGGTTCTTTCACCACCGATTGATCTGGAGAATGGTGAATTCTGAGTCAAAGCAGCAAAATACGGACTGGTTCGTTCACGTAAATAGAACATACCAAAACCGCCACGGATAGCCGTTTTTCCATCAGAAAAGACATCCCAAGCCAAACCTAAACGGGGAGCAATATTTTTGTAATTGTTTTCCCTCATCGAACGGTTTGAAAATTGAGCAGGTGTGCTGGCTCCGGTAATTCCTGCACATGGATTAGTTCCTTTTGGAACGACCAATCCGTTACAAGGATCACTGGCAGGACGGGCTTTATTATAAAATGCCGGATCAAAAGAACTAATTTTGTCACGGGCATCGTATGGTTCAAAAAGTAACGAATATCTGGCACCTAACTCTAAAGTTAAATTTGATTTAGCTTTCCAGGTATCACCAAAATAAAATTCGGAATTGGTGTAACGGTTTTGTCCAACCGCCATTGTGTCAGTTTCGTTAAAGCCCCAAAAGACCCCTTTTGTCAATAAGTTAATAATACCGGCTCCATCACCCCACGAAGCGTTGTTTTGGCAACAGGCTCCCCAGAATTGAACGGCTTCATTATTCGGACCCGAGTCTTCATTTTTAGCGGCGCGGTCATAAAGGAATCCCATTTTCAAAGTATGATTTCCTTTGACCATTGATAAATCATCTCTGACCGTATAGATGTCAAGTGAATTTCTAAACGGAGTTTGTGTCCAAAGGTCAGAACCTGAATTACTGTAATATGGTGCAATTCCTCCCCAAAAAACAGGGTGCGGACGATCAATCCCATTAACCTTACCCGAAGTTGGAAAATATCCCGGAACTGCTGTGTTAATTTCCTTATTAATATCAGCTCCTGCACCCGGATCAACTAAGATTCGGTTGGCTGAATAAGAAAACTGAACGTCATTAATCGCAGTTGACGAAAGTTGAGTGGTTAATTTTACCGCCGCCTGACGCGAAGGTTGCGCCCAACTGCTTTCAATTGTCGGGAAAGCATCATCACCCCACAGATTACTAAATAAAACCGGATATGGATTTGTCCAATGATCTTGGGTATAGCGTCCAAAAATTTTATTCGTTGAAGTTAAGTTATAATCAACCCGAACATTTTCTTCCCGGAAATTAATCGGCGAGTTTGCAGAAGCTCTCCAGTTAATACAAGTTCCGGTATTTGAAACATTTGGTAATGGAAATAATTTAATTATAGATAAACCCGCAGGACTTAAATCAGCAGGTGCAATTACAGGGGTATCGGCAGGCGAACAGCGGGTTCCGTTGGCTATTCTCGGTTGACTGAAATCCCCTTTTCTTTCTAATAAGGTGGGAACACTTCCAAACCGTGTTAAGCCGCGAATTTCCTTATTCCATTCTTGTGAATAAAAGAAAAACAATTTGTCTTTAACAATTGGTCCGCCGATTGAACCGCCAAAGTCATTACGGCGTAATTGGTTTTTAGCAGCACCGGTTGCATTGGCAAAGTATTCAGCAGCGTTAAGCGCATCATTTCTACCAAAGTAATAAAGACTACCGTGGAAATTATTTGTTCCGCCCCGGGTGGCAATTGAAATCACAGCACCTGCTGCCTGTCCATATTCGGGACCATAGCTGTTACGAAGTGACTTAAATTCTGCAATTGCTTCAATTGAAGGAAAGAGAAGAATAGTTCGGTTTGAACCGGTATCATTATTATTGGCTCCATCGGTCAGGAACAAATTACTTTGACCGGAGTTACCATTAACCGAAAAATCAACACCACCGAACAAACCTTTGCTTTTACTGTCAAAATTGTTCGCCGGAGCAACGCCGGGTTGTAATTGTGTTAATTGAACAAAACTTCGCCCATTAAGCGGAAGCTCACGAACTTGTTCACCGGAAACAACTTCGCCGACGGTTCCTGTTTGGGTTTCAATTTGGATATTATCGGCTGTAATATTGACGACTTCGTTAATTGCCCCGGTTTGCAATGTTACGTCCTGACGAGTTGTGCTTGAAACATTTACTACCAGATTTGAAACTGATGTTTCTTTGAAACCTGTTTTAGTAATCGCTAAACGGTATGTTCCGATTGCCAGATTAGCAAATGAAAAATTACCGTCACTTGTTGTTGTAACAGACCTTTTTTCACCTGTATCTAGCTTAGTAACGGTAACGGTCGCATCGGGAACAACCGCACCATTTGAATCTGTCACACTACCTGCAATCTGACCCGAGGTTCCCGTCTGTGCCAACAACGCAACTGGAAACAGGAACAACGCAATCAGAAAAGTTAAAAGCAATCTAGTATTCCCTACAAAAACCTTTCGTAAAATTTCATGACGAAGTTTCTTTTGCGGAGACAAGAAAACTTTTTGCATAGAAATTCCTCCTACCTCAATTTACTTTAAAATATCAATGTTTATAACTAGAGCTAAACTGCTAAAATAAAAAAGTTTACGGTCAAACTCAATTAATTTATCGAAGTTTGACTAAACCACTAAAACTAACTTCTTTCCATCTTAAAATGGCGAATAATTATAAATTGCAGGTTACTTTGTTGTATGACCATACAAAAGGTATTACGAATTAATTAAAATGTCAAGGTTTTTTCCAAGAATTTTGAATATTAACTTTTATTAAAAAATAATTTGTGTTGAATTTTTAATTAGTATTTTTTATTAATGAGAAAAATTGGTAAATTTTCATTTTTTTTTGATTATTTATAATTTTTGAATTTTCAATGGTTTTGGAGCGTTAGATGATTTTTGGTCAGAAAAGAAACGCAGATTTTCGAAAAAAAAAGGAAATAAGGTGCTGTTTTAGCTTGAACAAAATTAATATTTGCACCAAAAATTTTCTATTATATGCGAACTTTTGGTGCAAAGTTGACTTTCAAGCAATTTTAATTACTTCATCCCGATACTGCTTTACGATGGCAATATCCTTATCAACCGAATCAGCTAAAATCGCAACTAATTCACCTTTTTTTGCTTTTTTAAAAGCGTGATAAATTGCATCTTTTGATTCAATAACGATTTCAACAAGAGGAGATTTTTGACTAGCTTTAATACCTTCTTGCAGTAATTCAAGCACTTCTTTCTCAGTTCGCCCACGCAAATAATCACCACGCCGGATAATGATTTTATCGAAAGTTTCTCCCGCAAGCTTACCCATTTCGTGGATGTCTTCGTCGCGTCTATCCCCAACTCCGCTAAGAATTCCAGTTTTGTGTTTGAAATTCAATTTGTTGATAAATTTTTGCAAACCAATAAAACCTGCCGGATTATGAGCAAAATCAAGCATAACAGTAAAGTCATTGATTTCAATAAAGTTAAGTCTGCCGGGAGTTTGTGCCACCGAAGGATTAAAGGTGGTCAAACCAACCCGAATATCTTCTAAAGAAACGCCGTGAACAAAACAAGCCAACGTTGCGGCTAACACGTTTTGAATCATGAATTCAGCTTTTCCGCCGTAAGTTAGCGGAATATTGATGGCTTTTTCAATACGGACTTTCCATTTGCCTTTTAAAATCGTGATGTAGCCATTTTCAAAAACGCAAGAAACCCGTCCACGATCCGATTGACGTTTGATATTTTTATGATTTTCGTTCATCGCAAAATAAACGAGATTTCCGTCAACCAATTCTTTCATCGCATAAACGTTTTCATCTTCTGCGTTCAAAACTGCATAACCTTTTTTATTGACGGAACGCGGCACAACCGATTTTACCCGCGCTAAATCTTCGAGCGTGTTGACATCCTTCAAACCCAAATGATCCGCCGCAACATTAGTTACAACCGCAACATCACAGTGGTCAAAACCCAATCCGGCACGAATAATTCCGCCTCGTGCAGTTTCCAGAACTGCCACTTCAACTGTCGGATCGCGCATAACTAATTGAGCGGAAACAGGTCCTGTGTTATCGCCCGAATCAATCTGGTTGTTTCCAATGTAAGTTCCGTCAGTTGTAGTAAATCCGACCGTTTTTCCGCTGTTCCGCAAAATATGAGCAATTAAACGAGTTGTCGTAGTTTTTCCGTTCGTTCCCGTAATTGCAAAAATTGGAATTCGTGAAGGAGTTCCCGGCGGAAAAAGCATATCAACAACGTGTTCCGCCACATTTCGCCCGATTCCCTCGCTCGGCGCAAGGTGCATACGGAAACCCGGCGCAGCATTTACTTCGATAATTCCGCCGCCAATTTCGTGCAAAGGTTCGGCAACATTTGAGGCAATAATATCAATTCCGGAAATATCCAAACCGATAATTCGGGCAATTCTTTCAAACAAAAAGACATTTTCGGGATGAACTTCATCGGTGCGGTCAATTGCCGTTCCGCCGGTTGAAATGTTTGCAGTTGTTTTCAAATAAAGAATTTCACCTTTTGGCAAAACGGTTTCCAGAGTGTAATTTTTCGCTTTAATAAGACGCTCGGTTTGCTGATCAATCGTGATTTGGGTCAAAACGTTTTCGTGACCGTAGCCGCGTCGAGGGTCTTTGTTTGTCTCGTCAATCAATTGCTGAATCGTGCTTTTTCCATCACCGACGACGTGCGCCGGAACTCTTTCTGCCACCGCAATTAAACGATTATTGACCACCAATGCCCGAAAATCATTCCCGATAAGTTGTTTTTCGACAATTACCCAACGTCCGTATTCTTTGGCTTTGGCAAAGGCAATTTTGGCATCATCCAGATTTTTGATTCCAACCGTTGCGCCTTTCCCGTGATTGCCGTCAAGCGGTTTAATTACAACAGGATAGCCTATTCTATCAATCGTTCTTTCAAGGTCTTCCTCGTTGCGGATTTCGTAACCTTTCGGAACAGGAACACCCATATCGCCTAAAAGTTTTTTGGTCGCAGATTTATCTCCTGCGATGTCCACCGAAATCATATTTGTTTTCGAGGTGGTCGTTGCTTGAATCCGCTTTTGATGCACGCCGTAACCAAGCTGAACAAGTGATTGGTCATTTAACCGAATAAAAGGAATGTCACGGGAAACTGCTTCTTCGACAATTGAACCCGTTGAAGGACCAAAACGAACATCTTCTCGAATCTCGCGCATTTCCTGAATTTCTTTTTGCAAACTTTCTTTTATTTCTTCGATTTTTTTGCCTTCGGCTAAATCGAGAAAAAGGCGAACCGAAGCGCGAGCCGCAAAACGTCCGACTTCTTCTTCCATATAGCCGAAAACAACGTTGTAAATTCCGCTTTGCGAAGTTTCCCGCGTGCGCCCGTAACCAACATCCATTCCCGCCAGTGTTTGTAATTCAAGCGCAAAATGCTCAATAATATGTCCCGCCCAGGTTCCTTCTTCGACACGTTTTAGAAATCCGCCATCTTCGCCATAACTGCAACCGTGAGAAAGGAGCGATGGCATCACTTCATTCATCCGTTTGTAAAAACCTTTGATTTTATTAGACGGTTTTTCCTCGTAATCGCCAATGTCAAGCCGCATAATTATCAGCTTTTTCCAATAACCACTCCAATAATTCGGTCCGCGTAATGTTCTGATTTCAAGGATTTCCATAAAGTTTATTCAATATCCGGTAATAAAAATTCATCTGGTGGCGGCAAAGGCTTGCGCCCAAAAACATCGTAACTTAATCCGTCTTTTAAAATATGGATTTGGACTCCGCAAACTGAAAAAGGTTCGTGTTCTTTCACTTCGGCGATTTCATTGTAGGTAATCCCCGAACCATCCACAATTGTTACAGTTCCCTCACCAAAAACTTCTAAATGTCCTTCTTTGTTTAAGATAATAGCAGTATTTTCATCAATCCCAATACCCAAATTTTGGGGATTATAAGAAACTGCGGTGATAAGTCGGCTTAAACGCCCTCTTTCGCTAAAATGCTGATCAATTATTACATTTTTGAGAAAACCGAGTCCGGGTGAAAGGGTAACAGCATTACGTTGCGGATGAGAGGAAGATTCACCACGAACAATCATTGAAGCAGACATTCCGGCGGCACCTGCGCTGGTTCCGGCAAGAACTATGTTATTTTCCCGCACTAACTTATCAATTTTCTGGGCAATTTTTGTTCCGCCCAAAATAGAAGCTAAACGCATTTGATCTCCGCCGGAGATAAAAATTCCGGTAACTCCATCAAGCAAACCATCAACATCTGCGTCAACTACCTCTTGTCGGGAAGTAGCTCTTAAAACTTTTGGATTTGAAACCCCAAGTTTACGAAAGGCTTGAACGTAAACGTCTGAAGCAAATTCAGGATAATCCGAAGCAACCGGAATTAGCAAAATATTAGCATTTTCCTCCCCGGCTAACGATAAAAATTTGCGTAAGATACGGCGTTCATTGTATTTATCTTCTGCTCCGCCGATAATAAGCAGATGTCCTCCGATGATTTCCCGGTGAATTCGTTGTGTCATTAAAACTTTTAATTATTTAGAAATAAGATTGCTTTTATAAGTTATTTCAAAGATTTAAATTGGTCAAGAAAGAGTATTAACAAAAAAAGCAGCTCACATTTGCAAGCTGCTTTCCCAATTCGACGTTTCCTCAACTTTATCTGACTTTTCGTTCCTGTTCAACTACACCTAACCCGTAACTTCTGCCACTGTAACTCATTCCTTCCTGAACACGTCCTTTTAGTCCAACCTCTGCGCCTTTGGAAGGAACACCTCTATTGGTTAAAACCCAGATCGAACCCGTTCCATCATCAATTTGATAAATTCCGCCCAACATCGCAATTCCAAAACTATTTGTTACTCTTCCGGCAATTACAACTTCCTTTTGGCTGTATTTCGATGGATTCGCCAAAATCTTGCCAATATTGACCCGGCTTGGACATGCCGTTGCTAAAATTGAAAATCCCAAAACCAAAGTTATTAAAATTGTTTTTATTTTCATTTTTCTCCTGTTAATTTTTTGGAAAGTAAAAATTACAACCTAAAGATTCTATTTTGCTTCTAAAAGTTCGCTTTATTTTTACAAAATAATCATTTTCAGATTGGGCAAAATTTGTCCGCTCTGATATATTCGCAAAATACACATTTTTTAGGAGATTATCAAAATTGATGAATAAATTGTTTCAAATAGCTGTTGTAGTTTTTTTGACAGCTTCATTTGTAATTACGGGACTAGCCCAAAAACAAAAATCAAAAGACGACTATATCAAGGAAATTTCGACTTTATCAAATACTAAGAAACCTGAAGATTTAGAAAAGGCTTATGAACTTAGCAAAGAATTTTTAGCCAAATATCCAAAGGAAAAAGGGGACATTGTTAATAAAATCAAAGATTTTGTTCAACGATTTCGTGACAATCAATTCCTTGTTTATCTCGACCAAGGTAAAACGGCTGATGCTTTTAGACTTGGAGCAGAACTTTTGAATGAAAATGCCGATAATTCTTTGGTTACTATGAATTTGGCTTACGGCGGTTTTATGGCTTTAGCTAAAAATAATGACAAGAGTTTTAACGATCAAACTATAAATTACGCTAACAAAACTATTTCATTATTGGAAGCCGGAAAAGTGCCCTCCAATTTTGCTCCTTTTAAAGATAAAGATGAAGCAACTTCGTGGATGTATTACATTCTCGGAAATATTCAAAAAGACACGGATATTAAACAAGCTGCCCATAATTTTTATTTAGCAACCAAATTGGAAACTCAAATAAAAGCCAATTCATTTCCCTATTATGCGATTGCAACCTATTATGAGGATATTTATCAAAAGCTGGCAACTGAATACAATACCAAAGTAAAAACAATGTCGGAAGCCGAAAGCAAAGCCCAATTGGAAAAAGTAAATAAAATTGTGGATTTAATGCTGGATGCTTATGCCCGCGCAGTAAAACGCGCCGAAGCAGAAAACGCACCGCAAAAAGATGAATGGAAAAAAAGGATGGCTGATGTTTATAAATTCCGCAAAAAAACCGATGCCGGATTTAATGAATTCATCACTTATATCAACACAACTGAACTGACAGATCCGATAAATAATTAAACTGTAAATAATAATTTTTTTTTGACTTTAAGCCTAAGAGTATTTATTTTACTTTTAGGCTTTTGTGTTTCAAATCAACCTTTGTAAAATTTAATGACTGGAACTAAACAGGTTTTAGCTGAAAGGCTGCACTTTACTTCTTGTATTAAGGATGACGTTTGGCATCCTAAAAGTAATTCAAAGGCTTACGAATGGTTTTATTTTGACGCACTCAGCGACAACGGACGAGAGGCTCTGACCATTACATTTTTTGATAATTTCATTTTTTCTCCACGTTACAATTCCAACCACCGAGATTATAAAATTCCCGCTTTAATGTTTTGTTTTTACCGTGATGGAAAACCTCTATTTCGAGCTATAAATGAATTTACCGAAGCAGATTTTATTTATTCGAATGAAGATAAGATTTGCCGTTTGAGCAATAATTCTTTCAAATTTGATTCCGCCCCATATGGCAAAGGTTTTTTGATAGAAATCAACACCACCTTTCACAAAAATAAAAAGCTTGAAGCAAAATTGGAATGGCTTTTTATTGATTGCGATTTTGAGACAAATCAAGCCGACATTTCTGAAAATTTACATTATTGGAATCTAGTTGCGCCTCGAGCTGATGTTACCGGACATGTCAAAGTTACTGATAGATCGGACAAGTTAATTGATCTAACTCATTTTCGCGGAACCGGTTATCACGATCACCGATTTGATTCGCGCTGGCTGCCCAATTCGATTTCGGAATGGTATTGGGGACGCGCTCATTTCGCCGATTCAACTGCTGTTTTTTATAGTTTTCAAGAAATTGGAGCAACTGAACCAACGAATAAATTTTACGTTGTTAAAAATGGTGAATTAAGACAAGGCACGGCGAATTTTGAAACCCAAGGCTTTTCACGGGATATTTTAGGACTAAGATTTCCAAATAGGATTCGGCTGGTTTCTGAAGACAATATGCGTCTCCGCATAAAAAAAACTCAAGTAATTGATTCAAATTTTTTCTTTGTCCGGTTCTTGAGTGAAATGACTTTAACTTTAAGAGATGGAAAACCCAGAAAATCCATTGGCATTGTTGAGCATTTAGCTCCCCAAAAATTAAAATACCGATGGCTTGATTGGTTCACTGACCTAAGAATCGGAAAGGATGGAAAATGTTCATTTTTACCTTAGGGAAATGTTTATTTTTTTTATCGGAAATGTGGAATTAAACCACCAAAAAACCGCTTAACCTATCATTTATCCAAACTTTTTCGGATAGGTCAAACTGGAAATAAAAAACTTAAGTTTCCTTCAACCTAATTAATTTCAGTATTTACAGAACAAAAAAAAATAAAATACACTTGTATTTAATTTTTTTTTATAGTATAAACTTCCCTGAAATAAAAATTAGAAATTCAAACTTCAATGGAATTCCTACCCCCCAAGTAGTTTCGATTCCAAACCTTAAAAAGTTTGATTTCCCCCCCTAAATTAAATTTTTCTGAAATCCAAGCCCTAAGCGGTTAGGACTTTCTGATAATTATTTCATCATAATTATTCACAATAGGAGTGTGTCAATTTGAGAGAATTTGGGAAATTCAGCCCCTTTTTTGAATTTATTGTCTATTTTACAGACTCAAACTAAAAAATCCCCAAATTATCAAAAATTGACAAAAATCTCAGAAGTAATGGAAAACTCTGTTTTAAAACCTTTTAGTAGTAATCTAAATTTGTCTGAAGCATTATTTCCAGACAAATTTGAAACTGAAAATACTCAATTTGTTCATTCAATTTACCGTTTTGAAAAACAAAATTTGATAGAGCAATTTATTTCCAAACAAAACCAATTTTTATTTAAATTCAAAAGTAAATTAAAATTAAATCAATTCTCTACGAACTGGAATTTATTTCAGACAACCCCATTTCTAAGGCTAAAAAGTTTTATTTACAATTATTTTAATCCCAGAATTCAGGGCGAGATTTTCAGCCCCAGAGAAGGGGAGGTTACTTTAGGAAATTTGGAAATCTCAGGTTTAACTCAAACAAGAATTGGGAAAATATACAAAATAGAAGCATTTATAAATGACTTGAAAATTAATGAGGTTAAATTTGAAAAACAATCTTTCCGAAATAACAAGAATCAATCAATTTACCAGTTTACTGCCGCAGTAAAATTTGCTCCTGAAAGTTTTCCAACCGGAACTAATCTTCTTAAAATCAAGGTTTACAACTCTCTCGGCAATAAGAAGGTTTTTTCACGTTCAATAATAATCGGAAAGGAAAATACTTTAGACTTAATAAAACGATACGGAAAAAAAGTCTTTTCAATTCCGTCGGGAGAAATTACATTCAGCAAATTCCAAAAGGAAAATCAAAGAAGAATTTCCCAAATTGAACCCAGCTCCAAAGAATTAACTCTACAAAGGAAACAATCATGCAAATTCAATTACAAACCCTTAATTAGTATTATTACCAATATTTATAAAGAAACCTGGAAAGGGTTTAAGAAAACTTTTAAATCCTTAATAAACCAAAGTTATAAGAATTGGGAACTCGCTTTGGTTGCTGATTATTCCATAAAGAGTGAAATAGTAAAAATTCTTCAAAATTATTCTGCTAAAGATTCACAAATTACGGCTGTTTTTCTGGATACAAAAGTTGATAAATTTCAGTATCTGAACGAATGCTCCAAATTAACCAAAGGGGATTTTATTTCCATTGTTAATTCTGGGGATCAATTGGCTCCAAATGCCCTATTTGAAAACGTTTCTCTCCTTAATCAGCAATCAAATGCCGATTTTATTTATAGCGATGAAAATATTTTAAGTTTGAACGACAATCGTTGCCAACCACATTTCAAACCTGATTGGTCACCTGATTATTTTTACTCCACAATGTATACCGGCAATCTTGGTTTATATCGTCGAAGTTTGGTTAATAAAATCGGAGGGTTTAGACCAGAATTTAGAGAAGAACAACAAATTGATTTAGTTTTGCGTTTAATTGAACAAACTCAAAATATCTTTCATATCCCTAAAATACTTTTTCATCAAAATAAAATCGGAACTGAAAATTGGGTTCTGAGAAAACAATTACTTTCCAAACACCTGGAAAAAATTGGACTTAAAGCTAAGGTAATTAAGGGTTTAACTGATGATACCTTACGGGTTAAAAGAACCATCCCAAATGCCCCAAAAGCAACTATTATTATTCCAACTTGTAACAAAGTAGAATTATTGGAAAATTGTATTAACAGCATTAAAACTAAAACAAATTACAAAAACTACGAAATAATAATTGTAGATAACAATAGCTCTGAATCATCTACTTTGGATTATCTTTCTCAAGTTTCAGTAAAACAAGACATTAAAGTTCTTCACTATTCAAAGCCTTTCAATTTTTCTGCAATCAATAATTTTGCAGCAAATCATGCAAAGGGGGAGCTATTATTATTCTTAAACAATGATACTGAAGTCATTTCAAATGAGTGGTTAGATTCAATGATTGAACACGCTATTCGTTCCGAGGTGGGTGCGGTTGGGGCAAGATTGCTTTATTTCAACGATACGGTTCAACACGCTGGAATTATCACTGGCATCAGCCAAATTGCAGGGCATTCTCACAAATATTATTCAAGCAATCATTCAGGTTATTTTAATCGCGCCAAGACTATTCAGAATGTTTCAGCAGTTACCGGAGCTTGCCTGATGGTAAAAGCGGAAACATTCAAATCTTTGAAAGGATTTGATGAAAAAAATTTGCCTGTTGCTTTCAATGACATAGATCTTTGTTTACGAATCAGACAAAAAAATCTTTTGATTGTTTACACCCCATTTGCTGAACTCTACCATTATGAGTCTGCTAGTCGAGGCTCCGACCAAACTTTAAAAAATAATCCAAGATTCCAAAAAGAATTGAATTATATGCTGGAAAAATGGGGAAAGATTTTAGCCAAAGACCCGTATTATAACCCAAATTTAACCTTGGAAAGAGAAGACTTTTCCATGGAAAATTTTAGGAGAAGTTGAAACAAAGAAGGTGTTCCTATGCAAAATTTTTCCATTTCACCAAATGAAATGATTAAAAGCTTTTGGAAAAACAGAAATCTGATCCAAACACTTGTCAAAAGAGAAATAGTCGGCAGGTATCGTGGTTCATTGTTGGGCATCCTGTGGTCATTTTTTAACCCCTTGTTAATGCTTGCAATTTACACCTTTGTTTTCGGGGTGATTTTTAAGTCTCGGTGGCGTTCGGACAATACATCACAAACCGAATTTGCACTGATTTTATTTGCCGGGTTGATAATTTTCAATCTCTTTGCAGAATGTGTAAACAGAGCCCCAAGTTTGATACTTTCCAATGTCAACTACGTTAAAAAAGTAGTTTTTCCATTAGAAATTTTACCCTGGGTGGCACTAGGTTCAGTCGGTTTTCATGGTTTAGTTAGTTTAGTTGTGTGGCTAATTGCGTATTTAATTTTGTTTGGAATTCCCCATTTTACCGTTTTGTTTTTTCCTTTAGTAATTATTCCACTACTACTTTTCATCATTGGGTTTACCTGGTTATTAGCCTCCTTAGGGGTTTATCTCCGGGATGTATCACAAATTGTTGGGATTTTGGTAACTATGGTGATGTTTCTCTCGCCAATTTTCTACCCGGCTGCCAATTTACCTGAAGGAATATTTCGTAATATTTTGACGCTAAATCCCTTAACCACCGTTGTTGATGAATTTAGAGAAGTTTTGTTCTGGGGTAATTATCCCGATTTAAATAGATTGTCCGTTAGTTTCGTAAGCGGCTTATTTACTGCTTGGTTAGGTTTTGTCTGGTTTCAAAAAACCAGAAAGGGGTTTGCTGATGTTATCTAATTTTGCAATTAAAGTTGAAAATCTGAGCAAATGCTATCACATCTACGATCAACCGCGTGACCGTCTGATGCAAATGCTGACCCGTGGACGCAAGCAATATTACCGCGAATTTTGGGCTTTAAAAGATGTCTCTTTTGAAGTAAAAAAAGGAGAAACATTCGGCATCGTCGGACGCAATGGAAGCGGTAAATCCACTTTGTTGCAAATGATTTGCGGAACGCTCAACCCAACCGACGGAACTATTCAAACAAATGGCAGAGTCGCTGCACTCTTAGAACTCGGTTCAGGTTTTAATCCCGAATTTACCGGACGGGAAAATGTTTATTTGAATGCTTCGGTTTTAGGTTTAAGCAACAAGGAAATTGACGAAAGATTCGATAAAATTGCCGAATTTGCCGACATCGGAGATTTTATCGAACAACCGATCAAAACGTATTCCAGCGGAATGGTTGTGCGTCTTGCTTTCGCTGTCATCGCCCACGTTGACGCGGATATTTTGGTAATAGATGAAGCATTAGCTGTTGGAGACGCCTTTTTTACCCAAAAATGTATGCGTTTTCTGCGTGAGTTTATGAAGAAAGGAACAATTTTATTTGTTAGCCACGATACCGGGGCAGTGGTCAATTTGTGCAATCAAGCGATTTTGTTAAATCAAGGAGAAGTAGGAGAAAAAGGAAGTCCGAAAACAGTTTGCGAATATTATTTAGAAACGCTTTATGAATCCGCTCATTCCAAAAAATCAATCCCCCAAATAGTTCAGCAAAAAGAAATTATTGAGCCTCTGGAACTTGAAGATCAACGATTGAAATTCATCAATCAAAGCAAATTACGCAATGATCTTCAAATATTTGAGTTTAATCTTAATGCTCAATCTTTTGGTGAGGGTGGGGCGAGTATTCAGACTGTCCATTTACTTGATGAAACCGAAAAACCTCTGGCGTGGGCAGTAGGTGGAGAAAAAGTAATCTTACGAATCGTTTCCAAAGTTCATAAAAAACTTGATTCGCCAATTTTAGGTTTTTTTGTAAAAGACCGATTAGGACAGACTTTATTTGGAGATAACACATATTTGACCTACCGGGAAAAACAAATTGAATGTCAAAAAGATGAAAAAATTCAAGCGGATTTCAAATTTTATATGCCAGTTTTGCCGATTGGTGATTACAGCATCACAGTAGCAATCGCAAATGGCACTCAGGAAGTTCACAAACATCATCATTGGATACACGATGCAATTGTCTTTAAGTCAGTAGCAAGTAGTGTCATTTCCGGCTTAGTTGGAATTCCAATGCTGAATATAAAGCTGGAAGTAGCAAAATAAAAATGGATTATAAAAGTTTAATTTTAGCGGCATCATTCTCGCCGCAACACCTACAATCTCCCATTTCTTGGGTAGGACATCTTCCGTTTGCAGCTTGGATAATAAAAGAGATTAAACCCAGGATTTTTGTTGAACTCGGAACCCATTCGGGCAATTCATATTTTTCATTTTGTCAGGAGGTAAAAGAAGGAAATCTGCAAACCAAATGTTTTGGAATAGATACTTGGAAAGGGGACGAGCATTCAGGCTACTACGGCGAAGAAATTTTTACTCAAGTAAAAAAAACCAATCAAGAACTTTATCAAGATTTTTCCAGTTTATTGAGAATGACTTTTGATGAAGCAATCAAATATTTTGAGGATGAATCAATTGATTTGCTTCATATTGACGGCTTACACACTTATGCTGCGGTTAAAAACGACTTTGAAAGTTGGTTGCCTAAACTTTCTCCCAAGGCGACAGTAATTTTTCACGATACGAATGTCAGAGAAAAAGGTTTTGGCGTGTGGAAATTATGGATGGAAATTAAGGTAAAGTTTCCCGCAAACTTAGAATTCTTTCATTCTCACGGACTTGGAGTTATCCAACTTAATAAGGATAAATCGCCAAAATTCTTAGATTGGCTGGTTGCTGATGAAGTTGAAAAGCAACTGATAAAAAAATATTTTAATACCCTTGGTTCTTATCAAATCCAAAGGTATCAACTAGAAGAATCGAAAAATACTATCTTTGCAAGAGATGAGCAGATCCAAAATTTAAATCGAATAATTTCTGAAAAAGATACACATATTTCTAACCTCTCACAGTTTATTCTGGAAAAAGATGGGCATATTAACAATTTTTCCCAAACTATTTCGGAAAAAGATAAGCACATAAATAGCTTTTCACAACTGCTCCAAGAAAAAGATTTAACCATAAATAATCTAAATTTATCAATTTCTAAGGTTAATTCTCAAAACGAAATATTAAGCAATTTGGTGGAAAACCAAAAATTGGAGATAGAAAAATCCAATCAAAATTTACAAGACACAGTAGATAAACATAACCAACAAATTTCTTCCTTAAATAATGAAATAGCCCAACTTAATGAGATCTTAAATAATGAGTATGAAAAAGTTCAGCAGGCACTTCAAAGTAATTCTTGGAAGATTACCGCACCTTTAAGAAAAACCAAAAAATCATTTACCAAAGTATTAGGAGCAAAGCGAACTGCTCGGATTTGTGATTTAGTTGAGAGTGCAATTTTAACCTATAAATCAAGCGGGGTAACTATTTTATTGTGGCGTTTCCTGTTGTTTACTTTGGGAAAACGCCGTAACAATCTGATTAACTCAAATAACCAAACTAATTTAACGGAATCACCCAAACTAATTGTTGAGAATACTAAATTACAGCAATTGCCTCTCCCAATTAGTGCTTATCAGCAATGGATACAAGAAAATGAGTCTTCAGCTTTGGTTAATACAGATTTATTTTATCAACCTTTAATCAGTGTAATTACACCGGTTTTTAACACAGAACCATCAATGCTAAAAGCGATGATTGATAGTGTAAGAAATCAAACCTATCAAAATTGGGAACTCTGTCTTGCTGATGGTGCATCTACACTACCGCACGTTAAGGAAATCTTAGACGATTTTGTTCAAAGAGATAATCGCATTAAAGTTAGATTTTTACCCAAAAATCTAGGAATTTCCGGTAACTCAAATGAAGCGTGTTCGATTGCAAAAGGTGACTTTATTGCACTTTTAGACCACGATGACGAACTTAGCCCAAATGCCCTTCTAGAAAATGTGATTTTGTTAAATAACCAGCCTTCTGCCAATATGATTTATAGTGACGAGGACAAAATTGATCTGGAAGGAAATCGTTGCGACCCGCATTTCAAACCTGATTGGTCCCCTGATCTCTTTAATTCAATGATGTATACCTGTCATTTGGGGGTTTATAAAAAATCCATTTTTGACCAAGTTGGGGGGTTTCGGTCAGAATTTGATGGAGCGCAAGACTATGATTTGGTTTTAAGATTCATTGAAAAAACTTCACAAATATTTCACATTCCTAAAATCCTTTATCACTGGAGAATGTCTCCCGGTTCAACCTCTTTTAATTTGAATGAAAAAAATTATGCCAAACAAGCACAGTTAAAAGCAGTTACCGAGCATTTTAAGCGACTGAAAATTGAAGCGGAGGTATTTCCCGGTCTGGCTGATAATCTAATCGGAGTTAAACGAAAAATAAAGTCTCAACCTAGTGTCAGTATCATCATCCCAACCTGCGATAAATTTGAGCTACTAGAAAAATGTATTGGTAGTATTAAAGAAAAAACCCGCTACTCAAATTACGAAATAGTGGTCGTTGATAACAATAGCGTTGAAACAAAAACCTTTGAATATTTTCAACTAATAACCCAAGAACCCAATATTTCGGTAATAAAATATCCGTTTCCTTTTAATTTTTCTGCAATCAACAACTTTGCCGCCAATTCGGTTAAAAGCGAAATATTATTGTTCTTAAATAACGATACCGAAGTAATCAACCCCGATTGGTTAGAAGCAATGGTTGAACACGCTGTCCGCCGGGAGGTTGGGGCAGTTGGAGCCAGATTACTTTACCCAGATGACACGCTTCAACATGGAGGTGTAATAGTTGGAATTGGGAGTGTTGCCGGTCATTCTCACAAATACTTTCCAAAAGAACACCCCGGATACTTTAGTCGTGCCAAAGCAATCCAAAATCTATCAGCCGTAACAGGAGCCTGTCTAATGGTTAGAAATGAAGTTTTTCAATCTTTGGGAGGATTTAACGAAGAAAATCTGGCAGTGGCGTTTAATGACGTAGATTTTTGCCTGAGAATCCGCGAAAAAGGGTTTTTAATAGTCTATACCCCATACGCAGAACTTTATCACTATGAATCAGTTAGTCGTGGCTCAGATGAAGCCCCGGAAAAAGTTTTGAGGTTTAATAACGAGGTTAATTATATGAAGAATTTTTGGAGAGACACTATTTTAAATGACCCTTATTACAACCCAAATTTAACCTTATTACGGGAGGATTTTTCCATTAATGTCTAATAAATTCAACGAATTACCAAATAAAACAATTTTGATTACCGGAGGGGCAGGATTTGTTGGTTCGTCTTTGGCAATCTTTTTTAAAGAAAAATATCCACCATATCGCGTTATTGCTTTTGATAATCTGAAACGCCGAGGCTCGGAGTTAAATTTACCCCGCCTAAAAGCCGCCGGAATCGAGTTTTTTCATGGTGACATTCGCAATCCCGAAGATTTTGACGTTCTTTCCAATATTGATGTCATTATTGAAGCCTCTGCCGAGCCTTCTGTTTTAGCTGGGTTGGACGGAACCCCTAATTATGTTGTCAACACAAATTTAGCCGGCACGATTAACTGTCTTAATCTGGCTGTAAAAAAGCAAGCAGATTTCATTTTTCTTTCGACAAGCCGAGTCTATCCGATTGAAAACATTGAGCAGATCAATTTTGAAGAAAAAGCAACCAGATTTGATATTTCACAAAACCAAACTCTACGCGGAATAACTAAAGAAGGGATTAATGAGGATTTCGCACTTGATGGCTATCGCTCTTTGTATGGCGCAACTAAACTTAGCTCCGAACTCTTAATTGCTGAATACACACAGTTTTATGGATTGAATACCGTTATTAACCGATGTGGAGTGCTGACCGGAGCGTGGCAAATGGGAAAGGTTGATCAAGGGGTTGTGGTGTTGTGGATGGCAAAACATTTTTGGAATCAAAATCTTGGTTATTTTGGCTATGGTGGGACAGGAAAACAAGTCCGCGATATTTTGCATATCAAAGATTTATTCGGTTTGATTGATTGGCAAATTCATCATATTACACAAGTCAATGGTCAAACCTTCAATGTTGGCGGAGGTCGGGAGGTCAGTGTATCACTTTGCGAACTGACTGAATATTGCCGCCAAATTTCGGGAAATAAAATTGCAATTTCGTCTGTCTCTGCAACCCGTCAGGCGGATATTAGAGTTTATATTACCGACAATTCCAAAATCAGTAAGGCTTCCAATTGGAAGCCCCAAATTACCGTTAATCAGATTTTGGAAGAAATCTATTTTTGGATAAAAGAAAACGAAAACACTTTAAAAAATATACTGAAATAAAATTATGAAAATTTGTTTAATTACCGGTTCAGCCGGATTGATTGGTTCGGAAGCAGTTGCTTTTTTTGCCTCAAAGTTTGACCTAATTGTTGGGATTGATAACGATATGCGCCAATATTTTTTCGGAGAAGAGGCTTCGACAAGTTGGAATGTTGAGCGATTGTGTGAAAGATTTTCAAATTATAAACATTTTAATCTGGACATTCGTAATCAGGCGGATTTGCAGAAAGCTTTTGAAGAATACAGCAAAGATATTGCCTTAATTGTTCATACCGCAGCGCAACCTTCGCATGATTGGGCGGCAAAAGAACCGTTCACCGATTTTACGGTTAATGCCAACGGAACGCTTAATTTACTGGAATTTACGCGTCAATTCTGCCCAAATGCAGTATTTATTTTTACTTCAACTAATAAGGTTTATGGCGATAATCCAAACTTTTTGCCTTTAATTGAATTGGAAGACCGTTGGGAAATTGATGAAAGTCATCCATATTTCAAAGGGATTGATGAAATGATGAGTCTTGACCAGACTAAACATTCAATTTTTGGAGCATCGAAAGTGGCGGCAGATATTTTGGTGCAGGAATACGGGCGATATTTTGGGATGAAAACAGGAACTTTTCGGGGCGGATGTTTGACTGGACCCAGACATTCTGGCGCACAACTGCACGGATTTTTATCTTATCTGATGAAATGCGCCATAACTAGACAGCATTATACGATTTTCGGCTATCAAGGAAAGCAAGTCAGAGACAATATTCATTGTTACGATCTGGTCAACATGTTTTGGCATTTTTACCAAAATCCGCGGGATGGCGTAGTTTATAACGCCGGCGGTTCAAGATTTGCTAATTGTTCAATGAAAGAGGCAATCAAAATCTGTGAGGAAATAACTGGAAATAAAATGAATTATTCATATTCTGAAAATAATCGAAGCGGAGACCACATTTGGTATATCAGCGATGTTAATAAATTCAAAGAGCATTATCCTGAGTGGAACTTCAAATACAATTTACAAGATACCCTTTCACAGATTTTTGAGGAGTTAAAGCATAGATAATTTTTTCGATAAATAAAGAACTGCATTTCAAAACACAAAATTATTTTTAAGGAATTTAACGCAATGATTTTTAAAGAATTTGATAATCAAATAACAATTAACGCAAATCTTATTAAAATATTTGGATTTGTTATTTGTTTGTTTGTTCTGTTACCTTGGTTTGTCCCCGCTGCCACCCATTTATGCGAAGTTAGTCCTTTAAATATTGGAGGATGTCTTGATCCTTCTTGGGCATTAAGTGTGAGTTGGGCATTAGAAAAGAATTTTATTTTCGGAAAGGATTTCGTTTTTACATACGGACCTTTGGGATTTTTAGCAACTAGAATTGCACTTAATTTTAATTATAAATTTTTTCTCATTTTTGACGTTTTTGTCCTAGCCAATTTCGGATTTATATTGATGCACACCCTCCGAAGATTTCCTGCTATTCCAGGAATCTTTGTTTGCCTTTTATTTTCCTACACCATCGCCGGTTCAGGAATGTATATGGATCAAATAGTTTTTACCTTACTTATTATTTCCATCTTCTGGTTAAATTATTCATTAAAAAAAACAGCCTGGGTTTTAATAATTCCAATCTTAATTACGACTCTTCTCTTTTTTATCAAAGTCAACGTCAGTTTGGTAGCTCTATTGATCTTCTATATTTATTTGGGCTATTCAATTATTTCTATAAAGGAACAACGTCTACATAAATTGGGTTTTGCTTTGCTTTTGCCAATTTTAATAATTTTAATCAGCATCCCATTAAACACTTATTTATTCGGATATTTACTTGGAAGTTTGAGTTTGATTGATGGTTATAACGATGCTATGGGGATTAAATTAGGTAATTATTTTCAATATTTACTTTTTGCTATTCTAATTATTTTCACTTACCTGCTCACTTTTTATTTGAAGAATTGGAAACAAAATTTGCTTCTCCTTTTAACCTCAGTAATTGTTACTTTTATTTTATTTAAACAGTCATTTGTTAGATCAGATTTACACATTGTTGCTTTTTTCCTTAATTTTCCATTGTTAATAGGAGTTTTGACACTTTTCTTTGATAACCTCTCAAGATTACATATTTGGGTAATTATTTGCTTATGTTGTCTTTGTCTCTTTATCGGTCTTTATCTTGACAGTTACCCTAATCTTGGTGGTCGAATAGATTATTTACGAGCAATGATAACTTCAAGAGATGACCTCTCACAACGCTATAATGATAATTTTAATCGTTTTCCACTTCCGAAAGAAGTCTTAAATATTATTGGTAATGAGAGTGTTGACATCATTCCTTGGAATATAGATTACCTTTATTTTAATCGGTTAAATTATAATCCACGTCCCGTCATTCAATCTTATAGTGTCTATACACCCTACTTAATGGATTTAAATAGGGAAAAATATGAAAGTGATACGGCACCGAGTTTTGTCATTTTTTCCAATCAAACTATTGATGGGCGATATGCTTTTTTTGATGATCAAGAAGTAAAGTTAAGTCTCCTTAGAAATTACATTTGTTTAGGTAAATTTGGCGAAAAAGATAGTGAATTTTTACTTTTTCAACGAAAACCCGAAAACGCTAAAATTGAGATTACCTCAATCGCAGAAAAACAAATTCATTTTGGTCAAATTTATGATTTAGAGGATATTAATAAATCATATTTCATCAAGATAAATGCAAACTATTCAATTCTCGGAAAAGCAATTCGCTTTGTTTATAAACCTTTTCCAATAACTATTACTTTTTTACTTAATGATGGAACTGAACGTCAGAATCGTGCAATCGTTTCCATCTTAAAAAATGGAGTATTGATTAATCCACTCATTGAAAATGAAGAAGATTTTGAAAGGCTTAGCAAAGGCGAAAAAATAAGCAATTTGAAACAAATCAAAGGATTTAAAATTGACTTGGATAACCCGAGCCAATCGGCAGCTTTTTTTGGAAGAAATAGTTTTGAACAAGATATTTCACTCTCAATCTATGAAATAAATATTCACAAGGAGAATTAATGAAATTAAGTATTGTTATACCGGCACATAACGAAGAAGGTAGCATTAGAGAAACAATTATTACTTTATATGAGACTTTAGCTTCGGAAAATATTTTACATGAAATTGTCGTTATAAACGATAATTCTAGCGACAAAACTGAAACTATTTTAGAGGACTTACAAACCTTAATTCCAACTTTGGTTTACTACAATAATGAACCGCCAAACGGGTTTGGTTATGCGGTTAGGTTTGGGTTAACCAAGTTTACAGGTGATTGCGTGGCTATTATGATGGCGGATTTATCTGATTCTCCAACTGATCTGATTAAATTCTACCGAAAGATGGAAGATGGTTATGATTGTGTTTTTGGAGATCGGTGGGGAAAAGAAGGTCAGGTAATTGATTATCCTAAAAGTAAAATGTTCCTAAACCGTTTGGCTAATTTTATTGTCAAAGTCGCTTTTGGGCTAAAATATAGCGATTGCACAAATGCTTTCAAATTATACAAAAAGGAAACTATTTTAGGTTTAAAACCTTTTCTTTCTCCACATTTTAACTTAACTTTGGAATTACCTTTGAAAGCAATAGTCCGAGGTTATTCCTATTCAGTAATTCCGAACAGTTGGCAGAATCGAAAAGCAGGTGAATCAAAATTAAAGGTTAAAGAAATGGGAAGTCGTTATTTTTTTATTTTGCTATACTGCTTAATCGAAAAATACTTTTCTCGCGGCGATTTTAAGAAAAAGCCAGCTCCGGGATTACCCGAACTGCAACTTGCTACTAATAAAATTTATAAAAACTAATCGCCTTAGTTTTCAAATAAATCGATATTTAACTTACAATCGGCGTCAAAATCAGATCAACCCGACGATTCTTTGCACGATTAACCGGGGTTGTATTTGGAGCAATCGGCATACTTGCGCCAAAACCTCTTGATTGGATTCGATTTTCCTCAATTCCTAACGACATCAGTTTATCGGCAATAGCTTGCGCGCGTTCTTGGGTTAAAGTATCTAAATCTCCTTGAGTTCCCTTGTCATCCGTATGAGATTCAATAGCAAATTTGTAATCTTTTGCGTTCAAAAAAATATTGGCTATGTTGGTTAATTTGGGTTCGGCTGTTTTAGCAAAACTACTTACACGAGGTCCTGACCAATAGCTTTCTACCAAAGTCAAAACAATTCCTCTTTCGGTTTGTTTGACGGTTCCGAAAGGTTTAAGAGAGTCCATCAAAATTGGAATATTGGCTTGAAAACGCGAAATTTTTTCCTGTTCTAACTTTTGTTTTTCAATGGTTTCTTTTTCACCCTGTATTTTAGCAAGTTGTAATTTTGCGTCATAAGCCTCTTGTTTTGCTTTATCGGCTTCGTCTTTCAATTTCTTGTTATCATCGCGTAAATCTTTGATTTGTTTTGTAGCATTTTGCAAATCCCGTTCGACCAATTCACGACTTCTTTGTTCTCTTGCCAATTCAAATCTGAGGTTTTCAACTTGTTGCAAAGCGTCTTCATATTTATATTCCGCTTTTTGCAACTCAGCATCCTGCATTGATTTCTCGTTTCGTTTTTCACGAGCTTCCTTGTGAATTCGTGATGTATCTTCTGCTTTTACAGCGGCACTAATTGCTTGACGAGCAGTAATATCGACTTGTTCTTCTGCACGTTTGGCATCCCATTCATTTTCAGCATTTTGCAACAAAGTAACTGCCGATTGAAGTTCGGTTTGCGCATCACGTTCAGCACCGGCATACTTTGCCAGTGCAATGGCTTGTCTGGCTTGCAGAATTGTGGAGGGAGTTTTGGCATAATCGGACTCAGCAATTTCGGGGGTTCGCGGATCATTAAAATAATCGCTCGAATTACCAAAATATTGAATCGTTCTACTGGTAGCTACTACTTTTCCGGCTGGTGTAACCGGATTTAGATTTTCCAGCATAATGGCTTTACTTGGACGCTTGACTAAAAAATGAGGCTCCGCCGTGATAATTAAAGCAAAATTTTGCAAAGGAGTTGTAACCGACATTTTGGAATCAAACCATAAAAAACCGCGTCGTTTTATTTCTCCTAAATTATCAACTTGTCCATCGGGGGAAATTGCCCAAACAACATAAGTTGCATAACCCGCACCCAATTCAAAAGGTCTTGGCATTTTATCTACCGACAAATCAATTTCAGTTCCATTGCGTTTGGTGCGTTTCACTTTCGCCCAACCACTCAGTCGCGGAAATCTAGTCGTTCCTTTGAACTTAACCTCAACAATATCATCCTGCGGGTATGTAATTGCCAAAGTCTGACGCGGAACATCAACCTGAGCAACGATATTAAGACAAAATAATACAAAAATAGAAATAAGTAATTTGACGGGTTTAATCTTCATAATGCTAGTTCTCCGTAGGTAAGTATCTGATAATTAGAGATGCTTTTTCAATAAAAAATGTTGCAAAAGTTATTATGTTGCTTGAAAGCAGTTTGTTTACAGCTACTTAAATTAGATTTTTTTTAAGTCTTTGAGTATCAAAATAACGTCAGGGTTAATTAATTTTTGAAAATCAAACAACCGAATACAGGTCCGGCGGTGTTACCTTTTTCAGGTTCAAATCGAACTGAAACTTCTGATTTTCCTTTTACCAATTCTTGGGGAATCGCATAATCCCGTTCAACAAATTCCCCTTGTTTCCCGTAACCGAGCGTTTCGGTAGCAATCTTTTGCCCATCAACTAAAATATAAAATTGCCGCTTTGATTCTTCGCCCCAATAAGTCGCCCGAAGCGTTAATGGTGCATCAACCACCTTCATTTTGAACTCAAAAAATCCTTCCGAACGAGCATCGCGTCCGGGTTTTAGGCGATACGAAAGCGGATAAGAAATTTTTGAAGTTAAACTATGTGCCTTTTCTTCTTTTCTTTCGCCAAGCTTCATCACGTCAACCGAACGGGCTTGCAAATCTTTCAAACGGGCTTCTTCGGCGGCTGTTCTTTCTTTCTCTTTTGCCCATTCTGCCTCGTTAAATTTTGGAAAATAGACGGCGGTGCGGCGTTCCCATTCCGAATAAAACGGCTTAAAGGTCAAATCATTTGGTCGTCCTGAGCCTTTGGTTTGAAATACATTCGGTTCATTAGTTTGCACTAAAGACGCAATCAAATTATTGCCGACGAGTGCGGGAGCAACGCCGTCAAAAGGCTGTTTGGCATCACCTAAATCCGCCGCTAAAACAAGCGGACCGCTCATTAAAGCAACTACATTCGGATTATCTTTGGTCGGTTCAAGTCTTAGTTTGATTGGAAGTTTTAATGAAATCGAATCGCCTGTTTTCCATTTGCGATTGATGGTAGCGTAGCCATTTTCATTAACTAATTTGGTGGTTTTCCCGTTAACCTTGAGCGAAGCATTTTCTGCCCAAAAAGGAATTCTGAGTGAAATCTTGAAATTTGCTGATTTGGCAATTTCATTAACTTTCAAAGTTATTTCATCTGTTTTCGGATAATCCGTTGTCAGTTCAAACTTCGCGTTTTTCTCCGTCCAATCAAGGGTTGATGCGATAAACAAATTTACAATTAAATTATCCTCCGTTTTCCAATAAATTGACTCGCCGTGCTTGGAATGACTTTCCATTCCTGAACCAACGCAGCACCAAAAATCGTTGAATTCCGATGACCAATCACGCGAAGTTCCCGACATCAGCGGAATCATATAGGCAAAGGCTCCCGTGCGTGGATTTTGGTGAGCAAGCATGTGATTAAAATGCGCCCTTTCGTAGTAATCAAAAAACGAAGCAGTCGGGTTTGCCTGATATAAATGCCTCGTCAATTTTAACATATTGTAAGTGTTACAGCTTTCGCAAGTCTGTTCGGTAATATATTTTGAGATTGTATTTGGAGCCTGAAAATATTCGCGATCGGAGTTCCCACCAATAACGTAGGAATAATTTTGCGTGACATTTTGCCAGAAGAAATTCGCTGCTTTTTGAAACTCATCCTTTTTCGTTAATTCATAAATCCGCATCAAACCGATAACTTTCGGGATTTGCGTGTTGGCGTGAAACCCTTGCAGTTTGTCTTCCTGTGCGAACATTGGTCCGAGCGTTTTTTGGTGACGAATGCGGATTGAAAGATCGAGAAACCGCTTATCATTCGTGCGGTCAAAAAGTTCCGCCATTGATTCGTTAATTCCGCCGTGTTCGCAACCAAGAATTTTTTGCAGATCCTCATCATTTATCTTGCTGAAATATGCCTCAATAAAATTGCCAAGATTTTTGGCAACTTCCAAAGCCTTTTCGTTTCCACAGTAAGTTTGCGTTTCAAAAAGTCCCGAAAAAAGTTTGTGCCAATTGTAAAAAGGAACCCAGCAACCGTTCAGATAAAAACCCGCCGAGCGAATATCACCCTTTTCCATTTCGTCGAAAATTACTTTTCCGTTTTCTGTGACATCACCTTTTTTGCGGGTAAATCCGGCAACATAGCCATCACCCGCCGCTTTTTGACATTCGGCTAGCTCGTTGACGATGTATTCCGTCCGCCGTTTGTATTCTTCATCACCAGTTTGAGCATACATCAAGGCACACGCCGTCAAGTAATGCCCCAAACTGTGTCCGGCAATGGTGTCGGCTTCCCAACCGCCGTAAGCCTCGCCCTTTGGTTTTAATCCGGCATGAACGCGAAAATTATGCAGAAAACGATCAGGTTCAAGTTTACGTAAATATTTTAAATTGGCATTGATCGCATCAAGAAAAGGGGAAGGTTTGAGCCGAACCGCGGTCAATGGAAATGGCGAAACATTTTTCTGAAATGCGGCAGATTTCGTCTGGCTAAAAAGCGAACTTGGAAAAGCTAATCCGAGCGTTCCGATTGATGCAATTTGTAAAAAAGTTCGACGGTCTAAATTATTTTTTAAGTGGTCCTTTTTCATTTTCTCTTCCTTTCATTATCAATTCAACCGAGTTTTCTGAATTTTTCAGTGGAATCGTATAAGCCTCGCCTTCGAACTTGTAATTATTTCTTGGCTTAAATATTTCAATTCCTTTAACTTTTGCAGTCTGTTCAATTCTTAGTCTCACTTCACTTGTATTCTCGGTTTTTGGCGAAAATTTAAGCCGAATTATTTTATTACTCACATCAAAATCCGCTTGCTCAAATTTGCCCGCATCAAGTGTGAGCCACAATCCATATGGGGCAAAAAATATTCGCGTTTTTACTGAATCAAGAGGCTTTACAAAAATCCGTTTCGCAACCCCTGAAAGATTTCCTCCAAAAGCAAGCCAGCCAAATTCAGGATGCCTGACGATATAAGTTGCGGAATTAACGGCATGTCCAAAGAAATTTGGACCATAATCTCCGCTGTATCCATCCCATTTCAGCGTTTCCGGGAATGTGTGAAACGCGGCTGAGGCAAATCCTTCTTGGTCAATATTGGATAACGCGCCCATCATTCCGCCGTAGCCGACTCGAATCAAATAAAAATCGTCTGGATGTTCACGATAATAGTCCAAAATCGGAATTGCATTCAGTCCAGAACCGTAATGATGAATCTGTCTTTCAATTCGCCGCAGCTTTCCGCCGTAAAGAAAATCCCAATAACGGCGGGCGTTTCCGTTATAACCCCAATGCGGCAGTGTCGGCATATAACCGATTATGGAATTGAGCGAAACTAAAGCCTTATCGTTGTAGCCAAAATACTTAGTCCAATTATAAACTTCTTCTTGTCCCGTCGAATCCCAAGCCATTTCGCTGCCGAAAGGATATTCTTCTTTTGCCCAAACGTCCGCCCGTTCTTTCATCAACTTCTCGATTTCGGAGGCTTTTTCCTTTAAACCTTCGCGTTGCAGATCGCGCAAAAGTTCAAGAAAAACCGTGCCTTCCATCATACCGAGTTCGACGTAACCAACCTTATATTCGCCTTTTGCATTTCGGCTGAACGCAAATTTGGTCGTTTCAAAAGCCTGATCCAAATACCAATCCCAGATGTGACTTTTGACCAAATTTTGATTATTTCGGGCAATTCGATACATTGCCCAATATATCGCCACAACGTGCGGATAGTTGTATCCACGACCAATTGATTCAGCCTGATCTTTTTTCCAGCTCGCCCAAGTTGTCCAATTAAAATCTTTGTTGTAAGAATAATTCGGCAAATTCGGATCGTAATAAAAAAGGCTTTTCCGCACCCCGTATTTATTTTCGCCGTCTTTGTATTGCAGCCCGCCCCACAAAACTTCGTCAATAAAACGCTCATATTTAGCAATTTCTGCGGCGTTCGGCTGAACATACTCTTTCATGCCTGCGGCAAGCCACGAACCTGAACCCGCTTCATCACCCAAACCCGCGATCCACGCCCGATTATCTTGCTCAACAGGTCTATTAGTTTCGCGGTCGTAACTAATTACTGATGGACTACGTTTGAAAGGGTCAGACGGATTTTCATACCATTGTTTAGTAAAAAGGAAATTACCGAAATCGCTGATTACTGTATCCGTTGGTTTGGTCAAATAGTAGTGAATCGTTTGCAAAGTTCCATCGGTATATTTGATGGAAAGACGCACTCTGCCCCATCCGTTTGATTTGATATTCAGAACTTCCCAGCCGTTTTTAGTTATATTTTCATAACCGACTGTTAGGGCTTTTTGGGGTTCAACGTCAATATTTTCAATTTTTGCGGTATGTTTCAAAAACAATTTTCCTTCCAGATCATTCGGCAAAATATAGCCCGGAACTCCAATCGCAACAGGTCGTTTATTTTCCACCAAAGTCTTTTCGATATTACGGATTTCGTCTGCCAATAAAAATTTCAGTCCGATTGTTCTCGTTGCTTTTGGAGCAAGAATTTCTGAGGTCGGTTCGTTCCAAGGTTTCGCACTTTTCCACTTCGTTTCGGCATCTGCTTTGGAATGAACAAGCCATTCAAACATTCCTTCCGAAGTTTGCTGCGGACGAGTCGGTTCCTGCAAAAGTTGATACGCTTCAAACGGTGTATTTCCGTCAGGCACAACAACCATTGCCGGACCGCTTCCCTTCAATCTGGTCACTTGAACATACCCTGCATTCATCCCGATATACGGATCGGAAAATGAACATATCTCGTTTGATTGCTTGAGATTGCGGTCGTTCATTATGTTGTTGAAAACAAGCGGAATTCCAAGCGAGCCGATTTCCAAAGGTTGATCAGTTTTGTTTTTTAGCTCAAATCTTAAAACCAGTTTTCCGCTAACGACTATCCATTGCCGCAAAACTTCCAAAGGACAATCCGCAGGTAAGGTGGCTGAGAGATAAGAGCCGGAAAAAATCGATTCGGTCATTCCGGGCGATAAGGTTAACAACTTATCGTTACGAACTGGTTTCCGCTCCGTTGCCGTTGAATAATTCTTCCATTCGGTCGTGCCTTGCACGCGAACCGCAAACCGAATATCGCCCAAATGATAAAAACCATTGGAAGCACGCCTTTCTAAAAAATCCGCCGGAGTAAAATCGAAATCGTTCCCGCCTTTTGGCAAAAGTGCGGCGACAGTTTGGGATGATTTAACTAATTTGAGAGTAAATTCAGGAGTTTGAAATTCGTCAAATCCTTGTTCAAGTCCAAGTGTCGGCAGAGGTGTTGGAGTCTTGGTTGGGGTTTGAGTAAATGCGGAAAGACAGAAAAATAATGTAAATATTAGCAAATAATATTTTTTCATTGGTTGGCTATTTTTTACTTCAAAAATTTTTAATTTAACTTTTTGCGTGCTAACAAATGAATGATAGTGTTTTTGTTCCAAAATTAAAAGAAATTCCAATAAAATTTTGGATTAATTTCTTTCTATTGGATTAGTCATTGTTTTACCAATTAACAACCAAAACTTCTGCCCCTTTAATTGCATCATTTTTCAGGGCGATCAATGCTTTATTGGCTTTTTCAAACGGAAAAGTTTCAATATGATTTTTTATCGGAATTTGGGCTGCCTCTTTCAAAAACATTGTGATTTGAATCAACTTAAATTTGATCTTACATTGTTTTTTCGAGTGCCGGATATAATAATTTGTAAGTCTCGTAATTTTGGTTTAATTTTTCACTTGACTCGGGGTTAGGCTCAATTGTTTCAATGACTTTGATAGTTTTTTCACAAGCCTCATCCACGGTTTTCCATGCCCCGCCGCCGACTCCGGCAAGCAATGCTGCGCCAAAAGCTGCGCCTTCATCCGCTTCAATTATTTCGCATTGTTTGCCGTAAACATCCGCTTGAATCTGTCGCCAAAGTGCGGATTTTGCGCCGCCCCCGCCTAAGCGGATAGAAGAAATCTCAACGCCTGAAACTTTGAAAATTTCCAATGAATCTTTAAGTGAAAAGGCAACGCCTTCCAAAACGGCACGGGTAAAATGAGCTTTAGTGTGGCTGGCAGTAATCCCGACAAAAGCAGCACGGGCATTTGCATCAAGATGCGGTGTGCGTTCGCCCATCAAATACGGTAGCCAAATCGCACCGTCCGAACCGCTTGGAACTTTTTCAGCCTCCCCAACCAATTCATTATAACTCTTTCCATTTCCAAAATTTTCCCGAAACCACTTAAAAGAAAGTCCCGCAGATAGAGTTACGCCGGTATTATGCCAACGATTGGGTATAGCGTGACAAAGCGTGTGAATCCTGCCTTGTAAATCCAATCTTGGAGCATCAGAAACGGCAAAAATTACGCCCGAAGTGCCGATAGTTGCCGAAACCTTCCCGTTTTCAACAATGCCCATTCCGATTGCTCCTGCGGCGTTATCACCTGCTCCGGCAACGATTGAAGTTCCTGCTTTCAAACCAGTTTCGTTGGCAGCAGCCTCCGAAACTACTCCCGTAATTTCAATAGATTCGTAGACCTTTGGCAGAATTTTCTCGTCAATTCCAAAATTGGAAAGCATTTCGCCTGACCATTTTCGATTTTGCACATCAAATAAAAGCGTTCCGGACGAATCCGCCACATCCGAAGCTTTATCGCCCGAAAGTTTGAGTCGAATGTAATCTTTCGGAAGTAAAACAGTGCGAACTTTAGCCCAATTATTTGGCTCATTTTCACGCAGCCATAATAATTTTGGAAAGGTAAAACCCGTAATTGCCGGATTGCAAACGAGTTGAATCAATTTTTCTTTGCCAATTTTCTCAGTAATTTCGAGACATTGTTTTTCGGTTCGCTGATCGCACCAGAGCAAAGCCGGACGAATTACTTTATCGGATTCGTCAAGAAAAACCGAACCGTGCATTTGTCCCGAAAAACTGATTGCGCCGATTTCTTCGGCTTTAACGGTTTGTAAAACTTCGGCTATTACTTCACTGCAAGCACGCCACCAATCATCAGGATTCTGCTCCGCCCAACCAATTTGAGGTGAAGCAAAATCTTCGTGTGCGGCATTTGCAGAAGCAACGATCTTACCTTTTTCGTCAATAACAATTGCACGGGAACCACTGGTGCCAATATCAATTCCGAGAAATTTCATATAATTCAAGTAAGCTCAAGAAAACAAAAATCAGATAGATTCATTAAAGATAGTTTCCAGATATTCCTGTCTTCCGCTCTTGTATGTGTGCACTTCTCCCATCTCCAAGGCGATTTCTTCTAATTCTCTGAAATTCATTTCTCCTCTTTCTATTTTCTCTCCCAATTCTCCATCCCATGAACTGTAACGATCTTTCACAAACTCCGCAATTCGTCCGTCTTTTCTGATCTTCGCCGCGATCTTTAAGCCTCTGGCAAAGGTGTCCATTCCGGCAATATGGGCGTGAAACAGATCTTCCGGTTCAAAACTTTCCCGTCTCACTTTGGAATCAAAATTCAAGCCGCCTTGGGTAAATCCTCCCATTTTCAGAACTCCCAGCATTGTATGAGTGGTGATATAAAGATCTGTCGGAAATTGGTCTGTATCCCAGCCTAATTGCCAATCTCCCATATTCGCATCAATCGAACCGAGAGCATCTGCGGCAATCGCCACTTCCATATCGTGCTGCATCGTGTGTCCGGCTAATTGGGCGTGATTGGTTTCCAGATTCAAGGAATAATCTTTTAACAGATCGTATTGGCGCAGAAAATTCAAAGTTGTGGCTGCATCCGTATCATATTGATGCTTCATCGGTTCTTTGGCTTTTGGTTCGATCATCAATTGTCCCGTAAATCCGATCTCACGTTTGTAATCCGCTGCCATTTTTAGAAATTGAGCCAAATGATCCAATTCCCTTTTCAAATCGGTATTGAGCAGAGATTGATAGCCTTCTCGTCCGCCCCAGAAAACATAGCCTTCTCCGCCAAGTTCGTGAGTTACCTCCATTGCTTTTTTGACCTGAGCAGCAGCAAAAGCAAAAACTTCAACATTCGGCGAAGTTCCCGCTCCGTGCATATATCTGGGGTGCATAAAAAGCTGGGCGGTTCCCCACAGCAATTTCTTACCCGTTGCGTCCTGAAACTTCTTTAATTCAGCGGCAATAATATCAAAATTCTGATGAGATTCTTTGAGAGTTGCACCTTCGGGAGAAACATCGCGGTCGTGAAAACAGTAGTAATCAATTCCGACCTTTTCCAAAAATTCAAAAAACACTTCAACTCGTTTAAGAGCCATCTCTATTGAAGTAGACCAATCTTCCCAGGGACGGAGCATGGTCGGAAATCCGAAGATTTCCTGACCGTTGCCGCGCATGGTGTGCCAGTAGGAACAGGCAAAACGCAGATGATCTTTCATCGGCTTACCTTCGACCAATTCATCCGCATTATAATGTTTGAAGGCAAGAGGATTACGCGAATCCGCTCCTTCGTATTTGATCTTTTTAATATTCGGAAATGCTTCTCTCATAAAATTTTAAAATTATTCCTTAACTAATTTTTTTCGGTAATTTGTATTACTGAGTTATATGCTAATTTGGGTTTCCATTCCCGGTCAAATAACAAAGGATAGTTTGTTCTGCCGCGAACGGGAAAACCATTTTTCCAGGAATCTCCGTCGGTTACGCCCCAAAATGTGATGCGGGAGATATTTTTTTTGAATTTGAGAAAAACCTTGAAAATTTCGCCGTAACGATTTGCTTGTTGTTGCTGAATTTCTTCGGGCAAACCTTTCTTATAGGGATTTAATTTTTCCTGTAATTCAAAATTTGCCGTAATTTCCGCCCCGCTAAAACCATTCGGTGAAGGCAAAACGTCAATATCCAATTCTGTTACCATTACTTTTCCGAGCTTGGCAAATTCTTTGATAGTTGTTTCCAATTGTTCAATTTTCGGAAATTCTAAATTCCAATGCCCCTGCGTTCCAATGCCTGTTACCTTAATTTTTTGTGCCTGTAATTTTTTGACTAAGTTTATTGCCCCATTACGTTTAGCTTCGTTTTCGAGCGAGTAATCATTGTAATAAAGTTCAGCATCAGGATCGGCTTCATGTGCAAATTGAAAAGCTTTTGCCAAATAATCTTCGCCAATTATTTTCATCCACGGGGATTGTCTTAAAGTTCCATCCTCATTCAACGCTTCGTTGACCACATCCCAACCCCTAACTTTTCCTTTATAACGTCCGACAACGGTGTGAATATGATCCCTCATTCGGTTTAACAATTCATCGCGGCTAACCGGATTTCCCTTGTCGTCTTCAAAAACCCATTTTGGCGTTTGATTATGCCAAACCAGCGTATGTCCGATGATAAACATATTGTTTTTCAAACCGAATTCAACATACTTATCCGCGTCGGAAAAATTATATTTGTCCTTGGTCGGATGAATTGACTGCCATTTCAAAACATTTTCTGGCGAAATACAATTGAATTGTTTTTTGACCAATTCGGCACCATTTTTGTCACGTTCATTAAATTGATTTGAATTCAATGCCGCACCTATCAAAAAGTCCTTTTTGAAAGCTTCTTTTAATGTTGCCTGCGCTGAAAGATTCAACGTTAAAATAACGATTAAAAAAAAACTGGTGCAAAACTTTTTCAACATTTTATGCTCCTTATTCCTGATTGGCAAAACCTTTGCGCCGTTCGTTTAATTCGTCTTGAATCTGTAAATTCAAATCTTTACTGATTTTATATAACCAGAGACAAACACAAACAACAGCTAAACAAATTGCTGGATAAATGCTTAAGGTCATTCGAATTCCAAACAAAGAAGTTTCGGATTGCTCCGCCTTTGTCTGATAACCGTAACTGCTTAAAATCCAAAGTCCGATTGCCCCACACAGACCCAACCCGGCTTTTATTGCAAACAAAAATGTCGCAAAAATTACGCCGGTAATGCGGGGGAAGTTTTTCTATTCAATATAATCAACTACGTCTGCAAAAATTGCCCACAATAAAGGTATTGTCGGAGCGTATGTAATTGCCCGTAAAAATTCGAGCAATAAATTCGAGCATTAAAAGTTGCGCCCAACGCAATCGGTTGCGGAAAGCTGGCGCCGTCAACTGCCGCCTGCCCATGCAAACATTCTTCGTGAATGATTACAGGTATTCCTAAACGACTGTTTTCACGAAAAATTTTTTGAATTTCGTTGCTCAGTTTGGCTTGCTGACGAGCATTTCTACCTTTTCAAGGATCAGTCTGAATGTTACCCGTTCCGGCACCACTAAGCCGACCGATTTGACCAATTCCGTTCCCTTTTCCAAAAGCCTTTTTAGCTTTTATGAAATCAAAGTTTCCATCTTCATCAACCAATTTTTCAGTTTTTGTTGCCAAATGCACATCATTTGAGCGGATTTTTCCTCTAAAGTCATTCTGGTTAGAAGATCTTTGACGGGCTTTTTAACAGGTTTTTTAGGATTTTTATAAAGTTCTGGACTGTCCTCGGATGAATGTTTCTTTTTCACGAATTTTTTCTTCATAATCCGCTGTTGATAATTGATTTTGACAAAAAAAATACAACCAAATTTATGTTTGATAATGGAATCAAAAAATCAAATTAAATGTGTATTTGTTTTAGTCTGCAACAAAGTAACAGAAAACCACAAAAATTACAAAAAAAAATTTAAATGAATCAGTTAAGCAACCGGCGGAGCAACAAAATGTTTTTGTAAAATGAGGGCAATTGCGCCTCGCAAACGTGGGTAGGCAAGTTCATTGGTTGGAATAATTTTAGTATTTGTCGCAAGCGGGGTTCTTTCGGAAACTTCTTTTTTAACAATTGGCTCAATCTTCTCCCAAACGCTCGTAACCTCACCAACACAAACAATTAAGCTCGGTGAAAAACTGGTAATAAGCATGGCAATACCTAATCCGAGATAATGCGCCATTCGTTCAATGGATTCAATTGCTTTGGGATCGCCTAACTCAAATAGTCGCAAAATATCTTCAAAAGTTGGTTTTACAGATTCATCTTTTTTGCCCGTTTGATTTTTGCCGTTTGTCTTTGAATAGTAATCAACGGTTGCAGAATTTGAAGCGTAAACTTCCCAACAACCTCGATTTCCGCAGCTGCAAAGATCGCCATTTTCATTAATTGAGATATGACCAAATTCACCTGCCATCCCGCTGACTCCCAAAACCAGCTGATCGTTGGCAATAATCCCAGTGCCAATCCCTTCCGAAACAGTTAAAGCAATTAAATCGTGGACTCCTTCGGAATGTTTTCCAAACCATAACTCGAACAAAGCGCAAGAGTTAGCTGCATTATCAACCTCAACCGGAAGATTAGTTGCATTCTCTAAAAATTCTTTTATATCAATATCGCGCCAGCCAAGATTTGGAGCAAAAATTAGTTTCTGAGTTTTTCGTTCAACCCGACCGGGAACCCCTACTCCAATCCCCTCGCAAAAAATTTGCGGATGCGAATCACGAAGCTTTTTTATTCTGACTGATAATTCTTGTAAAAATTCGTTTGGGTCTTCAAAAGTTGGTAAAGAGTCCTGAGTTATGAATTGAGCGTTCAAATCAGTCAAAGCCAAGGTAGTTAATTTTGGACGGACATTAACCCCAATAATTCCTGCTCTTTCATTATTAAGGTGCAAAAAACGAGGCTTGCGACCACGCGGCAAATGCCCCAATGCGCCTTCAGTAATCCATTGTTCCTCAATCAGTTGCTCAATTATTAAAGAAACTGTGCTCCGCTGCAATCCGGTTAAACGAGCTAAATCTGCCCGCGAAATCGGTTGTCGGATTCGGATTAGATTTAGGATAATCCGGCGATTAATGTCCCGCGCAGTTTCGCTTTTGGCAATTTGAAAATCCGACAGATTTATTTTCCGCATAATTGATAACTATCACTGATGATAATTCTAAAATACATTATTTTTGTTTGCAGACAAACCATATTTTTAATGAAGGCAAACCTTAACGACTTTCAATTAAACAAAATATCAGATTTTATTTTCCTAATTTCAAAAAAAATTATTGACAAGAATTTAGGTTGAGTATATTGTTGTGGAGTTGAACTAAATAGCAAGGTCGTCATTTTTATAAATGTTTTATTCAGAATTTTTGAGGCTGCTTTTATTTAAAAGTAGTTTATTCAAGCGTTTAGAGTTCTATTTTCAAAAAATAAATAAGCTTATCAATACATTTTGAATCTGTTCACAGTCATTAAACCATCTGCATAATCTTAAAAGGAGAAAAGAAATGTTTCGTTTCAGTAAATCAAAATCAAGAATTTTCCAAAACTTCTTTTCCCTGCCAAATAATCAGCAAATTGATTTAAACGCAAATAAATGGCGGGAATACGGAAATAAATCAAAAAAGGGTTTATCAAAATTAAATATTGTGCCGACGATTGTTTTTATGTTGGCATTTTTATTTTTACCGATTCTGGTAAATGCCCAAGTTTTGTATGGCTCCTTAACCGGCAATGTTTCTGACCCGAAAGATGCCGTAATTCCTGGGGCAAAAGTTGAAATTACCAATGTTGGAACAGGTATTTCAAAAACTGTGATAACTGATGACAGAGGTTCATTTTTAATCAATGACTTACAGCCCGGCGTTTATAAAGTGGTAATTTCGGTCAATGGGTTTAAAACCCAATTAAAAGATGGAATCCAAATAAACGCAAATACAATTACCCGCTATGACTCTCAACTTGAAACGGGTGAAGTAAAGGAAACAATCACCATTACAGCTGATTCAAGTGATACAATTCAGACTGACAGAGCGGATGTAACCACAACTCAATCTTCCAGACAGGTCAATAATTTACCTCTCACAGGCAGCACCGGAAGAAACTATCAAAGTTTGATGCAAATCGTTCCGGGGTCGGTTTTGGCTGGTGAACAAAATTCAGCCGCCGGAAGTCCTCAAAGATCAATTTCTTTCAATGTCAATGGTGTTTCCAGAATGCAGAACAATACCAGAATTGACGGGGCGAGTGTGGTTTATCCCTGGCTTCCGACCAACACCGCTTATGTTCCAACTGCCGAAGCTATCCAAGAGGTTAATATTGCCACCAATTCTTTTGATGCGGAACAAGGACTGGTAGGGGGTGCCGCCGTCAACGTCAGTTTGAAATCAGGAACCAATGATTTTCATGGAGTCGGTTGGCTTTATGATACTAACAGTTCATTTGGCAAAGCCCGCAACTATTTTCAACCCGTCACTCAAACAAAACCAAACAAGGATATTTTGACGCAATACGGTTTTGCAATTGGAGGACCTATTTATGCACCTCATTTTGGTGAAGGTGGTCCAAAAGTCTGGAGCGGTAAAAATAAACTGTTCTTCTTTGTTGATTATGAAAAAACAACCAGAAGGCAGCTTTCCCGTTTGAATACGGTTTCGATCGCTCCCGGTTCACTTCGCCCAACTGCTGCAGGAGTTGATTTTAGCGGAACCGGCACCACAATTTACGATCCGGCTTCCAACGCAGATCCAACTTTACGAACTCCTTTTGCAGGCAATATTATTCCTTTTAACAGAATTGATGTTGCTGCAATTGAACTTATCAAGAGAATGCCGCTTCCAAATTTGCCTGGATTTACCAACAACTATGTTGCAAACGGAACAGCAGAATTCGACCGGACAAATTTTGATACCAAGATTAACTTTAACCCAAATGAAAAAATGCAAATGTGGGGACGTTTCAGCTACTCTCCAACTTTGATCACTGAACCGCCTTTGATGGGTGAAGCCGGCGGAGATGCACTTAACGGCGGTCAATTGGGAACTGCCCCCGGTAAAGTTTATGTTGCAAGTATTGGCGGAACTTACACCTTTTCTCCAAGTTTTGTGATGGATGCAGTAGTTGGTTATACCCGTCAACATCTTGGAGCGGAATTCGATTTGGATGATAATTTCAGTTTGGATACGCAAAAAATTCCAGGCACCAACGGACCTGACCGTTTACAAGCCGGAATAGCTGCTTTTCAATTCACCACTTGGGCAAACTTAGGAAATCCAAACACCGGAAACCCCTTTGTTTTCAGAGACAATCAATATACATTAGCCACTAACTTTTCTTACTTGAAAGGTGCCCATTCATTCCGTTTCGGATTGGACTATCAAGACCAACAAATCAATCACTTCCAACCACAGGGCGGAACCTTCCAGACCGTTCGCGGAACTTTCGTTTTCAACGGAAACGCCACAGCTTTGCAAAATGGAACTCCCGCAAATCTTTTCAATTCATGGGCAGCATTTTTGCTTGGACTACCAAGCCGTGCCGGAAAAGTTGACCAATTGCGAAATCCAAATTCGGTTTATATGAAGTCATATGCGATTTATGCCCGCGACCATTGGCAAGCCAATCGTAATTTGACTTTAACTTATGGTTTACGTTGGGAATTGTATCCTTTCCCAACTAAAGACAATACCGGAATTAACCGTTTTGATCCTGATACCGGCAAGGTTTATACCGGTGGATTGAGTGGAATTCCCGAAAATACCGGAGCATCATCCGGCAAAGGAAAATTCTTACCACGGGTTGGTATCGCCTATAAATGGGGCGATAAAATGGTAATTCGGGGCGGTTACGGTCAATCTTCCGATCCGCGTCCGTTCATTGATTTCCGCAATGCTTATCCGGTTGTTAATGCTTGGGAAATGACAGCTCCGGCAAATGCTTTCATTCCGGTTACCAATTTAAGACAAGGATTAATTAACAGCAGCGTTGCACCTGATTTGAATGCTGGAGTTTTAAATTTACCGTCAAACTCCGGAACTACAACTTATCCGAAAACTCCGATGAGAAATGTAATTCATTCGTTTAATTTGATCGTTGAACGCGAATTACCTTGGAAATTCAAAGGAAGCATCGGATATGTCGGAACTCGTGCACCGGGACAGATGGGATTTATAAACATCAATGCCAGCGCACCGGGAACCGGAAATTCGGGAAGACCATTAAATGTCAAATTCGGTTTGGCTTCTGACATCACCGAAATCTTGCCTTACGGGGATACTACCTACGATTCACTGCAATCAACTTTGCAAAGACGTTGGGCAAGCTCTGTTTTCGGTATGGCTTATACATGGTCAAAAGCTATTAATTATGCTGATAACGATGGCGGTCCGAGAATTCAATTTATGCCCGAAAAGCAGAGAAATAAAGGACTTGCCGGATACGACCGAACTCAAAATCTTCAATTTTACGGGGTTTATGATCTTCCTTTCGGCAAAGGGCAGCAATGGGCTAACAAAGGTGCTTTAAGTGCAATATTTGGCGGATTCCAATTAAATGGAGTTGCCAGCATAATGAGCGGAACACCTTTTTATGTTGTTCAAGGAACTGCCGGAAACTTAAACGCAGCCGGCAGCGGACAAGTTCCCGATCAGGTTAAATCAACCGTTGCAATTTTGGGCGGAATCGGAGCCGGAAATCAATATTTTGACAAAACAGCCTATGCTATTGTCAATATTGCCTCGGGTGGAACACAAAGATTTGGTTCTGCCGGAAGAAATAACCTACGTGGTCCCGGTTTCTTTAACATGGATCTCGGCTTGTTCCGCACTTTCAGAATTACTGAAAATGTAAAACTCCAATTCCGTGCAGAAGCTTTAAATGCCCTGAATCACGCAAATTTTGCCAACCCGCAAGCAGATATTAACAACAGTAACTTCGGTTTTATAACATCTACTACCGGAACCGGTGAACGAAATATGCGTTTTGCAGTCAGAGTTTCTTTCTAAACTAAATAATTTGAGTGTAGTTCAAATCCTTTTTGAGCTACACTCTTTTTATTCAGTTAAATTAGCTTTATGCCAATATTTACTTTCAAGCGGGTGTTCATACTTTTTATTTTTTCATTTTTATTCAGTAATTATTTATTAGTTATAGCTCAGCAAAATTCAATTCCATATCTTCGGAAACAAGGCACGGCAACACAATTAATCGTTCATGGAAAACCTTTTTTGATTCGCGGAGGCGAGCTTGGAAATTCAAGTTCATCCAGTGCCGAATTTATGCGTCCGATTTGGGAAAAACTTGCAAAAATGAATCTCAATACGGTTCTAGTTCCCTTTTATTGGGAATTGATCGAACGGGAAGAAGGTAAATTCGACTTTTCGCTAATTGATGAATTGATCAGAGATGCGCGGAAATGCAATCTCAAAATCGTTCCTTTGTGGTTCGGTTCGTGGAAAAACAGTATGTCCTGTTACACTCCGCCGTGGGTTAAAACAAATCAAGCTCGTTTTCCTCGTTCACAAAGCAGCGACGGGAAAGGAATGGAGATTTTATCGCCATTCAGCGAAGAAAATGTGGCGGCTGATGCCCGGGCTTTTAAGGCTTTGATGCGTCATTTGAAAGAATTTGACGGACAGGAAAACACAGTAATTTTAGTGCAGGTCGAAAATGAAATCGGAATGATCCCCGATTCACGCGACCGAAGCGAAATCGCCAATAAACTTTACGCTTCATCAGTTCCAGCCGAATTAATTAATTATCTTTCGGCAAATCGTGACAAGCTTGTTCCCGAATTTCGTGAGATTTGGGCGGCAAATGGTTTCAAAACAAACGGAACTTGGGAAGAGATTTTCGGTAAAAGTGTCTGGACAGAAGAAATTTTTATGGCTTGGTATTTTGCCAAATATACAAATCGGGTGGCTGAAGCCGGAAAAGCCGAATATCCGCTGCCGATGTATGTCAATGCGGCTTTGATTCGTCCGAATTATCAACCAGGACAATATCCAAGCGCAGGACCGCTTCCCCATTTGATTGATGTTTGGCGGGCGGCTTCGCCAAAAATTGATTTTCTTTCGCCAGATATTTATTTTCCAAATGTTACCGATTGGACGCGAAAATATGACCGTTCGGGGAATCCCTTGTTCATTCCCGAAATCCAATTCAATAACTTGAGCGGAGTCAACGCTTTATATGCTGCCGGAGCGCACGACTCAATTGGATTTAGTCCGTTTTTTGTCGAAAATGGAAGTGATGAAAATAACAAAATTTTAACTGACAGTTATGATATTTTGCGCCAGCTTGAACCGTTATTGATCGAAAATCAAGGCAAAGACAAGATGATTGGACTATTGGCGGAAACGATTGAACAACGTGTTCCCCAAAAATTTTATTTTAACGGTTATGCGCTCAATGTTACCTATGAGCGTTCGGCAAATATTCCAAATACAGTAGTTCCGCCGTCGGGAGGATTAATTATTGCGCTTGGCAAGGATGAATTTTTAATTGCCGGTTCGGGATTTGTTACTGTTTTTGAAGCGGCAAGTCCGGGTGAACCGATTGTCGGAATTCTTTCCGCACAGGAAGGACGTTTTGAAAACGGAAAATGGATCGGTGGACGCTGGCTTAACGGTGATCAAACACATCAAGGGCGGCATATTCGCCTTGAAACAGGAAAATTTTCGATTCAAAAGGTAAAATTGTATCGGTATCATTAGAAAGTAAAAAGGTAAAGGTAAAGGGGAAAGCCGGGAAATTGTCGGTTATGATTTTGAAAAAAATGATATTTTGCCAATTAATTTTATGTCTATTGTTTTCAATAATTGCGGTTACGGGGCAACCCAAGCAAATTGCATTCACGATTGACGATTTACCGCTAAATGGTCCGCAGTTTGAACCCAAAAGACTGCAAAAAATGACCGAAAAATTACTTGCGTCATTGAAAAAAAATCAAGTTCCGATGGTCGGATTTGTCAATGAAGGCTTACTTTACGGACATAATGACGTTGATGCAAGAATTTCTATTTTGAAAATTTGGACGGATGCCGGAGTTGAACTCGGCAATCACACTTTTTCGCATTTGGGATTCAAAGATGCGACATTGGCGAATTACGAAGACGATTTTATTCGCGGCGAAACGGTCACAAAAATGTTGATGAAACCCCACAAACCGAGATATTTTCGTCATCCCTTTTTGCAAATGGGCAACACCCGCGAGTTGGAAGATTCGTTTGAAAAATTCATTGGAGAAAGAGGCTACAAAGCCGTTCCAATTACGATGGACACGATGGATTGGATGTTTCTTGCCTCTTACGCCAAAGGTTTGAACGAAAATGATAAAGCCTTTCAAAAAAAGGTTTCGGATGAATATTTGAAATTTGTGGCTTTGAAAATTGATTCGTCCGAAAAGATTTCCAAAGAATTATTCGGTCGCAATATCAAAAATATTTTATTGCTCCACGCCAACGAATTGAATGCCGATAATTTTGATGCTCTAATCAAAATTTTTCGGGACAGGGGCTATCAATTTATAACGGTTGAAGAGGCTTTGAAGGATGAAATTTACCGTTTTCCCGATAAATATGCGCCAACTTCCGATTGGCTCGGTCATTGGGCTTTTAGTCAGGGAAAACATTTTGAAACTCCGCAACCACCGGATTTTGTGCAGAAAATTTTTCAAGGAAAATGAGGAAAAAGGCAAAAGTAAAAAGTAAAAAGGCAAAAATTTTCATTGCAATTTTTGCGGTAATGTTGTTGTTTTCAACAGTAAAAGCCGAAGATGGCTATCGGTTGTGGTTGCGTTATGATGCTTTGCCTGAACAAAATGCCAGGATTTATCGAAAGCAAATAAACTCAATTTATCTTAATTTAACTGCTGGAACTTCCGCTGATGTAACACTTGATGAATTAAAAACCGGTTTGAAGGGATTGCTTGGTTTAGATATTGCCGGAAATTCACCAATTAAAAACGGACTTTTAATTGTCGGAACTCCAAAAAGCACTAAATATATTGCTGATTTGAAATTACCTCTTGGAAATCTTAGCAAAGAAGGATTTATCATCCGTTCGGCTACGATCCAAAACAAAAAAGTTACCATAATCGCCGCAAATGATGAAATTGGAACACTTTACGGAGCTTTTCATTTTCTGAGATTACTGCAAACCTTGCAACCGATTTCAAATTTGAATATTACCGAAAAGCCGAAAATTAAACTGCGGATGTTGAATCATTGGGACAATCTGGACGGTTCAATCGAGCGGGGTTACGCCGGAAAATCTTTGTGGAAATGGTCGGAATTGCCCGACAAAATTGATTCGCGTTATCGTGATTACGCCCGCGCCAATGCCTCAATCGGCATCAACGCTGTTTCCTTAAATAACGTCAATGCCAATGCCCAAATTTTAACGCCTGAATATTTGAAAAAAGTTGCCGCCATTGCCAATGTTTTTCGTCCTTACGGAATCAAAGTTTTTTTCTCTGCCAGATTTTCCGCTCCGATGGAATTAGGCGGGTTATTGACCGCTGACCCGTTTGATCAAGGCGTGAAAAACTGGTGGAAACAAAAAGCCGCCGAGATTTACTTAGTCATTCCGAATTTCGGCGGTTTTCTTGTCAAAGCAAACAGCGAAGGGCAACCGGGACCGCGCACCTACAACCGAAATCACGTTGACGGCGCGAATATGCTGGCGGAAGCACTTGCGTCGCACGGCGGAATCGTTATTTGGCGGGCTTTTGTTTACGATATGAAACCGGGCTATGACCGAGCCGGAGCTGCATACGAAAATTTGCAGCCGTTTGACGGAAAATTTGCCTCCAATGTGCTTTTGCAGGTGAAAAACGGTCCAATTGATTTTCAACCGCGTGAACCTTTCCACCCACTTTTTGGTGCAATGCCCAAAACAAATATGATGCCCGAACTGCAAATCACGCAGGAATATTTAGGCTTTTCAAATCACCTGGTTTTTTTGGCGGATATGTGGCGCGAAGTTTTGGATTCCGACACTTTTGCCAAAGGTAAAGGTTCTACCGTTGCCAAAGTTGCCGACGGCACTCTTTTCGGAAGTAAATTAACCGGAATTGCCGGAGTTGCCAACACGGGAACCGATCAAAACTGGACAGGACACGATTTTTTACAGGCAAACTGGTATTCATTCGGGCGATTGGCTTGGAATCACGAAATCACTTCTCAACAAATTGCCGATGAATGGATAAAAATGACTTTGACACGCGAGCCAAAAGAAGTTGCGTTAATTTCCAAAATTCTGCTTACATCACATAATGAATTAGTTAATTATATGACTCCGCTTGGTTTACATCATCAAATGTGGGGCGGACATCATTACGGTCCTGCTCCTTGGTGGAACACTTATTCCCGTGATGATTGGAATCCAACCTATTACAACAAAGCGGATGAAAAAGGAATAGGATTTGACCGCACCAAAACAGGTAGCAATACGGTCAGTCAATACTTCCCTGCTGTGCGTGATGAATTTTCGGATTTGAAACGGATTCCCGACAAATATCTGCTTTGGTTTCAACACGTTCCGTGGACTTATAAAATGAAATCCGGCAAAACTTTGTGGGAAGAACTGGCTTTGCATTATCAAAACGGAGTTAATTGGGCGAGGCAAACCCGCAAGGATTGGGAAAAATTAAAAGGTAAAATAGATGACGAACGGTTTGAAAGAATTTCGCGCAAATTAGCCATTCAAGAACGGGATGCGATTTGGTGGAAAGACGCAAGTTTGAGTTATTTTCAATCGCTCAACCAGCTTCCCTTACCCAAAGGCGTGGAAAAACCGCTCAAAACCTTAGAAGATTATAAAAAGATTGATTTATTAGATGATTTTGCCAGAGGAATCGGTAGTTTTGACGAGAATCATAAATAAAATTACCTGTTAATATAGTTATTTGAGGCTTTTATGATAAAAAACATCACCGAAAACGGAAATTATAAAACTGTTCATTTAGCAGACCAAACAGCTCTTCGCCAAATTGTGGAAGAAGTGGTTAATCAAACGCCTGTGATTGATATTCACACCCATCTCTACGCGCCGGAATTTGGAAAATTAAATTTATTTGGAATTGATGAGATTTTGACCTATCACTATCTGGTTGCCGAAATGTTTCGTTATACAGATATTAAACCCGAAAAATTTTGGCAGTTGACCAAAGAACAACGGGCTGAATTGATTTGGAAAACCCTATTTGTTGAAAACACACCACTTTCCGAAGCTTCAATTGGAGTTCTGACAATCTTAAAAGAACTTGGAATTGACCCAAACACCACTGATTTAAAGGAAATCCGCCAATTTTTCAAAGCACAAAATATTACTGAATACGTCTCTCGAATTTTTGAAATTTCAGGTGTCAGCGAAGTAATTATGACCAATGATCCGTTTGACGCAGAAGAAACGGAAATTTGGGAAAGAAATTTGGCTTTGAATAAAAATTTTCACGCCGCTCTGAGAATGGACAGAATGCTCAATAACTGGAAAACGGCTTCGGTTGAAATGAAACAAGCTGGATTTGCAGTCGAGGAAAAATTGAATGATAAAACGATCCGCGAAACCCGTCGATTTTTGGACAAATGGATCAACAAAATGAAACCGCTTTACATGGCTGTTTCGCTTCCTGACGATTTCAGCTATTTTGCCAATGACACCCGTAACCAGTTGATTCAAAAAGTAGTTCTGCCGATTGCGGAAGAATATGAATTACCTTTTGCACTAATGATCGGAGTCCGCCGAAGTGTCAATCCGGCATTACGCGTAGCAGGCGATGGGGTTGGCAGAGCCGATGTGAAATCGCTCGAAAAGCTCTGTGCGGAAAGTCCTGATGTCAGTTTTTTAGCAACATTCCTTTCCCGTGAAAATCAGCACGAATTATGCGTTTCCGCTCGTAAATTCAGCAATTTAATGCCTTTTGGGTGTTGGTGGTTTTTGAATAATCCTTCAATAATTTCGGAAATCACCCGCGAACGAATCGAATTATTAGGCACGAGCTTTATTCCGCAGCATTCCGACGCAAGAGTCTTGGAACAATTGATTTATAAATGGAAACATTCCCGTAAAATTATTGCCGAATCACTTTTTGAAAACTACGAAAAACTATTAAAAATCGGGCGGTTTGTCTCCAGAAAAGAAATTGAGCGCGATGTGAAACGAATGTTTTCGGGAAATTTCCAAAACTGGATAAAGCCTTTAACCAAAAAAGCGGCGGTAGAAAATAATGGCTGAAAACATCACTGATTTGACCAATCGAATTGCCGTTGTTATCGGTGCAACTTCGGGTTTGGGACGCGAAATTGCCTTCGGATTGTCTCGTTCAGGTGCGAAAGTTGTGCCAACCGGCAGACGTGAAAATCTGGTCAAGGAAGTTTGCAAAGAAATTCTGAAATTTGGCGGGGAAACGCTGGAGACAACCGTTGACGTAGCGGATCGGAATTCAATAATTGCTTTATGTAAAAAGATTTGTGAACATTTTGGCGGAGTTGATATTTTGGTAAACGCTGCCGGAATCACTCAAAGAAAACCAACTAACGAAGTTACCGAGGAAGATTGGAATAAGATTTTAGACGCAAATTTGACCGGAATGTTACGGACTTGTCAGGCGTTTTATGAGCCTTTGAAAAAAAGCGGGCGAGGAAAAATTATTAACATTGCTTCCCTTTCCTCTTTTGTCGCTTTTCACGAAGTAACAGCTTACGGCGTTTCCAAAGCAGGGGTTTTGGCTTTAACCAAAAGTCTCGGCTGCGAATGGGCTAAAGATGGAATTAACGTCAATGCAATTGTGCCCGGAGTTTTTCGGACGGATTTAAATGCAAATTTGCTGGATAATTCGGAACGCGGCAAAGAATTGTTGATGCGAACGCCAATGAAAAGATTTGGACGCGCCAAGGAATTGGTCGGAACTGCAATCTTTCTCGCTTCAGATGCCGCTTCATTCATCACGGGGCAAAGCATCACGGTTGACGGCGGTTTTCTGGCTTCGGGTGTGAATTCCTAAAATTCTAATTCATTTCTTTTGAACAAACTAAAAACTTGGTTAATAATCAAAATATTGCATTAAAAATCTCCAAAATTTAAATTTGCTTTTAAGGAAAGAATCTTAAACTATGAAAAATTCTTGTTGTTCAATCGCATTCTTTTTGCTTTTTGCCATATTCATTAACTTTGCGCCAAACACTTTTGCTCAAAACTCTATTCCGCCTTATAAAAATCCAAAACTTCCGATAGAACAACGGGTTGACGATTTAGTTTCGAGAATGACTCTAGAAGAAAAAGTTTTCCAGATGCAAAATTCCGCTCCGGCAATTCCGCGTTTGGGAATTCCTGCATACGATTGGTGGAACGAAGCACTTCACGGAGTTGCACGAGCCGGAATTGCAACAGTTTTTCCGCAGGCAATTGGAATGGCGGCGACTTTTAACGACAAATTGATTTTCAGTGTAGCGGATGTCATTTCAACCGAAGCCCGCGCCAAACATAATTTTGCCGTCAAAAATAACGATTTCGGACGCTACAAAGGCTTAACTTTTTGGTCGCCGAACATTAATATTTTCCGCGATCCGCGTTGGGGGCGAGGTCAGGAAACCTGGGGTGAAGACCCATTTTTAACTGGAAAACTTGCTACTTCTTTTGTAAAAGGGATTCAGGGAAATGATCCGAAATATTTAAAAGCCGTTTCAACCGTCAAACATTTTGCCGTTCATAGCGGTCCCGAACCGGAACGGCATACTTTTGATGCAATTGCCTCCGAAAGAGACTTGCGCGAAACCTATTTACCTGCTTTTCGCACCACAATTTTAGACGGAAAAGCCACTGGCGTGATGTGTGCCTACAACCGTTTTCTAGGTTTGCCTGCCTGCGCCAGCGATAAATTGATGGTTGATGTTTTGCGGGGTGAATGGCAGTTCAAAGGTCACGTTGTTTCGGATTGTGGAGCAATTGACGACATTTATATTCGTCATAAATTCTTAAAAACCGAAGCCGAAGCCTCTGCCTTGGCAGTTAAAAAAGGAACTGATTTGACTTGCGGTGGAGAATATAAATCTTTGATTCAAGCTGTCAAAGACGGACTGATTTCGGAAAAAGAGATTGATATAGCAATTAAAAACTTAATGAAGATCCGCTTTCGTTTGGGAATGTTCGACCCGCCCGAAATGGTCAAATATGCCCAAATTCCCTATTCCGAAAATGATTCCGAACCGCATCACAAATTATCTCTGCAAGCCTCCCGCGAATCCCTCGTTTTGCTAAAAAATGATGGCATTTTACCGCTCAAAAAGGATTTGAAAACAATTGCTGTCATTGGTCCAAATGCGAATAACGATGATGTTCTTTTGGGCAATTACAACGGTCAGCCTTCGGTTTCAGTTAATGCCTTGGAAGGGATCCGGCAAAAAGTTTCGCCTAGCACCAAAATATTGTATTCAAAAGGGATGTATCAAACCGGAAGCTTGCTTGAACCAATCGAAAACGAAAGTTTATCAATAGATGGAAAGAATGGATTAAAAGCCGAATATTTCAACAACCGAGATTTGAGCGGCAAACCCGATTTAGTCAGAGTTGATAAGGAGATCAATTTTGACTGGGGTTCGCTCAGTCCTGCCAAAGAAATCAAAGAAGATGGTTTTTCGGTTCGTTGGACAGGAAAATTAACGGCGCAGGAATCGGGAACTTATCAGCTTGGTTGGCGCAGCAACGGAGCAATAAAAGTCTTTCTGGACAATAAATTAGTGTTGGAAGAAAGTAAAAATCCCCGAACCAGAAATGTTTCCGGCGATTTCACTTTTGAAAAAGGAAGAACTTATGATTTGCGGGTTGAATACATCGAAAACAACAATCATTATGCTTCGGCAAAACTCTTTTGGAATCCACCCCACGCCCAAGAAAAACTGCGTGAAGATGCTTTGAATAAATCCAAAAAAGCTGATGTTGTAATAATGGTAATGGGCATCAATCCTATGGTCGAAGGCGAAGAAATGGACGTGAAAACCGAAGGATTTCGTGGCGGTGACCGAACGGATATTGCCTTGCCGAAACCCCAGGAAGATTTAATCAAAGCAGTTCAAGCACTTGCAAAACCTGTTGTTTTAGTGACGATGGGTGGCAGTGCTTTAGCGTTGAATTGGGAAAATGAAAATCTGCCCGCGATTTTGCACACTTGGTATCCCGGACAATTCGGAGGAACTGCGATTGCTGACGTTCTTTTCGGTGATTACAATCCCGCAGGTCGTTTGCCTGTAACATTTTACAAATCAATCAACGATCTTCCGCCGTTTGACGATTACAAAATGGAAGGCAAAACTTATCGTTATTTTCGCGGAACGCCCCTTTACCCATTCGGTTACGGTTTAAGCTATTCAAAATTTGCCTACAGCAATTTAAAAGTTTTGAAATCAGTAAATGCAGGTCAAAGCGTAACCGTAACTGCTGTTGTGCAGAATGTTAGCAAAATCGCGGGTGATGAAGTCGTTCAACTTTATTTAAGCGATAAAGACGCTTCTGTTCCGGTTCCGATCCGCAATTTAACCGGAGTTGAAAGAATAAATCTAAAACCGGGCGAAAAACGAACAGTTACATTTACGATTACACCGCGCCAAATGTCAGTCATTTTGGAAAATGGAAATCGTGTCATTGAACCCGGCGAATTTGCCGTCAGTATCGGTGGAGGTCAACCGGGATTTAACTCGAAAACAAGCGGAATTGTCGAAGGAAAATTTACAGTAACCGGCAAAGTTTTTGAGCTAAAGGAGAAATAAATTTACAGTGATAGAGGAGATTTTAAGGAATGATTTTAAAGAAAAAATCCCCTTTATCCCTTTCATCTCTGTGAATTTCCCCAAATTATGAAAGTATTATTTATCGGCGGAACGGGCTGTATCAGCTCGGCTTGTTCGGAATTGGCGATTGAGCGTGGATTCGATTTATACCTTTTGAATCGCGGCGAAACTGATAGAAAAGTTCCTGAATCTGCCAAAATTCTGCGGGGCGATATTCGAGATATAAATTCAGCCAGAATTGCTTTGGGCGATTTGAAATTTGATGTAGTGGTTGATTGGATCGCTTTTACGCCGGAGCATATTGAAACCGATTTAGAACTTTTCCGTGGACGAGCAAATCAATTTATTTTCATCAGTTCCGCTTCAGCTTATCAAACTCCGCCGGTTAATCTTCCAATTACCGAATCAACTTTGCTTTCTAATCCTTTCTGGAAATATTCGCGTGACAAAATTGCTTGCGAAGAAAGATTAATTAAGGCTTACCGGGAGGAAAATTTCCCAATAACAATTGTCCGCCCCTCGCATACATACGATGAAACACGCTTGCCGTTAAAGGGCAGATACACAGTCATCGACCGAATGCGGAAAGGCAAAAAAGTGATTGTTCACGGTGACGGAACCTCGATTTGGGTTTTGACCCATCACACCGATTTTGCCAAAGGTTTTGTCGGAATTTTGGGAAACAATCAGGCAATCGGGGAAGTTTTTCATATAACTTCGGATTTTTTAATAACGTGGAATGAAATTTACGAGATTTCCGCAAAAGCCGCTGGAACAAATGCCAACATAGTTCATATTCCTTCTGAAATTTTAGCTAAATATGACAAAGAATGGGGAGCAGAACTCTCTGGAGATAAAGCACATAGTATGATTTTTGACAATTCCAAGATCAAACGGGTTGTCCCCGATTTCCAATGCACAATTCCCTTTTCTCGCGGTATCGAAGAAATAATTGCGTGGCACGATGCTGATGTTTCAAGGCAAATTGTTGACGAAAAACTAGACCAATTGATGGACAAAATTATTGCCGATTGGGAAAAAACTTTTGGAGAATAAATCCAATGAAAATAATTAAAAACAGCTTCTTAATCACCATTTTTGTGTTTTCTTTTTCCAATGTTTTTGCCCAAAAATTTCCTCCGGTAATCATCAAAGGTTCTGAAATCCGTTCCTTAAAATCAAAAGATACGGGGCGAGAATATGATTTATACATCCGCAAACCAAGCGATATGTCCGGGGCAAAAAAGTATCCGATTTTGTATCTTTTGGATGGGCAATGGGATTTCAAATTGCTTGATTCAATTCACGGCGGACTTTTTTATGACAGATATATTCCCGAAACAATAATCGTTGGTATCACATATTCGGGAGAAAACCCAAATTATGATGCTTTGCGGGCAATGGATTACACGCCAACTGCCAGACCAGATGTCAAAGGTTCAGGAGACGCACCAAAGTTTCTGAACTTTTTAAAAACAGAAGTAATTCCTTTAATAGAAAAAGAGTATCCCGCCGATTCGTCTAAAAGAATTTTGATGGGTAGTTCATATGGCGGATTATTCACGCTTTATGCAATGTTTGATGATCCAAATTATTTTTACGGTTATGTCGCTGCTGCTCCGGCAGTAGCTTTCGACAACAATATTTCATTTACAGAAGAGAAAAAGTATTTTGAAAAACGAAAAGATTTACCCGTCAGATTATACATTGGGGTTGGCGATAACGAGCTTTTAACTAAACCGGTCAAGGATTTTATTGAAACGGTTAAAAGCCGTAATTACAATGGATTAAAGTTAGAAACTCTGATTGCAAAAGACGAACGCCACGCGGGAAATAAACCTGAAATCTTTAACCGTGGGCTTAGATTTGTCTTTAATGCTAAATAGTTTTTTAAGTTCATTAATTAATTTTCCTCTTTTAACTTTCAAATTATCAAATTTTTTTTGTCACAAAACAAAATTTCGCGGTGTTTTATCTATGAAGTCTCGAAATTTGTTGGAAATTTTTAAATTTTGTTGACTATTCTGCTAATTGATGCTAAAAAAACAGCATCTGCTAAAATTTTAGCATCTAGTAAAAATTCCAATTCGTTTTCTAAAAGGTCGTTAAAAATGAGTAAAAACCAACACCAAACTTTGTCCAGACGCGAACGGCAAATCATGGACATTATTTATCGTTTAGGAAAAGCCACTGCCACCGAGGTTTTGAATAATTTAAACGATCCGCCAAGTTATTCTGCGGTTCGGGCTTTATTACGGGTGCTGGAAGAAAAAGGTCATCTCCAACATCAATTGGACGGACAACGATACGTTTATTCGCCTGTTATTGCCAGAGAAAATGTTAAACGTTCGGCTTTGAGCCGCGTTCTGCAAACCTTTTTTGATAATTCGACCGAAGATGTCGTAGCAGCGTTACTGGACATTTCGCAGGAACGTTTGTCAGAAGATCAACTGAGCCGAATGGAAGAGCTTATCAAACAAGCCCGAAAGGAGGGGCGATAAATAATGAAAGAGATTTTTAATTTTTTTACGAACAATAATAGTTCCGATTTAGTTATTTTTCTTTTTATTAGTTCCGTCAAAGCCTCTTTAATAATCGGTTTTGCAGCCCTGATTATCAAGTTTTTCAAAAACTTTTCTGCTGCCAATCGCCATTTTATATGGTTTTCGGTTTTGTTTGCTGCCCTTTTTCTTCCTCTTTTTTCATTAGTCAAAGGATGGGAAATCTCCGTTTTGCCGTCTCAAACCTCTTCCGTTAATCAAGAAATTTCTGGAAATTCTACTACTCAAATTTCAAAAACTCCGGTTTTTTCGGATTTAAAAATTTCCAATAATTTACCTCAGTCCAAAGTTTTTACCGAACCTTTGTTAATGCCGAATGTTTCAAATCTGCCTGCCGAAACGGTGCAAAATCCTGAAACTGTATTCTCAATTTCATTTTTCGGTTTGATTTTAAGTATTTGGTTGGTCGGTATGTGTTTGTATCTATTGAAGTTGTTGATTGGAATAGTTTCTACAAAACGGATTACCCGACAAACAAATAAATTTGAAAATCCAGCCTTAAATAACCTATTTTCAACTTTGCTTAACGATTTAAATTTGAATAACAATATACGTCTTTTGCGAAGCGAGAAAACAATGATGCCAATAGTCTGCGGAATTATCCGACCGGCTGTAATTTTGCCTGCAATGGCTGAAATGTGGACTGATGAACGTTGCAAAGTCGTGCTTTTGCACGAATTAACGCACATTTCACGGCGAGATTGCCTGACTCAGTTTTTTGGTCAATTAGCTTTTGCAATTTACTGGTTTAATCCACTGGTGTGGTTTGCTACCCGCCAATTACGAATCGAACGCGAACACGCCTGTGACGAATTTGTTTTGAGTCTCGGAACCAAACCCTCTGATTATGCTTGTCATCTTTTGGATATTGCACGTTCTGCAAATAATAAAAATTCCGGTTTTGAATGGGCTCCGAATGCCACCATTGCCATGGCGCAGCAATCACAGTTAGAAGAACGCCTTTTGGCAATTCTAACCCCCAAAAATCAAAGAAAATCACGTTATTTAACTGCCGGGATCTTTTGTTTTATTGTTGCTCTTTTTCTTTCTTTGGCTGTAATTCATCCAACTACGATAGAGGCAAATAATTCGATGATTTCACAAACCAGCCCTGATTTTATTGCCAAAGACAACAAACAATCTGCTGAAAATCCCGCTCTTAAAGTCAATTCAGAAATTCCAAATATACTCACCAATAAATCCGCTGAAAAAGAGAAACCCCAGTCCGTCGAAGAAACCGTCGAAACACGAACCGATGAAATTGTAAATGAACAAATTAACAAAGAAAACAAAGGTGTAAAAATTGACCAAACTACCGAACACCAACAAACCGAAAATGATTCGGAGTTGAAAATTGAACCAAGCCCAAATCCAAATCTATATGTTAAAGCGGAACTTAATCAAAATCAGGAAATGCAAACATCCGATGATTTTATTGATGAAATGGCTTCGGTTGGTTACAAAAATCTTTCTATTGATGAACTGATCCGTCTCAAATCAATTGGTGTCAATGCCGAATACGTAAAGGCTTTACGAGCAGCTGGATTTGATAATTTGACGGTTAAAGAATTAGTTAGTTTGCGGGCAGTCGGTGTAACTCCGAAATATGTCGAAGAAATTCGTAACGCCGGCTATAAAGAATTGAGCATAAGAGAGTTAAGTAACCTAAAGGCTCTGGGAGTTTCTTCCGATTTTATCAATAAGTTTAAAAAAGCGGGCTACGAAGAGATTTCGTTGAGAGATTTAACTAATCTCAAAGCCAGCAATATGACTTTGGAATATATTGACACAATGAATTCTTTAGGATTCGGAAAACTGTCGCTAAGAGAAGTTGTCAATCTGAAATTTATCGGAATCACGCCGGCATTTGTCCGGTTGGCAAAAAGCCGTTTGGGCAATGACCTGACGCTTAAACAAATTGTCAGCCTCAAAAATGCCGGAATTTTAACCCAAAAAGAAAAACCATAAAACTTGAAATAATAGGAGATAATAATGAAAAAAATTAATAAATTACCATATTTAATCGGCTTGGCTTTGTTAAGTTTAACAACACTTTCCGTTGTTTCAGTGTTCGTTTTAACAACGAATTGGACAACCGTTCACGCTCAACAAACCTTTGCCGGGGAATGGGTAGCTGATTTTACTGAAAAAAGTGAAGACAAAGCCTATTTTAGAATAATTCGCCGAACTGAACGCGGAAACAGCGATAGTTCAGGAAACAATATTTCTCTGAATGATTTGCAAGGATTAACGCGCGAACAGGTTTTCAGTGCCAAATCTGATGTGAATTTCCGTCTCGTCCGCGAAGCCGGAACTTTCCAATGCGAAGGATTTTTTAAAGAGGGTAAAGGCGCAGGCATTTGGAATTTGACCATTAACCCAAGTTTTATTTCCGCCATGAAAAGCCGGGGTTATGACAATTTAACCGATGAAAATTTATTTACTTCGGCTATGGTGGATGTCAAGGTTAAAACGATTGATGACCTTAAAGCCGCAGGTTATAACGATCTTTCATTCAATAAAGTGGTTGAAGCCAGCATTTTTAAGATTACGCCTGAATTTATTGCCGATCTGAAATCTGCAGGATTTGAAAATTTAGCTTTCAAAGATTTAGTAGAAGCCCGTATTTTCAAGGTTGACAGCCAATTTGCCAAACAGGTTGAGTCAATGGGTTTCGGAATACAACCTCTCAAAAAATTGATCGAGTTGAAAATTCATAAAATTACGCCGGAATATATTCAAGATATGAAAACCGCCGGATTCGATAATCTCACTTTGAAAGAATTGGTTGATGCCAGAATCTTCAAAATTGACAGCCAATTTGTCAAAGATGTCAAAGGAATGGGTTTTGGAACTTTACCGATTAAAGACCTAGTTCAAATGCGAATTTCGCATATTACGCCCGAATTCATCAAACAAATGCAGTCAATTGGATTTTCCGATCTTCCGCTTAAAGATTTGAATGAACTAGGTTTGCACAAAGTAACGCCCGAATTTATCAACGGCATCAAAGCCGAGGGATTTTCGGTTGTTTCTCCTCGCGAAGCAATCAATCTCAAAATCTTTAATGTTGATCAGGAATTTATTCGTAAAGTAAAAGCCAAAGGTTTTACCGATGTCACGCTAAAACAACTCGTGGATTTAAGAATTCATAACATCATTAAATAAACAGGAGAAAGATAATGCAAAAATTTCAAATAACATTTAATCGTTTGTTATTAATCGTCTTGGCAATTTTGTTTTCGTCAACATTTGTCACCATCTTAAAATCTACGTTAGTCAATGCCCAAAATTCCCAAACTAAAATGACCGGGGAATGGACTGCTGAACTTAATCCGAATAAGACTGACGAAGTCCAAATGACCTTTCAGCGAAGAAATGATAGTTATGGATTTAATATGTCGAGCAATTCCGTTTCTCTGAAAGAACTGCAAGGATTAACTAGAGAAACCGCAGTGTCTGCCAAGACAAGCGTAAATTTTAACATTGTGCGTGAAGCGGGAACTTTTAACTGCGAAGGATTTTTTAACCAAGGCAGAGGTGCCGGATTTTGGACTTTTACCCCAAATCAAAGTTTTATTTCGGCAATGAACAATCGCGGTTATAACAATTTGACCGACGAAGATTTGATAAGAGCGGCAATGCGAAATCTGACGCAAAAATTGATTGATGAATTGAAAACCGCAGGTTATTCCGATCTAAAATTTGAAGAATTATTGCGGGCTGCGAGTCACGAAATAAATCCGGCTTTTATCAATGAAATGCGGTCACTTGGGTTTAATAAATTATCTATGGATGATCTAATTCGAGCCAAAAATCACGACATTAATAAAAAATATGTTGATGAAGTTAAATCAATGGGATTTGCAAATCAAACGCTTGATGATCTGATTCGTTTTAGTAATCACGAAATTACAAAGGAGTTTATTAAATCAATGGAATCTGTTGGATTTACCAATCTTTCGATTGATGAATTGATCAGACTTAAAAACAGAGAAATTACTGCCGATTTTGTTAATGGAATAAAAGCGGAAGGATTCAACGACATTTCCCTTGACACAGCAATTCGTCTCAAAAACAGAGAAATTGACCGCGAATATATCAAAAGAGTTAAAGCTAAAGGACTGACTAATCTAACTTTAGATCAACTTTTCAGAATCCGCAGTCAGGATATTGTTAAATAAAACGCCAACAGAAAAGTAGGTAGATTTGTCAATTTCTTCCTACTTTTTACTGCCTTTTCTCAATCGCTCTAAAACTCTTATTTATTACATCCCAAGTCGTTTTGTCACTGTCAAAAACCGTATTCAATCCCTGTTCTTCCATCGGCGGATCGCCCATATAATCATCGCCTTTTTTCCAGAAAATCTGCCCTTTTATCGGGCGCGAAGTTCCGCCAAAAGCCCAAAAATTTGCTCCGGCTAAATGACCTTTTGTTTTTGCACTTTCGGCAACACGGGCAAACATTTTTAAGTAATAATCGTCCCGCAAGGACGTTTGGGAATAAATATCAAATGAATGAGCATCGCGAGGAAGTCCAAATTCTTCAATAACTAAAGGTTTATTCAGTTTTTCGGCAATTTTCAAATGTTCATCAAGATATGCCGTCGCTTTTTCGATCACATTTTTATAACCTTCGGCAACTTTTTCGCCCTGAAACCAGCCCCAGTTTTTCGCCCAAATGTGAATCGTCAAATAATCAATGTTCTTATCAGCGTGGATTTCCTCAAATATTTTCATATTTTCGGTTCCCATATAGCCTTCGTGACCGATGATGACAAGATGATTTTTATCTTTCTTTTTAATCATCGCCGCTACATCAGAAATCCATTTTTTGTAATCATTTTCCGCGTATGGACGCATCGGACGCGGTTCGTTGGCGAGCTCCCAAGCCATAATGGTCGGATCATTGATATATTTCTTTTGATTGAATTTATTGGTGCGGTTCAAAATCAGATTTGCCTGATCGTTATAAGCCGTTTTGCAGGGTTCGCAGCTATAAAATTTACTGACAATATCGCGTTGCTCATCCCAGGTCAGTTTGCGAGTTTCCTGATCTTTCGGAACTTTGCCGTTCCAAATCAAATATTGTTGAAAACCTCCGCTCCATTCCCAATTATTGCTCAGAAAAACGATGGCTTTGAGATTGCGCTTGCCCATTTCAGAAAGGATTAAGTCTAATCCGTCCAACACTTCCGTATTAAATTTTCCCTGCACTGACTGCAACGGCGGACCAACTCTGGTAATTCCGTTGATTAAACCCGAACCTTCTGCACCCGCGATAATTCGGAGATTTGTCACACCGTTTGATTTGAGAAAATCCAACTCTTTCCGTAGCCTTTCAATTCCCCGCTTTTTATCTTTTTCCAAGCCTAAATACGAACCATACCAGTAATTCGTGCCGATAAAATAATACGGTTTGTTGCCAATAAAAAGTTGTCCGTTTTTAGCTTTGACAAAATTCGCTTGAGCCAAACCAGAAGCCGAAAAACACAAAATTAGGGTTAGAAAAAACGAAAATTTTATTGTTTTCATAAGAATTATTCCTTGGGAAGTAGTTGAAAAAGTTTAACTTTCGGAGCCAAAACGTTATTTACTTTTTCGACCACCAAATCATTTTTCAAAGCAAAATTTGCGGTTTGCTTGATATTCAATGAAGAAGCGCCGATTTTGACCTGATAATTTCCCTTTTCGGCAATCCAAGCTGATTTTGTGGTATCAAATGAAGCAAGATTTTCAGGTTTGATTTTGAAAGTCAAAACTTGCGATTTTCCGGGCTGCAATAAATCGGTTTTGGCAAAAGCCTTTAATTCGCTTTCGGGTTTCGGTAAACTTGCGCTTGGTGCGGAGAGATAAAGTTGAACGGCTTCTTTTCCGGCAAATTTTCCTATGTTAGTAATTTCAACAGTGGCGGTAATTTCTTTGTTGAAATTTTTTGCACTCAATTTCAAATCCGAGTAGGAAAAATCGCTGTAGGATAGTCCGTAACCAAACTCATAAGAAGTTTTGACATTGAAAGTTTTGTAATAGCGGTAGCCGATAAAAATTCCTTCTTCATAAACTACTTCGGCAGGCTTTCCCGCCAATGGACTATTTATCAAAGGTTTTTGCCCGACCAATTCCTTTCCGGGAAAGTTTTTTGCCGAAGGCACATCTTCGTATTTTATCGGAAAAGTCGAAGCCAATTTTCCTGAAGGATTTACTTTTCCGGTCAAAACATCAGCAATCGCGTTTCCGCCTTCCTGCCCAGGCTGCCAAGCCAACAAAATGGCATCCGGTATATCTTTCCACGATGCTGTTTCAATAACGCCGCCTATATTCAATAAAACAATTACTTTTTTGCCTTTGGCGTGAAAAATGTTGGTAACTTCCTTAATCAATTTTTGTTCAGCTGTTGAAAGTGTGAAATCATTTTCTACTTTTCGGTCAACAAATTCGCCTGAATCTCTGCCAATAGTGATTATTGCCAATTCCGAATCGTTAGATTGTTGGGTAATTAATTTTTCATCTGCCTCCATTTCTTTCAACATCGGCTTGGGCATAAAAGGTGCTGTCGGCGGACGTTTGGCTTTTTGTTCGGCAATGTATTTTGTATAAATTGATTTAAGTTCGGAATTTGGCTCAAAACCTGACTTGCTCAAACCTTCTTCGATTGAAACGGTATAGGCTTTATTTACATCGCCGCTACCCGTTCCTCCGGCAATCAATTCATACGAAGTATTGCCGAAAAGCGAGACCTTTTTGCCGGATTTAATCGGCAAAGTTTGATTTTCGTTTTTAAGTAAAACCATTCCCTCCGCTGCAGCTTCGCGTGAAACCTGTGCATTTGCTTTCAAATCCGGCTGATTGGTGTATTTATAATTATTGAACGAAGGAGTTTGGACGATAATTTTCAAAACATTTTCGACATTTTTATCCAATACTTTTTGGTCTAATTTACCGTTTTTTACAGCCTCGACGATTGCATTGGTATAAGCAGGATTTCCGGGCATATTGACCTCATTTCCGGCATTCATCTGGGCAATTATGTCATTCCCGGCAAACCAGTCGGTCATTACAAAACCGTTATAACCCCATTCTTTTCTTAAAATTGTGGTTAATAATTCGGGGTTTTGCGCGGTGTAAGTTCCGTTTATCAAATTGTAAGAAGACATAACCGTCCATGGACTCGATTCTTTGACAGCGATTTCAAAACCTTTCAAATAAATCTCGCGCAAGGCTCTTTGACTGACAATCGTGTTCGACTGCATCCGGTTAAATTCCTGATTGTTGGCGGCAAAATGTTTGATCGAGGTTCCAACTCCTTGCGACTGAAAACCATTTACAAAAGCCGCAGCCATTTTTCCTGCAATCAAGGGGTCTTCCGAATAATACTCAAAATTTCGCCCGCCCAGCGGATTCCGGTGAATGTTCATCGCGGGAGCGAGAATAATGTCAATGCCGTATTCGTGGGCTTCGTTGCCAAAAGCACTTCCCACTTTCCGCATTAAATTTAAATCCCAGCTTGAGGCAAGCAAAGTGGCAACTGGAAAAGCGGTTGCATAATACATCCGTCGGTCAGTCGGTCGAGTCGGATTAATACGAACTCCGGCAGGACCATCGGAAAGAACTATCGAAGGAATCCCCAAACGCGGAATGGCGTGGGTGCGTCCGGCAGCTCCGGGAACTTTTTCAGGAGTTTTTATATCCTCCGGGTCAAGCGGCGGCGCACCGGGAAAAAACATTCCCATACCCACCAGAAGTTTGGCTTTTTCTTCTAAAGTCATTGCCGCTACGACTTCTTTGACATTGTTTTTGTTAAGTTTTGGCTGACTGAAAATTACCTGTGTGATTAACAACAAACATACAACCACTGAAAAAACTGCCGAAACTCCGCATTTTTTTAACATAAATTTTGTTCGATTTCTTGTGTTGGATTTTAAAACTTTCCAATTAATATACTTTTTGACTCAAAAATTAACAAGTCTTTTTTACCTTAAAATATTTTGCTGTAAATATTTATTGACGAATTTTTCTTGAGGGTCGTATTCGTGCAAAAGTTCGATAAAATCCTTCATTTTCGGATACAAAGAATGAATTTTTTCCTTCGACATTGTAAAAAGTTTTCCCCAATGCGGACGTGCGTTGAATCTTTCAAGAGTTGATTCGATTGTTGGCAACAACCGCATTACGGCATCAGCATCCTGTTTCCAGGTAAAATGAAAAGCTACCGAATCGCGTTGGTAATTCATCGAAAGCCACATTTCATCAGCCGCAATTGTCCGAATTTCGGAAACAAGCAAAAGCGGGGCAATTTGCTCACGGATTTTTTCCAAAGCAAAAATTGCTTCAACTGCATTTTCTCTCGCCACAAAATATTCCGATTGCAATTCTGCCCCGACACTTGGGGTAAAACCCATTTTGAAATGTGGAAGACGTTCATACCAAACTCCGCCGATCCCCAATTGCTCGGTGCAGTTTTCAGCCGAAATCCCATCAATCGGATGAATGTTTTCAGTGCATTTTTTTGCGTCGAAATATTCATCTTCAAATTCGTTAAACTCTCTGTCTAAACGGCTTTTTACCCAAATCTGATTTATCGAAGGCTTTTGCCAATCGGTAAAAAGGCTGACGCTGTAGCCTGCGGACATAATGGTTTCAAAATTGTCAGGTAATTCTTCTAAAGCCAAATTTTGAAAACAATCCTGCCGAACCTGAAAGGATTTTTCGGTGTCCAAAGTTATTTTGGTAACAATCCCTAAACCGCCTAAATTAACCACCGCGCCATTGAATTTTTCGCCGTCTTTTTCTCTTGAAAGTGCTAACAAATCACCCGTTCCCGCCACAAACTCAATTTCCGAAACTGCTTCTGCCAGATTTTTATTTTTCACGCCTGAACCGTGCGTTGCAGTCACACAGGCACCGACCACAGAAATGTGCGGCAGCGATGCTAAATTGTGGATTGCAAAACCTTTTTCATCCAATTCAGAGCAAAATTGACCGTATTTCAAGCCTGATTCGATGGTTACAGTTTTTTCATCAATTGAAATAATTTTGTTCAGATTTTCACAGGAAATCTGAGTTTCGTCTGAGTCGGCAATATCATTAAAACAATGCTGCGAGCCAACTGCTTTGACTTTTTTTGCTTTTGCAACAATTTGCTGAATTTCTTCAACAGTTTTTGGCTGATATAGATTTTTGGCTTTATATTGATAGTTTCCCGCCCAATTTTTTCGATTACTGCTCATATTTTTGTTCCGAATGACTAATTTAAATCAAATTTGCGTGAGCCAAATCAAAACCCGAAAAGTAAAAATCAAACAATTTAACTGATTTTGAGCGGATTAATGAAAAAAAATCAAGCCGAAGCAGTTAAGAGATTAATCTTCTCCGGCTTGATTTCTTTTTTAAACAATATTTTTTATAAATTTACTCAGCCCTGATGTGCAGCCTGCCAAAGTTTATCGTGAATTCGCTTTGCCCAGCTCCAAATTCTGCCTTTTTTCAAACGATAAAGATTTTCATCCCAGATTCCGTAATGCAGATAAATCGTATCTGCCCCGCCTTCATCAATGATCGTTGCAATTTCGTGGTAATAAATCTCCCTTGGTTCTTTACCATTGATTTCAGAAATAATGTTGGCGGCGGCAACTTCGGCTTGCTGAACAGCCATTTGTGCCAGTTTCGGACCCGAAAAATCAACAATGTCACCTACGGCATAGACATTCGGAAAATTCGGAATCCGCATAAATTCATCCGTCAAAATAAATTCCAAATCATCCGAAATCCCCAAATTACTAAGGAATGATTGTCCTCTGAAAGGAGGCAAAAACATCAGTAAATCATAAGGAATCGTTTTTTCATCACCCGAAATTATCTCTTTTTCAGTTATTTCTGTAACCGGAAAATCGGTTGTTACAAAAATATCGTGATTTTCCAGTGTTTCAGTCAATTCCCTATGAAGATCTGCACCGCCAAAAGCTTTTTCGATTGATTCCGGAAAAACTACCATAATCGAAACTTTTTCAGCTTCGATTTCCCGTTTGAACTTTTTGGCAAGCGCAAAAGCAGTTTCACAAACCGGAACGGGTAAAAATGAGTCCGGAGACATTCCGACAACTATTTTTCCGCCTTTGAATTTTCGGACTTCTTCCCCGAAATCCATTGCGGCTTGAGTTTCGAGCAAATGATTTGCGTATTCGTAGAAACCTCTTAATTTTTCCGTCGCTAACCTGCGACCTAAGGCAATGACCAAATAATCGTAGGAAATTTCGCCGTTAAAATCTTTTCCCGCAACTTGAACTCGTTTTGCATTGGCTTTTATTTTAATTACTTCGCCTTGAACAAAACGGACATTGATCTCATCAAGTTTTTCAACCAGATCAAAACTAATATCGTCAGGTTCAAAATCACCCAAAGCGAGGCGAATCAGTGCCGGATAAAAAGTAAAAGTTCTATGAGGAGAAAGAAGGGTAATCCGATGCTCTTTGCCAAGGGATTTGGCAAGCTGTTCCGCAGTTATCAATCCACCAAAGCCGCCTCCAAGAATCAAAATATTAGCCATTTTACTACCTCCTAAGATTTTTTATCTTCGCGCACGACCAACACTGAACACGGCGCGTGATGCACAACAAAATCTGAAATCGAACCTAATAAAACACGATCAAGGAAACCGTAACCGTGAGAGCCGACAACAATTAGATCAGCTCCGAATTTTTTCGCCTCCTCAATAATTACTTCTTTTACTCTGCCTGTTAATAATTCAGTTTCAAACACCGCATTATCTCCAAACTTTTCCTTGATTATTTTTTCTGCCTCTTTGATTGCTTTCTCGGAAAATGTTTTAAGGTCTGTTTCCAAACGAACATAATATTCGGAGGTAAGTGCAAAAGGTTCGGCAGCAATCGGGGGAATTCCCTCAACTACTGAAATAACTTTGATTTCGGGAGCTTTGCCGAAAGGCACAAATTCACAACATTTTACGACGGCTTTTTGACTAAATTCAGAACCGTCCGTAGCAATTAAAATTTTCATACTTCCTCCTTTTATTTTGAAGAAGCCATCACAATTTGGTAATCCGTATAACCAAGATAAATCGGCATCGGATTCAATAGTTTTATTAAGATTTGAGTTCCTTTTTCGTCTTCGATTTCAACAACTCCACCTAAAAAATTACCTTCATCCAAATAGCCTACTTTGTTTGGAATCATCAGGTTATGCGTTTGATGTTGGTCAATATTTTCACCAACCGAAATTTCAATTTGAGGCTTACCGGATTTTTCTTCAAAAATAATTCCGTTTAAGGGTAAGCCATTGACTAAAATTTGATCCCCAACTTCTTTATTGAGAATTTCAACTTTTGTTTCCCAACCAAATCTTCGTTTACTTAAATCATTGAAAAAATCAATCCATTTTTCTTTTGGTATATCAATTGTCATATTCCCTCCTTTTTTAATATTGAAAATCCGTCTTTCGACATTATTTGTATTCGCAAACTTTGTGCCTTTGATAAACCCTGAAAATTAAGTAAATAATTATTCAACTTTCAAAAAACAGGCTCATTTGAGCCACTATATGCGAAAAATTACACACCGTTTTTCGATTTATAATTGACAAAGTTTTAATTTAGGCGAAAATGACTTAGAACACCCAAAAAGGAAAACCTGAAAATGTCTGAAAAAGCTGAATCAAAACGTCTGATTTCTCTGGATGTTTTTCGCGGAATGACTATTGCCGGAATGGTTTTGGTCAATAATCCGGGAACATGGAGCGCAATTTATCCGCCTTTGGAACATGCTGAATGGCACGGTTGGACTCCAACAGATTTTATTTTCCCGTTTTTTGTATTCATTATGGGAATTGCTATTCCGATTGCGCTCGGAAAAAGACTCGAACAAGGCGTTACTTCCGATGTTTACTGGAAAATTTTCAAACGGTCGGCAATGATTTTCCTGTTGGGATTAATCCAAATGGGATTTCCTTTTTTTGATACGGCAAAGTCGGAATTACCTTTGATACTTAAAATAATTTCCTTACTTTCACTTGCCGGAATAATTTTTCTATTTTTTACCGATAGATTTCGGCTGGCGGCTTATACAACGTTAGGAGTATTTGCAGTTTTAGGAATCTATTATTTGACTCAACAAGGATTTCCACTTGAAAGTCTTCAAAAATTGCGGATTATGGGAGTTTTGCAGCGGCTTGCGCTTTGCTACTTCTTTGCCTCGTTGATCTTTTTGGCAACAAATTGGAAACAACAAGCCTATTTGATTGGAATTTTACTTCTTTTGTATTGGGTTTTAATGCTTTATGGAACAAACGGCGATCTTACAATGGAGGGGAATTTTTCCGGTGTGATCGACCGGATTATCTTGGGAGAAAATCATATTTACAAACCCACCAGCAAATTTTATGACCCGGAAGGAATACTTTCAACTATGCCGGCAATTGCGAGCTGTTTGATCGGAGTTTTGTGCGGACAGTGGCTAAAAACTTCGCGCAATGATTCCGAAAAAGTTTCGGGAATGTTTTTCTTTGGGGTTGTTTTAACTTCGATTGGATGGATTTGGAATTTCTGGTTTCCAATCAACAAACCGATTTGGACGAGCAGTTATGTGGCATTTATGGGCGGATTGGCACTTCTCTTTTTGTCCGCCTGTTATTGGCTGATTGACATCCAGGGCTACCGAAAATGGACAAAACCTTTTGTAATTTTTGGGACAAATGCAATTGCGCTTTATTTCGGTTCTGCCATTTTTGCCAGAATTTTAATGAGGATTCCGATGAGTGTCGGAGCAGACGGTAAAACTATTTTCGGGCAACAATGGATTTATCAAACATTTTTCGCTCCATTGTTCAGCTATCCGCAAAATTCTTCTTTGGCATTTGCAATCTGTTACATTCTATTCTGGCTTTTATTGATGTGGTTACTTTATCGTAAACAAATTTTTATTAAGGTTTGAAATTTAGCCTCAGATACCGTTGAGGAAAATCATATTTGAAGTTTAGTTAATCTACTTTTTAAATCCAATTACAAATTCTCAATCTTTTTTCAATAAGGAAGAAGGGTTAAAAGCTTCTGCCTTCGAACACTCCGCCATTTTTCAAGCCAACTGCTTTAATAATTAACAAGATTTCAGTTGGCACTTTTTGCCACATTTACCTATTGGAATGTATAAACTGCCACACTATATTCTTTCACTTCTTTTTATAAATGCTGCAAACACTAGGCTTAACTGCTAAAGCACTATTTTCTTTTTTGGAATACACCTTGCAAAATGAATATTGGTTTTTAGCCACACCCTGGAAATTTATAAAAGAAATGAATTCATCAAAAATATTAATTGTAGAGGACGAAAGACACATTGCACGATTTCTCGAATATGTTTTGCAACGAGAGGGTTATCAGATTGCAGTTGTTAATAATGGTGCTGATGCCTTAAAAGCCGTGCCTAAATTTGAACCCAATGTCATTCTTCTTGACCTTGGATTACCTGATATGAATGGAATCGAAGTTTTAAAGCAAATTCGCTCAATTAACAATTTTGCAACTCCCAAAGTTGTAGTCTTAACCGCAACCCTTTATGACGAAGTAAGTGATGAATTAAATCAAGTTGGAGTTGACGCTCAATGTAGCAAACCGATTGCTCCCACAACTCTGATTCGCACTATGCAGGAAATTTAACTTAGGGATTCCCAGAAATATGATTGGACAGGTTTTAGAAAAAATTGATTTACCAATTGAGTTTGAAGAATTTTCGACCTCAAATTTTTCGCAATTGGAGATACAGTTTTCACAGGCTCTGGAAAGACTGATTATCCCTGTTCTGCAATGGTCAAAATCTTCGTTAGCTTATTATTCGGCAAAAGGGGAATTGTTAAATATTTTTGGTGAAGGTTGCCATTGCGACAATATGGTTGGAAAAAACACCAGAAATAATGCCCATCCAGAACAACCGGTATTTTTTAACGGAGAATTTTTGGGCGCGGTTATTTTATGTTGTCCAAGGTATTTGAAAAATTCAGAAAAGTTTTTATCCAAATTGGTTGAAAATGCACTTTTGGATTTGACCCGGCAGGAAGATGAAGAGGGTTTATTAGCCGAATTAGGAACCAGTTGGGAAAGTTTACAAGCCGTTTACGATTTACACGCTGATCTAAATTCTTTCCATAATCTAAACAACCTTTTACAAAGAATAACCAAGCGGGTCAATACCATTGGCGAAGAAACAAAGGCTGTTTTTTGGCTTTGCGAAACGGATTATTTGATCCCGATTGCTACGAACAACATTTTTAATCTCATTGAACGATCAATTGATGGTAGTTTTATCGGTAGTATTTTTAAGAAGCAGCAGTCCTTTATTTGTAACGAAATAACTGACAGAAAAAAATTTGGAGATGAGGAAAGCGAAATTAAAAATGCTTTTCGATTGGCAGTCTTTCCTGTTGCAACACGGATCAATAATTATGGGGTTTTAGCAGTCTGGCAGGAAAAGGATATTAATGTTTTTGATTCTCATACGATTAACTTTCTCAATACCCTGACAATGCAGGCAGCAATGATAATCGAAACCGACTACTTGCATACAGAATCTATAAAAAACGAGAAGCTGCAGCAAGAACTGGAAATTGGTTCAACCATCCAAAAAATTCTACTGACCGAAAAACCACCCGAAAGTATTTGCGGGATTAAAATTTCTGCCCTAACAATTCCTTCACAAAAAATTGATGGTGATTTTTACGATTTTATCGAATATAACGATGATTGCGTTGATTTGATCGTAGGCGATGTAATGGGCAAAGGAATTCCGGCAGCATTGATCGGAGCCGCCACTAAAAATTGTTTTCTTCGCTCAGTTGTTCAGCTTCAAACTCTGGAGAAAAAATTATGCCCCGCACCTGAAAAAATTGTCAGTTGGGTAAATAACGAGATGACAAATAAACTGATTCGTTCTGAAAGTTTTGTCACGGTTTGTTATGCCCGGATTGATCTTATAAAAAAATCCCTGACATTTGTTGACTGCGGTCATACAAAAACAATTCACTACAACCAAAGAAAACAAAAAACCTCCGTTTTGGAAGGTGACAATATGCCGTTGGGTTTTTCAGTTCGCGAAATTTTCAAGGAACAAAGTATAAAAGTCGAAAACGGTGATTTTTTATTTTTCTTTTCCGACGGAATTACAGAAGCCAAAAACTCTAACGGGGAAATTTTTGGTGACCAAAGATTGTCTGATTTTATTACTCATAACGCCTGGCAGGAGCCCAAAATTTTAATTTCCGAATTATTGAACACGCTTGAAAAATTCGCTGAAGCTAAAGTTTTTCAGGATGATCTGACTTGTGTAGCTATCAGGATCGAAGAAAATTTTGAACCGGATGTGGAAAGTAAATTGTGTTTGGAACTTGATAGTAATTTGAGCGAGCTTGGCAGAGCCAGAGAATTTGTTCGCAATGCGGCTAAACATTTAATTAAAAGATCTCTTGAATCTACATTTATTGAACAGTTCGAACTTGCCATAACCGAAGCCCTGACCAATATCATTTTTCATGCCTTTGACAATCAATCCGGTAATCAAATTGAACTGGTTGCGGAAGTTATTTCAGATGGACTCCAAATCTCTTTAACTCATCAAGGGAATAGTTTTGACCCGACTCAGGCTGCTGCTCCTGTTTTTGATGGTTCACGCGAGGGGGGATTCGGGCTTTTCATTATTTCAAACTGCGTGGATCGGGTCACTTATTCCCAAGATTCGGGCAAAAACTCTATTTGTATGTATAAAAAATTTAGTAATCAAAAGGAAGATTTATGAAACTTATTAAGGAAAAATATGAAAATGTTGCGGTTGTAACTTTAACCGGAGAGGTCTTGGATGCCAATACTGTTTCTGAATTCAAATCAGAAATTAATAACGTTATTCAATCAGAATATCATGTCGTTTTTGATATGAGTAAGGTCAATTTTGTTGACAGCTCAGGTATTGGTGCAATTTTATCATGTCTGCGAAAACTAAATTCCGAAGGCGGAGATCTGAAAATTTGCGCTTTAACCAAACCCGTTCGCGCTCTTTTTGAACTTGTCCGAATGCACAAGATTTTCGATATTTTCAATACCTTAGACGAAGCACTGGTCGCTTTTTAATTCAATGAACGATTACCGATCAATCAGTTCGAATATTCAAAATCTCCTGAAAACGGGATGGGTATTGATGATTTTTGTTTGTGTTTTTATTTCATTTCCAAAAGTTGGAAACGGGCAAATTCCGGCATCAACGCCAATTTTACAAACTACTCCGAATCCTAACCAACCTAATGATTTTGAATTAAGGAAGAAGGAGAAAAAAATTACTCCGATGGATGTTTTGACCAGATTTGAAGCAACTCCGGAAACTTCTTATCAGCTTGGGGAAGGGGATGAGATTACGGTCGAAACATTTGATCATCCTGAATTGACGGCAAAACATATTGTCGGACCGGATGGTGTTATTACGATGCCGATTGTCGGTTCGATAAATATTGCAAATCTTTCCCGCGACGATGCGGCGGAAAAAATAACCAGATCTTACGACGAATATTACAACCATCTGGCAGTTACAGTTCGGGTTGACCGTTATGTTTCAAATCGGGTTTATATTTTGGGAAGGGTGTCCAGCCCCGGTGCTTTACAATTCGATAATCCTCCAACCTTACTTGAAGCAATTATGCGGGCGGGCGGATTGCCGGTGGGCGGAACCGGTTCGGAAAAGGCTGCTTTAACCAGATTGGCTGTTTTTCGCGGGCGGAACCAGGTTGTTTGGATTGAACTTAAAAAATTGTTAACCGAAGGAAATTTGGAACTAAATATCCGTTTGAAACGCAATGATTTGATCTATATTCCAGATTCTGACGACCAGCTGGTTTATATTCTCGGCGAAGTTAATCGTCCCGGAGCTTATCACTTAACTCCTGATATGACCTTTCTCGACTTACTTGGACAAGGCGGCGGAATGACCAAAGATGCCTCGATTGAAACACTTTATGTTATTCGTCCGAGGGATGGAACGAGTCGAATCATTGACTTCAAACAAATTGTCAAAAATAAGCAAAATTTGAATGTTTCGCTGGAAGAAGGCGATGTTCTTTATGTTCCTGAACGTAAATTGGCAAAATTTAATTATGTAATTGAGAAAGTTAGTCCTTTCTTTTCGACCCTGTTTTTAGGCAAAGCCCTGAGCGGTCTTTAATTATTCAAATGAATAGCATTATCCCCCAAATCAACGAGAACTCCGCAGCGACACCGCCGCCGAAAAATACCGGTTCATTTTTGCCGATAAATCCGTTGGTCAGTATCTGGAAACACATAATCCTTTCAATTTTGGTAATGGTTATTATTTCATTGGCTGGGATACCAATTGCTTTCAAACTGGCTAATGAGCAATACAGTGTTCAGGCTGTCGTAATGGTTGCGCCCCGCTTTGTCAAAAACTTAAAAGACGATCAGGAGTTTGAAATTCAATCCAATTCTCAATACCGCGAGTTTGTTCAACAACAGGTCAAAACCATAAATCGTTATGACATCGTGGAAAATGCCTACAAAAAACTGCCTGATGAGATAAAACAAACCTGGCAAAAAGAAAATGAAAGTGAACGGCAAAGTATTGAACGGTTGCAAGGTGCATTAAACATCAAACCTGTTCCTGATACTTATCAAATTACAGTCGGACTCGAAGGACATAAAAAAGCAGGATTAGCAGAAATAGTCAATGCAGTTGTTAATTCTTTTATTGAAAAGTATAAAAATGAAGAATTTTACGGCAGCGACCAACGCGTTAAGGATCTAGAAAATGAACGTGAACGGCTAAATAATGACATCCACGACAAAATCAATCGCCGGACAAAATTAGCTCAGGAATTAAGTGTTACCACCCTCAACGATTCCATCATTAATCCCTATGACCAACTTTTAACCAACAGCAAAGGGGCTTTGGCGGAGGCAACCAGAGCCAGAATTGTCGCTGAAACGCAATTTTCCGCCGTTGACCCGAAAAATAGTGTCGAATCAAAACAGACGCTTGATGCAATGGCACGCGAAATCATCATTAAGGATAATGGTTTGAATAGTTTAAAAGCCAGTCTTTACCAAAAACGAAGCGATCTGCTGGCTAAGATAAGTCCGCTCGGAAAAGCCCATCCAGCCCGTATTGCCGCCGAAAAAGAATTGACGGAAATTGACGAAGAAATCGAACACGCCTCAGAAAAACTGATGGTTCCAATGCGGAAAATGATTTTGGATCAACGTGTAAGCGAGGTAAAACGCACCAAAGAAGTGGAAGAAAATCTGAAAAAACAAGTCGAAGTCCAATCTTCCACTGCCAGTCAGTTTTCCAAAGGTTTTCAGGAAGCCATCAATCTCGGGGCAGATATTGACCGTTCGCGTAAGCAGTTAGATTCGGTGCAGGACAGACTCGATTATCTTTCTCTGGAAATGCAGGCACCGGGATTTGTGAGATTGTTTTCAGCCGCTCAAACTCCGCTCAGTCCCTACAAAGGCGGCGGACGAAAAAAATACATTTTACTGATCGGGTTGGCGGGAGTTTTCGTCGGTTTAGCCGTTCCGGTTGGAATTGACTTTCTTGATCCGAGAATTCGCTTTGTCCGTGATCTTGAGCAATTGTTAAAACTGCCTTCATTGGGCTGGATCATCGAACGAAAAGATGAAGCAACGCAAACACTTGCCGAAGATCAAATAATGCGGTTGGCGGCATCTCTTGAACGGGATTTCAAAAATCACGGAACCAGAACCTTTTTATTAACCGCAATCAAACAACATTCAGGAGTTTCCACCCTTACCCTCGAACTTGCCGCCGAATTAACCAATTTAGGTATCAAAACGTTAGCGGTGGAAGCAAACGCGATGAATCCTGATGAAAGATATTTGATGGATGAAGACGAATCCCACAATCCCAAAACTAAAAAAACAGCCGCACGACTTGGATTAGCCGGAATGTTGGCTTTAGAAGATTGTGATAAAAGCAATCATTCAGATCAGTTCAAGAAATTATCGGGTAAATTGCAGATCGGAGAATTAAAAGGTCGCCGCCATCTTCCTCAGATTCAAGGGTTTAAGGCAATTTTAGAAGACATTAAAAATTATTACGATGTTGTTTTGATTGATGCTCCGCCGATCAGACTTTCATCCGATACAGAATCCTTAATTAATTATTCGGATTGCACTTTGCTGGTGGTCGAAGCAGAAGCGGTCAGCAAATCAAAGGTTAAACAAACAGTTGCCCATTTGGAAAAACTTAATCCCAACAGTTTTGGAACTATTCTGAATCGGGTTCAAATTCATCGCGGCGATAAACAAATGAAGAATTTACTCAATGAATATAAAACAGGGGACAGGACTACTACCAGATCAAGAATCTCTAAACTCTTATGGAACTAGAACCAACGAAAAAAACTCTGATCTATGCGCTTCATAGCGGCAATCTATACGGCACGGAGCAAATGGCGCTTGCAACTTGCGACGGTTTGCGTTCCGAGTTCGATGCTTGGATTTTTGCTCCGCCGGGTTTAGCCATTGAAGAAGCAAAACGAATGAATTTCGGAACCCAAACTTTTGCCGGAGCCAAGGATTTTGCCAAAAAACTCCAGCCTATTTTGGCAAAAAATAATGAACTTGTTTTTATTGCCACCGGGATTGTTCATTCATTTGCCCTGATTATTCTGAATCTGTTTTATCGCCGAAAGGTTAGTCATCTGCATGTTGTTCACGGCGGAACTGACGAGCGGTTAAGCTACGGACGCAAAAAACTTCTCAATTTTTTTGATGTCAAATTAGTAGCCGTTTCCGAATTTGTGAAAGAGAAGCTTAAAACTCACGGAGTGCGAGCAGAAAAGATCAAAGTTATCGAAAATTTTCTGATACCTGAAAAGGTTACAAATTGTCCAAAAAGACTACCGTTCGAGCAAAATGGAATTAAAAAAGTGGCGATCATTTCCCGAATTGATCCAATCAAAAGAATTGATCTGTTGCTCGACGCACTAGACACTCATCCCGAACTTTCCGAGCTGGATTTTACAATTTATGGAACGGGTTCGGAATTTGAAACTTTCCAAACCCGAGCCGCACAAAACAATCTGAATGTAAAATTTGCCGGATTCAATTCGAATATTGCTCAAGAATTGGTTAAAGCGGATCTTTTACTGCATCTTTGCCCGACTGAACCGTTTGGTTTGGCAATTTTGGAAGCAATGGCGGCAAATGTTCCGGTCTTGGTTCCCGATGAAGGGGGTGCAGGTTCGTTAGTGACTGATAAAGTAGATGGTTTCCATTTTCGGGCAAATAATATTAACGATTTGGCTTTTTGTCTGAATGAACTGATGAAAACAGATCAGGAAATTTTAAACAGAATTACAAAAAGTGGAAATTTTACCCTCAAAACCCGATTCTCTAACACTTTTGGCATTGAGAATTACCGCCGATTAATTGAAGAAAATGAATCAGCCACCGAAATTTTAATGAGCAAAGGAGCCGCTGTATGAAAAAAAGCAACCACCTAATTTTGTCGGTGGTAATAATCGGCAGAAATGAAGGATCACGACTGGTTCGATGTCTTGAATCAGTCAAAGCAATGAATTTTCCGGGCGAGGAGGTCGAAATTATATATGTCGATTCGGCTTCAACCGATGACAGCGCGGAAGTTGCGACCAGGTTTGGCGCGAAGGTTATTTCTGTAAAGCCGGAAAGACCGACTGCTGCCCTTGGTCGCAACGCGGGCTGGAGAGCCGCAAAGGCTCCTTTCATTTTGTTTTTGGATGGAGACACTATTCTTGAACCGGACTTTGTTAATAAAGCACTGAATGAATTCGTCAATCCATTTGTGGCAGTGGTTTTCGGTCATCGTCGGGAGATTTACCCGAATTCCTCTATTTATAACCGTGTCCTCGATTTAGATTGGATCTCACCAATTGGAAACGCCCAATATTGCGGCGGCGATGCTTTGATACGGCGTGAGATTTTGGAAAAAGTTCAAGGCTATAACGAAAATTTGATTGCCGGAGAGGAACCGGAAATGTGTAGCCGGATGCGGATGGAAGGGTTTGTGATCTCACATATTGATGCGCTGATGACCGAACACGATCTGGCAATCAAACATTTTTCTCAATATTGGCGGCGTGCCACCCGAACGGGTTATGCCTACGCCGAAATTTCAAACCGATTGAGTCAAACGGAAATACCATTATGGAAAGAAGATGTTCGGCGCAATATTTCCCGAACTTTGATTCTTTCATTTTTATTTTTAGCATCAATAATCGGAGGCATTCTATTTTTTTCCTTAATTCCTTTAATTGTTTTTTTAACCTTTTTCCTAGTTATGAGCTTTCGCTCAGCCTACAAAATGCGTTGGAAAACCGATGATCTATACACTCTTCTGCTATACGGTTTTCATTCTCAGTTGCAACATTTCCCGATTTTCGTCGGGCAGCTCCAATTTTATCGTGACAAAAACACCACCAACCGTCGCGGTTTAATTGAATACAAGGAAGCCTAATGAGTAAAAAGAATTCCCACAAACAGCAAAACCAATTTTCGCCCCGCGTATTACTTTCGGCATATCAATGCGGGGCGGGAATGGGGTCTGTTTCCCAGATAGGTTGGGAATGGTATTCACGTCTTTCGACTAAAGTTCCTGTCACTCTAATTACCCACATCAGAAACCGCGAAATTCTCAAAAAATATAATTCACCGCTTAATAATTCGGAAATAATTTTTATTGATACGGAATGGTTTGCCGCCCCGTTGTGGAAAATTGCAAATAAACTTTTTCCGCATAGTGAACACGCCGTTTTCCTACTCTCGCAAATAGATTTTTTTATTTATGATTGGTTGGCAAAAAGAGAGGTTAAACGCCAAATTAAAAATGGTAAAAATTGGGACATCGTTCATGCAGTGACCCCCGTTTCCCCGTCCGCACCAACTTCGCTTCATAAAACCGGATTGCCATTAATTGTCGGACCTTTGAACGGTGGTTTGGAATCGCCAAAGAATTTTCCCGAACTGATGAAGGCAGATTCCGCCTGGTTTTACCCGATCAAAAAAATCGGCAGAATTTTTGATCTTTTCATCGGTTCGGCTCGAAATGCGAAAAAGATTCTGACCGCGACGGTAAGCACAATTGCGGCTTTTCCTAAAAAGTATCAAGCCAAATGTTTACCAATGCTGGAAAACGGAGTTGATTTGAATTTGTTCAAACCGACCGAATGGCAAACAATTCCCGATCAAAATAATGCTTTGAAAATTCTCTTTGTCGGGCGGCTGATTCCGGCGAAAGCAGTTTCTTTATTGCTTGAAGCCGTCCGGCGTTTTTCTCTCGAATTTCCCGTTGAACTTTCCATTGTTGGTGAGGGTCCGATGCGAGAGGAATGGCAAAACTTAGCCAACGAACTGGGTTTAAATCAAATTGCAAAATTTTACGGGAATTTAAGTTTGCCGGAAATATCAGAAAAAATGCAAGATTGTCACGTTTTTTGCCTTCCATCGGTGCGCGAATCGGGCGGTGCAGTTCTGCTTGAAGCAATGGCAACAGCACGTCCCGTCATTGCCGTTGATTATGGGGGACCAAAAGAAATTGTTGACAGCGAAGTTGGCGAAGCAATTGCTCCGAATGGAACTGAAGCGGTTATTTTCGGATTGTATGATGCCTTTTGCAGTGTTTTAGCCAACCCGACAAAATGGCAAAATCGGGGCAAAGCAGGCAGAAAACGAGCCGAAAAACTTTTTGGTTGGGAGGCAAAAATTGGTTCGGTAATCGAGTTATATAAAAAGACTTTAGTTGAATCTGATCCTCAATTTGAAAAATCTGCGGAGGTGGAAAGATGGGCGATCAATTAAAAACCACCAACGAAAAACACGAACAAAAAAAATTGTTGGCAAAAAATTTTTCATTAGGAATTGTTTCCAAAATTTTTTATATGGCAACCAGACTCTTTTTGCCGCCGCTTACCCTGACTTACGTTTCACTTGAAGAATACGGAATCTGGGCAGCCTGTTTCATCGTCATCGGCTATTTGGGAATGAGTGCTTTCGGAGTAACCAATGTTTACATTCGCTACACGGCGGAATACATTGCCAAAGATCAGAAAGAAAAAATCAATTCACTTTTATCCAGCGGACTTGCCGTCACGCTTTCCCTTAGCATTGTTTTATTGATCGGATTATGGTTTGGATTGCCTTTGATAATTGCACTTTTTAAAGTTTCGCCCGAATTGCAGAGAACGGCTTTTATATTGATTTTTACCACTGCCGCCACCTTTCTGCTTGATCTAACTTTTGGCGCATTTGCATATGTTTTGCACGGGTTGCAAGAAATCGAAGCCCAAACAAAAGTTTGGGTTTTCACTTTTTGCCTGGAAGCAATTCTGATTTTCGCTTTTTTGTTGTCAGGTTTTGGAATTTACGCATTGATGTGGGCTTTTGTTATTCGTTATGTAGTTGCCACCGTTGCTTATTTCTTAATTTGCCGTCATTTTCTGCCGACACTTAAACTCAGCCCCAAATTTGTCAATCGTGAATCGCTAAAATTATTTTACGGTTACGGCGCAATCGTTCAAATAAACGGTTTGCTCAGTATGATTTTGTATTCGGCGGAAAAGGTTATCGCAGGTAGTTTGCTGGGAGTCAAAGTAACCGGATTATTTGATGTCGGCGAAAAATTTCCGGTGATGGCAAGTCAAATCACCGGTTCGATGAATGCTGCACTTTTACCCGCAATGTCTAATATGCAAAGCCGCGATTGGAAAGATGAAATTGCCGGAGTTTATCTTTCCAGCTCACGTTATCAGAGTTCTTTGACCGGATTGATGATGGGATTTATGTGTGCTTTTGCAGTTCCGCTAATGAATATTTGGATGGGAGCTAAAGAGGAAATCGCCCTCTCAGCAACAATTCTGATGATTTTCACTTTTCCATATCAAATCAATGAATTAACCGGACCTGCATCGGCTTTTCATCGTGGAGCAAATAAACCATTTCGGGAAACTTTTTATCCGGTTTCTCAATTTTTACTGATTTTGATAATTGTCCCGACGGGTTTATTTTTCTTTGGAACAGGTATCTTGGTCATTGCTAATACGGTTGCCTTGAGTATGATCATCAGCTCAGTTTTTTATATTTGTTACAGCAATCGTATCCTCCAAATCAATTTCGGAAACTATTTTTCCAAGGTTTTAATTCCCGGTCTGGTTCCCTATTTGGTGGGGTTTGGCATTTTCCAAATTGGTCAGCCTTTGATCAATTCCGCCGGAACGAATCGTGTTTTGCTGCTTATTGTTTCAGGATTCTTTGGAATGGTTTATCTCATCACAAATGCTGCACTTTTCTATAAATTTGCCGGTCAATCCGAAAAGGAAAAAATCCTCTTACAGCTTACAAGTAAAGCAGAAAAATTCGGTTTCAAAAAATCGGGAAAATTTACCCCTCAAACAGAAAAATTATGAGAAGTATCCTTAAAAAACTGCTCCGTTTTATTGCCTTTCGTTACGGGCGGGCGACTAAGTTGTATTTATGTTTTTGCCAGCCAAATGGTGAGGAATGGGCAGATTTTTTGAAAAAACGTAATTTTCTGTTCGGGATGGGTGAAGATTGTGCAATTCAAACCAACGTAGTTTTTACCGATCCGAAATATGTCCGGTTAGGCAACAATGTGCGGCTTTCGGGCTGCACGCTATTTGGTCACGACGGCTCGGTCAATATGATCAATCGTGCTTTTGGCTGGAAGATCGACCGGGTTGGCAAAATTGATATTCGGGACAATGTTTTCATTGGTCACGGGGCAATCATTTTGCCAAATGTCACGATTGGTGCAAACGTAATAATCGCTGCGGGAGCGGTTGTTAATCGTGATGTTCCGGAAAATTCGGTAGTGGCGGGAGTTCCCGCTAAAGAAGTAGCAAAATTTGATGAGTTGGCGCAGAAAATGAAAGAACAAAGTGCCAAACTCCCTTGGATTAAATTGATCGAAAAGCGTGAAGGATCTTTTGATTCTCAACTGCAGCCCATTCTTGATAATTTACGCTGTAAATATTTTTGGGAGGTCAACGGGTGAATTTTGTGGCGCTCATTCCGGGAATTCTGGCAATTGTGTGGCTATTAAAAAAATCGCCGCAGGAAACCTTTATCTCTCTCTATCTGCCGGTGTTGCTGATTTTGCCAAATTATTACCGCTGTATGCTGCCGGGTTTGCCTGACCCGACGATGAATGAAGCAACGATCATTCCTATTTTTATTGTCTGGGCAATCAAGGGCGAAAAACATTGGAAATTCTCAGTTACTGATTTTCTGGTTTTCGGCTATGCATTTTGTGTCGGATTTTCGGAATATCTCAACGCCGGATACAACGAAGCGCAGAATCTAATGGTGGATATGATCTGCACGGTCGTGATGCCTTATATTTTGGCTAAATCTCTAATCGAACCTCAGGGTTTGCGTGAAGTTTTTGCCAAACGAGTAGTCTGGTTGATTTTTATCATTTCGGTAACTGCCGTTTATGAGTTTAAATTTGGCGCAACTCCTTTTCGATTGATTTTGGACAGATTCTTTCCGGGTCAGGGTGAAGGTTGGGTGACGACTTTCCGCAATGGATTTGCGCGAATTGCCGGACCCTACGGACACGCGATTTTGGCAGGTGTCATCATCATCATCGGTTATCGTTTAGCCCGTTGGCTGGAATGGTGCGGAGCATGGGAACCCTATTTCAAAAAACTCAAATGGTTCAATAAACTTTCCAAAGCTCAAATTATCACACTTGGGATTCTGGCAGGAAGCATTATGACAGGTTGTCGCGGACCGTGGCTTGGAGGAATTGCAGCGGCAGTTGTGATTGCAATTGGACGCACAAAAAAACGGACGCTCGGTATTATTTTAGTTTTATCTGGAATTTTGTTTATCGGAATTCCGGCGGCAATTAGTTTTTGGTCATATGCCTCAGTTGGACGAGCAAATGCAAAAAGTGATTCTCAGGAAACAGCCGCTTATCGCAAAGAATTGATGGACAAATACATTGATATTGCGATTGAAAAAAGCGTTTGGGGTTGGGGCAGAAATACTTACCCTAAAGTTTCGGGAATGCCCTCGATTGATAATTATTTTCTGCTTTTGTCATTAATGCACGGACTGATCGCGCTTGGTTTTTTGGTCGGGCTTTTTCTCTGGATGTTCGTTCGTTTGTTGAAACGCGGTTTTAGCTTGCCCCCGTCCGTTCCGCCCGGAAGCTCGCTCGCCTTTACACTGGCGGGAATTTATCTCGCTATCTTTATTTCCATTGCCACAGTTTATATGGGTGAACAGGTTGTTCATCTGCTTTTTATTCTTTCCGGTTGGACGGAAGCCTATTTGCAATCTAAAAAAGAGGGTTTGGGAAGAAATAATGAAAATAATTTGTCAAATGTTCCCCTTACCGCCAATTACTTTAATTTTCGGAGAGTTTTAACCTAATGCAAAATGAAACCATAAAACTTGCCTATCTTGTCAGCCGTTATCCGGCAATCTCGCACACTTTTATTTTGCGTGAGATATTACACTTAAAATCTAAGGGTTTTGATATTTGTGTTGCTTCGGTCAATGAACCTGACCGAGCTATTGAAAATCTGACTGAAGAGGAAAAGTCGGAAGCCCAAAAAACCTATTACATCAAAAAGGAGGGTTTCAGTGGTGCTTTCAGAGCACATTTTTCGGTGTTTTTCGAAAGACCGATCAAATATCTCAAAGGATTAATTTACGCAATTTCCCTCGGAAAAACTGACTTCCGAAAAATTGTTTATGGTCTCTTTTATTTTATTGAAGCAGTTATGCTTGGTTTCTGGGTAGAAAACCGCGAATGTAAACACCTGCACGTTCATTTTGCCACGCCGGCTTCAACCGTTGCTTTAATTGCTAAAAAGATTTTTGATCTGACTTTCTCAATAACTGTTCACGGACCTGATGAATTTTATAATGTCGAAAATTATCTTTTAGCCGAAAAAATCGCCGAGTCCCAATTTATTTGCTGCATCGGCTCTTTTGCCCGCAGCCAATTGATGCAGATTTGTTCACCGACCGAATGGCACAAATTTGAAATCACTCCGCTGGGAGTTGATCCGGCTAAATTCACACCACGCCAATTTAATGAAAACTCTGAAATTTTTGAAATAATTTGTGTCGGACGTTTAGTTCCGGTCAAGGGACAACATATTTTACTCAAATCGGTCAAAGAATTGATTGACCAAAAATATAAAGTTCATTTGCGTTTGGTCGGTGACGGACCAGATCGACAATCATTGGAAAACTATGTTCAAGAAAATAGACTGCAAAGTTATGTAACCTTTGAGGGGGCAGTTAATCAGGATCGAATCCGCGCATTATATGCTAAAGCCGACATTTTTGTTCTCGCCAGCTTTGCTGAAGGTATTCCAGTTGTTTTGATGGAGGCGATGGCAATGGAAATTCCCTGCGTTACAACTCACATTACAGGCATTCCGGAATTGATTCGCAACAATATTGATGGGATTTTGGTTGCCCCTTCGGACGAAACCGAGCTTGCCTTAGCAATCGAAAGTTTAATCAACTCTCCTAAACTGAGGCTTAAAATCGGAAAAGCAGGTCGAAAACGGGTTATCGAAAAATACAATCTGGAACCAAACACCAACCGCCTGGGTGAAGTTTTTCGCACCCGATTAAGCCAGATCGAGGCAAAAAATTACCAACTTACTAAAAAAGTTCAAACTAATTCCATTCCGCAATTTCATTAAAAACTTATATTTTACGGTTTTCAAAACCTTATTCCGTTAAACATCTGACAATGCCAAAAACCACTATTCCAAAAATATTTGCACTGATCATTTCGCTGATTTTCGGATCATCCTGCGATTTTGACTGGATTGGGGCGGAAAGAGTTCAGGCAAATTACGGAAATTTAAGAAGTTTTACGGTAACAAATGAAATTCAAGTTCCCGGGGTTAAAAAGATCGGATTAAATCTGGGTTTTGCTACCTCCTGGGGAGCCGAACAACTTAACGCAAATGTCATTAAAAATCCCGGATTTGAAGGGCTGATAGATCGTGCTTTGGTAATTGTCAAAACCGCTACCCCGGGAAGTTTTACGGATAACGAATCGTATCTCGGCAGACCGGATGGTTTTTGGACTGATGCTTTTTACGAAGTCCGAAGCGGACGAAATGCCGGACGACAGGGCAAAATTATAAATTCCAGAAAAACAAATTCTCAGAATTTACCCGATTTTACGGTTGATGATCCAACTTTAACCCTTGATGAAGGCGATGTAATTTCACTCACCAAAATTGATGATGATGGAACTCCGGCACGCTGGTGGTTTTCTCCTGAGTCTGCCGATTTAATTAGTCTTGATAAACAGAATATTCCACCGAACAGCACCGGCAAAAGATCCCTTTCATTAAATCCGCAAACTGTAAAACCTGTTTCGGTCAGTTCATATCTGGACGCAATTACGGAACGCGCCGGAAAAATGCTGCCGGTCAATGGGTTATGGAGTTTATCATTTTGGACTTTGCGGAAAAGCGGAACCGCAAAATTAACGGTTTCCTTTGGACGCAAAATGTCTGTGCCGTTCGTGCAAAAAAACTTCACCCCTTCAAATAATTGGACAAAAACAGTAATTAATTTTAACGGAAAAGATACAGGGGAAAATGGGATTCTCGAATTAACCTTCAAAACCTCCGGCGAAGAGGGACAAATCCTGCTAGATGATGTGGAATTAAAAGCCATTCAATCCGAAAACTCTCCATTTCGTGCAGAAGTTATTAATGCATTGGAAAAAATTCAGCCTGCTTATTTGCGTGATTGGCAGGGACAACTTGGCGATACGATTGAAAATCGCCTAGCTGATCGTTTTGCCCGCCGCACGGTTCGAATCCGTCCTGAAAATTTGGAATCCGCCGATTTTTATTATTCGATTCCAGATTTTTTTGAACTTTGTAAAAAAGTCAACGCGAATCCTTGGCTGATAATTCCAACAACTTCAACCGATGCGGAACTGCTCAAACTCGGTCAATTTCTATCAGCACAAAATTTTGAATTCAGCGAAATTGTTTTGGAATTCGGCAATGAGAATTGGAACCGTATTTTTCGAGCAGCTGGAATTTCTAATTCTCAAACCCACGGTGAAATTGCCAACCGCGCTTTTGCCAAAATCAACGAAGGTGCCGGCAAAAATCTTCCGCTCAAATTTTTGGTTAACGGTCAACACGCTAATCCTGATTCTGCCCTAGCTTTTTTGAACAATGCAGAGCAGGCAAACGGTTTGTCTGTTGCTCCATATTTTCTTTATAAATTGGAAAGTGGCAAAACAGATACCGAAAACCTAAGAGAACTGTTCCGGGAAGATGGCGGAAAAATGCGAAAGTTAGCCGATGAAACACGAAATTTACAAAAAGACTTGGCAGTTTATGAAGTAAATCTTCACACCACCGGAGGCAATGCAGATTCTTTTGAGCGAGACGAAATCACGGCAGGATTGGCGGCAGGAACGGCTTTAGCAAAAGTTTTGCTGGAAAATTTATCACTCGGCGTGCAAAGGCAATGTGTTTACACACTTTCCGGTTTTGATGCAAAAGGCGATGACGGAAAAACCCCGGTTAAACTTTGGGGAATTGTCCGTGATTTGGGTGAAACCCAGCGTTTTCGTCCCCAAGGTTTAGCGTTGATTTTGCTTAACCGGGTTATTCAAGGTGATCTGGTCAAAATAAAAACGCCTGAAGCTAATGAGCATGACGTTTTGATTTATGTTTTCAAATCACAGGAGAAATGGTCGGCAGCGGTAGTTTCTACGGCAAACGATTCACGCCGGATTTCAATCAGGTTTCCGGCTGAAATCCAAGACCTTGCAAAACTTAAATTATTTTTACTGGATGCTAAAAATCCCACCGATACAAATGAGGAAACCGAAAAAGTAAAAATCTCAGAAGCCAAAACTGAAATCAAAGACGGGAATATAAATTTTGAAATACCGCCCTTTGGTTTTGCAGTTCTGGTCACGGAAAAGGAAAAATTATGAATCTTGAAATCTTCAAATTTCTTTGGGCTTTGATCGGGTTTATTGCACTTTTGGTGACAATTCCCGGGACGATCGAGTTATTGATTTTGACCATCGGAGCAATATTGCCGCCGCGAAAATCGGTTGAATCAAAGACCACCTCCTTTCGCATGGCGGTTGTAATTCCGGCACATAACGAGTCTGCAAATATCGAAACGTGCCTCAAAAGTTTGTTCGATTGCAGAGATAAAGAAAGCGAAATTGTGGTAGTTGCCGATAACTGCACGGATAACACTGCGGAAGTTGCAGGGAAAAACGGAGCAAGAGTTTTAATCAGAACTAACGAAACAGAACGCGGCAAAGGGTTTGCACTGGATTTTGCTTTCACCGAATTGTTGAAAGAAAGTTTTGACGGATTTCTTATCATTGATGCTGATACTGTTGTTGATTCGAATTTGTTGGCTGAATTTCGGCGTTTATTTTTAGCCGGAGCGGATGCCGTGCAATGTCGTTACACCGTTGCTAATACAGACTCTTCGGTCAGAACCCGATTAATGAATCTGGCTTTGCTGGCATTTAATGTGCTTCGTCCACGCGGACGCGATCATTGGGGATTGTCCTGCGGGATTTATGGCAACGGTTTTGGTTTGAGAGCGGAAATTCTTCACGCAGTTCCTTATTCTGCACGTTCGGTGGTAGAGGATTTAGAATATCACCTTGAACTTGTCAGAAAGGGTTTTAAAGTTATTTTTGCCGATAAAACGGGCGTAAAAGGAGAAATGCCCGCATCCGGCAGCGGCGTAAAGACGCAGCGTTCCCGTTGGGAGGGAGGGCGATTGCGAATGTTAGTAAACTTTGCGCCGCAACTTTTTATTGAAGTGTGCAAAGGGAAATTTCGATTGCTCGAACCCTTGCTCGATTTACTTCTGTTACCACTTGCTTTTCACATTTCGCTCATCCTGATTGCAGCTTTACAGTTTGATTCCAGCCTGCAAGTTCTCGGCTTATTTTCATTTTTCGTTGTAATTCTGCATATTTTTTCAGCCGTTTTTGTGGGTAAAGGCGGATGGAAGGATCTAGCGGTTTTGGCTTATGCACCTTTTTATATTCTATGGAAAATAACTTTACTAAAGTCACTTTTTAAAACTTCACAAGGCGATGCTCAATGGATCAGAACCGAACGAGCTAATTCGGGAGAAAAATTATGAAAAATGAACAAAGACCTGACATTTCTGTCATTATAGTTTCCTTTAACACACGGGATTTACTGCGCGATTGCCTAAAATCTCTAGAAACCGAAGTCGCCGGAATGTCTTATGAAATCATTGTGGTTGATAATGCTTCCAAAGACGGTTCAGCCGAAATGGTGGAACGGGAATTTCCACATCTCCGTTTAATAAAAAGTGAAATCAACCTTGGATTTGCCGGAGGAAATAATCGCGGATTTGCAGTGGCGCATGGTCGTTACATCGTTTTATTAAATTCCGATGCGTTTCTTAAACCGAATGCTCTGCAAAAAGCGTTTGAAAAAATGGAGGCAGATCAAAATATCGGATTGGGCGGAGCAAAATTGATCGGGCGTGATGATTTGCCCCAACCCTCCGCGCGAATGTTTCCTTCCATACTCAATGATTTTCTGATTCTTTCAGGCTTATCTGACCGTTTCCCGAAATCCAAATTTTTCGGACGACCAGACCGCACCTGGGCTGACCCAAACGAATCGGCAGAAGTTGATTGGGTTCCGGGGGCTTTTACCATGATTCGTCACGAAGCTCTTAAAAAAGTCGGGTATTTTGATGAAAAGTTCTTTCTCTATTACGAAGAGGTTGATTTGTGCCGTCGTTTCAAAAATGCCGGATATTCGGTTTGGTATTGGGCAGATGTGGTGTGTATCCATCTTGGTGGTGAATCCTCAAAAACCGTCAAACATCTTTCTATGTCAAAATCCGGTTCACAATTAACACTATGGCGAATCCGCAGTGCTTTGCTTTATTACCGGAAATATCACGGATTATCGGGGGCTTGGATCATCCGCCAAATTGAGACTCTTTGGCATCGCTTTCGTTTATACAAAAATATTTTGCAAAATAATGAAGAGAGAAAGACTAAGGCTGAACATTCAAGGGTGTTGATTGATTTAATGAATCAGGCTTGGAAAGAGACAAAAGGCGGAAAAGTTTCGCCTGCTCGTCCGTGGTGAGGTATTTATGTTTGAACTTTTACGCGAAGATTGGGACACATACGAACGCGACATCCAACGTCAAGGGATTTGGGTAATGGCTGTCTATCGTTTTGGGCGTTGGCGTTATAATATAAATAATTCGCTGTTCCGAAAGTTTTTTTCGTTTGTTTATCGTCTGCTGAAAATCATTAGTCAAATAATGACGGGAATTGATTTGCCTTGCGAAGCAACAGTCGGCAGGCGATTTTGTATCGAGCATTTCGGCGGAATCATCATCAGCGGCGATGCGGTTATTGGCGACGATGTAACTATTCGCAACGGTGTCACTATCGGCTTACGCAGGAAAGGAACACGCGGTGCGCCGATTATCGGCAATCGGGTAGACATCGGAGCGGGAGCCGTAATTCTTGGGAATATTAGAATTGGGGATGATTCTGCCATTGGTGCTAATGCCGTGGTGCTTGAAGATGTTCCACCAAATTCGATTGCGGTTGGAGTTCCTGCAATCATTAAGCCGAAAAAAGTTGTGGTGAAACAAAATCAGGAGTTGAATTTGGCAGTTTAAATAAAGTTGGAAACTTGAAATAAAAAAGATGAGGAAATTTAACCCCATCTTTTTTTGTTTAATTTTTGAAAAATATAAAGCAAGACCTGAATCGGAAGGAAAACTGAATGATAAAAGCAGGATTTAATAGCAGATAAATTGATAAAACTACAAGTTTGGTCTCACTCTTTATTTTCAAATGCAAAAGAGGTCCTTAAAAAACTAATTTAAGTTAAAAGTTGGTGAAATTTCTTCCAACATCAGATCAATTACACTGAGCTGATTTGGTAAATTTCGGTATTCTCCGCTTCGGATTCGATTAATCCAAATTTGATTTTTCAAATACCAATTAATCGTTTTTTCTAATCCGGTTTGCCAACTTTCCAAAGGTTTCCAATTTAACTCAGTTTCAACCTTTATCGAATCAATGGCATACCTTCGGTCATGCCCTAATCTGTCCTCAACAAACTGGATTAAACTTCGGGATTTACCGAGCGCATCGAGAATTGATTCAACTATGTCAATGTTATGTTGCTCGTTTCGAGCGCCGATATTGTAAATTCCACCCGATTTTCCTTGTTTCATGGCAGCTAAAATCGCCCGACAATGATCTTCGACAAAGATCCAGTCCCGAACATTCCGCCCATCGCCATAAACCGGGATCGGTTCATCGTTCAAGGCGTTGGCAATTAACAATGGAATTAACTTTTCCGGGAATTGTCGCGGACCGTAATTATTTCCGCAACGAGTAATGATCGTGTCTAACCCGAAAGTTTCATGTGCCGCCCGAACCAGGTGTTCAGCTCCGGCTTTGGAGGCGGCATACGGTGAGTTAGGAGCATAGGGTGAATTCTCTGTAAAGAATGCAGTTTTATCTTCGGGTAAGCTACCCATTACTTCGTCCGTTGAAATTTGAACAAATCTTTTTACTCCAAAATGACGGGCTGCATCCAACAAAACCTGAGTTCCCAAGATATTGGTTTGAACAAATTTATCCGCAGATTGAATAGACCGATCAACGTGAGATTCAGCCGCAAAATTTATAATTATTTCAACTTCTTCGGTCAGTGATTTATAAACTTTGTCCCTATCAACAATATCTCCGTAAATAAAACTATAACGCGAGTCTTCGACATCATTCAGGTTATCAGGATTTCCTGCATAGGTTAGGGCATCAAAGTTAATGATTTCATATTCGGGCAATTCGTCCAAAGCTAATCGGATAAAAGCCGAGCCGATAAATCCTGAACCGCCTGTCACAAAAATTTTCTTCATAATTCTAAGGTGGTGATGTTAATCATCAATTCTAAATGGTGTTTCCGGGTCGTCTTCGTGACGGATTTCGTCAATCAATTCAAGCTTTTTATATCCCATGAAAAGCCTGTTTGGACAGTTAATAACTATTCCGGCAACATCGCCGACATTTTTATAAGCGTGGACGATTCCTTTGGGAATAATTACCGATTTAGGATTATCAGCCCCGACATAAAGCGTCATCACGTTATTGAATGTTTTAGATTCAAGCCGATTGTCCCATAAACGTAATTTGAAATTGGAAGGTCCGATAAAACAGAACAAATCGGCTTGATCGTTGTGTTGGTGCGGACCTCGCAAAACTCCCGGCAAGGTCAGGGAAATATAGGACATTTGGGGAAAATATTCCTCGTTCAGCTCGTCATGACGAAATAGTTCGGCAAGCCACCCTCTTTCATCCACAAATTTCCGCAAATCCGTAACCACCACATCATCAATTTTTCCGCTTACAAAACAGGCTTCTTCAATTTGTAATAAGTGCATTTTCAGACTCCGTATGATCAATAAATGTCTGGTTCATAATATATGGTGAAACATTTAAGTCTAATTTATTTGCGCCGGTGGTTTTGACCAATTTAGTTGCTTCATAAAGGCTGTCAAAGGTTCCGGCATCAGTCCACCATCCTTCCAGCTCATTCCAGCTCATTTCATTGCGATTGATATAAGTATTATTAACATCTGTAATTTCGTATTCGCCGCGAGCCGAAGGTGTTAAGCCGCGAATGATCTCAAAAACGGTCGAATCAAACATATAAATCCCGATCACGGCGTAATCTGTCTTTGGATTTTTCGGTTTTTCTTCGATTTGGACAACCTTATTACCATTTAATTCCGGCACGCCGAAACGCTCGGGATCGTGAACTTTTTTGAGCATAATTTTTGCCCCTTTGCCCTGACGACGAAAATCATCGGCTGCTGCACAAATATTTCCTTCGATAATATTGTCGCCAAGAACAACACAAACCGAATCGCCGGCAGCAAAATGTTCAGCGTATGAAAGTGCATTAGCAATTCCTTTTTCGCCTTCCTGATAAGCAAAATTCAAATGTTTCAACCCGAACATCTTTCCGTTTCCAAGAAGTTTCAGAAAATCACCCGCCGCATTTCCCCCAGTGACGATCAGAATATCTTCGATTCCTGCATTAACCAGCATTTGAATCGGGTAGTAAATCATCGGTCGGTCATAAATTGGCAATAAGTTTTTATTAGTAACGGCAGTTAAAGGGTAAAGTCGTGTGCCTAAACCGCCTGCGAGAACAATTCCTTTCATTTAAAATTCCTCTTTTATAAATTTTTGGATTAATCAAAAACAAACCGCAGATTTTGATTCTTGCCTCATATTGTGCAAACTGTGTTCCAAAATTGAAAGACTAAATATTTTGAGCTAATTAACAGTATAAATAGGGATTGTTGAAAATTTAACTAAAAAAAGGGTTGTGGCAAATAGGTATTTTGGTTGTTCCAAGGGGTAAAAAAACCACACGATATTTTTTATGAAACCAACAATAATCACCAAAATCATTCGTAAAATAGGGGTTTTACGTTTTTTTAGCAAGTGGCATCAAGGTTGCAAAAGAATTTTTAGGGCGAAGCTCTCGATTCTTTTGCCAAATAAATTTCAACCGATAGTTGTAAATAAAAAAAATGCCGGAAAGCACCAAATTAATAATTGAACGCGATACTCTGATTAGAGAACTTGAAAAACGATTCGCTCAATCAGCTAATTTTTCAAATGTATATTCTGCTCGCTACCTATTCAAAAAATATGGTTGGATGACGGTAGTAAAAGGCGCAAAATTTTTGAAGCGAGGAATTGATATTTTTGTTTCAGCCTCAATGCTGCTATTCCTCTCCCCCTTATTTTTTATCATTGCGTTCTTAATCAAATTTACGGATGGCGGAAAAGTATTGTTTTGGCAGTCAAGAGTTGGTTTATGGGGAAGAGAATTCCCATTTCCCAAATTCCGTTCAATGGTGGCAAATGCGGAAAAGCTAAAGGACAAATTACTTGAACAAAATCAGCATGGGGAAGAGGGCGTAACCTTTAAAATAAAAAATGATCCACGCATCACCTGGATTGGCAAGATAATTCGAAAGTTCAGTTTAGACGAATTACCTCAGTTGTGGTGTGTTCTCCGGGGCGATATGTCATTGGTCGGTCCACGTCCGCCGGTTCCCCGTGAAGTTGCTCTTTATACCTTAGCCGATCGCCGGCGTTTAAACATTACTCCCGGTTTAACCTGTATCTGGCAGGTTTCCGGACGCAGCGAAATCCCTTTTCCGGAACAAGTCAAACTGGATGTGCAGTATATCGAAAGTCAAAGTATCTGGCTGGATATTTTATTGCTTTTGAAAACAATTCCGGCTGTTTTATTTGGTAAAGGAGCATATTAAAACTATGAAAATCATAGCTCCCCGCCAAACCAAAGAAAAAGAAAAAGCCTTATTTTACGGACGGTTCTCCAGCAAGGGTTTGCTTCAAAACCGTTTGCAAAAATCCGTTCGCCGAAAGAGTTGGCTTTTTTATTCTTTTCTGGTTTCGTTTGGGAAACGAACCTTTGACCTGTGTTTCTCAGTTCTGCTCATCTGTCTTTTTTTACCGATTTTTATTTTCGCTTTTTTATTGATCTTTCAACGTAACCCAAAACTATTAGAGAAACCTTTAATTGGACAATTTGGAAGAATTTTCCACCAATATTCATTTAACTTGAGCTGGATTTCCTCTCCCATTTTAACGAAAATTGCCGGGCTGCCCGTTCTATTTAACATTTTAAAAGGTGAAATGTCGTTCATCGGACCTCGAGCGATCGAGCCGATTGAATTGGATTTGCGGGAACATTCCGCCCGCCGTCGGATGGATGTTAGACCCGGTTTATTTTGTTTATGGTGGATTCGCCGCCGTGCCAATATTGATTACGGGTCGGAATTCGGCAGCGACAGCGAATATGTAAATTCTCATGGTGTTTGGAATGATCTTGGAATTGCAGCCCGCACAATTCCTGCCTTCTTTTATGGAGGAAATTCCGCTGAGACTCAGGAAAAGATCAAAGTTCTGGGTCTTCCGATCAACAATACTTCAATGAAAGAAGCTGTTGATCTGATCAGCGAAAAACTTCATTCAACCGGCAGCGCAGTCCAATTTTGTTTCGTTAATGCCGATTGTGCCAATCTTTCGGTAAAAAATACCGAGTATAAAGCCGTTCTAAATCGCGCCCAATTTGTTTTTGCCGATGGGATCGGAATGAAGATTGCCGGAAAACTGCTTAAAACCGGCATTAAACAAAACGTTAACGGAACAGACCTTTTTCCACGTTTGTGCGAAAAACTGAGCGGAACCGGAAAGAAAATTTTTCTTCTCGGAGCGAAACCGAAAATTGCCGACGCTGTTGCAAACTGGGTCAAAACTAATTTTCCCGAAACTGAAGTTTGCGGCACTCAACACGGTTACTATTCTTCTGAAGATGAACCTCGGATTTTGCAGAAAATAAATGAATCCCAAACGGATTTACTTTTGGTGGCTTTCGGTGCGCCACGACAGGATGTTTGGATTGCCGAAAATTTACCAAATTTAAAGATAAAAGCCGCAATTGGTGTCGGCGGACTTTTTGATTATTTTTCGGGAAGAATCCCACGCGCTCCGCAGTGGTTACGTGAAATGGGTTTGGAGTGGTTTTTTAGATTTTATCAGGAACCCCGCCGAATGTGGCGGAGATATTTTTTAGGAAATTTTGTTTTTTTATCCCGGGTTATTTTAGAAAAAACAGGTAAGAAAAATTATTGAAAATAAGGAACTAGTTTATGAAAACCATAATTATTGCAACAGGAGCAGTAAAAAATGCTGAAATAGAAATTGAATCAAACCCACGCGAATTAATGACACTCATTGACCGTCCTTTTATTCAGCATTTAGTGGAAAATTTGGTGGAACAAGGAATTGTTGAATTTGATTTTATACTCTCTCAACATCCGGAAAAATTTGAGAAATTATTTGGTGACGGACAGCGTTGGGGAAGTAAATTTACTTTTCATCTCGCCCGCGAGGCAGAAAAACCTTACAAATTACTAAAATCTATTGTTCAGGATGACCAAACTTTTTTGCTTGTTCAAGCTGACAGAATATTGACCACCAATAAATTAAGTTTTTCCTCTTCAATTAAGTTTCAACCCCAAATCTTTTATTGGCAGGAAACAATTGAAAATAAAAAAAATAATCGCTGGGCAGGCTTCGCTGTTTTACCAATGCAATTATTAACTGAAATTAGCGATGATTTTAATGAGAATGAATTAGAAAATTTCTTGCTTCAAAATAATGAATTAATAGATTATTTAATCGAAACTGAGAAACCCCTCAATGTTCTCAATTACCGGGAATTGTTGGAATCTCAAGATTTGGTTCTCAATAAAAAAACTTGCCTTACTCATTTTAATGCCAATGAAGTAGAAAAGGGAGTCTGGATTTCGCGGAATGTCAGCTTGCCACCTTCCGTAACAATTATCCCACCTGTTTTTATCGGTGAAAATTGCGGTATTGGTTTTGATTCCGAAATAGGACCCAATGCGGTAATAGGCAGCAATTGTCTGATCGATAAAAAATGTTTGATTGAAAATTCAATTGTCACTTCGGGAAGTTTTTTAGGTGAAAATCTGACTGTTTCAAATTCCGTTGTAATGAATAATAAACTTGTTAATACCAATCTCGGTATCAAGTTAACCATTCTTGATAATATCATTTTAGGAAATCTTTTTGATCGGGATTTAAGACAATTTGTGTCGGGTTTATTTTCAAGATTAATCGGATTGCTTATGCTTATTATTACCTTCCCGGTTTTGTTGCTGACAATTCTTTTCCTTAAGTTAAAAGGAATTGATCCGGTTTTAGATACTAAAGAAATAGTTCAGCTTCCGGCTAATAACGATCAGCGGAAACTCAAAACCTGCAACCTTTTAATTTTTGTATCCGATGAACCCATAAATGGTATGATTGAATGGGGCACAGGGGATTTGAAAGAAATTTTTCTGCGTTTTTTGCCTGCTTTATTCAATATTGCCAAAGGAGAAATTCGGATGGTCGGGGTTCGTCCGCGAACTCTGGAAGAGGTCGGTGAAATGTCTGCCGATTGGCAGGAGCTTTACCTGAATTCAAAGGTTGGATTAATTACCGAAGCCTTTGTTCATTATGGTGCAAATCCTTCACCGGAAGAACTTTGTGCCGCAGAATGTGTTTATTCCGTCCGAGCCGGCTTTATTTATGATTTAAAATTAACTTTGGGTTTCTTTAAACGCCTTTTGCAAAATTTGCTTTCGCGTGAAACCGGCAAAGCCCTAAAAACCAGCCATTAACCTATTAGATTCAAAATTAATGAATTCAATTTCATCATCTATCAAAGAATTAGAAACAATTTCCATTTTTGATGATTATTTAACCCTTGATCCTAAGCCTGAGCAGGAATTTGATAATATCACAAATTTGGTTGCTCAAATCTGTGAAACTCCGGTGGCGGCGGTCAGCATTGTAGATAGAGATCGTGTTTGGTTTAAATCAAAATTTGGATTTGATTTGTCGGAAATTGACATTCAAAATGGTTTTTCTTCAGAAGCTGTTAAACAAAAAGACCTTTATATTGTTTCTCTGGATAAAGAGGACAAAGGGTTTAAGAATTGCGCAAATACCAACTATAAAAAAAATGAATATTGTTTTTATGCCGGATTTCCATTGGTAAATTCCAATGGTGTTGTTTTTGGAACTCTCTGTGTTCTTGATACCCGCCACCGCGAATTAAATGAAGTCCAAAAAAATTCCCTAAAAGTTCTAGCCCGTCAGGTCGAAGCCCAATTTGAGTTGCGTTATAAGGTTCAAACCTTAGAAATGATGGTTGAAAAAACGCAAAACTATAGTGAAAAGGTTTTGCAAACTCAAGAAAGATACCGTTCCGTGGTTGATAATTTAAAAGAGGTTATTTTTCAAACAGATGCGGATGGGTGTTGGATTTTTTTAAATCCAGCGTGGACGGAAATCACTGGATTTACGGTGGATGAGAGTTTAGGGGAACTTTTTTTAAATTTTGTTCATCCGCACGATCGAGAATTAAATGCAATTAGATTCGAACCTTTAATCAAGCGGGAAAAAGAATATTGCCGCCATGAGATCCGATATTTGACAAAAGATAATAACTTTCGTTGGATGGAGGTTTTTGCCCGACTTACACTTAATATGAAAGGTGAGATTGTCGGAACTTCAGGAACCCTGAATGATATAACGGAACGTAAATTCGCTGAGGAAGCATTAAAAAAAGAAACTTTTTATGTGAATCTACTGCAAACCGCTACTGATGCTGCGAACGAAGGAAAATCGGTTGATGAATCAATGCAGATTTGTCTGGATAAAATTTGTGAATTGATGGATTGGTCTCTCGGTCACGTTTATTCGGTAACTAATAAAATTAAACCTCAAATCAAATCAACCAATATTTGGAGTGTTAAAGATGCTGAAAAATATTCCAAATTTATTTCTGAAACCCAAAACCCGATTCTTGATCTGGAAAAAGAATTGCCGGGACAGGTTTTGGAAAGCAAGAAAACGGTTTGGAGCTGTCATCTTGGTTATGAACCATTCTTTTCCCGAAGAGAATTAGTCAGAGAACTTGGACTTAAATCAGGTTTTGCCTTTCCCGTGATGGCTGGCTCTAAAGTAATAGCGATTCTCGAATTTTTTACCAGTAAACTTACAGCCCCTGATGAAAAATTCCTTGAGGTAATGCAGCATATTGGAATCCAACTGGGGCGAATCATTGAAAGAAAACGAGCCGAAGAAAATTTGCGCCAAAGTGAAGAAAGATTTAGAGCTATCAGCGAAACATCTCCGCTTGGGATTTTTCTAACCGACAGCGAAGGTTCTTGCATCTATCTCAATAAAACCTTGGAACTGATTTCCGGATTCGCACCTGAAGAATTTTTAGGTTTCAATTGGATGCAAAGCGTTCATTCGGATGATTTAAAACAACTTTACTACGATTGGGAAAGTAAAGGAAAAATCGGTGAATATAATTTCGTCTATCGTTTAATTAGAAAGGATGGCTTGATTATTTGGGCAAATGCACATTCCGCACCCATTAAAGTAAATGACAAAATTCTGGGTTATGTAGGAATGGTTGAAAACATCACTGAACGTAAGAATATAGAAAGAGGTTTGCGTGATTCGGAAGAACGATATCGTGATCTTTTTGAAAATGCCAACGATCTAATCCAAAGTGTCGGAATTGACGGAAAATTCGTTTATGTAAATCCCGCCTGGAGACATAAACTAGGCTACACCGAAAAAGAAGTTAAAAATCTTTCGATTTGGGATGTTATTCATCCTGATTGTGAACCGCATTGCCGAGAATTGTTTCAGGATACAATGACCGGAAAAAGCGTGGGAATGATCGAAACTATTTTTTCGGCAAAAGATGGTCGCGCAATCAATGTTGAAGGAACCATTAATATTAAACGAAAAAATGGCAAGCCTCTTGCTTCGTTGGCAATCTTTAGAGATGTTACCGACCGAAAGACAATGGAACTTGCCCTTCGCGAATCCGAGGAACGCTATCGCATCGTAGCCGAATCTGCCAATGATGCCATTATCACGGTTGATGGCAGTGGCAAAATTTTGTTTGTAAATTCTGCTGCTGAACGTATTTTCGGTTATAGCAAAGAAGAAATAATCAGTCAAAATCTTACGATATTAATGCCCGGTTCGTTGAGATCGGGACGGTTAGGGGCATTTAATAAATTTGTTGTCAATAGTGTTAGAAAAATGCCTTGGAAGGGAGTTGAATTTCCCGCCAGACATAAAGACGGTCGCAAAATTTTCGTTGAAATTTCCTTTGGCGAATATCTCAGAAATGAGGAACATTTTTTTACCGGAATTATTCGGGATGTTACGGAACGGAAAAAAATTGCAGCCGAACTTCAACAGGCAAAAGAGGATGCAGAGGCGGCAACTCAGGCAAAAAGTGAATTTCTTGCTAATATGAGCCACGAAATCAGGACTCCGATGAACAGCATTATCGGTTTGACGGGACTGCTTTTGGAAAATAAAATGCCTGCCGAACAAAAGGATATTTTGGAAACCATTAGTCATTCAGCCGAAGCTCTTTTGTCAATTATTAATGATATTCTTGATTTTTCAAAAATTGAAGCAGGAAAACTCAGCCTTGAAATCATTGATTTTGATTTATCAAAAACAATCACTGAGGTTTATAATCTTTTCGCTGAACAATCCTTAAAAGGCAATAATAAACTTAAATTTCAGATTACACCCGAAATTTCCAAAACGATGTATGGAGATCCATTTCGGTTAAGACAAGTTCTGACAAATATGGTGGGTAACGCCGTCAAATTTACCAAGAATGGAACTGTTGAAATCATGGCAGAAGTTAAGGAAGAAACCGAAAATGATTTTCTAATTTTATTTAAGGTCAAGGACGATGGAATAGGAATTGCCCCGGAAGATTGTAAGCGTTTATTTACGGCTTTTTCTCAGGCAGACGGATCAATAACCCGAAGATTTGGCGGCACAGGATTAGGTTTGGCTATTTCTAAACAATTAGTAAAATTAATGAATGGCGAAATCGGATTTGAAAGTGAGCTAGGAAAAGGAAGCACTTTTTGGTTTACGGCTCGATTCAACAAAATCATCAAAGACAAAACTCATCCGTTCAACAAAGAACCTTTTGACCTCGGAATTGCCAAACCCCGTTATGGAAACAAAACGGAAACCAGGAGCAAAATATCCGAAAACTCTCAAATTGAAAACTCAAAACTGAAAATTTTAGTTGCTGATGATAATAAAGTTAATCAGAAAGTTGCTCTTTTAATGTTGAAAAGCTTGGGTTATATTGCTGATGTAGTAAATAATGGAAAAGAAGCTTTAGACGCATTGCAGAAACAGAATTACGACATTGTTTTAATGGATGTGCAGATGCCGGAAATGGATGGAATGGAAGTTACACGTTATGTGCGCCGTGAACAAAATCCCCAAATCAATCCATATATTATTGCAATGACAGCCAATGCGATGCGTGGAGACCGTGAAGCTTGCTTGAACGCCGGGATGAATGATTATTTGAGTAAACCGATCAGAAAAGACCAGCTTCAAAGGGCTTTGGAAAAATGCAGCTTAGAAAATATGATGCCGGATCAAACTAAAGTTACCGATTCAATTGATTTTACTATTCTAAATGCTTTAAAAGAACTTTCTGGTGATTCCGATCAGTTAATTATTGAACTTATTCAAATGTTTATTGAGGATGTCCCGGAACATTTGAATAATTTAAAACAATCTTACTCCGCCAAAGAATTTGAAAAGTTAAAAGGTTCCGCTCATGCTTTAAAGGGTTCTTGTGCATCCCTCGGCGCAGTAAAAATGGCTTCATTTTGTGCTGCCATTGAAGATAGTATTCAATTTGACTCAACGAGTGAAATTGATGATTTGATAAAACGAATAGAGGTTGAATTTAAACAGATTCTGACTATTCTTACCAAAAAATATGATATTTCGATTAATCAATTATAAAAATTGAGTTATTTGAATTGTAGTCAGGTTTATTAAAAACCGATTCATTTTGATTCAAATTCTTCACTTTACTAAAAAACACAAAATCAGTAGAATAGACGAGTTTTACTGACTTATAATTAATCTTGTGGGGTAGCCAAAAATTATCTGACAAGTCCTTCAAATTATTCCCTTCTTATCAATTTTTAAGTTCTTGTTTATAACTCCTACAATGGACAGGTGAGTGTATGAAAAAAATTTTAGTGGTTGATGACGAGAGAAGCACCCTCCAATTACTAAGAACAATATTGTCTTCACAGGGTTGGGAGATAGAAACCGCAATGACTCCTGAACGCGCCTCTGAACTTACTTTACACAATAAATTCGATTTGGTTATCAGTGATATTAACCTGCAATCCGCCCAAACGGGAATAGATCTGTTAAGACTTTTAAGGGACACTTCTCCGGTAATCTTAATAACAGGTGCCGGAACATTGGAAAATGCTATTGCCGCCTCTCGGGAAGGAGCCTGGGATATTATTGCCAAACCTTTTAATATAGATTCCGTTATCGCCACTGTCCGTCGGGTTTTGGCTGAAAGCCCTTTTAATAATAATGCCGATACAGCATCGGAAAACTCCGAAATCACTTTTGCCGAAAGCGGTTTATTAGGACGTTCTCCCTCAATGCTGGCTCTTTTTAAAAAAATTGCCAGAGTTGCCTCGGCTAAAAGCACAGTCCTCATTTATGGAGAATCCGGCACTGGAAAAGAATTGGTAGCCCGTGCCTTGCATAAATACAGTTCCAGAGAATCTCAGCCTTTTATTCCGGTAAATTGTGGTGCCTTAACCGAAACCCTACTTGAATCCGAACTTTTCGGTCATCTGCGCGGTTCCTTTACGGGAGCAACATCTGATCGCAGAGGATTGTGGGAAGAAGCCGGTGGAGGAACTCTTTTTCTCGATGAAATAGGTGAAACGAGTGCAGCAATGCAGGTAAAACTTCTCCGGGCTTTGCAGGAAAGGGAAATTCGGCGAGTGGGTTCTTCACGTCCCACAATAGTCAATGCCCGGGTTGTCGTTGCAACCAATCGAAATCTGGAAACGGAAGTTAAAGCCGGACGATTCCGTGAAGATTTGTTCTATCGGTTGAATGTGGTTGTTTTATCAATTCCGCCCCTGCGGGAACGAAAAAGCGATATTCGTCTGCTGGCAGCAAGTTTCCTGCAAAGATTTTCTCAGGAAATTGGGAAAAAACTAAGATTTTCCGATGAGGTTATGAAGTTAATTATTTCTCATGATTGGCTTGGTAACGTCCGGGAGTTAGAGGCAGCGATTGAACACGCCGCTCTAAATACAGTTTCGGGACAAATTAATCTTGAAGATTTGCCGGAAAGGCTGCAAACCGAAGAATTAAAGGCAAAATCTTTCACAACTCATTCTTCCCTGCTCGATCTGTATGCCGATTTTCCATCGCTTGACGAGCTTGAACGAAGATATTTGATCTATCTATTAGAAGCCTTAGGCGGTAGTCGAACCCGTGCGGCGGAGATTTTACATATTAACCGCAGAACTCTTTACCGAATGGCGGAAAGATATGGTATCAATTTAGAAACTGAATAATCATTTCAATTTGTTTTACTCTTGTGCCGCTACTTGCCAAAAATAGTTTTTTATGGGGTATAGCCGACATACTTGTTCTATGAAAGAGAATGTCAAACAAAAAGTTTACTCCATCCCGCCAATTTGTTTTGGCAGGCAGCCTTCAACTCAATTATTACCAATTTTGCCTTTCTGTCCATTG
>JAIBCC010000012.1 GCA_019694395.1 Pyrinomonadaceae bacterium | reverse complement strand
ACTGAAAAGCAAATCAAAATTGACTGGCAGTTTTCAGTAGAAAAAGCCAGAAAGAAACTGAATCGACATTATGAAGAGGTCAATTCAGATAATTCAAAATATCAAGAAACTTAAAAAACAGACTACTTAGTATTAAACGGGTAAATTTTATAGATGATAAAATGCAGGCAGAGGAAAGAATTTATTTTACAGATGGAAGAGGTGAAATTTATCGAACAGAACAAATTAGAGATGAGGGCAAACGTCCAAATCCTGTCACCATGAAATCAAAAACCAAATGGGGCAAATCTAAGGAATTAATTATAGAAACCTCAATTCAAATAAACGCACCAGTTGGAATTCTCCCAAAACGACTTTATGAACAATTTTTTGTTGGGGATGATGGAAAAACTTTAACTCGTAAAATAAAATATATTGATGATAATGAATACACCGTTTATCCGAAAGGAGAGTTAGCTCCATCAAAATTTGAAGAATGGAGTGAGGTCTATCATTTTGTAACCCAAAGCGATTTTGAAAAGGCTGTAAAAACAAAGAACTAGAGCAAACCCTTTATTTAACTTCAATAAATTTCTCACAAGTCTTGGTGCAAGAATTCTTGCTCAATTTATCATTTTAGAAAATAAATAATTACCAAAATTAAAACAGCGATGGCAATAATTACTGCTAAAATATTGGAATTAGGGAGTTTGGACTTCCGAATTTCGACATTGGTTGTCCCGGAAGCGGTTTCAAAAGTGCTGTTAATTTTATAATCGCCAACCGTTTTATCTAACAAATTAGCGTTTTCAATCAGACTTCGCATTTCATCCTGAGCTAAAGCAGTTTTATGTTCCGCTTTTCTTTTCTCCACGGCGATTCTGACAATTTCGTCAGCCGCTTTTTCCGTTACTTTTCGAGCTTGATTTTCATCCAGATTTTGTAAGGCATTATCAACAATATCTTCGGCTGAAAGTGGAAAGAGTGATTGTTTTTTTTGAATTAAGTTTTTATCGGATTCGCTCATTTTTACTTTCTCCTTTTGATATTTAAGGTAATAGTTCCGTAAGTAAATTTCAATTGATGCGTAACTTTTGGTTTTAGATGAGTTTCGGCTAAAACAATTTCCAAATTTTTAAACTCTTGTCTGAGCTGTGAAACTGCGATTTTTCCTTCTTCGAAATGTGATTGCCTTAAAATCTCTTTAGCTGCCTGCATTTCACCATCTGCTAACCAAGTCAGTTTCTTTTGAACCTCCAATGGTAAATCTGCAGAATATGGTTTATCAATCATTTTTTGCACCAACGGAGTTAGAATTTCCTCCCAATTATCTGTATAAACAGTGGTTTCATAATTTTCTTTAGGGCAAAATTCTTTCATAAACAGCCTTAAAACTTCGCACTTCAAATCGTAACTTATTACTTTGGGTAAATGAATGAGAAAACGTTCAAATGTCTGCCGATTGGGTTTTACTTTTCCTTCCTTCCACTTTTGATAAGTCTTTTTGGCATAATTTGCCGCACCATCACCAAAGTTTTCTTTGTAATATTTGAATAGCCGGTCTAGTGATTCTTGGTTTAAATTAAGTAAAACCTTGAGAATTTCGTTATTTTGAAGTTTATGACTTCGTTTGAAAGGAAAGTTGTGAAACTCAAACTTGTTAATTATTAAGATTATAGAAAGAACAATTATTGCAATAATAATGTAACTCATTTGTTGATTATAATAAGCCTCTTTCTTTCACTTTCAAATATGTTTCTAAAAGTCTCGGCGCAAGATTTGAAGCATTAACATCCAATGCCAAGCCCCCTTGAGCTTCCACCATTCGCAAAGCAGAATCGCGTTGATGAATAATTTCTTCGGCGGCGGATTGGGTAAAAACTTCGCGCAAATCTTTTGGAGTTTGGCTGACAACCAGATTTAAATCCCGGTCGCCAATTGTTGTTACCAGCGGCAAATGACGCGGACGCAATAATTTAAGCGAACTGAGTAATTCCTTTGAACTTTCCTTATCAACCAAATCAGTTAAAATTACCACCAACGCCCGTTTTTTCAGATTGGATGAAATGAATTGAAAAGCTCTGGCGTAACTTGGTTCGATCAATTCCGGTTCCATATCGTGCAAGGCTTCGAGAACTGCATCAAAATGCTCAACTCCACGTTTCGGGGGCAAGAACTTTTTCACTTTTCTCCCGAAAACTACGATTCCCGCATTATCTCCGCCGCGAGCCGCCATTGACATCAAAGCCAAACTGGCGTGAATTGCTTTATCAAATTTGGTTTCGTCTTCAATTCTTCCGGTCATTAAACGCCCGGCATCTATTGCAATGACAATGGTTTGATCGCGTTCGATTTGATATTGGCGGGTTATAAGTTTTGAACGCCGCGCAGTTGCCGTCCAGGAAATATGGCGCAATTCATCTCCGCGAACGTAATCGCGCATTGACTCAAATTCTCGTCCCTCTCCGCGCCGAACTGCTTTTCGTTGAACAGCTAAATAGGAACTTGCCCCAAGTGCTTTTAATTCGGCTTCACGGGCGCGCCGCATATTCGGATAAACTTTGATTGATTGTGAACTGCCCAGATTGGTCTGACACCAAACCAAACCAAATTTTGATAAAAAACGAACAGCAGTTACCCCAAATTCATAACGCCCACGTTTTGGCGGCATTAATCCGTAAAACATTTCAGCCGAGGTTTGGGCTTCAATTGTAAATTGTTCTTCGCGTTTTCCGTTTAATTTTAGTTCCGGCGGATATTCGTCTTTCAAGATCAAAGTAAAATCACGCGAAGTTCTGTTTTCCAAATGTAAACAAACTTCCGTTTCATCTCCAATAGCAAAACGTCTGGAAAATTTGCGTTCTAAAACTAAATCTTCGGTCAATTTTCGGCTGATGAGCCAATCGACTAAAGCTACTAGAATCAGTCCAATATCGTAAAAAACCACAATCGAGCGTAAAACCGGAAATCCCCAGGAAAGCGAAAGCGGTATCAATCCGATAGCGAGTAAAATATAGAATCTTCGTGAGAAAATAAATCGCATAATTTGCAGTTGATTATACAGAAAAATGGTGTAAAGAAAAATTTATTAGGCAAAATTTGAATCCTCAAACGTATCATAGAAAGAGGGTTATTTTTATGAAAACTATTGGGGCACTGGTCGAAGAGGTTTTGAATCTGACGACCCGAGGACAATTTGAGTTTGCTTTTTTACCTGCTTGTGAGGCTTTAAATCGAACTGCTAAAGAAATTTATCAAAATGAGGCTTCGGCTGAACCTGAGTTTCAAAGATTCATTAAAGAAAATTGGCGTTTAATTTCTTTTATGGGAGTTCCGAATCCCGATTCGATTCCGGCAAATCTGCCATTCGGAATTCGCCGCGCCATTCCTTCATTGAATATGCCAAATCTGGCACAGGAAATTATTATTTATGCCTTTCGTCAAACCTTGCATACACGACGGTTTCCACCTGAAATCGGCTTTCACAAATTAACCACTGTTCAGGTTAAGGATGATAAATTACTGTTTCCCCAAAGCCTGATTTTTGCCATAGCCGCTTGTGTAGTCTTTAATCCGATCAACAAAGATGAAAAAATCTCTGACATTTATTGGCTCAATATTCGCGGTTTTCAAATGTTTATCACCGAGCTTTGGGGCAGATATGACTTAGCCGATAGAATTATGGATTTGTATAAAATAAGACGTTGATTTACAACTTAACAAATATTTTGGTAAAGCCATTGCAATCTTTTTTCAAAACTATCGACCTTGTGACGGCTTTGCCATTTCACCATAAAATATTTTTCATCTATTAATTTTATTTCAATTGGATGATCTGTATCCCAAGTTAGCAAAATATTTTTAAAGCTCGGACTTTTTACACTTTGCCCAATTTGAGTAATAAACTTACTGCTTAGTGTGTATGGCGGAAAGAAAAGCAGTAGATATGGCTCCACATATGTATTTGTTTTATTGTAATAAAAAGCCGGTTTAGGAAATCCATAGATCCAAAAAAACGGGAACTGTTCCCCATTTTTATTAATCAATCCGTGATAACTTGTAACGGAATGGAAATTGTTTCTCAGAAAAGTTGAAATACTGACCGGTAATGAAGCTTGAGGGGTAAAATCATATTTTTCAAAAAAGGTTTTTAACTCACCTTTTATTCTCGACTTTCGCATAAAAAGCCAGACGAAAAACAAAATCAAACCAATTAATCCCAAAAACCAAATTACCACCACTAACAAAACTTCCATAAAATTTCCTCCTTTTTACAAGGCGAAATTTTGTGTCAAATTCTTTCAAAAAAATTTTATTCTGCTACGGTTTTTAGGTTTGTTGTCGGCAAACGAAAGAAGATAATGGTCCAAACAATACAAAACAAAGCAGTTGTGATAATTGCCGGAAACCAATTTGAGTAATTTTCAAAAAATGAAATTATTAAAAGCGATGTGACAATATTTCGTAAAGTCTCAGAAATCCAAAGCCACGATTTTCTTTCTAAAATCCCGCTCCAATTAATGATTTGCCACCACAAAAGTCCTGCACCAAGCCATTTTTCTGCTGTTGACCAGTTGTAAAGATTTGAAATTATGCCAATCATCAATACAATTCCCAAAATAACCTGTAAAACCAAATAAACTTTGGCTTTGTCGAACATTTGCGGTCGGAATTTTATTTGATTTTCCGCCGTTATACTTGGTTTTCCTTTTTGTTCCAAACCACGCGGAATCCATCCGGCAGGCATAAACCAAATTCGTATTTTATCCCACCAAAACGGTGCAGCAACCGCATATTTCCACAACACAATGTAGAAATGAAAATTGATAATGATCGGATTCCAAGTCTGCGGATGATCCAAAATTCCATACGCAACCTTTTCCTGTTCTTCCTCAAAAGTGCCGAACATTCGATCCCAAATTATTAAAAATTCGCCGTAATTTTTATCCAAATATTGCAGATTAACGCCATGATGAACGCGGTGATGCGAAGGTGTGGTAAATAAAAATTCAATCGGTTTCCAGAGCTTCGGGATTAATTCGGTGTGATGCAAAAAGGCGATAAAAAGATGAATTGCAACTAAGGTGTAAATATGTGCCGGAGTGAAGCCGATAATGGTCAGCACCCAAAAGAATAAAAATGAGCAAAGTCTTTGCGTCACACTGGCGCGTAAAGCCACGAAAAAATTCATCTCCTCAGCCGAATGATGCGGAGAATGCGCTGCCCACAGAATATTTATTTCGTGCCCCCAGCGGTGAACCCAATAGAAAACAAAATCCACGCCGAGTAAAAGTAAAATCGAGCTCCACCAGGTAACCGGAATCGTCCAAATCCGAAAATTTTCCCATAACCAGCCGTAAACTACATAAACTCCAAGCATTACCAAAACATTTGTAGTTTGATTTCCTAGCTGAGTGCCAAAATTTGCAATCGCTTCGGTAAAAATTATGTAATTCCGTTTTAAAACAAAACAAGCGGCAATTTCCAAAACAATGAAAATCAAAGCAATCGGCGTTATGTAAAAATAAACGTTGGTTTCCTGCATAGAATTTGCCAACAATATAGCACACCCGGTTCTGAATTTTTACAACTTTTACAAAATCTTTGCTTCGTTTTAACCAATTTTTTTTGTTTTAGGTTAATTTTATCCAATTCTTTATTTGAAATTTGATTTATTGTCATAAAAAAACTATTCACGGTGTTTTATAACTATATGAAAAGATTTGGCTTAATTCTTATTATTTTTTTATTTTTCTTTTCGGTTTCGGCACAAACTCAGCCTTTCCGTTTTGCGGTAAATTTTGATGAATTTACAAATTTAACCTACCAGCTTGATTGTTTGACGGAGTTCAATTATTGCAATCAGAAAGATTTCGACGCGCTTTGGAAACAGGAGTTTTTGAAAGATGAAACTGATAAGCAAATGTTTGAAAACTGGCGAAAAATGCGTGGTCGTTATCAAAAATCTTTTGAGATCGAAAGTGATATAAATTTTCCGCTTGATCGTCGCGCTACCTCGACCAATTTGAGTGACAAAATTCAAATTGCAGGTTTTCAAGCCAAAAATTTAGATGATTACCTAACCCGTTTAGATTTGCTCGTAGTTCCCCGCGAACGTGAAGAGTTTGCGAAAGTTATTCGCCATTTTCAACCGCGTTTTTCTGTGTGGTGGTCTCGTGAAGCCAAAGAAAAAGGAACAAATTTTGCCAAAAAAACTGAGGAGCTTTTAAATTCGCAGTTAATCAAAGAAAATACCGCCAAATTTTATAATTTTTATCAACCCAGTTTACCAACTAACTATTTGATAACCTTTGATTTAATGTTTCGTCCAAATTTAGTTAAAGCAGGAAGCAGCGGTTATTCAATGGAAAATCATTTGGTTGTCGAATTTTTCCCCAACGAAAATCCGAAAAACAGAATTGATGTGGTGCTGCATGAATTTTGCCATTTTTTATTGAATAGCGTTTCCCCCGAAAAACATATCGAGCTGCAAAATTTGTTTTTGAAAAGCGGACGCGCCACTGCAATTCCCGCTTTTAGTTTGCTGGATGAAGGTTTAGCCTCTGCTTTTGGAAACGGGATTATAGTTCGCGCAATTGTCAGCCCTGAAATCTGGAAAAAATATTTTGAGGCTGATATGAGTTTTTACAGTAATCCGAATATTGACAAAGCCGGAAAATCCTTATTGCCCCTAATTGATGATTGGATTTCTAAAAACGGGAGGTTAAATGATGAAAATTTCGTCAAACTTTATCTTGATAATATTGAAAAAGCGTTCGGGGATAAATTAACTACGCCAATCCTTTATTTAGGACAATCTTTTCTCTTTCTGGATGAAAATTTTGATAATTCTTTACTTTACAATATTCGTCAAACTTTACATATTGCCAGCCTTTATAGCGGACGCGGTGATTTAGCCAAAACAAATCTGAACGAATATTTTCAAATGCCAAATCTGAGTTCTGTTTTTATTGTTCAGCCTAAAAATATTGATCATTTGGCAGTTCGTAAAATAGTTTCTGATAAGGATTTGAAAGAAATTAAAAAAGTCTTCAAAACTGAAAAGAAAGTGTTGTATTCATTCAAAAGAAATGAAAATGCCTACACTTTCATCGTGGTTGCAGAAAATCAGGAAACAGCCCTGAAATTGATTGAGGATTTGGCTAACACGCCGAAATTTTTTGTAGGTAAATTTGTAAAATAAACCTAAAGTTTTACAACTTTTACAAAATCTTAGCTTCGTCTTAACCAAATTTTTGTTTTTTTTTGACAAAATATAAATCGTGAGGTGTTTTGTAATGATTCGTTTTATATCAAGAATTTTATTTATTTCTATTTTTTTTATCGGTTTAGGTGCAATCGTTGAAAAAGTCCAAGATAATCTTTTTCCTGCTCAAAATTATCTAATTTCAAATGACTCGGCGGAATGTGAAAGGATTCAGCCAATCAAAGTTATAAACACAAATGAACCTGCTAAAATCAAGATAATCAAGATGGAAAAGGTTTCGGCTTCATCTGAAAAACCTATTCAATTCCGAATGTTATTGCCAAATATTGACGAAATTCCGAAAAATATTGAAAAGATTGATGATTCTCTGGCTCAAAAGAAAGTTGTTGTTTTAGATCAGGTCGAAAGTTTTGAATAAAAACCTGAATTAAACTCGAAGTTTTTCGGCAATTTTCGGAATTATTTTTCGGGGAACTTGAATTGCGCCCGCGATATGTCGTGCTTCGGTAAAATGTCCGACCACATAAACGCTAGGAATATTTGTTTCAAAAGTTTCCTCGTTGTAAACCGGAATTGTGCCGTATCTTGAGTTTCGGGTTTCCACTCCTAAATTTTTCAATAGTCCAAGCTCTGCATCTGCACCAATTAGGATAAAAACCACATCATTTGGAAACGTTTCTATTTTTCCGTCCTCATTTTCTAAAACAATTTCATTTTCGCGGATTTCGACGACTCGTTTGAGAAAATAAACATTCAAACATTCTTTTGAAAGTTCTTGCTCAAGCGGTTGTTTGACCCAATATTTGATGCAGCCCTGTTTCGGATCGGTATTTTCCCAATCCTCTCTAAATATTGCCAATATTGCGTTTGCACCTTCCTGTGCCAGAAACAAAGCCGCCTCGCCCGCCGAATTTCCGCCGCCGATGACCATTGCATTTTTCTTAACATACGGATACGTTTCGCGGAAAAGATGATGAACTTTGGGCAAATCTTCGCCATTGACACCTAATTTTCGTGTGTATTCCATTGCCCCAATGGCAAAAAGAACTACTTTTGATTCGTAAACGCCTTTATTTGTCGTGATTTTGAAATGATTTTCAGCTAATTTTTCGACATTTAAAACTTCTTCTTCGGTTTGGACATTCAAATTATTTTCCAAAACAAAACGGACGTAGTAGGACAAAAGTTCTTCGCGTGTTGGCTTTTCGCGGGCTGGTTTTAAAGTATTTTCAACCAATTCCAACTCATTAACGGTTGAGAAAACGGTTAAACCGATCGGATATTGATAAATTGTGTTTCCAATCAATTTTTTCTCAATTACCAAATAATTTAGTCCAAGTTTTTGCGCTTCAAAAGCGGCTGAAATTCCGGCGGGACCTGCGCCGATAATTATTAAATCAAACATTTCTTAATCTCTTTCCATTAACCCAAACAATCCATTACCTATTTCACCTAATCCTACCAAAATCAGACCAATAAAGATAAATCCGCCGTTTGTTAAAGTTCCCCCTAAAAGTCCTGGCAAACTTATCACTATGCCAATAGTAAAAACACCAATACCAATCAGAAGATGTTTTTTACTCATGTTTCTGCGATAAAGTTTGGTATTTTCGTTTTCACTTTCAATGGCTTTTTGTTTGGTTTCATTAGATAAAGGTGTTTTACAAAATTTGCACTCAGTCAAACTTGTATTGATATATTGTGTGCAATTTGGACATTTAAAAACTTTTATATCACTCATTGAGTATTCTCCAATCTCAACATTTCTTCGGTGAATTTTTCAATCTGAATTTTTGTAGTTTCTAATTCCCTTTTGGCTTCCAAATATTTTTCCCACTCATTGGTATTCGTCAAAGCCTTAGCGACATCCTCATCAAGCGCGTGCGCCATCAACGCCAAAAGGTCGCTTAAAGCCTCTTGGTTTTTCAATAGAGATTGGATAACCGTATATGCAAGTTTTGCGTTCGGTAAATCTATGTCTTTGTAGTCATTCATATCAATTTGGGCAATGTTCATTTCCTACCAAATATCGGTTAAATCAAGTTCAAAACCTTGTAGCACATTTTCGCCCGATACAATTGTTGGTTTGTCTAAAATTTCGACCGTTTTGTCACCGCGATAAATATGAACTCGTTGTTTTTCGGGATCAATCAACCAACCTAATCGAACACCGTTTTCGATATATTCACGCATCTTTTTTTGCAAAATCGGTAAACGGTCTGATTTTGAGCGAAGTTCGATGACAAAATCGGGCGCAATCTTGGTAAACCGTTCTTCGCGCTCCTCTTTTGAGAGGGCGAAATATCTTTCTTTCAGAATCCAAGCGGCATCAGGCATCCGTTTTGCACCATTTGACAGAGTAAATTTGGCTGAGGACTCAAAACAAACTCCGGTTTTATCTTTTTTTGCCCAAATCCAAAGTTGAGCGTCAATGTCCATATTTTTTCTACTTGTTTCGGGAAATGGTGGTGGCATAATTTCTAAATCTCCTTCGGCATTTGACTCAATTTTAAAGTCTTCATTAGCGGCATCAATCGCGTAAAGCTCTTGGTCAGTGAATTTATGCCCTCTCATTTTAAGCACAAAGGCGAATGGTTGTGGAAAGGTAAAATTGATTTCCCCAATTTTTAGAACTTGTTTTTTTCCTGACTTAACGGTTGCTGTTGCCATTATTTTTTTACCTCTCAGAACATTTTAGCCTAATTCTCAATAAACGGTAAATTTTTAACTGTTGCCGTTATTTCTCCAACTTTTAGCTCTGTTCCCTCAGCCAAATAATCGTAACGAACAAATCCAAGTGCAATGTGTTTTTCCAATTTCGGAGAATAACAAACCGAAGTGATTTTTCCTGCATTTTTGCCATCAAGGGTTTTCAATTCATCTTGCGGTTTTACATTTTTATCACTTAAAACCAACCCTTTCAGTTGTTTAGCAACGTGACCACGAAAATATATCCGGGCAATTATTTCCTGTCCGATGTAACAGCCTTTGTTGTAACTTATCAAACCTTCGATTCCCAATTCGGGAACAATCGTTGTTTCGTCCATATCAATTTCGTAAAGAGGAATCCCATCTTCGATACGAAGAATATTGTAAATTTCGTCAGATATTTGGACTGCATTAATCATTTTACTTTTGAATTCTTCAACCAATTCTTTCCGCACAAAAACTTCCTTGCCAAATTGAATATTTCCCTCTAATTTTGGGACTTCGCCCCAAACTGTAAAACATTCATAATCGTATTGCAGCTCGTTATCAACATGAAAATCCCCCGCAAAAGTCCAACGCATCAAATTATGTTCTATGACAGCAAAAGTCGCCTCTTCAGTCTCAAACAAAAACCTTTCGCCCGTTCGCATAACCCGGACGACTGCCTGTAAGCGCCCTTGAGCATTGGGAAATGCTGCTAACATCTGCGCTCCGTCTTCGAGTTTTGCCACATCGTTGGTTATCATTCCATTCAAAAATTTAACCGCCTCTGCGCCATAAACTCCCAATAAACCGCGTTTTTGTTGATAAAAACCAGTTCCGCCATTGCGGATTTGGTTGTATTTGTCTTTTTCTAATTCATTCATCGTTTTTTCGTAACTAAAAGGTTTCCAATGAAACTCAATATCTTCACATTCAATTGTCCAATTTGGTTCTAATAACCAATCAATTTCGTGCAAAACTAATCCATTTTCAGATAATCGAATTTCATCGCGCATCCAATCGCCGTGACAATCGCCGTTATCTGCAATTTTAGAAATCGAATAACCTTTTACGTTTTTGTAAATAATTTCAAGTTTTCCATTATGATAAGCACCAAGTAAAACTATTTTTATTTCGATAGAGCGAAATTGTTTTCTGTCGCCTTCTGCGTTTTCGTGAATGATTACATCATCTATCCAAGCATCGTGTGGACATCTTGAATCGTTAAAATTGTAATGCCAATCAGCGGTTGCAAAATTGTTTGCAGAATTCGGCAATTTCTCTTTGATCGAATCTAAATACGAGAAATATTCTTTCCATTTCTTTTTAAAATTTTCCAAATAATCCTTTGTTCCATCATCTTTTCCAAAGTCGTTGCTCAAAACAAAAGCCATAAATAATTGTTCATTTTGTTAAAAACTCGTTGTAAATTTTCTCCGAAAATCCCGCCGTTGCCTTTTCGCCAACGACTAAAACCGGACGTTTGATAAAAGTGTATTCATTCGCCATCAAATCAAGCATTTCCGCGCTCGAAACTTCCCTTTCGTGCAATCCCATTTCCCGATATTTGATAGCCCGGCGGGAAAAAAGATTTTCTGCACCGCCAACCATTTGGGCTAATTTTTCAACTTCTTCGCATGAAAGCGGTTGGGATTTGATGTCGTGAAAATCGGTAATGATAAAACCTTTGTTTTCAATAAGTTCCTTTGCCTTTTTGCAAGTCGAGCAATGCGGCAGCCAGTAAAGTTTGATTCCACTCATATTAATTTTTTCAGCGTTTGAAAATCCTGCATTTGTTCGTCAAATCTGCGATGCGAAGCGATGACTTGCGGACTCGGATGATACAGCGGAACAAGTTTTCGTCCGTTCCAGTCAAATGCGTTTCCGATGTCATTTTTCAAACTAATTTGATGATATTCGATAGCTTTCAAGGCTTCAAGTGCGACACTTCCCAGCGTGGCAACTACTGTTGGTTCAAGTAGTTGAATAGTTTTCTGCAAAAACGATGAACAGTTTTTTATCTCACTTTTTTTCGGGCTGCGATTTGCGCCGTTTTCCTTGCGCGGACTGCACAGAACCGCATTAGTTATAAAAATTTCTTCCCGTTTCAAGCCGATTGAATCCAAAAACTTTTGAAAATTCTCGCCCGATTTATCGCCGTAAAAAGGTCTTCGCGTGCGGTCTGCACCTTGTCTGCCGGGTGCTTCGGCGATGAAAAAAACTTTTGGATTCAGATTGCCGTTCAATTCACTTAAAACTGCTTTTTTATCAGCCAAATCAGGGCAAATTTGACAGACTTCCGCCATTTGGCAGAGTGCAAGAAATTCTTTTAATTTTTCGTCGGACATTGCAAATTCTTGAAAAAATAGTAAAGATAATTATAAGTGAAAAAGTGAAAGTGTGGAAAAGTGAAAACGATAAATTTTTATGGCAAAAATAACAGAACAAGCGGTTTTAGAAGCATTAAAACAGATTATTGATCCCGATTTACGAAAAGATATTGTAACTCTCGGATTTATCAAAGATTTAGCGATTGACGGCGGAAACGTTTCGTTCCGCATCGTTTTGACCACTCCGGCTTGCCCCGTCAAAGAAGAAATGGAAACGCAAGCCAATGAGATTGTCGGAGGTCTCGAAGGCGTTGATTCAGTTAAAGTTACGATGGATGCTGAAGTGCCGAAAGGTCGTGGAATTGCTAACAATGTTGCCGTTCCGGGCGTAAAAAATATTATTGCGGTTTCTTCGGGCAAAGGCGGAGTCGGTAAATCAACGGCAGCGGTCAATTTAGCGGTTGGATTAGCCAAAATTGGGGCAAAAGTTGGAATTTTGGATGCAGATATTTACGGTCCGAATGTGCCGCTGATGCTTGGAAAGCAAGATGTTTTTCAACAGCATCTCGGTCTAGAAGAAGCCTTTGGCGTAAAAATGATGTCAGTCGGAATGTTGGTTTCGCCCGACAGACCGATGGTTTTGCGTGGTCCGATGCTGCACGGTTTTGTCAGACAATTTTTGGCTGATGTTGAATGGGGCGAGCTTGATTATTTGATCGTGGATATGCCGCCGGGAACGGGCGATGTTCAATTGAGTTTGGCGCAGCTTGTTCCGGTTCAAGGTGCAGTTATGGTCACAACTCCCCAAAATGTTTCCATTGCAGACGTGCGCCGTGCGCTGAAAATGTTTGAAGATGTTGCAGTTCCGATTTTGGGAATCATCGAAAATATGTCGTATTTTGTTCCGCCCGATATTCCGGACAAAAAATACTACATCTTTGGCGAAGGCGGCGGCAGAAAACTCGCCGAAGAATATAATGTGCCGTTTTTAGGCGAAGTTCCGCTTGGAATGGAAGTCCGCGAAGCCAGTGACAAAGGAACGCCGATTGTGGTTTCTGATCCTGATTCACCGCAAGCAAAAGCGTTTATGAGAGTGGCGGAAGAGGTAGCGCGGCGCGTTTCAATTGAAGCAATGAAGCCTGAGTTGAAGATTTTAACCAGAGCTAAATAGATGTTTTTTGAAAACGAAAAAGAAAACGAAAAGATCGCCAATAATTTTTCTAAAGTCGTTGATTCAATGACAAATAAACAAATTATTTGGCGTTTTCTTTTGATTGGTTTGTCCGTAAATTTTCTATTTTGGCTCGCAGTTTTGCTAATCCCAGAGTTAATATACAAAGGCTTTCATTTAGTAAATATTGTAAGCGATAAATTGAGCAAAGGATTATTAGGTATTCCTTTAATGCTGACAACCTTCACTGTTTACGCTATTTTTCGATTAAAATTACCGAATATAGAAGATCAGAAATTAGACTCTGAATTGATGGCTAGTTATGCCTATCAAGCACAGTCAACTAAACGATTTTGGGTTTGGATTATTTCGTTTATGGTTGGAATTATCAATACATTGCTTTTAATCATGACAGATTTAGTTTTGAATAAAATGCTTTGATATTTACCAACTTTTTGCTTTTACTTGTAATTTTTGCAAAATTCAGTAAAATTGAAAATTAAGTAAAGATTCTTTTTGAATCTATAGCAATTTTAAGGAGATAAAAAATAAATGTCAGCAGTTGCAGCACCAACAGTTGAAATGAATGTTACACCGTCAGCTATCAATGAAATCAAAGGTTTTATGGCTGGTGAAGATGATTTGCCGGAAACCGCAGGTCTTCGCGTTCGGGTCGTTCCGGGCGGTTGTTCTGGATTCCAATACAGTTTAAATATCGAAGAAGAATCACGTTCGGGTGATTTTATTTTGGATAAAGATGGCGTAAAACTTTTTGTTGATATGTTCAGCGCACAATATTTGAATGGGATTACGATTGATTATACTTCAAATATGATGGGTTCAGGATTTACTTTTGACAATCCTAATGCGACCGGCGGATGTGGTTGCGGAACATCATTTTCAGCTTAAAGTAATTTATTAAGTTCTAAATTTTAAGTCTTGATTCTAAAAAGATTCAAGGCTTTTTATTTTTTTCTGGAAACATTTTCCGATTGAACCTTTATTGAGTTATACCAAAACAATCGGAATGGACGCGAAGGCGGAGAAGATAGGCGGGGACTTGCTTTGAAAGAAAATTTCAAAGCAACTTGTTAGAGGAAAGTCCCATCATATTTCCGGCTTTTTTACCAAAAAGCCTTGCCAAAAGCTACATGGAATGCGCTAAAATGTATTTAGCGATTTGATTTTTGGCTCATAATGAGCGAAAATCTTAATGTAATCAGCTAAAATCCATAAAAAGTTTAATTCATTAAAAGTCGCAAACTTAAAGTTTCAAACATTTAAGGTCTGTTTTAAAGTTTTTCTTTTTAGCTAACCAGACAGTTAAATTCTACAAACTGTCGAACTCTCCTGAGTATAAATAACTTTAAATAAAAAATTAGGAGCTTTGCTTGATGAAGTGTAAAAAAAATTACTCTCTAGTCTTGTCTTTAGTATTATTGTCCGCCTTTTTTATCGGAAATGCAGTTGCCCAAGACAGACAGAGAGTCGTCGGTAATCAAAATGAAAGAAATAACGAAACCTCTCAGCCGACACCAACCAGAAATCCCGTCTCTCGTCCGCCGCTGACTACACCGATTCGCGTTGTTACCAGTGAACCAAGTCAACCCCAATTAGTTAAGAAAACCGTTTCTTCGACTCCGGTTAATGCGCCTCCGGCAAATTATGCTGGCAACCAATTTTTAGCCGCTTTCAACCAAAGGCTGATGAGAGCAATGCAATCGCGGATCGGGATTCCATATCATTATGGTTCAGACGGTCCGAATAGTTATGATTGCTCAGGTCTTGTTTGGAGCGTTTTTCAAGATGCAGGGCTGCAATTTACCAGAACCAGTGCTGCGAGTTATTACCAAACCTTTGAACCTGTCTATGGTGATGAAAGATATAAGTTTGGGACACTTGTCTTTTTCAACAGGCTTGGTCACGTTGGGATTGTTATTGATGAAAATACTTTTTTCCAGGCATCTTCAAGTAAAGGTGTTACCTTTTCAAAATTTGAAGGCTATTGGGAAAAAAGAGTAGTTGGATTCAGAAGAATTCCCTTGAACTTAAACTAGAAAAACGCTCTGATACTTTTCAGAAGGAAAGGCGAATTGCTGAAAATGCAGTCCGCTTTTTTTATAGAATTTTCAAACTCCTATCTAAATCCTCCAGCAAAACATCTGCTTCTTCCAAACCAATATAAAAACGAATCATACTTACTTGCGAATCATTTTCATCAACAAAAGCGCATTTCGGCATAATCAAGGATTCGTGTCCACCCCAAGAAACTGCAATTAAGAAATAATGTAATGATTCACAGAATCTTTTGATGGTAGCAACATTACGATTTTTCAAAGCAATCGTGAACATTCCCATCGGCATTTTCATTTGTTGTTCTGCCAAACAAAACTGCGGATTGCTTTCGTCAAAAGGATACCAGATTTGCTCAACTTTTGGATGATCTTTCAAATATTCCAATATCTTAAGCGTGCTTTCCGAAGATTGTTTCAAACGAATCGGTAAAGTCCGCAAACTTCTGAGCATCAACCAAGCATTTTGCGGTGCGAGAATATTGCCGAAAGTCATAAATTCGTTGTGAAATATCTGCGTAATCTTTTCTTTTGAACCGCAAATCGCGCCTGCTACGACATCGCTATGACCGTTGTAATATTTGGTGGCGGAGTAAATCACCAAATCAATTCCTAAATCAATCGGACGCTGACAAAGTGCGGTGCAGTAGCTGTTATCAATGACTGTTGTGATTTCTTTTGAAATAGCAAATTCTGCAATTTTCGCCAAATCTTGTAATTCAAAAGTCCACGAATTCGGTGATTCAAGATAGATCAACTTTGTTTTTTCAGTGCAGGCATTTTCAAAGTTTTCTAATTTTGTGCCGTCAATAAAAGTCGTTTCAACACCGAATCTGGGAAGGATTTTGGTCATCAAATGTTCCGCCCAAGTATAAGGTTTTCGCACCGAAATAATATGATCGCCGGCACTAACTTGTGACATTACAGAGTTTGTAATTGCCGCCGCGCCGCTTCCAACCATCAAACAATCTTCTGCCCCCTCCAGAGCCGCCATTTTTTGACAAAGCATATTAACCGTCGGATTGTTTCCCCGAGTGTAAATATGCTCGTCTTTTTCGTGCTGAATGGCGTTGGTAAATTCATCAACAGTTTGATAAGCGAAATTGCTGGTTTGAATTATCGGCGGCGCAACCGCATTGAAATATTTTTCGCGGTCTTCGGCTAATTGATTGATGATAAATGATTGGTTGAACTTTGATCTTTGATTTTTGATCTTTGATTTGTTTTTCACTTAATTTTAATTTTTTACTCAAACTGAAACTGCCAACTGCAATTGCCGCCTTAAGTTCGCTCTGCTACTCTTTAACTGTTCTCATTTGATTGAAAACAAAGAAAATTCCTGCTCCGACTGCAAGAAAAATTAAACCTGTAATTGCTTCAAACGGCTTTTCAATTAACGTGTTAATCACAATAAATCCGGTCATTGCCAGAAAAATTATTGCCGCAATTACTCCGACCACTGTTTTTTCTTTGATCAGGAAAAAGTAAGTTGCTCCGGCTAAGAAGAAAAACGCCGTATCCACAAAAACAACGAAAGTTATCAGATTAGTAAAAGTTTGCCAAAAGATCAGAAGAAAAATTGTCCAGATTGATTGAAAAATTATTGCCCAAAACGGCGTTTGATATTTAGGATGTATTTCCGCAAATTTCTTGAAAAACAAACCATCATCAGCCATGGCAAAATAAATGCGCGGCGCAGTCAAAATATAAATTCCAATCGTTCCAACCACAGACAAAATAATTAAAAACGAAACAAATTGACCGCCAAACGTCCAAATTGTATTAATGGCATCCGAAGCCACCATTTTTGAAGCGGCAATTTGTTCAATCGGTAAAAATCGCAAATATGCAACATTAATGGTCAAATAGGCGAGGCAAACAATCAAAATTCCGATGACCATTCCTCTCGGCACAACTTTTTCCGAATTTTTGACTTCCGCCGCCACAAAAGTAGCGTGTTGATAACCGCCGAACGAAAAAGAAACGCCAATCAAAGCCAATCCAAACGCGGAAATTAAGGAAAGATTTTTCGGATTTGGCGGAAAATTCGTGTTAAAGAAATCTATGTTGTGATTGATGCCCCAGAAAATTCCCAGAGAAACGACAAACAAAATTCCCAAAAGTTTTGCGGAAGTGAAGATACTGGCAAAAATACTGCCGAATTTCACGCCGGAAATGTTCATTATGGTTAATAGAACGATGGTAATGACAGCAACAATGACCTGTGCAGCATCTGAAAGCGGAACAAAAGAGCTTAAATAGGAAGTAAAAACAAGGCTTAATGCCGCCAATGAACCTGTGTTTATCACCATTAGCATTGACCAGCCGAATAAAAATGCCGGAAGCTCGCCAAATGCAGATTTTAGAAAGACATAGAATCCGCCAACGTGCGGAAACTGCGAAGAAATTTTGGCGAAGGTCAAAGCTCCGCAAATAGCAATCAATCCGCCAACCAGCCAGACTGACAGCATTAAACCTTCGCTTGGAAGATACCCTGCAATTTCCGAAGGAGTTTTGAAAATCCCTGAGCCAATGCTGGAGCCAATGGCAATCATCGTCAGACTGTAAAGCCCGATCTGTCGTTTTCGGTCATCTTCCATAAGTTTATTTTTGGTTTGCAAATAATCTTTTAATGACTAAATTTAGCAAAGATAAAAGTTAATTAATCCATCGGAACTATCTATATGGAGAATATCCATAATTTTCTCAAGGTGGTCGCCAAAATGTTCTCTAACTTCGGTATCTTCTATTTGCACAATTTCAAGTGCAAACTTGAACTGACTTAAAACCCAAAGTTTATTTGGATGCTCCGCCACTTGTTCAATCAAACTATCTAACAATTGGTTAAAAACTTGCGTTAATCTGGCTCTTTCTTCCATGGTGTCTGTGCCGGGAAGGTTTGCAAAATTTTTAAACTCTCGGAGTCTTTTAAGTTCGCTCAACTCCCGAACAGATACTGATATTGGTTCATCAATAACTTCCGTTAGAGGGTTGTAATCCATTGCATTTTAATATTTGGCGGCAATTCACAATTAAGTAATACAATTCGCTACTTTAATTTGCCTGTGACAAAGCCTGTTCTGACTTCGTAGTCTTTGACTTCCCACACAACGGCAACTTTTTCCACTGCGACATAAGCAACTTTTTCCTCGTCGCGCAGAAACAAAATGCCGTTTTTGACATTAACCACTTCCCCACGAACTGCCGCACCGGTTCCGCACGACACATCAACTTTTTTACCCATCAATTGTGTTAAAAATTCTTCCATAATTCGATTTTAGACTTTTAATCTATAATTTTTTATCTTTATTTTTTCTTTTGACTTTTGGCTTTGGACTTTCAAGTTACAAACGACTTGCGTGTAGAGCCAATCTGCCTGCTTTTTGCCAACGGCTTACATTTTGATTGGCTGAAACCGTTGCAGTTACTTGAGTTTTACAATTGTTTAAAGCCGCCGCAATTATTGCCAAATCCTTTTCAATTTCAGTTGCTTCCCTTTTTTCGCGGCGTTCCTGCCAACGCGGAATAAATCCCGTGTCAAGTTTTCCTTCGATAAACTCAGTATCTTCAATGATCTCCCGAAAGAATGGTAAGGTTGTTTTAATGCCGCCGACTTCGTATTCCTGCAAAGCCCGGCGCAATCTTCCCAAGGCTTCTTCTCGAGTTCTGCCATACACGCAGAATTTGGAAATCATCGGATCATAGTAAATTGAAATCTCCGAACCTTCATAAATCCCGCTGTCATCGCGGACACCATTTCCGCTTGGAACCTGAAGCCGTGTAATTTTTCCGGGACTTGGCAAAAAATTATTTTCGGGGTCTTCGGCATAAACGCGGCATTCAATTGCGTGTCCATTCATCTGCACATCCGCTTGTGTGAATGAAAGTTTTTCGCCCCACGCCACACGGATTTGCTCACGCACGAGGTCAATACCCGTAACAAGCTCAGTAACCGGATGTTCAACCTGTAATCGTGTATTCATTTCTAAGAAATAAAACGATTTATCCAAATCAGAAACCAAAAATTCAACTGTTCCTGCACCAACATAATTTACGGCTTTCGCAACTTTGACCGCACATTCGCCCATCCGATGGCGCAAAATCCGGTCGTTGATCGGCGAAGGAGATTCTTCGATCACTTTTTGATGACGACGTTGGATTGAACATTCGCGCTCGCCCAAATGAACATGATTTCCGTGTTTGTCCGAAAAGAGTTGAATTTCGATGTGACGCGGACGGACAACTGCTTTTTCGACATAAACCGCATCATCGCCAAAACCCGCCAAAGCTTCGGATTGTGCAGTTTCAAGCGCAGACTTAAGCTCCGATTCTTCAAAGACCAAGCGCATCCCCTTTCCGCCCCCGCCAGCCGAAGCCTTAAGCATGACCGGAAACCCGATTTTTTGAGCAGTTTCAAGGGCATCTTCGTAATTTTTCAAAGGCTCAGTCGTGCCCGGAACCACGGGAACATCGGCTTCAATGGCAATTTTTCTTGCCGAGATTTTACCGCCCATTCCTTCCATAGCTTCTGGCGGAGGACCGATAAAAACAATTCCCGCTTCGGTAACTTTGCGGACAAAATTGGCGTTTTCAGATAAAAAACCGTATCCGGGATGAATCGCTTCTGCGCCTGATTTTTTGGCAACTTCGATTATTTTTTCACCGCGCAGATAGCTTTCGGACGAAGGCGGATTACCGATATGAAAGGCTTCATCCGACATTCGGACGTGCAAAGCATTTTTATCGGCTTCCGAATAAACCGCAACGGTTTTAATCCCCATATCACGACAGGCGCGAATAACCCGACAAGCAATTTCGCCACGATTGGCAATCAAGATTTTTTTGAACATAAAAAAGGCTGTGCAAGAAGTTACACAACCTATTAAACCTAAAAGTTTTCAGTTAATCAAACCAAGATCGAATTTGCGTGCTGCCGCGGATCATAACGAACACCAATTTTTGCTCCCGGCGCGTATTTTACAGAATTTGTAATTTGGTCAAAATGGATTACTTCAGAAGATTCATAATCTGCTCCATCAACGCAGTAAACGTAGAAAACCAATTCCCCTTGGTCTGTTGCCTCACTGTCTAAAATAGTGCCTTCCGTTATCCTGCCAAAACGCCCTAAATGCTCTCGTCTTCTTTTTTCAGGATCAACGACTTCTTTTTTTCTGAAAATATTAAAGATGCTCATTTTTAATCTAAAACCAACGGGGGTTTATTATATTTTGCTCTTAGATTATTAATCGTGTTCAAAATAGTCGGACGCTGAATAATTTTTGCTTCAAGCGGACGTTTACCGGGAATATCCAACATAATCAAACCCAATAAAATAGTAAGTAACCCTTGTCCCGGAACTCCGGGTAAAGACAAAATTATTCCGATAATAATCAAAATAACGCCCAATAAATTTTTCAAAATAACTGCGCCCCAACGAACAAAAAAAGGACTGTTAGGTAAAAAATCCCTTTCATAATGCGAACTGAAATAGTTTTCAGGAATTTTGACCATTACAAAGGCAATTGCACCGATGCTGATTGAAAATGAAAGGATGAATAACCCAACACCTAGTGCAATTTTATCCCAGGTCAAAGACTCCCAAAAATGTGAAAACCATTCCATAAAACTTCTTGTTGTCTTTAACTATTGATTACTTTCATCCATTTTTCGCATTTCAAACCACGTGTAGAACATCCGTTGAAGAAAAGTCCAAAATGAACCTATTGCAAGCACCCACAGCACTTGTGTCATCCGGTTGGCAAAAAAACTGGTTGATTCCCAATTCCAGGTTGATAAACCGCCAATAATAAAAAGGACAATTCGTTCAGGACGCTGCAAAAAACCGACATTGGCTTTAATACCAAATCCTTCGCTTTTGGCAGTTGTATAACTAACCATCACTGAACCTAATAAGCCCATTCCGGCTAAATAAACATTTAAGGTTGAATGCTGGGGAATGTCTCTGGCATAAAAGATCATTATTCCGATAAAGCATACCATATCGGAAACTCGGTCAAGCGATGAATCTAGAAAACTGCCGAATTGTGAAACTCTTCCGCTCAAACGAGCAACATTGCCGTCCAACATATCAAACAAGTTGGCAAGAATCAGCACCACACCCGCCCAAAAGAATTCTCCTAAACCAAACAGAACCCCACACAGGACATTGATAGTAACACCAATGGTGGTCAAAATATTTGGATGCACCCCGGCAGACGATAAACCGCGCACCATCGCATTGATGATCGCCATTGCTCCCCTTCCGATACTTGCACCTATCATATTTTTTCTACTTTTAAATGGTTAATTGGGCTGAATTTTCGCAAAACTTGCCAATAAATTTTATTCTTCCAGATCGTGAATTGTGGTTAGCCGGGTAATTTCAAAGTTTCTCCAGCCAGTCGGAGTTTTTACTTTGACCTCATCGCCTTCTTCTTTGCCCATTAAACTCTGTCCAATAGGCGAAACCGTGGAAATTAAACCATTTTCGGGTTCGCTTTCTTCTGAGGTTACCAGTTTATATGTAACTTTTTCGTCTCGGTCAAGATCATAGAGAACGACTATAGAACCGTAAGCAGCGCGGTCAGTCGGGATTTTTGACATATCAATTGATTCAAGTTCGGTAATTCGATTACTTAATTGAACTACCCGAGCCATAACAATTTTTTGTCTTTCCAAAGCGGCTTTATACTCGGCGTTTTCTCTTAAATCACCGTATTCACGGGCTTTTTGAATTTCTTTTGGGAGTTTAAATCGAAGTTCTTCTTCCAGTTCTGCAAGTTCTTGCTGTAATTTCTTTCTAACTGCTTCCATATCTGCCTTAAGTTTATAATCCAAATAACAAAAGTTCAAAGCTAATAATTAACTTTGAACTTATGAATAATAATTTTTAGCCTTTAATTTTTAAAGTTTTGCCTCATTTGGTGCCGCAAATGAAATACCAATATCGCGGGCTGTGCGGACAAGCTGTCCTTCCACATTGACGCTTTTGATATTTTCGATTGCATCTTTCAAAGGGACGGTAATTACTTCACCTGCTTTTAAAGCCACCATTTTTCCGGTCTGCCCGTTTGCCAGCGCACGGACTGCGCAAGCTCCGAAATTCGTGCCCAACATTCTGTCAAAAGCATTTGGGCTTCCTCCCCGTTGTAAATGTCCGAGCACCACGCAACGGGATTCTTTTCCGGTTGCCGCTTCAATTCGACGGCGCAAATGACTGCCGACTCCGCCTAAACGCAAGGCTTCGGGATCAAGATAAATAGGCTGCGTTCCTACTTCCACTGCCCCTTCGGCAACTACTATATTGGTAAATTTTGAACCTGATTTCTCACGTTCCTGAATTTTCGCCAAAATCGAATCAAAAGAGAACGGAATTTCAGGAACTAAGATAATATCGGCACTGCCTGCCAAACCGGAATGTAAAGCGATCCATCCCGTATTTCTTCCCATTACTTCTAAAATCATTATCCGGTCATGTGAAGCGGCGGTTGTGTGCAGCCGATCAAGAGCTTCGGTTGCAATGTCAATTGCGGTATGAAAACCGAAGGTAAATTCAGTTGCCGACAAATCGTTATCAATCGTTTTGGGAACGCCGATCACGGGAAAATTATGTTTGCGGAATTGTTCAGCAATCGCTAAAGTTCCTTCACCGCCAATCACAATTAATGCTTCAATTTCCAGTTTTTTCAGGTTTTCCAAGGCTTCTTCAATCGGCATTTCGGGGAAAAAGAGTTTCCCGTCAACTATTTTACAGAAACTCCCGCGATTTCTGGTTCCTAAAATTGTTCCGCCGCGTGAAAGAATTCCACCAACGCTTTTCTTAGTTAATTTTATTATTTTCGGATCGCCTAAAATTCCTTCAAAACTGTCCTCAATCCCGATACATTTCATTCCGAATTCGCCGGTAGCCGTTCGGACTGCTGCTCGGATAACTGCGTTCAAACCGGGGGCATCTCCACCGCCCGTCAAAACTCCAATTTGTTTATACATATTTTATGATTGCTCTCTCGTAAAAAATAAAAAAAGATTATAGACTTTGTTGTTTAATAATACAAAGCCTTAACGGAAAGTTAATAAATTATTAATAAATTGGCTTAAAGTTATACGAATTTCTAATTATTAGTTTATCATCAACCTAATGGAAATTCCGACTTTTCGAGAGGCATTTAAATTTTGGTTAAAATTAGGTTTTATCTCATTTGGCGGACCAGCAGGACAAATTGCGGTGATGCAAAAAGAATTGGTCGAGACAAAAAAATGGATCGATAATGATGATTTTTTGCATGCCCTTAATTATTGTATGTTGCTGCCAGGTCCTGAGGCGCAGCAATTGGCAACTTACTGCGGTTGGAAAATGCACGGAATCAAAGGCGGAATCGTTGCCGGTGCTTTTTTTGTTATTCCCTCAATCTTCTTTTTATTAATTCTTTCATACATTTACGCTAATTTCGGCAGTGTTCCTCATATTAACGCAATTTTAGACGGATTTAAGGCAGTTGTTGTTGCAATCGTGGTTGAAGCTGTCTTCAAAATTGCCCAAAAAGCATTCAAATCCAAGTGGCATATAGCAATTGCAGCACTCGCCTTTATCGCAATTTTTTTCTTTCATATTCCTTTTCCGTTGATTGTTTTGGGATCATTAGTAATTGGGCTTTTGTTTCCAAAGTTTAAAATTCAAAGTCCAATTTCAGAAGAAAAGAAAACTCCTGACTCCCCACTTCCAATTACCTATCCTAAACTCTTAAAAGTGATTATTGTCTGTCTGATTCTTTGGCTAATTCCCTTTTTAAGTCTCATTTTTATTTACGGTTACCAAAATTTATCAGTAAAACTTTACCTCTTTTTTACCCAAGCAGCTTTTGTTACTTTTGGCGGAGCTTATACGGTTTTGGCTTATGTAAATCAAGCAGTTGTTTCAAATGGATGGATTACTTCAGCACAATCCGTTGATGGATTGGCTTTAGCGGAAACAACCCCCGGACCATTGATCATGGTTTTGCAGTTCATCGGGTTTATGGCTGGTTGGAATGCTACTTCTCAAACTTATTTTGCAATTTTATGCGCTGTTTTGACTACTTATGTGACTTTTTTACCCTCTTTTTTATTCATTTTTGCCGGAGCAAATTACATTGAAAAATTGCGCACTAATACCCAATTGAACAAAGCTTTGTCATTTGTGACAGCCTCGGTTGTTGGTGTGATTTTAAATTTAGCCCTGATGTTTGGGGGAACCGTTATTTTTAGTGACTCACAAATTGATTGGTTTTCACTTACCTTGGCAGTGATTTCATTTGTTGGTCTTTATTTTTTGAAAGCGGATGTTTTAATGATTGTTATTTTGGGCGGACTGTTCGGATTGGCTAAATATTTTCTAATCGGCTAAAGTTTTTATTTATGTCAAAAATTTCGGTTAACAAAAAAGGGGCAAAACGTGTTCGCGGCGGACATTTGTGGATCTATAAAAGTGATTTGGTCAGAATCGAAGCTGAAGGCGGAAACATTGTAACTGTTGTAGATGAAGGTAATAATTTTATCGGCAAGGCGTTTTACAGCGATAAATCAGAAATCAGTTTACGGATTTTTACAACTAAAAACGAGGAAGTTGATAAAGATTTTTGGCGCAAAGCAATTCTCATAGCCAAAAACCGAAGACAAAAATCTAAAGATCAGACTAATGCTTACCGATTAATCAATTCCGAAGCTGATTTAATTCCAAGTCTAATTGTTGATGATTACGCCAATAATTTTGTTATTCAAACTCTTTCGCAAGCCACGGAAAAACTCAAACAAATTTTTGTAGAAATTCTCGTCGAAGAATTTCAGCCAAAATCAATCATCGAAAGAAATGATGCTAAAGTTCGTCTTTTAGAAAATTTAGAGCAGGTAAACTCGGTTCTTTACGGAGAAGTTAAAGAAGAAATTACGATTGAGCAAGATGGCGTTCAATTATATATTTCTCTTTTAGATGGACAAAAAACCGGCTCATTTCTCGATCAGCGCGAAAATCATTTTATTTCAAGAAGTTATGGGTTTGGGCGGGCTCTTGATTGTTTCACTTTTAACGGCGGATTTGCCCTGAATTTAGCTAAGAATTGTGATTCGGTTTTGGCGGTTGATATTTCTGATGAGGCAATTAAACAAGCTAAACGCAATGCGGAATTGAATAATATTTCTAATGTCGAATTTCGCTCAGCAAATGTGTTTGATGCGTTGCGTGACTTTGAAAAATCGGGTGAAAAGTTCGATACGATTGTGCTTGATCCACCGGCTTTCGTAAAAAATCGGGCTGCTTTAAAAGGTGCCATTCGCGGCTATAAAGAAATTAATTTACGGGCTTTGAAATTATTGAACAAAGGTGGAATATTGATTACCTGTTCGTGTTCTTATCATTTTACCGAAGAAATTTTCCTTCAGGTTTTACAGGAAGCCGCCAATAATGCACATAAACGGCTGCATTTGATTGAAAAAAGAATGCAGGCATCCGATCATCCTATCTTGCTCGGTATGCCTGAAAGTTATTATTTGAAATGTTTTATTCTACGAGTTGTTTAGAATTTTATTTGCATTGATTCTGAGTTTCCACAAAATATCGGCTGCCGTTCAATCCAATTTCATTGCCTGCCTGACGGCTTGAAACCTGAAAATTCTTTTGTCCTTTTCCTTGAGTGGAATTCAAAATCAAAAAAACTGCACCATTGGTGGATTGAACGCGCCAAGTCCCTGCATCTTCGCTATATGTCGAGCCTGAACCGATTGAAGAACTACTCAAACTTTCTCTTTTTGAAAAATAAGATCCGGAGGCACACAAATAAATAATATGACTTTCACTGTAACCGTTTCCGGTATGGAAATAACTCAGTTTTTTCCCGCCAAAAGCCGCTTGGATTTGAGAATTTTGTTCGCTTGGTTGAGGACGCGAAAATTCAAGACTTTTCACCACCTCATAAGCAGTGTAATAAGCCTTTTCCGCCGTGGTTGAATCATTTGTCAGGCTCATAACCATAACCCCTCCATTGTAGGGAGAAAGTAGAAAAAACATATCAATGATCAGATTTTTATCGCCCGATGGTTTATAAACTCGGGCAAATCTGCCCCCGTCGCCCAAATCACGAATAGAACCCGATAATTTGAATCCGGAACTTTCCAGATCAACTTCGGCTGTCACAAATGAATTAAAATCTTTGTATTGATGCGGTTTGACTACAATATTGGCAGTTTCTGCTTTGTTAGTAAAAACATAGCCGTCATCCGTTCGTTGATTTTTCCATTCTTTTGGCGCAGTAAAACTATATCCGTTTGACTTATCCTGGATTAAATCTGCCTGAGAATAAACTGATAAACTAACAACAATAATTGATAAAATTGCAAATAGTAAATTTTTCATTTCCTTCCTCCTAAAACTCTCAATTGGGGGATTTCAATTATTACTGTCGTTTTTTCCCAAAACGTGCCGTTAAAATTCCAATTTTTTTCAAAAAAAAGTTGGTCGAATTTACTCAACCAACTTCCTCATTTTCAAAAATTTCAGTTTTTAACTGATGGTTGTATTGTTCCTAAAGTTTTCAGCTAATTTTTTGGCTTCCGGAAAACTTTCGATGGCTTTCAGAACCTGGGGGTCAATTCCTAGCAAAACCTGAGAACCGGCTTCGGTGGAATAGTTTGCGGTTGCTAATTCTTCCCGAATCCGTGTTTTTACATAATCCAAATTTGAATCAATAAGTCCGGCATTTAGACCACTCTTCTTGTCGTTTGCCACAAATTCTTTGAATGATTCCAAAATTTTATCCGTCACAATCAATTCATTTGGCTGCAAAATATGGTCGTCTTTTTGCTTCTCAACTTTTAAACCTTCCAACCCGCCTATTTTTCCTGAAACGACCTGACGGGTAAAGAAAAAGGCGGCTTCATTTATGCGGTAACGTAAATTTGTAAATGCTAAAGCCGGAGCTTTAATATCGGGTTCAATCCCTCTTCCACCATAAAGAACCCGACCGTTGGCAGTGGTTACCGGACTTCCTACGGGTTTGGGTTCAACATCGGTTGATTCTTTATCAGAAGGATCATCATTGTGATGCGTGTAATATTCATAGATCGAACCGTTTGAATAATCTCTTTGCAATGAACGACCAAATGGCGTGTAATACCTTGCCATTGTCAGAGTTAGCCCGGTTCCGCTTGGCAATTGAAAGATTCTTTGGACTAATCCCTTTCCAAATGAATCACTTCCTACGATCATTCCGCGTCCATAATCCTGAATCGCTCCCGAAACGATTTCTGAAGCAGAAGCTGAACCCCCATTAATTAAAACAACCAACGGCATATCTTCGGTTTTTCCGCCAATTGTTCGTAGTTCCTCTTGTTTCGCGTAACGCGAACGACCTTTGACCGAAACAACAACCTGTCCGCGCGGAACAAAACGGCTGACAACTTCAACTGCTTGCGGTAAAAGTCCACCGGGATTTCCCCGCAAATCCAAAATCATTTGCTTCATTCCTTGTTTTTTGAGTTCGGAAATTGCCTGATCTAATTCGTCTGCCGTTGTCTCTTGAAACCCGCCGACTAAACCGACATACCCAATATCATCTTTGAGCATAAAATAATTGCGAATGGAGGGCAGCGGCACTCCTCCGCGATTGATTTGAAATTCAAGAGGTTTTTCAAATCCGACTCTTTCAATTTTAACATTGACTAATGTGCCTTCTTCGCCCCGAACATTTCTGGATAGTTCGGAACTTGTCCAGTCTTTGGCATCTTTACCGTCAACCTCGACAAAACGATCCCCGTATTTCAAACCAACTTTATCTGCCGGAGTATCAGGAACAACCGCTTGGACATAAACACCATCCCGATGCTGTAAAATTGAAACACCGATCCCAAAAAATCTTGATTGCTGGTCTTCGTAAAGTTTTTTTAATTCTTCACGGGTGAAAAACGATGAGTGCGGATCCAAAGTCCAAAGCATAGCCTGAATTGAACTTTCAGAAATCTTTTCGTGTTCAATTGTGGTCACATAACTTGAATCGATCAAATCCAAAGCTTCCTTATAATCCTGCGAGATTGAATCATTAGTTATCGTTCCGCTGGCAGAGGATTTCCCTGAGATTCTGCCGAAAAGTCCGCCGACAAGTGCCCCAACTAAAACAAAAATAATTGCAATTAGAAAAATTTTTCTATTCATTTGTAAAACTCCAAAACAACTAAAGCCAATATATCACATTTGGTTTGGACAAATTAAGCTAAAATTTGTCATTTGATGATTTCGAATTTAGGCTAATAATCTTGAGTTCAAATTTTCAATCTTTAAATCCCAATTTCAAATTATTTTGGTTAAAGCCTTCAAAACACTTGACATATATTTGAATTTTATTAATACTTCTTTCGTTCCTCGACAATTTAAACGCCCCTTACCCCCCAAAAAGTCGAAGACAATTCAAAATTTAAATTTAAGGAGAATACTAAAATGGAAAGGATTTTCATTTGTCTTTTTTTCATACTCTCGCTTTGCGTTCTCGGACACGCTCAAGCTACAACTACAACCGAATCACCTTTAACCACTGAAAAAAAGGCTAAAAAGCCGACATTTCGGGCAACCAAAGATCAGGTTATACAAGCCCAAAAAATCCTGAAAGTTAGCGAAACAGGAAAATTGAGCCAAGAGGATAAAGAAACACTTAAAGCATATCAAACTGCCAACGGATTAAAAGCCAAAGGAAGTTTGAACCGCGCCACACTTGAAAAAATGGGGATTGCCTTAACCAATAAACAAAAAGAAATTCCGGTTGATCCGAATTCGTTTGCTAAATCCGGTGGTGAAAAATCGGAGAAAAAGAAAGGTCCCGTATTCCGCGCTACAAAAGATCAAGTAATGCAGGTTCAAAGAATTCTGAAAGTTGCTGAAACAGGTAAAATGAGTAAAGAAGACAAAGAGGTTTTAAAAACCTATCAATCAGCTAACGGAATTAAACCAACCGGCGGAGTCAACAAAGTCACTTTAGAAAAAATGGGAATTCCCTTAACCGATAAGCAAAAGGAAATGTAACTTTTTTACAATTAAAAAATCATTTTAAAGTGCGGCTTTTATTCTAATAAATTCTGCACTTTTCTTTTTGAAAATAACTTGTCTAAAATCACTGATTCGGTGATAATTAGCCAGAAAATGGCTATTGATACTACCCAACTTCTGAAAGCTGCACAAGCAGGAGACCGTCAATCATTAGACGAATTTTTACCTTTGGTCTATGACGAATTGAAAAGAATTGCTGCTTACAAACTCTCACTTGAGCGTTCAAATCACACTTTACAGGCAACTGCGCTCGTTCACGAGGCTTATCTGCGAATGATTGACCAGCATTCGGTTGATTGGAAAAATCGCTCTCATTTTTTTGCCCTGGCTTCGGAAATGATGCGACGGATTCTAGTTAATTATGCCGAGGGTCACAACGCCAAAAAACGAGGCGAAGGACAAACAATGATCTCGTTGGGCGATGCTGAAAATCTAGCAGTCGCCGAAAACGAAATGGATTTGATCTTTCTGGATAATGCGCTTAATGAATTAGCCGAATTCGACGGAATGCAAGCAAAAATCGTGGAATTAAAATTTTTCGGCGGCTTAACCAATGAAGAAGCAGCGGAGGTTTTAGGCGTTTCGGATTCCACAATAAAGCGCGAATGGCGAATGGCTCGCGCGTGGCTCACAACAAAATTGACCTAATTCACCAAAAGTTTCTGCGAGTATTTTCAGAAGTCAATGAATCCTAAAAAATGGCAAAAAATTAAAGAACTTTTCAATCAAGCAGTCGAAATGGATTCGGCTGAATCTGAGATATTTTTGCAAAATATTGATAGAGATATTCGATCCGAAGTTCTGAAACTACTTGAAGCCGAAAAGGAAAATAATTTTGTCGAGCCGGTGGCGAATCTTTCAAATCTCTGGCAGGAAGAATCAGCGGAGAACTACCTCGGCAAGGAGATCGGCGGTTATAAAATCATTCGGGAAATCGGACACGGCGGAATGGGAATTGTTTTTGAAGCCGTTCGCCAAAAGGACGATTTTTCTCAAACGGTTGCGTTGAAATTACTAAAAAAAGGAATGGATTCGGACGCAATGCTGCGCCGTTTTCGCCACGAACGCCAGATTTTAGCATCGCTTGAACACCCGAACATTGCCAGACTTTTGGACGGAGGACGCAGCGAAGAAGGCACGCCTTTTTTTGCGATGGAATTTGTCAAAGGAAAAGCGATTGATGAATTTTGCAATGAAAAAGATTTAAGTATTTCTCATCGTTTAAGGCTTTTTTTGCAAGTTTGCGCGGCTGTTTCTTTTGCTCATTCACGTCTGGTCGTTCACCGTGATTTGAAGCCATCAAATATTTTGGTTACAGTAAACGGAACAGTAAAACTGCTCGATTTCGGCATTTCCAAAGTCATTTCCGACGATGCGGATTACAAAACTCAAACAGTCACTTCGCTCGGAATGATGACTCCAAAATATGCTTCGCCCGAACAAATCAGTGGACAAATTGTTTCTACATCATCCGATATTTACTCGCTCGGATTGATTCTGTATGAACTTTTAACCGGCGTTTCGGCTTATGATTTTCCCAACAATCGCCCCGATGAAATCGCCAAAATTATTTGCGAAAGTGAACCGCCGCGTCCCTCGTCAGTGGTCAGTGGTCAGTGGTCGGTGGTAAGTGAAAAGACAGATTCAAATCACGGGCAAACGACCAATCAAAAATCTAAAATCCAAAATCCAAAATCATTAAGGGGTGATTTAGACAATATTCTTCTCAAATCCTTGCAGAAAATTCCTATGCGCCGTTACGCTTCGGTTGAGCAGTTTGCCAATGATATTCAGCGTCATTTGGAAGGTTTGCCCGTGATTGCTCGTCCCGATACTTTTTCTTATCGGCTGGAAAAATTCGTTAAAAGGAATCGTGTGTATGTTATGACCGGAACTCTTTTATTTCTAACCCTTATCGCCGGAGTTGCGGCAACATCGTGGCAAGCTTATCGAGCAGAAAAACAGCGCAAATTAGCCGAAGAACGCTTTAATCAAGTCCGTGAGTTGGCAAATAATATCGTTTTCAAATACTATGACGAAGCCGAAAAACTGCCGAATTCCACGCCGATTCGGGAAATGTTCGTCAAAGATTCGCTCGCCTATTTTGACAGCCTTTCGCAAGATGCAAACGCCGATGACGCGCTCAAAAGCGAACTCGGCAAGGCTTTTTTACGCATTGCCAGAGTGCAAGGTCGTCCAAGCTCACCGAATTTAGGACAAACCGCACAAGCAATCGAAAATTACAGAAAAGGAATCGAAATTCTCGAACCGCTGATTTTGAATTCATCCGATGCCAATCTGCAAGCTGAATTTTTAGTCGCAAATGCTGATTACGCAGTGGTTTTGAAACAAAACGGGCGCATCGAAGAATCAAACAAGGTTTATCAAAAAGCCGTTTCGGTTGGCGAAAAATTTCTGCAACAAAATCCGAATAACGAAACGATTGCCTCCCGTTTGGCTGTTACTTTGATGTTTCGGGGTGATTCTTTGCCGATTGGTTTAGGCGAAGTTGATAATATCGCCACTTATAAAAAAGCATTAGCAATTTGCGAAAATCTTTTGAAAAATAATCCTGACGATCTGCGTTTGAATAATTATGTTGTAGCAATAAATGATAGAATTTCCAATAGTTTGCAGTCTTTGGCAAAATCCGCAAAATTTGACGATAATTCAGAATCAGCCCAAAAATATTGGCAGGAAGCCAAAATTCTTTTAGAAAAAAACATCGAAATCAGTAATAAATTGGTTCAGCTTTATCCGAATCAAGTCTTGCCTCCGGCAATTCTAGCCTCAGCCGAATTGAGCTTGGGAACACTTTTAATTGAATTGGAAGATTACGCTAAAGCATTGGAATTGATACAAAAATCGGAAAAGATTTATCGTAAAAGTCTGGAAATGGACAAAATCAGCGTCGGGCAAAAACTGGAAGTTTCAACGATTGAACAGCGGCTTGGAGCGATTTACTCACGAACGGGAAAAACCAAACAATCCGATTTACTTTACGAAAGTTCGTTTAAGTATCTGGATTATTTGGTCGAAAAAGACGCGGAAAATTTTGACTTTATCAAAACTCGCGGTGAAGCAAAATTCGGCTACGGCGATGAATTATTGAAACGCGGCGAAAACGAAAAGGCTCGACAAATTTTTCAAAAAGCGTTTGAGGAAATGTTTGAAATCGCTAAAAAAAAAGATTCCGCTTACGCTAAATCATTGCAAGCGTTGTATTTTGTCAAACTCGGCAACTGCGAAAAATCTTCCGAAAAAGCCATCGCTGAATATCAAAAAGCCGTTGAGATTTGGCAAAACAACGAAGTTTTGAACATCAGCGGAAATGTTCAGAAAGATTTATTGGATGTTTTACAACGAAAGATCGAACGGCTGGAAAAATAATTTTTAAAATTTAACCTGATTTTTATTTAATCCCTGCGAGTATTAACGGAGGGATTTTTTGATGTTTAATAAAACCAAGATCATTTCAACTTTTCTATTCTTATTAATTTTGACTTTTCTGCCATCCGTTTATTTAGCCCAAAATTCGGACGATAACGATGGCGACGGCATAAAAAACAGCGAGGACGCTTGCCCCTTTGAAAAAGGCTCGCTCGCTAATAAGGGTTGTCCAAGCAAAGATGAGTCATCTCCCGCTTCAAAACCAGCAATTACAAAGAATGAAAACCCACTTCTAACTGATTCGGATACAAAGGCTTTAGCCGATTGTCAATATGTGTTTGAAGATGCAGGATGTGCCAAATTTGTTGGCAAAACTCTATCGGAAATTCAAGCCTACTTTGGCAAATCTGATTCTTACGGCGATTATTACAGACTCGGAATCCACTTTTGGTATTACAACGATTACAAACTCGAAGAAATCACCTTTCAAGGCATTGCACCGAGTGACGAATATTCACCGTTTTTTGGAAAACCGGGCAAAAAAGTCGATTGGAGCGCAACAGCGGAAGAAACTATTGCTCAATACGGCACACCGGATAACCAAAGCGAACTCTACGATTATACATATTTAAAGTATGGTAATAGAGTCTTTAACTTTAAGTTTAATAAATTGGTAAGCATTGTAATTAAAGACTTTGCCGCTAAAGGTGCAAGAGAAAATGCAAAAGTTAGTAATTATAAACAAGCCTCAACACCCACACAAGAAAATGATAAGGAAAATGCCAAACGCCTAGCAGAACAAATGGAGTCTGATTACAACGATCTGCTCGAACAACTTGAAGCAAAACTCCGGGAAGGTGAGCGAATTGTCAACTCCGAAAGATTGGCAATCGCTGCGGGCGGAATGTTTAAAAACGCTGTCCAGAAAAAAATAAATAAAGTTACAGCGGCGGGAGATAGTTTGATTGACCAATTCAGCAAAAAATATCAAGGGAAAATTCCTATGTGGATGGTCAAAGGGATTCAAGCAAAATGGCGACCAGTCCAAAATCCTTAACGGATTTGAATGTTTAATAAGTTTTCACCCGTAACAATTTTTGGAGAAAAATATGAAACAAATCACTTTAATCACTACCTTATTTTCGATTTTAGCAATTCTGCCATTAGCGACTTTTGCCCAACAGCCAACAACCGCAAACGAATGGTTTAAGTTAGGAAATCAGCAACGAGCCGATAGGAAACTTGAAGACGCAATTAAGTCATATAGTGAATGTATCCGCCTAAATTCTGATCAATGGGAATGTTACGGAAATCGGGCGATTTCGTATGCAGCTTTGAAAAAAAATAATGAGGCTTTAGCGGATTTTTATAAAGCCATCCAGCTTAAACCTACTGAATCTACAATTTACAACAATCGCGGAAACTTACTTACAAATTTAGGGAGGTATGAGGATGCCAAGGCAGATTTGTTGAAAGCGGTCGAATTGAATCCAAATTACGCTAAAGCCTACAAAAATCTTGGCGACATTTATAAAGAGTTAAACTACCATGAAAAAGCCGTTTCTTATTTCGCTAAAGCCGTGGAGATTGACCCGAAATACGTTTCCGCATACAACGGTTTGGGTATTACCTATTCGGAAATGAATCAGTTTGAAAAAGCAATTGCCAACTACTCCAAGGCAATTGAACTTGACCCGCGAAACGCACAGGCTTACGTTGGGCGAGGAATTGTCTATAGCAGCCTTAAAAAGTTTACCGAAGCCATCGCCGAATGCACCAAGGCGAAAGAATTTAACCTCAATCAACAGCAAACCGAAAAAGCCAACTCCTGTATCAGTTGGGCAGAATCGCAAATGGCAAAAGTGAAAGCCGCAACTGGGAAAACACCCGACGAATTCGCTCTAGCGGGAGTTAATCAAATTAAGAAAAATGAGTTTAACGAAGCGATAAATTCATTTAACGAATGTCTCAGGATTGATCCAAAATACAGCGATTGCTATTACGGTCACGGGCTTGCCAATCTAAATCTCAACAAATTTAACGAGGCAATCATGGAATTTACCAAGTCAATTTCGCTCGATTCCAAATACGCCAACGCTTATTTCTATCGAGGGAAAAGTTACAATTCGCTCGAAAAATACACAGAGGCGTTGGCAGATTTTAACAAAGCGTTAGAACTAAATCCCGAACTGGAAGAAGTTTATAATTCCCGTGCCGAGGCTTATATTTACACAGGAAAACTACCGGAAGCCATTGCCGACTACACCAAAGCGATTGAGATTGACGATGAAGATTATATGGCTTACTACAATCGCGGCGAGGCGTATCGAATGATGGGGAAAAATGCCGAAGCCGTTGCCGATTACACAAGTGCGATTGACAATCGAATTGGGCGTGACTCTGCTGACGCAGATTTGTTTTTTAGTCGCGGAAAGGCTTATACAAACCTAAAAAAATACAAGGAAGCTATTGAGGATTTTACGGAAGCAATCAGACTAAATCCGAAAGACGAATATTCATACACAGGTCGCGGTATCGTCTATTTTGAACAAAAGCAATTTCAACAAGCTAAAGCTGATTTGGAAAAGGCATCGCAATTAAACCCGGATTATAAATTAGCCAAGGAATTTTTAGCCAAGATTGCGGCGTTAGGAAAATGATATGAAACTTAAGTCAATAATCCCCTTTTTGGCAATTATCTGCATTTTGCAAATCACTATTTTTGCCCAAACAAATGAAGTTTTAATCAATCAAGCAAAAGCCGCGATTGAAAAAACTGACTACGGTTCAGCGATGAACAGTTTGGACATTATTTTCAAAAGCAGTCCGAATAATGAAGCTGCATTGACGCAACGGGCGAGAATCTACGTCAGACAAGGAAAATTTACCGAAGCCTCGGCAGATGTGGCGAAAGTCTTAGACAAAAATCCCAAAAATTACGAAGCGTTAAATGTCCGAGGAGTTATCAAACGTGACCGGGATAAAGACCTAAACGGAGCGTTAGCGGATTTTAACAGAGCGGTTGAAATAAAACCCGACTTTTATTTGGCTGTTTTTAATGTTGGAATAACGAATCGCCGATTAAATAATGTAAGTGAAGCTATTACAGCATTTAACAATGCAATCCAACTTAATCCGAATGATTCGCTCAGTTATGCGAATCGAGGTTTTTTATTTCTTTCAACCGGCAGACTAAACGAAGCAGTTTTTGATTACGACAAGGCGATTTCGCTCGATGACAAAAACGACAATTACTTCTCGACTCGTGGATATATTCATCTACGAAAATATATCAAAGACCCGAAATTAAGCCTCAATCTTATTAAAAACGACGTTGAAAAATCCTTATTGATTAACCCGAATAACGCACTTGCCTTGAGCATCAGAAGCCTTCTCAAAATGGAGGACAATGATTTTGCGGGAGCAATCGCCGATGCGGACAAAGCCTTGCAAATTGATCCAAAGTCTTTTTTAAGTTATATGACCAAAGGACTTATCAAAGGTTCAACCCTTAAGGCTGACAAAACATACGACAGTGACGGAAAATTAGAAGAATTTGAAAAAGCCTACAAAATTGTTCCAAATGACGCTTGGATTAAAGGAAATCTCAAAAACGCACTCAGGCAATCATCTTCGCCAGTAGCCAAAAGGATAGAAAACGAGTTAAATGCTGCCGCTGTGGAAAAAGCGAAACAAAAGGTGGCGGCGAATCCTTGGGATTTTACTGCGTATGACGAATTGAATGATGCTTTAAGCGATGCAAATGTGGATAAAAAAGCCTTTTGGGAAAATATGCTCGCACAAAATCCCAAAAATATTTGTGCAATCCGTTTTTTGGGTGAATCCAAAAGTGGCAATTACACAGAAATGATAAGTTTTTTCCAAAACGGTTTGTCGCTTTACGACGGTAAAAACGGAGCGGAATGTGCCGCCGCAATCAATTTTAGAATCGGCAGAGAATATCAAAATCACGGGCAATATAACCTAGCCGCTACATATTTTGACCAAGCCAAATATCTTTATCCGAATTTAAAGAATCTTCAAAATAACATTGATTATAATTTAGCCGAAAAAGAACGCAAGGAAAAAGAAGAAGCCGAACGTAAAGCGCGGCTGGCGGATAAAAGCAGCAACAGCAATTCTAACGGAAACAATACCGGCAGTCGTCCAACATCCGATAATACCGATTCAAAGAAATACCCGACAACTGTTTCGTCTGAAATTCAAGCTGCTTTTGACCGTGCTCACAGCCAAGCCGAACGCATAAATGAAGAGGCAAACAAAAAGGTTGAGGAATTCAATAAAAGTCAAGGTTGGTATGAAGCAATGGGCTGGCGATACAAGAAAGAACAGGAAATTGACAGGATTCGCATTAGAGCCGCTGATGTAATTCGTAAATTTCTGAAAGATTACGAAGGAAAACTACCAAAAGCGATGATTGACCATATGGAGGAAGATATAAAAAAAATCCTCTTGGGCAAAGGACATTAGAGATTAAGATTATGAAACAACTAATCCTATTACTTTCAATATTTATCGGATTATTTCCCCAAACCATTTCGGCTCAATCCGATAATCCCGCATTAGATGCCGAGGCTCAAAAAGTTTTGGCGGAGATGTTTTTCACAAAAGAAGACTCATTTTCTCAAGCAATTGAGAATATGAGGACGAGAAAATTCTTTAGATTCACTCAGTTGGACAAAGGCGAGACGCTGGCGATTCCGCTGGCAAAATTCTATGCGAGAGAACTCTCTGCGGACGCTTCACCTCAGGAAATTTCGGAAGCGGCAATCAATTTAATGAAGCTCGGTTATAACGCCGAAGCCGACAAATATTTTGAAATCTATTTGCGGAAAAATACAACTGACGCTTTTTACTACAACGAACGTGCGGATAATGCGATGCTTGCCGAAAATTATCGGGCTTGCGTTGATTACACCCGAACCGCTTTCTCCAAAGACAAAAAGGATTTTTGGGCAAACAGCATCAATTTTACTTTGGCGATTTGCTCCGCCGAACTGGGCGACAATAAAACTGCCAAAAAAGCGTTTGATTCGCTTAACAATCATCTCAAAAATTCCTTTCATTATCGGCTGTTTCAGGATAACGCCTACAAATGCACAGGAACTGCCGATGATAATTACGCTTCCGCTTCGTTTAGTTTTATCAAGGGAAATACCTATCCCGCTTTTCGTGATGCTTTTATCGCTACCAAATGCGACCCGAATCACCTGCCGTCGCTCGAAATTTTGCAGAAAATTGCTGCCTCCGCCGATGAACAAACCGATCCGCTTCACGATTGGGCTAATCCTTTGAAACTAAAGATTTTGCGGCTCAAAAATCAGTCGATCCCTTCACCATTTGGACTTTCGGAAGAAGAACGAGCCGAATTTTTCAAATTCTTTTCCGCTAGATTTCAGAAGGCTTTCAATAAGCAAGACTTTGAATGGGCGATACTTTACGCCACCGAAATTGCTCTCGGATTTCCCGAAAAATCCGAAGGCTACACGATGCGGGCAAGAACATTTATTAGTCAGGAGAAACACAAAAATCTTCAGTTAGTGGCGTGGCTTGATGCTTCCAAAGCCATCCAAATCAACCCGCAAGATGCATTGGCTTACAATACCAGAGGGCTGGTTTACCTCAATATCAAAAGGGATTTTCCAGCGGCTATCAAGGAATTTAATAAGGGTATTGCGGCAAATCCGAACGAATTTCGATTATACGCCAATCGTGGCATTGCCTTTTACAATCTCAAAGAATTGAAAGCCGCTTACAATGATTTTGACCGTTCTTTTATCCTCAATCCAAAGAACTTTGACAGCATTCGTTTTAAAGGATTTGTTGCGATGGAGCTAAAGGATTACCAAAATGCGATTCCCGCACTCGAAAAAGCTCTGGAACTGGCAGCCCCAACCGGCAATGTAAATCGTTGGATTCAAAAAAATCTGGTCATCGCCTACGATGCAATTGGCAATAAAATAATGGGTGATTCGTATCATCAAAAATTGCTGGATTGTTGTTTTGATAACGAGGAAACTAAATCGCTCCAAGCCCGAAATCCGAAACTTGTCGCAGATTGGACACTAATTGAAAACACAAAAAAACAAAATGACAAACTGGAAATAGAAAATATACAGCGGAACAACGAGAAAAACTTTTTGGCGTTGGTCAAATGGGACACTGAAAACGCCGAATCAACCAACGCTTCAATTAAAAGACAAATAGACTATGGCAACGGAATCAAGCAAAGTCCGCGTGTAACAATTTCGGGAATTATCAGGTCATTGGACATTGCCATTGAGGGCAGAAAGAAAAGAATCGCCGAATTAGAATCGTATTTGATTGGAGATAGATTGCCGCCCCAAAACCTTGCAAAAGCCCGCAACTTAGTTGAGGAAATCAAGGGAATACAACAACAACACGAAGCGTCTAGGCGAAAGTATCAGAACGATTTACGGAATATACCGTAACAATCATCATGAGTTTTGAGTTCCATCTTTAGGTAGCTTCAGCCTTATGATGGAACTCAAAACTTAGAAACTCAAAACCCCTATTTGAATTTATCCGCGTAAATAAACCCATTTAAGGTAACAAAATCATCTTTGATCAATCTTTTGATTTTGAAATTTGCAAGTTTGAAAACGATTTGCGTGTCGGTTTCTTTCACCATTTCGAGCGTTCCCTCTGCATAACGAGAATCGGTTTTGAGCGTTGCTCCGGCTAAAAATGAATTTCGGTTTTCGCCGTTCACTTCTCTATACGAAGTTACCTGTATTTCATTTTGTTTCCAATTTTTTTGCTCTGATTTGTAATTTTGGAGGTTTATTCTCAATTCCTGTTGACCTTCGATCTGAGATTTGACGGATATAATGAAATAATCGGATTCTGGCGTTTTCCGCGACTCAGTTCCGAGCGGAGTTTTGCTGGAAACACCGAAACCGACAAAAGCTTTGAAATCTGTCCATTCCGAACCAAAAAACGGATTGGAATGGTGTATTTTGAGCCAGCTTTTACCGTTGTCAATCAATTCAACTTTTGGTTGCGGCTGAAGATTTGAAACTGATTCGGCTTGCTTTTCCGTGACAACAACCTTCGCAAAATTTCCCTCAAGCGAATTTTCCGAAACGCTTTTATTCAAACCTGAACCGACCTGACTTCTTTGCACGAGTGAAATTTTGTTGTCTTTATCAAATTTTCCTTTCAGTTTATAGGTAAAATTTCCAACCTGTTCAATAACGGCTTCAAATTTACCTTTTTTATCAACCGTTCCCGTAAAATCTTTAATTATTGAATCAACTTTGATTTTTCCGCTGAGTGAGTTGTCAGATTTAACTTCAAATTCGGCAATAATCGTTTTCGGATCGGAAAATAGATTAAAGAAAATTGCCCGGTAGTTTCCTTCGTAATTTTGTCCGAAAGCTAATATTGGAAAGTTTAAAATCAGTAAAAAGATAAGTTTTCGCATAATAGTGACCTCATTTAATATTCGCAGATATTACCAAAAAAAAGGGTCAACTTTAATTTAAAATTTGTTCCGAAAATTATCTTTTGGGGCTTTACTCATTAACTCTTTGGAAACCGGTGAACGCAATATTATTTACAAATGGAACGCCCGGCGGAAGGCGATTGGGGTCTTTAAAAGTAGAGTCAAAAGTCCAGTCTCGGGTTGGCGGAAAATAATAAGGAGTTCCATAGTTATAACGTCCATTATTATTGAAAGAATTATAGAGGTTTATTAATGAACCTGAATAATTAAGTCTTACGTTAGACCAATTTTCAAGAAATCTTTTAAAATTGATCAAACCACCAGAGTAAGCGAAGGAATCAGTTGTATTTCTGGAAGTTAAGCTATCACCGGCAATCATTGCGAAACGGTATTGGGTTGGCGTTGCTACTCTGCCATTATAATTATATGGAGAATTAAAACTATTGGAATCATTCCAATTATTGGAAAGGACAGTAACCGAATCTGCAATAATTGAAGCCGGAATGTGATTTTCAGAATTTTGCGGATTGTAGTTAGCCGAGTCTGCCGCTTCATTAGTTCCGGTCAAATTAACGCTTTCAACATTATAATTTCCTAAAACATAAACTCCGTTTTCCGATGCAATAGTAAATCCCCTGGTTTCGCTAGGGTTATTTACATCGTATTTTCCGGGCAAAACTTCTCCGTTTATCAAACGAACCCCACGCCGATAATAATAATGATCGGTAACCGCACTTTCCCCAGATTCAGCTATACTATCCGGTTCGGCAGCTTCATAGATATAATCTGTATCAATACTGCCGTTATTATCAAGGTCTTCATCGAACAAATTGTTTGTGTTCGGGTAAACATCCTCCATATTATACTTGCCATCAAAATTATAATCGCCGCGACGGTCTGAAATATAGACTACCCAACCCCTCGATTCAGAAACATCAGTATTTTTCAGACCCACTCCCCCATTTTTTAAAGCGAATGGAGTAGAAGTTGGAAATTTCCCATTAAATTCACCGTTCAGAAATCTGCGAAAGTTTGCAATGTCAATATCAACCATGCTCATTAAACCATTGCGAAAAAGCCATTTATTGTTCAATGCCGAATTTGATCGGATTCCTTCACGGGTATCGAACATCTGTATCGGAAATGGAACGATAATATTTTTTTCACCGTTTATTGAGGCTAATCTAAAATGTTCTGATTCATTTTGGCTAGTCCGGCTATTGTATAAAGGCGAAGCAAAATAGTCTTTAGCGGTGCAGATCGGCAAAGTATCAGATAACCCGCCGGGATTCTCTGACATTCCGCTACATTGTAAAGCCAAAGTTTTACCAGAATCTAGAGTAAAGGAGGCAGGAGCCACATAACGATTTACAAAATTATAACTTTGAGAGTCAATTGTGGCATTTGAAATATATGACCAGGAATTAGGTTCTGCAATATCTCCGCCTTTCATAAAAAATCTTTGTAATTTGATAATAGAGCGACTATCAGAAAGACTGTCATATCCGGCAATTTGTAAATTATTTCCCAAAGGTGCGGGTTCGGTGACTCCCAAACTCAGAAAATCCTGGGTAATGTCCTGAGTAACAGGTAAGTTTTTTTCCGTGTCAAATCTGACCAATTCAACTTTTATCCAAACCTGACGATCTGCAAAATAAAGCCGATTAGCGTTCAAGGCAGTTGCCTGATAACCATCCGTCATAACAATAGGTCTATAACCACGCGATTCTCCCAAAACATCGTCCAACCTAACTCCGCAGGAGTTGTTAGCAGGTATATTGCCACATTGGGGTAGTCTGTCTTGTGAATCTGCTAAGCTAATTCGGATTCCTGTTTTGTTGGCAAATCTTTCCCTAGAAATAATTGCCTCATCAGCCTCATTTTCTGAGACATCCGTCAATGAACCGCCAATATTTGCTTTGTCGCCTGGATTTTTTCCCCGTCTAATCATTTCAATCAGAGGTTTTCCCGAGCGTTCAACCGGCAATATTAATTTATTGACGTTAGTTTGTAGATTACCGTCAAACTGTTGAGAAAAACTTTCCCATTTAGGATTTTTTTGACAATTTTGGTAAGGAAAATTTCTACCGGTTGGGTCAATTAAGATAGAATTTCCAATTCCTTGGGTGCAAAGAACACTTCCATCATTATTCCTAATCTGCTTATCAACTCCATCAGCATTTTGAATAAAAAGATTTCCCAGTTTTTCGTTTGAATTTAATGTAATTCCCTGTTTATGCCAATCAGTAACCAACTCTCCTGCAATCGTCACCTTAGATTTCAAATAAATTCCATAGGTATGAGTAGTTATAAAAAGGTTCCCATTTGTGTGAATCCTTCCTTTGAAAATAAATAAGGGTGGTTGGTAAACCTCAAAATCATCATTATAAAATGCACCAAACTGAAAAATCGGAATCATATTATTGAAAAAACGACGACGTAATTGAACTTCGGTTCCGGTAGTTTTGTCATTTGCCGTCACATCAACTTGCCATTCTTCACGAAAACTCATCAAGCCCTGATATTGACCTGATGAAAGAGTGACAGTTTGGAGGGAATCAACTTTTTCAATTTGATTCGTAAAGGTGTAATTGTCACTAAACCCTTTTATCTCAGTAGCTTTTATTTGGTCGAGATCACTTTCCGAAGGTGCAGTCTTATTTTCCAAAATAGTTGCAAAATCACTGGTTATGGATTCAATACCCGATTGTGCTGCACCAAGTGTTCGACTTTCTGCGGCATCATTTTCCGTAACTAACGTTTCATTTACGGTTCTTGAAAGCGCAAGAGCCACTAAGCCCAATAAAAGCGTTAAAACCATTAAAGTAATAACTAACGATGCACCTTTTTCATTCACTTGTTTCCGTTTTACTTCAAGTTGAGATTTCATTTTTTTCTCTGACATATAATTTTTTAGCCTTCTGAATAGCGTAGGTTTCGGGTGCTGATAATTTCTTTAAAAGTAATTGGCTCACTTGCCTGCGGAAGTCCGGTGTCTTCCTGAACCACAGTAATTGAAACTTGAATTTCGACTACCTGATTCATCCGTTTTTGATTTTCCTGTCCGTTATTTCCATTCGACGGATCGTCCGTGGTCGTTCCGTCATCCAGCAGATATGTCACCTGAAAATCCTTAACACCAAAAATCAATTCTCTGACTTCAATTTGGTTGTTGGAATCTTTTCCAGTTTGATTGCCAAAAGTTTTTCTGACTAAAATCCCATCCTCCGTTACGCTGTAACAAACCAGATTAATTTTTTTTATTGTTCCGCTGACACTACCCGAACTTACTAACAGACTTTGACCGGAATCAATTCCATTTGCCGATTGGTTTACATTTAAAGAATCACCCGGGGATAATTTGAGGGTATTATTGTCAGTCAGGCTAGTAACCATTCCAACAATTTGCGAGGTTCCGCTGCTTAACTCAAATAAATATAAATCATTTGGCTGGACAATATTTTCAATGCTTTGCGGCGTTTGCACTTCCACACTATCACCGACTTTGGATGTATTACTGAAATTAAGGAGATTTTTATTGTTGAAATTCAAATCGCGGGAAACGAAAGCAATCGAATCTGTTTTTACTGAACCATATAATGAGTTTGAATTGACATTGTTGGCAGCCATAATTCCGGTTAGAAAATCTCTTTCTACATCAGGATCCGGAGGAATGTTCAGCAATGGGGAGATAAAGTCATCAGTTATTAAACCACCAACCTTATTAAAACCCAATCCGGCGTTAATGGCATCCCGTCTGACATAATTCAGCGCAATTTTTGCCCCTTTCAGAGCATCTGTTCTGGTATTAATTGTATTGCTTTGCAAAGTTGCAAATCGCATTACAGCAAAAACAGCAGCTATTGCAATCAAAAAAACTACCATTGACACCATTAGCTCAATCAAGGTAAATCCTTTCTCTTCATCGGGTAAATTTTTAATTTGATTGATCCTCATCATAGGTTTTAATTGAATTGCAAATTGGCAATAAGGCTGGACACTTTTTCCTCTCTCGGTAAACTCCCGACATAATATTTAACCGTAATATTGATTAGGCGTTTTCTGACCATACCGTTTTCATTAATATCCTGTATCTGAATTTTTCGCTCAAAATCAGGTAAAACAGGACTGGTGTTTTCAAACCCATTAACCGGACAATTAGTTGAAATATCGCAGGCATCATCAGCCGTTCCGTAAATCCCATCGATCCCAGGATTTTCCCGGACGGGTGTCCAGTCAGGTAAAAAGATTCCCTTTTCATTTAAGTCTTGGGTTTGAATAGTTTCCCAGGATTTTAAAATCCCATTGTCGTTCATATCCCGCACGGCAAAAATAGTTTCCATGGCAGAGCTTGCAATAATTTTTGCCCTTATCTTTTTTTCTGAGCCTTGAACTGAAATGACTGTAAAAGTCAGGGCTGATAAAGCTCCGACAATTCCAATCAGCAGAATAATCAATGAAATAATTACTTCAACATAGGTAAAACCCTTTTCAGAATCTTCTTTTTTCATATTAGTTTACCCATTCAACACAAAGCCCTGCTTCATTTAATCGGCATTTCAAGATAGTAACCAGAGCACTAACTCCATTAACTGTTAATGCTCTGATAATAGTAGGCTTAGTGTTTTCATCAGTTAACTCATAAACATAAATAGTGGCTCCTGTCATCAAAGCCCCACTGCCAATTGAATCCTTTCCTTTATCTAAAACTTCTCCTGTTTTAGTAAATCTGAGCGTAAAAGTTTGATTGTTTAGGCTGGTAGGGTATTTTGAAGGTGAAAATGAGATTTCAGGAATTGCAGACGTAGATTTAGGAACATTCGTAACTGTTACATTTTCCGGGTGTTTTCCAACAATGACCTCCTTGCTTAGTAACAAGGTTTTGATAATTTTGTCATCATCTGCCGTATCCGGTTTATTTTCCTCGATCAAACTAACTGACCTGTTTGTTTCGTTGAATTCAATTCGTATTGTTTCCCTTTGAGTTAATGCCCGTTGTCTGGCTTCCTGTAAAATATCTGAAATAACAAGGGCTTGTTTATCAGATGAATACTTTCGGACAAAGAATGGATTTAATAGAGTCAGCATTAGGAGAATCCCCAAAAAAGCCATTGTGATTATTAATTCAGGTATAGAAAAACCCGCCTCTATGGATTTAAATTCCTTAGAAATTTTCATATTGCAACAAATTCATGATCAGAATTAGTAACCGAAATTACCTTCTAATCAGGTTATTTGAACTTGGTAATTAAATTTTTGGCGGGGGGATATAAAAATTATAGCAACAATGGCTTTTAAATTCCACAAAAATATTTTAACTCTGTTTAACTGATTCTTTTGAAGCGGGGTTAAATTGAATTTGCTCCAATTAACCGGCAAAATAAGTTTTTTTAGGAGAATAACCGCAGTTGAGAAGCTGAATCGCGTGTTTTCCAGGTTTCAAGCTCAATAGTTTCAATATTTCGTTTGCGAAATTCTTCGATTATTAAACGGCGATGACAATTTTCAGGCTTTTCACAGGCACACATCAAAACTGCATCAATTTCCAAATTCAAAACAGTTTCAACTCCAAGTTTTAGATTTTGGATCGTAATCTTTCCTTCCTTAAAAGTGCGATTGCCTAAATTTGGAATATGCAAATATTTTTTTCCCAATAGGACTTTAAGATACATCTGCCGCCAGTGCAAAATTTGGCTGTAAGGAGCAAAACGAATATCAATCAATATTGAATCCAGAGCTTCCAGCATCGGTTTGAGGTCATTTATATCTTTTCCCGTGTAGCCTGTGGTATAAATCATTTTTAGTTTAGGAAGTATGCTTTTCCGGCTCCTCACTCCCTACTCCTAACTCCTCACTTTCTTCATCATCTTCGATATAAACTTCGTAACCCGTTGAATCATCATAATAATAGTCCCGTTCCTCGATGTCGCTTTGCCAGGATGAATCGTCGGGCGGTTCTGGTGTATTATTTTGTTGTTCTTTTTCGCACATCGGAGAAAATCTTTATGAAAAAAAATTGGCTTATTACGTTTACTTTAGTTGCATTTTCAACTGTCTGCACTTATTTTGCCACCGTTTCGACGGCTCAACAAGGAAATGTGCCATTAGTTACCGCCGGAAATTATGAATATCAGGTTGGTGCAGTTCTTTATATGCAAAAAGCGGCTGAATATCGTGCGCTTTGTTATCAGGCTTTTAATTGGGCAAAAATGGGTTTGGATTTGGATGAAAAAAATAAAAAGAAACTACCCAAACCTGAGCGCAAAAAACCTCGTGCGGTGATTGTTGATATTGATGAAACGATGCTTGATAATTCGCCTGCTCAAGCCGCCGGAATCAAAAACAATCAGCCGTTTAGTTATTCGAGTTGGTATGGCTGGGGCAAAATGCAAAAAGCCAAAGCCATTCCCGGTGCAGTTGATTTTGCTAACTTTGCCAAATCAAAAGGTGTCAGAATTTTTTATATTTCAAACCGCGATAAAGACCCGCAACTACAAGACACGATCGAGAATTTGAAAAATGTAGGTTTCCCTGATATTTCTGAGGACAATGTTTTGTTACGCATCAAAGACGGAAACGGTAAAAATATTTCCACTAAAACACCACGACGCGAATTCGTGGCGCAAAATTATCGGGTGGTTTTTCTCTTGGGTGATAATTTGAACGATTTTTCCGATGTTTTTGAAGGTAAATCTACTGACACGAGATATGCCGAAACCGATAAAGCCAAAGATTGGTGGGGAACAAAATATATTGCCTTGCCCAATGCGATGTATGGCGAATGGGAAAATGCAGTTTATGACTACGATTTCAAATTAACCGAAGCACAAAAAGCCGAAAAACGCATTAACTCTTTACAGTTACCGTAAAATTTACAAAATGAATCAGGAAAAAATAATCATCATCGGAGCAGGTCTATCGGGTTCATTACTTGCCATTTATCTTGCCAAAAAAGGAATTGAGGTCGAAGTTTATGAAGCTCGTGGCGATATGCGAAAAGAAAAAATGTCGGCAGGACGTTCGATAAATTTGGCTTTGTCAAATCGCGGAATTGCGGCGTTGAAAGAAGTTGGACTTGATGAGTATATGCTTGCCGAAGCCGTTCCGATGTTCGGACGAATGATTCACGATACCAAAGGAAACACCAGACTTTTGCCGTATTCGGGGCGACAGGGCGAATTTATCAATTCCGTTTCACGGGCGGGTTTGAACATCGCACTGATGAACGAAGCGGAAAAATACGATCAAGTGCAATTCTTTTTTAATCAAAAATGCTCCGAATTCGATTGCAAAAACGGCGAAGCTAAATTTGAAAGCGGAAAAGTTGCCAAAGGTTCAACTGTAATCGGCACGGACGGCGCAGGTTCGGTGATTCGTAACGCAATGTTTTCAAAGGTCGAAAGGTTTGATTTTTCGCAAAAATGGCTCGAACACGGCTACAAAGAATTGCATATTCCGCCTGCTGAAAATGGCGGTTTCTTATTGGAAAAGAATGCTTTACATATTTGGGCGCGACACTCGTTTATGATGATCGCTTTGCCAAATTTTGATGGGAGTTTTACCTGCACGCTTTTTCTTGCACACAAAGGCGAAAACAGTTTCGAGCAATTGAAAGACGAAGAATCTTTAATGGAATTCTGTTCAACCAATTTCGCAGATGCAATTCCATTGATGCCGACTTTGGTGGAAGATTTTTTCACTAATCCAACCGGAAATCTTGGCACGATCAAATGTTTTCCCTGGAATATTGGCGGAAAATCTTTGCTAATCGGCGATTCCGCACACGCAGTTGTCCCTTTTTACGGACAAGGAATGAATTGCTCCTTTGAAGATTGCCGAATTTTGAACGAGATGATTGGCGAAAAGGAAAATGATTTGGCGCAGATTTTCTCGGAGTTCTCAAAAGTCCGCAAACCCAATGCTGACGCAATTGCTGATATGGCGGAAGAGAATTTTTACGAAATGCGCGATGCCGTTGCGGATTTAACTTTTCAGAAAAAACGTCAGCTCGAAACTAAATTAGAACAAACTTTTCCCGATTATTTTTCCAAATATTCGATGGTTACTTTCCGTGAAGATTTGCCTTATTCCGTAGCTAAAGAAAAAGGTAATGCACAAGATAAATTATTGATGGAAATTTGCGCTAAAGTGAATGATATAAATGAGTTAGACTTGAATGAGGTTTTGGAAGAAATAAAATTTGTTTAGTCCAAATTTCAATTATGCTAAAATTCAAAATATGGAAATTACTCTAAATTTGCCCGAAAAAATTTATCAAGACATTTCTACTGTTGCCAAAAAATCAAAACGTAAAGTAATTGACTTAATTGTTGATGTGGTTGAAGAAAAATACTCTAACAAACTTAATGACCGTCCTTTAGCGAATTTTACGGACGAAGAAGTTTTGGCTTTGGCAAATCTGCAAATGCCGAAAAAACAATCGGAACGACACAGCGAACTTCTTTATAAAAATCAAGCAGGAACAATCAAACCCAAAGAAAAGTTGGAATTGGATTTTTTTCAACAAGTTTACGGTGTCACTTTAGCTCGAAAAACCGAAGGTATCTACGAAGCAGTTCAACGAAATTTAATTAAATCCCCCGAAGACCTTACGAATGAGTAAAATTTCGGACACCTTAAAAAAGAAAATTCGTTTAGCCGCCAAAAACCGTTGCGGTTATTGTCTGTTACCACAATCTTTAAATCCGAATTGGCTTGAGATCGAACATATTCTGCCAACCGCTTTGGGTGGCACTAATGATGAAGAAAATTTATGGTTGGCTTGTCGTTTATGTAATGGCTATAAAGGAGTTAAAGTTGAAGGTTTCGACAAAATAACCAAACGGAGAGTTAAAATCTTCAATCCTCGAACACAAAATTGGGCTGAGCATTTTGAATGGGATTTTGAAAAAGTTGTTGGCAAAACTGCTTGTGGGAGAGTAACTGTTGAAGCATTAAAGCTCAACAACGAGATAATTTTACCAATTAGAAAGCGTTGGATAACCGTTGGATGGTTTCCACCCCCAAATTGATATGATTCTTTCAATCAATTTTCACAATCAAATTTATCAAATTGACGGTTCAAATTCGTTTGATATTTCGATTCCGCTTGCCTTTAATAATCCTCAGCCAAATATTTTTAATGTTTCGCCCGCCACTTCAACAGCTTATCAAGATGAGCATTTTGTTGGGGATACGCGACGGGGCGGAAGCTGTAATTTTGAAAATCTCGCACTCAATCCGCATTGCAACGGAACCCATACGGAATGCGTCGGGCATATTACCAACGAAAGAATTTCAGTCCAAGAATGTTTGCAGGATGCTTTTATTTTGGCAGAATTGATTTCGGTTTTTCCCGAAAATGCCTTGGAAACAAATGATACTTATTCAGTTGAATTAAACGAAAATGATTTTCTAATTACAAAAAAATCAATTAAAAACGCTTTATTCAATCAAAAATCAAAAATCAAAAATCAAAAATCACTCATTATCCGCACACTTCCCAATGACGAAAGCAAAAAATCCCGCAATTATTCAGAAAATCCGCCGCCGTTTTTTTCTTTGGAAGCGATGAAATTTATTGTCGAATTAGGCGTAAAACATCTTTTGGTTGATGTGCCGTCACTCGAAAGATTGAATGATGCCGGAAAATTGGCAAATCACCGAATTTTTTGGAACGTAGAAATGGGAAAATTTCAAACCAACGAATTTTCCCGAAAAAATCAGACTATAACCGAAATGATTTATGTTCCAAATGAGATTACGGACGGTGAATATTTGTTAAATTTACAGATTCCTCCTTTCGTTTCGGATGCCAGTCCGAGCCGTCCACTACTTTTTCGGATACTATCCAAGAATTTAGATAAATACTCAACCTAAACAATTTATTAGAAATAATTTTGTTTTTTTTTCGCTCCCAAGCAACCATTTTTTTGGATGTCACGTCAAAAAAATAGTTTTTATAAAAATGACAATGTAATCCGGGATTTTTGTGGAAGAAGTTTTCTACTACGACTTTGAGAATTTTCGTCTTGATGTAGTCAATGAGCAATTATTAAAAGATAATGAATCTATTCCGCTCACGCACAAGGCTTTCCGAACCTTGCTTATACTTGTCCAAAATAATGGACATTTGGTCAAAAAAGAGGACATAATTAACAAAATCTGGCACGATAGTTTTGTCGAAGATGCCAATTTAACTCAACATATTTATGTATTAAGAAAAACCCTCGGAAATAATAAATCCGGCAAGCCTTTTATCGAAACCGTTCCCAAACGCGGTTACTTGTTTACCGTCCAAGTTCAAAAAATCGAAAAAGAAATAAAGGATTTTGTTACACCTGATTTAATATCGCACAGTTTTCTACAAGACGACGCTGTTCTGAACGAAGACCTGTTATTCATTAAAACGGATATTCATACCACTAAAGATTCAATACTCCATCAAACAAATCCCAATCAACAGGAATTCATTTCCAATTCAGGTAAATTTAATTTATTTTGGTTAGCTTTGATCCTTGGAACCTTGGCAATCTTTGGTTTGTTTTTGTTTAAAACCCGCCTAAATATTGTTGTAAGTGATACTTCTTTAAATTCGATGGCTGTTCTTCCCTTTAAACAAATTGGTGAGGAAAGCACTAATGAAAAACTAGGTTTCGGGATGGCTGATGCAGTAATTATGCGTTTAAGCAAATTACAAAAGATCTCAGTTCGTCCGACCAGTGCGGTTTTTCGACTGACGGATAAAAACTTTGATCCGATTGCTGCCGGCAAAGAGTTGAACGTTGATTCGGTTTTGGAAGGAACAGTTCAACGTGACGGTGAAATGGTGCGGGTTTCCGTCAGATTACTAAAAGTTAACGATGGTTCAACCCTTTGGTCAGATACTTTTGATGAAAAATTTACCCGAATTTTTGCATTGCAGGATTCTATTTCTACCCGAGTAGCCAAAGCAATGTATTTAAACCTTTCAGCCAAACAAGAAGAACAATTAACGGCTAAGACCACCTCAAACCCGGAAGCATTTCAGGCTTACCAACTTGGGATTTATTTTTGGAACAAACGTGCCAAAGAAGATTTGGAAAAAGCCGCTCAATATTTTCAAAAAGCCGTAGAAATTGATGAAAATTATGCGTTGGCTTATGCAATGTTAGCCGATTCCTACAATATGCTTTATTATTATGGGTTTGCCGAAAACAGCAAAGAAACAATTGATAAAGCTGAAGCTGCGGCTAAGAAAGCACTTGAACTTAATGATAATCTGGCTGAATCACACATTGCCAACTCTTATGTGCAAATCGCTAAATATAAAGACCTTGAGAGTTCACTTCATTCATTGGAGCGGGCAATTCAGCTTGCCCCAAATAATCCAACCGCACGAATTCGCTATGGTTGGCAGCTTTTACGAATTGGCGACTTAGAAAAAACTTTGGAACAAATGCAAATTGCTCAGGCTAATGATCCTCTTTCCTCGGTTAGCAACTCAGCTCTGTGCAGTATTCTGTTATTAAAAAAAGATTATGGCGATGCTCTCAAATATAGCGAAAAAGCAGTAGAGTTACAGCCAAATGCGCCAATGATTAAAGTTCAATTAGCCAGTGTCTATTATTTGAATGGTCGAACAAACGAAGCTATTTCAATTTTGCAAGAAGAAAGCCAAAGACCTTTTTCAAAACTTGATGCTCTGGCAGGGCTTGCTTTTATCTATGCCAAAAACGGCAGGACCAAAGAGGCGACCCAAATTTACGAACAATTAAAAAAGGAAAAAGACAGCAATAGAATAAGCGATTTATCCTTGATAGCTTTTACTCTCGGAAAAAAAGCCGAGGCTCTGGAATTCTTTAAACTGATGATGACCAAAATGAAGAGAATTCCTCTTTCAATTCTTTCCGATCCATATTGGGAGGAAGTCTTCAAGGACGAAGAATTCAAAAAACTCATCCCAAAATAATCATTTAAAATTTAACAAAAAAAATCTCCGCCTCGATCGAAACGGAGATTTTCTTTATTTTATCCGCAATCTTTAGAAATTAAATTTCGCAGAAAGTTGAATGGTTCGGTTGCTTGGTGTAACTCTGGTGCCGCCGCTTCCTTGTTTAGAAACGGAAACAAAAGCGTTGCTGCTCAAATCAGCCGTTGGTCCATTGATAACGTAAATCGAATGATTGAACGCATTTATCAATTCCAAACGCAATTGTAAATTGTATCTTTCGGTAAACTTGATCGATTTGAACAATCCCATATCAAAATTCCAATAGCCCGGTCCACGGAATGCGTTTCGCGCCGCAACATCAGTTGGAAATGGTCCGACTTCCGTTCCGCCAGAAATATCCGTGAAAGTGCTTGGAGTCTGTCCGGCTAAATTTGTCCAAATGAATGAATTCGGTGCACCGGCATCAGTAAGATTAGCAGGTTTACCAAAATTGATGTTTCCATTTGGTTTCATCCGGATACAGGTTGTGGCTGTGGCATTTGTGCAGTCGAAAATTGTGAAAGGCGAGCCGCTTGCCATTAACAAAATACCATTCAGCGTCCATCCTCCCAAAATGTTTTTGATCGCTCCACTTGATAAATATCTTTCGGTCGGCAAATTCCAAACAAAGCTCGAAATAAAGCGGTGTCTGGCATCAAAATCTGCGTAACCGTAGTCATAACTTGGGTTAAATGGATCAGTTAAACCCAAATTAAAGTTATTTGCCGATTCGCTAAAGGTCGTGCTGAGATTATCTTTAGCTACCGAATAAGTATATCGAGCGGTGATATATGCACCTTTATTTCTGAAATTGTTACTTTCAAACGATGCAGTAACCGAATTAAAATCCGAATAGCCGCTATTTGAACGGGAATTGATGTTCGAATATTGGCAATTCAAACGTGTATTGGCAACAAAACCTGCCGGACAAACGGAAGCATTATTGCTATTTAAAAAGCGTGAACCGGTTCCTGTCCGATTAAGATTTTCAAGACTATACAGTTTTCTTCCCGCTGAACCCGAATAATCAAACTTAACTACACTGTCTTTCATTATTTCGCGTTCAAACGAAGCACTCCACAAATGCGAATAAGCATTAACAATGTCTTCCCGGACGTGTCTAACGCTCGATACCGGCAAGGGCACTGACCCCGAATTTCCTGCCAAAGGACCAAAATTGTTCGCCGGAATAGGAATTGGATTAGCCCCAGTTGCAAATTGCGAAACCACTGCATAAAAAGGCGGATTTTGAATAACATTAAAAGTCACGTTTCCAAAATTTCGTTCGTAGGCAAGACTGTAACCGCCGCGCAAACTTGTTTTGCCGTCTCCGAATATATCCCAGGCAAAACCAAGTCGCGGTGCAAAATTATTTTTATCGGCTTGCCACAAGCCACCTTTTTCCGAAGCTTTTTTTACACTTCCGTTTCGGATTCGTTCCTGAATAGTTGAGCCGGTTCCAAAGTAAAAGTTGGAATCCAAATCAGGGTTTGAATGTTGTGGTCCGTAATATTCATAGCGGATTCCCAAATTCAAATTTATGCCGGATTTGATCCGCCATGCATCATTGAAATATAATGCGCCTTCATTGTAACGGTTATTACGGCTAAAATTGGGGGCACTAACCGGTAAGTTAATGGTTCCGCCCGGAAACGCGCCTTTTGGATCAACCGCCACCTGAATTTGATTTAATAAACCTGCTTGTAAATTGGCAACTGCCGCTGCAAAATTGGCTCCCAGTGTCAATGAAGCATTTTGGAAGGCGGGAAAAGTTTTATTATCCATAATCCGGATATATTGTCCGCCCATTCTAAAGTTGTGATTACCTCTGGTGTAGATCACGTCTTGTGTGAACTGTAATAGATTTTCATTTCCGCTGGTGGGTAGTCCTGCTCCCGGAAATGTTGGTAAATATCCCGGCAAAGCTATCGGATTTCCATCAGGCAGTGTGGCAGCGATTCCCTGCATATAGAGCGTTGGGGTGGCTGCGTCCTTGGTTAGTTCTGTCGTGGTCACTGTTCGCCGAAATCCAATTCTGGAATTTGAAATCCAATTTGAAGCGAACTGATGCGACATGGAAAATTGGTAATTATGACTGAAAACCGTTCCGCCAATGTCAAACCCTTCATACGGACTGTTTGCCCCTGCACCCGCGCCTTTGGCAAATTTTTGGCTGGTATAAAAAGCGTGTCCGGTAAACTGAGTTTTATCAGTGGCGTTAAAATTGATTTTCGTTACATCCGTCCAGGTATCTTGCGGAACACCGCCCCCGGCATTGACCGGCGCGTTATAAACGACCTTTTGAAAAATTCCGCTGACCTCACCAGTTGGGGTGGCAACCAGTTTTCCATACTTGGCAAAGAAATCCTTTGTTGCCTGTGCCGTTGTTCCTGCTGTTAAAAAAGCATTGGTCGGAACCCAGGCAAAAACAGCCGCCGAACTGCGAACAGTTGTCCATTCAGTCGAATTGAAAAAGAATAATTTATCCTTAACAATCGGACCGCCTACGGCATAACCGAATTGATTACGATTAAAATTCGCTCGCGGAGTGCGGTTAGCGTTGTTATTAAAAGAATTTGCCGCCAATGCCGAATTTCGATTGAAGGCATAAACTGTTCCTGTAAATTGATTTGTTCCGCTCCGAAATGCCAAATTGACGATTCCGCCTGTTGCACGACCTTCTTCTGCACCGAAACTATTAGTTGCTACCCGGAATTCCTGAACGGCATCTAATGGCGGAGTTTGGGCTACCGCTGTGGTAAAGGTATCGGAGTTTTCGTTACCCTCAATCAAAATGCTTGTTCCGGCAGCCCGCTGACCATTGACCGAAACACCTGCTCCGCGTCCAGCAGGATCATCCGATGCCGAAATATTTCCCGAAAGGGCAATCAAAGCATATGGATTACGGTTCAAACTTGGTAGATTTTGAATTTGCTTTCCTGAAATTACATTGGAAATTTTGGAATCCGAGGTGTTGATTTCGGCAAGTCCGCTTCCTTCTGTAATAGTTACTTCGGCATTGACATTCTGCACCCCGGCTTCCAAATTTACGGTTAATTTACTTCCAACCGTAACCTGAATATCTTGTTTGGCTTCCTTAAAACCTTGGGCATTTGCCGATACCTGATAACTTCCCGGTTGTATATCCGGAATTAAATAAAAACCGTCCCCATTAGTAACAGCGGTTTTCTCTAAATTTGTGCCAAGATTTTTTAATTTGATCGTGGCATTTGGAATTGTTGCTCCGTTTGAATCTTTTACTATTCCACTTATCTGACCTGTTCCTTGTTGAGCTACGGAAACTATTGTCAGCAGTAAAGCACAGATTAATAAACAGAGAGATCTTTGAAATATTCTCATTTTTAACCTCCATTTCTGAGGCTTTTCAATGTCCAAATTATTGGACATATTAGACTTATTGTCTTACCTCTGTTAATTATCAGCGCAAAACCCGTGCCATTTCGGAAAACCTCGGGAGTTTTATTAAAAAAGGAAAATTTTTATAATCAAGATTTCTTTTTTAGGGTTTATTATTTTTCGAAATTTGGAAATAAAGTCGGAAAAAATGAATTTTGGATAATATTCAAAGTTTTAGAGATGGTTTTTCTATCTAAAATTGTGGACAATTCCTAATTCATTAAATATGCGAAGATATAAATTCAATTTTTTATTTTTTTCGGTTAGAAATCGAGCATTTAAATATATCAAATTCCAAAATTGAGATTTATTTGATGAATTTTATCTAAAATTTGAAGATTTTTAACAAAATTTTGTGCAATTCTTACTTCACGAAATTTTCAGTTTAGACAACCCTGTGCTTTCACAATTGTTAAACCGAATTTCAATTTTAATAAAACAAAAGGAAGTAAGAACTATGAATTACGAAATTATATCGGCTAATAGACAAAATCAATCATATCGAAATGAAACAAATGTTCAGAGTCCATCGGCAATGAATAATCGTTTGGAGGCATTGAAAGTTCTTTCTCAGTCACTTTTGCGTGAGGTTGAAGCCCTGAAAAGCAATGCTAAATCGGAGAGTGACATCATCAAAGAAGTAGTTGATGGTAAAATCGATTTAGAAAAAGAAGTTCAGAAATTTGAGGTTGAATTAATTCGATGTGCGCTGGTCCGAACAGGCGGGAGACAACGTCGTGCTGCCAAATTACTCAATGTAAAAATTTCTACTCTGAATGCCAAAATCAAACGCTACGGAATTGCCACCAGCGGTTTGGAATTTGCCCTCAGATAGAAAAGAATTAACCACGAAGTGGCACGAAACAAACACGAAGTTTATTTTGTTTTATAAGTTATTCCCCCTTTTATCTTCGTCAAATCTTCGAGTTACTTCGCGGTTAATCAATCTGAAAACTCTCCGTTATTCTTTCTATTGGCGGATGATATGATTGCTCAGAAAAATTTATCAAACCATTTTTCCCGACCAGCAACACGGCAGAAGAACGAGTTCCATAAATCGGCGTTTCTATAAAACACGGTGAAAGAATTCGTTCTTTTTCTATTCCAACTCCGGTTTCCGGCAAATCCTCAACTGGGGCAATGGTTTTATCTTTTAAAATTTTGAAAACCAAATCGATTGAAAAATCTTGTTTTGAAATAATTTTTTCAAGATTTTCTTTTCCCAAAACAACTTTTTGCCAAGGTGTATCAATCAAATGATTACTCAAGCCATAAATTCCTGGTTCAAAAAATTTAATACCTTTGCCGCGATTTGAAAAATAAGCTAATTCGTCATTTTCTTTTCCAAAATCTCCAACCAACAAATTAAATCCTGTGTAATCTTCGGCATTATTTTCAACTTTTTTCAAATAATCCAAAACTGAATCGTCCCCGCCCAGGAAATCACTGACCAAAGCCCCGCGAGAAAGTTTTCCCTGAGGTTGATTCGGATTTCGATAATTTGTCACCGCCGAAAAACGACCGCTTTTCGTGACACCCAGCCAAGTTCCCCCCAGAGCTAAATCTCGCCCGGCTAGAATTTCCGGCGCATCTTCCCAAAAATGAGCCGAAGCCGTTGGACGTTCGTAAAATTCGTCACGATTCGCTGCAAGGATGAATTTATAATTCGGATTGACTTTGTAAGCAAATAAAATTAAACACATTCCGGGATTTTCGATTTTTGATTTTTGATTTTTGATTGATTATTAAATCCGTAAACATTTACTAGCACTAACTTTATCAATTCTCTGACTGTAGTTTTTCGTGCTCCTTTGGCGTGATTTTGTGCACCGATTTCAAAGGCGATTCGCCATTGTTCAAACAGGGTTTTCCACGCGGTAAAGACACTGTTTTTCGGATCATAAATGCTGGTCGCTTCGCTCGTCACTCCATTTAGTTCGATAATTTTAAGATTTTCGCCAAGCTGAAATTCCTCACGCGAAGGAACGCGAATGTCAAAACGTCCGAAATAAAATCCTTCGTAGCGTTGGCAAATTTCGTCAATTTTTGCTTCGAGTTCCGGCGTCTTTAAATAAGTTCCATCGAGGAAAATGCAGCCTTTGGAATGCGTTCCGATGTCAATAATTTGATAAATTTCGCCTTCTCCCAAGATATTTTCAAGGTTTTCTTCATTGCGGGAAAAGTAGCTTTTTGCTAAACAAACGGCGCGATCATCTCGTAAAATCAAGGTTTCCAGCGTTGAAACTCCATCGCCAACAATTTTGGGGAAAACTTTTTCGGTAATGGCAAAAATCTTTCCTTTTTCTTCGTTCGGATACCGATAATAAAAAACACCAAATTCTTCGCCTTGGGCAAACTCCTGCAAAATCGAATCTTCTTCGATTTCCGCTAAATTCTTTTCTAATTCCCGTTCGTTTTTGATAATAAAAGCGTTTTTGCCCCGTTCGCCAGAATTTGGCTTTAGAGCAATTGGAAACGTCAGCTCATTGGTTTTGATAAAATTTTGGGCAATATTTAATTTGTTGTCGGCATCAACCGGAATTGTCGTAAATTTCAGCAAAAACTGGTGATTTTCGGACGATTTCCGCAAACCTTCGTAAATTTCTTTTTTCGATTCTCCGACAAAACCGCTCGCTTCTATCGCAGGATTGGCACAAGTAAAAATGGTCAGGCTTTTGTGTTTCCACATCAGCCCCATAATATTAACTAAAACGGGCGGATAAAAAATCCGCATTGACCAAAACTCCCAATGGCGAAAGCGTTTCCATCTGCCAAATGCAAGACGACGACCTTTCCAAATGGTTAATTTGAGCAAAAATCTGATTAAAAAGTAGAGGATAAAAAAGACTAAAATTAGTTTCCAGAGCGCGTTTTGTCCGCTCATTAACGCAGATTCGATGGCTTCTGCCCCAAGTTTTGCCGAAAGGTAAACCAAAACAGGAGTCCAAATCGCTACCGCAATTGCCCCATAAACTGCAAATTTAAGAAAACTCATCCGAAAAATTCCTGCGCCGAGATACATCGGAAAACGAAAACTTGGCATAAAACGGCTGAGAAAAATAGCAATTGCACCGCGTTTTTGAAACCAATCCGCACCTTTTTTAACCGCATTTTCGTTGATAAACCAACTAAATGGAGCGCGATGTAAAGCCTTTTGCCCAATCCATCTGCCACTCCAATAGACCAGCATATCCCCAATCCAAAGCCCTAAAGAACAAAAAATAATTGCCAGCGTTAAATTGATTCGCCCTTGGGCAGCCAAAACTCCCACCGCGATACAGGTCAAATCCTCGGTAATTAAAGAGCAAGCAGTGATAAGCAGAAAAAAGACAAAAGCAGTGACACCTTTAACTTCTGAAATCTCGGCTTGAAACGGCTTTTGTGATTCTGCAACTCTGTTTGCATCAGCATTTGCGCGCGTTTTTGCCGTCCTGTTTTGAACTTTATTTAAAAATTCGCTTAGGTTAGATACAACTTTTTCGGGATGAAGAAAAACGATAAAATGGCTTTCATCATTGAACTCGAAAAACTCACTCTGCGGAACAAGTCGGGCGTGTTCGCGGGCTGCTTCAATCGGGACTAAAGGGTCTTGCGTTCCGTGAATGATCATCACGGGAACTTCGATTTTCTGCAAAATTCCGCGCAAAGGTCTTTGATCGGAATCGTAAAAATTACGGCAATATGAAATCACCATTTTATCGAAAATGCCGAAATTGGGTGTAAAGTTTTTCAAAAACCAGAAAAATCCAAGTTGAATTCCGTGTAAAGCATGATTGATTTGATAATTTCCTAAAAGCTCGTATTCCTGCACGCCGATTGCCGAAACCATCGAAACCGAGCGAACCCGGTCAGGCGCAATGTCATAAAGGCTCAAAACAACTCCGCCGCCCATACTGAACCCAAGCACATCAAATTTTTGAATGCCTAATTGGTCGGCAAGTTCAAGCGCGTAAAGGGCGTGAGCAAGAAAAGAATAATCAGGAATTTGTTCGGTTGAATCGCCAAAACCCGGCAAATCGGGAATGATAACCCTTCGCGTTTTGCCAATTTCTTGCCCAACTTTGACCAAATCACGGCTTTCGCCCGGACTGCCGTGAAACATAAAGATCGGTGTCGAATCCGTCGGATTTTCGGGAGAAAACTCCTGATAAGCAAATCGAATTGTAGAGTTTAGAGTTTTTTCGCCTGAAATTGTTTGTAAATCTGCGACTTTTTTATTTTCGGGAAATGGCTTTTCAGGCTGGCGAAAACGCACCACTCCCGACCAAGCCATCAACAAAAGATAAACGCATAGGAACCAAAACCAAATGCGTTTGTAAAATTTACGTTTTTGAGTCATTAAAGAAAGAGTTTGCCCGCGAAACACGCGAAATACGCTAAAATAAAACCAAAAATTATAATTTCATAAAAATCTTTTCGCGTTTTTAACGTATTTCGCCGTTAACAATCTTAAACATAAGCGCCGACTAATGGAACTGCTTTCCGGTGAATTACCAAAAGAATCGCGCTGCAAACAAAAACTACAATCGCCAGTGTAAAAAGCAGTCCGCCGTCGTCCTTGACCACAATCCCAAGTTTGGTCAAATGGCTAAAAATCGCGCCTGAAATCGTTCCTAAAGCAATCAACGCGCCGAGCCAGTTTGTGGCAGGATAAAGAATTAAAATTGCCGCGATCAATTCCACCAATCCCGAACCGATTCTGCCGATCCATTCATTTTCCGCGCCCATCAAGGTCGAAAAAATATATTTTGATTCCTCTGCGCCGGTAAATTTGAAAAATAAAGTTTGTAATAAAATTATGGCAACAACAATCCGGCAAATCCAAGTTACAATCAACAATCCTTTTGACATTTCCATTTTCAATTCTCCTCTTAAACCGCTTTCGCTTTTTCTTCCTGCCAAAATTTCAAAGTTGAAGGTGCGACTCCAAAGCCTTCTTCGACTTCGATTCCAAGTGCCTGAAGTTTATATGCAATCAGTGCAAAGTGATGAATCGTATGACTTTGTAAAAATTCGAGTTCGCGCAAACCTGATGACCAAGCCCATTCGGGTCTGCCCATTAAACCGCTGATTTCTTCAATTTTGACCATGACAGGTTTCTCCAAATCTGAAATTTCGACGGTTTGAAGCTCCTGAATTATGGATGAAAGTTTTTGAATTGCCAGTTGACGATTGGTTTCGATTCCCGTATTTCTTTCGCGCTGACTGTAATCGGTTTTTTCAGATTTCAGTCCGCTTAAGAAATTCCCAGCAAAATCAAGACAGTGCCGAAAATGTGTTCCGACACTTCCCCGTCCGCCGTCCGCAAAACTTGTATCATCCATCTTTTCAATCAAGTTCAAACCTTGTTCCAAAATCTCTCTAACGCTCTGCGTCAAAGGATTTTCCATTTTTTCGATAACAGTTTGGTAGCCTACCTTCATAATTAGTTTGAGAAAGTCTTTCTGTTGATTGAATCCCTAAAATATAAACCTTTATTCCAATTTTTGAAATAAAAAAGGCAAATGCAGGGTAAAGATTTTTACGCAACAAAATCTGAAAATGTTCGATTTTTGTTGGTTATTAAATCTATTACCTTTCTTTTGCCTTTTTACTATTAATTTTTAATTTACTGTTTTCCGCCGATCTGTGCCAATAATTCCCGCACCGCTGCATCGAGTTGAGAATCTTTTCCGGTCAAAGTTTCACCGATTGGTCGCGTGACCGGAACATCTACCTGACGCGGATTAAGTTCCATATTTTTGCCGTCCGTTCCATCAATTCGTTGACGCGGCATCCGCAAACTTGTGCCGTCAAAAAGGTTTGTATTCCAGGTAAAAATGATCCAACCGGAAGTCGGTTCACCCACAACTTTGCCTAGTTTCAAACTACGGTAGCCTTCGGTAAAATCTTCGGCATCGGAAAGCGAATGTTGATTTGTAATTAAAATCGTCGGGCGTTCAAGCGCACGTTGTCCAAGCGCGGAACGCGAAGGAACGGTCCACAATCCGCGTTCGGTCATTTTCAAATAACCTTTGCGCGACAAAATATCAATCACATACGGATTTATAAAACCGCCGTTGTTATTACGAACGTCAATGATAACACCTTCTTTCGCTTGATTTTGCGCGTCTAAATCAACGTAAAGCTGGTTGAGCGTTCCCTGCCCCATATCGGGCAGATGAACATAGCCGAGCTTGCCGTTGCTGATTTTTTCGACATATTTACGGTTATCTTCAACCCATTGCCGATAAAGGAGATTTTTCTCTGCGCCGGTTGAAATAGGTTTGACGATAACATCTTTTTTGTTAGTGCCATCTGCCGAAATTCCTAAAACCACCCGCCGATTTACTTTGTTTTCCAATTGCTCATCTAAATTTACCGATTTATCAATTTTTGCACCGTCAACACTCAACAAATAATCGCCAACTTTGATTTCCTTGGAAACAGCTGCCGGACTAAGTTCAATGATTTCATTAACTTTCAAGCGTCCGTTGGTTTCATATTCGTTACGGTCAAAACGCAAACCAAGTTTGCCGATCAGCGAACCGTTAAAACCTGACGCACCAGCCACGCCTAAATGGGAAGCGTTCAATTCGCCAACCATCATATTCATCAAACGGCGAACTTCGTCCATTGTCCGAGCTTGCTGAATCAGAGGTTCATAAGTTTTTTCAACCGCGTTCCAATCCGCGCCGTGATATTTGTCATCGTAAAAATTGTCGCGCATATAACGCCAGCCCTGTTTGAAAACCTCCATTTTTTCCTGTGCAAAATTGACGTTCATATCTAGATTCAAGGCAAGTGGGCGCACTTCGCGGCGATCCATTGAAACAATATTGACCCGCCCGTTTTCGAGATAAAAAACTTCTTTGGAATCAGGTGAAAATTGCGGTTCGGATTTAAAACCGGAAGTCGAAGTCAATTGCCGCGCCGATTGATCGGTTGCCAATTCATCCAGCGAAATCGTGTAAAAATTAAACTGACCTTCCGCTGATGCGCTAACCAAAAGCGTTTTACCGTCAGGGCTAATCACCATATTTCCAACACTTATGCCGGGACGCGAAATACTTAAACGCTGACGGATGTTTTCAAAAACAATCTCGGTTCCCTTCTTTTCTTCAGCCGGAGTTGGTGAAGCTGAAGGAATTGGAGTGGCTGACGGACTTGGGGCAGGATTCTGCGTTGGTCGCTGACGCGGATTTTCCTCTTTGAAAAGGTCGCGGAATTGATCTTCGCGGTATTTAGGAGTTCGTAAGGTCAATTCAACCCGCGCAATTACTCCGTCTTCGGTTCGCTGGCTCGTATCAAAAAGAATGTAAGTTCCATCGGGACTCCACGAAATCGTTCCGGCATTTGAATTGGCTAAAAAGCTAATTGGTCGGGCTTGTCCGCCTGTTGTCGGAACGACAGAAACATTGGTATATGAACGGGTTTCAGGCGAATAGGTCAAAAAGGCAATCCATTTATTATCCGGCGAAAAGGCAAATGAACGTTTGCCCAATAGCGGCGGTGAATCGCTAAAAAGTTTGCAAAGCTCGCGTTCCTGTTTGGTGGCAACATCATAAGCCATCAACGAACGTCCATTGCGGATAAACGCCATTGTCTTTCCGTCAGGCGAAAAAATCGGTGAAAAATCGCTGCCAGTAGAGGTTAATTGGGTTTCGGTTTCGGTCGTAAAATCATATTGAAAAAGCTGCATTGTGCCATTTCTTTCGGACGAATAGACCAATTTTTTGCTATCACCCGACCATGTGGCAAAACTTTCCGCCGCTGCCGTTCTGGTAATCCGAACCGCATCACCGCCGTCTTTTGCCGATGCGGCAAAAATTTCGCCGTGTGCTTCAACGGCAATCTTTTTACCGTCAGGCGAAAGTGCCAACTCACCGACTTGTCCCGCTAAACTTATCCTTTCTGACATTGGCGAAGTCGCCGCACCGCGCAAAGTAATTGGCACTTCGGCTGCCCTTCCGCTGCCCGTATCCATTGACCAAATATGAAAATCGCGTTCAAAAACGATTTGTTTTCCGTCGTAGGAAATATTAGGGAAAAGGACTCGTCCCGTGGTGAAATTTGTTAATTGTTTTGGTTGTCCTTTAACAGGTTGCGACCAAATATTATTCGTTCCGCTGCGGTCTGAAACATAATAAATTTGTTTGCCGTCCACGCTCCACATCGTCCAATTTTGTTTCGCTCCGCCATCCGCCAATTTTTCATAACTTTCACCTTTTTTGAGCCAGATTTCGCTTTCGTCAATGTGACTGCGCCCTTTACGCCACCATTGTCCGTTGGAAATTCCGCGAGCCGAAAACGCGATTGAACCGTCAGGAGCAGGAGCAGCTTGAAATTCAGCGGTGTAACGGTCTGCACTAATCAACATTGGAGTTCCGCCATTGACCGAAACCCGAAAAATGTCGCTCATTCCTGAAATATCTTTGCTCGAAGAAGAAAAATAAAGCCATTGTCCGTCACGCGACCAATTTTCAAGCTGGTCGCCTGCATCATCAAAAGTAATCCTTTGCAAATCGCCCGTTTCCAAATTCAAAATGTAAATATCGCCATTTCCCGTTCGGTTTGAAGAAAACGCCAGACTTTTTCCATCAGGCGAATAAAGCGGACGAGATTCGTTAGCCGCGTGCGAAACAAGGAGTTGTGCCGCACCGCCCGAAGCGGAAACCGTCCAAATATCGCCACCCGACACGAAGGCAATTTCCCTGCGATCAGGAGAAATCGAAGGTTCGGTCATATACGGAACGCTCTTTTGGGCAAAAGCTGCCGGAGCAATTGATAAAACAAAAGCGAAAATAAAACAGATTAGTTTTTTTGACATAAAAGAAATTTTAGAAAAGGAACGCCAGCATCTTGCTGGCAAACATCGTGTAAACGATGTAGCCCAAGTTAAATCAGAGTGAAATTTAGATTAAACTTGAAATGTTCGCGCTTTGCGCTCAATGCCAGCTAGAAGCGTGGCGTTCCTTTTGCATCATTTTTTTTTGAAAGATTACTTGATTTATATTTGAAACTAATTTTAAGTTAAAGTAAATACTGTTCATCACAAAATTATGTCATCAATGAAACATATTGAAATAATCGCCTTTGATGCCGATGATACGCTCTGGCATAACGAATCGCTTTTCACTATCACACAAGACAAATATAAAAATTTGCTAGCTAAATATCACGATGCCGAATGGATCGAAAGCCAACTTTTTGATACCGAAACCCGAAATATCGAACATTTTGGTTATGGTGTCAAAGGTTTTACACTTTCGATGATTGAAACCGCTATCGAGCTTTCCGAAGGTCGTATTTCCGGTGCTGAAATTAGGCAGATAATTGATTTTGCTAAAGAAATGCTCAAATCCCCGATTGAACTTTTGGATGGCGTGGCGGAAACAATCGAAAAACTTTCTAAAACGCACGATTTAATGGTCATCACCAAAGGCGACCTGTTCGATCAGGAAAGTAAAATCGCGCGTTCAGGATTGGCGCATTATTTCAGCAAAGTGGAAATCGTCAAGGAAAAGGATGATGAGGTTTATCAAAAGATTTTGGCTAAACACAAAATTAATAAAGATAAATTTGTGATGATTGGAAATGCTTTGAAATCAGATATTTTGCCTATTTTAAGAATCGGCGCGGCGGCAATCCACATTCCTTATCACACAACCTGGGTGAGGGAAATTGTTGCGGACGATGAATTGAAAAACTACAATTTTTTACAATTAAAAGGGATGAATGGTTTAGCGGAGCTTTTTATCTAAAGTCCAAGGTCCAAAGTCCAAGGTCATTTGCTTCGACATTAGACTTTGGACTTTAGACTTTGGACAACTAAGCGGCAACGATCATCCAATCCATTTGCACACCTAAATTTGAAAGTGTTCCCAAAACTCTGTGCGGTTCGCCCCAATCGCTCCAGGTAACATCACTAACGCGCAGAACAAAAAGTTCATCGGCGCATTTTTCCAGAACTTCGCTGGAAAAATTGATTTCATTTATCCAGGCGTAAAGTGAACGCATAGTTTGTTTTTCGGCAGATGTTCCAAAAGTTACGCTAACCGCTTCAAACATTCGATAAACATCCGGCAATTCACGTTTGATGATTTCCAGAAAGGTCGAAACTTTTCCAATCATTACAAAACTATTCCATAGACAACCTTTTAACCAAAGATGTGTGGCAGATTCAAAAGTCGGTTTTTCCCAAAATCGTTTAACTTGACTGACCGAATTTGCCATTTCGGAAAATACGGAGTCAATCGGCTCGATCCAGCCATAAGAAGTTTCGGCTTTGTCAGGTTCAATCCCTAATAATACTATTGATTTTGGCTGTCGTTCAGCGGTTTCAAAAGCCCTTTCTACTTGATTCATCAGTGCTAAATCATCGGAAAAATAATGATCTGATGGGAAAAATGCCACAATTGCCTCTGGATTTTGTGTGGCAAGACGCATCAAAGCATACAAAATCGCGGGAGCCGTGCCTTTATTTTCAGATTGAACGATCAAATTTGACTTTTTTACGCCCGAAAATAATTCCCGGTAATAAAATTCGTGTTTTTGAGTCAATGAATAATAAATATTCTCTGTATTTATCTTTAATTCAACTCGTTTTCTAGTCACGTCCAGCAAGGTTTCATTATTTAAAATCGGACAGAATTGTTTTGGACGCTCGTCACCAGTAATTGCTTTAGTCAAAGACTTTAGGCGACTACCATCTCCTCCCGCTAAAATAACCGCACACCTTTCTGTATTATTTTTCATAAAAAATTGCTCCTCGTGATTGATTAATCAATTAAGAAGCAATTCTTATTCCAAAATAAATTTCTTGCGAAAATCAACTTCCAACTAACCGGTAGCCAACCCGGTGTGCAGTAATGATATATTCCGGATTTGCCGGATTCGGTTCGATTTTCTGACGCAGACGGGTGATATGTGCGTCAATCGTCCGGGTAAAGAGCGAAGCATGTTCGCCCCAAATATGATGAAGAAGTTGTTCCCGGGTGACAGTTTCCCCGGAATGGGCAATGAGTAATTGCAAAATCTCAAATTCGCGCGGACTTAAATCAAGCGGTTCGCCATTACGGGTGGCTTTTAGACGACGCAAATCCAATTGAACATTACCGATATAAAAAATGTTTTTTTCACTTTGCTGACGACTGGAACGACGCAAAACGGCTTCGATTCGGGCAAGAAGTTCACCGACATCAAAAGGCTTTGGAATATAATCATCCGCACCCAATTTCAATCCGAAAGCAGCATCCGAAGATGCTCCCCGGGCTGTCAACATAATTATCGGCGTTTCAATTTCATTGGCGCGAAGGCGTTGACAAATTTCCAAACCGCTCATTTTCGGCAGCATTAGATCAAGCAGAATTAAATCAAACACCTCGGTCGAAGCACGTTGAAAACCTTCGCCGCCGTCTGAGGCAACGGTCACAAAATGTCCTTCTGATTCAAGACTATCGCGCAGGGCGATAGCTACGCTTGGCTCGTCCTCGATAACCAAAATATGTGCCATCTTTTTCTACTTCTTCGTTGACGATTTCTTCCAAAATAGGCAAGCTCAGCCGAAAAGTTGCGCCATTTTCCAATTCACTTTCGACGGTTATTTCTCCCCCATGTCCGCGAGCAATTTCTTTGACGATCGCAAGTCCTAAGCCTGTTCCGCCTTTAGCTTGAATTTCGTTATTTTTGGAACGGTGAAATGGAAGGAAAATATCCCGTTGATCTTCTTTTGAAATTCCAACTCCAAAATCTTTAACTTCAATTACTGCTTCGTTTTCTTCCGTCTTCAAATTAACTTGAATTAGGTGTTTTTCACTATTTCCCGAATACTTTACTGCATTTGAAAGCAAATTTATAACGGCTTGGCGAATCGCCCCTTCGTCAAATTTTGTGATTACCGGCTGCAACGAAAGTCTTGGTTCAATTTCAAATTTTGCCGCTTCGGGCGAATGTTTGAAAACTTCGATAGTTTCGGAGACAATTTCGCGTAAATCACCTTCTTCCAATTTATATTTACGGATTCCCCGTTCCATCCGCGACATTTCCAAAATATTGTTTATCAAGGCAGTTAAGCGATCACTTTCGGTTTTAATAATTCCGCCGTATTCGCGGATTCTTTCAGGTTTGTTTGCTCGTCCGGAATTCAGTAAATCGCCGAATGCCCGAATTGCAGTTAATGGGGTTTTTAACTCGTGGGAAATATTTGCCAAAAAGTCAGATTTAACTTGTGCCAGTTCCATCTCGCGCTGAGTTGCTTTCCAAGCTAAAACCAAACCGAAAATTGCCGCTATCACCGCCACAATTCCCAGAAAAATTCCCGATTGCGTAAATTCATTGGCGTATGTTTTTGCTTCAATATCAGGAGCCGAAACGCCGAAAGTTAAATTTGGAAAAAGTTTGTCCGAATCTTCAAAACTTCTGGATAAGATCGGCAGAACATCTTTATTGGTTGAAATTAAGTCACTTTTTACACCGTTTTGATTGATCGAGATGGTGTAATCCAATTTACCGACCAAACCATTTACTTCCTTATCCCGTTTCTGGTGTTTTGCAACTAATTTTTGCAAATAATCTTTTGAAGGAAATTCATCAGGATTTGCGCTAAAGACAAGCATTCCAATATTTTCCAGTGGTTCCGTTCGTTTCAAACGATCAAGTTCAAAAACTGTGTGAAAGAAATATTGGGTTGGTTTTTCATTCACCGTAATAGGATCAAACGCCGTGTAAAGTGTCGTTTGAGATTCCTTATTCTGAATGGAATCCCAGGCTCTGTGCAATGATTGCGAAACTGCTTCATCTTCAATTACTTTTCCGACCGGAATTCCTTCGTAAGTCTGAACATTCGGATCATTCGGATCAGGACGCACAAATTTTAGGGCTTTCCAAGTTTCGTTTTCCTTTTTGCTGTCAAAGAAAACAACGTAATAATCTTCAATTTCAGGATAACGTTTAGCCAAACGAGTAAATGCACGTTCAATACTCGGAATATTTCGATCTCTGATCCGCTGCTGGCGAACGCCGTGCAATATGTGGTTAGCGTGGTCAAGAATTTTCCGTTTTGCTTCTTCGGAAATTTCAAAAAGATGTAATTGAAGATTGGCTTTCATCGTTTTCTGCGAGTGCTCCTGCGTTCTTTTGGCAGAACGATACTGCATAAAAAGAAGCGCAAAAATAGCAATAATGATGACCCCGGAGGCAATCAACAAATAACGATTTTTCTGTAACTCACGCCAGTTTTTCATAAAAAAGCCTAATTTCTGCTGATGACTTTCCTAATAATATGTCAAACTTTAGACAAAATGTAGCTTTACAACTATATTTGTTACAATTTGTTACATCTTTTTTACAAACTGTGTAGTGATTTAGGCTTAGTTTATTTCTAAGATGCCGAAGAATCTACATTTTGATCAGGTCAATCAAGCCAATTAAAAACAACTATGGAACTAATCGTTAATGAACAGGGTGAAGCTCCCAAAGAACGTAAACCATTTTACAAAGTGCTGTATTTCCAAGTAATTACAGCAATTATTATTGGAGTCTTAGTTGGTTTTTTCTTTCCCACCTTCGGAGAAAAACTAAAACCCTTGGGCGATGCATTTATTAAACTTATCAAAATGGTAATTGCGCCGATTATTTTCCTGACGGTCGTTAGCGGAATCGGCGGAATCGGTGATTTGAAAAAATTTGGGCGAGTCGGGTTAAAAGCCCTTTTTTATTTTGAGGTTGTTACCACCTTTGCTCTTTTTATCGGCTTGTTGGTGGTCAAAATCGTTCAACCCGGAGTTGGAATCAACGCCGATCCATCCAAATTAGACACTAAGGGAATTGAAACCTATACGAAAGCAGCTCAGGAACAAAGCACCACGGATTTTTTACTTCACATAATTCCAGATACGGTTTTTGGTGCTTTTGCCCAGGGTGAGATTTTGCAGGTGCTTTTGTTTGCAATTTTATTTGGCATTGCTTTGAGTATGCTGGGCGACAAAGGCAAACCTATCTTGAATGGACTGGAATTAATCTCAAAGGTCTTTTTCGGAATCATTACGGTTATCATGCGTTTTGCGCCAATCGGAGCCTTTGGCGCAATGGCTTTTACTATTGGAAAATTCGGAATCGGCACTTTGCAGTCCCTTGCCACCGTAATGCTTTGTGTTTATATCACTTGCATCGTTTTTATCTTTGTTGTTTTGGGGTTAATCGCCTATTTTGCGGGATTCTCCATCATCAAATTCCTAAAATATATCAAGGAGGAAATTTTGATCGTGGTCGGAACTTCCAGCTCGGAATCAGCCTTGCCTAGAATGATGGAAAAGCTGGAACATCTCGGCTGCACTAAATCGGTAGTTGGTTTAGTAATTCCTTCAGGTTATTCATTTAACTTGGATGGAACTTCGATTTATTTAACGATTGCCGCCATTTTCGTGGCTCAAGCCACTAACACCCCACTTAGTTTTGCTCAGGAAATGAGCATTTTATTGGTTCTTTTGCTGACTTCAAAAGGGGCGGCAGGAGTTACGGGAAGCGGTTTTATCACTTTGGCTGCCACACTTTCCAGCGTTGGACATATTCCGGTAGCAGGAATTGCCTTACTATTGGGAGTTGACCGATTTATGTCCGAAGCCCGTGCCTTAACCAACTTGATCGGAAATGGAGTAGCAACCGTAGTAATTGCTAAATGGGAAGGCGAATTTGATCGTGAAAGAGCGACCAGAGTTCTGAACGGAACTTTACCGTTAGCCGAAAATCCTGTTGAAGAAGAGGAAAATTTAGTTAAACATATCGAGGTCGTTGAATCTTGATCTGTTTTCATCCTCACTTTTGATTAAATTCCTCGATAAATTTTATTGAAACTGAAAGCAACTAACTGTAGAGATTAGGCTTATTGCTCGTTCGCGGCTGGTTTCAGTTTTGATGTTTTCTAAATTTGTTACATCTTGTTACATCTTTTTTACAACAATTAAAACCTAAAAATTCAAATAGGTTGTAAAATCTTACCTAACCACTTTTAGTTATTAAGAACAATTTAAAATTTTTAGTTTTCAGAAGGTATAAAAAAAGATGAAATTCAAACTTTTGCTTATCGCTTCGGTCTTACTTTTGTTTTCGGGAACTTTAGTTATCGGACAAACACTTCGCGGACGAATTGAGGGAACGGTCAAAGACCCGCAAAACCAGCTTGTGCCAAATGTTGCAATTACGGCAACCAACATTGGAACCGGCGAAAAACTGAATGCAACCACCACCGACGAGGGAACCTTTACAATTAATGAGGTTAAACCCGGAAACTATACCATTGGGGCTGAGGTGCAGGGGTTTAAAAAAGTCCTGATCGAAAATATTACCGTTCAGGTCGGAACCGTCACCGGAGTTACCATTCAATTGGAACTGGGAACGGTCAATGAACAGGTTAATGTTTCGGCGGATGATGCTCAAATTACAATCAATTCGACCAATTCAGAAGTAGGAGAAGTAGTTGATCGGCAAAAGATTCTGGAACTTCCGCTAGACGGGCGTAATCCTTTTGAATTGGCTACTCTCAATGCCGGAGTCCAAACCAAAACCGGCGCAGACGGTGAAGTTACCAGCTTTTCAATTAATGGAAACCGAACTGTTGCCAACAATTTAACTGTTGACGGCGTAAATGCTTCGGATAACTTTTTGAAAACTCCTGCCAACATTTCGCTTGGTGTCATTCCGGTCAGTGTTGAGAGCATTGCGGAATTTCGGGTAACAACTTCGCTTCCTTCCGCAGAATTCGGACGCGGTTCGGCTCAAATTAATGCGGTTACAGCTTCGGGAACCAATAAATTCCGAGGCTCCATTTTTGAATTTCATCGCAATACGGCTTTTAACGCCAATTCATTTTTTAACAATTCAACCATTCTGGAAAACGGAAAAAGCGTTCCACGCGAACCACTGATTCGTAATCAATTCGGCGGAAGATTCAGCGGTCCGATCTTTAAAGAAAAATTGTTCTTCTTTACATCCTACGAGGGCAAGCGCGAATCACGCGGACTTTCGCGTAATCGTTTGGTCTATACAGCAACTGCCTTAACCGGAGTTTTCCGTTATATCAAAGGTTTGCCGACAACTCCGCAAAACGCCGCTGCAGCAACTGTGACGGCAAATGCCGGAACCGGAACGGCTTCTACTCAAAGCGGAACTTGCGGTGCTACGGGAGCAGGCGGACGAGCAACAGTTCCGGTTGGAACAATCTGTATCCAAAATGTTTTGGGAATTTCAGGAACGGCACGTTTCAATCAACCGATTGATCCGACAATTAAAAATTATATGTCGGTAATGCCTTTGCCGAATAATTACCAAATCGGCGACGGATTGAATACGGGTGGATTTCGGTTTAACTCAAAAGTTATTTCCCCGACCGATCAGTTTTCAACCCGTTTTGATTACAGGATCAATGATAAACATTCATTTGAAACAACTTTTAATTACGGCGATATTAACTTTAACGGGGATTATATCAACGAGGGCGAACCCGCATTCCCGGATTCAACTTATCGAACCCGTAATACAATCGGACGCGGACTTTCGGGAACATTCCGTTCAATCTTATCTTCAAACTTAATTAATGAAGCAAGATTCGGCGCACAGATTTCTACTTTGACCTTTGGAAATACCGCATCTTTTGCTCGCGGTTATGTAATTGATATTGCTAATGTTTTCGAGCCTGAGGACAGTTTTCTGGGTTCAAACCGTAATTTAAGAGTGCTGCAATGGACAGATAATTTAACCTGGATTCAGGGCAGTCATACCTTCAAAGGCGGAATCGAAATTCGTAACCCATGGGTTAAACGATATGCCTTTGCGGGAACTTTGCCGACAGTTGATTTCAGCACGGATAATTCAACCGGATTTTCCCAAGCCAATAATTTTGGCGGCAGCACTTCAACCGATTATTTGAATGCTCGTGTTTTAGCCAACACAATAACTGGTGCTTTAGGTTCTGTAACTCAAGTGTTTAATGCCACCAGTCAAAGTTCAGGCGCAGTTCCGGGCGCACCTGAAAGACGCGGCTATTCAAATTGGGAAACCAATCTTTATTTTCAGGATTCGTGGCGTTATCGTCCGAATTTAAGCTTGAATCTCGGAGTGCGTTATGAATACAACACTGCCGTTAAAGAATTAAATAATTTAGGGCTTTTACCTGTTGGCGGTTCCGCAGCACTCTATGGAATTTCCGGTCCCGGAAACCTTTTCAAACCCGGAGCGATAAACGGACCTTCGCAAACAATTTTGAATTTTCCAAATGACGGAAAACTTTACAAAGCCGATAATAATAACTTTGCACCTGTCATCGGAGCTGCTTGGGATCCATTCAAAAAAGGTAAAATGTCCGTTCGCGGCGGTTATCGGATCAGTTATTTCCAAGGAACTTTTAACACAATTGACGGAACATTGGACGATAATGAAGGTTTAATTATCACCACCACGCGGGCGATCAACACCGGGTATTTGCGCGATGGTTTCGGCGTAACCCCAACTCCGACCGTAACAATTCCGGCAGTTCAAAGCATTCAAACCAATTCAACCGTTGATGTTCGGGCTTTTGATGAAAATTTGAGAACACCGTATATGCACGATTTTAATTTCGGCGTGCAATACGAAATTCTCAAAGGCACTTCCCTCGAAGTTCGTTATGTCGGTAATCGCGGTAAAAAACTTTATCGTGGTTATGATGTCAATGAAGTCAACATTTTTGCCAAAGACCCCAAAACCGGACAATCGATTTTGGATACCTTCAAAATTGCCCAAAACAATTTAGCTGTTTCAAGAGCCAGAGGCGGGGGCGATAGTTTTGCTTATAATGCAGCCTTTGCCGCGTTCGGAAGTTTACCAAATCCGTTGATGGATGTGTTGTTCTTTGGTCGTGCCACAGAATTTACCAATACAAATTACATCACCAGACTTGACCAAAATCGTGTTGGTGATTTTGCTGATTACGTTTCGCGTGTGCGTTTAATCAGCGGAGTTCGTGGCGCACCGTTTTTTGATGCTGTTGCCCGTGGCGATTTGCCAATCAACTTTATTCGGGCAAATCCGAATGTCCGGGGTGCACAACTTTTCACCAATGGTTCCACTTCAGCCTATGATTCATTGCAAATCGAATTAACCCGCAGATTGTCCGGTGGATTACGATTCCAGGCAAGTTATGTTTTTGCCAAAGGATTGTCAGATTTTATCGGTTCAACCGGCGATACAAATTCATTCTTAACTTTGCGTGATACCCATCGGGAATACTCGCAATTTAACAATACACACCAATTTTTAGCCAACACAATTTATCAACTTCCATTCGGTCGTGGAAGACAATTCCTGCGGAAACAAAAAGGAATCTTGGGCGGATTGATCAGCGGTTGGCAGGTCAGCGGAATTTTCAAATACAGTTCCGGCGATCCTTTGAGCTTATTGTCAGGTCGCGGAACTTATAACCGTGATGACCGTTCAGCCTCGAACACTGTTGACGTAGTTGGCGGATTAGATCGAAGTCAATTACAAAATCTGTTGGGAATCAAAAATACCGCCGCCGGAATCTTTTATATTGATCCGAATCTGGCACCGGGCAGCACTTCTACTCCTTCACAGGTGATTTTCCTTAATCCGCAACCCGGAACAATTGGTTCGCTTGGTCTTTCGACTATTTATGGTCCGAGATTTATGAACTTTGATTTCAGCACTTTGAAACGAACCAGAATTACCGAAACTATGAATTTTGAATTCAGAGCGGAGATTTTTAACGCATTTAATACGGTCAATTTTGATAATCCGGTAACGAATATCAATAGTGCTAATTTCGGACGAATTACTGGTATCGTTGGAAGACCGCGTTTGATGCAGTTTGCTTTACGTTTGAATTTTTAGTTCTTTTCTCCTTTTTTACACTTAGCCGCTGATTTTCGTGAAATGCAGAAAATCTCCTGTCAATTACGTTGATCGGCGGCACTTTTTTTGCCAAAAATATGAAAAAAGTAGTTTTATTTGGGATTATAATTGCGTTATTTTCAACAGTTTCAGTTTTTGCTATTGACATCAAAAAAAGCAGCGGCAATCTTTTTGATAAAGTTAAAAAAGCCTCGGAGAATCAACTTAAAAAAGATTCAAATTTGTTCCGGATTCCAACTGAAGGGCAATTAAAAGCATGGCAGTTCATCACTGAAAGCATTTTGAATAATCGTTTAGATAACGCTCAACAAATGATTACTCAACTTTCTTATCCTTATGAATTAACACTATTTACGGATAAAACTACTAAACGCGAATATGTTTTGCTGGAAGAAAATTATCCCTTGCAGGCTGGTTGGGGATTATTCATTTTTGATTTGAATACCAAAAATAATCTGGTTTTAGAAATCCCGCACCCTGTTTTTGACAGCAACACCGAATTTCAGGGAATAGATGCTTTTTTGCAAACCGGTGCCAAAGCCTATCTGCTGGCGGGAGCGCATCGCCGGACAAATGATCAGGATACGCCCTGCACGCAGCCGAAATCAAATGATCCTGATGTGAATTATCCGGTTTCGGATGTTGCACACGCCACGGCAACCCCTTTTCATGCTATTCACGAAAGTTTGGTTAAAAATATTCCAAATATGGTTGCAGTTCAGCTTCACGGAATGGGAACACGAGATATTTGTCCAAATGCTTTTATGAGCACCGGAAGCAAAACCGTTACAACTAATTCAAAAAGATTACTTGATTGTTTGACCAAAAATGGTGTCGAATCTGAAATTTACGACGGAAAAACAAGTTGTCCATTGAATGCCTTGAGCAATGTCCAAGGTCGTTTTTCCAACGGTGAAAAAAGTAATCCTTGCGAAAAAGGAGTCAAGGATTCACCCGAACCCGGCGGGTTTATTCATATCGAACAAGAAGGAGTTCTTCGTAAAGATAAAAAGTCATGGCAGCCCGTAATTGAAGCGTTAAAATGTGCTTTTCCGCAAAATTGAGTAGAATAATCCGATGCTTAAACTTTCTAAAATTTTCTTTACCTTTTTTATAATTGCTTTTACTTTTTTCAGCCTTTCGGCACAGGTTACAACTGATGCCGAAAAGTTAGCAAATAATCCAAAAGTAAAAGACGCGCTTGAATACATCAAATCAATCGAACCAAACACCGTTGAAGAGCAGATAAAGATCACCGAAATTGCTTCGCCAACGTTCAAAGAGCAAAAACGTGCCGAATATTTCAAACAGCAATTTACTCAAGTCGGTTTGAAAAACGTGCGGATTGATAAAGTTGGAAACGTCATTGGCGAACGACCGGGAAAAGGCGGCGCGAATGTTCCGACACTTGTTTTAGCCGCACATCTCGATACGGTTTTCGATAATTCCGAGGTAAAGGTTACTCGCAACGGCAGTATTATTAAAGGTTTAGGCATTTCTGACGATGGGCGGGGCTTAACCGTTTTATTGGCAATTGCCAGAACTCTGGAAACACAAAAAATCACGACACAGGGAAATATTATCTTTGTTGCCAATGTCGGCGAAGAAGGTTTGGGCGATCTTTACGGCACAAGACATCTCTTTAACGAAGAACTAAAAGGCAAAATTACCCATTTTATTTCAATTGACGGAAGCGGTTTAACTGTCACCACTGCGGCAGTCGGCAGTTTTCGTTATCGCGTTACTTACACGGGCGCGGGCGGGCATTCTTACGGTGCATTTGGTTTGCCGAATCCGATTCACGCAATTGGGCGTTTGATCGAAAAAGTATCTCGTTTCCAAATTCCAGAACATCCGAAAACGACTTTTAATGTCGGCAAAATCGAAGGCGGAACGAGTGTTAATTCGATTGCCAGAACCGCTACTCTTGAAATGGATATGCGTTCGGAAAGTGCGGAAGAATTGGCAAAAATTGATGCAGAATTCAAAAAAGCCGCACAAACTTCGCTTGAAGAAGAAAATGCCCGTTGGGCAAATCCACGAAAATTAACCGTTGAAATCAAACCAATCGGTAATCGTCCGACCGGAACTCAATCACCTGATTCACCGATTATTAAACTTACAGCTTCAGCTGATAAAGTTTTCAACATCAAATCCGAATTTACGGCAACCAGCACCGATTCAAACATTCCCATCAGTCTTGGGATTCCCGCGATCACGATTGACGGGGGCGGAAAAGGAACAGGCGAACATTCGATTGATGAGCAATTCGATTCAACCGACAGCCATTTGGGAAGTCAACGCGGATTGCTTATCGTTCTCGGTGTGGTTGGTGTTGCTGAAGACAAAAATTTGACTTCATTTAACTTTAAAAGTGAAGGAAATCCTGATGTCAAAGTGTTTTATTCTGCTCCTCCAACTCTTTCGCCAAAAACTAAAATTTTAATCGTGATGGCTGGACGGCAACGGGATGCAGATAATTACCTTGAATCGTGGATTGATTGGTCAAAGAAAAATGATTATTTGGTTTTAGCCCCGCAATTCGACGAAAAGAACTGGGTTGAACCACTCGGCTACAATTTCGGTAATATTGCTTCGGGAAAAGAAAAGGATAATACTCCAAACCCGAAATCGAATTGGGCATTTACTTTGATCGAACAAATGTTTGACTATTCGCGCAAAGAATTTAAGTTAAATGCAACGAAATACGATCTTTTCGGACATTCGGCGGGCGGACAATTCGTTCATCGTTTTATGCTTTTTATGCCGGAGGCGAGAGTCCGCACGGTGATTGCAGCAAATCCCGGGTTTTACACTTTGCCGGATTTGAATGAAGAATTTCCGTATGGTTTGAAAAATTCTCCTTATCCGCTTACTCAAAAAGATTTGTTGGGTTGGACTAATCGAAAATTGATTTTAATGCGTGGAACGGCTGATGTTGAACGCACCGAAAGTCTTCGCCAAACTCCCGAAGCAGATGCTCAAGGCAAAAACCGTTTTGAGCGCGCGGCATTTATGTTCAATAAAATCAAAACTTTAAATCCTAAAACAACCTGGCAAATGTTTGAAGTTCCAAATGTAGCTCACGACCAAAAAGGAATGGCACTTGCGGCTCAGAAAGTTTTAGAGAATAATTAGATTCAAAAAAGAGGTTGCCCGCGAAAAGACGCGAAATACACAAAAGAAAACAAGTTTGTTTTAAGGATTTAATTTTAGCGTCATTTTGCGTATTTCGCGGGCAAATAATCCCTAAAATGATTAAAAACTTAAAACTTTTCTTCCTGTTTTTGTTTGTATTGTGGGTAAATTTTTCTGTCTATTCCCAACAACCCAATCCTGAAATCTTCCTTTTTTCAGTTGAGAAAAATGCAGATAAATTCACCTTTTCCGCCGGTAAAAATATTACTAATAATGCCGGATATGATAATCAGCCGTCGTTTTCGCTGGATAATCGTTCGATCCTATTTACCTCAAACCGCAACGGCAAAGATACAAATATTTACGAATATTTATTAGCCGACGGAAAAACCGAACAAATCACGACTTCGGAAGATAACGAATACACTGCAAAAGATTTTGACGGTAAAACGATCAATTTTATCCGCGAAGGTAAAACCCAGGAAATGACGATCTATAAATTTGACCGTCAAACTAAACAGGAATCGCCTGCTTTGAAAATTAAAGAACCGGTTGCCTATTATGCGTTCAATTCAAAAGGTGACGCGCTCGTTTGGGTTCGCTACGCTTTCTTTATTCATTGGGTTAATACCGAAAAAAATATCAATCGTTTTGTTTCCGATTATGCTCAGCCAAGCACACCGCAATTCATTCCAAACACTGATAATTTTAGCTTTATCAAGCGTTTGCCGAATGATGAGCTTTGGATCAATGAATTTAACCCCAGCAATCAGGCAGTGCGTCCGATTGTCCAACCAAAAGACTCGAAAATAACTTATTGCTGGCTGCCGGATGGAAGTTTATTGACCGGAAGCGGCACGAAATTATTCAAGTTTGATGAAAAAACGGATAAACGATGGGTTGAAATTGCAGATTTAGCTTCATTTGGAATTAAAGATATTGGTCGTGTGGCAGTTAGTTCGGATGGTAAAAATTTGGCATTGGTTAGTAATCAGTAAAATATTTCAATTTTCAATTAAATCGATTTAACTCATAGAGAGTGGAGTTCGCAGAGACTTTGAAATAAATAGAAACTCTGCGGGCTTTGCGTTCTCTGCGTTAGATTTATTAACTAATTTAAGATTTGGCTACACCAAGCGCATCGGCAACGCGGTTGATGTAATTAAACCAGGAAGCAATCAGCGTAATTTGTAAGATTCCCGTGTCATCAAATCCAACTTCCCGAAGTTTTTCGTGATATTTAGGCGTGATTTTAGTTGCGTCCTTGGTTAATTGAACCACAAAATCACACATCACCAATTCAGCTTCTGTAATTGGTGCAGTCTTATAATCAGCTTTTAATTTCTCGATCAAACCATCATCAACCGTAACTAAACGCAGAAACTCTGCGTGAGAAACCAGTCAGTAAAAGCAATCATTGGTCAAGGAAACCATCGTTGCAATCATTTCCTGTTGACGGCGATTCAGCGGCAAATCAGGCGACATCAAAACGCCGAAAGTAGAAAAAGCGTGATAAAGGGCGTCAGGAATTAAGGTGTGGGTTGAAACAATTGATTCATCACCCAGTATCGACGGCTGAGGTGTATCGTATTCTTTCGGATACAGACCACGCTGACTTTGCATCGCATTTTTTAATTTTTCGTCCGCTTCTTCAAATGGAATTGTTTTTATCCAAGCCATATCAATTTTGAATTTTATACCGTAAAAGGTAATTCGTATTCTTTGGTAATTACTTCATCCGAACTCGTAACTTTGACCTCGACTCGTGCCTTTAATTTATCACCTAAGACCAAAGAATTTTTGACAAAAGTATCTTCCCGATAGATCCACGATTTATCTTCTAACAAAAGCACATCTTTGCCTTCCTTTTTGGCTTGATACGCCCATCTTTCAACGTGAAGCGGTTCGTATGTCACAATATAAGTTCCGCCGCCAATCGTGTAATAAATCTGTATGCCCGGTTTTGATTGATTGCCAAGCTCGGTTGAATGTTCTACATAAATTCTTAAAGTCGAATTATCTTCCAGATCACGAACTTCCCATTCGTCAAGTTTTGTTTTGATTTCCATATTTTTCTATTTGATTTAATCCTTTTTCTCGGTTTGTTTCAATAATTCTTCCAGATAATTTCCCCAGATTGCCGGAAGTGTATGTGTTCCGTGTCCGCGAGTTTCATCGGTGATCGGCAACAAAATAAATCGCCCGTTTTTAACTCGTTTGATTTCCTTCTCCACAATTCCAAGTTCGGGCGGATTGACCGCATCGTCAGCCGAATTGATGGCTAACAATGGAGCTTTTATTTTTTCCAAATCCGGTTGCGGATTGTAATCACGCGAGGCATCCACCTGATAAAGCAAATCATTGGCATCAGTCGTGGCTAAACGCTGTTTGACCTGTGCATCAAATAATTTGTCGGCGGCATCTTTGCTGGGGGCTTGTTTTTGCATTTGCAGCGGTGCGCTTCCCATCATCATCAGGGTATAAATTGCCGTAGTTAAACCGCGAACCGGCTGCGTTTTATATTCCCCGTTCTGCCAATCGGGATCATTGCGAATCGGATCCAAGATCATCCGTCGAAAGAACCGGTTACGTCCCGAAATCTCAATTGGAAGACTCGCCAGAGGCATTAAAGCATCCATAAAATCTGGATACATTTCTCCCCACAGCCACGAGTGCATTCCTCCCATCGAAGTTCCCATGACCAATCGCAAATGATTAACTCCCAGCTTTTCAGTTAAAAGCCGGTATTGCAAATTAATCATATCGTGGTAGCCGTAATGCGGAAATTTGGCGTGTAAACCGTCACTCGGCTTACTCGATTCACCGTGACCAATATTGTCAGGTATGATTATGAAATATTTTTCGGCATCCAGCAGTCCGCCTTTTTTGAAAAGCACCTCTGCAAATTGTCTGCCTAAAAATTGTTTATTCGTTCCGCCCGTTCCGTGAAGTATAATGACTGCGTTGGTTACAATGCCGCTAATATTTTTGAGCGGCTGACCAATTGTAACAAAATGAAGTTTTAATTCGGGAAGTGTTTCACCACTCTGGAATTTATAATCTCTAATTACATAATCTCCGGGAACAGGAACCGGAAAATTCTGGGCAAAAATAACACCGGCTAAACAAACAAATAAAAAAAGACTTAATACCAGATTCTTCAAAAGAACTTTCATATTTTTGGATGGATGATAACTCTTGATGTTATTTTTGATTTTAATCCAAGAATTTGTTTGAGGAAAGCCTTTTGCAACAAATTAATAAATAAAAAAAGAACTGTGTAATTTCTACAATTACATCAATCCTTCTTTTAAATTAATCTGTAAACTTATGGCTTAGTGTGGACAAGGGTCTGCAACCCTAGTGGAAAGAGTGGTTAATCTATATGGCGGCGGGGGCGGCGAGGTTTGGGCAAATGCCGCTTCATCATATCTGGTAAATGTCACTACATTTCCGCAGGGGAGAGTAAGCGGAACATTTGCCCCTACAACCTTTTTTGTTCCAGGAAGCAAATTGGTATAACCATCGACCAGAATAACCCAATTATTTATGTCACGGGACATTTTGCCTAATCCGCAGAATGAAATATTGACATAATCATTTCGGGTTTCTAAGGGAATTGGACAGCTTTGAGGAAGAAAAGTGAAATGAGTAATAAAGGTATCACCACCACCTCCTCCATTTCCTCCACCGCCGCCGTTTCCGCCTCCGCCATTACCACCGCCACCACCGCCTCTACCGTTTTTTTGGGCATAAGCCATCATCGGAATTGCCATTAAAATTAATGACAATACAAAAATAAAAGCGATTTTTTTAATTGCTTTGGTTGAACCGAAAATAAATGCCGTTTGCATTACTAAACTCTCCTTTTTTGTTTGATTTTTGGAAAATGTGTCTTTTTCTAAAATTATTGAAAACTACAAAATATCGGCAAAATTACAGTGCCGGATAAGAAAAGATAAATCGTTTATATTGACGACTTATCTTACTTTTGTGGTCACAGTGTGTTTTTATTGCACAAAAAGACAGGAGAGCTTATTTTTTTATGTTTAATTTGAGATTTGGTTTTCGTTTGACTCGACTTTATATTCTTTACCTAAAAGACGGGCAATTAATCCACCGAGGAATTGTCCTAAAAAGAATGACCCGATCAAAACGGGAAACGTTAAAAAAGCCCAACCTAACCCGCTAAAAATCCTTAAAGCAATTACAACCGGAACCGGAAGGTGAATGGCGAGTATCCATTGCCGAGAAAATTTAGGAACGGTTGCCCGCCAAAAGCCAAACGGGAGATTGACCAAAAATACAATTGCCGCAACCGTCCACAAATTCATAGTTTTCTACTTTTGTTGTTGGAGTTTTTTCGCCACTTTTTGAACTTCATCTAAAACGCGCAGCAAATTACCGCTCCAGAGTTTTGCAATTTGATTTTTGGTGTAACCACGTCGAACTAATTCCAAAGTAACATTAAATGTTTCTGCCGCATTATCCCAACCTTCGACTCCGCCGCCGCCGTCAAAATCCGAACTGATTCCAACGTGATCAATCCCGATCTTTTTAACCAAATAATCAATATGATTGACGAAATCTTTGACATTAACATCGGGGGCTTTATCTTTCAGACGCTCATTCAAAACCGGTCGCATCTTTTCCCGAAAAGCTCTTGCTTTTGCCATATAATCCGCCCGCTCGGTTTCGGGGAGTTTCATCATTTCTGCACGGTCGAGTTGTTTGAAACCTTCCTTTTCCGCCAATTCTTTCATAATATCGGCAGACAATTTATTTCGCAGGTCGCTTTTTTCCTTGCTGACATAGGTGCGAAAAGCAACTGCCTGCACAACTCCGCCGTTCTTTTTGATCATTTCCAGAACTTCGTCGTCCAAATTACGGCTGTGGTCACAAAGTGCGCGTGCGCCGGAGTGCGAGGCAATTACGGGAGCTTTGGAAAGTTGAATTGCCTGAATATTCGATTGTTTCGACGGATGCGAAAGGTCAATCATTATGCCCCATTTATTCATTTCATAGATCGCTTTTTTTCCAAGCTCGCTTAAACCGTTATAAAGCCATTTATTATCTGCTTCGCCCGTGTTGGAATCGGCTAATTGGCTGTGACCGTTATGCGCGAGTGACATATAACGTGCGCCGCGTTTGGCAAAATCTTCGATTCGGCTTAGGTCATTAGCAACCGGATAGGCATTTTCGACACCGATCATTGCAATTAATTTTCCTTCTTTGTGAAGTCTTTTCACGTCTTTTGAAGTGTAAGCAAGTCCGATTTGGTCAGGAGCAATTTTTTCTGTCAAACGATGAATTGCCTCAAATTTATCAATAGCGTTGGCATATGCTCTTTTGAAACCCTCTTCGGTTAATTCGCCCTGTCCCGTGTAAACGATCATCCACGAAACATCTAATCCGCCTTGCTTCATTTTCGGAATATTTACCTGCGTGGCTAAATCCTGCGTATAGTTGACTTTATCGGTAAAATTCCGCGTATCAATGTCGTTATGGGTATCAAGCGTAATAACCTCAGCGTGAATTTTTTTTGCCTTTTCAATTAACTTTTCTTCATCCGTTTTTTTCTGTCCAAAGGAAATATTAGAAAAAGATAAAAGGATTGAAAGGGTAATCAAGCCCGAAAGAAAGCGTTTCATTAATTGTCTCCTGTTATTTAAAAATTGAATTGATAAAATCAGTTTAATTTGAAATTACTTTATGAGCAAGATAACAAGGTTGATGTCTACCAGTTTTCTTTTTTCTTGACTTCCCGGTTCGATTGGAATATTTTTTTCAAAAAACTACGAGTCAAATTATGTCCTTTTCACTTAAATTTATACTGATTTTCGCGGCTATTTTCACCTTTGCGGGTTATTCAAATGCTCAAATTGATGACATCTGCGCCAGCTCCGGATTAATGCCTTCGTTGGATTCGCCATTTGCCCATATTCCTTATGTTTACGGTAGAGTTATCATCAAAGATTTAAATCCAAATACACCTTTTCCAAAAGTCACTGTAACTTTTGTTGATGGACAGCAATCCCGCCAAAATTGGTCGATTGATAAATCAGGTAACTTTTGTTTCAAAAGAAAAAGCACCACCGGCGGAGCTCTGCTCGTTTTAATTAATGGAATTGAAGCAGCTCAAAGAACCCTCGCCGGATTCGGTTCATCGCAGCAACGCGAAGATTTTGAAATTTATCTGAATCAATCATCCCAAGATGCTCCGCCGGCGGTTATTTCATCAAAATTTATTTATCCGCCTAATCCCAAAACCACGGAACTTTATAAAAAAACCGCTGAAGCCGAGGAAAAAGGTGACATAAAACAGGAAATTGAATATTTGAAAGAAATCGTGGCAATTGATTCAAATGATTTTATTGCTTGGGCTAAACTTGGGGCTTTATATTTCGGACAGGAAAAATTCACCGAAGCGGATGCCGCGTTCAGAAAATGTTTGGAATTAAAGGTTGAATATACTCCGGCTTGGATCAATGTCGGGAAAATGCGGATCGTGCAAAAACAATATGAAGCCGCCATTGAAATTTATAAACACGCTTTGGAATTAGAGCCAAATAATGCAAAAACCTATCGTTTACTCGGCGAAGCGTATCTGCAAGCTAAAAAAGGTTCTTTGGGTGCAGAGGCATTGAATAAAGCCATCGAATTAGATCCAAACGGAATGGCGGAATGTCATTTGCTTTTAGGACATCTTTACGAGCTGGCTAAAGCTAAAAATCTTGCTTCACATGAATATAAACTCTTTCTTAAAAAAGTTCCTGATTATAAGGACAAAAGCAAACTTGAAAAATTCATTAAGGAAAACCCGGAATAGTTAAAAGATTTAGCCAAATCGCTATTTTTTATTATTAAATCCAAGCAAACTTCCGATCACTAAAACCGCCATTAACCCGGCTAAACCATAATACATTTTAGAGACGGAATTAACGGTATTCATTGCCTTAAATAAAAAAAACACAAGCAGGCAAAGTTCGCCCAAAACAACTCCAATTTTCATAATGCTGAAAAAATATCATTAATCAAATGAAATTGTAAAGATTTTTTGGATTATTTTCTCATTTAAAAATAAAGCTAATTTTATCAACTTTAGCTACTAAAATCGCTGTTCGTTGCAATTGAAAATTTACTTTTACTACAACTAATTGCCTTTAAAACGGAAAAACGTATAAAATCCCAAAGAATCGCTATTACTCCACAGGCAACTGTTGTCCAAAAAAAAACCAAATTGATGTTTTGGCAAATGACACATTTTAGCTTTAATTTTCGTTTTATTTGATAGTGATATTTTTTTTTGAGCGTGAAGTTTTATGAAAGAATTAATCCGACCCATTTTAGCTTGTATTTTGTTATGTTTGGCATTTGTTACCGCAACTTTTTCCCAAACAACTGACGTTTACAGTTGTGTCACTGATTTAGTAAATGCTGAAAATCCCCAGAAAACCGGCAGCCGTGCAGTTCATCAACCTTCTAAAAAATGGATTCCCGGTCAAAAAATTCGGGTCAAGTTTTTGGAGGGTAGTGATTACGTCAAAAGTAAAGTGATGGAATACGCCGAAGTTTGGGAAGAATATGCCAATATCGATTTTGTTTTTGTAGAATCCGGCGCGGCTGAAATTAGAATTTCTTTTACCACGGATAAAGGTTCGTGGTCATTTCTTGGTAAAGATTCTACTGTTCAATCAATGATAAAAACTCCCAACGGATCTCAATTTGTCAAAAATGATACAGGCGCATCAATGAATTTCGGTTGGTTCAATAACAAAACTACAGAAGAAGAATTTAAACGAACCACTTTGCACGAATTCGGACACGCTCTCGGATTACGTCACGAACACCAAAATAAAAATCAAAACATTCAATGGAATGAAGATGCTGTTTACGCCTACTTTGGGAAACAAGGCTGGTCAAAGGAAAAAACCTACGAACAAGTTCTCAAGCGTTACGGAAATGAAAATGATGTGACCAACGGTGTCTATGATCCTTTGTCAATTATGCATTATTGGTATCCGCCCGAATTAATTAAAGGCGGCGTGAAAATCCGCCAAAACACAGAACTTTCGGAGGGTGATAAAAAAATTGTTGGAGAATTGTATCCGTTTGAAGAAACAGCTACCGTAATTCCGCCCCCGGTTTCTAATCCGACTACACCAAAACCAACTTCCCCGCCTGTCGTGCCAACCACTCCGGTCTTTACCTTCAGCGATGTTTCAGTTGATTTTGACGGACATGAAGAAAAGTCCGATCAGGACGGAATGATTTTTACTTCAGTTTTCAATGTCAAAAATGGGTTAAAACAAGAATTTACAATGGCAATTTATTTCTATGAGGCGGACGGCACGCCTTTGAAAGATTCAAATAAAAAGTTCTACTCAACCAACGGAAATGTTGCCGTTTTCAAAAAATTTACGCCCGCCTATGCTGATGCCGTCTTTAAACAATTCCAGATTTTTATGCCCTACGACGAGCTTGAATTGGAAGAATGCGGCGAAATTAATCTGAAATATACAATCGGCATCTGGAGCGGACCAAAACGGGTTGCGTCAACGGGTTACACTTATTTTACTCTGGATGTTCCGTGTGATGAATAATGGATAAATTGGCAGAAATCAGAGTTGGACACTCTCCTTCACAGTCTCGTTTCTGCCTTTTAATGCGAAATTATTTTCAACGAAATGTTACCTTTCAGGAATCAATGTAACCCTCTTTCTCATTTCGCTCATCCTCACGAGTTTTACCATCTGCAAGATCGAACCACCGATAATATCCATGCTTGGCTAAACTCCAAGCACCTAATCCAAAATGTTTGATGATTTTTTCTTTGATAACTTCCCGATTAACCAAACCTTTTTTACTCAATAAAAAAACTGCATCTTCTTGATCTTTAAAACGTCCGGCGATGAATTTTAGAATTACAAGACATTCAGGAGTAAGCACGGGAATATCATCAATTAAAACAGCTTCTGACAAAGCATCTTGAAACATAGCCTTGAATTCATCATTGCGAATGATCCAATCAACTGCGACTTCTTTTTTTGAAGTTTTGATTAGATAACGCTCACCGCCCTGACGCAATTTCCCTTGATTTTCCAACGGCAAAAGTTTATCAGCAATAGAAGCAATGTTTTTGGTTTTACAATCCCCGCCATAAATCGCCATCGCTAAACCGCCAACCAATGCCCAACTGACATCGTTAGTTTTGCTTATTTCGGCAACTTTATTGATAGCTTCGGTTACTGATTCTTCGTCTAGTAAATCAAGATTGATGGTCATAAAATCAATGATAATTATGAAAGGCAGAAACTCGACCGTTAGGAAGCGTGTTGCATCTCAGTGCTTGACACGCTCGTTCACACTCGCGTTTCTGTCTACCGCATAAACTTCCGCCGAATCGCCAACGCTAGCAACGCCGTTTGTAAAGGTGCGAATATCTTTTCCAATATTATCCAAAGTTCGCCCCAAACTGTTGTTGGTTTGCGATATTCAACATTTTGCAAAGTTGCGGTTGTTAAACTATGAATAATCGCTTCACCAAAAGGAAGTCCTCCTGTAGTGCAAGACTTTTCACCTAAACTTATTGATAATGGCTTTTCTTTTGGACAGCTTTGAAAATTTGTTTGAATATAAATAACAGGAAAGACTAGGAAAATAACTAATAAAAGAACAAATGTTGCCCACCGCCAACTTTCACCATAAGCACTAGACCAACGATAACTAAAATGAGCAAAATCGTAAGGAAATTTTTTTATCATTTCACTAGATTTCATCAAAAAACTCAACGGAGTAAATTCCTCACGCCACCATTTATTTATTTTATCTTTACGTTCAAGCCTTTCAGTTTCAAAAGCTAATTTTCTAAATGAAGATGCTTCCTCAAATCGTCCATTATTTTCTGCGTTTTCAGCTAATTGTCGACAAGTAATTTTGAATAGTTGTTTAGAGTTTCTAATTCCTCTTTCTTCGAGTTTTCTTAATTCAGTTTTAACATTTGATTTTGTAAAATCATTATTGATATTTTCCCACCACACATCTGTAAATGTTATCTCCTTGGGATTTATATCAATAAACCAATTCGGATATAAGTTTAATGAATTAAAAATTATTTTGTTAGGTTGTTCAACTTTACAATGTTGAAAATCTAAAATCACATTTGGTTTGAATTTATACTGTGGTCTCTTATCTAATGAGTAAACTTTTTGGGTAAAAGTGGATGATTTGTTTACAAATATTTCTCTAGGTTGTAACCCTAAAAAAAGCAAATATCCAGAAAAACGAGCAAAGTAAAAATCAATTCGTCTTTCGAAATCAGTTTGAATAAAGTAAAGTTGTGATTTTTCAGAAAATATTGTATGTCTAAATTCGACATCCCCATTAAACTCAGTCGAATTAAATGAAATTGTGGCATCAAATACAACACCATTAAATAATACATCTCCTAAAAATTTTGCCCCATTAAAATTGGTAAAAACTGTAAATCTTTGTCCATTAAATCTAAATCGATTTGGAAAGCAAATTGCCCTAAAATCAAAAGTTAGTTTACTTAATAAATTTTCTTTTTCTATCTCTGTTACATTCTCAACTTTGATTAGTTCCTTAGTTGTATTCTCAATCAATTTATTAAACGCCTGATTAAATTCATCATTATCTTTATTATTATCTGGCAGATGTAGAATACAATATGGAATTCCTTCTAACTCAAGTAAAGGAAAATTTCCACAAACCTTTTCTCTAATTCCAATTTTCCACTTTTCATCAACATTGGAATCTACATGACAAAGATTTTTAACCATCATTTTATTTTTTGCCATAGGGATAATTATGTTTCAATGGTTTATTTACATTATTTTATTCTGCAATTTCAATCGCTTCCTCATAACCAGCATCAACGTGCCTATAAACTTTTGATTTGTTCAGACATTTCTTGATGCACAAAATCTAACCCGCCGAGCAATTCATTTAAATCATCAAGCGTAAATATCTTAAAATTATAGGTATAAATATTTTCCGCGAGCTTGCCAAATTGCCAGGTTTGTCCGTCAGTTACAATGCCGAAAATGGTTAAAATCTTACCGTATTCCTGTTCATTCATCTTTTGCGCCGAATACATTTCTGCCAAACATTGTCCCCAACCTGCATCAAAATCATTTTTCTTGGCTTCGGAAAAGAGCAAAAACGGCGGTTCTAAAACGGTTTTGCCGAGTTCGGAACGCTTTGACAGAAAGTAATCGGGAGTTCCGAGCAAAACATCATCGTAACGAATATATTGATGACTCCACAGTGAAAAAGTTTCGGCATATTGGCGATAAATCTCTCGCAGAATCGGGAAAATTATGTTTTCTCTGATTGCCATTTCAGACACGCGGACATCAATATATTTTTCGGCAAATTGCAATTCATCAAGCAGTGTCTGACTTGCCTGAAAAGGATTGATGGCAACAAAGTTTTCTTGTTGGTATTTGATTGAATATTTCTTTTGAACTTCTCCGACTGTCTTAAAATCTGTAAATGCCATTTCTTTTACCTCTTCATCGGTATTTTAACATCATTTTTTTCCGCAAATTCAATCGCCTCATCATAACCCGCATCAACGTGCCTGACTACGCCCATTCCGGGATCGGTGGTTAAAACTCTTTCAATTCTCCGAGCCGCTTCGGGCGATCCGTCTGCCACAATGACTTGTCCGGCGTGGAGCGAATAACCGATGCCGACTCCGCCGCCGTGATGGAGTGAAACCCAGGTTGCTCCGCCGACAGCGTTAATCATTGCGTTGAGATAAACCCAATCGGCGATGGCATCAGAACCGTCTTTCATCGCTTCGGTTTCGCGGTTTGGCGAGGCAACTGATCCGCAATCGAGATGATCGCGCCCAATGACAATCGGTGCTTTGAGCGTTCCGTTGGCTACTAATTCGTTCAATTTCAAACCTGCTTTCGCTCGTTCACCGTAGCCGAGCCAACAAATTCTGGCGGGTAAGCCTTGGAATTCGACTTGTTCCTGTGCCATCGTCAGCCAACGCGAAAGATGGTCGTTTTCGGGAAACAGATTCATTATCGCTTCATCGGTTTTGTAAATATCTTCCTTCTCACCACTAAGAGCCACCCAACGAAAAGGTCCTTTGCCCTCGCAGAAAAGTGGTCGGATGTAGGCGGGAACAAATCCGGGGTAATCGAAAGCGTTTTCGACTCCATTATCTTTGGCACGTTGGCGAAGATTGTTGCCATAATCAAAAACAATTGAACCTCGGCGTTGAAATTCCAACATCGCTTCAACGTGCCGAGCCATCGAATCCATTACGCGTTTTTCGTATTCTTTTTGATTCGATTTTCGGAGTTCGGCGGCTTCTTCTAAGGTCAGATTTTGCGGAATGTAGCCCATCAAAACATCGTGCGCGGAAGTTTGATCGGTCACAACTTCCGGCACAATTCCCTTTTCGAGAATTTGCCAATGAATATCCGCCGCATTGCCTAAAAGCGCGATGGATTTTGCTTCTTTTTTGTCAACCGATTCTTTTACCCAAGCCAACGCTTCGTCTAAATTTTCGGTGGCAACGTCAACTTGTTTTAGCTCTAAACGTCTGTCAATGCGCCATTTATCAACGTCCACCAACAAACCGACTCCACCATTGAAAGTAATTGCCTGAGCCTGTGCGCCGCCCATTTCGCCAAGTCCGGCAGTTAAAACGAATTTCCCCGAAAGTGTTCCCCAACCGTTTTGGCGTGCCAATGAACCGAAAGTTTCGTAAGTTCCCTGCAAAATTCCCTGTGTGCCGATATAAATCCAGCTTCCGGCGGTCATTTGACCATACATCATCAATCCGTCGCGTTCGTATTGGTCAAATTGTTCTTGCGTCGCCCAATGCGGAACGATATTTGAATTGGCTAAAAGAACTTTTGGTGCGTCAGTATGAGTTTTGAAAACCGCAACCGGCTTGCCCGATTGGACAAGCAATGTTTCATCAGGTTCGAGATTCTTCAGCGATTCTAAAATCGCGTCAAAACAATTCCAATTCCGAGCCGCTTTCCCACGTCCGCCATAGACAATCAAATTATCGGGATCAAAGGCGACTTGGGGGTCTAAGTTGTTCTGAATCATTCGATAAGCGGCTTCGATGAGCCAATTTTTACAGGTTAAAGTTGTTCCGGTTGGAGCTTTGACAGTTCGTTTCATAATGAGAATATGATAAACGAATAATTTAATTTAGGAAAAACCAGAAACTCTTTGAATTTACCCTTTTCAAAGTTACCTTTTCAATTTATTCTCCCCGCATTGCCACCACGGGATCCAGATTGGCAGCTCTGACTGCGGGATAAATTCCGGCGACTAAGCCGATTATTACCGATGTCAATAAACCTGAAATAATTGCCCACAGAGGCACAACTGTTGGAAAACTAATCAAAAAACGAATTAAAAATGCAACTGATAAGCCAAAAAGAATCCCGACGATTCCACCTAATCCGGTCAAGGTAATTGCTTCGATCAAAAATTGCAGTAAAATATCGCGTTTTTTCGCACCTAATGAACGCCTGATTCCGATTTCGGCTGATCTTTCCGTCACCGAAACCAACATAATATTCATCACACCCAATCCGCCGACCAGCAAACTTGCCAGGGCAATCGGCACAACAATTACAGCCAATCCGGCAATGGCTTGGTTGACGATAGTAAAAACCTGTTCAGCCCGGTTTACTCCAAAATTATTCGGGGCATTGATTGGAACATCTCTTCTTTGCCGCAAAAGTGTCGTTACTTCATCAATAGTTTCATCAATTTTTCCGGCTCTTGCCCGCACCACAATCGCCGTTTCTTTTATTTCTGGATAATATTTTTGAGCGGTTTCAAATGGAATATAGACCGACCTCAATTCCAAATCGTCGCTGCCGATTACCCCTTGACCGCTGGGGTCTGCCAAAACTCCGATAACCCTGAATAATCTGCCGTCAATTTTGATATTTTGTTCAAGCGGGTTTTCATCCTCAAAAATTTGTTCGGCGATCCGGTTTCCGATCACAGCGACCGAAGCTCTGGTTTGCCGTTCAAAATCAGTAAAAAATCTTCCTTTTTCCAGTTTAACGGTGCTAATATTCGGATAATTTTCCCAAACGCCTAAAACCAAAGGATTAAAACCCTCTCTGCCTCTGGCGGTAATTTTTGGCGGATTGACCGCCGGACCGTAATCGCCTCTGATTTTTTGGGGCGAAACCGCTAATGGAGTCGGTAAATTTGCAATTGCCAAAGCGTCTTCGTAAGTCAAATCCTTCCTTTGTCTTTCCTCTGCGGTTGGTCGGTCAAACGAGGGTCCGATTCTTTCCTGTTTCGTAAAATAAATGACATTCGGAGCAGATTTTTCGGTAACTTCAGCTACTCTTTGGGAAAGTCCGGTCAAAATCGCACCCACCATCGAAACAACCGCCGTGCCGATAATAACCCCGGTCAAAGTCAAAACTGCCCGCAATTTATGCGCTCTCAGCGAATCAAAAACGGTAATGATCGTGTCCCGTAAAAGTTGGCGATTAATATTCATTTTATTCACTTCGTAACGCTTCAATGGGGTCTAATTTGGCGGCTCGGCGGGCAGGCAAAACACCGAAAACTACTCCTACTAAACACGAAATTCCGATTGCCATAAAAGCCGCCCAAAGCGGTAGAAAAATCGGCAATTTGGTAATCAACGCCACCACCCAAACCAAAACAAAAGCCAAAAACAAACCTAAAATTCCGCCAAAAAGTGTTAGTAAAGTAGCCTCGAACAAAAATTGAGTCAAAATGTCACCGCGCCTTGCTCCCAAAGCCATTCTGATTCCGACTTCTTTGGTTCTTTCCGTCACTGATGCCAGCATCATATTCATTACCACCACTCCTCCGACAACTAAGGCAATTATGGTCAGCGGATAAGTAATTGTGCCGATCAAGCCTGTCAGAGTATCGGTAAAAGCCTGAACACTTTTGGCAGTGGTTAAACTAAAATTATCTTCATCGGCGAATTTCAATTTTCGGAGCTGGCGCATCCCGACTCTGACAGCTTCCTCGGTTTCGGCAACTGATAAATTTAGGTTAGGTTTTGATTGCGCCAGAATTGAGATCGAACGCGACCTTTCACCAAAGATCCGCGAAAAGGTTCCAAGCGGAATCATCACAAAACCGTCCTGAGAAGCTCCGAATAAAGAACCTCTCGGCTCGGCAATTCCAACCACGATAAATGGTAATTGTCCGATTCTGATTTCTTTGCCCAGCGGATTGAGATTAGGAAAAAGCTCATCAACAATATCTGTTCCAATTACACAAACATTACTGCGAAATTGATTATCGGTTTCGGTCAATTCTCTTCCGTTGGCAATTTTGACACTGGTTAAACTGGTGATATTTGGGGTAACTCCTTGAACATTGATTCCATTCAGAGTTTTTTCACTTCGTCTGACCGGCAAACTCCCATCTGCCTGACCGCCAATTTCGAGTGTTTCCTGAAACCGGTTTTTTAGAACCTGCAAATCATCTGGATAAATATTTGGTCGTTTTGAGAGTGCGGTAACAAAGGCTTGTCCGTCTCCGGCAAAATCCTGAAAGGCGGCTTTATCAATTCTGACAACATTTGGAGCAAAATTAGCAGTTTGGGAAACGACAAAATTACCTGCACCTTCCAACAAAGCTGCGACAATCGTGACTACTGCCACGCCAATCACCACACCAATAACCGTCAGTAATGAACGCAACCGATGAGCTTTGATCGAATCAAAGGCAATTTTTAAAAACTCCAGCCACCGCCAAAAGATTTTCTTTATATTTGAATTCAAAGTTTACTTCCCTTGCTTGTTCGTCCTATTTTGGATTTCGCTCAATTTTAAGAATCAGTTTCATCAGGCAAATTTTCGTAAATCAGTTATTAAAATACACCAAAAACGCCAAAAATAAATTTATTAAATAAATTAAAATTTCGATTTTAATACGGTTATAAGGTTAGTTTTTGGAATTTAAGCCTAATTTTTTCGGTTTGGAAATTACATTTTGAATTTCTCAGTTTTACCGGTTTGGTATTTTAGAAAATTATTGTAAACTGTCTCGAAATTTGAGTTTATGAAAAACTTCGTCCAATTTTTTTTAATAATTGTTTCAGCAATGTTTCTTTTTTCTTGTAATTCTTCAAATAATCAGCCAAAAGAAACAAATATTGCCCAAAATACAAATACAGATGCTGCTCCGCAAAAAAAGAACGAGCAGAAAAATAATGAACCGATTAAAATTGCTGCCGGGGGCGATATTATGATGGGTTCTCCGTATCCGAATGCGTCCCGAATGCCGCCGAATGACGGAAAAGATTTGCTGAAAGTGGTAACTCCGATCTTTGAAAAAGCCGATATTGCCTTTGCCAATCTCGAAGGACCGTTATTTGATAGCGGAAATTCGGGAAAATGCGGTGCAAGTGCCGGAATTACCTGTTTTGCCTTTCGGATGCCGACTCGTTACGCCGCTTATTTAAAAGAAGCAAGTTTTGATGTTTTGAGTTTGGCAAACAATCACGCTGGAGATTTTGGCGATATGGGACGCGAAACAACCCGTAAAACGCTTGATTCGGTTGGAATAAAACACGCCGGAAGTGATCGAAATGAATATGCGATGACTTTTTTGGAAGTCAAAGGCAAAAAAGTTGCCGTCGTCGCGTTTGCACATAATTCAATCGTTCCAAATGTTAATGAGTTAGATAACGCCAAAGCTTTGGTGGAAAAAGCCGCCAGTCAAGCCGATATTGTGATGGTGTCGTTTCACGGCGGAGCAGAAGGTGCGGTCAATGCTCACGTTCCCCAACGCACCGAAATTTTTTTAGGCGAAGCACGAGGAAATTTACCGGCTTTTGCGAGAACTGTGATTGATGCGGGAGCCGATATTGTCATTGGTCACGGTCCCCACGTTTTGCGCGGAATGGAAATTTATAAAGACCGTCTGATTGCTTATTCATTGGGCAATTTTGAAACTTACGGATGGTTTCCTTTAGTTGGCGCAACTGCGGAAACATTGGTTTTAGAAGTTAATCTTGCGGCTGACGGTAAACTAATTGATGCCAAAATAAATCCTTTTGTTCAACGCGGACGGGGTGATCTAACACCTGACCCAAATAAATCATCAATCAGAACTATCAAAAGTCTTTCTCAAGCAGATTTTCCAAATACAATGCCGAAAATTTCTGATGATGGAATTATTACACCTTAAAAGTAATGGAAAGGTTGAATAAATGAAAAGGATGCAGAAGTTTTTCTACATCCTTTCGACTTCCCTTATTCGCCAACTTAAATCAGTTATCGTCATCGTCATCCCGACGGTTTCTATCATCGGCATCACCTTTTTTATTCAAGTCATCTCGTTCTTTTCCTTTTTTATTGCTTGTATTTGAAGGCTTACGCAAATCATCTGTGTCCTTTCCTTGAATATCATCAACATCAGGCTTCTTATTTTGATTTGATGAATTAGTTCCTGTCGGACGAACATCATCAGCATCTCCGTCATTATCTTTAACTTGTGAATTGCTTGAATTTTGAACAGTTGGGGCAACTGAATTACCCGATTGCGTATTTGTTATTGCGGAAGTTGGTTTTGTTTCGGATTTTTCTGTTTTTCCGCCGCAGTTTGCTGTTAATAGACCTAAAATCATCAACATAAATATAAATACAAAATATTTCATTATTTTTTCTCCTTAATCATCATCGCCATCGCCCCTTCGGGATTCAGGTAAATTTTGGTTATTTGTTCCGTTTTGATTGGAATTTGCCATCATCGCCCTCACTCCAAATTCGTGAACCAGCCGACCTCCTTGGTGGGCAGTATTTATCAAAAGCACTGCACCTGCACTATAAAACACTAGAAATGCACAACTTATAGGTATCAAGATCTTTTTCCCCAATTCTTTTTTTAATATCAACGGAACAACAATAATTGCTCCAAAAATTATGGTTAGGGCAGTAAAAACCGTTCGTGTTGTTTCGGCAAGTTCTTCGTGATTTTCTAAAATTGATTCGGCATTTACCAATCTTTCAGCTAATTCTCCGGCTGATTCTCCGGTTGAAACCGCAATAAAAGTTGCAATCGTGCCTATCACCATCAGAATAAAAGCCGACAACATAAATGCCCGGTTGTTTTTTCCAAAAAACATTCCTAACAAAATCAAAACAGGGGCAACTAACAAAAGTGCAATGGGAAAATGAACGATTATCGGATGTAACCCATCCCAACTGGGTATCGGTGGTAACATATAATTTCTCCTTAATTTTTTTGTAAAAAGACAGTTCAAAATGTTGAAATTTACAAATTGTTTTCAGCTAATCGCCTCAAACTTTTCTTTTGATGTAAAATCAACCGGACATTTTTCGAGATTTGGATCATTTGTGGTAAAACCGCAAACGGGACAAACGTAAAAGGTTGTTTTTTCACCTTTCCATTTTTCTAAATTAGTTAATGCCTCTGTATATAATTTGGCGTGTTCAGCTTCGGCAATTTTTGCCATATTAAAGGTCCGTAAAGCGTCTTTATTACCAACTCGTCGGGCTTCGATCATAAAATCTGCATACATTGTGTCCCGTTCATATAATTCGCCCGTTACAGATTCCTTCAGATTTTCTTCGGTTGATTTAATTGGGGGAAGTTTGATTTCCGCTTTTGGTGTTCCGCCCATTTTCTTGATAACTTCCCCGTGATTGGCAATATGAACAGCTTCAGCCTTGGCAGCAGCACGAAACAGGCTCGCCACTTTTCCGTAACCTTCCTGATTCGCTTTTTTTGCATATTCCAAATATTTGGCATTCGCATTTGTTTCGCCGTTATAGGCTTCCATCAAATTGGTTAAAGTTTTTCCATTGTCAGGTTGCGGCGAGGCATAAGCACCCGTATTACTTTGTGTCTGATTTGGTGCAGAAGCACAATTTGTCAGTCCAATAACCAGCCCTAAAACCAAATTGGCAACTAAAAAGATTCTCAATATCATAAAATTCCATCCTCAAAATTAATATCTTTTTTCAAGACGCAAATATCTTTTGCAAAGCCAATGCCAAACCATTAAACAGTTGAATTTACTGGGCTTGTAACTTATTGAGATTAATCTGACGCTTATTTTGTATTAATTTTTGAACATGGAAGAGTTAGCGGGGTCAAAATTTTTTGACAAAGAGGGTTTTGAACGGTCGGATTCGGTTAGAGTTTATATTTCTTAATCTTATAGGCAATATCGCTTCTGGAAATACCGAGATTTCGAGCCGCTTCCGCTTGAACCCCATTTGCGCTAAGCAAAGCCTTTTGAATTAAATCTTTTTCAATTTGCTCTAAAACTTTTGGTAATTCAATAGTTTGGGGTAAGTTATGAGAAAAATTTGGCAAATCATTTTCGGCTGAATCCGCTTTAGTTGACAACAAGAAATCATTGGCGGTAATTTCATCATCATTTGCCAGAATGCTGGCTCTTTCAACTAAATTGCGTAATTCACGAACATTTCCTTTAAAATCGTAACGGCTTAATTTTTCTAAAGCTTCATTTGAAACTTTGCGAAATGGAACTTTTAAATCACGGGAAATTTCTTTCAGCAAGAAGTTTACCAGAATTGGAATATCGTTCCGTCTGTGACGCAACGGTGGAACATCCAAGGGCACAACTGCCAGCCGGTAATATAAATCCTCTCGAAAAAGTCCTTCTGTAACCCGTTGCAACAAATCCCGATGTGTGGCGACAATGATTCGCACATCAACTGTTCTTGGCGAAGTTGAGCCAACCCGTAAAATTTGCCCGTCCGTCAAAACCCGCAAAAGTTTTGCCTGCAAATTCAAAGACATTTCCCCGGCTTCGTCCAAGAAAAGTGTTCCATGATGCGCAGCCTCAAATAATCCCTGCTTGGCTTTGTCAGCTCCTGTAAACGAGCCTTTTTCGTGTCCAAATAGTTCAGATTCCAATAATTGTTCTGAAACTGCCGCACAATTTACAGCTAAAAAAATTTCTTTTGCCCGTAAACTTCCTTTGTGAACGGCACGGGCGACAAGTTCCTTTCCGGTTCCTGTTTCACCCGTAATTAAAACAGTGGCATTGGTTGGGGCAACCCGATTGATCTTTGCCTTAAGCTCTTTGATTGGTTGGCTTTCGCCAAGAATTTCGTCAGTCAGGGCAAATCGCTTGGCTTCTTCTTTCAGTCTTTCATTTTCACGCACTAACGAGCCGCGCTCAACTGCTCGACGGGCAACTGCGGCAACAACCTCGGGAACAAAAGGTTTTGAAATAAAGTCAAACGCACCCGCCTGCATTGTTTCAACCGCAAGCTCAACGGTGGCAAAGGCGGTGAGCATTATAACAGGCAAAGAAGGTTCATATTCACGACAATAATTGATGATTTCGATCCCATCCCCGTCCGGCATTTTTTTGTCCGTGATGACCAGATCAAAACTGTTTGACGATAAAAGAGACAAAGCAGCCCCGACTCCTTCAGCCTCCATTGTAGTATGGTTGTCATCCTGCAAAATAACAGAGAGGATTCGCCGCATATTTGCTTCATCGTCAATGATTAAAATCTTTGCCATCTTTATTTATCCGGTATTAAAATTTCAAATCTTACCCGATCATCCTTATTTTCCGCCAATGTAACATTGCCTTGATGTGAAGAGACAATATTTCTAACAATCGCCAAACCAAGTCCGGTTCCTTTTGTTTTAGTTGTAAAAAAAGGCTCAAATATTCGATTTTTATGCTCATCAGAAATTGACTTACCTGTGTTTTCAACAAAGATTTTCAAAGTATTTTTTTCTTTTTCAGCTCCAATCGAAATTTTGCCGCCTTTTGGTGTTGATTCTAAAGCATTTATAATCAAATTTAACAAAGCCTGCTGAATTTGGGAAGAATCCAATATGCCGGATAAATCTTCAGGACACAACAATTTTAATTCAATTTGATTTTCTTCTATTCTGGCTTGAACAAGGTCAGAAATATATCTCAAAAAATCAGGGATTTTAGTTTTTTTAAGGTTCGGTTCTCGTGTTCGGGCATATGAAAGAAAATCTCCCGTTAATGTTTCTAAACGCTTTGCTTCCTGGGCGGCAATTCCAAGCATTTCTTCTTTGATAGGAGATTTCTGTTTTTCTGCCATTTCCAAACTGCTGGCAATCATCGCCACCGGATTACGGATTTCGTGAGCAATTGAACTCGCTAACTGCCCAACGGCTGCCAATTTTTCTTCTGCCAATAGTTTTGTTTGTGCCTCCCTTAATTCCAACAAACTCTGCTGAAGTTTTCTCTCTTCTTCGCGTAGATAACTCACTAAAAGCCAAACAATTAACCCAACCACTAAAAAAATCAGGGAAACTGTAGCTGCCTCAAAAAATTCTCCGTAATCTATGGGAGGCTTTTGCTGAAAAAATATCCAAATTTCAAGAAATGTTAAGATAATTGTAACTGCAACTATTATGATGGTTTGCCAAAGTTTGAAATGATAAGCTGCCGAAATTATCGGAATTATCATTAACACTGAATAATGACTGTCAGGTGCGCCTCCAAAAACCGAGGCGATAAATGCACAAATTATATTTATCCAAATCGAAAAGTGAGTGTAAATCTTTAAACTTTTTGGTAATGTCTCAACTGAAATTTTTTGTATCCAAAACAATTCAAAAAAAAGGATAATAAATCGAAAAAAAAGTGTAGATAATAGGATTTTAGAAGGTCTTCCCAATTCAAATAAAAAAGCTATATGCACCATAAACAAGGCTGCTAATGCAGTCATATTTATTAAAATTAATGCTGTTTCTTTTCTTTTAAATGAGTTTAAATTTTGCATCGAAAGCTGATTCACAATTTTTTAAACTTAATCGGGTTTGATTTTTTTGAATTCGCACTACCAATTCCAAGAAAATTCTTTGCAAAAGCCTATTGTTGTAATAAAGTTATCCCAAGATTATGTCTGATTACAATCAAAAACTCGCCGAACTTCAACAACGATTAGAAAAAGTTATTCAATATCAAGGCTTTTTCGATAAAGAAATAAACTCCATCAAAAGTGAAATAAGTCTTTTACAGGCAGAAAAAAACAAACAAACCTTTGAACAACCGACTCAGCCCCAAAAAGTGAATGTTTATGTCCCGCCGACGCGTTCCGTCCAAAATGAACCTCAATTTCAACCCCCTAAATCACAACAAACACAAAATCAAACTCAATCTCAATCACCTCCGCCTCAATCAACGTCTCAACCAATCTTTTCAACCAATTATTCAACTGCTCCAACTATATCTGAAAATAATAATTGGGAAAAATTTATCGGAGAAAATTTAATCAGCAAAATTGGGATTGTTATTTTGATTATCGGGGTTGCCATCGGAGCTAAATATGCGATTGACAATAATTGGATAACTCCTTTGATGCGAATCGTTTTCGGTTATTTTATTGGTCTCGGTTTAATTGCCTTTGCAATCAAACTCAAACCGAATTATCTCAATTTCAGTTCAGTTCTTTTAAGCGGTGGAATGGCAACAATGTATTTTATTACTTTTTTTGCCTATTCCTATTATCATCTTATTTCGCAATTATCAGCATTCTCAACCATGCTGATCTTTACCATTTTTACGGTTTTGGGCTCAATTGTTTACAATCGGCAAGTGATCGCGCAAATCGGTCTGGTCGGAGCATATGCAATTCCATTTTTATTGAGCGAAAATACAGGAAAAGTCGAAATTTTATTTACATATATTGCAATTATCAACATCGGAATCCTGGCAGTTTCCGCCAAAAAATATTGGAAATCTCTCTTTTATTCTTCATTCCTTTTTACCTGGATAACTTTTGCCGTGTGGTTTGGTGCAAGGTATTTGGCTTCGCAAGATTTTGTGCTGGCTTTTACTTTTCTGAGTATCTTTTTTGCAATTTTTTATGCCACATTTTTAGTTTATAAATTGCTCAATCACGAAATCTTAGAAGTCGAAAATGTTTTCATAATTCTGCTTAACTCATTTATCTTCTATGGTTACGGCTACGCTTTACTCGATGGAAAAGAAGGTTGGGAAAATACGCTTGGATTTTTCACAATATTGAACGCCTTAATTCATTTCGGAGTTGGTTTTCTCATTCGACAATTAAAACTAGGAGATAAAACGGTTTTTTATTTGACTGCAATTTTAGTTTTAACCTTTGTCAGCATTGCCTTTCCGATTCAAACTAATGGTAAATGGACGGCTCTGTTCTGGACGGGCGAAGCAGTTGCACTGTTCTGGATCGGGCGAACCAAACGTATTTCATTATTTGAGAATTATTCATATCCGGTGATGCTGCTGGCTTGTTTTTCATTATTGATCGAATGGATGAGTATTCCCTCACGATATGGAACCTTGGAAAATGCCGTTTATCCAATTTTGAATAAATATTTTGTAACGGGAATTTTCTTTGTCCTCGGTTTTGGATTGATAAATTTTTTGAATCGGAATGAAAAATATAAATCGAGTCTGCAAACCGATCTAGCCGAAGTTGCCAAATATTTGCTTGCCGGAGTTTTTATTTTTGCGCTTTACAATGTTTTCCGCATTGAAATCGCTAATTATTTTCATTTAGAAGAAATACGGACAGCAATTCCAACCAAAACCGACTATGAATATGAATACAATTTAACCAATCCCGCGATAAATTCTTTCAACATAATTTGGCAATTAAATTACACAATTTTGTTTCTAACGATTTTGGCTTGGATTAACATTAAGAAAATCCGAAGCGAAGTTCTCGGAGTTGCTAATCTGGTTTTGAATGCCATGGTTACTGCGTTCTTTTTATTGGTTGGTTTGTATATTTTGAGTGATTTGCGTGAAATGTATTTGCTGCAAAGTAATGACAATTTTCAATTTGGAATTATTCATATTTTCATCCGTTACATTTCGATTCCATTTGTTTTGATTCTCTTTTGGACAAGTCATAACCTCATCAAACAGGAATTTATGACTTGCCATATTCCGCTCAAATTATTGTCATTTTTATTCGATTGCGGCTTTTATTTTTCGATGTGGATACTCGTCACCAGCGAATTGCTGAATTGGATGGATTATTTCAATGTCAAAGATTCTTACAAACTCGGATTGAGTATTTTGTGGGGAATTTACGCATTATTCCTGATAGTTTTAGGAATTTATCAAAGAAAAACTCATTTGCGAATCGGGGCAATCGCTCTTTTCAGTCTGACTTTGATCAAATTATTTTTATACGATTTGTCCGACCTCGGCACGATTTCAAAAACAGTTGTCTTTGTTTCATTGGGAATTTTATTGTTGATAGTTTCTTTCCTTTATAACAAATATAAGCATTTGATTTTTGATGAAGAGGAAGCAGTTTCAACTTAAATTTAATTGAGTTTTATCTGCATCAAATCGAAATATTGACGAACCCGCCGGGCGACGATTTGGTTTCCGTTCGGCGAAAGATCAAAGTTCCAGATATTATCGTCCGTATTGAAATTTGTAATTTGTTTCGGTGCGCCCCCTTCAATCGGTTGAAACATTATTTGGTCAACTTTGCTGTTGTTATCATAAAAGAGTCCTTTTCCATCTTTGCTCCAAACAAATTTGTCAAAACTTCCTAAATCAAATTCTTTTATCAACGAATTTTGTTCTAAAGGGCTGATCCGCACTTTCATACCTTTATCGGTTCGAGCCTCAAAAGCAATCATTTTTCCGTCGGATGAAATATTCCAACTGTAAGGAGCAGGAATCGGCAGCTGTTTAATTTCGTTTCCGTCAATCGCTTTTTTAAATAGAACCGTTTCCTGTGCCGAAACCCAAACCTCATAAACAATTGAGTTTCCATCAGATAAAATGCTGAAATTCTGAACTTCGACAGCCGAATTGGTAATTTGGCGGGGATTATTACCATCCGCATCCATTTGCCAAACCTGACGCATTCCGCTCCGGTTTGAAATAAACAAAATCTTTTTGCCGTCGGGCGTAGCTTTTGGGGTAATATCCTTCGCCGGATCGTTGGTAAGTTGTTGGCGATTTGAACCGTCAGCCTGCATTTTCCAAATCTCGATATTATTTCCTGAACTGGCAGAAAACAAAATAGTTTCTTCATTCATCCAGCTCATATCCAGTTCGTATCGGATTGTATCAAAAGTTACCTGACGAAAGTTTTGCCCATCATTTTGCCCAATCCAAAGATTAAAAATATCTCTTTGCTGCGGAGCAATGACGCTTTTTCCATCAGGAGTCACCTTGGCGTAACTGTAAGAAGTTAAATCAGTTGTCAGTCTTTGCCAGTCAGCAGACGGATAACTCAAATACCAAACCTGTGTCAACAAAGTATTCGGATCAATTGCAGTAACTGCCAAACCCTTACCATCAGGGAACCAGTCAATTCCCCAAATCGACTCTGCCCGTGGCGGAACTATAAATCTTTCTGCACCGCCTTCGGCAGGGATTTGACCAATAAAAAAACGTCGCTGATTATTTTTGATAGTCCGCGCAACGTAAGTTAGATAAAGTCCGTCGGGCGACCATTTATGATCTTGCACGACAAATTCAGTCGGATTAAAACTAAAAACCAATTTTTCATTGCTAAAATCAGGATTCGCTGTAAAAAGTCCGTTTTCGCCTTTTTCGTTAATGTTTGACAGCCGATACGCAATCCGTTTTCCATCCGGCGAAAAATCAATCCCGGTGTTTTTTTCCGACACCTTTTGCGGCTCACCTCCGGCTAAAGCAATTTTGTAAATACCGCTCTTATTTTTTTCATCGTCGAAAAACAGCCAAAGATAAACGGATTCGTTGTCAGGAGCAAAAGTCGCCGCATAAATTCGAGCTTTTTGCGGTTTTAACAACGGTGTAATTTTGCCGGTGGGTAAATGTTTAATCCAAATTGAATGCAGTCTGTCCTCGATTGCTCCAAATAAAATATATTCTCCGTTTCGGGAAATATCGCTGCCTGCCACCGTTCCCAAAGCCGTCAAAGGTTCAATTCTTAAACGGCTCAAATCAATGTTTGAGCTATTTGAGCGATAAAACCGCCAGCCGAAAAAAATTAAAGCAATAATCGGAATCAGAATCAAAATGAGCAAATATTTTGTTTTGAATTTTGGTTTAGTGGAAATCTGATCTTTCTCAGATTGATTATTTGTAATTTCTAATTCAGTTTTAGGGATTTCGGAAGGAGTTTCATCGGCAAATTCTTGAACCGAAGCCACAAAACTATAACCTTTACGCGGAATCGTTTTAATAAATTCGCTGTCGTTCGGCGATTCGCCCAAAATATGACGAAGGGCGGAAATTCCTTTTTTCAAATTGGATTGTTCAATAAACGCTCCGTTCCAAACACTATCGATCAGCTCATCCTGCGACAAAATCTGTCCCGCATCTTTAACCAGGACTAAAAGAAGTTCAAAATGCCGGTTCTGCATCTGAATAGTTTGCTCATTTTTCGTCAAAATCCGCCGTCGGGTATCAATCCGAAACTCGCCGAACTCGAAAAACCGAACTCCTTTATTTTCCATAAATATATCTGTTTGAACAGTTTAGCCAAAAGTCACCAAAAGTCACCAAAAAACATATTAAAAAATCACTTTTTTTCGACGACTGTTCACCGGACTTTGCGGCAAATTTGAAAGCGTGGACGGGAAATTCACCGCCAATAGAAAATTTATGAATGAAATTTTAACCCGAAAGACAAAAGACGAAAAGTATAAATTTGCAATTCGGTGAACAAAAATTCTTTGAAACCAGGATTTATCCAATTAAAGAGATGTTATATGAAAATCGGAACAATTATCGGAATTTTAGTTGCTTCAGCTTTGCTGATCTTCGTCAGATTAGTCGTTCTTTTGGGATTCTTTAGTTTTATTTATATGAACCAATCAACCAATTAACTTTCAGGAGAATAAAAAAATGAAAAACACAATTTTAGGAATTCTAATTTTAACCATTCTGGCATTTGCCGGATGTTCAGCAAACAAGGATGCAGAAGTCAAAACTTTTGTGACCGATGTTGACAAAATTACCAACGAAATTACAACCAAAATCAATTCCAATCCAACCGCCGCCGGAGTCGAAGAAGCACAAAAAGTTCTGGACGGAAAAAAATCAGATTTGAAAAGCCGTTACGACAAATTAAAAGAGCTGCGCGGTTTTGAATTGAGCGAACCGGTGATGAAAAGTTTCACCGATTCAATCAGCAAAAATATGGAATCCATAGCCAATCTCCAAATTAAAAATGCTGAAAAAACCGTGACCGATGAAGCCTTTGGCAAAAAATTGAACAAACTCTACACCGATTACAACGCAATTTTCGGAGTCTAAATAAAAAATGAAACCAGAAGCACGACAAGAAAATATCGTTGTTCAGGAAACAAAGGACGAAACTTTGATTTACGACCTTGGAACAAATAAAGCGTTTTTGCTAAATGAGACTTCGGCTTTTGTTTGGAGTCAATGCAACGGGCAAAAAGACATTAAGCAAATTGCGGCGGCACTTGCCCGAAAAAACCAACAGCCGATAAATGAAGGCATTGTTTGGTTGGCGATCGATGAGTTGGAAAGGAATTGTTTAATGACGAAAAACATTAATTCTGCAAATCCTTTCCGTCAACTCAGTCGGCGGGAATTGGTAAAAAGGGTCGGTTTAACCACTATGATTGCTTTGCCCGTGATTTCATCGTTAGTTGCCCCAATACCAGCGAATGCGGCAAGTGTGGTTTGCGTCCCGAATGCGTCGGCTTGTGTAATTAGCGGAGATTCATACATTACATCGGTTCTAACCTTTGACGATTGCTCCAGACCACCCGCATTTGCCGCCTGTTGCAGTTGCTTCTTTAGTCTTTCCAGTTACAACTCCGCAAATGGAATATGCACCATTACTTGTCGTTGAAATTTTAAGGAGAAAAGGACAATGAGAAAAATCTATTTAATTCTAAGTTTAATCGTTTTATTAGTTGCAGTTACAAATTTTCATCCGGCAACTGTTCAAGCACAGGAATTCAATATTATTCCGTGTAAAGTTTTGGATTCTTCGGGGACACCGCTGAATGTGCGCTCGACTCCCAACGGTAAAAAGATTGTCGCCACACTCAAAAATGAGACGAAAGTGGAAATTTTGAAAGAAACACAAGATTCCCAAGACCGCACTTGGTCTTACATCCGGCTCAAACAAAAAAATTCCAAGCCGTTAGGTTGGGTTTTAACTGAAAAATTATTTTGTGAATAAGAAGGAGAAAAATTATGAAAACGAGATTTTGGAACATATTTATTTTGATGATTTTGACCATAACTTTCAATGTTTTGGGACAGATGCCGCAGCAACCCAAATTTTTGGTTATCAATGGATTAAAAGAGGATGCGGGTTATGTTTTTCAGGAAAAATCCTTTGAAGAATTAATGCACCAACCCGGCGGAATCGGTGATTACGACATTAAAAGTATGGCGGCAACCAAAACACGGGCAGAACAAGCGTTACAGAAAATCAAGCAACTTATTGAAAGTGGAACAGCCGAAACCGAATCAATCGAAATCGCGGGCGAAAAGATGAGGCTTGGGGAGCTTTCAGAAAGAGTTTTTGAAATTCATCGTGATGCTTCAAAAGTTGTTGTTTTGAACCAACTTACCCAAAACGGAGTCGGTTCAAAGACCTACGTCGAGATAATTGCATCTGGAAAGACCAAAAGAGATGCTTTCGGTGATCCACTGGATGGCGCAAAAATTTATTCCGACGGGCTGCTCAAAGCCGTTGCCGAAGCCCAAACACTTGGTTTCCCCGAAGATTACAAAATCAATATTACCGGACATGATTTCACTATCGCCGAACTTAGGGAAATGGCAATTTACGTTTCAAACGCCACCAAACAATTAAAAGCCGAACAGCTTGCTGCACTCGCCGCTAAAGACGCTCCTTTTCTCCAAGTTTTGACCGGGGACAAAGCCCGCATTTTCAAATCCGAATTCGGCGGAATGGATGGACAATGGGAATGTTTCGGCAGCGGCGGGACTGTTTTGAGCACGCCAGTTGCAATGAAAGGCGCAACTGTTTGGTTCACTTATGGCAACAGCAGGGGAATTATTGATACCTGGCACATTACGGGATACCGCTTTCAAGGTGACAAGCTAGTTGGCAAAATTTCACGCAGCGGTTTCGGGTTGAAACCTTCTGCCGGAAACTTCAGATAAAAGGGAGTAATCAAAATGGTAATAGATGTTGTAGATATTGGAGACAAAAACCTCTTGGAAACGGAAGTCGCAGAGTTACGAGCCAAAGGCAGAAGCGTGATAATGCACAATGGAGTTCCGGGTAATGCCGTCCGGCAAATGATCTATTCGGTCATCAGAACCGCCAAAACTCCCGGAACAATTACTCTTCTGAGGCTTCACGGACACGGATTGCCCGGACTGATGGGAGTTTCAATGGGAAAGAGAATGAAAAGATCGGATTTTCAAAATGGTGCACCGATATTTATTTCAAATACCAATGTCAATGTTTTTGCTTCCGATTTTGCCAAACTTCGCCCTTATTTTGCCGGAGGCGGACGAGTTGAATTGATGGGCTGCTATGTTGCCCAAGGCAGCGCAGGCGCAACTTTGCTGAAAAGTATGGCGAAAATGATTGGCGTGCCTGTTTCCGGCGGATCGCAAATTCAATATGCCGGAGGCAGTCAAACTTTGGCTATCGAAGGTCCGGTTTTTACGGCATACCCTGACGGCACCATTAAACAACAAAAGGATTTTTTGCGATTTTAGAGGAGTAAAATAATGATTCAAAAATTCAAACAAATTACGAGTATTTTACTTATCACTATAGTTTTGGCTTCTGCAAATATTACCCAAGCCCAAACTGGGAAACGGATACTGTTTGCCAAAGGTAAAAATTCAGCCACGGTCAAAGGCGTTTTTACTAAACCAAATTCCGGCGAAAGCTACCTGCTTGGAGTTAAAGCCGGACAAAAATTGACGGTCAATTTTGAACCGGATTCCGGCGCGGCAATGCCTGTGGTGCAAGTTTCCACCCCCGGCAAAAACGGCAAAACAGTTTTAGACGAAAGCTTTGGGGAGTTTGAAATTGATTTGGAACAATCCGGCGATTACACGATTTTTGTCGGTTGTGCCAAAAGATGTCGTTATTCACTGACGGTTACCATTGAATAAATTTAGAGGAGAAACCAATTTGAAATAGAAATCTTTTATCGAAATTCAAATTTAAATACGAAAGGAGAAATTATGAAATCTGCAAGTATTTTCAAAATTATAGTTTTAATCATGGGATTATTATTCGTTGGTTCGGCTTCTGCTCAAGGACTTTTCGATAAGTTAAAAAATAAAGCCATCAGCAAAGCAAAAGAAGAGGTCAATACCAATGTTGGAAGTAAAAATCTGCATTGGGCGAGATTTGAAGTCCGTGCAAATTGGACTGAACGGGGGAGAAAAATCTACGAAAACCGGGTTTATTACACCAATTTGGTGGATTTAACCATCAGCCAAGGCAACGATGTTCAGTTGCAATCAAAACTGATCGAATATTTTAATCAGGGCATCGTTGAGCAACTGAAAACCCGTGGAATTGAACTTAATTATTACGATAGCGATGTTAAAATTTATCCGCACAGTTATTCATACGAATCCCGTGAAGAGGCTCAGGAAGATATGGATAAAAAAATTGATGTGGACAAATCCAACGAACGGGCAATTTACACTTTTGTTTGGAAATATGGAGCAAAAGATGTCACTGAAGAAATTACCCAACCCAAAAGGGTTTTCGGAATCAAAAATCCACCTGCCAACGAATTGCAAAAAAATTGAACAATAAATTACTCAGTAATCCAAATTTGATAATGTTAGAGTTACGCCTTCAGGCGTGATTCAACTTGAATAAATATTTGGTTAGGTTTAATAAACTCCAGGTAATTCACGCCTGAAGGCGTAACTCTAACTTTCATTTAAGTTTTGAAAAATATCAGGAAATTTAGATTAGGGACTACTCGGCTTTGACCCGATAAGAGCCTTTTGACCTCACCACCACATTGGTTTTATCAACTTTTACTTTGACTTGATGAAAATTCTTTGCCTCACCATTTTCCTCAGGATAATAACCGATCAAATATTGTTTACGTAATTCATCAGCGATTTGGGCAAAAGTTTCGTCTAAATCCTTTATTTTCTTTTGATAAACTCTACCTGCCGTAGCATCGGCAATTTTTTGTAAATATTCAACGGCTTGTTCATTTTCCTGGTCAACTCTTTGCTGTCTTCTTTCTTGATTGGGTCGTGGAAATCGCTGAGGAGGCGGAAATTGTCTGCCCATTCCGCCGCGACGATTCATTGGCGGAAACAAAATATCAGGAAAACGGTTGGGGCGAAATTGTTGAATTTCTCCAGTTTCATAAAAAACCGAATAAATCATTGTGTCAGATTCCTGAAGTTGGTAAAGCAAATCTTGTTTAGCAACATAACTTCCGTGATCTTTTCCGTCAGTCAATAAAACAATAGCTTTGCGCCCATTAATTTTAGCAAATCTTTGGTTTACCACATCGTAAATTGCATCCTGCATTACGGTTCCGACTTGCTCACCGATCTCGGCTTTTTTGATGGCTTTTTCCAAAACTTTTTGGTCTGAAGTTAGATCGCTCAAAAAATTCACCTGATAATCAAAGCTAACGATCATTGCCCGGTCGGTTGGCTTTAATTGCTTGATAAATTCTTTGGCAGCTTTTTTGATTTTGCTCAAAACTTCTTTAGTGCTTTTACTTGTATCTAACAAGAGAGCAACATTTATCGGAGATTCTTCGCTGGCAAAATACTCTATCTTTTGTGGTTTCCCATCTTCAAAAACTATAAAGTTATTTTGCTGCAAACCTGCAATATTTCGCCCATCCCGGTCACTGACAATGACCGGGATATTAACCAAAGACGTGTTTACCTTGATAACTTCGTTTGTGTCCTGTGCAAAATTTTTTAAACACAAAAACCCCAAACTCAATGTAATCAGTAAAATGTTGAGTTTGTAATTAAACATACCGAAAAGCCTTCCGAATTTTTATAGATTTAAGACGCATTGTTTGATAAATTAGTCGAAAAATTATGGACATTTTTTCACAGACAACCAAACCTAATTTTGAATTAATTAATCGCGCCGAAGGAAGTTTGGGCGAATTTGTCGCTAACGGCAAATACGAAACTGCGGAAATTGTAATTTTAGGTTTTCCGAGCGATGAAATTATCAAACAAAATGGAAATCGAGCCGGAGCCGCCCTTGCACCGGATAAAATCCGCGAAGAGTTTTATAAATTTACTCATTTTGGTATCAACCGCAAATTCTTTGATTTAGGTAATACCATTATTCATACAGATTTAGCAGAAACTTATCAAGTCCATCAAGAAATTATTTTACAAGTTTTAAAAGATCAAAAACGGCTTATAATTTTAGGTGGTGGAAATGATCTGTCATATTTGAGCGGAAGTGCAATGTCTCAAGCCTTTGGACAAGAATGGTTAGGAGTCAATATCAGTTCACATTTTTCCAAATCACATCTCAAACTATTGAACGAGAAAAAACTGAAAAGTGAATACTTTTATGAAGGAGGTTTTCAAAATCATCTGAATTCAGTTACGCATTTCAAACAATTACAGAATTTTGGGGCAAATTTAGTGAGTTTGGAACAATTACGTTCTCAGGAAAATATCAATGTGCGTTTGCGTGATTTGATGCGTGAACAATTCATTCATCATACTTCAACTATCAATACAATGTTCAGTTTTGATTTGCAGGCAGTTCGTGCCTCGGATGCGCCCGGGACAACAGTTACCAGCCCAATTGGGTTGCGAAGCGGCGAATTTTTGAATTTGGTTGAGTTTGCCAGAAATCTGGTAAGCTCAAAGATCATTGAATTTACCGAGGTTAATCCGAATTTCGATATTGATAATACAACTGCCAAATTAGTAGCAATCGCTATCCATCGGATCTGTTCACGTTAAACCGTGTAATTTATTTAGGCTTACTAACGATTGAAACAATTTGGTTTCTTTTAATCAAATGAAAGATAAAGAAGCAGAGCGCAATGCCCTGCTTTTTATTTTTAATTTGATTTTCGATTATTCAAAAAGTCCGTCCCCGATTTTCATTTTCAGCTCAATATTTTTTACTTTTCCACGGCTTGAACCATAAACTTTTACTTTCCAATCGCCGGATATTTGAAAATCTGATGCCTTAACCAGATACGAAATTTTCATTCTTTGGCTGTCGCTGACTCCAACGATGATTGAATCGCGTGAATAACCTGTGTCCGAAGCAAGTTTAGTATTTCCCTTGTAAAGTTCAAATTTCAATTGATAATTTTCCAAGGAAATTTCGTCTGTATCCCAATTTGCCTGAATGGTCAGATTTCCGGTAAAAGGCATTGAAATCGTTTTAGTTGCCGAATCTGATTGAACTAAGCCGAATCTGGCAGGTGCGGAAATTGTTACATTTTGCGATCCCGTGGTAAAGAATTCGGCTGATCCGCGAACGGGTTGGCTTACTTCTTGACTGGTTGACGATTCAATATTTCTCATTAACGCCTTCCACAAACGAACCGCATTTCCACCTCCGGCTGCGGGTAAATTCAATTCAAAAGTTTCTTCTTGTGCACCAATTGACCGAATTAAGGTTTTTACTTCACCATTTGGTGAAATAAGTTGAAACAGAACTCTTCTTTGGGCAAAGTTGTTATCCGAACCATCGCGGCGGACTTTGAAGCGGACGGTTATTGGTAATGCGTTGTGAATCAATACGGTTGATTGGGTGTCTGCCGAGGCTCCTCCCTGTAAAACCATATTACGGGTTTCCGAAGCAAATACTGACATAATGGAAGTAGCGATAATAAGACCAACGATAAATAAAGATTTTAAGTTTTTCATAATTTTGTTTCTCCTTTTTTTATTAAGCCCTCGATCAGCGAAACCGCTCATCTTCGGCTTTCATTGGTAACTGTGAAAAAACAAAAAAGTGTGTCGCAAAAATTTTAATTATTTTTCAATAAATTTATTATTCCCCTATTTTCAATAACTTATCTGCCACAAAAAAAAAGCCGCAGCATAAAAAGCTGCGACTATTTTTTCTGAAAAAGCAAAGACTAATTAATTTGAACTAAACATTGATTTAATTCTAAAGACCAACCAACCGATGCCGATTGCGGCTAAAATACCCAACAAAACTAAAGTATAAAAAAATTCGGATTTATTGAAATAATGATGATTTGGTGAATCAGAAGCATCTTTCATTTGGCTGCGGTCGCTTTCATCCTGTTTTTCGCGTAAATAGGCGATGTATTTTTCAGGAAGGACTTTTCCGACCGCCTCCACATTATCACGGTCATTGGTCAAAGCGGGCGAGACTCCTAAGAAGTTCTGCACGCCGATAAATTTTGCGGTGTCCTGATCAACTAAAAAAGTATTGCAATTTTCCCTTGAACGAACTGCACCCGTTTTTCCCTTTCCAATTTCTTCGGGTTTGCATTCAAGCCAAAAAACCGTTTTTACCTCTTCTAAATTTGTCGGACGCAAATCATCGGGCAAACCATAAAAAAGTTCCGCAACTTCCCCATTATTTTTATTTAAAGGCAAAACTTTTCCTTTAATATTGCCTTCGATCTTGTATTGATTTTTTCGATCGGGTAAGGCTTTGGTTGGAAACATAAAATTTGATCTTTGTGCATTAAAATTTTGCCCGTCAGCGAAAATTTGCTGATCAAAATTTGAAGTTTTTTGATTTGAAAGAAAGGCAAAATAGCCAACTGCACCCGTAATAACCAACCATAACAATACAGGAATAATTGTCCAAATTACCGAAGGCGGATTTTCATCAACTGCACCACCTATTGATGAAAGGAAATTATCCTCAAAAATCGGTTTAGTAATGACAGGAACTTCCGGTTTTGGTTCATTTTTCTTCTGAACAGGAGGAATTTCAGGCTTTTTCTCAACCTTTGTTTCTTTAATCGGTTCTGCTTTTTTCTCAATAATCGGTTCTACCTTTTTCTCAATGACCGGTTCAACTTTAGCCATTGGAACAGAACTTTTCTCAGTTTTTGTCGGTTCTTCGATTCTTTTATAACGAACCACAGGCGCAACATCTGACGGTCTTGTGGTTCCGCAATTCCAACAATGTTTATATTTATTTTCGATTTCTTCCCGGCAATTACTGCATTTCCACATTTGGCTTGATTTCGCTCCGATTTTTTGGCTTAAAATTAACTTGTTTTTCACTTTTTCTCAACCGAAAAATAGTAAAAACTCAAATTGCGGGATTCCCCCTCATTTTTTACTCCTTTGAGGATAATTTTGTAATTTCCGTTTGCCAAAGATTTGGTGGAAATTGAAATGTTAAATGATTTTTTATTCGGTAAATTGACTGTTGAAACAATATTGCCGCTACTGTCTCGAATTTCGGCTTGGTATTTTTCAAAATCGGTTTCAATATCTTTTGTGAGCCGCACATTCAGATTTTTCGTTTCTTTTTTTAAGACAACTTTCTTTCCTTCTTCGCCGCTTCGCAATGACGGAAATAAAGTAATTGTTGCAATTACGGGTTGCGGCTGCTCAATTTGTGGCGTTTCTTTAGGAATTGCTGTCGGGGTTGTTTTCGGCGTTTCAGTTTTATTCGGTGTTACTTCAACTTTTGGCGAAACCGTTGGAGTCGGTGAAATTTCGGGTGAATTTGAGGGAATCGGAGTAGGTGAAAACGGAGCATTGATATTTTCATTTCCCTTTTTCACAATTTCAATTGTCGGTTGACGGAAAAAGAAAATAATTGCGCCAACTAAAGCCAAAATTAAGATCAAAGGAACGGCAACTGCAAATTGCGGGACGGCAAAAAATGAACGTAATTTTTCCCAAAAAGAAGATTGTGAAGCTTCAACTATTGGAACTTTTACTGCGGATTTTTCATTTTCCAAAATAGCAGTTGCTGCCAAAACGCGCGCACGACGGCGTTCGGAAACAAGATATTTTTCCTCAAATTTCATCTTTTCCGTTGCCGAAAATTCGCCCCGAACGTAATCGTCAATCAAATCCGTTTCGACTTCTTCGAGCCAATCACTAAAACTTTCGTCGGTAAAAAATCTTTCCTCAAACTCCGATTGATCGGTCTCCGAAAGTTCACCGAGAAAATATTGAATGGCTTTTTGTTCATTAAAATCCTGACTCATTTTTTTTCAAACATTTTTGGCAAAAACATTTTTTCTAAACGTCGTAAAGTTGAATTGTGTCTAAAAATATTTGACCTCCTAATTTGAACTGGCATAATCCGATAAAGTGTGTCGTTTTTTTTCATCCACGAAGTCTCACGAAGATAACACGAAGATTTTTTCTTATTTTGCCTTCCTACAGAGCAGTCTTTTTTTCGTGTCTCCTTGGTGTGTCTTCGTGGATGTTCATTTTTTTCTCAAACAGCCCAAAATACAATCCTCCAACTTATCGCGCAGACGAACTGCACGGCTTCGCAAAGCGTTTTGCGGAATTCCCAAATTCTCGGCTAAACGCTGACGATTTTCGATTTTATCGCGTTTTTCGCCTTGATAATATTGAATGATAATTTCGCGGTTTTCGTTTGGAAGTTCTTGCAAACAATGATTTAAGCATCGTAATTTTTGCTGATTTTCCTCTGCTTCATCCATTTCCAGCTGAGGAAAACTTTCGGTTGGCATTTGATTGGCAATCTTGTTTTCCTTTTCACGGGCTTTGAATAATTCTAAAATCAAAAGCCGAGCCACACCATAAACGTATTGGCTCACGTTTTCAATTTCGCCCTCGGTCAATTTTTTTGCCACCCGATTTAGAACTTCGTCCGTGTGAGTTTCCGCTTCGTAAAACCCGCGACCTTCAAAAAAACGCACCAAATTGCGGCGAATCAAAAGATATTTTTCCGCCGCTAAATCACGATTTTCACCCAATGCCGATAATAATCGGTCAAAGGCTTCCTGATTTAATTGCCATTTGGACATTTTGATTTTTGATTTTTGATTTTTGATTTTTGATTGATTCAAAACAACAAACAATCGAAAATCGCAAATCAGAAATCGCAAATAAATTTACCGCCATTCGCCTTGTAAAGTAAAAGCCGACCAATAAAACGGATTTTGTAAACCTTTTTCTTTTATCATCGAAATTTGTGCTTTTTGCAAGGCTTTAGCGGGTGGAAATCCTTCTTTTAACATTGCTTGATAAAATCTTTGCATCAATTCTGAGGTTGCATAATCATCAACTTGCCAGAGACTCGCCAACACACTTTCCGCGCCCGCATACATAAATCCGTGAGTTAATCCGATCAATCCTTCGCCTTGTATTTCCTTGCCCAAAGCGGTTTCGCAAGCACTCAAAACCACCAGCTTTGCATTAAGTCGAAGGTTGTAAATTTCGTTCAAATAGAGCATTCCGTCCCGCTGATTTCCCTTTTCATCAATCAGCGAAAGGACAACGCCGGAAAGTTCGGGGAATTTCGGATTAAGAATTCCGTGAGTTGCCAAATGCAAAATGCGGAATTGACGTAAATCCAACTCACGCAAGGTTTGCAGGTTCGCGTTTGAATCAAAAGCCGCAAATCTTTTTTCGGCTGAAGTCATTGAAACTATTCGATTGGCTTCTTCGCGGCTGAATTCGAGCCGTTGAAAATTATTACGTAAATTTGAAGAAACCGACCGCATCCGTTCATCATTTCCGCTAAAAATCGGATCGGCGAAAATTGCAATATCTTTTGGTGCGCTTTGGTGTTCAACTTTGCGAATTGTTGCCAGAGTCGAAGCAGAAGGCAAATTTACAATTTCATTGGTCTCAATTAAATACTGAGTTTCGTTTTTCGGATTTGCCAAAGCGGAAAACGGAATATATTGCAAAATTTCGGGTGCAACAATCAAAAGCCGTTTATTTTCAATCTCTTTCGCAATCGGCGCAAGCAAAATTTTGCTTAACAGAACTCCGTTTTTTTGTCTTTCAGTTTCCGCTTTTTGTAATCTGGATTGTCTTTGCGTTTGGGTTTCATTTGGAATTTTTAACGAACGCGCTTTCAAATTTTGATAAAAATCCCGCGCCACGCTTTCAATTTCCGCCCGTTTTGGCAGTTCGATAACTTTTAATTTTTCTTTGGTTACAACAAACAGATAGGTTCGTTCGCTTCCCAAAGCATATTCCAGCAAAACCGAATTTTCGTCCAAAATCGATTGCTGAATTTCGTTCAAATTTAAAGGTTTAGGCTGCGTGAAATTTCCGTATTTGGGGCTTGATTCACGCATTTTTGCCCAAATATCATAAAGATTTCGGAGATTTGCATCAATTATTTCCTCGACTTGGGCAAGTTGTTCTTTGGTCGCTTTGGCAGAAATAAATCGCTGTCGAATATCCTCTAACGAGTTTATTTTTCGCCGTAAATCTTTTTCTTTTTCCAGTAAATCCGGCGCAATTCCTTCCCGTAATTCGGTTGAGCCGATTGATTCAAGCAAACTTCGCGCCCGCATCCGTTCGCTGGTTTGCAGAGCAAGTGCATCGTAATTTTTGTCAGGAAACGATTTATGCAATTTCATCAGCAAATCAATATACAATTCATAGTCGTTTTGCCGCGAAGCAAAAAATTTGACCTGCAAATCCTGCTGGCTCAATTTGGTGCGAAAATCTTCGATTAGATCAAGATTTTTGGCTTGAAATTCCAAAGCCTTTGGCAAATCGCCAAGTTTTGCGCTTAAAACCGCTAAATTTTTCAAATTTGCCGATTCGTTGAGCCGATGACCTAATTTTCGGTTTAGTTCCAATGATTTTGCGTAAGACTCTGGGGCTTTCGGCAAATCTCCTAAAACTTCATAGATTCCACCCAAATTGTTATAACAAGTCGCTTGATTGATTTCGTTCCCTAGTTCAGTAAAAATCGTCAACGCCTGCGACATATTTTTTAAGGCTTCCTGCGGTTTACCAATTTCTTTGAAAATCGCGCCTAAATTAACCAAAGTCACAGCTTGTTGTGATTTCTCGCCGATTTCTTCGCGGATTTTTAAGGCATTTTGTAAGTATTGGATGGCTTTGGCAGATTCGCCCAAATCATCATAGATAGAACCAAGATTATGAAAAACCCAACCCTCGTTGGCACGATCTTTTTCGGATTGAAAGACAGGTAAAATTTCTTCAAATCTTTTAATTGCTTGTTCATTATTCCCAAATCCGGCGGCGATTAAGGCTAAATTTCCGCCAACTTTGGCAAAGTTTTTCATGTCATCTAAATTGCGGTAAATTTCCAGAGCTTCGTTGGAAAGAACTTCGGATTCGCGCAGTTCGCGGAATTTGTAATGCACCGCTGCTTGATTTGATAAAACAACGGCAAGCTGCGGTAAAGCCTTGATTTCACGAAAGATTTTGGCGGCTTTTGATGAATTTTCGATTGATTTTTGGAACTGATTCAGGCGATAGGTCAAAATGCCCAGATAATAAAAACAAAAGGCTTCGCCCAAACGGTCTTGAGAGTTTTGAAAGTTTGGAATTGCATCGCTAAATCCTTTTAGAGCAAGGTCTTTGCCATTCGGAGCATCCGAAAACCAGGCATCCCGAATCGCCTGGTTATAGAGTTTTTCAGCTTCGATTTGGCTTTTGTCTGAAACAATTGACGGACGTAAATTTTCAAGTTTCAGTTCAAAATTATTAGGCGTTTTCCAACTTCGGACAAATTCAACTTCAATTTTGTATTCGCCCGTTTCATCTGCGATATACGAAATTCTTTCGGGTTCTTCTGGGCTGTTTGAATTATTGATTTCTGCTAAAGTTTTGCTATTTGGAGAAATTAACCTAAGTTGAACATCAGTATTTTTTTGCCAGACCAAGACTTGAAAAAACTCATTCTCTTTTGCTGAGATTTTGAATGTTTGTGTTTCTCCTTCCTTTATTTCCCGTTTAATTACTTCGCTTATTTGGAGTTGTTGTGCATTTGCTGAAACATATAAAAAAAAGGCGAGCCAAATTGACCAGCCGATTTTTTTTAGCAATGGATTTTTTTGAACCACAAAGTCCCCCGCTTTTTTCAAATTGAGGACGTTCTTACAATTTGGATTTTGTGAGGGATTTTACTGCCAACCGTTACTGCCAACTGCCATTTTCCCCGTTACCACTTGACCGAACCTTCTTTGCTCGTATCAATTTGCGTCAACTCAACACCTTCGTTAAATAAAAAGATTTTGAGATTATCAAACAAAAAATCGTGCGAATCAGGGCTCGAAACATCTAAACCAAAATGATTGATTAATTGATTTTGTTTTTGCAGCCATTCTTTCCAACACGACTGGCAAATTTCGTTATAAACTCTCGTTCCCAAATCATTCGGAAACGGCGCAAATGCCATTTGTTCTTTTCCGCCGCACCGCGAACACTTAAAACCGCTTGTTGAAAAAATTCCCATAGTAATTTTAGATTTTAGATTTTGGATTTTGGATTGGCAAATGCAAACAGCGCATTGGTCTTTGGTTTTAGGTCTTTGGTCTTAGAAAGATTATTTAAAGAGCCATTTTAAAATTAAAAACAGCAAAGACCGAAAGCCTAAGCCCCAAGTCCAAATTAGCCATTCATCTCTTTTAAAACATCCAGAATTTCATCATCTTTCGGACGGAAAATACTGAGTGCCTGGACTTTGTGATAACGAATAATTCCCTCTTTATCAATAACTACGACTGCCCGCGCCGAGCGTCCCGGCAACCACGATTTGGCATTATATTTTTCTGATACTTCGCCTTTGTCATCGGATAAAAGTTTTAAGGTCAGACTGTGCTTTTCAGTAAAACCTTTGTGCGAATCAACCGAATCCATCGAAATTCCGACGACTTCCGCGCCGGTTGCCTGATAATCAGACCAATTATCTCGCACCGAACAAAGCTGCGCCGTGCAGACCGGAGTGTTATCACCGGGATAAAATAAAAGAACAACAATGTTTCCAATTTGGTCAGACAGTTTCCAAGTTTCACCGTTTCCGTCTTTTAATTCAAAATTCGGAGCGTTTTCGCCAATTTTCATAATTATTTTTTCTCTTTTTGTTTTTTTGGAGGCTGAAAAATTTCGCCTAATTGCAGATGAAATTCAGGTAAAATATCTTCGCAAATCAGTTCATCTTCTTTAGTATAAATCGTTGTCTTTTTCAGCGAATGATAAACTGTTAAAGTTTTGCTTTCGGGCGAAATAATCCAAACTTGTTTCACTCCAAAAGTAAAATATTCAATTATTTTTTCCTGCACTTCCTCATAAATATCGCTTGGAGAAATAACTTCAATCGCTAAATCGGGCGGAATGTGCCAACGACTTCCTTTTTCTTCGCCTTCGGTTGGGAAGTTTTCAAAAGAAATAAAAGCAATATCAGGAACACGCGTCAGCCCTTTGGCAAACTCAAAATTTGTCTCAGTATAAACTATGCCCAATTCATTTTGTTCAAGATATAAACCTAATTTTGTAGCTACTTTAGCTTGGATTCTTCCGTGTTGTGGATTTGGCATAGTGCGTTCTCTGATTTCTCCATAAACCATTTCGTAACGGCTGGAGTTCAGCATTTCTTCTTCGATTTCGTCGGTGATGCTGATTTTTTTACGCAAAGATTTATCAATCGGCACGAGCCAAACTTCGCGTGGAGGTGTTTTTGGATTTTCGATAACTGCGGACATATTTTTGTGGAAATTATACTAGCAAAACGGTTTATTTACAAAAGAATTTTTGGTAATGCACTAAAAGTAAGGCTATCGCTAAAAATGGACAAATTAAAACTAAATTAGACGCGGACAAACGCCGATTGGACTGATTATCACGGATTAGGTTTAGAAAAATCAGCGAACATCCATCGAATCAGTGTTCATCCGTGTCTAATTTTTTTTCAGCCTTACTTTTAGTTCACCACCGAATTTTTCACCGAAATAATTTCCGCCGCAATTGAAACTGCTATTTCTTCGGGCGTGTGTGAGTTTATCGGTAAGCCAATCGGCGTTCGGATTTTGGCAAGTTTAGTTTTATCAAAACCTTCTGATTCTAAAGTTTTGAGCAAAGTTTTCATCTTCGCTTTGCTGCCCAACACACCGAAATATTTGAAATCCTTATCAAAAAGCTGTCGAATCACTATTTCATCGAACTTGTAACCAAGCGTCATCACAACCACATAAACTTCATTGCCCGAAGGCACAAAATCCGCGACTTTTTCGTAGGTTTCAATAATATTTTTAGAATGTGCAAATTGATTTTTTTCCAACGTGTTAAGGTGTGGACGATCATCAAAAAGCGAAATGTGGAAATCCATTTTCGACATCAATTCCGACAAAGCCAACGCACAATGTCCGCCGCCGATGATATAAAGATTTTGTTTGAAGCCGATTTTTTCTTGATAAATAAATTCATTGTCCGTAATTTGAAATTTGTAATTCGTTGCCGATAATTCGCTGTTGCTAATTCGGAATTGGTTGTTGGTAATTTGTAAATATACGTTTTGATTATTTTTGATTGCTTCAATAATTTTGGAAACAGTCACTAAATCCGAAAATGTAAGTTCTTTGAGAACAACCGTTTGCTTTCCCGAACAAATCATTCCGCTTGAATTCGGAACATTTTTTTTATGAATCTGCTCAATAATTTCAGATTTATTTTTGCCTTTTACCTTTTGCCTTTTGCCTTGCGCGAGTTGAACAAGTGCAACTTCCATTATGCCGCCGCCGATGCTTCCATATAATTCGTCTTCGGCAACAATCATCTTAAAACCTTGTCTGCCGGGAGAACTACCCGAACTTTTGGCGACAACCAGCAAAGTTACAGAGTCTTGTTTTTCGAGTTTTGCCAAAGCAAATTGCCAGATTTCAAGGTCTTTGTTCATTCATAAGATTTTAATTCAATTTATTTTTTTATTCATTTTTAAAAAATCTATAAGATTTTGTCGAGAACAGACATATCAAATTAAATCAATTGCAAGTTCTTTCAAACATTGCCGTTCGATCAATTGGGTTGAATGCTATTTTTGCAATCATTTAAATTTTATGCGATTGTATTTGCAGAAACTTTATCCCCAATAACTCAAGCCTTTTCTCTAAGCATTATTCTCTTCCCGAAAGGCTTTTGGAAAAATAAATGTTACGTTTTGCGAAAAAACGTCATATACAAACAAAAGCACGCAGTTTGTCGCTTACAAAATTGAGGAGAAACCACCGATGAAAACCTGTTACTTAACTTTTGCCTGTCTGATTTTGACATTGTTATCAATTAACATTTTTGCCCAAAATGAAGCCAAGGTTTGGACTTTTGGAAGTGGTGCCAAAATTGACTTTAATCCAACAACACCAACCGCGAGCTATATAAATACGATAAACACTTTGGAAGGTTCGTCGGCAATTTCTGATACCAATGGGAATCTGATTTTTTATACTGATGGAGTAACCGTTTGGGATAAAAATAATAACCAAATGCCAAATGGAACAGGATTAAAAGGACATTCTTCTTCAGTTCAATCAGGACTTATTGTTCCTTGTAGTTGTAATAAATATCTGATTTTTACTCCGGGAGTGATGGATAATAACTACGATAATGGATTGAATTACTCGGTTGTTGATATGACGCTAAATAATGGTTTAGGGGAGGTTACTACCCCAATAACTAAAAATCTAATTGCAACTCAAGTATCCGAAAAATTAGCAGGAGTTAGCGATGGTAATGGAAATTATTGGGTCGTGGCACATACGATAGGAGATAACAATTTCCACGCTTTTAAAGTAACAACAGGGAGTAATTGCTCTGTTTCCACTTCCGCTAAAATTTCATCCATCGGAACAAAATACGAACCTCTAGGAACACCGGACATCTTTAGCGGTCACTATCCAAATCGCCGTTTTGGGGTTGGGACAATGAAGTTTTCCCCTGATGGAACGAAACTTGGTGTTACGGGATTCTCATATGAAAACAATGGTTTCGTTGAATTATTCAATTTTGATAGAACAACAGGGGCAATAACCGACGTAAATAGTTCAGGAACTTACCGCAATGTTGCCAAATATTACGGATTAGAGTTTTCCCCTGACAGCACTAAACTCTATGTTACTACTTCCTGGGACACTAGCCAGCTTCATCAATATGATGCAAATGCAGTCTCTGCCACCACGTTTAAAAACAGCAAGCGTTTGATACATAATTTTCCAATAGGTAGTCTTGTTGACTCTTCAGCTCACAATGGTCGGTTAGCACAACTTCAACTCGCTCCAAACGGAAGAATTTATGTTGCACGATTTAACCAAAGTTTCATCTCTTCTATAAATAACCCGAATGTTGCAGCTACCTCAAATACCACAACCGTTAATGCTGCTGCCGTTGGATTTACCAACCAATCTATACAACTAGCAAGTGGCTCAAATTCAAAAATGGGACTTCCAACCGTTGTCGCGGGAAGTTTTACTTGTGATGAATCGCCAACGCCTCCGGCTGCCAAAGACCATTTCGGCAATAGTGTTTCGATTTGGGGAAATTTTGCCGTAGTCGGTGCTCCGCAATGCGATATTTTTGGTGGAACAAATGGAAGCACGGGGAACGGTAAAGTTCATATTTACGAACTTCAATCCGGCGGCTGGACTTTAGTCAAAACGCTAACAGGACAGAACTCCGGCGATTGTTTTGGGCGAAGCGTCGGGATTTCCGGCGATTATGTCATTGTCGGAGCAAATAAAGTTGATGTTGGGTCAAATCAAGATCAAGGGGCAGCCTATATTTACGAACGAAACTTTCCCAATGCAAACAGTTGGGGGCTCAGAAAAACTCTAACTCCACTAAGTTCGGACGCTGCTGCGGGTGATGGTTTCGGGACAAGTGTAGCGATTTCGGGAAACAACGCCATCGTTGGTGCACCACAGGCAGAACCTGTCGGCGGAGTTGCAAACCAAGGTCAAGCTTATATTTTTGAACGCAATGAAGGAGGCAACGACAATTGGGGACAAAAAAATATGGTAACTGCCGTCGATAATGTGTATGTCAATGACTATTTTGGACAAAGCGTTGCAATTTCAGGTGTAACGGGAACGGCAGTGGTAGGTTCTATCCTTCACGATGAACCGATGAAAGTCAATCAAGGTGCAGCTTATGTTTTCCAGCGAACAAATGGAAGTTGGTCTCAAACTAAGAAATTATTTGACCCGAATGGAGCAGCGGATGATTATTACGGTTGCAGTGTTTCAATTACTAATTTGAATCCGGCTATCGCTCCAACCATTATTGTCGGAGCATTTCAGGCAGACGGAACCAAAAACAATCAGGGTGCGGCGTATATTTACTATGGATCAAATTGGGCTTTTCAAACGAAACTTACTTCACCATCTCCGGAAGCCGGCGATAACTTCGGCTATAGTGTCGGAATTTGGAATAATTGGGTAGTAATTGGTGCATACAACGACGAAATAAATCCCTCCGATTTAACTACTCAAAATCAAGGTGTGGCTTATTTTTCCTCAAAAAATCAAAATAACGGTGCTTGGAGTGTGCCGGTAGCTAAAAGTGGTAGTCCATCGGGAAATACCGATCTTTTTGGAAGTGGGGTTGCGATTTTCGGGAATTGGGCAATCATCGGCGCACCGCTCAATGATGTTGGAACAAATATCAATCAGGGAGCAGCGTATATTTTCACCGCTCCTTTTGCGAATCAGGTTGTTAAATTGAATAACTGATCAGTTGTGAAAAAGGTTTGAATTTGAAAACCAATATTTATTACCGATAATGTAAGGAAAGAAAATGTTAATGAAAATATTATTTTTACTCGCAATTTCGTTTAGTCTGCTCAGTTCTGCTTCTGCACAGATTTATGAAGGTTTTAATTATGCTCAAAATATAAATGTGACAGGGCAAAACGGCGGCAATGGTTGGGGCGGCAGCTGGCAGGCGGCTAATTCCGGCACAAGTGCGTCTGTTACCAATCCGTTTACCTATCCGGGCGTTTCACTAGCCGGCGGAGCTTTGGGATCGGTCTATAATCAAAATAATCCGACACGGGTTTTTGGCTCAACTATTGCCGGAACCAGCGGAACTTCTGTTCGATTCAGCTTTATTTTATCAGCCGGTTCAAGCTGTTCGATTGTCGGATTAAGGGTTTGGGACAGTAATTCAAATGATTATATCGAACCCGGATGCGCCAATAACAAATGGAAAATCAACACGAATGCAGGTGCAAATTATGCCGCAGCAAACAGTTTTTCGGGTAGTGGGGCAAAATATGTCGTTGTTCAGATTGATTTTCAAAACGGAAACGACCGGATGCGTCTGTGGGTTAATCCAACTGTTTTAACCAATCTGGCAAGCGATCCAATTACGGCTGGTCTAATGCTCGATATTACGACGACCGATATTGCCAATCTCAACAAAGTCGAATGGGTTAGCACGAATTCATTGTCTATTGACGAAATCCGAATTGAAAAAGTGCCAAGCGGCGGCGCGGCAAATGATTACTTCGGTTCGAGCGTTGATATTTGGACGGATGGACCTAATAGCTTGAGCTATATTGTTGTCGGCGCGCCGCGTTGTGATATGAATGGCAACATCGCAAGTCCGGCATCAAACGGCAAAGCCTATGTTTATACATTTAACAGTTCGGGAATGGTAAATCTGGTGGCAACTTTGTCGGCTTCGGACGCGACCGCCGGAGACTGTTTCGGGCGGAGCGTGGCTATTTATGACAGACAGTTAATCATCGGTGCAAATAAAGCCGACGGCAATTCCGGTATAGACCAAGGCAAAGCCTACATCTTTAGCCGAAACAGTAGCGGCTGGGTGCAATCGAATATTCTGACGGCAACGGACGCGGCGGCAGGTGACGAATACGGAATTTCGGTTGATATTTCACTTGATTATGCGATTGTCGGGGCATTTCAAGCTGAACCTGCCCCCGGCTCACCATCAGTAACAAATCAGGGACAAGCCTATATTTTTGAAAGAAATTTTCCCACATTGGGAATGTGGGGACAAAGATCCGTTTTAACGGCAACCGAACCACCGACCGGAATCCAAAATAACGACCAGTTCGGTTCAAGCGTGGCGATTGATTCGAGCGGAAAGGCACTTGTCGGCGCGATTCTTAAGGATGCGCCGGGCATCGTTGATAAAGGTGCGGTTTATGCTTTTGCACGGCAAAACACTTTACCTTTTTGGAAACCAACCATTAAGTTGACCGATTCGAGCGGAACAGCGGGGTCTTATTTCGGCACGAGTGTAGCGATTGACCCGATTTCCAAATTGGGACTTGTGGGCGCATTCGGCACGAAAAATCCAACGAACAGCGAAGGTAAAGCATTTCTTTTCGATGGCAACAGCAATTGGACACCTGCCGGAATTTTTTCTTCGACCACACCAAATCAAGGCGACGGCTTTGGTTGGAGCGTCGCAATTTGGGGAAGTGCCGTAATCGTCGGCGAGTATTACGGGGAAAACGCCACCGCGACTCCGCAAAATTCCGGCGCAGCATTTTTCAGCCGAAAATTGGGAAGCACCTGGACTGCAATGCAGCAACGCACCGGCAACCCAACGGCAGGCGTTGATTATTTCGGCAACAGCGTGGCAATTTCCGGTAATATTTCGGTTATCGGCGCACCGTTCAGCGATGTCGGTGCAAATGCAGATCAGGGAAGAGCTTTTATCTATACAAGTTCAGTAACAAATCCGACGCAGTATTATGTTTTGACGAACTGAGAAAAATGCCTAACCCCTTAAATTCATTCAGCATTTAGCCTATTAAGTCACAAAGTAGAAGAGCATAGGTGCTGAATGTTTACTCTTATTTATGATGGAACAAAACCACTGATGCAATTAACCTGTCAATCCGGTTAGTTCGATTGATTCTTATACAAATTCATCAAAACCTTTTCCGCCGTAAAAGGAGCGTCAAATTGCAGGAAATTATTCTGATTAAAGGCTTTAACTGCTTCACGAATGGCAAAATATGCTCCGATGCCATACATCAAAGGCGGTTCGCCGACTGCTTTTGAATTCATAATTGCCAGATTTTCACGCGAAGTTTCGAGCGGTAAAATATCAATTTCTTTTGGAACGGAATAAACATCGGGAATTTTATAGGTTGAAAGTGCATTTGAACGTAATCTGCCCTGCCCGTCGTAAAAAACTTCTTCCATTGTCATCCAGCCGATGCCTTGGACGATTCCGCCTTCGATCTGTCCGAGATCAACTGCGGTGTTCATCGTTTTGCCGAAATCGTGGCACGCCTTTACATAATCAATTTCGTAAGTTCCACGCAAACAATCAACCGTGACACCGATAATTGCTGTGCCGAAAACGTGATAGGCAAACGGATGACCTTTAGCAGTTGACCAATCGAAATTGATTCCCGGCGGAGCGTAATGACCGTGTTCGCTTAAACTAATGCGTTTTTCGTAACATTTTTCCAAAAGTTTTACCCAAGTCATTTCCGTTGGCGAATTGCCGATAAAAACCATTCCATCCCGCAAGGAAATTTCTTCGGAATTAACTTCCAAAACTTCACTGGCTACTTTTTTAATTCGTTCCAAAATCTTTTCGCAAGCAATTCGAGTAGCGTGTCCGTTCAAATCCGCTCCGGCGGAGGCAGCCGTTGGCGAAGTATTGGCAATTCGCAAAGTATTGGTCGTGTGCACTTTAACCCGCTCTTGCGAGAGCGAAAAAATATCGGCGGCGACCTGCAAAATTTTTGTGTTGACACCTTGCCCCATTTCAACCGCTCCGGTCGAAACGGCAACCGAGCCATCCAAATAAACGTGAACCAACGAACGAGCCTGATTCATTCGGGTATTGGTAAAAGAAATTCCAAAGCAAATCGGCATCAGCGAAACGCCTTTTTTGAAATATTTGCTTGATGAATTGAATTCTTCTGCCTCGCTTTTTAAACGATTAAAATCAAATTTATGATCGGCTTGATGCCAGCTTTGTTCGGCTTCGCTGACGACTTTTTGCCCGTAGGGAAATTCATCATCATTCTGCAATAAATTTTTTTGCTGAATCTCGGCTTTATCAACTCCCAGTTTTTCGGCAGCGTGTGCAATTGCTGATTCAATCACGAACATTCCCTGCGGTCCGCCGAACCCTCTAAAGGCTGTGTTTGGCGGCAAATGAGTTTTACAGCTATAAGCCGTTGCCATTACGTTTGGGATAAAATAGGAATTCGTGCAATGAAACAAGGTGCGTTCCAAAACAGGCAGGGACAAATCGCACGAAGCACCCGCATTTTGATAAAAAACCGCTTCGTAAGCGATGATTTTCAAATCTTTGTCCAAACCGATTTTGTAATCCGCCGAATATGGATGGCGTTTGCCCGTCATTCGCATATCTTCCATTCGATGCAAGGAATATTTGACAGGCTTTTTGGTTAATTGCGTGGCTACTGCACAAATACACGCCCACGCGTTTGCTTGATCTTCTTTTCCCCCGAATCCGCCGCCTAAACGTGTGACATCAACCTCGATTTGATGCCATGGCAATCCGGTAACTTTTGAAATGGCTTTTTGAACTGCGGTCGGACCTTGGGTAGATGAATAAACTTTGATGCCGCCTTGTTCGCTTGGAATGGTGTAAGCCCCTTGCGTTTCGATATATAAATGCTCTTGTCCGTTGGAGTAAGTCTGACCTTCAAAAATATGTTCGCAATCTTTGAAAGCCTTTTCGGTATCGCCCATTACAAACTTTTTCGGTGGAGCAATCAAACTTCCCTTTTCAAAAGCAATCCGTTCATCCGTAATAATTTCCAAAGTTTCAATTTCGGCTTTGATTTTCTTAACGGCGTGGCGAGCCTGTTCATCAGTTTCGGCAACTACAATCGCAATCGGCATCCCGCAAAAATGAACTTCTTCGTCTGCCAAAAGAGGTTCATCAGGTAAAATCCCACCGATTTGGTTTTCGCCTTTCAAGTCTTTTGCCAAAATTATTTTCACCACGCCCGCACATTGTTTGGCTTCGGAAATGTCAACGGATTTTAGTTTGCCGTGTGCAACCTGTGAGTCATAAACACAAGCGAACAAAGTTCCTTCCAGCAAAGGAATGTCATCTAAATAAACGGATTCGCCGCGAACGTGTGATTTTGCGTCAATATTTATCATAAAAAGGTGAAAATGATTTTAACACAAGATTTTACTTGCAGAAATGCAGTTGAGAAGTTGGGGGCAGAGTTTGGTGATTTGTGATGAAAAGACTTTTTTACTTTTTCAGTATTTTATTCTTTTCCGTTGTTATTTTTCGTATTTTTGCGAGTCAAACCTGATTTGCGGTTGCTCTTACGAATGTAACCCATTTCTTCGTAGAGTGATGAATCAGGACCGTAATTTGGATCACCGACGACACCATTAACTATCAGTTCGGCTTTTTTCAGATTTCCGGCATCAATATTGTCGCGTTTGACTTTCAAATCCGCCAATTTGCTTTCCATATCATCAATTTCGGCGCGAACGTCACGGGATGCTTGCACATCTGCCGCAAATTGGGCGGATGTCTGTCCGCCAAAGGTGTCATTCGGAGCAATATGTTCAAATGCGTTCAGAATTGTTTCAAGTTTTTCCATTGCCTTTTTAGGGCTGATTGAGTTCATAGTTTTTACCTCTTTAAAATGTGATTTTATCGGGAAATTTCCCGCTTTAGTTGATGAAAATTTAGCGTAAAATGTTGCTTGAGATAATAAATATTATGCTGATTATTCCTTTGTTTGCAAATAATTGAGTAGTTTTGCCGGAATATTTTGCAGTCAATTTTTATAAATTGGACTTTACCTGAGCGCAGGATACGTTTACCTCTGCCAAAGTAAATGTTGCCTGTGCGAATGATTGATTTACTTTTGTCAAAGCAGTTTCTACTTTTACAAAAGTAAACTTTATTTTTATTGAGTTAAAGCCATCCTTTGCAGAGTTAAAAGCCAATTGTAAAAATTTTACTTCTCATCCTCTCTAATCAGCTTTTCAATTTGCTCCCCGTTTAACCCCCAACCAACCAAAATAGCTATTGCATTATTAATATATTGCTGAGCAAAAGGAACCTTTTCCAGATAAGGCAAAAGAATTTTTATTGACCTCATCGCATATTCAATGGACTTCTCTTTTTGAGGTATAGATTTTTGGTAAAAAGTTGAAAGATTTGAATAATTTCCTGCAAGATATGGAAAATAAGTCTGAAAATTTGTAATTGATAATTCCTTATAGATTTTTGTTGATTCTTCTGCTTTTTCTAAAACCAAATTAAATTCTTTTTTATTAAAATGTAATCCGGCAAAATTATTTAAGGTCATTGCCACATAAGGTAAATAAGTTGAAGGATTGACTTTGGCTAATTCCCGATAAATCTCTAAGGCTTTTTCATATTCTTTTAACGCCTCTTCATATCTATTTTGGACTTGATCTAAATTAGCCAGATTATTTAAGGTCATTGCTACATCAGGTAAATAAGTTGATGGATTGGTTTTGGCTAATTCCCTTCTAATCTCTAAGGCTTCTTCATATTCTTTCAACGATTCTTCATATTTATTTTGGTTTGAATGCAGATTAGCCAGATTATTTAAGGTCGTTGCCACATAAGGTAAATAAATTGACGGATTGACTTTGGCTAATTCCCGATAAATCTCTAAGGCTTCTTCATATTCTTTCAACGATTCTTCATATTTATTTTGGACTTTATGCAAAACAGCCAGATTATTTAAAGTTCCTGCTAAATAATATAAATAAGTTGAAGGATTGACTTTAGTTAATTTCCGAAAACTCTCTAAGTTTTCTTCTAACTCAATCAAGGCTTCTTCATATTTATGTTGGCTTCTATGTAAATTAGCCAGATTATTTAAGGTCAGTGCCCTTTCATCAATTGAAAGATCAAAATCAGTTAAATTTCTTTGATAATACTTTTCGGCTTCATCAAATTTATTATGAGCGTCTAAAAAGTAAGCGTATTGAAAGACATTTGCTTTATTTGGAAAGGCTTCAATTGAACGCTCAAAATATTGGCAAGTATCTTCCAACCAATTCGGATTATCATAATTTGTTCGGGTTGATAGGGCTAAGAGTAAGAATTCTTCGGAGTTATTGATTAATTTGGGCAAAACATCTTTTTCATAATGGTCTCTTTCGCTGATTAAACGACGGTATTCATCGTTCATTTGTTCAAGCTCGCTCTCTAAAACAGTCCGCGCTTCGCCAAGCTCGCCTTTGTCAAAATGTTCCTTGGCTCGTCTTAAACGCTCAGTGTTGATCTCAATGCGGTTGAATTGCTCGGCTAAACGGAGGACATCTTCTTTGAATTGTTCAATCCGATTGTTTAATTCATTGATCTTAGCTGATATTTCCAGACGTTCCTGTTCTTCATTTCCGGGCGTGCGGTCAAAGAGTTTTTGCTGAGTCTTTATTTGATCGAGCAGTTCATTATACTCGTAAGATTTACCAATAACCTGAGTTGCATAATTATTGATAGTAGAGTTAGTGATATTCTCGTTTTTTTGTTCAATTTTATTCTCGATCATTTTTGGTTCTTTTGGATAAACATTTGAATCTCTTCATTTGAAACCCGCCACTCATTTAGTAATTCACATAAATCTTTGACAAAAGGCTGAACCTCAGAAGAAACATTAAAGATCGGATAAAGGTAAGATAAAGCCTCAAACGCATAGTTTACCGATTTTTCACGATTCATTATTTTAGATTGATAAAAGAAAGCAAGATTATAACAATTCTGAGCCACATTAATTCCAAAGGTTTGAGGAGCTAAAGCAGCCAGAGTATGCGTGATCTCCAATGCCTCTTCATAACTTGATAATGCCTTTTCATTTTCGTCAAAATCCCTTTGCAAATTTCCCAGATTATTTAGAGTAATTGCTAAATTTAAAGAAAATTCCTGCGGGTTATCTTTAATTAATTGACGATTGATCTCGACTCCTTTTTGATAGCAATCCAAAGCCTGATTGCGAAACTCTATTTTCTTTGTTTTATCTGCCAATTTGTCACAAACCGCCGCTTTATTGTTCAAGGTCATCGAATAGGCTGATAAATATTGAAGTGATCTATTTCCGATCAACTGTTCGTGAATCTCAATTGTCTCGTTATATTTGATTAGGGACTGCTCCAATAAACCCTGTTCCTGATAAAAATTACCAACATTATTTAATGTTTCGGCAAGATCAGATAAATGTCTCAAAGATCCGTCATTTGAAAGCCTTTCTCTAATCTCTAATGCTTCGTCAAACTCATTTGCCGCCGGTTCATAATTTTTATTTACTGTGTTCAAATTAGCCAGATTATTAAGTGTTCGCGCCAGTTGTTCTTCATAATCTTCGGAATCCTGAGAAACAAGTTGGCGATAAATATCTATTGCTTTCTGATACTCTTTTAAGGCTCTATTATTTTCCTTTTTACCTTTATGCAAATTAGCAAAATTATTTAAGGCAGAAGCATATTCAAAAGGTGTGAGATCATTCTTAAAATCATCTAAATATTTTTGATAGTAAAATTCAGCTTCATTGATTCTGCTATGACTAAACAAAAACTCCGCATAGTTAAAGACATTTGTCTTATTTGGAAAAACGGAAATAGAACGCTCAAAATATTGACAGGTATCAATAAAACGGTTCGGGTTCTTATAATCGGTTTGTGTCGCTAATGCAAAAAGTAAAAACTCTTCGGAATTATGTTTGAGTTTAGGCAGTATTTCTTCTTCAAAGCGTTTTTTTTCATCAATGAGCTTTTCATTCTCATTTGTCATTTGCTCAAGTCCGGTTTGAAAAACAGCTCTGGCTTCGGTTATTTTCCCCGCTTCAAAAAACTCTTTGACACGGCTTAAACGCTCAGTATTGATGTCTATTCGATTAAGTTCATTGGCAAAGCGCAGAGTATCTTCGACATATTTTTTTATAACTTCTTTTTTATGATGAATTTTGGCTTGAAGTTCTAAACGCTTGATCGAATTACTTTCAGGAATAAAAGGAAGTGCTTCTTCCAATTCATTTCTACTTTCAATTAAGTCCGCATATTCCAGAGATTTACTAAGTGAGATAGTTACATTATTGATTATGGTCGAATCTTTGACATTTAAGTTTTTAAGTTCAAATATTTTATCTTTGGAATCTCCGACAAATTCAATGATCTCATTGATTATTTCCGAATTATAAATTTCACTATTAGTTGTGGCTGAACTCATATTCTTCTTTTCGTGAGAAAAAATACAGAAGTATGAGTTAAACCGGAAAAACCAAAAGATAAAACAAATGATTTAACTAATCGCCGGATTAACTCAAGACCTTATTTTTGAATAACGCTGTTTTTAATTTTGCTGCTTTCGACGTTGCGGTTTTCAATAGTAGATTTATTATCAGTTGCAGAACCTGTAGTTTGTTCGACAGTGTTTTCTATTTCACTGTTTCCCCTAATATCTTCATTCGTAATAGTCGAAGAATTTTTCTTTTCAATTGCTTCGACCTTTTTGACTAATTCTTCTAACTCTTTGGCAATTTCGGGATTTGATTTAAGGTAAGATTTCAATTCACCTTTTAATTCACCTTTCTTTTCATTATCGGTTTCAGCATCCTTAAAAAGATTAAGAAGGGTTAAATCATCTTCAACAAACAACCCCTTTACCTTTTCCCAAATTGCTTGGCGTTCTGTCCAACCTTCTTCGGCGGCTTTTTCAACGATTTTGTCTATTCCTTTTGAAACAAACGGTGATAATACTTGGTAAATACTTAAAGCTAAAGCTGCAAAGTTCATAGTGGAAGTTCTCCTTTGCAAACAATATAAGGCTGATTTGAAAATAACTCAATGATTTTTTTAAAACTATGAAGTTGATAGAATATTTTTTGGAATTAAACATTGAATGTAAATATTTAATCTTCTACTCACCAAGATAAGCTTCTTTGACCTTTGGATTTGCGGCAAGTTCCTTAGAATTCCCTTCCATTACGATTCTGCCTGTTTCCAGAACATAAGCCCGGTCTGAATGATGCAAAGCGGCATTGGCGTTTTGTTCAACTAATAAAATTGTCGTGCCGTTGGAGCGTATTTCTTCGATCGCTTCAAAAATTGTGTGAACGACTAATGGGGCAAGACCTAGGGACGGCTCATCGAGCAGCAAAAGTCTGGGGCGCGACATTAAGGCACGAACCATTGCCAGCATTTGCTGTTCTCCTCCCGAAAGAGTTCCTGCCTTTTGCTGTTCACGTTCCTTTAATCGCGGAAACATCGCAAACCCCCGTTCCATATCGTCTGCAATTCCCTTTTTATCATTGCGAAGATAGGCTCCCATTTCAAGATTTTCACGCACGCTCAGATTCGCAAAAACTCCACGTCCCTCGGGTGACATTGCCATTCCCAACGCTACAAGCTTGTGCGCGGCAATTCCGTTGGTTAATTTCCCTTCAAATTTGACTGCCCCACTTTTAGGTTCAAGCAAACCTGTAATTGTCCGCAAAGTTGTGGTTTTACCGGCTCCATTCGCCCCAATCAAAGTCACAACTTCGCCTTGCTCAATATGCAATGAAATACCGTTCAAGGCTTCGATTGCGCCGTAATTTACTGAAACATTTTCTAAAGTAAGCATAGTAAAGTGGAAAGTGGAGAGTGGAAAGTGGAAAACTCTCTTTTTACTTTCCACTCTCCACTTTCCGTTTTCCGTTAATCTCCCAAATAGGCTTCGATTACTTTTGGATCGTTCTTAATTTTGTGTGGTAAACCAAGCGCGATAGATTTTCCGTAGTCAACGACCTGGATTCGGTCACAAACGCCCATTACGACACGCATATTGTGTTCGACCAAAATTATCGTGAGGTTAAATCGTTGGCGAATTTCCTTGATTAGAATTGTCAAATCTTCTTGTTCCGACGGATTCATTCCCGCTGCCGGTTCGTCTAATAAAAGTAAACTTGGACGAGTTGCAAGAGCGCGAACGATCTCCAAACGACGCTGATTACCGTAAGGAAGTGAGGTTCCGCCTTCGTCTTTGAATCCGGCTAAATTAAATATTTCCAATAATTCCAAAGCAAATTGACGATGTTCTTCCTCATCTTTTTGAAAGCGAGGCAGCCGAAAAACCGCATCCGTCAAATTTTGCTTTGAATGACGATGACAAGCTGTTACCACATTTTCCAAAACAGACATCGAAGGAAAAAGACGAATATTTTGAAAAGTGCGGGAAACTCCAAGTCGTGAAATTTGAAACGGACGCAGACCATTAATTCTTTTCCCCAAAATATTTATTTCGCCCGAAGTTGGTTGATAAACCCCGGTCAGCAAATTAAAGATCGTGGTTTTCCCTGCTCCGTTAGGACCAATCAAACCATAAATCTCACCTTTTTTGACCTGCATCGTCAATTCATTGACTGCCGTTAAACCACCGAAACGAATCGTTGCTTTGTCGGTCTGCAAAATATTTTCCATTACCGTAAACCTCCTTTGCGTTTGAAGAAATCGGTAATTTCTTTGGTTCCGAGGATTCCTTGTGGACGGAGAATCATTGTCAGGATTAAAATTAAAGCGAATATTACGAGGCGTAAGTCTGCAAATTTGAATGTAGTGGCACCGATTTGAATATCGGGTAAATAGCGTAACATTTCGGGTAAAAGCGTGACGATGATTGCACCTAAAATTGCGCCTGTCATCGAACCCATTCCGCCGATGACGATCATTATGATAATTTCAAAGGATTTGATGAACTGAAAATCGTTAGTTGAAAGGAAACGGTTGTAATGAGCAAAAAGAACTCCGGCAACTCCGGCAAAACCTGAGCCGATGACAAAGGAAATCACCTTGTAGCGGGTAGTATTGACACCCATTGCTTCGGCGGCTAATTCATCCTCACGAATCGAAACCAGTGCGCGTCCGGCATCAGATTTTACAATGTTATGAATAATAACAATAGTTATAACCGCTAATATTCCAACCCAAAAGAAATTGGCGTAACCACCTACCTGATAACCGGTTGCCCCGCCGACTGAATCAATATTCAAAATTACGATCCTGATAATTTCAGCAAAACCAAGCGTGACGATTGCCAGATAATCACCTTTCAAACGTAAGGAAGGAATTCCGACCAACAAACCCGCAATTGCCGAAAATATTAAACCAATCAAAATGGCAATTAGCAGCACTATACCCGAAGCAATTGTTTCGCCCCCAAAAGCTAAGGAACTTTCAATTGCTTTGCCGTAATTGACCGTAAAATATGCCGAAGAATATGCTCCAACTGCCATAAACCCCGCATGACCGATCGAAAATTGACCGGTAAATCCATTAATCAAATTGAGCGAAGTCGCTAAAATTATGTTAATAGCAATAAAAACCAAAAGACGGGAGTAATAATCATCAATTCCGAAGCCGAAAAATCCCGCCGACGACATCGCCGAATTAATTACGTAAATCAAAGCGATTAAAATGATGGAGATTCCAATTGATTTAACCCAATTCATATTTTTGTGAATAGTAGTCAGTGGTCAGTAGTCAGAACTAATAGCTGTTCACTAATCACTGACCACTGACTACCATTTAGACTTTTTCTTGAATATTCGTGCCTAACAAACCTGCTGGACGAATTAGCAGAACTAAAATCAAAATTGCAAAAGCAACTGCATCACGATAAGTTGAAGGAACACCGATATAACTTCCGTAACCAACTACTAATGTTTCCGCCGCGCCAATTAACAAACCACCAAGAACTGCGCCCGGAATATTTCCTATTCCGCCGAGAACTGCTGCGACAAACGCTTTTAATCCGGTAATTATTCCCATCAAAGGCTCAATTTTAGGGTTGTATTGTGCCGTTAAAACTCCGCCCGCAGCCGCTAATGCCGAACCTAAAGCAAACGTAAAAGCAATTACAAAGTCCGTATTGATACCCATTAATTTAGCGGAATTAATGTTGTAAGAAACAGCCCGCATCGCTTTACCGATTTTAGTTTGATAAACGATCCATTGCAGAAAAATCATTAATAATAGCGAAACAACGAAAATTAAGATTTGCGAAGTTGAAATCGTCGCATTACCGAAAAGTGTGTAATTTTCATTCGGCAAAAGCTGTGGAAAGGAACGCGGAGTGCCAGAAAAAATAAAAACAAACAAATACTCAATTAACAATGACATCCCGATTGCAGTTATCAAGGTCGTCATTTTTGAATATTTGCGAACCGGGCGATAGGCAAACCGCTCAATCGCCATTCCGATTGCCGCTGCAATTGTCATTGAGCCAAGCAAAGTAACGATAAAACCAAAAACGGAAGGATTAACGGCAAAACCAAGCGCGGTCGCCAACATAAATCCGGCATAGGCTCCAACCATATAAATATCGCCGTGAGCAAAATTTATCAGCCGCAAAATGCCGTAAACCATCGTGTAGCCAAGCGCAATCAGCGCGTAAATCGAGCCGATAGTTAAACCGTTAATTATTTGTTGAATAAAAGTATCCATTTTCTCTTGTTGTCCACTGTCTAAGGTCAAGGGTCGAAAGTCCGTGTTTATTTTTGACTTTTGACCTTTGACTTTTGACTTATTGATTCGGATAAATCGTTTCTTTATAAAGGTAAGCACTTTTCGACGGATCTAATTCCAAAACGACTGCCAGTTTAACCGCATCACGTTTTTCATTTATTGAAATCTTTCCTGTAACAGCAGCAAAATCTTTGGTTTGAGCAATTGCATCGCGCAGTTTTTCCGAATTTGCCCCGCCTGCACGTTTGACTGCATCAGCCAAAAGTTTGACCGCATCATAAGCCAGAACCGCCATTGAATCGGGCTGAACACCATATTTTTCTTTGTAGCTTTTGACAAAATTTTGGACTTCGGGGGCGGGATTGTCTGCGGCGTAATGATTGGAAATAAAAGTATTTTTTAAGCCTTCGCCGCCGAGCTTCCAGATTTCAGGTGCATCCCAACCGTCACCGCCGAGCAGAGGCATTGTCATTCCAAGCTCGCGGGCTTGTTTGGCAATAATTCCAACTTGTCCGTAATAACCCGGAATATATATAACATCGGGATTTAAGGCACGAACCGTAGTTAATTGACCTTTGAAATCAGGATCATTTTGAGTATAGGACTGTTTGCTTACAATTTTTCCGCCGAGGTTGGTAAATTCCTTCTCGAACACTTCGGTCAAGCCCTTGCTGTAAGTCGAATTAACATCTCCGATAATTGCGGCTGTTTTAGCTTTCAGGTTATTGGCGGCAAATTTTGCCATTACTGAGCCTTGAAATGAATCAATGAAACAAATCCGAAAGATGTAATTGCCAACTTGCGTGACCTGTTCATTGGTCGAAGCGTGAGTAACCATCGGGATCTTTGCTTCCTGGGCAACCGGTGCGGCGGCAAGACTGTTTGTCGAAGCAGCTTCGCCCAGAATGACCTGAACTTTATCCTGATTGATGAGTTTTGAGACAACAGTTTTTGCCTGTTCGGGTCTACCCTGATCGTCTTCGATGACGATTTCCAGCTTTTTACCGACAACACCTCCCGTTGCATTTATCTCATCAACTGCAAGCTGAGCACCATTTTTACTTGATTGTCCAAATGCCGAAGTTTGTCCCGTTAAGTCCGCAAAAAGTCCGATTTTAATTGTATTGCCGTTGTTATTATTGATGGCAGTTCCGTTTTTTTGCACACAGGAACTTAAAAAAATGGAAAGCAGTAATAAACTTACACAAAATTTTTTCATAACTTACTCCAAAGGATAAAGTCAGATTAAATTTTTATGTGATTTGAAGTCCTTAAATTTCAACTGAAATTTTGTGAAATGTTATGAAATCAAACGGATCAAACCGGAAACTTATTTTGTAAAGCACGCGCAACTTCCTCAGAAACCATATCCTGTAAAGTGAAAGAATCAACTGCATCCTTATTAAAACTTTGTCCCCAAAGAACTTGATTTTTTACCACATCAAGCACTTGAACGGTAATTCTTACCCGCTCGCCGTCACGTTGAATTGAACCCGCTAAAACCGTATTAACATTCAATTTGCGACCAGCTTCAATCGGATTTTGCTCTTGTCCGAGATATTCCGAAGCTGAACCGACCGGACGAACGGTCAAAGACTTCAAATTTCCAATTTTTGCGGTTAAAGTTTCGGTAATTCCGGCGGAAAGGTTGTCGTCATCATTTATTTTTCCAATTGATTTGAAAGGAAGAACGGCAAAAGTCCGGTTTGGGAAAAAGGAAGTATGATAAATACTCCAAAAAACAAATAGGTAAGCCGCAACTATTAATCCTCCAAAGATCTGATGAACCCGAATTGCCCAAAATGCTTGATTTTGACCAGCTATTTGATAAGGCTGAACTTTTTCGTCATCGTCACAAATATCAATCGTAATACTTGATTGTGTGATTTCTTCTAAAACCAATCCCGTTTCAGAATAAAAACTTCGCTTGACCGGCGCGATAAAACTATAACCTTGTCCCGGAATAGTCACGATAAATTTTGGTTCATCTTTTTTCTCCCCAAGAGTCTTCCGCAAAGTCGAAATCTGTTGAGTAAGATTATTTTCTTCAACCGTAGTATCAGTCCAAAGGATGTTCATCAATTCATCTTTGGTCACAACTTCACCACGCCGATCTACCAAAATCGAAAGTGTGGTCAAGGCTTTTGAAGTTAGCGGAACAACTTTTCCCTCCCGCAATAACTGACGTTTGAATGGGTCAAGTCGGAATTTTTCAAAATCAAAAAGGCATTCATTTGGTTCTTTCATAACTAACTCCTTGGAAAATTGTGTCACTTATTATAAACGACAGCGGAATCCAAAACAATCTTTTTCCTGTTCAGCAAATCTATTAGATCCAATAAATAACAGTATTTCAGAAGATTTCAGAAGATTTTATATTAATTCTAAAGACAATTTTTCAGACTTACCAAACAATATTTGATGAGGCGAAGTTTCTTCCAAATGAATCTGAAAATAAAAATCACGCTCGAAAAAAAACGGATGCTCAGATTGCACCGTTATATCAAAACTCAAATTTGGTGTAATGAATGCGGGATGGAAACGGATTTCGTAGCTGAAAGTGATTTGAAAGAGGTTTTAGAATCAGACTTAAAACTACATAGGATCTTGACTGATGAGGGAGTTGCCTTAATTTGTGTCGAATCAATCTCAAAGAAATAATTCATTACCTTGTATTTTTCAATAAAACCAATTCGCTATTAATGATTGCCCGCACTATGTAAAGTTTTTTACCATCTTTTGACCACACAAAATTTAGAATATGTCCCGAATTAAAATTGGTGATCTGTTTTGGGGCAGAGCCGTCTAACGGGAAATTATAAATATTCGGAACTCCGCTTTGATTGATGTAAGTAATATTTTTGCCGTCGGGAGAAATCCGGTAACTATAACCAAATCCGGTATCAAGTTCTTTTTTAACTCCTGTTATTTCACTTCCATTCATAGCCAAAATTCGCACCGAACGGTTATAACGGGTATTGGCTTTGTCAAAATTCATGGTCGAATAAACAAAAAGTTTACCGTCATCCGAAATTCTGGGGAAAATTTGCAATGGCTTATCATCGTTGACAAATGTAGTCGCTTCGCCGCCGTCAATGGAAACCTTCATTAAAGTTGATTTGGTAAAGTCCAATAATCTTCTTTCAAAAATGACCGTTTTGCTGTCGGAGGTAATCTGCGGTCTGGAATCATAAGCATTTTCGGGATTGGTCAATTGAATGGGATTTTGCCCATCAATATTCATTCGCCAAATGCTGAAATTATTGCTCTTGCCAACGGTAAAAACAATAGATTTTCCATCAGGTGAAACCACCGCGTGACCGTTAAAATTCTCATCAGAAGTTAATGATTTTTCGTCTTTGCCGTCCGCACTTAATGAAATCAAACTTCCTTTATTTGTTTCCAGACTGCTGACCAAAAATCTTCCATCCGGCATAAACTCAAATCCGGCTGCGCCCAGCAAATCTTTATTGTCCGTTGTAATTTGATTTAATTCTTTGTTAACCGGATTAAATGACCAAAGACTGGAAATCGTATTTTGTTTAGCCGCAGTTATCACATCTGCATCTTTGGCAAAACTAATTAACTGATACCCGCTCGAATCATTTGTAATACGTCTTGCTCTTTCTCCGTCGGGAAAGGAAACCTGCCAAATTTGAGAAGGCTCCTGATCGTTTGATTTCGCCAACATTAACAAAAGGCTTTTGTCTTTTGTCCAGAAAAAAGAACCGGCGTTCAGCCATTCCCTATTACTGAATTTCCGCGCCTCTTTGGTTGCGGTGGAAATCAATAAAATCTTGGTTTTGGTTAATTCATCCAATAAATAATCACTAACCGCACTAACTAATAAATTATCGCCGTTTGGTGTCCACGCAACTTCATTAAACCCTTTGACTTCCAAATCTTTACTGGAAATGAAGAGCTTTTCATTGGTTCCGTCCGCATTGGCAATATAAATTGATTCAAAACCTGTTTCCGCATCCCGACGAGTAAAGGCAATCTGTTTTCCATCCGCTGAAAATGCAACCTTAGAATCTATATCATTTACCAATTTTTTCGGACTTCCGCCCAGCGTCGGAATTTGGTAAAGAGTTCCAACCCCTTTATCAGCCAAAACGTAATAAACATAGTTTCCATCAGGGGAAAAAGCCGGCTGCAAAAATCCTTCGTTTTCGATCTGGGAAACCAGCGGAATAACACTTCCGGTTGCAATTTGGCGAACAACCAGACTTTTTTTGCCGTTCTCATAATTGACATAACCGAGATATTTGCCGTCCGGTGAAATTGACGGAGCAAAAGCTTTATCACTATTGGCAATTTTAGAGATTTCTAACGAATCAAAAGAACGCTGAGACGAGGTTCTGGGGCGGAAAAGCCAGGCTCCAACCGCCAGCATTATCGCCAATCCCACAATTCCAATCGGAATTAACCAGGTTCGCTTACGGGAAAAATTTATCGAATTTGAATTGGTTTTTATTATGGAATCTGCAGAAACACTTTGATGGAGTAAAGTCTTTGCTTCCTGTGTATTTTGCAAACGAATGCTTTTAGTGGCAGTTCCAACCGGTTTAAATTGACCTGAAATTGTGCCGTCACTGGTGCCGATCTCAACCTCACGGCTTAAATTCTTCAAATCAATCGAAAAGTCTTTCGCAGTTTGATAACGCTCATCAGGATTTTTACGGAGAGATTTTTTAACTATCCGATGCAATTCAACCGGAGATTCATCCAAAAACTCTGTAATCGGAGTCGGGTCTTTATGAATGATATTTGCCAAAATATCAGTCATCGTTTCGCCGTCAAAAGGAGTGTTGCCGGTCAGCATTTCGTATAAAACTACGCCTAAACTCCACAAGTCGGTGCGTTGGTCAACTTCCTTTCCGCGAGCCTGTTCAGGCGACATATAGCCGACACTGCCCATCACCATTCCGGCTTTTGTTTTAACTAATTCAAGCGTTTTTGCTTCCGATTCAATCTGAGTCGGTTTAGCCAGACCAAAATCCAAAACCTTAACGATACCATCTTCCCGCACCATTATATTTTCGGGTTTAATGTCGCGGTGAACGATCCCTTCTTTATGTGCAGAGTTGAGAGCATCGGCGATTTGTTGTGCATAACTAAGTGCGTCTTCGCCTGTTACTGCTCCTTTTTGAATCAAACTTCGGAGAGTTTCGCCTTTAATATTTTCGGTGACAATGTAGAGACTGTCTTTGTCTCCGCCAATTTCGTAAATTGTGATAATATTCGGATGATTTAAGGCTGAGGCAGCTTTGGCTTCAAGTTTGAAGCGATTGACTCGCTCCAAATTGCAGCAAAATTCAGGCAGCAAAACTTTTATGGCAACTTCGCGGTCAAGCTCGGAATCGTGCGCGAGAAAAACTTCGCCCATTCCTCCCTCTCCAAGCTTCCGCCTTATTTCATAACGCCCGATTTTTTTTGCTTCCGCCATAAATTAATAAACGTAAAATCAGAAAGAAAGTTTAACTGAATTCATACAAAATAAAAGCTAACTCTGAGATACATTTCTCTGTTTTACCCTTTTTCTTTTTACCTCTTACGTTTGTTTTATTCATCCCAATCAGGCGTGTGGAAAATACCTTCTTTATCAATTCGCTGATAAGTATGTGCACCAAAAAAATCCCGTTGCGCCTGGATCAGATTTGCCGGAAGTCGTTCTGTTCGATAAGCATTGAAATAATTTAACGAAGCGGAAAGACACATGGTTGGCATTGCAACCGTCGGGGCTGTCACGCAAACGGTCAAAAGATCCGTCCAGATCTCTTTCATTTGATCGGCAAATTTTTCATCTAAAAGAAGATTTGAAAGATCTTTATTTTTGGCAAAAGCTGCTCGAATATCTTCTAACAAAGCCGCCCTGATTATGCAGCCGCCGCGCCAGATTTTTGCCACTTCGGTTAAGTCAATCTCGTAATTCTTTTCTGCTGAGGCTACCTTTAATAAAGCCAATCCTTGTGCATAAGTAATGATAAAACTAGCCAGCAATCCGCCCTTTAAATCATTGACTTTAACCAGTTTACGAAAATCTTTCGCCTTAATTGCATTGGTTCCCAAAATTCCGTTTGCCGCCGTTCTTTCTTTTTTCATGGCAGAAATTTGGCGCATTGTCACTGCGGAATCAATGGTTGGAATAGGCACTCCCATATCCATTGCTACTTCCGAAGTCCATTTTCCGGTCCCTTTCTGTCCGGCAGTATCAAGGATCATTTCTACCAGATTATTGCCCGTTTCAGCATCCTTTTTGTGTAAAACTGTGGCAGTGATCTCCACTAAAAATGAATTAAGTTCTCCTTCATTCCAATCTGCGAAAATATCGCTGATCTCGGAATCTTCAAATTCAAAGCAACGCTTAAAGATGTCGTAAGTCTCAGCAATTAACTGCATCAACCCGTATTCAATGCCGTTATGAACCATTTTGACAAAATGTCCAGCCGAACCGTTTCCGACGTGTGCGGCGCAAGGCTCTCCGTTCACTTTAGCCGAAGCCGCCTCAAAAATCGGACGAACTAATTCATAATTTTCCGGCTTTCCGCCGATCATAATCGCGCAACCGTGCCGTGCGCCTTCCTCGCCTCCGCTGACCCCCACGCCTAAAAACTCAAAACCGTTGTCATTCAATAACTTTTCGCGCCGTTCAGTATCAGGAAAATGCGAATTTCCGCCATCAATTACCAAATCACCTTTGTCAAGATGTCCGATTAGATCATTTATGACAATATCAACCACATTCGCCGGAACGAGAATCATTATTTTGCGCGGCGATTCAAGTTTTTCGAGAAATTCGGTCAAATTCTCAGCGGTTTGCAAACTAAAATCTTTGCCATCCTCTAATAAAAGCCGTCGTTTTTCTGCATCCAAATCATAACCGACACCGCTAAAACCTTTTTCCGCCACGTTGAGCAAAAAATTTCTGCCCATTACGCCTAACCCAATCATCCCAAATTGTGATTTTGTCATATTGCGTTCATTTTAACTGTAAATAAATGATTTGTCAGTCTGAATTCAAGAAAATCACAGCTAAAACTTTGGAATTTATTCAAAAAAGTAACTATTTTTTTTCGGTTGAACAATTGAGGAAGAATTCTACCCAATCTTTTTTCACTTTTTGCCACTCATATTTTTCGGATTCCAACTTTGCCTGACCGATAATATTTTTAGCTAAAACACTATCGTTCAATAGTTTAATAGATTCAACAGCCAATGCTTGGCAATCATTCATTTTCACCAATAATCCGTTTTTTTCGTGTTCAATCAGATAAGGAATTCCACCTGCATTAGATGAAATGACTGGAACTCCTGCCGAAAATGCCTCAATTAATGAAAGTGGCATATTATCAACTAACGAAGCATTTAGGTAACTATCAGCCGAATCATAAATTTGCGGCATTTCTTCATTGGGAATTTTACCGAGAAAATCAACATTTTCGAGTTTCAATTCTGCGGCTAAATCTTTGAGTTTTTTTTCTTCACTCCCAAAACCAGCGATCAACAGTTTTGCTTCGGGAAATTGTTTCTGTATTTCGGCAAATGCTCGAATAACACAACTTACGTTATAGTAGGGTTCAAAATTCCGATTGGATAAAAAGATTGGCTCTAATTTTTTGCGTTCACGAAATTTGAATTTTTCGGTATCCACAAAATTAAAAATTGCCTCAGCATGTAGTCCGTATTTGGCAAAAACATCCACTAAAAACTTTGATGGAACCACGATTTTATCAAACCATTTCATTGTCGGTTTGGCTGTTAATTTCCAGTTTTTCAGATGTTCTTCAGCTTCGCCGGTGTGATAATTCAAAATTGTTTTTTTACGAAATAATTTGGCAATAAAAAGTGGCGGAAGGGTTGAAATAAGATAGCTTGTAGTGCCGGAAGAGAAAATATGAACAATATCTGTTTTGGGTAATTTGGATAAAAGCAGCCACCAAAATTTTAAAGAAGTGAAGATTGTCCGTAGGAGTTTCAAATTTTGGAAAATTGTTTCAGGATTATTCGGTAAAAAATTCACTCCAAAATCTTCGGAAAGTGCATCAAACAAACGATTTGCCTGAATTGATTGCCCGCCGATAATCCGCAATGAAGGAGCAATAATTGTGATTTTCAATTTTTCCTGTTTATTTGCCATTCAGTTGATTTTTATAAAGCTCAATCGTATTTTTTAATTGAGCCTCACAAGAAAATTTTTGTTCAACAATTTCACGCCCTTTTTTTCCAAATTCTGTATTTTTATCGGGGTTTTCCAAAAGCCAAATAAGTTTTTCAGCTAAGGTAACTTCGTTATTCGATTCAATTAAAAAACCGCTTTCATTTTCGACAATTGCTTCACTTGCACCGCCGACATTGGTTGCCACCACGGATTTTCCCGCCGCCATATATTCCAAAATGGAATTGGAAAATCCCTCGTTAAAAGAAGTTAGAACCCCCGTATAGCTGATCGAAAGTAATTCCGGAACAATTGTGCAGCGACCAATAAAATGAGTATTTGCAGATATTTGCAAATCATTGGCTAAATTTTCCAAACCTTCTTTTAGTTCTCCTTCGCCTGCCAAAACAAAATGTGCATTTGGGAATTTTTGCAAAACCTTTTGTGCTGCCCTGAGAAACATGGGTTGATTTTTGACTTCGTGGCGCAAATTCGCAACCAGAGAAATAAATTTTGCATTTTTATCGTTCGGCAAACCCAAAGTTTTGCAAATTTGGGTTCTGTTTGTAGTTTTAGGAGTCAATCTTTCCAAGTCCAAACCGTTATAAATTACATTTATCTTTCTTTCTGGAATTCCTTCGATTACCAAATGTTTTTTAACCGCCTCAGCATTGGCAACAATTGCGTTGGCGCGTCCAAATGCAAGTTTTTCCGCAACTTTTTGCCCTTTGGAACGCATTCCGCCTGTTTCGCGTTTCGAGGCAATTTTGACTTTCACGCCGGAAATACTCGCCGCGACCATTCCAAAAATATTGGTATAAAAGTCGTGAGTGTGAATGATTTGGATTTTATTTTCCAATAAAGACCTGGCACAAGTTCGGGCTTGACGAAAGAATTGTGCGTTCAGAAAACTGGTTAATTTGTATTCTGGAATGTTTGTAAATCCAAGTTTTTCAACCTCATTGCGTAAAACTCCTTCATTATTCAGACACGCTAAAAACACTTCAAATTTCCCGTCTTCGCGTAAAAGTCGGGTAAGCTGAATGGCTTGGCGTTCAGACCCGCCCTGATGAAAACTGTTGATTAATTCGAGAACTTTCATGATTGATCAAAAGTCTAAAGTCAAATAAACCTATGACCTTTGACTTTAGACTTTTGACTTTCAAACCGTCAAGATTGAAGTGAATTTTTCAAAATATAAGTCGAAGACTTTTTCTGAGGCAATGAAATACTAAAAACACTTTCGCTGGTGCGGACGTTAAGTTTTGTTCCTAGTCTTCTGGCAACTGCAAATTTCAAATTGTTCGGATAATTTATTACTTCCCTTCCGCCTAAATTAAAATTAGTGCCGTCCACCATGACAAATTCTTCGGGCAGTCCTTCACCATAACTCAAACGTGCCCACATAAAACGAAAATTCGTATCAAAAAATTCGGTGCGGATCGGCTGTCCGTTTCCATCTCCGAAGACGAATAGATCATTGTAATTGCGATATTTAATAACAAAGGCACGTCCGCCGATAATTTCAGTTTCGTAAATGACGGGAGCGGCAAAACCAATATCGGTCGGCATCATAAAAGTAAAAAACTCTTGTGAACCGATGCCTTTGGAAACAAATCGCAAAAACGGTGCATTGATTCGTTTGCCGTAACAAGTCGAAACCCAGCTTTCCTTTCGTTGCCAGCCGCCATTATCGCCAAAGGTCGTCAGTTTAATTCCAACTTCATTATTTGGCATTTCCTGAACCGCAAAACCGCCGTTTTCTTCGCCAATTATTTCGGGTTGAGTTTTTATATTGAAATGAAAATTTAATCCGTATTCACATTCACCCAAAGTCTCAACATAATCACGCATTATCCAATAATCGTTTTTCAGGAACAGGATGCTTCGGGTATGTGTGGCGGGATCTTCAAACCGTTTATAACCATCGTGCGTGCCTTCAAAAAAGTCAAAACGATCCTGAGAAATCCACGATTTGACATTAGCTTGAGCCATTGTTTGCCAATTAAATTTCCCGCCAAGTTCGGATGAGGATTTACCGTCAATGCACAACGTATTATGAGCCGAGGTTGAACGGAAATAATCGCGTAACTCTTTTGTCTCGTGATAGGTATAAGTTCCCGGATCAACCAGGATCGTTCGTCCTCCGGCAGCCATATCAATTCCTAAAGTGTCGGCGTGAGAATGTCCGCCGGACATTGCTCCCAGATTTCCGCAATCGATCAAAAGGAAATTGTCCGTATCTTCCCAACCGTCGCGCATAACGAAATAACCGCCTTTTGGAAAAGCGATCGAAAGTCTTTCAGGACTAAATTCGCGCAAGGTTTCAAAACTTTTAACTCCCTCAAAACCCAAAAGCCACAATGTTTCTTCGGCAAGCTCACCTGCCACGAATTTATAATCCCCGCGCCCGAAAATTACGGCTCCGGTTGATAACACGGCGCGAAAATCGGTTGAATCTGCACTGCTGTGCGGCAGCATTCGTCCGCCATCATCATCTCCAATGATCGGAGTTGTTCCGTCCGGGCGGGTTACATACAACAAAAAATCTAATAACTGTTGGGTTCTCCGTTCCAATTTTTCCTGTAACTGCGGATTAGCCGAACCTTCATTCAGGGTTTGGAGAATTAAAAATTGAGTGTAGAAATCAGCTGTGTAACGTTGATACCAGGTCGATTGTTCAAAATAAACTCCGTCCGGCAAAATCTGACGATCTAATTCTGCAAAAAGGATTTCCTCGCCAAGTTTGCGCCAATGTTCGGCTCTTTTGAAAAAAGGAAACTGCGTTCCGATATAATAAAGACCGAGTGCCTCACCGGTTAAATGTGTGTTGGGACTGTAATAGGTCGAAAGATATTTTTCCAAATGCCGTCCGTGAACATGGAGGAATTTGAGAGTTTTATAAAAAATCTCATCCGTCCAATATTTGGAATCACGGAAAAAGTGAAAAGCCCAAATCCACGAAATTGCCCGAAACGAAACTTCTAAACTGCTAACCCAATTAACCCCAAGTCCCGGAGGATTTTGCGCCATCCAGCTTTCCAAATGCTGCACAAAAGTCGTCGCAAAAATCTCATCATTCGAGAGTAAATATGCAACGCCTAAATTGAAAAAATGTTGATGGCGATTCAGTTCCCAAATGATTTTCTTATCGCCTGTTTCCTCTGCGTCAAGCTCATCAAACTGTTTCCAGTGTTTCAGCGGAATATGTTTTCCCGAAACCGGTTCGTAATGCCAATCAAAATTTGCTCCGAAATCCAAATTCAGGTAGCCGAGCAAATCGAATTTTCCCTCGGTAATTCTTTCGGCTTTTTCGATGACATTGATAATGGCTTTTTCATTAAATTTTCGGAAAATTTCAACGGTTTTTGCTCTTTCACGAAATGATGGAAAGAATTTTTCGTAACCGTTTTGATAAAACTGGGTGTAGAGATTTTCCTTGGTAATGACGGAATTTCCGAAATAATTTTTGTCAATTAACTGTTTGAATTCTTCATCAGAAGGCAGTTTTCCACTTAAACCGATCTGTTCGGTGTAAGCAGAAAGGGCTTGTTCACCGCGTGCGCGGAGCTCTTCCCAGGTGCGTCCTTTTAATTTCTTTAATGCGTCAATCGGATTTGCCATCGTTGCAGTCATATTTCGATTTTGGATTTAGGGTTGCGATTTGTGGATTTTGATTCCCCGATTCCAAAATCAATAAACACCACTACTCGCAAACTTATTCTTTAAAATTCATTATTGATTTCAGCCGATAATTACGAAAATCATTCGGCACTCCCTTTTTGCCTTCTATTGCCGCCCAAACCATATTAAAAGCTTCACGCGCAGAGGCAAAATGCACTTTATATTGTCCTGTTTTTTCACCATTTTCGATAATTTCACTGAAAAAACGTTTTGCACCTTCACCGATGCAAGCCTCCTGATCATGATCAAAAAAACCGTGACAATACAATTTAACAAAAACCCATTCAGGGCGACCTTTGACAGTAACATTGGCACTCATCCAACGATTAAATCGGGCAATATCCATCGGTTGGTTATGAACTAATGCTCCGTCATCCAGTCTGGGAACCGGCAAACCCTTGATCCGCCGCGTCCAATTAAAAACCAGTGGTCCTGTAAATATAAGTGGTAATTGAGGCTTTTTTCCAGAAACTGCTATTCGCTCGCCTTTTTTATGGGGAATCGGTTCGTCCAAAGGCAGTCCGCATTCATAAATCTGATTGAGCAACGGAACTTGAGTTTCATCAGGCGCACTTGGCAAAGTCATATCAACATAACAGCCTGTTTCCTGCAAAATCTGCATCTCATTGTCAACTCCGCAGTATTTTCCTCCACAAGAATTCCCTAAAGCCAGATTTCCGTGAACAAAAGCCCACATCGGCATTCCATTACCATCAATTTTTGATAAACATTGATGACGTTCCGCTAAAATATCCCGAAATTCCACCAACTGTTTCCGTAAATTTTCTGCTGTATCGGGTTTTTCTACGCCGTGATGCAGGTGAATTTCGACTTCGCCCAATCCATCTGCCTGCATTTCCGCCATTGTGTCCAAAAGTTCAGGAAAATATTGCTCGGCAGGATAAAAATTTGTGTGGCGGAATTTTGTGCCGTCGGCATCTAAAACAGCTTCGCCCGTGGATTTGGCAGTTTTGTGCCATTCGTTCAACCGTTTTATCTGGGTTGGTAAATCGTGAAATCCCTGAGCTTTCCAGCTTGGTTCAAAGTGATTGGCAACCGTGAAAATAACGTGTTTTTTTCCTTCAAATTTTTCCCCGAAATAATTACCGGCGCGGTCAAACGGATACCGAACCAGCCACGGAAGGTTGTTTTTGAATTTTGTAAATAAACTGTTTGAATTTACGGACATTATAATTTTTCGATCAAATATGATGGAGTTTCCGGCGATGTATCGGATAATTCACGGACAATTTTCAAGTTGTTGGCTTGCAGCAGTTTTCGCAAATAACCGCCGCTTTGATAAACTTCTTTGCCTTGCCAAAACTTTCCGCCTGGATGTTTTCCGGTCCAAACATTCAGCGTTCCCGCTGCTAAACAAATGATTGGATAAGCCAATTGTTTTGGATTCAAAGTTTTCAAACGCTCCTTTATCATCCAAAAATAAAACTTCGGTGCGTGAATTTTCAACAAGAACTTTCCGTTCTGGTGTAAAACTCTTGAAATCTCGGCAATTGCTTTGCGATTATCCATATACGGAAGCGCAACCCGACACAATATGACATCAAAACTTTCGTTGGCAAATGGTAATTCTTCGCCAATAGCCCGCAAAAAATTCCCCTTTTCTTCAATTCCCTGTTCCCGAAAAACCATTTTTCCGATTTCACCAACCTCTTCACCAATATCAATTCCAAAACAATCTGCGCCCTTGACTTCAGCAAAAGGAAGAAGCTGCAAACCCGCGCCGCACCCGACATCCAAAACTCTTTTTACCGCAAAATTACCAATTTCATTAACCAGTGCATTGCGTTTTGCCAGGTCAATTTTGGCAAAATCACGCAAGGTTAATTTTGCATATTCAGCGTAATTATTGGTTACGGTCATTTGTTTAATCTACAAATTTTCGATGCCAGTATTCCAGCATCAATAAAACCCAAAGTGAATGCGAATGATCACGACGACCTTTATGATGTTCGTCTAAAAGGGTTTGGATGTATTTTTTATCAAAATATCCTCGCTGCAAGGTTTTTGAATCGCTCAATGTTTGTTGAATTCGGTCTTTTAACTGCAAATTTATCCATTCATTGATTGGAACTCCAAATCCCTGTTTTTCCCGATACAAAATTTCGTGCGGAACAATACCTTCCATCGCTTTTTTGAAAATGTATTTGGTTTCAAGTCCTTTAAGTTTCAACTCGGTTGGAATTCCAATTGCAAATTCAATCAATTTGTGATCGAGCAGCGGCGCACGAGCTTCGAGCGAAGTTGCCATTGTCATCCGGTCAACTTTGACCAAAATATCACCCGGTAAATAGGTTTTGCTGTCCAAATAAAGCAAATTATCAATTGGGTTTCCCGTATCAATTTGATTTGCATATTGTTGGAAAACTTCTTCACTCGCTCCAAAAGTTCCGTTCAAACTTGCCGTAAAGTCTCTGGAATACAAGGCTTTGCGCTTTAATTTGGTAAAATGTGAAACGCTGTCTATGTAACGGTTTGTCGCATCTAAACTTGCGTTATAAAGGAAATTTTTTCCTTTTGCACCGTGCGGCAGTTTTTCGGAAAAAGATTGCACACCTTTGCGGACAAATGAAGGTAAATTTCCAAAACTGCTGCGTTTTTTGTCTATGGCATAACGTGTGTAACCGGCAAAAATCTCATCTCCGCCATCGCCTGACAAAACAACGGTCACAAATTCCCGCGCCATTTTGGAAACCATAAAGGTCGGCAAAGCCGAAGGATCTGCAAAAGGTTCATCAAAATGCCAAACCAGTTCATCAACAATTTCAACCAAATCCGGCGTAACGATAAATTCCTGATGTTCCGTGTTGAAATGTTTCGCCGCAACCCTCGCAAATTTCAGTTCATTAAAGCTGTCCTCATTGAAACCGATAGAAAAAGTTTTGACAGGTTTCTCGGAAAGTCGCGCCATCGTGCCGACAATGGTTGAGGAATCTACTCCACCTGATAAGAAAGCTCCAAGTGGAACTTCGGAAATCAGACGAATTTTGACCGCTTCGGTGATTTGCGCCCTTAATTCTTCGATATATTCGGCTTCCGATTTTATTTCGACAGGTTTGATGTAATTGAAATCCCAGTATTTACGAATTTCAATTTTGCCGTTTTTGAAAGTCATTGAATGCCCGGGAAGTAACTTTTTGACATCCTTGAAAATACAGAACTCCTCGGGAACATAACCAAAAGTCAAATATGCGTCCAATGCTTCTTTGTCAATCTCACGCGAAATTTCTCCGTGTTCGAGCAACACTTTTAACTCCGAACCGAAAACAAAATTTCCGTCTTTGGTCAGACTGTAAAAAAGCGGTTTTTTGCCTACTCTGTCCCGGGCAATAAACAAACTTTCATCCCGTTTATTCCAAATGGCAAAGGCAAACATTCCCCGTAAATGAACAACGCAATTTTCGCCGAATTCCTCGTAGGCGTGGAGAATTGTTTCGGTATCCGAATGAGTTTTAAATTTATAACCGCGTTTGATTAGATCATTCCGAAGCTCCTGAAAGTTATAAATCTCACCGTTAAAAACGATAAATATTGAATCGTCTTCATTAAAAATCGGTTGTTGCCCGCTTTTGAGGTCAATAATCGATAGGCGGCGCATTCCCAACGCGGCACGACCTTTCACTGTCATTCCCTGTTCATCGGGTCCACGATGCGTAATGATTTTACACATCGCATCCAATCGGGCTGTCTGCTCATTAATTGGTAAATCTTCTTTTGAAATGAATCCGGCAATTCCGCACATATTCTTTACTTTCAGAGACAATAGTTTCCTTTACAAATCTTCCAATATCGGTAGAAAGTAATTGCATTTTCAATAATATAGCTATAATCCCGCCAACCTGTTTGATGAATCAAAACTGCCAAACGAATGTTTTTTCGGCTCAAAATATCTGAAGGAAAATCGTTTGAATTGAGCATCTCTTTTCCCTGCCTTATTAAATACCCGTTTTTGGATTTTTGTTCATTATTTTGATACTTATCATCCCATTGATAAGACAATCCATCAGGAATCGGAAGGGGGCATGGTTCGTGCCCCGGATAAACTTGCCAGGAGACAGAAGTAACTATTTCTGGTAAATGATAGAGCCATTTAACATAAATTTTATGTCTCAAACACATTTTAATCGGAATAGAAATTATTGTCCCTAAAACCTGACTGTCAAAGAATGGAAGTTGAAATTCTAAACCGTGTAAATCAATGTTTTCAAAATGCCCATACAGTTTGCGCCGTTGATCATTTTGTAATAAAAAGATGTAAAAATTCCGGGCAGCATCTTGATGATCAAGCTCGGCAAGTTCTGCTGAAACACTTTCCCTTAATATCGCTGAAACCTCTGTAAACACCTTCTTTTGCAGTAGTTTAGGGGAGAGGTAAATATGCTCTCGTTGAGTATATTCGTCAATTGTTTCATCAAGCTTTCCCAGTCGCATCAAATCAATCATAACTGGTGAAAGATGAACGTGACCAAGAGCAACACTTCCGCCTTCTCCGCTCCAAATTAAATTTGGATGCTCCGCCGGAAAGTCTTTTTTATTTTCTGACTTTTTCCAAGCCTCCGCCATTTTTGCTGAATAATCAGGGACAATATCCCCAGGTTCTTTAGGGATTTCGGTATGAATTACCCCGGCTATTTTAGCGAATTCACGCCCTAATATTTGGTCTTGAGTATTAGGGCGAGCAAAGTTAAAAGTGTGAACCCGGGCATTTAATCCAACCAACGCCCCAACAATACATCTCGAATCAAGCCCGCCGCTAAGATACGCAATTGTAGTTTTGTCTCTTTTCAATCTTCGATTTACGGCTTGAGTAAAATGTTGTTGAAGCTGTTTTAAGAGCACTTCTTCGCTTTCTTCGGAAATTTTGATTTTATCCCAGTTCCAGTATTTACAACCTTTGATTTCTTTATTCTTAAATTTAACGATCTCGGCAGATTTCAGAACAAAAATATCTTCATAAGGTGTTCTATTTCCTAACGGATAACCCAAAGTTGCCACTTCCGTAACTGCTCGAACACTCATTTTTTTTGGAATAAATGATAAATTTTCCAAAATCCTCAGTGCCGTCGCAAAAATCACAAAATCGTCATTAAACCAATAGTAAATTGGTCTTATTCCAAGTTTATCGGTCAAAAGAGTTAATTGATTATTTTCAATATTGACTAAACAAAAGACCCCTTGGGCAGTTTCTAATGGTTCATAATTTGAACTTTCCAACCCCTGATGAATTTTGATTAAATCATCTTTTCGATTTGGATAATTTGAGTCGGAAAGTAACGGTTCACCTGCCAAAACAGAAAATTCTCCGTTTAAATCAGTAAAGTGCCCAATTTCATCAAATATTCCTAAATCCACCTTTACAAGATAATTTCGGTCATTTTTGAAAACAATTCGATCCGTATCAGCCTTTCGGCTAACCAGTTTATTTAGTTCTTCACAAACTTGTTTTGGGATTATTTTGTTTTCTTGACGGCAATAAATACCGGCGAAAATTGACATAATTGTAAAATGGGGGCAAAAAAAAGTTAAAGTAAAATTTCTGTTTCTTTTTTTGGAGTTGATGACCATCCAAAGAATCGTCCGATTATCATTAATTTTGAACGTATAAGTTCCTTTTCATCCGGGGGGAAAATTCCAAATAGCCAGATACCTGCTAAATATAAAATACCAAAAGTAATACCGGTTAACCCTAAAATCAACACTCCGTTTGTCGTTTCAACTAACCCGTCCTTTTGAATCTTGAAAAATGAAACTGCAATTTGATGCAGAAATCCTCCAAGTTGTTGGCTTAATCCGGGAGTAGCTTGTTTAATTTGTTGATAGAAGAAAAACGTCGGAATCCCGGCAAGTATTGTCACTAAACCTGTTTTCCCAACATTTTTCAACAAAAATAAATCCTCCCATTTCACTCCAACTGTTTTCCAGATCTTGATAGTTGAAAAAAATCTGTCAATTAGAGCCGTAACAACAACAATCATCGCCATTTGCCTTAAATCAAAATGGTGAATTCCATAATAAAGTGTTGCTATTAATAAAATTACGAGAACGATACGGACTTTCAAGATATATTTTCCAAGAGAGGAAAATGCACGAGTCACAGGGTCAAGAATAAACGCTGCAAAAGGAAGCAACGTAATATTAATCATAAAAATCGGCACACTATCCGCAAATTTTTGAGTGAACAAAGTGGTGATAAAAGTTCCAGCCGTAATAAAGAAAAAAACAAATGTCGGAAAATACGCAAGACTTAGTTTTTCCATCGCCCGCACCGTTAAATTAATCATTTCCCGATAATTGTTTTCGCTATGAAGTTGACTCATTTTCGGAATCATTACTGAAGAAATGGATTCCTGAAGCAAAAAAAGCAATGGAAGTTCAAAACATCCAACCCGATAAGTTGCAAATTCTTCCTCTGAAAAACGGTTGCCGATAAACCAATTATGAATATCTGATTGAAACGACCATAAAATTCCCATCAAACCAAACGGAATGGCATATTTTAATTGGTCAATGAAGAGATCTTTTCTGAACGAATGCCAGAACCCATTAAATCTTGAATTTAAATAAATAAATAAGGCAGCGGTTTCGAGAACTGCCTGAATATTAGCCGCAGTCAGCATTGCCTCGACAGTTCCAAAAGTTAGGACTGCCGTTATCATAAAAATCGCTTTGGTTAATTGCGCCGAAATTATAAAAATTGTGGCAATCCGGGCTTCCTGATTAGCAATGGCTACCGTTTCAAAAAAGCTGGAAAAAACCCACAACCAAATTACAACCCCGATTTGCGGGGCAAACCGTGTCATCTCTTCGCTCTTAAAAATGTTACCCAAAACCTGCGGATAAAAATTAAAAAAAGCGCAAGCCAGTCCGCCCATAACAAAATTAAAAAGCAGGATGTTAAAAATATAAAAGCGTTTAAGTGTTTTTTCGCGGGCGAGATAATAAAAAGCACTCATGCTGACCCCAAAAGGCAAAATCCCGCTCAAAAAGACAATCACCAAAAACACCTGTTGATAAGTTCCAATTTCGCTTTTACTGAGAGTTCGGACAGTAATCAAAGGCAGGGCAAAGCTCAGCCCAAAGCCGATAACTTTGGCAAACAAAAGCCAGGCACCTTGTGCTGTCAACGAAACTGATTTTGATTGTGTTTCTTCTGAACTCATTATCTCTCTGCTACTTGTATCCGGCGGCTAACGATCTTTTTTAGTGGGTTATCAAGTTTTGAGTTGGCAATATTTCGGGAATAGAAAAAACCGAGAAGAAGTAAAATATCTTTTTCTGCTCTTAAGGACTCAACTTCATTCCTTGAGAACAAGGATTTGAACTTGGCAATAATTCCCGAAAAAGCCTTTCTATACATATATCTGGGAACTTTTAGGATTCTGGCTCCCACAAAAGGTTTATGATACAGATCAACTAAATTCCAAGATATCCCAGCACCAAAATTCCATTGCCGAAAATAATTTTTGTTTAAGCGATGAGTCGGAACAAAATGGTGAACAACCAATTTGGGCGAATAAATTCCGCTTTTCCCAGCATTTATCAGTTTTTCAAACATTACATCATCCTCACAACTGATAAAATTTTTCTTTTTTACCCCCAGCTCTTCGGAATAAAGTCCGATCTCATCAAAGATTTCACGCTTAAAAACCGCGTGTCCGCCGGTCACGATTGGGGTTTGCTCGGAATATTTCCATTCTTCCTCGCCATAATCACGCCAACAAATTCCGACATCTTTTATTTCCGTTACCCATTTTGGCGGTTCTGCTTCCCAGATCGGTAAAACTTTTCCGCCGATAAAATCAATTTCTTTCCACCTTGAATTAAAGATTCTTTCAATTTCCAAAAACCAATTTTCACTGATTTGAATATCATCATCAATCATCGCCACCAAATCACCCTCAGCTTTTCTGATTCCGGCATTAACGGCGGCGGAGCGTCCTTGTTTTTCTTCAAAAATTGAAGTTAATTTTATTTTTGTCATTCGCGACTTAAAATTTTCAATGATCGTTTCTGTGCCATCAGTTGAATTGTTATTGCAAACTATAACTTCAATTTCAAAATTTGGCGGAATTTGAGCATTGTCAAGACTCTGCAAGGTTTTTGCCAGCAGTTTTTCTCGATTATAAGTTGGAATGACAACGCTTAATTTCATTATCTGTTAAAAGGTTTGGCAGCTAATTTATATATTTTTTGCAGCGGTTGATCTAATTTTGTGCCTTTGATATTCCCGCCATAAAAAAAACCTGAAAATAATAAAATCTCTTTTTCGGCTTCCATTGAACGCTCCTCATTTCGGGTAAAAAAGGCTGTGATCTTAACAAAGATATTTTTTAATAAATCACGATACATATATCGCGGCACCGATAAAAGTTTAACTTCCTTAAAAAATTGATAGTATAAATCCATCAATTGCCAGGACTGTCCAACCCCAAAACACCATTGCCGAAAATATGTTTTACTTAACCGATGAGGCGGAACAAAGTGAAAGAAATGCAGTTCGGGAAAATAAATTCCTTTTTTATTGGTTTTGAGCAGTTTTGCATAGAAAATATCGTCCTCGCAGCCGATCAAATTCCCCCCTTTTGGTCCTAATTCCACCGGAAATAATCCTGTTTGTTCAAAGACTTCACGCTTAATAACTGCGTGACCGCCGGATAAAATTGGCGTCTCAGCCCCAAATTCCCATTCACAATCGCCATGATCCCCGACCGCAATAACGGGCTGCATTGCCGAAATGATTTTTTTTGGAGCTTCTCCTTTCCAAATTGGAAAAACCTTTCCGCCGATAAAATCAATTTCGTTCCATCTTTCTGAAAAAACCTTTTCCACTTGTAAAAACCAATCGGCGGCAATCTGCATATCATCATCCAAAACTGAAATTAATTCGCCTTTGGATTCGAGAATTCCTTTATTGACTGCAAAAGATTTTCCTTGTTCCGGTTCAAAAATATATATAAAACCGTAATTTTTGTTTTTGAAAACCTCGATAAAATTGTCAACTTTTATTTTTGTATCATCATTTGAGTTATTATCAACCACTAAAATTTCGATCTCGGCTTGAAATGGAGCATCAGCATCCGCCAAACTTTGAAGCGCATTTTGTAATAACCCGGCACGATTATAAGTTGGAACAATTATGCTGATTTTCATATTTCCTTAAATTGAGAATGAGGAATTTATAGAAAACTAATCGCAGAAATAAAACTTAGGATGACAGAAAAAATCATTTCCTGTTGTCGGCTGGCGGTTTCTTTTTGTCCCATGGTCAGGGCTTTCCACATTATTTCCCGGCTCATTTTCCAGGATTTACTTTCTAATGGTTCGGGATTTCTGAACATCAACCGCCAAATTCCCAAACTATTGGACAAAATATCGGTCAGAACAATAAATTTGGTTTTGAGCCAACCAAACTGTCCGTAACAAAAAACGTATTTGCAAAGCGTGCTTTTTTCAACCCGCCAATTTTGAGGCAGTTTTCCGGCACTTCGATTTTTCTTATGAATGATCTGGACATCGCCGGTATACCAAACTTCAAAATCGTTTTGCCACATCAAATAGCACCAGTGCATTGCTTCGGCAAACATAAAATAATCTTCGGGAACCGGTCCGACTTTTTCAATTGCTTCGCGCCGAGCCAACATACAGGCGCCGACAAACCATTGCACCTGACTTTCGCTTTCGTAATCAAAGAATTCTCCCAACAGATTTTTGCTTTTCCATTCGGCAGAAAAAAAGCGATACAAGCCTAATCCATTAATAAAATTTAGTCCCCAATATGGAAAATGTTCGCAAATTACCTGAGTATTTCCATTACCGTCGTGAAGTTTACAGCCAATTACACCAATCTTTGGATTTGCCTCGATCTTTTCTAAAAGCCGGATCAGTTCCGTCGGTTCGGAAATAGTATCAGGATTAAGTAAAAGGACATAATCAGTTTTAGTTGCTCTGATAACCTGATTATTGGCGGCGGCAAACCCAACATTATCTTTATTTATGATCAAATTTACATTTGGAAAATCCTTTTGCACAATTTCAACGGTATTATCTGCTGAATTGTTATCCACCACCCAGACTTGCCAATTCTTCGGCAATCCTTGAAGAGATCGAAGGCAATCTTCAATTTCTTCCGAACTATTCCAGGTCACAATGGCAATGGCTACAGTTTTCTCCGAATTTACTAATTCCATAACAATTTTGCTTTATATTTCCAATTTTAATTTGGGATAAAAGCAATTTCCTCCTCTCTTTGAGATTTATAAAATCTCAAAAATAATCGAGGGGAAATTTTCAATAATAAAATTATCAACCGCAATTTATTGGATTTGCGGTATTTATTTCCCTTTTCAAAAGATTTTCGCGCTGCTTCAAAATTTTCCTGTAAAAGCAGCGACTTTCCTCGTTCTATTTCAATTTCGGCATTTAGACGAATCAATTGATTTTCAATAATCTGTTTTTCTGTTTCAGTCAATTGAATTAACTTTTTAATTCTCTCAAAAACATCTATTTCGCGCTGAACCCGTTGAATTGAGTTGCCTGAAAGGCTTTCAATCCGAACCCGATATTTGAGCAAAATTTTGCGCCGATAACCAATTTTTGCGCCTTGTTTCGCCATTCTCAGCCATAACACAAAATCGTGGGCGCGAACTCTTTCTAACTCAAACATTCCGGCTTCGACAATATTTTTTTTCCGTGCTACAACCCCGGAAGTAATGACATTGCAGCGCATATCAAGCAAACTTTCAAAATTAGCTTCGCCATTCGAAGGAGCTTTTAGCGAATAATTTTCACCGTCCTGAGACGAACCCCCAAAAAGTAAAGCATCAGGATATACAAAATCAAAATTGTTTTCTTCCAGAAACTTAACCTGAGATTCCAAAAACTCGGGAAACCAAATATCATCTCCGTCCAAAAACGCAATTAATTCCCCTTTTGCTGTTTCAATCCCAAAATTTCGTGCCGGTCCCGCGCCAATATTAGGCTGTTTCAAATAGACAACTCTTTCCAAATAGGGTGCCAATGCCCTTTCAAAACTCTCTGTATCAGGAGAGCCGTCATTAATAACAATTACTTCAAAATTATAAAAAGTTTGAATAAAGACGGAATCCAGAGTTTCTGCAATAAAATCTGCGATATTAAAAGCCGGAATTATAATGCTGACTTTCGGCGCGGCTAGAACGTCACGTCCAACACGAATGAATTTTTCCCTAATTTTTAATGAGGAATTATTCATATCCTAAGTAGTTTGCTGAAAGACCTTTGACTTTTCATCAGACTCACGAATCGGTTCCCAACGGGCATAACGCTCCCCGATCAGGAATTTATAAAAACCTATCAATGAAGCCAAATTTGCCAAAGTAAAATAAAGCGGAATGGCTAAGATTCCTAATTTGATTCCGTTCCTTTCAGAAATCCAGGCAAAAAATGCCATTGCATAAAATCCGGTATGAAAAAGAAATAGGATTTGAAAAATTTCAGATGAAAGTATTAAGAATGCATTTGAAATAAAGAATAAAATCAAAAAGAACGGGACTGAATAACGTAACAATTTATGAGAAAAAAGTTCAACGGCATAAAAACCGCTTCGGAAAGGGTTCATCATCTTTCGATTTCGCCAAAGGTCAGTAATGGTCTGAGAAATAATTCGCACCCGCATCTGCATTTCCTTGTTCGATTGATTGTTAGTTTCTTCGATACAAACTGCATTTGGCTCGTAAACTGTTCGTAAACCTTGTTTATACATCACGGTTGCAATCAAAAAATCGGAACAGGCTTCGGGATACATCGGCTGATAAGTTTCGCGTCTGATGGCGTAGAGACAGCCGGATGCACCGATCAGCGAACAGGCAAGGCTTTCGTTTTCTTTCAAAAAAGTTTCGTAATTCCAATAACTTTTTGCACCTTTGCCGATACTTGTTTCACCCGCATCAACGTAAATTAATTTTCCTGCCACACAACCAACTGTTTCATCGGCAAAGCTCGGCAGCATTTCAAATAAAACATTCGGCTCATACATCGTGGTTGCATCCGAAAAAAGAATGATCTCCCCGTTCGCATGAGCTACGGCATTATTTTGAGTTGTGGTTTTACCGACACGTCCCTCCTGCCGGAAAAGTTTTACCCCTTGACCGGCAAATTCTTTAACGATTTCATCGGTTCTATCGGTTGAGCCGTCCGAGGCGACTAAAATATCAAATTTATCTTTCGGATAATCTATTTGCAGCGTATTTTCGAGCTTCGCCCGAATATCTTTTTCTTCGTTATAGGCAGTGATTATTACTGTTACAGTCGGCTCAATTTTCTCTCGTTTAACTTTCAAAGGGCGAATAAGTCTAACTAAATAGACGAGTAGCGGATACCCGACGTAGGTATAAAAAAGCGCAGCCAAACTGCTCCAAAATAAAATTTGCGCTGCTAAAATCATTTAACTTATTGGCTTTCCCGAAGCCAATTTTGTAAACCTCCCTTTTCCCTTTCATCTGAATTTTCGGCTTTATTTTTCAATTCAGATTCATTTTCATAAATTTTATAAATTCGTCTTAAACAAACCGCATAGGCAATCGGAAAATAGACAAACCATTGATACGCCACTGATACAAAAAAGCTGGAAACCATATAACCAACCAGACTCGCCTGAAGCCCGATAGTTAAATAATACATCCATTTTAACTCTTTATTCGACTCCAATTTTCGCTCCATTGCGCCTAATTTTCTAAAAGGACTGATTAAAAAAATAAGATAAGCAGCCAACCCAAGCCAACCAAGTTCGGATGAAACCTGTGTAAATGCATTATGGGTTTGCAAATCACGAATTCCGACAATGGGAAAGCATCCCAATCCGATGCCGAATGGATTTCTTAAAGTAACCTGAATTGAACGAATTAATAGTTCTTTTCTTTGATCGGACGAACCAACCGGATCAAGCGAAGGATCAACAATCGAGGCAATCCTCAACCAATAATTTCCCGGCGCAAAGGTCAAGACCAAGAAACCGACAAAAAGCGCAGTTCCAACCACCAGCAATCTATTATTTTTGCTTAATTTCCAAACTAAAATTGCCGAAACTGCAATTAATCCCAAAAACCCCCCCCGGGACTGCATCACAAAATTTGCCATGACCATCAAAGTTGCGCTGGCAAAATAGATAAGTTTTCCAACAAAGTTTTTGGAAGTTAAACCAAGCACAACGGCAATCGGTGTAAAAATAACCAAATGTAATGCCGTATCATTCGGATTTCCGAACATTCCGCCAAAATCGGGATTAACCCGATAGCCTTCAACTTCAAATTTACCTTCGTGGTATAACTGAAGAGCTTGAAAACTTAGCATCACCCCAACGCTAATTGAAAGCCACATTAACCCCTTAAGCCGTTCTTTGGTTCGCAATGTATTGACCATTACGATAAAAACCATAATGATCTTGATAAAAGTTTCACTATAAGTTTTCCAAACAACTCCGACATCTTTTGCCAGCGGAATCGTTAAAATAGACCAGATGGCTAAAAAGATTACGCATTTAACTTCAGTGGTCGGGATGGTTAAATTACCTTCGGTAGCAAGTTGGGTTGGCAAATAAAATAAAAGGGTAATGATAGCAAAAACAAGTGCAATTGAGGTCATATTTTCAAACCCCGGCACCCATTCATAGGGACGAAAATAAACAACCGTAGTAAATAAAAAAAGACCGATGTAAGTGAATGTATGACCGTTTCGATACATCCAACGGTCATTATTCAAAAGTTTTTCGTCCTTTGCTTCGGCTTTTTGTTGTTGGCGAAGTTTTTGTTCTTCGGCGTAGGAAAGTGCTGGCGAAAAGGCTTTTTGCAAAGTTTCAACAACTTCACTTTTTGCACCCTTCAATTCATTTCCGACAGTTTCAGCGATTGAATCGTTTCGATCAGTAAATGTGTCTGGTTTTTGAACTGATTTTTCTTTAACTTTAGCAGTTACACCATTTAAACCGGTTCGCGCGAATAACTGATTTTCTTCGTATTTTTGCTTTTCTGAATTGCTTTGCGAAATAAAATTGCCTTTCCGGTCATCAAATGAATTTTCTTGAATGGAATTATTTAATCCGCCGAACCTATTTGCATTTTCAATTTCTAATTGGCGTTGTTTTTTATCTTTTGAAAATTGTGAACCTGTTAACCCGTTCTCAAAGTTATCTTTTAGCTTATCTTGATTATTCTTACCTAGATTAACTAAAGTTTTTGTGTCACTTCTGAAAGTTGGATTTTCGGGTTTGGTCGCAGGCTTAGTCTTTCCAACCAAAGATGTATCTCCCTCCGAAGTTTTCTTTGCCGGATGGGAGGAGAATTTTTCATAATCCTTTCTAAAGTTGGTTTGCTCAGACATTTCAACGCACTACTTTGGGGATAATTACAGACTTTTAACGGGGCTTTAAGATAACTTTTTTGAGATGATATTACCACAAAGTTGGTCAGAAAAATATTTCTCATTTACTTATTACTGCGATTTCTTCTTTATTTTCAGTAATTATTCTGCGAACTTTCTTTTTCAAGGCTTGCTCAAATTGTCTGGCTTCGCCAACTCCGGTGAAGGAAAGTTCCTGTAAATGAGTTTCAATCCGGCGGCGATAATCAGAAACCAAAGAATCGGAAACTCCTAGCATCGCAGCAACTTCCAATTGAGTTCCGCTGTTTGAACTCAAATAACAATGCCACAAAACACTCACCATCCGATTATATTGTTTGACCTTACCGCGCACGGATTTATTAAGGTTAGTTAAGAAATTTTCGACGTAGCTGACCGCAATAGTTTCTGCTTCACGGCGTAATAAATCCTGTTCCGGATTTTCACGATTATCAACCGGATCGTAGTCCGTTTTGAAATCGTCTTCGCTATTCCCGTCATCTCCGCCGCCGATTGGAACTAAATAAATATCCATTACCGGCAACCGTGACATGACAAAAGAACGTAAACTGCGAACATCTACTGGTGAATCACAAGCCTTGAGAACTCTGATAATTAATGCTTCTAAATCAGGATTGCTGATAACGATTTGAGCATCGCCAGTGCATCCAACCATCCGTGTGTCACGGCTTTGGAAAGGAACGGTTTGGACACGCGGTTCCATTTCCTGATGGTTTCGGCGGCTTTTACGGGGATTCCATTCGGCTAGTCCGTAAGTTCGGTCAGCTAAACGGCGATGTGCGTCACCGCCCTCAATATTATCAAAACGCTTAAATGTTTTGCTGGTTTGAATCAGCGTCGAAATGCGGCGAGCCAAACGGTATGATTCCGGGTATCTTTTGCGAAGTTCAGCGGTCAATAGATTGGTTAATTCGATTTGACTAATTTCCGCCTCAATTTCGGGATTAGTCATCTCCGTATCTAAATAATGCTGAAAACGTTCTTTGCTTAAAAGTGCGACAAAAAGTTCCTGAGTTAAATCGGTATAGGCATTTTGTCTGCCTTCTTCGACTAAAAGCCCCGCGCTTTTTGATGCTCTGACTAGTGGATGTGATGAGACTATTCGATGCAAATCTGCCCAGATTTGATTTACGTCTGATGTTTTGAGGCTTTCAATCCATTTTCCTACTCGCAGCTGACGGTTTGTGACCATTCTTGGCGAACGCTCTTCCTGCTTGATTGCGCTCATAGTTTTTCCTTCCGGTTTTCCTTTGATATTTTATTTTGTCTAACTGAATTTTAGACAATAAGAGAGAATCCAATTAAAGGTAATAATGCACTAAACTATTTAATATCCAACTGTTTAGTAAGTGTTATATTGTCCTTTGCCCTTTACCTACATTTTGAAAAATTTGAATTTGGCGAAATCCCTCCCGAACGGATTTTTAACCGCAAAATTTTTATCAAACTTTTCTTAGTCGTTTGTCTATATTTCTGATTTGGTAGAAAAACTTCTTTTGAAACATTTGCCGAGCAAGCATTTATTTCGGTAGGTTGTATCAGCAGGCTTCCCTTTCTGCTAACTACTTTATAATCTTACCAATTTTTTCACAGTTGAGCAACAGTTTTTTGTATTTTTTAAAATTGTTATACAAATTAGTTAAGCTCAATAAATAATGAGGTTACATTAAATTCCCGGATGGTTTACCTTTCCGTTAGAAAAAAAAATTATAAAAACTCGCAAGAAGTTATGGAACCAACAAGGCATTACAGATTTACTTTTATTGTATCGAAAAGTTTACGTCAGTTGTTCTGATACGGAGATGAATAAAAAAATTTTGAGTAATAAAGACTCCAAATACTCGTTACAAATGATTACCTTTTACAAAAGTGTGAATTGTCCTGCTTCCCAAGATTTATTGGCTTTTCAAAAAGGTGAGACTTCAACTAAGGAAAATGTCCAGATCGGTCAGCACCTTGAGGCTTGCGAATTCTGCGCCGCTGAGGTCGAATTTTATTCTCATTTCCCTCAAAATGAAGAGCTTGTGCCTTCCGTCGATATTCCTTTGCCGCTTTACCAACTGGCTGAAGCTTTGCTTAGTAACGGACAAAAGAAATTTTCACTGCTCAATCAATTATTAAACGAAAATGAAGGCTTATCTTTAAATAAAGCATAGAACTTTCCGCTTTATTTCCCTCAGTTTTCCTTTTAATTTCTGATAAAATTATTCCTGACTATAGGACTGCAATATTTGGATGTTAGATGGAACTGAAATAATTCATCTTGAGCGGGCGGAGCATTTAATAGGAATTGCCAGATGGCGGCAAGCAATTCACGAATTGCATAAGTATCTCACTTATTTTCCTGAAGATTACAATGCTCTTTGTCAAATTTCACGTTGTCATTACGAATTAAAAGAAACAGAGCAGGCAATGAAATTTGCCAAGCAAGCCATTAAATCCAATCCTGAAAATGAGTGGGCTTATCGTTTAAAAAGTCTGATTCATCGGGAAAATGGAGAAAATAATGAAGCCTTGACAACCGCAGAAATATGTGTTCAAAAAGCCCCTCAACTGGATTTTTCTTTACAAACTCTCGCCTATGCTCAAATCAGAAAGTTTAAATTCAAAGAAGCTGAAAAAACCGTCAATGCAATGCTGGAGGTTGCGCCAAATTCTGCTGAAACCCACGAAGCCGTCGGTTATCTGGCATTGAAAAAAGAGCAATGGGGAAAAGCTGAGTCTCATTACCTTAAAGCCTTAAGTATCAATGCTCTATCCGCCAATTCACTAAACAATCTTGGCGTAGTCTACCTTAATCAGGTTGATAAAAGTTGGAAAAATAAAGATAAGAAGGAATTAAAAACGAAAGCGATAGATTGTTTTGAAAGAGCAATTAAAACAAATCCAACTTATCAATTGGCACACGATAATTTGAAATTGGCAAAGAGTAAATCCACGCTTTCAACAGGGGCAGTTTTCCTTTTTGTTATTTTAGGAATATTTTTACAGGCAGTTTTGCGAAGCGGTCTTTCTAAAATTGAACCGTTTTTCAATAATTTTACCCCTAAAAATCCCGGTATTTTAGTTAATATTTTGAATATTTATTTTATACTGGTGTTTATTTTTACGATTTTGTCGGGATTTTATTTTTTTCCCCAAAATAATCGTGAAAAACTTTGGAGGATTTTAAGCAATTCCAGAATAATTACATTTTTGTTTTTAAGTCAGTTTTTACCATTTTTACTTTATATTTTTGCCTTCATTGCTCTGCCAAACAGTTTAGATTCGTTTTCAATCACTGCATTTTGCCTTTTTTTGGCTGGAACATTAGTAACAGCCAACAAAATGATTAAAACTTTCAGATAAAAAAAAGAGGCTGTCTGAAAAGTCGAAATCCGTTTTATTTGTCACCAAAGTTGACCAAGAATATAGCGTAGCGAGCATCGCTACGTTTGATCGAAGAAGTTTTCTGTCTCTGAAGGAGACAAACATAATTCATTGAATGTTCGTCACTTACAGCGACGAATCAGCCCTTTTATCAAACGGAGGGTGTCGCACACAATGTTCGCTTTACCCTCCGCTTGTATCTTGAGAATTGACATTTTGACAACTATTTTGGACGCTTGATAGTTGTTCTTTGGAAAAGATGAATCTGTCCCTTCGCTCAGAACTTTTGATTCTGCTTTATAGATGATGATCTCTTTT
>JAIBCC010000011.1 GCA_019694395.1 Pyrinomonadaceae bacterium | reverse complement strand
CTAAATTTCGATTATCTTTCCATTTCAACTCAACTTCGCTCCCACAATCAATATCAAATACATATTCTCTTTCCCAATCAAAAGTTTCATTCTTTTTATGAACATTAGTTCTTTCTTCACACCAACCATTTTTATTTGAAGCTCTGTTAGTCGTTGCCAAGAATTCACCATTAGGCGAAGCAATGCTATTTATTACTTTAACGCTTGTTGGACTTTCAATTATTCCAAATCCCGTAAAATAATTAATCGCAAAAAGTAACAATATTGCACTCATGGCTCCTAACAAAAAATTTAGAATTTGAATTTTCATACAGATTTAAGTTAGTTTCCCCAAAACCAACTGAGCCAAACTTTCCGCAAACAATTCCGAATCGTTCAAACCTTCCATCACTTCGTATTGCTCAACACCTTTTTCCTTTGCCAATCGTCCGTATTCGTGGTCGAGTTCAAAAAGCGTTTCGAGATGGTCGGAAACAAAAGCAATCGGCACGACGAGCATATTTTTCACGCCTTTTGCGGCTAATTCTTCGATAACAGCAGGTGTTGAGGGCGTGAGCCATTTTTGCGGTCCGACTTTTGATTGAAAACAAAGCGTGTGTTCATTTTTCCAACCGCCGCGATTCTTTACGGCGGTCACGGTTTCGCAAATTTGTCCCGAATACGGATCGCCTTCGCGCACCAATTTCATCGGCGTTCCGTGTGCGCTAAAAAGAATGTAAACTTCGTCGCGTTTTTCGGCGGGAAAGCGTTCAAAAGTTTGATTGATGCGTTCGATAATCGAATCGAGGTAAGGCGCAAAATCATAATAATATTCGACTTTTTCAGTTTGAATTCCTTTCAAATTCGCTTTGTTGGCGATTTGGCGTTCCCATTCTTTGAAGCTCGAACCGGTCGTCGCTTTTGAAAATTGCGGGTAAAGCGGAAGAAGAACAACCTTTTTAATTCCGTCTTTTTCGATTTGCGCGATAACATCTTCCGTAAAAGGTCGCCAATAACGCATCGCCACATAAACTTTTGCGTCAACGCCTTTTTCCTGCAATTTTCTTTCTAAAATTTCGGCTTGTTTATTGGTCAGATCAACTATCGGAGATTTTCCGCCGATCTTTTTATACTGCTCCTGAATCGAAGGAGCGCGACGCGAAGAAATGAGTTTCGCCAGACGTTTGCGAAACAAAAACGACAGCGGAAAATTGATGATTTCTGGATCATTGAAAAGATTAAACAAAAACGGCTCGACCGCATCGAGTGAATCCGGTCCGCCAAGATTTAATAAAACTACTCCAACTTTTTCAGTCATTTTAAAATTATTTTGCCCGCGAAACACGCTAAAAACGCTAAATTAAAACCAAATGCGAAACTTGAAAATCTTCAAATTTTTTTCGTGTGTTTCGCGTATTTCGCGGGCAAATTTCCCTAAACTGTCTTTGAGAAAACAGGTTTTTCAGCCATCATTTTCTCTAAATACGCATCGAAACACATTGCAATATTTCGGATAACCAAGATTCCTGAGCCAATAACTTTGATGTTGCCGGCGTTGTTTTCCAAAAGTCCGTCTTCGACAAAAACATTTAATTTCGGAATGTCCGACGCAAAATAATCTTCAAAATTAATGCCGAATTTTGCTTCAATATCGCGCTTGTCAATTTCGAGATTACACATCAACTGCATGATCGTTTCTTTGCGGATGTGGTCGTCTGCGGTCATTCGGTAGCCGACGTTGGTCGCCGCATCACCTGAATCAACCCGTTTGTAATAGTCTTTCAAATGTTTCAGATTTTGGGCGTAAATATTTTGAAATTGCGAAATCGCCGAGAGTCCGAAAGCGTAAACGTCGCAGCCGGCTTTGGTCGAATAGCCTTGAAAATTACGGTAAAGCGTGCCGTTTTTCTGTGCAACGGCAAGCTCGTCGGTCGGTTTGGCAAAATGATCCATTCCGATATATTCGTAACCCGCGTCCATCAGAGTTTCAATCGTCATTTTCAAAATTTGCAGACGTTCATCAGGACTCGGCAAATCTTCGGCTTTGATGAGCTTCATATGTTTTTTTAGCCATGGAACGTGTGCATAGTTAAAAACAGCGATCCGGTCGGGCGAAAGTTGAGCGACTTTTTCGACTGTTTCTCTGAAACTTTCCAGAGTTTGAAACGGAAGTCCGTAAATCAAATCGAGATTGATGCTTTGAAAACCTAATTCTCTTGCCCATTCGATCGTCTGCGTAGTCAATTCTTCTGATTGGATTCGGTTGACCGCTTCCTGAACTTTTTGGTTAAAATCCTGCACCCCAAAACTCGTTCGGTTAAAACCAACATCCCGAAGTGCTTGCAAATGATCTTTCGTCAGACCACGCGGATCAATCTCGACGCTTGCCTCAATATCTTCGGAAAAATCGAATCTTTCTTTGATGTAATTACCGATGTCGCGGATTTCGTCCGGCTCAAGATAAGTTGGAGTTCCGCCGCCCCAGTGCATTTGCTGCACCTTTCGCTTCGGCGAAATCATCGGCACAAGCAAATCTATATCGCGTTTCAAATATTCATTATATTCGGCGATATGCTTGCGGTTTTGCGTGACCATCATATTGCAGCCGCAGAAATAACAAAGAGTATCGCAGTAAGGGAAGTGGAAATAAAGCGACAAATCAGTCGGATTATCTTCGGCGTTGGTTTTGATAATTTCCTGCTTGAAATCTGCGGAAGTAAATTTATCGGAAAAAACAGGCGCAGTCGGATACGAAGTATAACGCGGTCCGGGTTGATTGAATTTCTTCAAAATATCAACGTCTAAATGTTTGAAACTACTCATTTGAATTACTCCTCACGCTTTTATTCACAGGGATACAGGGGATAGACAGGGATATTTTATTCAATTTTTTTTATATCCCTTTCATCCCCTCCATCCCTGTGAATTATTCCTCATGAAATTTGCCGCTTAATTCTTTCACGCAATCTACTAAATACTGCACATTTTCAACCGGAGTTTTCGGCAAAACGCCGTGACCGAGATTGAAAACGTGTCCGCTTCCGTTGCCGTAACTCGCTAAAACTCTTTCAACTTCCGTCTTGATTTTTTCCTTCGGAGCAAACAAAACGGTCGGGTCGAGGTTTCCTTGCAAACCTTTCTTGCTGTTAATTTCGTTGCGGACATCGCCTAAGTTTTTTGACCAATCAACACCTAAAACGTCGCAGTTCAATTCCGCCAAACCTTTGTAAGAACTAGCTCCTTTCGCAAAAACTATAACCGGCGCGCCGTTAGTTTTTAAATTATCGCAGATATAGCGGATATATTTTAAGGAAAATTCTTCAAAATCCGTTGGCGATAAAATTCCCGCCCAAGTGTCGAAAATCTGCACCGCATCGCATCCTGCTTCGATTTTAGCATTCAAATATTCAACGATTGAATCAGCCAAAATCTGCAAAAGCTGATGAGCGACGGCAGGTTCGTTATACATAAAACTTTTGATTACATCGTAATTTTTTGAGCCTTTGCCTTCGACCATATAAGTCGCCAAAGTCCACGGCGCACCCGAAAAACCGATCAGCGGAACTCGTCCATTGAGTTTTTCTTTGGTCATCTTGATGGCTTGCATCACATAATCAAGCCTTTCAATCATTCCATCAGTTTGCAAATTTTTGATTTGCTCAAGTGAACGAATCGGGGTATCAAAAACAGGACCTTTCGATTCGATCAATTCAAGGTGCATTCCCATCGCTTCGGGAATCACCAAAATATCCGAAAATAAAATCGCTGCATCCGTTTTGACAATATCAATCGGCTGAATCGTGATTTCCGAAGCGAGTTCAGGCGTTTTACAGCTCGTCAAAAAATCGTATTTTTCCCGAATCGCCCGATATTCCGACAGATAACGCCCCGCCTGACGCATAATCCAAATCGGCGTTCGCTCTGTCTGTTCGCCTTTGCAGGCTTTGATAAATAATGAATCTTTCATAATGGAAAATGGAAAATGGAAAGCGGAAAATGAATGGAAAGTTTATTTTTCATTTTCCAGTTTTCAGTTTTCCATTGGTTAAATATTCAATTAACTCAATCGCAAAATCTTCTGCAGTTGCTTTGGTTGCAATAAAATCCGTTCGCAAATTCTGTTTGGCAAAATACTCAGCGGTTGTTTTTCCAATCGTGGCAATTTTGGTTTGATTCAAAATCTCTGATTCAAATTGCTCCAAAAAACTTTCCGCACCGCTCGGACTAAAAAAACAAGCGCAAGTTATTTCATTTGCCTCAATTTCAGTTTTCAAACTTTCTTCAACCGCGATTTTATTTGTTCGATAAACAACCTTTTCATCAACTACGGCGATTTTTTCTAAAAAGTTTCGCACGGTTCCGAGCGATTTTTCGCCGCGAACGAAAAGGAATTTTTTGCCTTTCAATTCTTCAAGCGGAATTCTTTCCAGCATTTCCTGCGCCGTGTTTGCTGTTTCATCAAAGGACAAACGGATATTTTTATCCTTTAAGATTTCAAAACTACTCTTGCCCAAAACATAAACTTTTCCATTAAAATTTTTTTTTGAAAAAAGTTCGTGGTAGGCAATTTCGGCGGCTTTTTGGCTGGTCAAAAAGATTCCATCGTAGTTAAGTGGGGAAAATTCCCCAGTTTCTTCAAGCAATTTTTCGCAAGGAACGGTTTTAATCGTCGGACAGTTGATAACCTGAAAACCTTTTTCCGTTAAAATACGGCTGAAATTGTCAAATTTTCTAACGACCAGAATCGTCATTAGAACAAAACCTCACCTGTTGCATTAGCGGCGTTTACTCGTGCATCACCCAAAATTTCCAACGCACCCGCGTCCAAACATCTTTCTGCTAGCGAAATTCCTAAATTTTCGGCTTCGTTTTTTGCACCGCGAATTTCATTACGAATAACTCTCGAACCATTCAAATTCCCGACAAAACCCTGCAAAATAAGTTCGTCATTTTCTAAAACCGCATTTGCACCAATCGGAACCTGGCAACCGCCTTCCAAACGCCGTAAAAATGCACGTTCCGCCTTAATACAGGCTTCGGTTGCTTCGTCGTTAATTGCGTTCAGCATCGAAAAAACTTCGGCATCATCTTCACGAATCTCCACCGCCATCACGCCTTGACCAACGGCAGGCAATAAAATTTCGGTTGGGATAACTTGTTTGATATATTCGTCTAAACCCAAACGATGAACGCCTGCATATGCGAGAATCATTCCGTCAAGATCTGATTCGAGAAGTCTTTTGATGCGAGTCGGGACGTTTCCGCGAATTTCGACGATTTCCAAATCGGGGCGAAAATGCAGCAATTGACTTTTTCGTCTCAGACTTCCGGTAGCGACTTTTGCGCCTTTTGGTAATTCTTCGATTGATTGATATTTCTGGGAAATGAAAGCATCGTTTGGAGTTTCGCGGTAACTGACTGCCCCAATCTTTAAACCTTCGGGCTGAACTGTCGGCAAATCTTTGAGACTGTGAACGGCTAAATCTATTTCTTTATTGATTAAAGCAGTTTCAATCTCTTTAGTAAAAAGTCCTTTGTCTCCAATTTTAGAAAGTGCGGTATCAAGCACTGCATCACCTTTGGTTTTGATGATGCGAACCTCAAATTCTGCCAGCGGAAAGCGTTCTTCGAGCGCAGATTTTGTAAAATTAGTCTGCCACAACGCCAAATCGCTTCCCCTTGAACCGATGATAAATTTACGCTCCAATTCCAACCCCCGCTTCAAATGCCGCTTCTTTCATGGCAGTTAATTGATTGACGACTTCGATATGTCCGGCAAAATCAGTTCCTTTTTGCATCGCTAACTTATGTAAATACGGCAAGTTCCCAAGCAAAAGTTCTTTGACGCGAACGATTTCTTTTTGTGTTGCGGCATCCGGTTTTGCTCCGGCTTGCATCGTTGACGGCAACAAAGGAAGAGAATAATACCAGATCAGAAAATCCGACATCTCTTTCATAATCAACTGATTAACCTTTGGCAAATCAGCCATCCGTCGTTGATGATGCGTGTCAACAATCGCGTTTAGATCGTCAATGTTATTTAATTCTACCACATCATATTCGGCTGTTTCAGGTGAAATATCGCGGGGAACAGCAATGTCAATCAATAAAATTGGATTGATTTGGTTGGCAAAATCGGCTTTTTCTAAAATCGGCAAAGGCGAGCTGGTTGAGCTGATAACTACATCAATTTCATTCAGATAGTTCTTAAAGTTTGCGAAATCAATAACTTCACCATTAAATTTAGATTCCGTTTTTAGATTTTCAAAAAGTTCTTCAGCTTTTCCACGAGTTCGGTTAGTGATAAAAATTTTGCCGGCTTTCTTTTTCAGCAAATATTCAGCCGTTAATCGCGCCATATTTCCGGCGCCGATGATCAGGACAGTTTTGTCCTTTAACGAACCGATTTTTTGTGCTGCCAATTCAACTGCGGCTGAACTGATTGAAATTATTCCTTTATGCAGATTGGTTTCCGTCCAGACCTGTTTACCGATCTTAAAACTGCGTTCAAACATTTGATGCAGAACTTTTCCGGCTGATTTATGCTGTTCGGCTAAACGAAACGAATCTTTGACTTGTCCTAAGATCTGCATATCGCCGATTATTTTTGAATCAAGACTGGTTGTGACGCGAAAAAGTTGTTGACAGGCGGAACAGGAAATCAAACCGAAAAAGTCTTCGCGGCGGATAAATTCGCGGGCATTTTTGAAATCAATCACCAAATCTTTATAAAAATCGAGATTAAGATCGGTGCGGGTGGTGACTCCATAAATTTCCAGACGATTGCAGGTCGAAATAATGACTGCTTCATCCAAAGTTTTTTTCAGTTCTGCCAGAAGTGGGGAAATTTCCCCATCTTGAATGTAAATCCGTTCCCGAAATTCAACCGGGGCGGTTTTATGATTAATTCCGATTGCAAATAAAATTGAATTATTACTACTTCCCAAGGCTTTACAAAATAAACTCAAAAACCACAGTTTAATTGTTTATTCCCTCATTTATAAAGTTAAATTCTATCAAATATCGCAGCTAAAATATGAATTAGTTCTATTAGGAAATCTAATAAAATAAATTAGTTACGAAAGAGTTTTAATAAGTCTTTGAATGTCAATAAATAAAAGCGTTAAACCGCGAATTATCAAAGAAAACTTCCTCTTATTTACGCGGATTTTTTTATAAAAAAATGTCTTTAATTTAAATAATTGCATTAAATTGATTTATTAAAACTTTTTTGCGGGTTGCCGTTGTTCCAAATACCCCTTTCGGCAGCTCTCGCTGGTCATTAACGCAAATGTCATTCCAAACTTTTTCAGGATTGAAAGATGCACAAATATTTCGATAAATTTTTTTTGATGGATTCAAATTAATGAGAGTTGAGAGGTTGAATTTGGTGATAAGCGGACAAATTTGGAATGTTGGATAAAATTCTGAGAATTAGACGGTTTTGTGATAAAGTATTTCAAAATAAAAAGTAAATGCAGTTTCGGTTACTTTTTCAAATCAGAATTTACTTCAAAAAAACATTCTTTATGAAAAAGCAAAAAAATAGTTTTTCGTTTAGCAAATCTCTGCTAAAAATTATCGGATTGGGTTTAATAATGAGTTTTATTTCTATCAGTTCGGCTTTTGCACAGGCAAATCCCGAAACTTATCGTGTTTTTGACAGCAAGGGAAATCCAGCAACTCTGGCGCAAATCATTGAAGCTATTGGACAAAATGATGTTGTCTTTTTAGGCGAACAGCACGACGATTCGGTTTGTCACGCTTTGCAGTTTGAAATTTTTAAAGCAGCAATTGATAAATACAGCGCCAATCGTAAAGTTGCGCTTTCGATGGAAATGTTCGAGCGTGATGTGCAATATATCGTTAATGAATATTTGAACGGTCTGATTACCGAGAAAAAATTTATGGATGATGCGCGTCCGTGGGGAAATTACAAAACGGATTATCGTCCGTTGGTCGAACTTGCCAAAGAGAAAAAGTTTGAAGTAATTGCCGCCAATTCACCGCGCCGTTATGTCAATATGGTTTCTCGTGGCGGACGCACAACTCTTAACGGACTTTCACCGGAAGCTAAAAAATTCCTTCCGCCTTTGCCTTACGCCGAAGCCAGCGAAACTTACTCAAAGAAATTCAAAGCATTGATGGGCAGTTCGCCCGAAGCTCAAGCGGGAATTGATAACATTCTCAGTTCACAATCGCTATGGGATGCGGGAATGGCTTATTCGATGTCGGAAAGTTTGAAGAAAAATAAAGGCGAATTGATCGTTCAATTAAACGGCGCATTTCATAGCGAAAATCGTCTGGGAACGGTTGAGCATCTTTTGAAATATCGTCCGAAAGCCAAAGTTTTGGTCGTTACCATGCGTTACGAGGAAGATTTTAAAAACTTTGATAAAACCAAACATACTGACATTGGCGATTTTGTAATTTTAACCGATACCAAACAGCCGAGAAGTAAACGATAAACATAAAAAAACTCCGTTGCAGAATGAAATTTCAACACCGGAGTTTTTTATTATCTAACATCAAAAATTACTATTGGCGTTCAGCGGTCAGCATTGCACCGCCAAGATTTACTAAAACCGATTCAATTTTAATAAAAACGCGATCCTTTGAAATCCAGGCAGTGGTTTTATCGGCAGGATTGTTGGCGGAAACGCTTTCGACCTTATAAGCCTCAAAAGTTCCGGCATGAACGGTAACTTTTTCCGTTCCCACAACTTTAATATTTTTCATTTCTACCACTTGTTTATCTACATCAAAATTGCGAACCGTAGTTGAATAGCCTTCTGCTAAGGGCAAAGCTGCAATTACATTAAAAGTTCCTGCTCCGTCCGCAAAAAGTTCTCCGCCCAGATCAACCGAAAAAGGTTTTCCACCACTTGTGCCGACTGCTTTTCCGTCTTTTACTTCAAATTCAATGATCGTTCCGGCTTGATTAATGGTGCGTTTTTTAAGAAATAATGTTCCTTTTTCCAAAATTGCTGTTTCCGTAATTTCTCCTTGCGGAGTTTGAACCGTATCCGTAACCGACCAACTTCCGTTTTCTTCTTTTGTTTCCGAAGCAATCGAAAGCGGCAATTCCTGACCACCAAGGGAAATTTTGGCGGACATCGTTACTTTTTCGGGTTTTAAATCTGCGACCGGCTTAGGCGGAGCTGGATCAGCATTACTGGTTTGAGCAAAAATAGAAAGATTAAAAATAAAAAGACATCCAATCGAAATAGCGAAAAAAAGAAGTTTTTTGTGCATAGTGTTTACCTCAAAAATAAAACAAAACGTTGTGAATTCAGCAAGTTTACGTGGTTTTAAATCTAATGTTTCACAAATTTGATGAAAGAAAAAAATTAATATCAATTTGACCAATCGTTTTTCTGAAATTTTAATTCATCAAAAAATCCTCGGAAATATTCGATTTTCGGAGCTTTATTATCATTTAATACAATCCCGATGGCATCGTAGCGAAACTTTGCTTTTTCCAGATGAAAGATCTTTCGATATTTTTTTGCAGTGCGGATAATTTGGCGTTGTTTGCGTAAATCTACTGCAGAAATCGGCGCGGAAAAATCATCGGAGCTGCGGGTTTTGACTTCGATAAAGCACAAACAATCTTCTTCGTAAGCGATTAGGTCAATTTCGCCATTGACCAAAACGCCTTTGCGGTTGCGTCCGACCGGAGTTTTAAAATTGGAACAAACAAAACGGAATCCCCGTCTAAAAAGATAATCTTGAGCGATTTGTTCGCCTTTACTACCGATTTTGCTTGTCGTATTGCTATCAAAATCGTTATTCTCAAGTAAAGAAATAATTTCCGACATCGAACAAGAGAGTAACATAAATGAACAGATTAAAAAAAGAATTGCTTTTCCTGAGCTTATTTGTTTTTTTTGCCGGGAATGTAGCTTGTCAAAATAATCCGAGTGCAGGTGTTCAAAGTTCTGCGTCACTTCCAAACATTATAAATGTTGATGAACCGAAAAAATTTGAATATAAACCGGGCGATTTGCCCGAACCTTTCAAAACAAACAGTGCATTTCGCGGTTCAAGGGTTGTTTCACAACCTTCTAATGCGTCTTTGACCGTTCCAAAAGGTTTTAAGGTAAATGTTTTTGCCGAAGGCGGATTTAAACAGCCGCGTTGGATGGCTCTTGCACCAAATGGCGATGTTTTTCTTTCAGACGCGCAAGGAAATACCGTTTATATTTTGCGGGACAACAACAAAGATGGGGTAGCAGATGAACGTTTTGTTTTTTCAGATAAACTCGATCAGCCTTTTGGAATCGCTTTTTACAAAGATTGGGTTTATGTTGCCAATACGAGCGCAGTGGTTCGTTTTAAATATAAATCAGGGCAAACTCAAGCCGAAGGCGATCCGGAAAAACTGATCGAATTAACTCGCGGCGGTTACAATCAACATTGGACGCGCAACATTTTATTTTCGCCAAAAGGCGACAAAATGTATGTATCAATCGGCTCGAGCGGAAATATTGATCCCGAAGAAGATAACCGCCGCGCCGCAATTTCCGAATATAATCCCGACGGAACAGGACACCGCGTTTATGCGTGGGGCTTGCGAAATCCGATTGGGTTGGCTTGGAATCCTGTCACCAAAGAGCTTTGGACAGCAGTTAATGAACGCGATGGTTTGGGTGATGATTTAGTTCCCGATTTTGTGACGAGCGTGAAGGACGGAGGTTTCTACGGTTATCCGTTTTACTACATTGGCGAAAACAAAGAGCCTCGTTTGAAAGATATTGATTACTCAAAATTTCCCAAAGTTACTGTTCCCGATGTTCTGGTTACTTCGCATTCCGCTGCGCTGGGAATTGTTTTTAACGACAAAAAAATGTTTCCGCAGGAATATGAAAATGATGCTTTTGTAGCTTTGCACGGTTCTTGGAATCGGCAAAAATTAACCGGATATAAAGTAATTCGGGTCAAAATGAAGGATGGAAAACCTGTCGGCGGATATGATGATTTTATTTCGGGCTGGCTGCCGAGCGAAGATTCAAACGAAGTTTGGGGCAGACCGGTCGGTCTTTTGATGAATTCCGACGGCTCGTTGTTGATTTGTGACGATGGCGGAGATAAAATTTGGCGCGTCAGTTATCAAAAATAAACTCACAAGGATTTAGGAGATGAAAAGTGATAAAAAATATTTTCAAAAATCCCTAAAAATCTCCTTTATCCCTGTGAATTAAAAAGTATGAAAAAAATCTTAAAAATTCTGGCATCTCTTTTATTTCTGGCGTTTATTGTAATTCAATTTATTCGCCCTGATTTTACCAATCCGCCAATTGTTCAAGGGCAAACTTTGGAAGAAGTGACGCAAGTTCCCGAAAATGTGCAAGCACTTTTGAAAAAATCGTGTAATGACTGCCATTCAAATACAACGAATTATCCGTGGTATTCATATATTCAGCCTTCGGCTTCGTTTTTGGAAAATCATATTACAGTAGGACGAAACAAAGTGAATTTCAGTGTTTGGAAAACTTATGATGCAAAAAAACAACGCCGTAAATTAGCCGAAGTTTGCGAAGAGGTTCAGGGAAAAGAAATGCCTTTGCCTTCGTATTTATGGATTCATTGGGATGCCAAATTGACTGATGCGGATATAAAAACGATTTGTGACTGGACAGATGCAGAACGCGCTAAAATTCCTGAAGAATAAGTTAGGGCAAAATTTTGTAAGTCAAAACATCTAAAGATTCTTTCAAATAAATGGCAAAATCTCCGCGGGTCATTACTTCATCCTGATTTTTGATCGTCAAAAAGTTGACGGGAATTGCCTCATCATCAAAAATTCTGCGCCAAATTCTAATAATTTCGCCTTTGGACATAACGGAATCACCTGCAAAATTTCCATCTTCATTGGCTAAAACAATGCCGTATTTATCCAAAAGAATTTTAATTGATTCGGAATATGGCGCAGTCGGATTGAATTCGATTTCCTTCAAATTGTGCGGATTAAAACTTTGATATAAACCGATTTTAGCCGGATTTTTATTGGCAAGCTTGCCACGCCAATCCAGCATTTGGAGAGTTTGCCGCAAGAAGTGTGCAAAATCGCCTTTGGTCAGCAACATTTCACCGTGAAATTTTTGGTCGGCGTAACCAAAAGCGATCCGGTAATTTTCAGCTAAATATAGAAGCGGTTCATAAAAATTACTTTCACTGTTAATATCAGAAAATTCATTGATTCTGGTAATTTGATAATACTGTTTAGTTAATTCAACCGGAGCAAAGTTAAAAGTAATAATGCCAACATTTTTCGTTGCCCTGCCGTCACACATAGTGGGTGAAAAAACAGCTTGTTTGGCGGCTTCGGATGCGGCTTTGGCTAAAATCTCATTACCGTTTGTAGATTCGACTTTTACCACATTTCCAAAGGAATCAATTTCAACCACAACTTCAATTTTTCCGGCAATTCCCGCAATTTTTGCTTCTTTGGGATAAACAGGTTGAGGATTATTGAGCAATTTACCGTTGAGAAAAACACGGCAGCCATTTTTAGTATTTTGTGTGTTTTGGGTTGAGCTTTTTTCCTTCGGTTGGGCAGAAACCGAAAATGACAGGAAAATTAAAACCAGGACAAAATATAAAAAACGCTTTGCCATAACTTCTTTGATTGGGTATAGCTGGGATTTTAAACTAACTTTTATTGTTTAACAACACCTTTTGAACTTATTGGCGAAACATAGATTTTAAAGTCAATTCCGGTTTGAGAATAAACGCCGTTCATTGCATCCTTAATTTGATTTGCAGTTTCCAAATCTTTGCTGAACATAAAAATACTTGGTCCGGCTCCAGAAATGCTGCCGCCCAATGCGCCGGCTTTCATACTCGCAGTTTTAACTTCGTCAAAAGATGGAATCAATTTTTTTCTGACCGGCTCGATTATAAAGTCCTGCAATGACCGCGCGATTAGATCATAATCACCTTTTTGCAGCCCGGCAATGAGCGAACCGACATCCGACCATTGACGAATTGCGGATTTTAGAGGAACTTCTTTGGGCAAAATCTCGCGTGCGTAGGAGGTTTTAATTTCGATTTGCGGGTGAATGATAGTCGCAAAAAGTGTTGGATAATCAATCTGAATAACGTCCATTGGTTCAACCGAACGCACCAGTGTAAATCCGCCAAGCACACACGGCGCAATGTTATCGGCGTGTTTCGCTCCGCTGGCAACCATTTCGCCATACATTGCTAACTCGACCAATTCATTCTGCGAAAATCTTTCGCCTAAGAGTTTATTTGCTGCGACAACTGCACCAGCCGCACTTGCCGCGCTCGAACCAACGCCGCTCCCGGGCATTATGCGTTTGGTGATTTCAACTTCAAAGCCGATATTTTCTTCAATTCGCTCCAAAACTGCCAAAAGTGCTTTTCCCGCAACATTTTTCTCCGGCTCAAGTGGTAAATTGTAATCGTCCAAATGCTTGATTTTGACCGTTTTTTTGTCAACCAAACGAACAGTCATCAAGTCATTCGGTTCTTCTAAACAAAAGCCCAAACAATCAAATCCGCAAACCACATTTGCCACAGTCGCGGGAGATAGAACAGTAATTTCTTGCATAAAAGATGAATATTGACCGCCAAACACGCTAAAAGACGCTAAAAAATACAATTCTTTTTTTTTCGTGTGTTTCGCGTATTTCGCGGGCAAACAAAAAAATGTGATGATTTTCCAAAAAACAAAAGTTTGTATTATGATTAAAATTTGAGCAAACGCTCAATTATCAACCAAATGCAATACTTTAGCACAAATAAAAAATCTGCTCACGTTTCCTTTCGTGAAGCGACCTTAAAAGGGCAGCCTGACGACAAGGGCTTATATTTTCCCGAAAAAATCCCGCAGCTTTCCCAAGATTTTTGGCAAGACTTTGCTGCAAAATCTAAAACGGAAATCGCTTTTGAAGTCATTAAACCTTTTGTTGGTGACTCAATTGATGAAGAAACTCTTTACGCAATTTGTGCTGAAACCGTTAATTTCGATTTTCCTTTGGTCAAAATTACTGAAAATATTTCTACACTCGAACTTTTTCACGGTGCAACTTTGGCGTTTAAAGATGTCGGCGCAAGATTTATGAGCCGTTGTCTCCGCCATTTTTCTAAAGATAAAAGCGAGAAAACCATTGTAATTGTCGCAACTTCCGGCGATACGGGCGGTGCGGTAGCAAATGGTTTTTACGATGTTGATGGGGTTGAAGTCGTAATTTTATATCCAAAAGGAAAAGTCTCGCGCGTGCAGGAATTGCAGTTGACGACTTTGGGCAAAAACATCACCGCTTTAGAAGTCGAAGGGAATTTTGACGATTGCCAAGCCCTTGCCAAAACAGCACTTGCGGACGATTCAATCAAGGAAAAAGTTTTTCTAACTTCGGCAAACTCAATCAATGTCGCCCGTTGGCTTCCCCAACAATTTTATTATTTCTACGCTTATCAGCAATGGATAATCAAAAATCAAAAATCAAAAATCAAAAATCCAATTATCTGCGTTCCAAGCGGAAATTTCGGCAACATTTGTGCGGGAATTTTGGCGCACGTTTCGGGTTTGCCGGTTAGAAAGTTTATTGCGGCGACCAATGCGAACGATGTAATTCCAAATTTTCTAAAGACCGGAAAAATGGAAGAAAAGTCTTCGGTTGTAACGCTTTCCAATGCGATGGATGTCGCTAAACCTTCAAATTTTGTGCGGATTCTGGAAATTTTTGAAAACGATTATTTGAATTTGAAGGAAAAAATGGAATCGGTCAGCATTTCTGATGAAACGACTGCGAATACAATGCGCGAAGTTTATCAAAATTACAATTACATCCTCGATCCACACGGCGCGGTCGGTTTTCGCGCTTTAGCCGAGTATTTAGAAAAAAATGACGGTGCAGGATTTTTCCTCGAAACAGCGCACCCGATCAAATTTGATTCGGTTGAAGAAATTGTCGGCACATTCGGCAAAATTCCTGGAAGTGTGAATGAATTGTTGGAAAAAGAAAAGCAAAGTATTGAAATTAAAGTAGATTACGATAGTTTGAAGGAAATCTTATTAAAAAAAGTATAACTATTCGACTGGAGCGGGGGCTGCCAGCCTGCCAGCCGTTTAAGCGAAGCAAAAAACGGCGAAATGTTTAGCCGGAACTCAACTCAAAGAGAGGTTAAAGACTTGGAGTAATGGATAAGCCAGAAATTAGATTGAAATATAATTAGAGTGTTTCCGCATCTTTGCTGCGCTTGATGCGGGGCAGGCTGGCAGCCCGCGCTCCAGTCGTTAAGATTTTTTTATGAGTGAAAATGAGAATAACGAGCCAAGAGGATGGTATTCAAGAGGCTATTTACCGCACTTTGACGGAGGGGAAATAAATCAGTTTATTACCTATCGTTTGGCGGACTCATTACCTCAAAATGTTTTGTCGAAATGGCAAAGAGAATTGGAAAAAAATGAAATAAACGATGCAGATTTTCGTCGTAGAGTCGAAATGTATTTAGATCAAGGTTATGGGGAGTGTTGGTTGAAAAATCCAAAAGTGGCTGAAATCGTAGAAGAAAATTTGTTGCGTTTTAATAACAACAAATACAAGCTTCACGCGTGGGTGATAATGCCCAATCATGTTCATCTTTTGTTAATTCCTAAAAATGGTTATTCTTTAAGCGAAGTTGTCCATAGCGCAAAATCCTACACAGCAAATAAGGCAAATCAGATACTTGAAAGAGAAGGTCGCTTTTGGTTTCCTGAACCGTTTGACAGATTTATCCGAAATTACGAGCATTTTGAAAACACTTGTTCCTACATCGAAAATAATCCGGTCAAAGCAGGTTTATGCGAAAATCCAAGCGATTGGCGTTATTCAAGTGCCTATTGGCGCAAATTAAGAAACGATTGACTGGAGCGCGGGCTGCCAGCCTGCGAGTCTATTTATTTGAAAACGAGTTAGGGGGTAATTTATTCGCGCAGGCTGGCAGCCCGCGCTCCCAGCAAAATTTATGAAAGTTTTGAAATTTGGCGGTTCGTCCGTTGGAAATGCAGAAAATATTGGCAAAGTAATTGAGATTGTTAAAAAATCAATCGAAAAAGAGCGTTGTATAGTTGTTCTATCGGCAATGTCCGGGACGACTGACGGGTTGATAAATATTGCCAAGCTTGCGGAAAATCACGATGAAAGTTTCCGCATTAAAATTAAAGAGTTGGAAAATAAGCACGTTGCGGCGGCGAGAACCCTTTTGGGCGAAAATTCGCAAGACGGTGTTTTTGATTTTATCGAAAATCGTTTTAACGAACTCCGAAATATTTGCGAAGGCGTTTTTCTGCTTCGAGAACTCAGTCCGCGCACACTTGACCGCGTGGTTAGTTTCGGCGAAATTCTTTCGACCAAAATCGTTTCGGCAAAACTCAATTCGCTCGGTGTCGAAAATGTATGGATTGATGCGCGGCAACTTATTCGCACCGATTCAAATTTCGTCAATGCCAATGTTGATTTTGAAACGACGAACGCCAAAATTAAAGATTTTATTTCTAGTTCAAATTCTAAACTCTTTATTGTGCAAGGCTTTATCGGTTCTGACTCAGCCGGACACACGACAACTTTAGGTCGTGGAGGTTCGGATTACACAGGCGCGATTTTTGCTGCTGCTTTGGACGCAGACGTTTTGGAAATTTGGACGGATGTATCGGGAATGATGACTGCCGATCCGCGTTTTGTCCGCAATGTGCGCGAGATTCCGCACATCACTTACCGTGAGGCGATGGAACTTTCGCATTTTGGCGCAAAGGTCATTTATCCGCCCACGATTCAGCCCGTGATGAAAAAGGGAATTGCGGTTTGGGTCAAAAATACGTTTGCGCCTGATGATTACGGCACCTTGATTGAGTCCGAATCAAAAGAGCAAAATGACATCATTCGCGGGATTTCGAGCATTGATAAAATTTGCCTTTTGAATCTGGAAGGCAGCGGAATGATTGGGATTCCGGGTTTTTCCAAACGGCTTTTTTACTCGCTTTCCAAAGCCAAAATCAATGTCATTTTGATTACCCAAAGTTCTTCGGAACATTCGATTTGCGTTGCAGTTGACGAAAAAAGCGCGGAACTTGCAAAGTCTGTGGTTGATGCAGAATTTGAACGCGAAATCGAGTTAGGAAAAATTGAGCCGTTGCGGGTAGAAACGGGGCTTTCGATTCTGGCAATCGTGGGCGACAATATGAAATCGCACAGCGGGATTGCCGGAAAAATGTTTGCCACACTTGGACACAACGGCATCAATATTCGCGCCATTGCCCAAGGCTCTTCGGAACGCAATATTTCCGCAATTGTTGAAACTAAAGATGTTCGCAAAGCAATCAACGTCCTCCACGAAGATTTTTTCTCTGACGGCAAAAAGCAAATCAACCTCTTTATCGCCGGAGTCGGCACAGTTGGAAGTCGTTTGTTGGCACAAATTAAACAACAAGCCGATTACATTTCTGAAAATTTGAATTTGAATCTTAATGTGGTTGGTTTGGCAAACAGTAAAGGGTTACATTTTGAAGAAACTGGAATCAATTTGGATGATTGGAAAAATGCCATCCAAAATAGTGAAAAAACAAACCAAATCGCGGAAACAATTATTGAAAAAAATCTACGCAATTCAATTTTTGTTGATGTGACGGCAAACTCGGAATTGGTTGAAATTTATCCGACACTTTTGGAAAAAAGCATTTCTATTGTGGCTTGTAATAAGGTCGCAGCTTCTTCAAATTTTAAAAAATACAAACAATTAAAAGATTTAGCCCGCGAATACAACACAAATTTTCTCTTTGAAACAAATGTCGGTGCAGGGCTTCCGATTATCAACACGCTCAACGACTTAACCAGCAGCGGCGACAAAATCAACCGTATCGAAGCCGTTTTGTCAGGAACTTTGCAGTTTGTTTTCAACAATTACGATGGCTCGCGTTCATTTTCCGAAGTCGTCCGCCAAGCCCAAAACGAAGGCTACACCGAACCCGATCCGCGTCTTGATCTAAGCGGAACGGACGTTGCCCGCAAAATTTTGATTCTGGCGCGTGAGGCAGGTTACAAACTCGAAATGGAAGAAATCGAAAAAGTTTCGTTCCTGCCCGAATCCTGTTTGCAGGGAACTGTCGAAGATTTTTACGACGAAATGAGCAAACACGAAGCGCATTTCAAAGCAATGTTGGACGAAGCGAAAAGCAAAAATTTGATTCTGAAATACATCGCAACTTTTGACAACGGCAAGGCTTCGGTTGGTCTGCAAAGCATTGATTCTACACATAATTTCGCCAATCTTTCGGGCAAAGATAATGCTGTTTTGTTTTACACAAATCGTTACAGCGAACAGCCTTTGGTTGTCAAAGGCGCGGGAGCGGGCGCAGATGTGACAGCGGCAGGGGTTTTTGCGGATATTATTCGGGCAACGCGGGGGTAGGCAAAAAATTAATTTTTGGCAGACATCCATTTGTCCAACAATTCATTCTCGACTCGCGCCAATTTTACGCCGTTTTGTTCGTCCAAAAAGTTAAAATCAGAGTGATATTTGTAAAAAGCTTCTTTGGTTTCTTTGAAAGTTTCGAGCGCGGAGCGTAATTGTAAACCGGCTTTGAGGGCTTTGGCATTGCTGATTTGATAGAATCCTTTTTCTAATTCGCTGTGCGAAACCCACATTGGCACATCACCCGCCGAACTGAGGCGGTTTTGGAAAAGAAAAGAAGCCGGAACCTGAATGAGGTTAGGTTTTGAGTCCCTATTTTTGATTGAAATTAATGAATCAAACATCTCTTTCATAGTCAATGTGTTAAAGACATTGTATGAGCCGTTAAGGTTTTTATTTGTTGCTTCGGTAATAAATCCAGCCAAATCTCTGACATCAGTATATTGAACTGTATCAGTTGTTTCGCCGGGAGCTAAAATATTTCCGCCTTTATCAATCCGCCACAACCAATAACAGCGTCCGCCGATGCGAAGATTACTGTTATTTAATGTTCCTGTGGCGGGATCAGTTCCAAAAATAATATGTGGGCGATAAATGCTGTGCGATGTGGGAAAGTATTCACGGACAAAATTTTCGGCGTAAATTTTTCGTCTGGTGTAATCCAAATTACCACTGTCGGCGGGAAAAGGCGGTAATTTCGGTAACTCCGCGTCTTCGGTCAATCCGGCTATTTGATAATTTCTGCTGCCATAAACCGAGATTGAGGAAACGTAGGCGTAATGAGAAACTTTATCTTTCAACGCTTGGGTGCTGATTTTGACGGCTTGCGGGTCTATTGACCAGGTATCAATTAGTATGTCCCAATTTTCAGCCCCTAATTTTTGGACATCATCTGCATTTAGTCTATCGCCAATTATTTTTCTTAATTTCGGAAACATTTGCGGGTTAGTAATTCCCCGATTAAAAAGTGTGATGTTCCAGCCTTTTTTCAGCCCCGATTCAACGATGTTCGGACCGACAAAATTAGTGCCGCCGAGTATTAAAACCTTCTTGTTTGCGGCTTTAACCAATAATGACAAAAGCGAAACCGAAGCGGCGGATCGCAGAAATGTTCGACGGGTTATTTTGCTCATAGTTTTTACGGCTGATAATTCAAAATAGATTCTAAAGCCGAGTCGCGGTTCGTCATATAATCAGCAAAAGTCGGTGGCGTATAAATCAAAGGTGCAATCCAGGTTCGATGGTCGGTGTTGACCGCATTTTGCCAGTATAGGTCTGAAACGCTGGCATTTAGCTTGCTGTAAGGAAGTTCAAAAGTAGTCTCTTCACCAATAAAATTCGGACTGGAGCCGGTTGGCTCGCCGACAAAAATCGCCTTGGTGTTTCGTTCTAAAAGTGTAGCGGCAATTTGGGCGGCGGAAAAAGTTCTGCGTCCGGTGATGACAAAGAATTTACCTTTTTGATTGATTTTTTCGTTTCGCACAATCCCTTGAATCAATGGCGGTAGAAGTTGGGAATTCCCGCCGTTGTTCCAACGCAAATCAATCACTAATTTTTCAACTTCCGTTTCATTGATAAATTTGAAAAGACGGGTGCAAAATGTGGCAAAATCTTCTTTTTCATTGTTCCGAACTTGGTTAAATTGAAAATAGACGGTTCTCGGATCGGGCAAATATTCAAACCAATAAGGCTTGAAAACATCTTTCAGATAAAGCGGAATTTTTTCGGATTGATGAAATGTTTTCCAATCGGGAGGAATTCCGTCCCATAAACGGCGGCTTGGCATCTGCGAATCAGTTGGAAGTTCGATTTCTCGTATTTTCCCTTGTTTATCGCGGATGGTCAGCGGAACTTTTTTGACATCTTTTATTATTCCAAGCCCTTGCAAAATCGCCGGATGCCGCATTCGCATCAAACCCAAAACACGGGGACTCATTTGATTATCACGATGACAAAGCGGATCTATCAACTTCAAAACTTCATCAATTTCTTTCCCGCCGATTTTCAAAACCTGTGCGCCGAGCAAATCTTCATATTTGACGTTGGCGGTGGTGATAAAAATTCCTTCCTGAAAGGCAAACCATTCAATCGAAATGGTTTGGCGGAGTTCGGGCGTTTCCCAAAAACCGTAAATGTTCGTATGCCCGTCCCCGACCAAGACCATCAGTTTCATAAATTCGATGATGATTTGAACGTCGGTCAAGCGTGGGATTGATTCATAAATTCTGTTGGTTTCCGCCTCGAACTTTTCTTTTGTCGCCAAACGATACGGCGAAACTGCCCGACGGCGAACCTCATTGGTCAAAACCTGTAAATCGTAACGCCAACCTTCATCTCTGGACATTCGGCTGGTATTAAGCGAATTGGTCAAGCGTTGAAAACGCTCATCATTGCGGAGCGAAACAAAGGCAGAATCTTCGCGGGCTTCGGCAAAATAGCGAAAGCCGAGTTGAAAAGATTTTTCAAGTGATAAAAGTGCTTGTTCTGTGTCACCTAAAAGGACGTAACAGCGGGCGATTTCATATTCAAACGGGCGAATCTGCGGCGACCAGACGACCAATTCACTTGCTTTTTGAAAGGCTGGAATTGCTTCGCGGTAATTCTTTGCATTGAATTGGGCTTCGCCTAATTTTTGCCAAAATTTGACTTCTACGGGATTGGTTTGAACAACTTGATTCCACAATTCGGCGGCAGCTTTCCAGTCTTTGGCATCTGATTTTGTTTGTGCATCTTTGACCAGGTTAATAAAGTTTGGAACTGCCGAAATGTTTGATTTCGTTTGGGAGCAGCCGAGGTTAGGCAAACAGAAAAAAGTTGCCAAAAAAAATGCTATTGTAATTGTCTGTTTCAAATTGACCATTCCTATTTCTCCGTGCATAAACTTATCGGTTTTTGGTTAAATTGCTGAATATCAAATATTTCGGGCGGCGATTTCTGATTGAACTCAAAATCCACTTTGATTTGAGTTACCCATTCTCCGCCGGCTAAATTTTGTTTTTCGACTCTGACGGGTAAATCGGTTGACATATCCACTGCCACGATTAAACGGGTTGCCGAATTTGCATTTTCGAGCGCATAATCGTTTACCTTAGTCTGATTTGAGCGAATAAGTGTCCCTAATTTATAGGCTTTGACCATTTCCGCGTTAGGACGGAGAAATTCATCACGGACAGCGCGAAATTCTTCATTGTTGATAAATGCTCCCGGATAATTTTCAGCATAAAAACTTTTGGCACTTTGGGTTTGGCAATCGTATTCCCAAAGTAATCCGTCCCGAAAAATCCGCACACTTTTCCCGTAAGTTTTTTCTAACCAAACACCGTCCTGAAACCATAATTCACGCTGTTTTCTTTGTGTTGTCGAATAAACAAGATGCACGTTTTTGACATTTTCAAGTGCCGGAGCGACTCGCCTCTGAATAACCGAAACCGGATTATCCTCTTTGACAACTCCAAACCAGGTCGCGGCAATGATAAGCGAGACAAATAAAAGACTTACGGTAATCAAAACAGGCTTAAAATAGACTTTTCGATGAATAAAAGCAGGATTATTTTGAACAACGGGTTTTTGCTCGAAAACAGCCGCCGCGATTCGCTTTTTCAGTTCCGGTGAAGGCTCAACAATGCGCCAATTCCGCGCTTGTGCCGAAAGTTTTTTTATCTCCGCCAACTCCGCCGAGCAGAAAGCGCATTTGGACAAATGACGTTTGACACGCCATTTCTGCCAGCCCGACAATTCATTGTCAGCCAATGCGTTCAAATTTTTTTGTCCAAAATCACATTGCATTGCTTTTCTCTTTCCTTTTCGGTTCGTCCATCTTTCCCAGCATTTCACGCAATCGGGTGATGGCTTCTGACACTTGATACTGAATTGTGCCTTGCGGAATCGCCAGAATTTCAGCGGCTTCACGGTATTTGAAACCTTCAGCTTTGACTAACAAAAATGCTATCCGCAAATTTTCCGGCAAAGCCTTCAGCGCACTTTCAAGGGCAATTTTGGTTACATCATCATTTTTGTTGTCAGCTAAATCCGGCATTTCGTCTAAAGCTAAATTTTCGCCTCGATTTTTCAAACGCCGATGACGATAAATGGCAATCCGGCACAGCCAGGTCGCAACCGAGGCGCGACTTTCAAAACGCTCAATCCCTTGAAAAGCCGCCAAAAAAACTTCTTGTGTCAAATCCTCAGCATCAGCCTTACTCCCGCACAAGCGATAGCAAAAACGATAAAGACGACTGCCATATTCGGCATAAAAAGCGTCAAAGCCGCCTACTTCGCCACTCTGAAACTGTTGCAGAAGTTGTTCTTCACGAGTCTTCATCAATGATTCTCGTTATTATAGTGTCACTGAAAGGGATTTTTGTTGGGAGATTGGGAGAAATTTTGTTAGTGAGGGGATTTTTATTTTTTTATGCGGTCAGCATCGTGCCAGTGCCTTCGTCTGTAAATACTTCTGATAGCAATGTATTACGTTCATTTCCGCTAATAATGTGAGCCGATTTAACACCACGATTTAATAAACTAATCAGACTTTGCAATTTTGGAATCATTCCTCCTGTGGCAGTTCCGTTGGCGATCATTTCTTCGGCTTCGCGGACAGTGACGCGGGAAATTCGGGTGGTTTCATCGTTTGGATCAAGATAAATTCCATTGACATCCGACAAAAGAACAAGTTTTTCGGCTTGGAGTTTGACGGCAATTTCCGAAGCAATTGTATCGGCGTTGATATTGAAAATCTGCCCGTTGTCGTCTGCTCCGAGCGAAGAAATAACTGGCAAATAATCATTTTCGAGTAATAATTTCAATAATTTAGCGTTGACCTCAACCACATCGCCGACATTACCGAAATCAACCGTTTTGGTTTCGCCCGTTTCACGATTTTTGATTTCCTTCGGTGGACGTTTGACGGCTGAGATTACATCGCCATCCACTCCCGAAAGTCCAACCGCATCAGTCCCGCGCAAACGCAATGCCGCCAGAATTTCGGTATTGATTTTCCCCGCAAAAATCATTTTAGCCAGTTCCAAAGTATCATCATCCGTCACCCGCCGCCCGTCAATTACGGTCTGTGCTACACCGAGTTTTTCCGCCAGTTGCGAAAGCTGTTTTCCGCCGCCGTGAATTACGCAGACGCGGATTCCGACTTGATGAAGCAATGCCAATTCTTCCGCTAACGAATGCAGATTTTCTTTATTTTCAGTAACTTTGCCTGAAAATTTAACCACGAATGTTTTCCCCTTAAATCGCTGAATGTAGGGAAGTGCCTCGCGCAGTAAATCCAATTTTTGTTGAATCATAATCGAATTACTTTACCAATTATTTTTCCAAACCGCTAATGCTTAGAAATAGAAAATTTAGATGAAAGAATTTTTTGATATTCAAAATTTTAATGCCTTTTATTATAAACTTTCATTATGCAAATCCATAAAAAATAGTATTTCTTTATACAAGAATATGTTATAAATAAAGCCCCGAAATTGAGCAGTAGTAGTCGCATTTACAACCTTAGTTGATTTAGGAGATTTACCAGATGGCAAATGAACATTCTCCTGCAAAGCAGGGACTTTATGATCCGCAATTTGAACACGATTCGTGCGGCGTTGGTTTTGTTGCAGATTTATACGGTCGCAAATCGCACAAAATTCTCAAAACTGCGATTACAAGCCTCATTCGGATGGATCATCGAGGTGCGAGCGGAGCGGAGGAAGCCACAGGTGACGGGGCGGGAATTCTGTGCCAAATTCCGCATAAATTTTTTGTCCGGGAATGTGAAAGATTGCACATCAGCTTGCCGGAAGCGGGTGAATATGCGGTTGGGATGATGTTTTTGCCGCAAGACTCAGAGGAAAGAGAACGTTGCATTGTTAAGTTTGAGCAAATTGCGGTTCAACACGATTTGGTTATTTTGGGTTGGCGGGATGTTCCCGTTAATAATTGGAATTTAGGCGAATCCGCCAAAAAATCTCAGCCTTTCATCAAACAAGTCTTTTTAGGAAAAACCGAAAAAATCTACGCTAACGACCATTTTGAACGAAAACTTTATGTTACACGCCGCTGGACAAAAGAACTCTTAACCCGCGAAAACGAAGCTCTCGCGGAAAAATTCTACGTTGCCAGTCTTTCCCCTAAAACCATTATTTACAAAGGAATGCTGACGACGCATCAGCTTCAGACGTTTTTTTTGGACTTGAACGATGTCGCTTTTGAAACTGCTATCGCTGTCGTTCATTCGCGTTTTTCGACCAACACTTTCCCAAATTGGAATCGTGCTCAACCACTCCGTTATATAGCCCATAATGGCGAAATCAACACTTTACGGGGCAACGTCAATTGGATGTATGCCCGTGAACAACGTCTTAATTCGAGCCTTTTCGGAAATGATTTCAAGAAGACCTTAAGCATTTTGGATGCCTACGTTTCCGATTCGGGAGCATTCGATAATGCTTTGGAAATGCTGCATTTAGCGGGACGCACTCTGCCGCACGGCGTGATGATGATGATTCCCGAACCGATTTCGGAACTGAATCCGATGTCCGACCAGAAAAAAGCGTTTTACGAATTTCACTCGTGTTTGATCGAGGCTTGGGACGGTCCGGCTTCGATTACTTTTACCGACGGCGAAATTATCGGAGCCGTTTTGGACAGAAACGGGCTTCGTCCGTCGCGTTATACAGTGACGAAAGACGGTTTAGTAGTGATGGCTTCGGAGGTCGGAACTTTTGATGTTGATCCGGCTAATATTTTGCAAAAAGGACGTTTGCAGCCTGGCAAAATGTTTTTGGTTGATACGAAAGAAGGTCGGATTATTGCGGACGAAGAGATCAAAGACAAGCTCGCCAAGGAAAAACCGTATCGGCAATGGATTGAAGAAAATATGCTTCACATCAACGATTTGCCGCAACCGCCGTTTGTCAATAAAACCAATCACGAGACTGTTTTACAGCGTCAACGGGCGTTCGGTTACACCAATGAGGAATTGCGGATGATTTTGCAACCGATGGCGGTTGGCGGTGCGGAAGCAATCGGTTCGATGGGCAATGATACGCCTTTGGCAGTTTTATCGAAAAAGCCGCAACTTCTTTATAATTATTTCAAACAATTATTCGCCCAAGTCACTAATCCGCCGATTGACGCGATTCGTGAAGAACTCGTAACTTCAACAGATACAATGATTGGACGCGAAGACAATCTTTTTGAACCGACTCCGCAAGCCGCTCATCAAATCAAATTAAACTCGTTTATCTTGACGAATACGGAACTCGAAAAATTGCGATATTTGGGGGACTCGGACAGCGATTGGGGCAAATCACGATTTCGTTCGATCACGATTCCAATGCTTTTTGACCGCGAACATGGTCGGCAGGGATTGGAGTGGGCGTTGGAAGGGCTTTGTCATCAGGCAAGTCAAGCAATTAAAGATGGTTACGACGTTTTCATTTTGTCAGACCGTCAAATGAGTGAAAAACGTGTTCCAATTCCTGCACTGCTTGCAGTTTCAACTATTCATCATCATTTAACCCGTGAAGGCACAAGAACTCAGGTCGGATTTGTGCTGGAAAGTGGCGAACCGCGTGAAGTTCATCATTTCGCCTTGCTGCTTGGCTACGGTGCGACCGCGATAAATCCATATCTGGCTTTTGAGACGATTTACGACGAAATTCGACAAGGAATTTGGGACTTTGACGAGAAAAAAGCGATCAAAAATTACGTTAAATCTATCAATAAAGGTGTCGTCAAAGTCTTGTCGAAAATGGGCATTTCGACGATTCAAAGTTATCTCGGAGCACAAATTTTTGAAGCCGTTGGAATCAATCAAGACGTTATAGATCAATATTTTACGCGGACTCCTTCGAGAATTGGCGGAATCGGTTTGGACGAAATTGCAGGCGAAGCAATTAAACGTCATTCGCAAGCGTTTTACCAAAATAGAGTCAGCGAAAATCTCGAAATCGGCGGCAATTATCAATGGCGGAAAGACGGCGAATTTCATCTTTTTAATCCGCACACGATTCACACTTTGCAAAAAGCGTGTCGAAACGGCGACTACTCGGAATTCAAAAAATACAGCTCGCTCATCAACGACCGCGAAAAAAATCAATCAACTTTGCGGAGTCTGTTGAATTTCAAAAAAACTCGTCAACCTATTGCAATTGAAGAAGTTGAGAGCGTTAATGAAATCGTCAAAAGATTCAAAACAGGAGCAATTTCTTACGGCTCGATTTCCAAAGAAGCACACGAATCGTTAGCAATAGCGATGAATCGAATCGGCGGAAAATCGAATACAGGCGAGGGCGGAGAGGACGCGGAACGCTTCCAAAAATTAGCAAACGGTGATTCTAAAATGAGCCGAATCAAACAAGTTGCATCGGGAAGATTCGGCGTGACGAGCCATTATTTGGTCAATTCGGACGAAATCCAAATCAAAATTGCTCAAGGGGCAAAACCGGGCGAAGGCGGACAGCTCCCGGGCAGTAAAGTTTATCCGTGGATCGCCAAAACACGCCATTCAACATCCGGCGTTGGCTTGATTTCTCCGCCTCCGCATCACGATATTTACTCAATTGAGGATTTAGCTCAACTGATTTTCGATCTAAAAAACGCTAATAAAAACGCCCGAATTAGTGTCAAATTAGTTTCGGAAGCGGGAGTCGGAACAATCGCTTCGGGCGTGGCAAAAGCCAAAGCGGACGTGATTTTAATTAGTGGACACGATGGCGGAACGGGTGCGTCACCGCTTTCAAGCGTCAAACACGCTGGAACGCCGTGGGAAATCGGTTTGGCGGAAACTCATCAAACTCTTTTGTTAAATAATTTACGCAGTCGTGTTCGGCTCGAAACAGACGGGCAACTCAAAACAGGTCGTGATGTTGTCATCGCCTCCCTGCTTGGTGCGGAAGAATTCGGTTTTTCAACCGCTCCGCTCGTTACTCTCGGATGTGTGATGATGCGTGTTTGCCATCTTAATACTTGTCCCGTCGGCGTGGCGACTCAAGACCCAAGATTACGGGCAAAATTTTCGGGCGACCCGAATAATGTCGTTAATTTCATGCGTTTCGTAGCAGAAGAAGTCCGCGAATTGATGGCTGAACTCGGCTTTAGATCGATTGATGAAATGGTCGGGCATACCGAACTTTTAGAATTTGAAAAGGTTGACGGAAAAACCGAAAGCCTTGATTTTTCAGCGATTTTGCATCAGCCTGACGTTCCCGCAATCTACGGACGCTTTCAGCAAATCGAGCAAAATCTCGAACTCCAAAAGACTTTGGACGAAACTGTTTTGCTTCCGCTTTGTAAAACATCTCTGGAAACGGGCGAAAAAGTTTCGGTTGAATTAGAAATCTGCAACACAGATCGAGCCGTCGGGACGATTTTAGGCAGTGAAATTTCCAGAAAATTCGGTGCAGAAGGTTTGCCGGATGACACTATCAACCTGAAATTCTATGGTTCAGCCGGACAAAGTTTCGGAGCATTTGTGCCGAAAGGCGTATCGCTGACGCTCGAAGGTGATTCCAACGACTACATCGGCAAAGGGCTTTCGGGTGGAAAAATCATCGTTCACAAACCAAAGTCGGCTGATTTTACAGCCGAAGAAAATATCATTATCGGCAACACGGCTTTTTACGGGGCAACATCGGGCGAAGCCTTTATTTCAGGCATCGGCGGTGAAAGGTTCTGCGTTCGCAACAGCGGCGTAAATGCTGTCATCGAAGGGGTTGGCGATCACGGTTGCGAATATATGACCGGCGGACGAGTTATTATTCTTGGTAAAACGGGCAAAAACTTTGCGGCGGGAATGTCGGGCGGAATCGCGTATGTCTTTGACGAAATGGGCAATTTTTCCAGTCTTTGCAATAAAGAAATGGTCGAATTGACCAAAATCAAAAACGAGGAGGAAATCGAATTCGTTAAGAGCCAAATTTTCAAACACATTGAATTTACCAACAGCGAATTAGCCACGGAAATTCTCGGAAATTGGGAAAATAATCTGGAAAAATTCGTCCGCGTGATTCCGAACGATTACCGCAAAGTCATCGAAACTCAAAAACGTCTGATGGCGGAAGGTTTAACTCAGGAAGAAGCGGAAATGTCAGCGTTTGAAGAAGTTCTTGCCAAATAATATCCACGAAGATTCACGAAGTTGGCACGAAGTTTTTTTCTTTTGCTCCCGAATAAACGCGAATTTACGCGAATATCTTTTAATTAAAATTTTCCCTTCGTGTTTTCTTCGTGTTCCTTCGTGGATGAAAAATTGATTTATGGGAAAAGCAACAGGTTTTATCGAATACACACGCAGTTTGCCGATTTTGGCGGACGCGAAAAGCCGTGTCCAGAATTGGGATGAATTTCACGCACATTTGCCCGTTGACGAACTGAAAAAACAAGGGGCGAGATGTATGAATTGCGGAATTCCGTTTTGTCATACAGGGACGATTTTGGACGGTGCAACGACAGGCTGTCCGTTGAATAATTTGATTCCCGAATGGAATGATTCGGTTTATCGCGGGCAATGGTTTGAAGCCTACAAACGCCTCAGTTTAACTAACAATTTTCCCGAATTTACAGGCAGAGTTTGTCCTGCTCCGTGTGAATCTTCGTGTGTTTTAGGAATCAACGAAGAACCCGTAAATATAAAGGAAATCGAGGTTTCCATCATTGATAAAGCCTTTGCAGAAGGTTGGCTTGCACCAAATCCGCCTGAGATTCGCAACGGTAAAAAAGTTGCAGTTATCGGCTCAGGTCCGGCGGGATTAGCTTGTGCTGATGAACTAAACAAGCAGGGTTTTACTGTGACGGTTTTTGAACGCGATGATCGAATCGGCGGGCTTTTGATGTATGGAATTCCGAATATGAAGCTCGACAAAAAACTGGTTGAAAGACGAGTGAAATTGTTGAGCGACGAGGGAATTGAGTTTAAAACCAGCATCAAAGTTGGCGCAGATATTACTGCGGAAGAACTCAAAAAAGATTTTGATGCTATCGTCTTGGCTTGCGGTTCGACCGTTCCGCGAGATTTGCCGATCGAGGGCAGAGATTCAAAAGATGTTCATTTTGCGATGGAATTTCTGCTGAAAAATACGAAAAGTCTTTTGGATTCAAACTTTGCAGATAATGATTTTATTGATGTGAAAGGCAAAAACGTCATCGTTATTGGCGGCGGCGATACGGGAACAGATTGCGTGGCAACTTCGCTTCGTCACGGCTGTAAATCCATCACACAGTTTGAATTATTGCCGAAGCCAATCGAAAAAGTTCACACACATGAAAGTTGGTTGGCAAAGGTTCGCACGTTTCAAGTTGATTACGGACAAGAGGAAGCCAAGGCGGTTTTCGGCAATGATCCGCGTGAATATTGCATTTTGTCTAAAAGATTTGTGACTGACGAAAAGGGAAATTTGCAAGGCGTGGAAACTGTCGAGGTCGAATGGATTGACGGCAATTTAAACGAAATTGCCGGAACCGAAAAAGTTTGGGCGGCGGAAAAAGTCTTTTTGGCAATGGGATTTGTCGGTGCGGAAAAAGCCAAACTTTTCAATGATTTGGGCGTTGAAATTACATCTCGCGGAACGATTGCCGTCAATGAAAACAAACAAACGAACGTGAAAAAAGTGTTTGCCGCCGGAGATTGCGAACGCGGTCAAAGTTTAGTCGTGTGGGCGATTGCGGATGGACGAAAAGCGGCGAAAGGTGTGGAAGAATTTTTGAATAATTAACTCACAAAATAAAAAATAAATTATTTTCAAATCTGTAAAAATTTCTTAGAATTTCATAAAAATAGAACTTCAATCAACTAAAATCTCACGGTTTTGTTGGCAAAATAAATCCGACTGCCCCAAGCTAAGCAGTATTCTTTTTAATTTGTATTAGCGGCAATAATCATCAGAATTACCCAAATAATTACTCCAAAAATACTTAAAATGACCGGAATAATTCCCATTATCCAAAGCAAAGCAATCAAACAGCCTTTGCCTTCAGGTGGATAACCGGTTGCATATTGCTCCATCTTAGCTTCTCTCAGATAAACGATATTTAATACTAATCCCACGATCCAAAAAAAGATGTAAAGGATTAATACTATAAATGCCGAACCAATAAAACTCCTGGGAGGTCTTGGTTGCTGCACATACATTGGACCTTGCGGATTCCACATTGGTGGTTGCTGATAATATCCCATAATAAAACCTCCTTTTCATTAGAAAGTAGTTTTTTACATTTTTGACAAATAATTTTGTCAAACCAAATTTTAAGCGGTATTTTGTAAGCCTTTTGTTTAATTCCATATTCGGAAATATCTATATTAGGTGCAGTATAAGAACGGGGAAGTTCGGGAAAAGCGAATAGCCGAACTGGTGGAAGAAGTAAAAAGAAAGGTAAGAATCTAAACATAAAACCCTCCTCAATTAGATAAAAAGGTTTACAACTTCAGATTAAGCCCTTTCAATTTATCTCACAAACAGCAGAAGTTATATCTAACTAATAACCAAGATAAGTGCAGGTTATAAGTGACTTTGAAAATTAAATAAGGAATTTTTTATAATTGTTTGTAACAAAAGACAAACTTCAATTTCCTCAATCGTGTCAGAATTTAGCGAGTTATTCGTGATATTGTAACAATTAAAACCAAAAATAAGTTTATGCGGCGATTTGATGAATTTATTTTCCTTTTAATAAATTCATTTCAATTGTTTGAGTCGGCGCACCATTAAAACAGCCCCCAAGGAAACTACTTACCAGATACAAAGTTTCATATTTCGGAACTTTTATCCGCATAATAAACGGCGTGATGTCAGTTTCGCGGGTTTCTAGTTTGAGAATTCCGTTCTTAAAACTACCTTTCAGTTGCGGAAGATGATTGTCATACCATTGATTGGTGTAAAAATCCTTAAAATCCACTAATTTATAGGTTTTTAAATATTCTACAGCCTTTTTCCCCGGCATTTTGATAAACGGATTTTCTTCTTTGTAATTCTCCCAAAAATAATTATTATCGGGGACGAATTTATCATCCAAAAATGGCAGCAGAAATTTTCCGGTTCTTTCGGGATTATTATATTCTGCGCCTGTTCCCTTAGGAGCCAAATAAAATAATTCGTATGGCACTTTTTTCAGAGGTTTTACATTTTTCCCAAAGTTCAGCGAAATCGTTCGTTCTGATTTGCCGCAGGCTTGGGCATAAGAAAAAGAAAACTGAACCGCAATCAAAAAAAAACAAACAAATAACTCTTCTCATAACAATTTTAAGACGTTAAAAAGCTATGATTTTTGCCTGATTAATTGGGTCATAATTGCTTTTTGAATATGCAAACGATTTTCGGCTTCGTCAATCACAACCGAATTTGTTGAATCAATCACGCCATCGGTCACAATCACATTCCGGCGAACAGGCAAACAGTGCATAAAAATTCCGTTATTTGTCTTTGCCATTTTTGCCTCGTCAACGATCCAGTCTTTGCGTAAATCTTTACGAAATTCGATGTCTCCTTCAGAATTGCCATAGAAATTTTTGCTGCCCCAGGATTTTGCATAAACGACTTCAACACCGTCATACGCCGACTCAACATCATTGACAACTTCTACACTTCCGCCTGCTTCTGCCGCCTGCCGCTGAATTTCCATCATCAATTTTGTGTCCAAACTGTAACCTTTCGGATGTGCGATTCGTAAATCGTGCCCCATTTGCGCGGCAGCGAGCGCAAACGAATTTGGCACAGCCATCGGCAACGGTTTCGGATGCCAAGCCCACGTCAGCAAAACTTTTTTCGGCTTATTGCCAAGTTTTTCGCGGATTGTCAGCATATCCGCCAGCGATTGGCAAGGATGGTGCATTGCCGACTCAAGATTAATTATCGGTTTCGTCGCATATTTAGCAAAAGCCGACAGCACAGGCTCGGTGCGTTCCAATTCCCAATCTTTCAATTCGGCAAAAGTCCGCACACCGATTGCCGAAACATAGCGTTCCAAAACCTGCACAAACTCTTTCAAATGCTCGGTTTTGTTGCCGTCCATTACCACGCCGTCACGATGTTCAAGCGTCCACGAAGTTCCGCCCGGTTCAAGGATAACGGCATTTCCGCCAAGCTCATAAATACCGACCTGCATTGAAGCCCGCGTTCGCAAACTCGGATTAAAAAAGACCAGCGCAATGGATTTTCCCGACAAAGGTTTATCGGAAATTTGATTGTTTTTATACTGCAACGCCAACTCGAAAAGTGATTTGAGTTCGTCGCGGGAAAAATCGGATGTAATTAGGAAATTATTTTTCATTTTATCAAAATGATTATGAAACATTATTCAAATCGTCAAGCATTTCATTTCTCAATCGTTCCATTTCTTCTTGACTCATAATGCCAGACCAAAGCCCAATAGAATTTTTGTGATTTAAATTTTCCTGAGTTGATTCAGAGCAAATAAATTGTTGAAAGCTACATTTAGCAATTATTGAATTAAGTTCTTCCGTATTTATCTTATCTAAAATGTTTTCGTGTGTTCCTATCAATAATCTATTTGAACTAATTGGTAGAAAAATAGTAGAAATATTATCATTCTTTTCAATTATCGGCTTAAATTTTCTTACCTCATTGATAACTTCAAAAATACAAACAGTATCGCCAAGAATTAAAGACTGATTTACAGTAACAATAAACCATTCTAATCTCTCACAAAATTCGACAATCCATTCTGGGTTTGGACTTTTTATTATTGAATTAATTTGTCCTCTTTTGATGCCTTCTGGAATTATTTTAGTGGTTTGCTCGAAGAACTCTTTAAAGAAGTTAGCAATATTGCCTTTTTCACTTTCAACTATTTCAGGGAGCATAAGTTTAACTATATTAGGCAATAATCCTTTTAATGCTTCCGAATTTTCTAGACCCAAATTATTCAGAGCATTTGTAACTTCCTGTGAATTCAAAACATTTTTAAGTTCTCTGTCAATGAGGGTTGGATTACTCATTAAAGTTTGGATATTTTCTTCATCAGAAAGATGTTTAGATAGACCATCAACTACATATTTTGAAGAGTCAATGAAAGTTTCTCTAAGAAATTTTGTCCGAATAAGTAAATTAGAAATGAAACTTGCAATCTGAGAACTAAATTTGTTTACATTGCCTTCTGCATTTCTTAAATTATCCATTAATGGAGAAAATTCAAGTTCTTCTAAATCTGTAATAATTCCATCAGCATAGATTTCTTCGCCTTCCTTTCCATAAAAGTAATTTTCGACAAAAATGTTTTTTGTATTTGCTTCAAATGGATCAGTATCTTTTCTAAAAGCCCAAACAAAGACATCTTTATCATCAATTCGGCTCGCAAAACCTTTTTGAAGGAATTTTGGAATAATATGTTGTCGTTTTCCTGCCATACTATTTTGTCTAGCAACTTTCTGGATAATTTGTCCAACAGGTTGTTGGACTTTTGTAAATTATGCAGCAACTTGCTGCACTAATGGGAATTCATTTTTTGTGAATTACCATTCAACATTTAAAGCTTGCAATAAAAGCAGTTGCGTAACTTTTTTCAAAAATGTATAGTTTAGCGTTTCCGGCGTATCAGTCAACCTGTGATAGTTTGGATTTCTAAAATCAGCGGTATCAGTCCACATTAAGGCAGGAATTCCTTTTTGCCAAAACGGAAGATGGTCGCTTCTGCCTAGATCGGGAACTAATTTTTCAATCCCTAAAAACAATTTCAGCCCAAGAACAGTTAATTCAGGCAGATATGATTTCCCCAAATTCAGAACTTCATCAACCAAATTTTTGGAGCTTTGATTACCCATAATTCCTAAAAAATTACCAACCGAAGGAATTTTTATCGGCAAATTGGCTGGCGAAGTTTGGCTGTTTGGTTTATCAGTAGAATAACCGATCATTTCCAAAATATGGACTTGTTTGATTTTCAAGTTTGATTGGGAAAGATAATTCTCAACAAAATCCTGACTGCCGACTAATCCGTCTTCTTCACAATTGAAAGCCACAAAGCAAACCGGTAAATGAGGCGCAAATTTTGAAATTGCTTTGGCACAAGCAATTAAACCTGCCACGGCACTTCCGTTATCATCTGCGCCGGGGCAGTTCGGAACGCTGTCATAATGTGCCCCAATTAAAATTACGAAATCAGATTTTGCCAATGGATTTAAGGCAACCACGTTGGAAAATTTTCCTTGAAAATGCGTTTCATATCCAAAGGATGAAAACTGAGCAAAAATCCAATCGGCAACCTGTTTATTATTTGATGAATTGTATTTGAAATGTCGGGGAATTGAGATCGTTTCGACAATCTCATTTAACTCAAATTCGGAAATTGAATCTAAGCAATTTTGCAGAGATGCCTTCGTTTTTAGAGTTTTAGCCTCTGATGAAGGTATAACTTTCATAAATCAAAATTGAGCAACCCATAAAAAATATGTTGACCGTTTTTAAGCAAATATTTTAGCATAGTAAAGCGGTATTTAATTTCAAATGCCGGGTATCCCCTAAAAAATCCCCAATTTTCTTAGGAAATCCACAGATCAAAATCAAATTAGTTTCAAAAAATTGAGGCGGTCGCCCCCAACTTTTATCCTTTTTCGTTGAAACAATATGAGCCCTAATGAAAATGGTTTGCCCAATGAAAATTGGCAAGTCCAAATCTACCCCGATGTCCCTAAAATAACCCTGGAAGAACTAAAAGAATGGATACACGAAGGAAAAATAGAGCATTTTCATAAAGTTAGAATAAAGAATCTTAATTGGATTGAAGCACATAAAATTCCGGCATTAAAGAAAAGTTTTGAAGAAAAAAAGAAATTGTCTTCAGTTCCTTTAGGCGGTTTTCGGAAAATGCACAATCCGGCGGTTTTTGAAACCAAATTAAAAACTGATGAATCAGATACTTCAGCTTCCAATCTGCCAAAAGTTTCGGCTCCGGCAGATTCGGCGGCATCAATTCCGTTTAAACTCTACGAGCAAAAAGTTTTAGCTAAAACTAACCAGAATGAAGAGGTTCAGGAACAAGATGAACCTGTAATAAATCAAACGGAAATAAAACCTGATCAGTCGGTAAAAGAATTTAATCCGATCAAACCAAAGCCGAAGCCGGTCGAAAATAAACCTAAGGCAATTCAACAATTCGCCAAACCGAATAATAAATCTTCTTTAGTAAAAAACACGGCGGTTTTTTTGTTTGGATGTATTTTGATTTTATTAATCTCCTGGGGAGGCTCTTATCTTTGGAATTTTCAACTAAAAACCCCTGCTCAAATTGATGAAAAAAGCGTTACTGAATTTGTAGTTTTAGAAGGAAAACTGGCAAATGATAAGGTTGGGCTTAGATTAAAATATACTAAGGATGAACAAAAAGTGGAGCTTGAACAAGAGATTACTAAGTTGGAACAGCAATTTAATGCCCAACGAAAAATGATCATCGAAAATCATCGTCAAAACCTTTTAAAAAACGATTTTAATAACGCTTTTTATATAAGTTTAAGTGTTTTAATGATCTCATTTTTGTTGTTCCGAATCTTCTCCGGTCATTCAAAAAGCGAAATCGAAAGTGCAACAAGCAATTTTCAATTTAAACCTGATTCAAAAGGCATCGAAAATTCAAATGGTGAAAACTCAAAAGAAAACGATCAAACAAAACCGAAAGAACCCGAATCCGCAAATTCAACGGATTTGAGCTCGACCGACACTCAGGCTGAATCTGCAGAAAATACAGAATCCAAAGAAATAACAGAGCAGGAAAAAATTGTAATGTGTCTTTTGCATCGAGAGAAAAATGCAAAATTTTTCTGTGATGTTTGTTCAAATTCTTTTTGCGAAGAATGTCCCAAACCAAACGGTGAAATAAAAAATTGCTGTCCTTTTTGCCAAATTCCTTGCAAAGCGGCGGAACAAATGAAACCCGAAAAAGTAGTGGTGCAAGTAATTGTTCAAGAGGAAAAGAAAACAAAATCAAAAGTAAAAACTATTGATAATTTTACAATTTATGAATATCCCGACGAGAAAAATTATAAAGTCGGAGTTCTGACAGCCTTTCTCATTTCTTTTCTTCTTTCTTCTGCAATTTCGATTTTATGGGTTTATAAAATCTCGCCATTTTTGGAAAACAGACAGAATGAAACAACACAAAATACTCAAACTGCGGGGCAAACAACACCTAATGAAGCTCCAAAACCTGCTTCAAACACAAATGTTCAATCGGATAATGCAAATACAGCCGCTAATGAGGCGTGTATTGATCCAATAACCCGACAGCCTTTTGAATGTGATGAGGAAACCAGAAGAGCACTTTACGAACACACCAGAAAAATTAAGTCGGTTGAAAACGCTCAAAAGGAAACCAAAGAAAAAACAGATTTGATTTTGAAAGCAATAATTCCTACGGAAAGCCCCTCGCCGGAAGCTGTAGATACAGCGAAAGAGGAACAGCAAAAGGCAATTGATGCAGAGCGAAAGGAAAAAGAATATCGTGAACTTTTAAAGGTGTTTCTCGGTTCTTTTGTGATTCTTTTCAGCCTTATTTTATCAACCAGATTTTGGGGAAAACGAGATTGATCGTTACTTGCTTTTAATAAAATCATCTTTTCTAAGTTGCAGAATATCACCGATTCTTTCGATTGAAGTATCAGCTTTCGGATATTTGGCGACCTCTTTTTCGTCAAGCGCATAATGTCCCTGTTTCGGAAAAATCGTGGTTATTTTGTCGCCCCAAATTTTTTTAATGGCTGAAAGTATCCTAATTTTATCATCAACTAAAACGTAATGTTTGGCAGGATAACGCCGTTCGACATCGTGTAACTCCTGCTCTTTGTGAACATAGATCAGAATGTTGCCTTCAACGGCTTCAAATAGTCCTGAACGCTCAATTTTGCGCGGTTGAAACACAACGTCACCATCGGTCAAAATTACGACCTTGCCGAATTGCCGACAATATTCCAGCACATCCAACGAATTTGGGAAAAGCCGATTGGCAAACGGATAATTGATTAGATAATTAGAAAGTGCAAGTAAATGAGAATCGTAAGGATTTTCGAGCCGATAACGCTGCAGCGCACCCAGATAATCGGCATAGCCCAATTCCAAACGCAGCTGTTCAAAAATTTCCCAATAATGATTACAACGATTTAATCCAACTTCCTTCGCTAAAAATTTACGCAAATCATTAGAAACCCGATCGTTATCGAGCAAAGTATTATCTACGTCAAAAAGAAAAACCAGTTCATTCATTGTGTGAAATTTTACTGTATTCTCGGGTATTTTGATACAATGTTATTAAGACTAGGTCAAAAATATTGAATGATTGGGATGGATTCCCAATTTCATGCGCTGAAAGCACTTTCGAACCAAAGTGATAAAGGCTCAATTTTATGAGAACACATACAAAAGAATCTCAATCAAAAATAACTCCGGCTCTTGCTTTGCAATATTTACGCGAGGGTAACTTTAGATTTATTAATAGTTTAAAGGCAAATCGCGACTTATTGGAACAGGTCAACGAAACCCGGGACGGACAATTTCCTTTCGCCACAATTTTAAGCTGCATTGACAGCAGAACCTCTGCCGAACTGATTTTTGATCAAGGGTTAGGTGACATTTTCAGTATTCGGATTGCCGGAAATGTGATCAACGAGGATATTTTGGGCAGTATGGAATTTGCCTGTAAAATTGCCAGTTCAAAATTAATTGTAGTTTTGGGGCACAGCAAATGCGGAGCAATAGGAGGCGCCTGCGATAATATTCAACTTGGTAATTTATCAACGTTATTAAACAAAATTCAGCCATCTTTATATCTCGAAAGAGAGACAATTGAAAACCGAACCTCAGCCAATTCTGATTTTGTATATAATGTCTCTCATATTCAGGTCAGAAGAAGTGTTGAAGCTGTTATCGAACGAAGCGTGATCTTGCGTGAAATGGTTGTCAACAAAGAAATCGGCATTATTGGAGCCTATTATGATGTTGACAACGGCTCAGTTGAGTTTATGGAAGATACCTTTATGTCCGGAGAAATCCGTCATCTTTATCTGGCTGTTAATTGACAAATCCACACGGATGGAAAAGAAAAAACTGCGATTTCGAAATAATAAAAAAATATTTAATATATACTTGACAAAAAAATAAAGATTATTTTATTTTAGAAATGTGTGAAGGGGGAGTAGATCACCCGCGAGGTTTGATGTAATCGTCAATACGATCAGAAACGCTGATCCGGTTCATCAAAAAAGTATCAAGACCTTTCGCAGATGTTGTTTATTTGGACAATTTCTGCGAGAGGTCTTTCTCTTTTTGCACAGATCGAACAGAGGGAAATGAAAAAAATAACTTTAATTATTGTTTTGAGTTTGGCGTTTTCCGCGACAACTTTGTCTCAAACGAAATACGAAACAGATTTCCAACTTTGGAACGATATGCAATTCATCGTTCCGCTAAATAAAAATAAGGATTGGAATTTTGTTTTATGGTCGTTTGGGCGTTTCGGAAACAATGTGAAAACCACGACTGATGCCAGAATCGGCGGTCTGATCACGAAAAAAGTTAATAAATACATCACGCTCGGCGGCGGATATTTGTATCGTTATGCGAATCCAACTTTCAAATTAAAACGCTACGAAAGCCGTTATTTGGGGATTGCAACCTTTACCGTTCCGCTCAGCAAAGATAAAAAATGGACTTTGGTCAATCGCAATATGTATCAATACGAAAACCGGTATTCGCACCCCGATACGACAGTTATGCGGAATCGTTTTTGGGTTAAACGTGAAGTAACGATTGCGGAAAAGAAGTTTGAGCCGTTCGTTTCGTTTGAAACATTTTACGATTTTCGTCTGAAAGATTTTGCCCGTTATCGCACTCAGGCAGGCGTTACACACAAATTCAACAACAAATTTTCAGCAGATTTTTACTATGTTCGCCAGAACGAAACGGGAAACCGCACTCGTCCGGGAACATTGAACGGAATTGGAACCAGTTTCCGTGTCAATTTATAAACAAAAAAAATACGAAAAAAGGGAGATAAAAAAATAATGAAAAATTTAATTTTAGGATTAGCGATGATGTTCGCTTTAACCACAGTTGGTTTTGCTCAAAAAGTTTCTAACTTTAACATTACCGAGCAAATGGTTGCCGAGGCTCAAAAGGCTTGGTGCGGTGCTTTGGTGCAAATCAATCAGACCAAAGAACAAGGCGGCGATTATAAAAAACTCGCTACAGAAATCATTGATGCCGCTTACTTTTATCAAGCAGGTCCGGTGCTTTTCAAACCGACTTTGACCACCGGCGAACAAACTTTCCGTATGGATAAAGAAGGTGCATTAGCCTATTTTGTCGGCGGAAATGATAAATACAAAGCCGATAACGGATTTGCTCTGAGAGGTTGGACAAAATGCGAAAGCAAACCGAGAGCCTTCGTTTTGAACGGTGATATGGCAATTTCAATGGGCAACGTCCATATGTGGAATTCAAAGGGCGAAGAAACTATCGTTGACAAAACCTGGGGTTATAAATTGGACGAAAAAGGCAATTTAAGAATTGTTTTGCACCACTCTTCATTGCCTTATAAGCCAAACAATACAGTTGCAGAACTGAAAAAATAAACAGCCTGAAACAATTTAAATACTGAACAATGCCTAAGATCAAAAACGGTCTTAGGCTGAACTATGTTAGCTTAAAATATTTTTTTTTATGGATTTTCAAATCTTAATTTCTAATTTAACAAACCCAACGCTTCTATTTTTTGTTTTAGGAATCTTTGCCGCAATCGTTAAAAGCGATCTGGAAATTCCTGCTTCTTCAAGCAAATTTATTTCGTTATACCTGCTTTTCGCCATCGGTTTCAAAGGGGGACAAGAATTATCGCACAGCCAATTTTCGGCGGAAATCCTTTATTCCCTATTATTTGGACTTGTGATTGCCTCGCTGATTCCTTTTTATGTTTTCTTTATTTTGAAACGGAAATTGACCATCAGCGACGCCGGAGCAGTAGCCGCAACTTACGGTTCGGTCAGTGCAGTGACTTTTGTGGCGGCGGTTTCTTTTCTCGAAGCACAAAAAATCGCATTCGGCGGACATATGGTGGCGGTAATGGCTTTGATGGAATCGCCCGCAATCATCGTTGGCGTAATCTTGATGATGATTTACGACAAGGAATCCGAAAATCAAGGGAAGCTCAAAGACGTAATTCAGCATTCCTTTACGAACGGCAGTGTTCTGATGATTCTTGGCAGCTTGATAATCGGATTGATTGCCGATTCCAAACAAGCCGAAGGAATTAAGCCGTTTACCAATGATATTTTCAAAGGATTTTTGGCAATATTTTTACTCGAAATGGGAATGGTGACAGCGAGACGTTTCGCGGCTTTCCGAAAATACGGTTTATTTGTAACGATTTTCGCTTTGTTAATTCCACTTTTAAATGGAGGTTTTATTGCGTTCGCCAGCAAAATAGTAACCGCAGATGAAGGAAACCGCTTTATTTTTGCTATTTTAGCGGCGAGTGCTTCTTACATTGCAGTTCCGGCAGCAATGCGTTTAGCTGCTCCAAAATCCGATCCGGGTTTGTATATTCCGATGGCTCTTGGCGTAACTTTTCCGTTTAATATCACGATTGGAATGCCGATTTATTATGCGATTGTCAGAGGAACTTAGAAAAGAAAAGCGGCTGGGCTTTTGAAGAATCTTGTGTTCTTCGGGGATTTTACTTTGTCCAAAATCCAAATATTATCCCCGCAGAATTTGTCTAACAGTTTGTCAGACAAATTGCTCATCTGAATATTTTAAACTATGTTGGCAATTTAAAAAAATTGACCAAACCCAGTAAATATTTTAGCATAGTAAAAGGTATTTGCTGCGGAATACTCATCAACGTAACTATAGATTTACCCATTTTAGATAACGTAACTAATTCAAATAAGGAAACAGTCGCTCCTGCTGGAAATTTTCTATCACTCAAACGATATGAACACCACAAAAAATGTTTTGCCAAACGAAGATTGGCAAGTCCAAGTCAATCAAGAAATCATAAGCATAACCTTGGAAGAATTAAAGGACTGGGTAAAAACAGGCAAATTACACCCGAATCAGCCGGTAAAAATCAAGAATTTAAACTGGGTTGAGGCAAATAAAATTCTTGCGCTTCAAAAACTTTTTGAAGCACAAGAAACTAAGGAGGCAAAAAGAAATTCTGCAAGGTCAAAATCTAAATCAGAAACGTCGGAAAACTCGTTTCTGTCCAAATTTTTTGCTAAATCGGCTGAAACCAAAAACAACCAATCCAAAACAAAATCCAAGTCATCTGCAGCCTCGCCGAAAGCCGATAAAAAAAATGAGTTAGGGAATAAGATTGCAGGTTATATACTCATTGGGATAGCAATTGTTTTGCCGTCAGTTGGAGGATCGTTTGTGTGGGTTTATTTCCTGAGAACACCTCCTACAGTTGATGAAAAGAAAATCACAGAATTGGTGACTTTAGAGACTAAACTTTTGCAAGATAAAAACAATCTCAAAATAAAATATAACCAGGTTTCGCAAAATGCCCAACTTACTCAAGAAACATCCGCATTGGACACACAGTTTAATAATAAACGCAGGGGCATCGTCCAGAATGAGCAAGTGAAACAGCAAGATAGTAGTTTTTATACATATTCCTTAATCAGTTTGGCGATTTTAGCGATTGCTTTTTTGTTGTTCAAGTTTGTCTATAAACCAAAAGGTTAGGATTTTAGCACCTCAACCAACAAATCAATTTCCTCTTCTTTGACACACAAAGGCGGAAGCAGACGCAAAACATTCGGAACGCTGGAAGTTCCGGTAATTATCTGATGTTCAAGCAGTTTAGCGTGATAATCTTTGGCTGGTGAAGAAAATTCGATGCCGATCAAACAACCTTTGCCATGAACTGCGACAACTTCTTCAACTTCCTTTAAACGCTCACGCAGATGATTTTCGATGCGTTTGGCGTTGGCAATCATATCTTCGTTTTCGATTGCTTCCAAAGTTGCCAAAACCGCTGCCATCGCCAACATTCCGCCGCCAAAAGTAGTGCCTAAATCATTGGTTTTAATGTTTTTAGATACTTTTTCATTGACCAGACACGCTCCAACAGGAATTCCGCTACCCAAAGATTTTGCCAAAGTGATAACATCAGCTTGAACTCCGCCCGCATTTTCCGAACCGCTGAAAAACCAGTTTCCTGTGCGTCCGACTCCGGTTTGAACTTCATCGAAAATTAGAATAATTCCGTGTTCATCGCAAATTTGGCGTAAGCCTTGGAAAAATTCTGGTGTGGCTTCGCGGCAGCCGAACATTGATTGAATCGGTTCGAGCATAATTGCGGCGGTTTGGTCGTCGGCTAATTCGCGGACTGAATCCAAATTTCCAAATTCTGCACAGACGTGACCGGGAACATTTGGTTTGCCGATTTCGCGGTATTTACCCAAGAATGTCGCCGAAATCGAATCAGCCGAACGTCCGTGAAATCCGCCCGTAAAAGTAATGATCTTTTCGCGTCCTGTCGCAAATCTCGCCATTCGCATCGCGTTTTCGTTTGCCTCAGTTCCAGAATTGCAGAAAAACGCTTTCGTGATATTGTCAGGCGCAACCGAAACGAGCTTTTCGGAAACTTTGGCGCGGATTTCCGAATAGACCAAGTTTGAGTAAAACAAGACTTTATCGGCTTGTTCTTTAATTGCTTCGACAACAGCGGGGTGCGAATGTCCTGTCCCGCAAACGGCGTGTCCACCATACAAATCGAGGAATTTTTCGCCCTCGCTCGTCCAAATCCAAGAGCCTTTTCCGCGTTCGACTGAGATATTCATCTTAGCGTAAGTAGCTACTTGGGTTGATTCTTCTATTTCTTTAATTATTTGAAATTTCGGCACTTTAGCTTCTATAACTTTTTCAGTTTTGTTCATAAAAGGATATTTAAACTTCGGATTATTTATGTAATCAATAAAAGTCTGGTCAAATAAATCTTCAAAAAAGCATTGGTCACAAACATAAAACTCGTTTTCGGTGGTAAATTTTTTCCTAAAAGGCAACGAAAATAAAAGTCTAATTTGAGAAATATTTCCTCTTGGTAGCCAATACTTTTCCGCACATTTATCACAATAAGCATACTTATCTGAGAAGCCTAAAAACTTTGTGTGTTTATATTCAACAACAGTCACATAATCAAGGTTCTTAATTTCATCCATCTTTTCAACAACATTATTTATATGTTCACAAGATATTATGAAAGTGCAATAATTATGCTTGTCGCAAATTCCAACGCCCATAAAAACATTCTAACGGATTTGGGAAAATTATGATTATCTCTATTTCGGAGCAGGTGTATCGCTCATCCAGAAAACGATTTTCCCACCATTCATAATTTCTGAATATTTTATAAAAATTCTGTCTAAAGGTTGACCGTTCACCGTTACTTTCTCGACATAAACATTTTTATCGCTTTGATTTTTCGCTTCGATGGTCAAAGTTTTACCGTTTTCGAGTTTCAAAACTGCAGTTTTTATTGACGGACTGCCGATTTGATATTCGCCGGAAGCAGGAGCGACAGGATAAAAACCCAAAGATGAAAGGATAAACCACGCAGACATTTGTCCGCAATCGTCATTGCCGCCGAGTCCATCAGGCGAAGCGTGATATTGATGTTTCAAAATCATTCTAACGCGCTCCTGAGTTTTCCAAGGCTGATTTGTCCAGTTATAAAGATACGCAACGTGATGCGAAGGCTCGTTGCCGTGAATATAGCCGCCGATAATTCCTTCGCGGGTGATGTCTTCGGTTTCGGCGAAAAACTCATCAGGCAAGTGCATCGTAAAAAGTTCGTCCAAATGCTTGGCAAATTTTTCTTTTCCGCCCATCATTTCGATCATTTCGGCGGGATTGTGTGGAACATAAAGACTGTAATTCCAAGAATTACCTTCGATAAAACCTTGACCTTCGGTTTTCAGCGGATCAAATTTTTCGCCGAATTTTCCGTTGCTCATTTTCGGACGGGTAAAGCCAACTGACGAATCGTAAACGTTTTTCCAGTTTTCCGAACGCTTGATAAATTCGTTATAAATCGCAGTTTTGCCGAGTTTTTTTGCAGCTTGAGCGATTGCCCAATCGTCGTAAGCGTATTCGAGAGTTTTGGAAACAGACGTTCCATTTTTGTCTTCGGGAACATAGCCGAGCTTCATATAAAACTCTAAACCATCGTAATATTTGGTTCTAGCGGTTTGAACCGAAGCGGCAAGTGCTACTTCCGCTTCAATGCCCGTCAGATTTCCCGTCACAATCGCATCCGCAATCACCGAAACTGAATGGTAGCCGATCATGCACCAATTTTCGTTGGCGTAGTGCGACCAAACGGGCAGCATTTTATGCACGCTCTGGTCATAATGAGCCATCATCGAGCGAATCATATCGCGGTTTCTGCTCGGCTGAATGATATTAAAATACGGGTGCAAAGCCCGATAAGTATCCCACAATGAAAAGGTTGTGTAATTTGTAAATCCCGTCGCCGAATGGACATTTTGGTCTAAACCTTTGTATTTGCCGTCAGCATCCATATAAACCGTCGGCGAAAGGGAAGCATGATACATCGCTGTGTAAAAATTGACCAAATCTTCTTTGCTGTCAGCAGTTACGGCGATTTTTCCAAGCTCTTTATTCCACGAATCTTGTCCGGCTTTTTTGACTTTTTCAAAATTCCAATCAGGTGTTTCGGTTTGTAAATTCTTCATTGCGCCTTCGGTTGAAACGGGCGAAAGTGCAAATTTTACTTGAATTTTTTCGTCCTGTTTGGTGGCAAAATCAAAATAGGCACGAATTTGTTTGCCCGCCATCTCGGGGAAATTTTTCGATTGGTCAAATTTTCGCCAAAAACCGTTGTATTGCGAACGCTGAAAATCCTTGAAACCATAGCTTTTGAACGGTTTGGAGAATTCCATCGCAAAATAGACCGTCCGCGTTCTCGCCCAACCGTTTGTTTGCCGAAATCCGACAATCGTGTGATCGTTTTCGACTCTGACAAACGTCCAAACATTTTTATCGTCGTAATTATAAATTCCGTGCATCAGGTCGAGAATGATGTGAGCATTGTCAGACGCAGGAAAAGTATATTGATGAAAACCGACTCGCGTGGTGGTCGTCAGTTCAGCCAAAATCTTATCGTCTTCGAGCAAAACTTTGTAATAATTCGGCTCGGCAATTTCGGTCGAATGAGAAAAGCGAGAGCGAAAACCACTTTTCGGATTATCTTTCGCGCCGGGGTCAAGCTGTAATTCGCCGACCGTCGGCATTATCAAAAAATCGCCTAAATCGGAATGTCCCGTTCCCGAAAAATGTGTGTGCGAAAAACCGACTATCGTTGAATCATCATAATTATAACCCGCACAATATTTATAAGTTTCTTTGTTATACTTTCCGCCAATTAAAATCGGCTGCTCATCCGTATCGGGCGAAAGCTGAACCGAGCCGAAAGGCACGGTAGCACCTGGAAAAGTATGTCCCATTTTTTGTGTCCCAATCAGCGGATTAACGTATTGAATAAAGTTTTCTGACTTTTGGGCAGAAACTGAAACAGCTAAAATTAGCATTAAAAAAAAATTCTTCATTTTTGTGCTTTTTCGTGTTTGTTCGTGGCTAAACCTTTCTTTCCATCAACCAATCTGTTTGCGGATCGCTTCCAAGTTGAAAAATATGTTCGCCGCATTTTTCAAAACCGAATTTTTTGTAAAACTCCTGTGCGCGATGATTGTATTCCCAAACACCAAGCCAGATAACATCGTGACCGCTTTCTTTGGCAAATTCCAAACTTTTCAGCATCAGAGTTTTACCGATTCCTTTGCCGATAAATTCACTGAGCGAATAGAGCCGACAAAGTTCAATTGGATTTTCGCCTGAAATTCCTTCTTCGCAGGAATTTTGTTTCAGTTTGGCGTAGCCGACAATTTTGTTTTCAATTTCGGCAACAAAAAAGATTGAGTCTTTATCGGTTAACTCAGCCAAAATAGCTTTAGCCGTAAATGCCTCATCCATATAGCTTTTGAGGTCTTCCGGCGCATTTTTTGGATGATCGGCAAAGGCATCATAAAAACTTTGCCAGGCAATTTGGGCAATTATCTCAGCGTCTTCAATTGTTGCTCTTCTGATTGTTAAACTCATTTCTTTCACACCCTTGCTCACGCGCTGGTTTCTGCCTTTTTATTTTAAATATTTAATCAACGCATTGCGCCAAATTGCATAGCCTTTTTCGTTCATATGCAGATTATCCGCGAGAAATAATTCAGGGAGTGGTTCGCCATTTGCACCGAGCATCGGATTCCACACATCAATAAATACAGAGTTTTTGTCTTTGGCGATCTCGTTTTTAATTAAATTGTTTGTTTGCTTGTATTTATCAGCTAAAGCCCATCTCGCCGGACTCGGTTTGAGCGAAACATAGACGAGTTTTGTTTTCGAAAATTCAGCGCGAAACATTGCTAAAAATTTACGGTAGCTTTCCAAAACGGTTTCCGGCGCAACTCCTTCATTAACATCATTTTCACCCGCATAAAGCACGACAATTTTTGGGTTATAAGGTGTGACGATTCGTTCAAAATAGTAATTTACGTCTTCGAGCCGTGAGCCGCCAAAACCGCGATTAAGCACATTAAGATTCGGAAAACTTTGGCGCAGATTTCGCCATAAACGCATCGAAGAACTACCAACAAACAAAATCGGATTTTTGGGCGGAGCTTGTTTGAGGTCAATTTCGGTCAGGGAATTGATTTCCGCATCCCACATTTTGGCACGCGTATAGGTTTGCGTTTGAGAAAAAGATGCCAGAGCTAAAATCAGCCACAAAAATAAAACGGTTATTAATCTTGTCATTTTCTTACCAATTCCTGATATTCAGGATGTTTTTTCAGATATGCCGCGACAAATGGACAAGTCGGAATAATTTGACTGCCTTCGGCTTTGATATATTCCAAAGTTCCTTTTGCTAAAGCACTTCCGACACCTTTGCCGCCAAATTGCGGCGGAACTTCGGTATGATAAAGATTATAAACGTCTTCGCCCTGTTTTGTGTATTGGATAAAGGCTATTCCGTCTTCCAGATTTATTTCAAAACGATGTTTCGATTCGTTATTCTCAACAATTAAATTTTCCATAATCTTTAACTTAACAAATAGAAAAGCCGAATGAAACTTTGGGGCTTCATTCAGCAATCCTATTCAATTATTAACCAATATCAGGCTGTGACAACTTCTTTTTCTTCCGTCCAAACAAATGTTCCATTCTGCAAATCTTCGATTGCCTGATAAAGCTCGGCGCGAGTATTCATCACGAAAGGACCATATCTGGCAATCGGTTCATTCAAAGGTTTGCCGGAAACAAGTAAAAATCTTGCACCATTTTCTCCGGCTTTGATTTTAACAAAATCGCCATCGGTTAAAATGACAAGTCTCGGATTGTGGGCAAAATTTCCGCTTTCATCAAAATCGGCAGAGCCATCGAAAATATAAGCAAAAGCGTTGTGTCCAAGCGCAATCGGATGCGTGAATTCCGCATTTGGTTCAAGCGTTACATCCAAATAATTCGGTTCGGCGTAAATCTCTGTTACTGCGCCTTGGACATCTCCAACTTCGCCTGCAATGACTTTAACTTTTGCCCCATCTTTTTCATAAACCGGGATTTTATCAGCTTTGATTTCTTGATAACGAGGCTTGGTCATTTTCAGTTTTTTCGGCAAATTCACCCAAAGCTGAAAGCCGCTTAAACCTTCTTCTTCAGCAACGGGCATTTCTTCGTGCATCAAGCCGCCGCCAGCCGTCATCCATTGAATATCGCCCGCCGAAATCGTTCCTTCGTTGCCCATCGTATCGCGGTGTGTAACCTTGCCTTTGAGCATATAAGTTACGGTTTCAATCCCTCGATGCGGATGTTCGGGAAATCCGGCAATGTAATCGTCTTTGTTGTCCGAGCCGAAATGGTCAAGCAGTAAAAACGGATCAAGATAATCAAGCGTCGGTGTTGCAATCAAACGGTTTAGCTTTACACCCGCGCCGTCCGAAACCGGAGTCGGGCTGATTAACTTTGCAATTTTTCTTTGTGTTTTCATAATCTTTTCCTTTCTCAATCCAAATTAGGATTTTGATTTATGAAAAAATTGTAGCAGTTCAAAAAAGAAAAAGAATCACCTGTTCGAGTGATAGAAAAATCACCCACTTATTTGGAAAAATCAAAATGATTTATTTTACTTTGCGTTCTTTACGCCTTTGCGTGAGAAAGAAATAACGCAAAGTCCGTTAAGTTCGCAAAGTGAAAGCTAAGGATTTGTTCCAACCAATACCAATCCTGTTTTTTCATCTAATCCGAACATCAGATTCATATTTTGGACAGCTTGACCAGCCGCGCCTTTGACTAGATTATCAATCGCAGAAAATACAACAACTTGTTTGCCTTGAACATTCACGGCAATATCGCAAAAGTTTGTGGTTTTTACCCAATTGATGTCCGGAGAGCCGTCAGTTAGTCGAACAAAAAAGGAATTTTGATAAAACTGTCGGTAAATTTCTTTCAGTTCAGCGGTTGAAGTTTCGTTGTTTAATTCTGCATAGCAACTCGCAAAAATCCCTCGCGAAACTGGCAGGGAATGCGTCATAAAAACGAAATCATTTTCAAAATCCCCCACAGTTTTTAAACATTGCGTAATTTCGGGAACGTGTTGATGCGTAAAGGGTTTGTAGGCATAAAACGAGTTCATCCGTTGCGGGTGATGCGTGTTGGCAGCGGGTTTAACACCTGAACCGCTTGAGCCTGTTTTGGCATCAACAATAATTTTTCCATTTATCAAACCATTTGCAACCAAAGGGCTTAAACCCAAAAGCGTGGCGGTAGCAAAACATCCCGGATTGGCAATTTTTTCAGCTGTTTTGATTTGTTCACGATTAATTTCGGTCAAACCGTAAACAAATTCAGATTGTAAATCGGATTTTTCGAGCTTGTAAAATTGTTTGAAAACGTCCGCATCGTCAATCCGAAAATCCCCCGAAAGATCAATGATTTTTATATTTTTAGGCAGTTTGGGAACAATGGAAATCGCTTGCCCGTGCGGAAGTCCGAAAAACGCAACATCTGCTTCCAAATTTGATAAATCTTCCGGCGCAGTAGAGAAACGCAAGTTGGTCAAGCCAAATAAATTTTTATGAACTTCGCCAACTAATTTTCCGGCTTGTTCATTGGCTGTAACTAAAACAATTTCAGCGTTTGGATGAAACAGAAGGATTCGCAGAAGTTCGCTTCCCCCGTAGCCTGAGCCGCCGAAGATGGCAATTTTAATTTTGTTAGACATCTTTTTTATAATTTTGAATTACCAAGATATTTGCAAATCCATTTTGCCGTATCTAGGTATTTCAATTCGTCCTGACTGGCAAACTTAATGTTTGAGTAACAGGCGTAGCAAAAACCATGTTGAACTTCAATTGAAATTTTTTCATTCTTATTGTCTTCTAGCCAAAACTGCCAAACCCCAAATTCAAAAGGTTTTGCGCCAACTTCATTTAATTTAAAGACAACAATATTTGGAATTTCGGCTTTTACTGCTGTGATTATTTGTTCTATTTCGGTCATTTAAGCAACTGCCAACTCTTTTTCTTTCGCAAAACCTAACAGCTCAAACAATCCCAACCCATTTCGCCGAGCATTTCCCGCTTTAATACCGAAATTCTGGACGACAAAATCTTCGCCTGCTTGAGAATCCGTGACGGAACCGGCAATGACATCAATCGTAATTCCGAAGCGTTTCAGAACTTCGATTCCTCCGATCACGCCGACATAATCCGAAGCGCAAAAGACAAAAGTTGAAGTAGCATTTTTGATTTCTTCGTCTAGCAAAATTGAATCAACCGAATATCCTCCGACAATTCCATCGCCTAATTCTACAACGATTAAGTCAGGATTTGATTCATTTAGTTTGTTCAAAATTGCTTTAGCAATTGGCGCAAGATCATCAATTCCAACAGTTGACGGTAATCCGCAATCAAGAAAACTAGCTGTGGTAAACGCCCCGCAATCCTGCATATTGAGCGTATCGCGCAGACAAGCCACGCCCGACATTTTCGCTCCGGCAATTTTTAAACCATGATGCGAGGCTTGTTTTACTATTTCAGTCGCCGCTACGGTTTTACCCGAATTCATACAAGTTCCGGCAATAATAACAACCGGAGCAGAGGCGTTGAGGGAATTTGAAATTGGCAAAGAATTTTCCCCAATGTTCAAAACCAACGGACTTTGGACGTTAGACTTTGGACTTTGGACGATTCCCAAAACCTCAACTTCAATCGCATCGGACAAACTAGAATGATGACCGCTGCAAACACCGATTACGCCGCCCATATTCAAAAGATGCAGTTTGTCACCGACTTTGACAGTTTCGGGAACATCACCGAAAAATCCTTTCAAAGCACGACGTTTGCCCAAGACTCCGAGCAAAACATCATTACGGTTGATTTTTGCCAGACGTCCGCTTGGCAATTCCAGATTTCCGTAAGTAACGCTTTCCGTAAGTGCTTTGACAACAACAACATCACCAGCTTTTGGCGAAAGATTTTCTTCAATCACCGAAACCGTTTTACCCAAATTCAAAGGCGATGTCGCCGAACCGATTTTATCTACTTCTAAAACTTGCATCTTTTTTACCTCAAAACGAATTCACAGGGATTTAGGGGATGGTAAGGGATTGTTTTTATCCTGTTTATCCCCTTTATCCCTGTGAATTTTCCTAATCCATTTTTCGCAGTCTCAGCCTCAATGCTTGGAGTTTGATAAATCCTTCAGCATCAAATTGGTTATATGCACCGGCATCGTCCTCAAAAGTTACAACCCGTTCTTTGTAAAGCGAATTTGGCGAGCGTCTGCCTAAGATGGTGACATTGCCTTTGTATAATTTAATGCGAACCTCGCCCGAAACATTTTCTTGGGTTTGGTCAATCATCGAACGCAAAATTTCGGTTTCAGGCGCGAACCAGAATCCGTAATAGATTGATTCAGCGAACTTTACGCCCAATGAGTCACGCAGACGCATTACTTCACGATCCATCGTAATTGATTCCAAAGCCCGATGTGCGGCTTGCAAAATCGTGACTCCGGGCGTTTCATAAACTCCGCGTGATTTCATTCCGACAAAACGGTTTTCGACAAGATCAACCCGCCCGATTCCATGTTCGCCGCCGATGAAATTTAGTTTGGAAAGCATATCAACTGCTCCGTATTTTTCGCCGTTGATGGCAACTGGCACGCCTTTTTCAAAAGTGATAATCAGTTCATCGGCTTCATCTTTAGCTTTTTCGGGCGATTTGGTCATTATAAAAATATCGTCCGGCGGCTGATTCCAAGGATTTTCCAAAATTCCGCCTTCGTAGGAAATGTGCATCAAATTTCTGTCCATCGAATAGGGTTTTTCAGCCGTAGCGGTGACGTTGATGTTATGTTGAGCGCAGTAGGCAATTAAATCAGCACGACCTTTGAATTCCCAATGTCTCCACGGCGCAACTACTTTAATATCAGGTTTTAGCGAATAATAAGTCAGTTCAAAACGAACCTGATCATTGCCTTTTCCGGTTGCTCCGTGGGCGACTGCATCAGCCCCTTCTTTTTGGGCAATTTCGATTTGTTTTTTCGCAATCACCGGACGCGCAAGGGAAGTTCCCAAAAGATAAACTCCCTCGTAAAGCGCATTGGCTTTAACTGCTGTCCAAACAAAATCTTTGACGAATTCTTCGCGCAAATCTTCAACGTAAAGTTTTGATGCGCCAGTCTTTAAGGCTTTTTCTTCTAATCCGTCAAGCTCTTCCCCTTGCCCGACATCAGCCGTGTAACAAACGACTTCGCAACCGTAAGTTTCTTTTAACCACAACAACATTGCGGATGTATCCAATCCGCCCGAATATGCTAAAACTACTTTATTTATTTTCTTTTCCATTTATTATGACCTATGACCTATGACCTTTGACCTTTGACCTTTGAAAAAAATCAAAGATCAAAAATCAAAAATCAAAGATCAGTTTTCAAATATTTCCCAAACTCTTTTTAAAACAACTCTTTGTTCTTTTTGATTACGAACAGCAATAAAAATCGTGTCTTCGCCCGCGATTGTGCCGACAATTTCCGGGATTTTGGCATTATCAATCCGCACACAAACCGCCGCCGCAAATCCCGTATCGGTTTTGGCAACGATTAAATTATCTCCCGCAATTTCTAAACTTATTAAACCAAAACTTGCATAATTATTTTTTTGCGGAACGGCATACGCACCGTGAACTTTGACCACGCCTAGTTCTAATAAATCACGCGAAATGCTTGACTGATTAACCGAAAAACCTTTTGATTCCAGTAGTTCGGTTAACTCGCCTTGGCTTCCAATTTGATTGGTGTTGATGATTTCAAGGATTTTATTTTGTCTTTCCGCCTTTTGCATATCATTTTGGGTTATGCAGATTATGTGCATAATCTTGCATAACTGTAAGACGCTAAAGATAACAAAATGGTTGACTGAAATCAAATTAAAAAGCCTACTTTTTTGAGTCGAATGAAAAAATAAATTTTTACGAAAGATTTAATATTTTTCCCGTTTCAAAATTTCGGTCAGCCGTTTTCCGTCTGGAAAAATCCAATCGTTTATCAGCCAGCGCGATTTTGTTTTGAGCAATTCGATTTTGTAGGTATCAATCAATTTTTCTTTTACCTGATTCTCACATTCTTTGGGAATAAAGAATTTAGCTTCAATCAATGATTTGTTTGGTTCGGTTTTTAATTCCTTAAATTCCAAGCTGTTCATAATAATTTGCTCGCCAACAACACATTCATTGAACGGCTCAAAAGGGAAACCATCGCCAAAATACGGTTTTTCGTCAGGATGTTTGCGGCTAAATTCGGCTTCGCGTTGGATTTCATTGCGAAAAAGTTGAGTTAATTGGGGCGTAAACCAGCCTTTCATCATATTCAATTCATGAGTGCTGATTTGTCCGTTTCGGGTGCGGAAAAACTTGTAAAATTTGTCCACCGTGAGCTTAGCTTCCGAATCAGCTTGAGCAAAAACGGAGGCGAATGCCAAAAAAATTGACATCAGAATTACTACAAATTTTTGCTTGCTTTTATTGATAATTTCTTTACGACCTTTTTTGTATTGAATTTAGAAATTTTAAACTAAACCGCAAGATTTCTGCAATTAAAGGCATTGTTTTTCCAAAATTGTGAGGTAAATCACGGCTTTATTGTGACAAAAATCATACTCTGAAAATATGAAATTAAATCGTCGTGAATTTATTGCCGGAATTGGAATCGGATTAGCCGTCAAACCACTTTGGGGACAATCAAAACCTCGCGTAATTATTGCCGGAGCAGGACTTTCGGGCTTGTCAGCGGCTTATGAACTTTCTCAACTTGGTTACAAAGTAACCGTTTTGGAAGGTCGTGAACGACTCGGCGGACGAATTTTTACTCTCAAAAAGCCATTTCTGGATGAGCAATATGTTGAATTAGGCGGCGAATTAATTGGTGACGGTTACAAGAGAATGCTTGGTTATGCTCAAAAATTTGGAGTTCCTTTTGAAGAATTTCAGGATGAATTTGAAACCGGCGGCGCAGTTACGAATTTGCAAAGCGGAATCGGAACAACTGCAATTTTGAAAGGACAACTTTATCCCATTGGTTCGATCCTTGAACCGCATCCATACGAACTAAAGGGCGACGAAGCCAAAATGCTGCCACCCGCTTTATTATCAAGACTTTTGCGAAAAATTTCCCGTGAAATCGGCAATGATCCGAATAAATTGCTTGAATTTGATAAGTTCTCGTTAGCAGAGGTTTTACGCAAAAACGGGGCTTCCGAAACCGCGATCAAGTTGATGAACATTGCGTTAAATTACAATTCGATTGAAACCGTTTCGGCTGGTGGAGTTTTATTTGAAATGCAGCGTCGAATGAGTTCCGGAACTCGCGCCAATAAGATTTTAGGCGGAAATTTTGAGTTGATAAAAGCTCTGGCAAATAATGCAAAGAAAAACGGAGTCAAATTAGTTTTAGGGGCAAAAGTCAAACAAATAAATCATTCCGCAAACTCAGTCAAAGTTACATTTGTTAATAAAAACGGTGAAACTCAAACGCTCGAAGGCGAGAAATTTGTTTGCACGATTCCATTTTCTGTTCTGCGCCAAATCAAATTTTCTCCGGCTCTGCCAGACTCTAAAGCAAAAGCTATCAATGAAATAGCCTATACCAAAATTACCAAAGTGATGATGCAGGGAAGCCGTTTTGAGTGGGATCGGCGCAACCTTGGCTCAAGTATTTGGACGGATACTCCTTTGGAAAGAATTTTTTCGATGTCGGGAAAACGAGGCGACAAACGCGGAATTTGGACAGCCTGGATGGATGGCGAAAATGCTAGTCAGCCGGAAAAAATGACCGATCAACAACGGCAAATCTGGGCAAAAAAACAATTTGGGGAAATTTTGCCGTTTATGAAAGATTCGATCGAGCGGACTGCTACATTTTCCTGGACCAATGAGGAATTTTCTCGCGGTGCTTTTGCACATTTTCTCAAAGGTCAATTCGCAGAATTCAAGCCAAATCTAAAAACTCAGGTTGGGGCAATTCATTTTGCCGGAGAACACACCGCCGAATTTTCTCCCGGAATGGAAGGCGCATTGGAATCCGCCGAAAGAGTTGTAGCAGAAATCACAAAGAAAAATCTTTAAATTTTAACCACAAAGCGTCAATGACATATAGGAACGCCACGCTTCTAGCTGGCATTGAGCGCGTGAGCGCGAAAATTTAAGTTTAGCCAAAAGATACTTTTACCTAAACTTAATGACGTTGTTGCCAACGTATGCCGGCTGGAAGCACGGCGTTCCATCAGTAAGTTTTATTTTGCCCTCTAATCTAGGCTAAAATGTTTTCGGAATTTATGAGTGAACTTAATATCCGAAAAGCAACTTTGGCTGATGTAAATTTGATTTCGGCTTTAGCGATTACGACCCATTACGAAGCCTATTTTGAACTTGACCCGTCCCACGATCTAGCCGATTACTGCATTAATTTCTTTAATTTAGAGACCGTAAAAAGTGAATTGGAAAATCCGAAACAGACTTATTTTATCGTTGAGTTTCAAGGAAACGCAGTTGGTTTTTTTCTGCTTCGTGAGGGCAAAAAAATCGCTTGTATGGAAGGAAAAAACGCTATTGAATTGCAGCGGATCTATCTCATTGAAAAAATGAAAGGTAAGAAGATCGGTAAAATGATGATCGAAAAATCTGGCGAAGTCGGGCGCGAAAAAGGTTATGAAACGCTTTGGCTCGGCGTGTGGGATAAAAACGTTGAAGCCCAAAGGTTTTACGAAAAAATCGGAATGAAAAATGTGGGCGTAACTGATTTTTCGGACGGAAAAAATAGTTTTATCAATTTTGTATTTGCCAAAGATATTTGAAAAAGCAAAATTGCAGACTTATCTCCGAATGTTTTAGACTCAAATACAGGCATTTACAAGATGGAGTATTTATCCTTATTTTTATCACTCGGAGTTCTGTTTTTCGTTGTTCATTTGATGTTTTATCAAAAACGATTTGATTTTCTCAATGGTTTAACAATTACCGGCGCATTGATTGGAGTTTTGCTGGATATTGATACGATTTGGACAGGGCGAAAATATGAAATTACAACCTTTATCGGTTTTGGCGTTTTGCTGCTTTGGTTTTTTAGTCAGCGACGCAAGCCATTAGAAAATAAATAATTGAGGAGTAAAATTATCTGAAAGAGCGGTTAAACGACCGCTTTTTTGTTTTGAGGTTTGTCTGTTTGTTTGCTTTGTGTTGAAATTTATTTCCGTGAGCAAAAGATATTCACAAGTTATCGAATTATTACGCCTTGAGGCTTCGGCGATTGAACATACTGCCAAAAATTTGGATCAGGATTCGGTCGAAAAAGCCGTTGAACTTTTAATAAATTGCCAAAGTAAGGTTGTTGTCACCGGGGTTGGAAAATCTGCCATTATTGCCAACAAAATTGCCGATACAATGACCAGCACCGGAACGGTGGCGGTTTTTGTGCATTCATCGGACGCTTTACACGGAAGTCTGGGAATCATTTCCAATGGCGATGTGGTAATTGCACTTTCAAATTCGGGCGAAACCGAAGAACTTTTGGCAATTTTACCGAGTTTAAGGCAACGTAAAGTTTCGGTTATTGCTATCGTTGGGAATCTAAATTCCACCCTTTCGCGTTATGCGGATGTCACCTTGGATGCCTCTGTTTCCGAAGAAGCCTGTCCCCTAAACCTTGCACCGACAACATCTACTACAGTAGCTTTATCAATCGGAGACGCTCTGGCGATGACGCTTTCGATGGAAAAAGGCTGGACGGAAGAAGATTTTGCCGCCAATCATCCGGCTGGGCGATTGGGCAAAAGGTTGACCTTGCGAGTCAAGGATTTAATGCACGAAAGTCCGAATATTTCGCCGGATGCAAATTGGCTCGAAGTAGTAAAATCTCTTTCAAAATATGCACTTGGCGCAGTTAATGTGGTTGATGAAAACGAAAATTTGATTGGAATCGTCACCGAAGGAGATTTGCGCCGCACCATTGAAAAAACTAATCCTGACAACTTTGTCAATCTTGTAGCAGAAACGATGATGACCAAAAATCCAATCACTGTTAACTCTGAAATGTTGGCTTATGAGGCTTTGCAAATAATGGAAAATCGTCCGTCACAAATTTCGGTCTTGCCCGTAGTTGAGAATGGAAAATCGTGCGGCTTATTGCGTTTGCACGATATTGTCAAAAGCGGTTTGTAAGACCAAATAAAAATTCTGGCAACTTTAAAATAACTTTGCTAATCTTTGCAAACGGTGAAAATATGAAAAGAATTTTAGGTTTGGGTTTTTCGTTGATTTTATTCGTTTCTTTTGCTCACGCGCAAACTGCCGAGGTGATGGTCTCGCTCAACGAGCAGTTTTTCGATGCGGTTTTGGACGCAACTTTTAAGAATTTGAAACAACCCGATTTTCCATTGAGTGATAAACAAGGTGGAAAATGTGACGAAAAGGTAAAGCTTGAAAGGGAAATGAACGGAGTCAAAACTTCGGTAACTTTCCGCGAAGGTAAAATAGTTGCTCCGATTGCATTTACGGGAACCTACGATGCTCCTTTGCTCAGCTGCATGGACTTTCGGGGTTGGGCGGAAACCGAACTCCAACTGGAATATGACCAAAGTTCAAACACACTTTTTGCCCGCGCTAAAGTCAAAAACGTTCAGGTTAATAATATTCCGAGCTTTGCCGGCGGAATCGTTGCCCGATTGCTGCAAGGCTCAATTGACCGAAAAATCAATCCCGTCAAAATTTTAGTTTTAGATAAACTTTCGTTTATTGTTCCGGTCAGTGTGGCAGACGGAAGCCTGAAAATGAATGCTAAGGGATTGCGTTATGAAGTTGGACAAAACACGCTCAATGTCTATATCACTTACGAATTTGTAAAAGTTGAATAATTTAACCGTCTATTATTTTTATCCCAAATCATACACCATAAAGTCTATTTACGTCTGAAACCGTGTTCGGTCAATTGATCAAAAAAGTTTAACTCTATTATTTTGAGGGTTTGCAACTCTGGAACACAATTTGCTCTTTTTATTATTTGTGAAAATACTCAAAGGCAGTATTGGAGGAAATAAAATGAGGGTCAAATCAGTTAGTAAGTTTGCAATTGCTTCTGTTTTGGGAATCGTTTCTTTAGTTGGTTTTAGCGAAAACGCTAATGCTCAGAGACGAGACAGACGGCAAGACCAAGATCAGAATCAACAGCAAAATCAAAATCGAAGCAGGTCAAACGATGACCAACAACGGCGCGATCAATGGGAACAACGCCGTCAACAACAAGATCAAGAGCGTCAGGCACGTCAGCAGCAAGATCAGCAACGCCGTCAACAGGAAGACCAAGCCCGCCGTCAACAAGAAGAACAATCACGTCGTCAGCAGGAAAATCAACAACGTGAAAACCAGCGAAGACAGCAAGATCAAGCACGTCAACAACAAGATCAACAGCGTCAGCAACAAGAACAGCAAAGACGTTCCGAAGAAGCCCGTCAGCGTCAGCAAAACGAACAACGTCAGCAAAATGAACAACGTCAACGTGAGGACTGGCAACGCCGTGATGATTGGCAGCGTCAGCAAAATCAACAACGTGCCGAACAACAACGCCGCGATGAAGTAAATCGTCAGCAGCAAGAAGAACAAAGACGGCGCGAAGAATATCAACGTCAGCAGAATCAAAATCAACGAAACGGAAATTGGAACAACAATCGAAACAATAATGATGATCGTTGGAACAATAACCGAAATGACAATAACAATCGTCGGAACGATAACGACAATCGTCGGAATGATAATGACAATCGTTGGAATAATAACAACAACAACCGAGATCGTCAGGGAAATTGGCAAAATCGTCAACCGAATCGTGATGAACAACGCCGTTGGCAGCAGCAGTGGCAAAACAATTATCGTGATCGTTATGAACAACAACGCCGTTTAGCCGAACAACGGGAAAGACTTTTGCAGCAGCAACGGCGGAATTCTCAATACCGTTTTCAACAGGAATATTGGGAAAGAGTTCGTCGTGATCAACAAAGGCTTCAAAACTGGAATTACTACGACAATTTAGACTATAACTATCGCTATAGTCGCAGTGGTAATTGGTATTACACCAATAGTCACGGTGCCCAAATGTTGCAAAATGCCATCCAATACGGTTACGAAGAAGGTTATCGGGCAGGACGTGCTGACCGCGAAGACGGATGGGGCTACGACTATAACAGTTCTTATGCCTATCAGGATGCGAGCTACGGTTATGATGGCTATTATGTCGGTTATGACGAATACAGTTATTATTTCCGTCAAGGTTTCCAGCGCGGTTATGATGATGGGTATTACAGCCGCTCTCAATACGGACGTTACTACAATGGTAAATACACCATTTTAGGCGCGATTGCCGGAGCAATTTTGGATTTAATTTTCTAAAAGTAAGTGAAACCTTTATTGATTAAGCACTCATTTCAAATGATTTGAGTGCTTTTTTACCGTTTTGGTTTATACCAATATTCAGTAATTTCCGGCATTTCTTCTTGTTTATTAAAGAAATTTAAGCCTTGCCGAGCCATGTTTTTGCTAACTTGCCAGAGCAACGCGAAATAATGCCAATCGCCGTGTTCATCAAATTTTCGGGTTGAACCGAGGGCTTTAACACTACTTAATCGAATGAATCTTTGACCTTTTTGACGACCTAATGTTTTGAGAGATTTTAAAAATGCTACATCCTCTGCTAACAAAAGATTTTCGTTATAACCGCCAACCGCTTCAAAATCTTCACGCCGACAAAAGACCACGCCGGTATCCATCTGCATCAGCCAGATCATCGGGAGTATCAGCCAATATATCAACCACAAGGCGAATGACCGACGTTCAAGAAAAACTCCAGTTGCTCCGACAATAAATCGCGGATTGTTCATTGCTTGATCAATTTTGTTAAAAGTGTCTGGATGAAGCGCAGAATCGGCATCAATAAAACAAAAAATTTCTCCGTTGGCAATTTTTGCACCGCCGTTTCGGGCTGCCGCAATACATCGTTTTTCAACCTTTACTACCTGACAACCGAATTGTTCGGCAATTTCTCTGGTTTGGTCAGTGGAGACATTATCGGCAACTATAATCTCAACCTCGCCATTCTGGAAATTGAGACGGGCAGCTTCGATTGACTGAAGTAATCTCGGTAAAAGCTTTTCTTCATTGTAGGCAGGGATAATAACGGAGAATCGGATTTTCATGACTTTGAATTGTGAGGATGACGAAAGGATTCGCAATTCAAAGATAACAGTTTTATTCAGAATGAAACAACTACTTTTTTTTAGCTTTTCAAGATAGATAGATAGGCTGTCCACGGACCGACACTTTCCGAATAATGTTTTGCTAAAATGATTGAAAGTTGGCGAATATGGGTTAGATCGTGAACAACCCAGGTTGAAATCAATTGTTCAAGTGTTACTTCTCCAAACTCGGGATGAATTCCTTTTAACTGCAATTGGTCATCGGTTAAGTTCCACGATTTCAAGGTTTCTAAACTTTTTGGACGCATCTCAGCAAAAGTTTCGAGCAATTCCGCAAGCGTTTTTCCTTTTGATAATTCAAATTGAGCAAAACGGTCAAATGGTTCAAAAGCGCGATTTTCGCCTTGCGCCAGGATAATTTCGGCTCGCGGAATCCAATCGGCTTCTTCGGCGTGAATGTAATGCCCGATTACATCAAACGGACTCCACGAATTTTCCTCGCTTTTGGTCAGTGTCCAATCATCGGAAAGATTTCCAAGCAAAGATCTAACTGTGGCTGGTGTTTGCTCAAGAATTTCGATAGATTTTTCCAAATTGAATTTACTCATAATTGAAATTATACAATCCGACTTTGGATTATGTCTTTTTTAAGCCGACAGTTTTGTCGTTCTCATCAAAAGATTTAAAGTTTTATTTGAACTTTTTTGACTTTTGAAACATTCCAGATATTTTGAAGCTCCATTGGGTGAGAGATTCAAAAAAAGAATGATAGTCAACGGGCAATTTGTTTTTCCGTCAAAAGAGAAATCTACAATTTCGTTCGAGTTTTCTGCAACATTTTTTCCTGGCGAATTGTTGATTTGCACTCCGGAAATTTTATTTGTCACCAGTGATTCTATAAAAGCAGTATTGGTCTCATGTTGGATAATTCTTCCTGTATTGGGAATTCTTTGTCCGCTGACCAAGGTTGTGGCAAAAGCCAGCCACAGAGTTAATTGAATAAGTTTCGATTTATAATTTTGCATTTTTATTTTCCTTAGATATTAAATTTCCCTTGTAATCAGGGCTTGATATTTAAAGAATAGCTTTGAAAGACAGTTTTGAAATTGACCGGAACTGACTGTGGTTTGACATTTTGCGCCAACCTGCAAAAATAATTGAGATCAAATTTATTTAAATCTGGAGAAAGTTTTGGAAAGTCACGTTACGGTTGGATTTCTGAGAGATGTTATTTATTTTGCGGCATCTCGCGGTGCTTCATTAACAGAGATTTGTCAGTTTGCCGAAATCTCGTCTGAATCGTTGACCAAGCCCGACGAAAAAATACCGGGCAGCATTTCGCAAAAAGTCTGGCAAAAAGCGGAAGCATTAACTAATGACGCAAATATCGGCTTGCATTTGGGAGAGCAAATCCATCCGTCCACGTTGGGTTTAGTTGGTTTTGTGATGCTGAGTTGCGGAACTTTAGGTGAAGCATTAGAAAAACTGATTCGCTACACAAATCTATTAACTGATGGGGTCAAAGGAAAACTCGCTAAAAACGGATTATTGGCAGAAATTGAAATCGAAATTGTTCGTGATCGTCAAAATTATTTGTTGGAAACTCCGCGACAGCCAATTGAAACTTCATTTTCGGCAATTGCAACGATTATGAGAATTCTAGCCGGAAAACCGATTCCAATTCGTGAATTGCAATTCAGCCATCCGCGACCGGCTGAGATTACCGAACATAATCGAATTTTTGCTGCTCCGACAATTTTTTCGCAAGAAACAAACAAAATGATATTTGCTGCTGAAGCCCTAAACTATCCGATTTTGTTGGCAAATCCCGATCTGCTTTTTTCATTTGAAGCCCAAGCGGAAGAGAATTTGAATCGTCTTAACAATCAAGAAACACGTTCAATGCAAGTCCAACAAAGAATTATTAAGCGGATGACTGCCGAACTGCCGAATATTACCGAAATTGCCCGTGAGCTTGGTCTCAGCGAACGCAGTTTACAGCGCGAATTAGCGGCTGAAAAAACCTCGTTTCGGGAATTACTGGATAAAACCAGATGCGAATTAGCTGTCAAACATTTGCAAAATGAAAAAGTCTCGGTTGCAGAAATCTCATTTTTATTGGGATTTTCCGAACCGAGTGCTTTTCATCGTTTTTTTAAACGTCAAACCGGCAAAACTCCGCAAAGTTTTCGTGAATCAATTCAGTAATTTAGCTGATTTTACCCGAAATAAATATACACCAAGCGAAATCATCCAAATTGAGAGCAGAATAAAACTGATCGGAGTAATAATTCCGAAAATTCCAACTTCAAAACTAATTACTGTGGCAAAACCTTCAACTAAACCAATCAACATTAATCCCGAAATTATCAGTCCGACAATGCCTTGCCAACGACCAAAAAACTTGGAATTAAGCATCGCCAAGGAAAGTAATAAAACCCAAAGTGCAGTAAAAAGTTGTCCCAAATGTTCACCTATCGCCACACCTGCGTATTGATGTAAGCCTTCAAAAACCATCACGGCGGCGGCTTTAGCGGCTTCGCTTGAACTTGGATCGGTATAAGTATTGGCTAAAACGGGAACTACGAAAACCCAACGGATCAAACCTAAAACTTGCGTCATTCCGGCTAAAACTCCAAAAGTTGTAGCGACTGAAACTATATTCGGACGTTCATTTTTGAGAACTTGATTTATTAATTTGGCGGCTACAATCATCAATATTGGAGCCAGTGCAAACGCATACCAGGTGGCAATTAAACCTGAACCGCCTGCCTTGAAAAGAGTTAAAACTTCTCCGGTCGGTTGGCGCAGGATATTCGGATAATCGAAGATCACGCCTAAAATTGAAAACGGAATATTTATATAAATACCTAGAAAGACAAAAGTTAAAGCAGTAAATTTAATTAATTTTGATGACATAATTTGAAATTCCTTTTGTTAATTATTTGTTTGGGCAAAAATTGGTTTGATCCAAACGACAAATCTAGTTTAGGGCTAAAATCGAAGTTATCCATTAACCATTTGCGACGAAAAAGTGACTTTCGGCGACAAAAAAACAACCGTATATTCTCAAGAATGCCGATTCTGTCTTTTGTAGTCCGTAATCTTATTCAAGTTGTCAGTTCTAGGATAAAAAAGTAAGATAAGAGGTTATGTCTTTACCTTTAGTGGCGATTGTAGGTCGCCCGAATGTTGGAAAATCTACACTTTTTAATCGTTTGACCGGAACGCGAAAATCCATTGTCGGTGATGAACCGGGAATTACCCGCGACAGAATTTACGGCGAGGTCGAATGGAAGTCCAAGAAGTTTGAACTCGTGGACACTGGCGGAATCGTGCCCGATGACGAAGCGATTATTCCCGCCAATATTTTCAAACAAGCCTCTTTTGCAATTGAACAATGCGAAGCAATTATCTGGGTAGTGGATGCGCGTGCCGGAGCGATCCCGTTGGATGAAGAAATCGGAGTTTTTCTCCGAAATATCGGTAAACCCGTTTTTATTGCCGCCAACAAAGCGGAATCCCGCAAAGTTGAAGAAGAAGCCGCCGAATTTTATCAATTTGGTTTCGGTCTGATTCCGATTTCGGCTGAACACGGCAACGGAATCGGCGATTTATTGGACGAAGTTTTTGAGGTTCTGGAGTTTCCTGAAGAAATCGAAGAGGAAAAATCCAAAGACATCAAACTTGCCATCATTGGTCGTCCGAATGTCGGAAAATCCTCGCTTTTGAACAAAATTTTAGGCGAAGAACGCGTCATTGTTTCGCCGATTGCGGGAACGACACGAGATGCAATTGATACAGAATTAACCGTTGATGACCAAAAATACTTGCTCATCGACACGGCAGGGATTCGCCGAAAAGGGAAAACTACCGAAATGGCAGAAAAACTTTCGGTGGTGATGGCGCGGAAAGCTCTGGAACGGGCTGACGTGGCAATTATGGTCATTGATGCCATTGAAGGCGTGACAAATTTAGATGCAAATATTGCCGGATACGCCGTTGAATCTGGATGCTCGGTGATTTTGGCGGTCAATAAATGGGATGCGCTAGAAGAAAAAGAAACCAATACGATTTACGAATTTGAGCGAAATTTGCGCCGACAGATGAAGTTTTTGGACTGGTCGCCGATGGTGACGATTTCCGCTTTGACCGGACAACGGGTCACAAATATTTTACCTTTAGTCAAAAAAGCCTACGAAGCAAGAAATACCAGGGTTTCGACCTCAAAGCTGAACAAATTTTTTGAGGAAAATATTTTACAGCCCAAAGGCGGCAATGCACCTACTCCCGGCGCGGCGCGGCTTCATATTCAATACATCACCCAAGCCGGAATTCGTCCTCCAATGTTCATTTTATTTACTTCAGGCGGCGGTCAAAGCAAAGCAGGATTGCATTTTTCCTATATTCGTTATGTAGAAAACCGTTTGCGCGATGAATTTGAATTTTTTGCTACTCCCATCAAATTGGTTGAACGACATAAGTCAAAAGGTAAAGGTAAAAAGTAAAAAGGCAAAAGTAAAAAAATGTTTGCTGCAACATCTGAAACTAATTCGGAAGTTGCATTCTGTAACTTTATTAGTTACAATTAACAAAATTCTTTGGAAATTAGACAAAATTTATTATTTTTTGTTATCAATATAAAGAGATGGAAAATTTACTTTTTATTCTGAGAATTCTACTTGTAGCGATTTTCGGGGTTGCAGGTTTAGCAAAATTATATGATTTGGACGGCTCAAAAAAAGCCGTGGAAGGTTTTGGTGTGCCGGAAAATCTGGCAAAACCAATTGGAGTTTTACTGCCAATTTTGGAGATTGCCATTGCTCTATCATTATTTTTTGTGCAAATTTCGTGGTTTGGTGCGATTGGAGCAACAGTTCTGTTGGGAATTTTTATTGTCGGGATGACCTATCAATGGTCAAAAGGCAATGCTCCCGATTGTCATTGCTTCGGGCAGGTTCACAGTGAGCCTGTTTCACCCAAGAGTATCATTCGAAATGTAATTTTCATCATTCCTGCGATTGTTCTGATCGTAGCAGGAAAAGACAATCAAGGTCTTAATTTATTTGATTCCAACAATAACAATTTAACAGAATCCCCTATGACAATTATCATTGGTTTAGCAGTAATCGGGCTTTTAGCCGCAGTTGTTTATTTCTTAAAACAAATTTCCGAACAACAAGTTCAAATTATGCGCCGCATCGAAATTCTTGAATTCACGGCGCATGACGGCACAAAGGAAGTTGAGCGTGAAGATGTTGCCAGTCCTTTGGAAGGATTACCGATTGGTTCCCCTGCTCCTGAATTTGAATTACCCGATTTGAATGACAAGGTAGTGAGCCTTAAAAAACTACTTTCTCCAAAAAAATCAACTCTTTTCTTCTTTGTCAGTCCGACTTGTAATCCGTGCGGCGCGTTGCTTCCCGAGATCGAAGAATGGCAAACCGAATTTAAGGACAAAGTTAATTTTGTTTTTCTCAGCTCCGGGGATGCAAAAGCAAATGCCGAAAAACTGGGGGGCAAAACTTTGAAAAAGATTTTACTGCAAAAAGATCGGGAAGTTGCCGAGCTTTATCAATCTAAATGGACACCAACTGCTGTTTTGATCAATTCTGACGGTAGAATTGCCAGTCGTTTAGCTGCCGGAGACAGTGCAATCCGGCAATTAATTGAAAAAATCAGAGCAACCGAAGATGAGGTTCTTTTCGTTAAAGAGACCGAAGATAGTAAGTTGGGTGCTGAACTTCCTGCTTTTGAACTGGAAGATATTTCCGGCAAGACCATCAGTGCCAAAGACATTATCGGAAAACCGACTTTGGTAACATATTGGAGTCAAGGCTGCGGTTGGTGTCAACGAATGCTGGAAGACCTTCGCACCTGGGATAAAACCAAGGGACAGGATGAGCCTAATTTACTATTGATTTCTTCGGGTGAAGCCGAGCAGCATAAAGAGATTGGAATTAAATCAACTGTAGTTTTGGATAACAAAGGCGATATTCCCCGTGAATTGGGAATGAGTGGCACTCCTTCAGCAGTTTTGATCAATGAAAAAGGCAAAATCATTTCTGAAGTTGCAGTCGGGGCAGATAATATTTGGTCTTTGGTCGGTAAAAAATTTGAACAGGCTAACGGCGACAAAAAAGAGTAAAGTAAAAAGTAAAAAGTAGAAAATGATGGATTCGATTTGAAAGTTGAATCCATTATTTCATTTTAGGATTTAATGAATAAACCGATTGAGTGGAAAGTTCTCGCCCAGGAAGGCGAGGCGAGAGCCGGAATTTTACGAACCAGGCGTTCAGTAATTGAAACGCCTGTTTTTATGCCTGTCGGAACGCAGGGAACGGTTAAAGGAGTGCGTTACGAATGGCTTGAAACTGAAATGGATGCCCGGATAATTTTGGGTAATACTTATCATCTTTGGTTGAGACCAAATCCTGAGATCATTCGATCTTGCGGCGGACTGCACAAATTTTCAACCTGGAATCGCTCACTTTTAACCGATTCCGGCGGCTTTCAAGTCTTTTCTTTAACGGATTTACGCAAACTCAATGAGGAAGGAGTCGAATTTCGTTCTCACATTGACGGAAGCAAGAAATTCCTTTCCCCGGAAATTTCGATGGAAATCCAAGCGGCATTAGGTTCAGAAATCGTGATGGTTCTGGATGAATGCCCAAAAGGTGATGCCGGACACGTCGAAACTAAAAAAAGTTTGGAAATGACGGCTCGCTGGGCAAAAAGATCCAAGGATAAATTCAATCAGTTGCAAGATTCAGGGATGGATACCGGATTTATTGAAGCAGATGGTTTAAACGGAAAACAGGCACTTTTCGGTATTTTTCAAGGCGCAGGTCATTTAGATCTAAGAAAGAAAAGTTTGGAAAAGACAGTAGAAGTTGGTTTTGACGGTTACGCAATTGGTGGTCTAAGCGTTGGCGAAGAAAAATCAATTATGTATGAAGTGATTGAAAATCTTGCACCGCAAATGCCCACAGATGCTCCGCGTTATTTGATGGGAGTCGGCACACCGGAAGACCTGGTTGAAGCGGTTTATCGTGGTGTAGATATGTTTGATTGTGTAATGCCGACACGCAACGGACGCACAGGAAGTGCTTTTACTTCACAAGGTAAACTGAATATCCGCAACGCCAAATTTATAACCGATACCGCACCCCTTGATTCCGAATGTCCATGTTCAGTGTGCCAAAGGTATTCGAGAGCTTATCTGCGGCATCTTTACCAAACAGGTGAAATGCTCGCCGCAATGCTGATTTCGCACCATAATTTGGCTTTCTTCCTTGACACAATGAAAAAGGTTAGGCAATCTATCAAACTTGGTCAGTTCAATCAATTTCGTAAAGACTTTCTAACAAAAATTAGTGAAGGCGAAAAAGAAAACAGGCAAATGAGCGTTTGATAAACCGTTTGCAACAGTATATTATTGAACTTTTCTCTGTCTGTAACAAAATAATGAATATGTTTCTTTTGTTTTTTCAAGAAGGTGGCGGGCTTTTGTCGTATGTAATACTTTTTGCTCCGTTATTTCTAATAATGTATTTTTTGTTGATTCGTCCGCAAAATCAGGAACGGCAACGTCAGCAAGAACTCGTAACAAATTTGAAAGCAGGTGATGAGGTCGTTACAAACGGCGGTATTATCGGCAAAATCAAAGAAGTCAGAGAATCCAGCTTTATAATCCAAAGCGCAGAAAAGTCTTTTTTGGAAATTGGAAAAAGTGCGGTCGTCGGCAAACGTGAGGACGAGGCAAAGAAATAATTTTAGAACTGTAATATTTTAGGAAAATGAAAAACAGTAATTTGTGGATTAGAACAGGAATCATTTTGGTAATTACTTTGATTGCTGTGTTTATGGTTTTCGGACCACGCGGTTCCGTCAATTCAAGTGATTTTAGCTGGGAAGGCATCAAGAAGAATTTAGCTAATAACATCAATCTTGGATTGGATTTAAAGGGCGGCTCACACTTGGTTATGCGCGTCAAAATTGATGAGTATTTAAGTAAGTTGACGAGTGACAGCAAAGATGCCGGTGTTCTTGCTGCCAAACAATCAAATATTGAAATTGGCGAAGCAAAAGCCATTACCGAAAAAGGAAATTATCAAGTTTCCATTCCTGTAAATGATGCTGCAAAAGTTTCGGAATTGTTGGATGCCATCAAAATGAAAGGAGTTTTTGATCCTAATTTTTGGACCCAATCAACCAGCGGAAACACCTTGAACTGGAGTTTACCGGCTCAAGCCCAGAAAGCTTTAAGTATTCAAGCAACCGACCAAGTTCTAAAAATTATTGAAAGCCGGATCAACCAATTCGGAGTTAAAGAGCCGACCTTGCAAAAAATCGGAGCACCGGATTCCGGTCAGATTTTGCTGCAAATGCCTGGATTGGAAGACCCGCAGCGGGTTAAGGATTTAGTCGGTAAAGCATCAAAACTTGAGTTAGTAAAAGTAGTTAGTCCGCCAAGTCCGCAGCCGGTTCAGACATTTCCAACCAGAGAATCTGCTTTGGCTTCAATTGGTGGAAAAGAATCCGAAAGCCAAAAGGTTTTGCCTTATTTTGAGCGTGATGATCGAAATCCACAAACTGATCCAAATGCACCGAAACCGCAAAAATTTGTAGTGGTTGAATATCCGGCTGTGGTTGATGGCGGTGAATTGCGCGATGCGGCTGCTATTCCAAATGCGCAGGGCAGCAGCCAATACACGATTAGCTTTTCATTCAAACCGACAGGAGCGCAAAAATTTGGTGATTGGACAGGTAAAAATATCAACAATTATATGGGCGTTGTTTTGGACGGTGAAGTAAAATCCATTGCCTATATCAAATCTCAAATTTTTGACCAAGGACAGATTGATGGAAGATTTACCAAAGAATCAGGTAACGATTTGGTCTTGACCTTAAAATCAGGTGCGCTCCCGGCAAAAATTGAATATCAAGAAGAAAGAACGGTCGGACCGAGTTTAGGTGCAGATTCAATTCGCGCAGGTGTTGCTGCTTCATTAGGCGGATTGGCTTTTGTTATCTTGTTTATGCTTGTCTATTATCGCGGTTCGGGAGTTAATGCAGTTGTTGCTTTGATTCTGAATATGCTTTTGACAATGGCAGGATTGGTTTGGCTGGGTTCAACTTTGACCTTGCCGGGAATCGCCGGATTGATTCTCGGAATCGGGATGGCGGTTGACTCGAACGTGCTGATATTTGAGCGTATCCGTGAAGAATTGCGAAAAGGCGTGGCGGTTAAAAAATCAGTTGATTTGGGCTTTGAACACGCTTTCGTGACCATTATTGACACGCACGTTACCACCATTATTTCATCAATAATTCTATATATGTATGGTTCGGGACCGATTAAAGGTTTTGCCGTAACCTTGATTTTGGGATTGTTGATTAATTTATTCTCAGCCGTTTTCGTTTCACGCACGATTTTCAAATGGCATCTGGACGGAAAGCAGAACGTGGAGAATCTGAGTATTTAGTTTTTGGATAAAATCAAGATGTTAGAACTTTTTCATAACGTAAACATTGACTGGATGGGAAAACGCAAATTCTTTATTGCGATTTCCATCTTTATTATGATTGCCGGATTGATTTCCGCTATTGGTCGCCAATTAATGCCGGGTGGAACGGAATCTTTTAACCTTGGAGTTGATTTCAAGGGCGGAACTGTGGTTACTGCCAAATTTCGGCAACCGCCTACCGTTGACGAAATACGCACCAAATTGCAAGGTGTTGGAATTACTGACGCAGTAATTCAGGAAACCAATAAACCGGATGAGTTTTTGATTAAAATTCCTCTGTTGGAAAGTCAAGAGACGGCGGCTAATACTCAAAATACTGAGCAAGGACAAACAGACGAAAAAGCTCAGGTTAATAAGGGACGCAATACTGTAAAATCAGCCCTTGATGCTTTTGGCAAAGAAGCTGAAGGACAAGCAACTTTAGATAGCACACCGGATGCTTCTTACAAAATTATCGGAACAGATTCAGTCGGAGCGATCGCCGGTTCACAACTGAGAAATCAGGCAGTTGCCGCTACATTACTTGGATTGGTCGGAATCTTGTTATTTATTGCTTTCCGGTATGACTGGACTTATGCCGCAGGAGCGGTGATAGCCGTTTTCCACGATGTTTTGATGGTTCTTGCCTTTTTCTCTGTTTTTCAATGGGAAATCAATTTGACGGTCATTGCTGCGATTTTAACCATTGTTGGATTTTCGGTGAACGACTCAATCGTTATTTTTGACCGGATTCGTGAAAACTTAGGATTTAATCGCACTGATTCGCTTTTCAAAATCACCAATGATTCAATCAATCAAACACTTTCCCGGACAATTATCACCAGCGGATTGGTGCTGCTGTCTGTTTTAGCTTTGGTTTTGTTCGGTGGAGAAGTTTTGCGGTCATTTTCATTGGCACTTTTAGTTGGCGTTACCTTAGGAACCTATTCAACTGTTGCTATCGCCAGTCCGATTGCCATTTGGTGGCAGGACAAGTTGGGAGCGGCAAAAATGAAGGCGACAACCCCCACTACAGAGGGGGGCGGATCGGATACAATGGCATCCGCGTCGAGACGCTCCGTGAAAAGAAGAAGTGCAGCACGCTAATTTAAAAAGGTTTAAGTGAAAAAAATCTGTATTTTCCTTAAACCTTTTAATTTTTTGTAAATAAATTCCGAAAAATCGAAATAATTGCTTGATTTATCTTGACTTTCTTGAAGTAAAATTTTAGACTTCAAAACGTTGCTGGTCAATTAAATAGTTTGTTTTGCTAATACCTTTTTATTATTGGGAAAATAATGAATTTGGCAGGGCTGTTCTATGTAATGCCGGCAAAGTTCTATTATTCCCCTCGATAAATGAATGAGCTGAAAGCAGATTGGTTTAGTATATCGTTAAGATTTTAGCGATATAAGATTATAAATATTTAGTAATAATAATAAAACTTTCGTAACCCTAAACCCAGTTGGCACCGGAAAAGGGAGGATAAAAATTATGTTAGACCAATTAGTAGAATCTAAAAGCGGTAGTGATGGCGGAAGACGAGGCGGTTTTCTGTTAACTACGCTTGTATTAGTATTTGCATTGTTTTTCGGCACAATTCTTTATAGTTTGTTTGACAAATTCACAAACGGACTTGGAGGAAACGAAGACCTTGAACTTTCAACCTTAGTTGCACCGGTTCCGGTTCCTGAAGATGAACCGCCGCCGCCGGAAGAAAAGAAAATCGTTAAAGAAGAAAAGGCAGCTCCGAACGCTGACGTTCGTAAAGTGATCATTCAGGACATTAACGAATCTCCACAGGTTCCAAAGGAAATCAGCGTCCAAAAGCTAACCGTTCCGCCCCGTCGCCCTGATTATAAAACTGTTTTGGGTGATGAAAACGTAACTGCGGATAATGCTGCCCGCAGAGACTATGAGGGTCCGGTTAGCACCAACAATAAAGGAGTTGGAAATCCGAACGCAAAACCTGGAGGTGACGGAGGAGATGATGAGCCGCCGCCGACTATTAAAAAAGAAGAGCCAAAACCATCACCAACTCCGCCGCCGGTTCCAAAAATTGTTTCGGGCGGGGTAGTTAATGGTAAAGCGATTAATTTGGTTAAACCGCCCTATCCGCCGGCAGCTAAAGCTGTTCGGGCATCCGGTGCGGTTAACGTTCAAGTTACAATTGACGAAAACGGAAATGTGATTTCTGCCAGCGCAGTTAGCGGACATGCTCTTTTGCGTCAGGCAGCCGAATCCGCAGCCAGAGCATCAAAGTTTAGTCCAACGATGCTTTCAGGGCAGAAAGTTAAAGTTACAGGCGTAATCGTTTATAACTTTACTGCTCAATAATTTATTCGGGATGGTGGATAATATCTGCCATCCCACTGCAATTATTAATTTTTTTTGATTTCTTTGGAGGATAAAAATGACACTTTTAACAAGCCTTTTAGGCTTTTTCCTAATGTTTTCAGGCAGCGGAATTGATTTTACCGTATATGGAATTATGAAATCATTGACCATTCCGGGATGGATTGTTGTTATCATTCTGCTTTTAATGTCGATCTATATCATTGCTATCGGTATCGAAAGATGGTTGACATATAACAAAGCAAAAACTGAATCCCGTCAATATGCACCGAAAGTTGCTCAAGCCCTGAAAAACAACAATATGGATGAAGCTATCAGCATCAGCGACAGACATAAAAATTCGCACCTTGCTATGGTTGTTTCATCTGGTTTAAAAGAATTTAGTGCCCATCAAGGCAACAGCGATATTTCAGGCGAAGAAATGGAAGCTTCAAAACGTGCTACTGCTCGTGCCATGGCTGTTAAAACTGCTGAATTGAAACGCGGTCTTTCAGGACTTGCAACCGTTGGTTCGACAGCTCCGTTCGTTGGTTTGTTCGGAACAGTTGTTGGGATTATCGGGGCGTTCGTTGGTTTGGCACAAAATGAATCAGCAGGTATCGGTGCGGTAGGTGGTTCAATTGCAGAAGCTCTTATCACCACGGCAGCAGGTATCGGTGTGGCGGTTCCCGCTGTATGGCTGTTTAACTATTTCACCAATAAAGTTTCAAGTTTTGGTATTGAAATGGAAAACTCAGCCTCTGAATTGATTGACTATTTCATTAAGCAAAAATCAAAACAATTGAAAGGATAATAGCAATCCTAAAGGAGAATTAAGCTATGGGAATGGGCGGTAACACGAATGAGGAATATAACTCCGAGATTAACGTTACTCCAATGGTTGACATTATGTTGGTGCTTTTAATCATCTTCATGGTGGTCACGCCGTTGTTGCAACAAGGGGTTAGTGTAAACCTTCCTCGTGAGACAATAGGAGCTGTTGAAGACCCTGATATTATCAAAGAAACTTCTGTTTTGATTTCGATTCCAAATAATAATGAATTTTATATTGGAAAAGAAAAATTCGCTAAAGAAGTAATGGGTGACAAAATCAAAAAGCTGATGGAAGGTAAAACTCCTGAAAAGCGGATTGTCTATATTAAAAGCGGTGTGGATGTCAGTTACGGCACGGTCGTAGAAGCCATCAATGTCATCCGTAAACAGGATATTGACAAAATTGGTTTGGTCGCCGATAGAAAGAAAGGTCAACAACAAGGCAAATAAACAGTAACGTGGAAGCCCTGTTAATTGTGGCAGGGCTAAGTTAGGAGATTTTTTCTATGGGAATGTCAGGTGGAGGGAGTTCAAGCGGAGAAGCTACTCCCAATATTAACGTCACGCCTTTGATTGATGTTTTGTTGGTTTTGCTGATTATCTTCATGGTTATTTCACCGTTGAAGCCGAGCCGCTTTGAGGCAAAAGTTCCGGCTGAACCGAAACCGGAAGATCAAAATACACCGCCAAAACCAAATCCTTTAACTTTGGTTGTCTCAATTGAAAAGGGCACTGGTGCTCTTAAATTGAACACCGAAGATATGGGAAATGTAACCGACACAACTGCTTTGCAAACGAAACTTGAAACCGTATTTAAAGATAGAGCGGATCAAGGGGTATTTCGTGAAGGATCAAATGAAGTTGAAAAAACAATATTCATTAAAGCTCCGAGATCACTCAGATATGGTGATATAGTCAAAGTAATTGATGCTGCAAAGGTTGCCGGGGCACAGCCAATCGGGTTACAAGTTGACGATTTAACTGATTAATTTAACGGTGACAGTTTTAACTTTGAAAGACTGTCACTGTTCGCAAAATGGAGTCGAAAACATGAGATTCTCTCGAGTAGGGATAATTGTATTATTGGGATTATTAACTTTATTCGGAGCAAATTGCTCAATCTATAATAAAGTTATTGCAAGAAAAAATGTGGTTGATGGGGCTGAAGCATTCAAAAATAGAAAGTTGGATGAAGCAGAAGCATTATTTCGTCAAGCCGTGAGTCGTGCTCCGGTAGGAAGTCAGGAGCAAAAGACGGCGGAACTTTTCTTAGCCCGGACGCTTCATTCGCAGTTTATTAACAATCGGACTTTGACAGACAAAGCTGAGGAAGCAATTAAGGAATACCGTAAAGTAATAGATGTTGATCCAAAAGATAACAGTTCCTTCAAAGCGGTTGCAAATTTGTATGATAGTTTAGGTCGGAAAGATGATTGGCAAAAATGGGTCACTGATCGTTCTGAGCGAACCGACATTCCAAATGAGCAAAGAGCGGAAGCCTATACCTCATTAGCTTCAAAGGAAAACACTTGTGCTAATGATATTACGGAAGACCCGAAAGTTAAGAAAACCGCGCAAAAAGATGGAAAATCAGTCTTTACTTTCACCAAACCGGAAAACGCGGAAGATTTTGAAAAGTTAAAAGGTTGTGTTCAAAGAGGGATGGATTTAATCAACAAGGCTCTTGCGCTTGAAACCGATCAGGTCGGAAATTCAAAAGGTCTTAATGTTAAACCTCTGAGTGACAAAGAGTTGAAAGATAAAAATGATTTCTTGAAGCCATTTGAATCTGCTCGCTCATATAACCTTAGTTTGCTTATTCAGTCAATGCGTTTAGCCGAAATGGAAGGGCGAACAGCCGACAAAGACAAATTTAAGGCTGATGCGGATGCTGCACGAGAAAAGTTCAAAGAACTTAGTGATGTTACTAAATCTATAAAAGATGAGCTGGAAGAACGTGCTAAGATTGCTGCCGGTGAAGATGCAAACAGCAATGCTGCCAAAAAATAATAAATAAACTTTTTACTTTATTAGAAGGGCGATACTCAATTAAGATATTATTTGAGTATCGCTTTTGGTTTATTAAAAATGGTTCGCATAGAAAATATCATAGAAAAAGTTGAGCAAAATCATCCAAATTCAAATGTGGATCTGATTCGCCGCGCTTATCTTTTTTCAGCTCTCAATCACCGTGGGCAAACTCGTGCCTCTGGCGAACCGTATCTGGTTCATCCGCTTGCAGTTGCTGACATCTTGGCGGATATGCGGTTGGATGAAGTTTCAGTTTCAACCGGACTTTTGCACGATGTGGTTGAAGATACTTTAGTTGACCTCGACACCCTACGCAACTATTTTGGTGAGGAAATTACCTATTTGGTTGATGGATTAACCAAGATTGCTCAAATCAGTAATCTTTCCAAAGCCGAACAACAAGCCGAAAATGTCCGCAAAATGGTTTTGGCAATGATTACGGATGTTCGTGTAGTTTTAATAAAACTTGCGGACAGGCTTCATAATATGCGGACGATGGAGTTTCTCAAACCCGAAAAACGGGCGCGGATTTCACAAGAAACTTTAGACATTTATGCACCGATTGCTCATCGGCTTGGAATGGGAAAATTGCGAAGCGAATTAGAAGATCTATCTTTTCAAAATATTCATCCCGAAGAATATAAAAAACTGTCAATTGAAGTTGAAGCGCGACGTCCTGAATTAGAAGCAACTCTCCAAAAAATTACCGGAACAATAGAGGATAGGTTACGCGAAAATGATGTCCCATTTGTGCAGGTGCAGGGACGGGTTAAACGTCTTTACTCACTTTGGAAAAAATTAAAGAAGCGAAAACTTACTATTGAACAGGTTTATGATTTGATTGCCGCCCGCATCATTACGGAAAACGATAAAAAGTATTGTTATGTGGCTTTAAGCGTCATACACGATCTTTGGACACCTGTTCCTGAACGTTTTAAGGATTGGATCGCAATTCCACGCGATAACCTTTATCAATCGCTTCATACATCTGTAATTAGTGAAGGGGGACATTCTTTTGAAGTCCAAATCCGAACTGAAGAAATGCACCAGATTGCCGAAGAAGGGGTGGCTGCACATTGGAAATACAAAGAAAGTAAGCTTGGTAAACATGAGGATGACGAAAATCTCGACAGCCTCCGTAAAACAGTCGAAAAACTGCTCCTGCCTTTAGTTGAAACAACTCAGGAAAATAAAGATTCCAAAGATTTCATTGAATCGTTAAAACTTGATCTTTATCCGAAGGATGTGTATGCCTTTACTCCAATGGGAAAGGTCATTCAACTTCCCCGTGGCGCAACTCCGATTGATTTTGCATATGCTATTCACTCGGAAGTCGGTGATAAATGTGTTGGAGCCAAAATTAACGGCAGAATGGTTGCGCTCCGAAACGAAATCAGGAACGGCGATGTGATAGAGATTTTGACCAATCCGAATTCAAAGCCGTCGCGCGATTGGTTGAATCATGTTGTAACCTCACGCGCCAGAAATCATATTCGACATTGGATTGCGGAACAACAAAGGACTGAATCTATTGAATTAGGACGCAAACTTTTTGAAAAAGAGGCGGAAAAATTCCAACTATCTGCAAAAAAACTGTTTTCCAGCGGTGAAGCCGATTTAAAGCGGATCGCCAACGAATATGGTTTGGGTCGAATTGAGGATCTAATGGCTTCCATCGGTTACGGTAAAACCCTACCTCGCAACGTGATCGCCAAATACCTCGGACCGGAAAAATTTGCCGAACTCGACCCGGATAAGAAAAAAGAATCAGCTATTCAATCTGGCGTAAAGGCTGTCAAAAAGTTTATTGGTTTAGGCGAAGATGCAATTATTGTCAAAGGTGTGGATAATCTTTTGCTGACTCGCGCCCGTTGCTGTAACCCGCTCAAAGGTGAAGAAATCATTGGCTATATTTCACTTGGAAAGGGCATTGTCGTTCACAATAAAAACTGCAAAAACGTGGCGCAGTTGATGATAAACAAAGAGCGAATTGTCGAAGTGGAATGGGCAAAAAACGATACGGAAAGTGTTCAGTCAGCTAAACTTTTGGCAATTACAGAAAACCGGACGGGAATGTTAGCCGGAATTACCAATGCGATTGCCGAAATAAAAACGAGTATCCGCAATGTCAGTGCAAATGTTTCGAGCGACGAACGCGGATTGATTGAAGTTACGGTGGAAGTTTTTGACAAAAAACATCTTGATCGCGTAATTTCTTCGATTAAAAAAGTTTCCGGCGTGATTGAAGTCGAGCGGGTAAATAATTCAGGTTAAAAATGGAAATTACTTCAAAATATGGTTTCTGCAATCTCTTTATAATCAATAATTACATTTTTCAAAAAAAAAATAGCTTGACAAATCTGTATCCATCAAATAAGATTTTAGCCATTATTTTGATGATTTTTATCAGGAGCAAACTCCCAATGTAACAACCTTAGTTGCTAATTCTTCCCCCAAGAATTTTAAAACTCTAAATTTGCCCCCCTGCATTTGGAATATCCGTTTGCCTAAAATCCACATTAAGGAAAAAAACGGGATGAGTGAAATAGATGGGCGAGTTCTCAAACTCCAAGAATCGCTTGGAAATGGTCACGAATTAATTCAAATTATCGAAGATTCTGCACGAACTTTTGGCGTGTCAGTTCCATATCTGAAAAAACTTTTTAAAACTCAAACAGGCAAAACCATTATCCAATTTGATAATGAGTTACGTCTCGAAAAAGCAAGAAAACTTTTTGAGACTAAGTATCTACGAATCAGCGAGGTTTGTGTCCAAGTTGGTTATGGAGATTTAAGCCATTTTGTTAAAGACTTTAAACAGAAATATGGCTTTACTCCGAAGCAGTTCCAAAGGCAATGCTGGCTGAAAATGGCAAAATAAAAAATGCCAAAAAAGTCAATATTTGCCAAAAATATCCAGTTTCGCCAAAAGATGTTAAATAGTGCAAATAATAGCTTTTTTCGCCAATTAAAAACACTTGATATTTGAAAATCCAATGTTAATTTAAGGATGCTTTACGCAAAATTAAATAAAAATTAGGAGAATTTTGATGAAGAAATTATTTATTTCTTTTCTTGCAAGTCTTTTATTTTCATCTGTAGCAGTATCAGTTTATGCGGCAGATTGTGCTGGCACCATAATTATTGCAGGTGTTGTTTGTCATTTACAGGAACAAAGACCTCCTGTAGTTGCTGGAGGAGACCCAGTTTGCATTTGGGACTGTGGCAAAGTTCGTGCATTTGAAGATCCCGAATCACCAATAGAGAACTAAGAGTTTTGAAATAAATGGCTGTTGATTATTTAGTTTCTTTTTTGGTTTTAAAGTTATCTAAAAAAAGACAGCCTTCCACATTATGAAACTTTTACAAAATAAGTATTTGATTATTGTTGCAGTTATCATTGGACTAATTCTTCCGTTTGGTTGCTTTTTAGTTTTTAAGTCATTAAAAGAGGCTAATGCTTATTTAGCAGAAGCGTCTGCTTATAATGGGACATCGTTTCCAGAATCTCAACTGTATAACATTATAGACGAATCAGATTTTTCAGATGAAATAAAAAAAGGAAAAGTTTTAGTCATTTATGTTTTGACTGGTTGTCAGGCGTGTAAAAAAGAATCAAAACTTATTTCTGATAACTTTAGTAAGTTGGACTCAGAAATAAAAATTTTAGGAATTACTATAGAAAAGAAAAGTGATATTGAGGATTTTATTAATCAGTATGGAATTAAGTTTCCAATATTATACGATAAAGAAGTGACACTTCATGAAAAACTAAAAATTAAATATTTTCCCACAAATTTTCTGCTTGAAAATGGGAAAATAACAAAGACTTGGTTTGGAACTCCAATTGATAAAAATGATTTATTTCAAAAATTAGAGGTAATAGACAAATGAAAATAAAAACTTTCGCAATAACTTTTATTTTATTTTTAACAATCTTGGGATTTTGTTCACCAAATCTAGTCGCTCAACCAATAAAAATTGATTCTTCTAAGGAAAAAGCAAAAGCAATTTTGGCTCAAGCTCAAAATTCTATAAGAAAAAATAAATCCATAAACGGATTAAATGTTATTTTTGATATTACAGGTCAAATAAATTCACCGGATTTACCTAATGGAAAAGCAGACTTTTCTTCCGAAGTTGAGTTGAGCATTTTATTTCCAAATCAAATATACCAAAATGCTTTCAGCGATTACGCAACTAATCAAACTTCCACAACCTCAATCTTAAACAACAACAATTTTTCTGAACAACTGAATGTTTTCGTTGATGGAAAGCCGATGAACTTTCAAATAAATGATGGTAAATCAGCAGAACAGAAGAAAAATGAGCAAATGTTGAAGTTAAAATCTGATGCTTTTTGGGTTACATTTCCAATTACGTTAGATTTTTCCTGGTATCAAAATTTAGAATTTTCTTTTGTTGGAGTTGCCGAAACAAATACAGGGAAACTGGATGTAATTGAATCCATTATGCAAAATGGTTCAAAAGTAAAACTCTTCTTTAATAATAAAACGCATCTTTTACAAATAATTACACGAACTTGGGCGAGTAAAGCGACAGATAAGTCGGTTGAGCGTAAATATTACTTTTCTGATTATCAAACTAAAGATGGTGTTTTATTTGCACAAAGCATTGTTGTAGAACAGGATGGAAAAACCATTGAAGAAAGAAAAGTAAAAAAGCTACAGATAAATCCAAAATTTAAATCAACCTTATTTGAAGTGAAAGAAAAATAAATGTGCTTTATAGATTTTTCTACCAAACAACTTGGTGTCATTTTCTTATTTTTGAACCTGATACTAAGTGTGTCTGCGTTTCAATCCACGTTTTTACAAGTCTCGGTGACGGATGAAAAAGGTGCGTTAATTACTGATGCCATAATAAAAATAAAGGACAAAGACGGCTCAAACAAAACGACTAGGACTACCAAAAACCAAGAAGTTACCTTTTCAAATCTTAAATCAGGCAAATATATTTTGGAGATTGAAGCCAAAGGTTTCCGCCCTCTCTCTCAAGAAGTTGATGTAATTCAAGGAAAAAACGAAATCAACATTCAACTTCAAGTGGCAGAATTTGTTGAAAATGTTGATGTTACGCGAGATAAACAAGAAACTGCAACTGAAGATGTTTTCAGTAATTTTTTGACCAAAGAGCAAATTGAAAGACTTTCGGATGATCCCGAAGAAATGGAGCGAGAGTTGAAAAATCAATTTGGACAGGATGCAATAATTAGAGTTGACGGATTCCCCGGCAGACTTCCACCCAAATCACAAATTGCTTCAATCAAAGTAACCAGAAGTTCATTCGATGCGGAATATCATCAACTTGGTGTCACAATTATTGATGTCACAACCAAAGCAGGTGCAGGAAATTGGAGTGGTTCTGTTTCAACCGGATTTAATGATGAATCTCTTAATGCCCGTTATCCATTTGCTATTCAACGGTTTCCTTCTCAACAAAAAAGATTGGACTTTTTCTTGAGTGGACCTTTGGTAAAAAAACAAAGTTCACTTTTTATCTCTGCTTTCAGTAATAACTCTTATAAAGATGAAAGTATTGTTGCTGTTTCGCCAAATGGTCAACTTAGAGGTTCGGTTCGTAACTCATTCAGTTATGTTCTTCCTTGGATAAAGTTTACACAGAATTTAAGCAAAACTCATTTTCTCGGAATTGCCTATCAAGGAACAATGAGTAAGTCAGAAAACAATGGGGTTGGCGAATTTAATCTACAAGAACGTGCGTTCTCTGTAAAAAACTCAAATCATTTAATACGAGTTTCCGAAGTTGGAACTATTGGTAAGCGTTTTTACAATGAGTTTCGTTTGCAATATACCAACGAAAATTCAAAGATAAATCCAAATAGTGATAAGACTGCAATTATTGTGCTTGATTCATTTAGCGATGGCGGGGCGGGAAATAAAAAAGACAGCCGCAAAAATGGAATTTGGTTTTCAGATAATTTATTGTTCGGGCTTGGAAAAAGTCAGGCTTTGAAGATTGGCGGATTGTTTGAATATGAAAAACTTGAGACTGAATCTGCACAAAACAAAAATGGGACTTTTACGTTTTCGAGTTTGAACGATTTAACTCTAAATAAGCCTACAACTTTTACCCAAAGTTTAGGAACAAGGAAAATTAAACTTTCACAAATTCAATTAGGAGCATATTTACAAGACGATGTTCGTCTGCATAAAAGTTTTTTGTTAAGTCTTGGTCTTCGTTATGAATGGCAAAATAATTTAAAAGATAAAAACAACATTTCGCCTCGCATTGGATTTTCTTGGTCGCCCAACAAACGTGGAAAAACAACTTTTCGCGGTGGTGCAGGTGTCTATTATGATTGGTTTGAAACCAACAATTTAGCAAACGTCTTAAGTCAAGATAAAACACAACCAAGCGAAATTGTCATTATCAATCCGAGTTATCCGAATCCGTTTTTGAGTGGAATAAGCCAATTCTTACCAAAGAGTTTTTGGCAAACCACAGATAATTTGAAGAATCCGTATATTTTTCTTTCATCAATCGGGCTTGAGCAAAGATTGAACAATACAACTTCGCTCCGAATTCTTTACAAATACGAAAAAGGAGTTCATCAGTTTCGGAGTCGTGACATCAATGCGCCTTTGAATGGTCTCAGACCAAATCCAAATTTTGGGCGGATTGTCCAAGTCGAATCATCAGCATTTTTTCAAAGAAAATCACTAAATATTGGTTTGAACGGACAATTAAATAAAAAAGTCTCATACGGAATTGAATACATTTGGGCAAAAAATATGTCAGATGCTAATGGCATTTTCGGAATGCCAAGCGACAATTATAATTTGAGACTTGACCGTTCCGTTTCAAATCTTGACCAAAGACACCACATTTATGCTTCAATCTTTTGGAAAGTGCGGAAAGGTATTAGTTTTTCCACTAATTTAATGGTCAATTCGCCACTGCCATATACAATTACAACTGGAAAAGATGAAAATGATGACACAATTTTTAACGACAGACCTTTTGGAATCTTGCGAAATAGTGAGCGCGGAACTTGGCAAAAGCAAGTTGATATGTCATTGAGTTGGACTTTCGGTTTAGTCAAAAGAAAGGAAGGTGTAGGAATTCCGGGAACAATTGTGGTTAGTTCAAGCGAAGCTGCAAGCGGAGATATTGGTATTTCTCCAAATCATAAATATTCAATTAAACTCTATGCAACCGCTAATAATGTCTTTAATTTTACTAACTTCACTAACTTTGTCGGAGTCCAAACATCACCGTTTTTTCACCAGCCTATTTCTGCCAACAATGCGCGGAGAGTTGATTTTGGAATGAGGTTCAGTTTTTGATTAGGATATAGAATGATGCTGAAGATAAAGGGAGTTTTGAACCTTTTTACTTATTCACTTTTTCATTTTTCCACTTTCCGCCCACTTTTTACAAAGGCTTTACAATTTCCAGCCGTGCCTCGCTTTCTTTTTGCCAATAATTCTGCTAATATTTGCCTTTTGCTTGAGTAAAAAAGTTTAATCAAAGGCTATTATTATCGTGAAAGAGATTATTTCAACTGACAATGCACCGGGCGCAATCGGACCTTATTCGCAAGCCGTAAAGGTTGGAAATATGGTTTTTGTTTCAGGACAAATTCCGATTGATCCGAAAACCGGCGAGTTCGTTGCCGGAGATGTGCCGGAACAAACCAGTCAGGTTTTGAAAAATTTAAGCGCGATATTAGAAGCCGCCGGAACCAGCTTGAATAATGTGGTTAAAACCACAGTTTTTCTGGCTGATATGAATGATTTTTCGGCAATGAATGCGGTTTACAGCGAGTTTTTTATCGAAAACAAACCGGCACGGGCAACCGTGGAAGCGGCGAGATTGCCGCGTGATGCACGAGTGGAAATTGAGTGTATCGCCGTTGTTTAGGCAAAAATAAATGCCAAATGTATTTCTACATCTGGCAACCAAAGTTTGAGGTTAAATCTCAAACAACCTAGACAGCTTTGACAACTTTACCCGCTTTCAAACAGCGAGTGCAAACTTTTTGACGGATTGCGCCACCAGTCGGTGCAACAACTCGAATTGATTGCAGATTCGGGTTAAAGCGACGACGGGTTTTGTTGTTAGCGTGCGAAACATTATTTCCAAATTGCGGACCTTTTCCGCATACATCACAGCGTTTTGCCATTATTTTTTGCCTCCAAAATATTAAGCCGAGGGATATATAAGAGTTTGTTTGGTTACAAACTCAAAAACAAGATTTATAACAAATTTTTTTAGTTTAAGTCAAGCAATGATGAATATTGTTTATTTGGAAGGAGTAAAAGCCACAGTGCCACAATTCAAATTTAAGTTTTTAACGATTGCTATTTTAGCGGTTTCTGCTTTGGTTTTCAGTTCGTGCGGAACTGATCCGGGAAGCGCAAACGGACAGAAACCTGTCAATAATGAAACCGTTGCTACCGTTAACGGAAAAGCAATCACCATGGAAGAAGTCGAAAGAGTCGTCAAGCAGCAAGCTCAGGGACAAGAATCAAAATTGTCTCCGCTTGAATTAGCTCAAGCCCGTCTGCAAGTTTTGCAAAACCTGATTCAGACCGAAGTAATGTATCAAAAGGCTGAAAAAGAGAAAGTTGTGCCGGAAGATGCCAAAGTTACCGAAGAGTTCAATAAACTCAAAAATAACAGCGGTAAATCTGCCGAAGAATGGGAAAAAGGCTTGAAGGATGCAGGCGAAACTGAAGAAAGTGTTCGCAACGGACTGAAAAAACAACTTGCCATCAATGCTTTGGTCGAAAAAGTTACCAGCAAGGTTGAAGCCCCGAAAGATAGTGAAATTGATGCTTTCTACAAAGGAAATCCCGAAGCTTTTGTCAAAAAGAAAGGGGTTAAGTTATCAGCAATTATTATTGACCCAAACAAGAGCGGGGAAGGTGATTCAACCGTTGATGAAGCCAGCACCAAACTCAAAATCAATGAAATTGCCAACAAGCTTAACCAAGGTGCAGATTTTGCCACGGTTGCCCGTGAAAACAGCGAAGATCAAAGCCGAGTCAATGGCGGCGATTTAGGCTACATCTCCGAAGATCAATTGAAACAAGGTTACGGCGGTCAGCTTGCAGCCTTTATGAATCCGCAGATTCCGATTGGTAAAGTGGTCGGTCCGATCAATTTGGATGGCAAATTCTACATTTTCAAACTCGTTGAACGTAGCGACAAAGATGAAAATCTGACCTTGGAAAGCCCCGGAGTTCGTCAACAAATTATTGAGGCTTTAACCAACGGTCGTAAAGATTTGGTCAGCCAAGCGTATGCTGCACAAGCAATGAACGAAGCTAAGATCGAAAATTTATTGCTCAAGAAAATCGTTGACAACCCGAATGAGTTAAGCGGCGCACGTCCGGCAGCAACACCTAATGCCAATGCTAACACCAACGCAAATACCAATGCAGCTGGAGCAAATTCGAATGCAAATGCCAATAAACCGGCAAATGCAAATGCTAAACCTGAAGCAAAGCCGACAGCAAATACTGCTGCTAATACTGCGCCGAAGGCAAATACCGCTAACACCAAAAAATAGTTAGCAAAGTAAAAGGGCAAAAGTAAAAAGGCAAAAGTAGAGAGATTTTAGCTCCTACCTTTGCCTTTTATGTTCCAAATTTTTTACTTTTTACTTTTTACTTTTTACTTGATCCGATGCTTTTTCGTCTCGCCGAAGTTACTAAATCTTACAGCGCACACGAAGTTCTGCGCGGAGTTTCATTTCAAATCAATCCGAACGAAAAAGTTGGGTTGGTTGGAAGAAACGGCGCAGGGAAAACGACTGTTTTTCGCACGATTACGGGCGAAGAACTGCCGGATTCGGGCGAAGTTATCAAAATCAACAATCTCAAACTTGGACTTTTGCAGCAGCACGTTGATTTTACCGAAAAAGAAACTGTGCATACTGCCGCACTTTCTGCTTTCAAGCGTTTGCACGATATTGAAGCCGAAATGCGTCGGCTCGAAAAGCAGATGGAAACAGAAGTTTCCGACGAGATTTTGGAAAACTACGCTGAACTCCAAACAGAATTTGAACTTGAAGACGGATTTACCTACACCGCTAAAGCCGAAGCAATTTTAATGGGATTGGGTTTTGCCAAGGAAACCTGGACAACCGAAACCAAAAATCTGTCAGGCGGACAAAAAAATCGGCTTGGATTAGCACGCCTTTTGCTTTCTCAGCCTGACGTTTTGCTGTTGGATGAACCGACCAACCATCTGGACGTGAATGCGGTTGAGTGGCTGGAAACCTTTTTGCAAAACTATGACAAAACTTTTGTTATCATCAGCCACGACCGGTATTTTCTTGACCGTGTTTGCAATCGCATTATCGAAATCGAGAATGGAAAAGCCGTCAGTTACAAAGGAAATTATTCGCAGTTTTTGATTGAAAGAGAAGAACGTCGGGAAGCGCAAAGAAGAGCTTTTGAAAATCAGCAGGCTTTAATTTCTAAAACCGAAGAATTTATCCGCCGCAATATCGAAGGTCAAAAAACTAAACAAGCCAAATCGCGCCGCAATATGCTCGAAAGAATGGATCGGGTTGACGCAGTGCAAAATGATAAACCTCAAGGCAATTTTCAACTAAAAAAAGTTGAGCGCACCGGCAATCAGGTTTTGACCGTTGAAAATTTGAGTATCGGTTATGGCGAAAATATTTTAGCCAAAAATATCGAATTTTCGCTGCTTCGGGGAGAAGCAATGGGCGTAATCGGCGGCAATGGAACGGGGAAAACTACTTTTCTAAAAACCGTTTTAGGCAAACTCCGCGAACTTTCCGGTAAAATTTTGTGGGGAGCAAAAGTTGACATTGGTTATTACTCACAAAATTTGGAAGATCTGGACGAACGCAACGAAATTATTCAGGAACTGCGCCGGGTAGCTCCAATGGCGGAAAATGGCGAATTGCGTAATTTTTTAGCCCGTTTTCTGTTTGTCGGTGAAGATATTTTTAAACGCGTTTCCGATCTTTCCGGCGGCGAAAAGGGAAGACTGGCACTTGCTAAACTGATTTATTCAAATAAAAACGTTTTAATTCTCGACGAACCGACCAACCACCTCGATATTCCTTCGCGAGAGGCTCTGGAATCGGCTTTAGACGCTTTTCAAGGCACGATTATTACTGTTTCGCACGACAGATACTTTTTGGACAGAATTGCTTCTCAGATCCTTTCATTTGAAGAAAACGGAAAAATTGAAATTTTCAACGGCAATTATTCCGAATTTCACGATTGGACGGAAAGTCGAAAGTCAAAAGTCGAAAGTCAAAAGCCGGATTTTTCTACTGACTTAAACAATTTAGATTCCCAAGACCAACAGCCAAAAACCAAAGACCAATTATCAAAAAATCAGCGTCAGCAAATTGAAAAAAGAATTTCGGAAATTGAATCGGAAATTCCGCGTTTAGAGGAAGAACTGGGTAAACTTTCCTTTGCGATGAGTTCAACGGAAATTGCTTCCAATCACGAAAAATTACTTGAAACAAATCAAAAATATCAGCAAACCGAAGCCCAAATCCAAGCACTTTACGAAGAATGGGAAAATCTATTGGCAATAGATTGAAACAAAATTCTGCTTTCAAACATCCTGTTAATTGAACTTTTATTTTTTCTTTTCGTAAAAACCTGCAAAGTTGTCACAAATAAAGCTTTTGTGGTGTTTAATTTTTGAAAGGAAAAATGTCCTTAAGATTAAAAGCAGGAGAATTTTACGGAGAAACTTCGCAAGCATTATTGGCGAACGGATTCCGGTTTACCGAAAAAGCCTATCCGAATCGTTTGCAAATTCCCAAACATTCGCACGAACTTTCACATTTTTGTTTTGTTATTTCGGGCAATTATCAGGAACAAATCGAGCGAAAAGTAAATGATCGTGCCCCAACTGCTTTAGTTTATTATCCGCCGGACACCAGCCACGCCGAAAAACATAATTCCAACGGCACCCATTTTTTGGTTGAAATTGATGCCAATAATTTGGAACGGGTAAAAGATTACGGAGCAAAATTAAACGAACCTTTGGCAATGCAAAGTGATGAGATTTTGTGGATTGCGGCGCGAATGTATCGGGAATTTTGTCAAAGAGATAAATTTTCGGCACTTTCCCTGGAAAGTTTGACGACCGAACTTTTAATTTTTGCTTCCCGGCAGAATTTGAATTCTAACGAGCGAAAACGCCCTTTATGGCTTGAAAAAACTATCGAAATTTTGCGCGAAAATTTTGCTGAGCCATTTAATTTGAATGATCTGGCTGATTTTGTCGGCGTTCATCCAACCCATCTTGCCCGTGTTTTTCGTCAATTTGAACGCTGCACGATTGGCGATTACATCCGCAAAATTCGGATTGAAAATGCCCGAAACAAAATAATTTCCTCGAACGAAAGTCTGGTGGAAATTGCCCTCAACACAGGTTTTGCTGACCAAACGCATTTTACCCGCAGTTTCAAAAATATTGTTGGAATGACTCCAAAAGAATTCCGCAAAATTTTCCGCACCCGCTAATTTCAGCCGAATTTGCTAATCTCAGTCAAGAATTTTCTAGTTAAAAAATCTAAAATTTGATTTAGTTTCAATTTTAGGGGTGTTTTTTATGAACAAATCCAAATTATTTATTTTATTCGGCTTAATTTTTTTATTTTTTATTCAAATTAGTTTTGGACAATCGGCAAAAGCAAAACAAATTGATGATTTTGTCAGCCAATTTGCCAAAAATAATCAATTTTCAGGCGTAATTCTGGCATCGGAAAACGGCAAAATTATTTATGAAAAAGCTTTTGGGGTAGCAAATGCAGATTACAAAATCCCAAACCAGCTAAATACGCGTATCGGAATTGCTTCGATCACAAAATATATGACGATTGTGATTTTGAATCGTTTACTTGAAAGCAACCAAATTTCATTAGCCGATAAATTGACAAAATATATTCCTGATTTTCCCGATGGCGATAAAATTACGATTGAAATGCTGGCGCGGCACCGTTCGGGAATTCAGCATCGTGTAATGCCTGCCGAAGCCGAGTCTGTTCCTTACACTTCGGCTGAATTTATCGAAAAAGTTAAACAATCAAAATTAGCTTTTGAGCCGGGAACAAAATCACTTTACAGCTCGGCTGGTTTTGCAGTTTTAGCCAGATGTCTGGAAATTGCCTCCGGAAAATCTTACACGGAATTAATTCAGCAATATGTTTTTACACCAGCGGAAATGACTGATTCACTTGAATTTAACAGCGAAGAAATTATGGATCGCAGAGCGCAGGATTATTTTCTGACTCCAAACGGTTACGTCAATGCTTCGCTCAAAGATTATTCGTTTTTGGTCGGTGCAGGTTCAGTTTTCAGCACTGCCGGGGACGTTTATAAATTCGGAAATGCAATTTTAGACGGGAAATACGGCGAAAATACTAAAACTTCGTTGGTCGGTCAACAAAACGTCAACGGGAGCGGAAGCACGAACGGGCATCGAGCTTATTTTGAAATCGAAAAAAATAAAAAATATGGTTTTGTTTTACTTTCCAATTTGGCTTCGGGTGCATTTGATTTGATTTCAAAAGGGATTTCCGACATTTTACAGGATAAGGAATTGTCAGTTAAAGAAGTGCCGAATCCAAAATTCATTACTGTTTCAAATGATGAATTAAAAGGATTTTTGGGGCATTATCGCCGTAGTGACGGGATTGGTGAATACAATATGCGTTTGGTAAATGGTTCTTTACTGGCAGGTGACATTAAACTTTATCCGATTAGAAAAGATTGTTTTTTTGAATATAAGTTTTTCGGCGAAGCCTGTTTTGTCCGCGAAGATGCGGGAAATATCAAGGAAATTAAATGGAAAGGATTTGGCTTTGATTTGACCTGGATTAAACAATAAAAATGAAAAATACAATACTTTTTTTAGCTATATTTTTTATTACTTCAATCAATTTATTTGCCCAGTCAAAAGCGGGTGAATTAAAAATTGAACCATTCACTTTTGAAACTGCAAATGGACAAAAAGTTGAAGCAGAACGCGGATTTGTTTCTGTTCCCGAAAATCGGCAAAATCCCAAAAGCCGTTTAATTCAAATTGCTTTTATTCGTTTCAAAAGCACTTCGCCAAACCCCAAATCGCCAATTGTTTACTTGGCTGGCGGACCGAGCAGCTCAGGAATCGGCGCAGCAAGAAGCAGTAGATTTTCGATGTTTATGGCTTTGCGCGAAGTGGCAGATGTGATTGCGCTCGACCAGCGGGGAGTCGGGCAATCCAAACCAAATCTCAATTGCATTAATTTTGTGGATCTTCCGTTTGATAAACCGGCAAACGAAAATGATTATTTGCAAAATGTTTTGGATAAATCAAAACTTTGCGCTAAATACTGGACTGAGCAAAGGGTTGATTTGACCGGGTATAACACAAACGAAAATGCGGATGATATTGAAGATTTGCGAAAAGCAATTGGCGCAGCCAAAATCAATTTACTTGGAATCAGCTACGGCACGCATCTTGGATTAACTGTTCTCAAACGACATGGGGAAAATATCGAAAAAGCCATTTTGGCAGGAGTGGAAGGATTAGACGACACTTATAAATTGCCAAGCAATATTCAATCGCAACTCAAAGTCATTGAACAGGAATTCAAAACTGATACTGAACTCGGGGCAAAAATTCCCGACCTTTTAGCCTTAATGAAAAAAGTCTTTGACCGGGTTGAAAAAAATCCGGAAACGGTTGAATTTACCGATTCTCAATCTCAGAAAAAGGTAAAAGTTACGATTGGAAAATTTGATTTACAGCTTTTAACGGCAATTGGAATGGGCGATACCAATTTTATCAGCAATTTACCTGCGCTTTTTTATGCGATGGACAAGGGAAATTTTTCATTTATCGCTCCACAAGTTGCAGGTTTTAGAAAACGCGGGATTGGTTCGGCGATGGCGTTTATGATGGATTGCGCTTCAGGAATTTCAAAAGACAGATTTGGTCGAATTGAAAGGGAAAAGGAAAACACTTTACTTGGTGCAATTATTGATTTTCCATTTCCAAAAATTTGCGAGGCTTGGAATCAAACAGATTTAGGCGAGAAATTCCGCAGTCCTCTAAAATCTAACGTGCCAACTCTTTTTATCAGCGGAACTTTGGACGGCAGAACTCCGGTCAGTAACGCAGAAATTGTCAGAAAAGGTTTTTCAAAAAGCCAGCATTTAATCATTGAACGCGCCGGACACAGCGACGATTTGTTAATCTCCTCGCCAAAAATTGCCGAAACAATGGTTGCCTTTTTGAAAGGGGACAAAATCAATCCAAAAATAACTTTGCCGTCTCTCAAATGGAGAAAGTTTTAGAGAAATTTTGCAATTGGCAAATACTGCGAACTGCCACTGCCGATTGCTAATGAACTAGCTTTCTGCACTGTAATTCGGAGCTTCTTTGGTAATGATGACATCGTGAACGTGCGATTCGCGCAATCCTGCGGAGGTGATACGCACGAAGCGGGTATTTTCCTGAAACTCCTTGATATTTTTACAGCCGGTGTAACCCATTCCGCTTTTCAGACCGCCGACTAGCTGGGTAACCATATCGGAAAGTGTGCCTTTGTAGGCGACACGACCTTCGATGCCTTCAGGCACATATTTTGATTCATTAACGGTTTCTTCCTGCGAATAGCGGTCACTTGAACCTTTTTTCATTGCCCCGATTGAACCCATTCCGCGATATGATTTGAATGTTCGCCCCTGAAAAAGAATCATCTCGCCCGGAGATTCAGCTGTTCCTGCGAAAAGCGACCCGATCATGACACAATCCGCGCCGGTAGCAATCGCTTTAGCCACATCGCCCGAATATTTGATTCCGCCATCTGCAATTATCGGAACCCCTGTTCCTTTTGCAGCATTTACACATTCGTCAATCGCAGTAATTTGCGGAACTCCTGCGCCTGTGACCACGCGGGTTGTGCAGATGGACCCAGGACCAATTCCGACCTTAACCGCATCAACTCCAACATTTATGAGTGCTTTGGTAGCTTCGGCAGTTGCTACATTTCCGGCAATTACTTCAACTCCAAATTTCTCTTTTACTTTTTTAACTGCTTCTAAAACGCGGGAAGAATGTCCGTGAGCCGTGTCAATAACAATGGCATCTACCCTAGAATTTATCAGGGCTTCAGCTCGTTCCATAAAATCGCCTGTTGCTCCAATTGCAGCAGCGCAACGCAAACGACCTAAATCATCTTTTGCAGCGAACGGATATTTGATGGCTTTTTGAATATCTTTGACCGTAATTAATCCTTTCAGCAAGCCTTCTTCGTCAACGACCAAAAGTTTTTCAATCCGGTGCTTTTGCAATTTTACTTTGGCATCTACCAGAGTTGTTCCAACCGGAACTGTTACCAAAGGCTGTGGAGTCATTACTTCGGAAACCGGAATATCCGAACGGGTTTCAAAACGTAAATCACGGTTGGTGATAATTCCGACCAAATGACCGTTTTCATCAATGACCGGAACACCCGAAATTTTGAAGCGCTCCATTAAATTGAGCGCATCCATAACAAGCGCATTATTACTGATAGTGACCGGATCAACGATCATTCCGCTTTCCGAGCGTTTCACTTTGTCAACTTCGTCAGCCTGTTGTTGAATTGAAAGATTTTTATGCACCACGCCGATTCCGCCTTGTTGTGCGAGCGCAATGGCTAAATTGGCTTCGGTGACAGTATCCATCGCCGATGAACATAAAGGAATATTTAAGCGAATATTGCGTGAAAATTGGGTTGCAGTATCAACTTCATTCGGGAGAACGTCCGAATAAGCGGGAACTAATAAAACGTCATCGAAGGTCAAACCTTCTTTAATATCTTTAACTGGCATAATTTTGAATAACAAAAAACCCGCTTAATTTCAAGCGGGCTGGTTTCGATTTATCTTGTTTGTTTATCTCGGCGCGTTCGTATTCGGTGCCGTATTTGTATTTGCATTTGGCGTAGTCGGAGGCGCAAGCGTAATGGCTCCGCTTTGCCAGATTTGCGGTAAATTCTCTTTATTTATTTCAAATTCAATGCCCTGCATTTTGGCATTTGCCGGAGCAGTAGGCAAAGTAATCGCTTTGCCGTTTAATGACATTTGCAATGCTTGAATTTTATATTTTGAATAAACAATTTTTATGCTTTGCTGTCCGGTAAAAGTTTGCGGAGTTTCAGGTTTAATTAGGAAACTTGCTTTTTTGCCGTCAATAGTAGCTTGGACAGAAACTTCTTCGGATGCTTTGAATTCCGCTTTGATCTCACTTGCCGGCGGCATTGTTTGCTGAGCCGTATTTGAATTTGCCGCTGTGTTTCCGCCATTACTGTTATTTGTAGTATTAGCCGAATTGGAATTGTTTTTTGAATTATTTGTAGTATTAGCAGCAACTGGCTGATCTTGTTGCTCACGCAAATATTTGACCAAAGCAAAAACGCCCCAGGTCAAAAGACCTAAAATAATAGCGGCAAAAATTATAGTTGGAATCATTGAACCGCCGCTTCTGTCATCGGTTAAAACTTCGGGACGGTAGGTTTTGGTTTCTTCGATATTGGTTTCGCCTTGTTCGGAAATTAAACGGGCATAATCCTGCAAAGCCTCTTGTTCACTGAGACCAACATACTTGGCATAAGATTTAACGAATCCTTTGTTGAAAATGCCCCCGGGCAATCCCCGATAATCATTATTTTCAATAGATTCGAGATAAAGCGCAGAAATCCTTGTTTGTTCTGCAACTTCACTAATTGAAGCCCCGCGAGCTTCACGGGCTTGCTTTAATTTTTCGCCAAGTGACAATGACATTTAGTAAATTTTCCTTAATTAATTATAACCCAAAACCGTCTTAAACTTGAAATATAACGACTAAAATACTTTATTGTCAATTGGTTTGGCTTGAAAATGTGTAAAGTGCGTGTTACGTTTAGTCTTTATTCAAATCTTATTATAAAATCAATCAAGTAAATCTTAAAAAGAGAGGATTAATAAATGAGTCTCGAAGCACTCGGAATGGTAGAAACAAAAGGATTTGTTGGGGCAGTTGAAGCCGCCGATGCAATGGTAAAAGCGGCAAATGTTCAGCTTATCGGAAAAGAATATATCGGCGCAGGATTGGTCACGATTTTTGTGCGCGGCGATGTTGGTGCGGTCAAAGCCGCGACAGATGCCGGAGCTGCGGCTGCGCGTCGGGTAGGCGAACTCGTCAGCGTTCACGTTATCCCGCGTCCGCATCAGGAAGTCGAAAAATGCTTACCCAAGGGCGTTGGCTATAGCCCGGATGAAAAAGCCTTGCAGGGTGGCGGACAAGGACAATTAGGAAACGGAGACAAGAAAAAATAGTTAAGACAGTTTAGGAAGTTTAGGAAGTTTAGGAAGGAAGAATGCGTCTTTTCTTCCTAAATTTTCCCAGACTTTCCAAACTTTCCAAACTTATGGAAGATAAAGACCTAGTTTCGCAGCAGGAAGCCCGCGACGCCGTTGAAGCGGCTTATTTGGCATGGAAAACCGTTGCGAGATTCGATCAGGCAACGATTGACCGGATTTGCGAAGCAATGTCACAAGCAGGGCTTCGTGAGGCGGCTCGGCTTGGTCAGATGGCAAACGAAGAAACCGGTTTTGGTAAAGCGGAAGATAAGCAGGTAAAAAACGAATTTGCCGCCCGTGATGTGTGGGATGCTTTCCGCAGTATGAAAACCGTCGGGGTTATCAAAGACGACGGCAGCATTGTTGAGATTGCTTCGCCGCGCGGAGTTGTGGCGGCTATAATCCCTTCGACCAATCCGACTTCCACCGCAATCTTTAAAATCATTATTGCCATCAAATCACGAAATACCATTGTGCTTTCTCCCCATCCGTCAGCAGCGCGTTGTATTGCCGAAACTGCCCGCGTTTTGAAAGAAGTTGCCGTCAAAGAGGGACTTCCTCCTGATGCGATTAAATGTTTGACGACTTCTGCTTTGGAAGGCACGGAAACTTTGATGAGGCACAAACGAACTGCGGTAATTTTGGCAACAGGCGGAACCGGATTGGTTCGGGCGGCATATTCATCAGGCAAACCGGCTTTTGGAGTCGGTCCCGGGAATGTTCCTGTATTTGTTGAAAGAACCGCTAATGTCCAAAAAGCCGTCGCGGATATTTTGACGGGAACTTGTTTCGATAACGGAACGATCTGCGCTTCTGAACAGGCTGTGGTCTGTGACGCGCCGATTGTGGCTCAGGTTCGTGAGCAATTCAAACTGCAAGGCGGACATTTTCTAAATCAATCAGAAGCCGATGCAGTGGCTAAAATCTTATTAACCCCGCAACGAACTTTAAATGCCGGAATAGTCGGTAAATCCGCCGAATATATTGCAAATTTAGCCGGAATTTCCGTTCCCGCCGGAACCCGCTGTTTGCTTGCTGATTGCGGCGGAGTCGGGCGCGACTTTCCCTGGTCGGTTGAAAAACTTTCTCCAACATTGGCTTTTTTTGTAGTTGACGGTATTGAACAGGGTGCAAACCGCTGCGAAGAAATTTTGCAATTTGGTGGAATGGGACACACAGCGGGAATGCACACGCAATCGCGCGAAGCCGCAATTCGTTACGGGGCGCAAATGCCCGCTTCGAGAATTGTTATCAATTCTCCGACCACACACGGTGCAATCGGTTTTTCGACTGACTTAAATCCTTCAATGACATTAGGTTGCGGCTCTTGGGGTGGAAATGTCACGAGCGATAATGTTTCACCGATCCATTTGATGGACATTAAACGGGTAGCGTTTGAAACTAAACCAGTTTCTAGTCCAAAGTCTCAAGTCTCAAGTCAGTCTGGTGCCGTTCCAGTTCCGCAAAATCCAAAACGTGAGCAAATTGCCTCGATTGTAGACAGCTTTTTGAAGAAAAAATTAGCTGAAATTCCGGTTAAAGCAGAAGATAAAATCCAAAATCCAAAATCGGAAACTCAAAATCCGGCTTCTCCTGTTAAAACGATTATTCACGAAATTAAACCGCCGGAAATCGTAAATCAAAAATCAAAAATCGCAAATTCTGCGGATTTTGTCAGCGAAGACGATGTCAAAAAGGCAATCGAAAAAGGGGAAAAAATTTATATTCATGCTAAAACAATAATTACTCCTTCAGCGCGTGATTTAGGAGAAGAAAAAGAAGTTTTTGCAAAAAGTTAGATAGATGGCTGAAATTTTAGAGAAACAAACTTGTAAAGCTTGTGGTGCGGAAATTCGCCCTAAAGCCTTATTTTGCTACAATTGCGGTTTGCAAGTTGGTAGCGACGAAGAAGTTGAAGCAGAAAATGCCAGACAGAAAAAAATCAGTGATGCCTGGTTTAAAGAGGAAATTGCTCCAACTCCCAAACCTGCCAAAAGTCCGGCGAAAGTTCAAAAAACAAAAGTAGCGACTGAAGAAAAAAAGGAAACCGTAGAGAATGGAAAAAAGTCAGAAGCTGCGACAGCCGGTTCAATCAAATTAAAATCAGCCGCCTCAATGCGGGATAAATCCAAAATGGCTGAAAAGAAACAGGTTGAAGTAGTTTGGGAAGAACCAAGCACGGCTCCGAACGTTTGGTTTTTAATTGTCAGTTTGATCTTAATCGGTTTTGCCGTATTTGTCCTTTTTGCAATGCTTTACATTCGATAATTATGATAATTCCTATTTTGGTTTTTTTCGGCTCGATCATCGGTATTATGCTGCTCGCCATTGCTATTATTATGTTTCTCAGCAAAAGTAGAAAGAAAAAAGATTAGAATCTACTGCAAGATTTTTCCAAAATCGTTGATAAGCGTATAAATACTCAAACCAGCCATTACTAAAACTACAACCCAACCGCAAATTTGCATCCAAACGGGATGTTTGTAATCTCCAACAATTTTTTCTCTATTTGAAGCTAATAAAATCAGTCCTAATGCAATCGGTAAAATAAATCCGTTCAAAATTCCCGCAACCACTAAAACTTTGACCGGCTGACCAACCAGAAGGAAAATCAAAGTCGAAAAGACGATAAATCCAACTATTACAAATCGTTGATATTGTTCGATTTTCGAGTTCAAAGAGCGCAAGAATGAAACCGAAGTATAAGCCGCACCAACTACCGAAGTAATTGCCGCACAAAACATTACCACCCCAAAAATTTTGTAACCGATTTCGCCAGCCGCATTTTGAAAAACCGAGGCAGAAGGGTTTTTTGTATCAATCTGTGCGCCAGCGACAATTACTCCGAGCGAAGCCAAAAAGAGCAAAAATCTAATTAATGCTGTAATTAAGATTCCCGTGGTTGCACCGCGATTGATCTGCGGAATATGTTCTTTGCCGGAAATCCCTGCGTCCAAAAGCCGATGTGCGCCCGCGAAAGTGATGTATCCGCCAACTGTTCCCCCGACTAAGGCAACTGTGGCTAAAGCATCTATTTGAAGTGGGGCAAAAGTTCGTGTAGCGGCTTCGCCTAACGGCGGATTTGAAACATAACAAACATAAATAATGAGTGCAATCATTATGAATCCCAGAATTTTTGTAAAAGCATCCATTGCTTTCCCAGCTTCTTTGAAGAGAAAAATTCCGATGGAGAATATTGCCGAAATCATTACGCAAAAACTTAAATCCCAGCCGGTTATTACGTTCAAACCAAGTCCGCAACCCGCAATATTTCCAATGTTGAAAGCCAATCCTCCGATTCCGATCAACACTGCCAGAAAATGTCCAGTTCCGCTAAACGTCTCATTTGCGACATCTTGCGCTCGTTTTCCGCTAATTGTGATAATTCGCCAAATATTTAACTGAGCAAAAATATCCAAAATAACCGAAAGTAAAATGACAAAACCAAAGCTCGCCAAAAGTTTTTGGGTAAAAACGGTTGTGTTGTTCAAAAAGCCGGGACCAACCGCAGAAGTTGCCATTAAAAACGCTGCACCAAGCAATTCGGATGTATAAGATTTTGGTTTGATTTCTTCGGACATATGTTTAATGGATCTTGGATTTTTGCTTTTTGTTCTTTGAAAATATTGGCATTATAAATCCCAGGCAGAATTGATAAAATGAAATAAGATCAAAGATCAAAGGTCAAAGCTCAAAAATTAACTATGTTGTTATCACGCAAAATTCCTTGCGTCAATAGAAAAAAAATTAGAGAATGCTGTTGTCCCCGAAAAATTAATTGATTGGAACTTGGTTCGATCTGAAATCGTATTATTGAATGTCCCCAAAAAAACAGGAGGAAAAGATTATGATTTTTAACATTATTAGTTGGATAATTTTCGGTTTAATTGTCGGCGCAATCGCAAAATTTTTGATTCCGGGAGTTGATGGCGGAAGCTGGATAAACACAATTTTGCTGGGAATTGCCGGTTCGTTCATTGGCGGATTTTTAGGGAACTTTTTGTTTGGTGGCAAAAGTGAAAATCATGCTCGGTATGGCGGTTGGATAATGTCAATCGTTGGTGCAATTATCCTGCAACTGATAATTCGATATTTTTTCCGCTAAATCGGCAGAATTTTAATTCCGTTTTCGGTTAGTCGTTGGTTGATTATTTTGGCAAACTTAACCGCGTGCGTTCCGTCTCCGTGAATGCAAATCGTTTCGGCTGCGATTGGAATTTGTTCACCATTCGTAGCCGTAACCGTTTTATCAGAAATCATTTGCAAAACCTGCGAAATAGATTTTTCAGTCGAATCAATCAACGCATCGGCTTGTGTGCGTGGAGTTAAACTTCCATCCGGTTGATAAGTTCTGTCAGCAAAAACTTCACTCGCGGTTTTTAATCCGACCTTTTCGGCTTCCGAAATCGAACTACTCCCCGCCAATCCAAACAAAATCAACTTGCTATCAATTTTCCGGACTGCCTCTGCCACTGCTCCTGCCACGGCTTCATCTTTCGCTGCCAAATTATAAAGCGCGCCGTGCGGTTTGACGTGATGAAGCTTTGTGCCGAATGCTTCACAAATTCCTTTTAACGCCGAAACCTGATAAAGAACGACGTCAAAAATTTCTTGGGGAGAAAGTGACATATGACGTCTGCCGAAACCTTGTAAATCAGGAAAACTTGGATGTGCACCGATTGCAACTCCTTTTTTTATGGCAAGCTGCACCGTTTCGCGCATTGTCTGAGCGTCGCCTGCGTGAAAGCCGCAAGCCACATTTATTGAGGAAACATAGTTCATCAATTCGGCATCGTTGCCCATTCGCCACGCACCGAAACTTTCGCCCATATCGCAATTTAGGTCAATAATTTTGCTCATTTACTCATTTGAAATTTTATTCCACATTTCAGCAAATTCAAACCCTGCTCAAATTTTAAGGCTAAATTTTCCGCTTCTTCCAGCGAAATCGGTTCAAAACGAATCTTGTCATTTGCGCTGAGTTGAGCCAAAATCGGCAAATCAACCGAAATCACGTTTCCAATTCGCGGATAACCGCCGGTTGTCTGATGATCTGCCATCAAAATTATTATTTGTCCGTTTGGCAAAAGCTGCATTGTGCCGAAAGTTACGGCGGAGGAAACCAATTCTTTTTCGTGCAGCAAATGGAGTTCTTTCCCGTCCAAACGATAGCCCATCCGGTCAGAATTTTGACTGATTAAAAAACGTTCTTTCAGTAAATTCTCCGAACTGAGCGGGGTCAGCAAATCAAATTCAGGTCCGGGGATAAAACGAATTCGATTTGAATGTAAATAATCGGAAACGAAATGCGGAGAAATTTTTAATTGAATTTTGAATTTTGAATTTTGAATTTTGAACTCTATCCGATCATCTTTTTCCAGTTTTCGCCCTGCAAATCCGCCTTGTTTGGCTTTTAGATTAGTGCTTTTGCTTTTAAGCCAATCATTTACAGCCAAACCGCCTTTAATTGCCAAATACAGACGATTACCGATTTTCTTTTCGGAGAAACTCAAAATTTGTCCTTTTTTAACTTCGATAGTTTGCCAATTTTTTAAGTTCTGATTTTCAATTTTTGCGCCGAAATCTGCGCCGCCGAGCGCGATAACCGCATTTTCTTCAAATAAAATCTTCGGTGCAGGGTAGTGAAATTCCAACGCAGCCGTGTTTTCGTCATTACCAAGCAAAATATTGATTAGGCGAAGCGCGGTTCTATCCATCGTGCCGTTCGGATTGATTCCAAAAGCCCGAAATCCGTTTCGCCCTAAATCCTGGATCGTGGTTAAAAGACTGTTGGTTAAAATTTTAATGCTCATTTGGATTAGAATTGATGTCGTAAAATTGGACTAAATCTCCGTTTTTTAGCAATGAAATATTTTCGTTATTTGGCTGGAACAATTCCAAATCGGTTTTGCCGATAATTTGCCAACCGCCGGGGGATTCCAGGGGATAAATACCTGTTTGTTTTCCAGCGATTCCGACACTTCCTTTTTCAATTTTTGTGCGCGGAGTTTGTTTGCGCGGTGTTGCAATTCGTTCGTCAACTTCGCCCATATATGCGAAAGCGGGCAAAAATCCGATCATAAAAACGCGATAAATTTGAGAAGTATGAATTTTTATAACTTCTTCTTTGGTTAAATTGGCATTTTGAGCCACAACATCCAAATCAAGCGCAAATTCTGCGGAATAATCAACCGGAATTTTTATCAAACGCGGCTCAATTGGCGAAAAATCATTCAACTCTGTAATCGCCTTCTCAATAAAAGATTTGACGAAAAAAAATGCGGTTGAAAAATTTGTGAAATTCTTTTTAACCGTAATTAGTTCAAAAAAGATCGTCAGTGAAGAGTAAGCCGGAACTGTTTCAATAAATCCCAGAAATTTATTTTCTTCAATAAAATCAGCCAGTTGAATAACTTTTTCATTTAATTCGACTGAAATTTGATTGCCAAAATCTATTGTGACTGCGTTTTCGCTGATTGGAAAAATTTTATAATTCACAAAATGATTTTAGCTTATTAGGAAATAGTTTAGAAAGTTCGGGAAGTTTAGGAAGTTCAGGAAGTGAAAATCAAGTTTTTTCTTCCTAAACTCTCACAACTTTCTAAACTTCCTAAACTTCCCAACTAAAATCATTTGGTGTAGAATTAGGTTTTAGAATTATGGAAGCACTTGGAATGGTTGAATGTTTCGGATTAGTGGCAATGATCGAAGCCGCTGATGCAATGGTTAAATCCGCCAATGTTCGCTTAGTTGGATATGAGCGAATTGATGCGGGATTGGTAACGGCGATTGTGCGTGGGGAAGTCGGTGCAGTTAAAGCCGCAGTTGATGCCGGCGCAGCAGCAGCCCGGCGGGTTGGAACAGTGACGGCTGTTCACGTGATTCCCAGACCGCACGGCGAAGTTCAGGATGGAATTCCTGTCATAGAAACGGGCGCAACTTTTAGAAAGAAAATTTCCGGTTCAGTTCCTGAAAATTAAAGATTAGGAAGTAGCTGTAACTCATTGCAATCTATCAACAAACAAAAAAGCTGGAATGAATCCAGCCTTTTTTATTTTGAGACTAACTGTTTCTGCCTAGTGCCATTGCCAACTTGAATCTACGGGGTTGGTTTAGTTTGATTTTGCAAAGTAGGTTTATTTCCCGAACTGTCAACTCCGGCTTTTCGTCCTGATTTGGTAATGGCAATTCGTTTTTCTTTATTTGGACCATCTGCTACTTGAACTTTGATATTCTTAAAACTTCCATCTTTAGCCTCCTCAGTGGGATAATAACTCAAAACATATTGAGTGCGAAGCTCGCTGGAAATATCAGCCGCAATCTGATTAAGTTCCGAAACGGAGTTTGGAAAATAAACTTTTCCGCCCGTTTCGGTTGCCATTCGGGTCAATAAACTTTTTGCCTTTTCCTGTGGACTTTTGGCGATAAAACCTCCTTCTTTGGTTAATTCATTGACAAATCCAATGGCATAAATCTGAACATCAGATTCACGAAGAAGTTCAAAAAGTTGTTGTTCTTTATAATAACTGTCACGGTCTTCGCCATCTGAAACGATGATCAGAGCACGACGTTTCTTTTCATTCGGATTACGGCTTTTCTCGTATTCATCAACTTTTTCGGCGGCTAAATAAACCGCGTCAATAATTGCGGTTTGCCCGCCTTCGATATAAAGATTGTCTAATGCCTCATTGATGTCAGCTTTTTTAGAGGTAAAGTCCTGCACGATTTCAATTTTTTCAGAATTAACAAAGCGGACAACACAAGTTTCATCTTCGGGGCGATTGGTATTGACAATAATTTTGCTGGCTTCGATAACTTTTTCCAACTGATGTCGAAGTGAACCTGAGTTGTCAATTACCAGACCGTAGTTGGTTGGAACCTCAGCTTTACTGAAAGATTCAATTTCTTGCGGAACATTATTTTCAAAAACCTTGAACTCATCTTTCTTTAAATTGTTGATTGAATGATTATTACGGTCAACTACGCGAACATTCAGATTTACCAATTCAGTTTCAATCGTAATAGTTTCATCCGGTTCAGGTGTTACTGACGGAGATGTGGTCGGAGAAGTTTTCGGCGTGGTTTGAGCCGGTTTGGGAGTAGTTTGTTGCGGAGTTGGTGTAACCCGCGATTTGTCGGTTGTTTGGGCATTAGCAACCGGATAAGTAACAAAAGCTAAAACAAAAACCGTTAGCACACAAACAACGGCTAGTAAAAGATTCAAAGTTTTTCTATTCATCAAAATTTTTCCTTCGCAAAAATATCGTAAAACTATTTCAGCGGCGTGTTCGGCGTTGCATAGTAACCTTCACGACTGCGAACATTTAGACGCGGCAAACCGCGCGGAGGTTTGACCTTAACTTTAACTTTTCGATATTTTCCATCCGGCTTAAAATCTTTCGGAGTATAACCGACCGAATATTGATTTCTAAGTTCAAGCGCAATCCGCTCAAAAAGCTCATCCATTTCAACGCTGGTTTGCGGATAAAAAGATTTTCCACCGGTCACGCTGGAAAGTTCATCCAAAAATGACTGTCCCTGCATTCCGAGCGAGCTGCCAAAATCTCCGCCTCCCAAAATCCCGACCGAATAAACCGTAACATCGGATTCTTTTAACAAACGCCGCACCTCACCAAAATTATAGCGCGAACTGTTGTCTTGTCCATCACTGATGATCAGAAGTGCTTTCTTTTGATGACTTCCACGGGTAACTCGTTCAACGCCTAAATAAACCGCATCATAAAGTGCCGTATTTGCCTTTGGTTGAACCAAGGTTAATTTATCCAGAACAGCTTCGCCATTTCGGGTGCGGTCAAGTAAAAGCTGGGCTCTGGTATTGAAAGCAATTAAAAAGTATTCATCGTTCGGATGACTGGTTCTTATAAATTTTTCCAGTGCTTTGCGGGCTTTTGCAATTTTTTCGCCATTCATCGAACCTGACACATCAAACAAAATTCCAACTGAAACTGGGGCATCGGTAGTGCTGAAATAAGTTAGATCTTGCTCCTCATTGTTATCCACAACAGTGAAAGCACTTTTAGTTAAACCTGAGACATACCGACCAAATTGGTCAGTGACCGTTAAAGTGAGTGTGACTAAATCGGTTTGGATTTTTATCTCTTTTTCTTTATCGTCATCATCAATGATTTGCGGAGTTTCCGAAGGTGTCGGTGTCGGTGTTGGCGTCGGTGTTTGTCCTAAGATTGTTAGGATCGAACAACCACACATTATAAGTAAGAGACTAAACCTTTGAAAACTAACCAAATAGCTGGTCATTTGAGACTGATTTACTGCCATAGATTCTCCCGAAATTTTCTAACATTCTACGCAATGAACACAATACAAGCAAGATATTTTTTATGATGTTTTAACTTTGGAATAGGTTGCGTGAGAGCAAGTTAAATTGCTTATTTTTTTCCAAACAGGCTATGATATTTTAGTTTGGTTTTAACATTAAATATTGAGATTAGATTTTTTGAAACCAAAATCGTTTTTTTACCGTAATACCTTTGTGTCATGACTACCAATGCAATACAAATAAATAATCTTAAAGAATTTACTGATGGTGAATTGATTGTCAAAGCCATTTCGGGACGCGAGGACAGTTTTGAAGAGCTCGTGCGCCGTTATCAACGTCCGATTATTAATTATGTTTTTCGGATGCTCGGCAACTATGATGCTTCGCTTGATGTGACACAAGAGGTTTTTATCAAAGTTTATAATTCGATGGCGCGGTATAGTGCCGAATATAAATTTTCGACCTGGCTTTATAAAATCGCCCATAATGCTTCAATTGACTATTTGCGGCGGCATCACAACCATGAGCAAAGTTTAGAAGTTGAAAACGAAGAGGGAACTTATCAGATTCAATACGAAAGTAAACATCTTTCACCCGAACAGGAACGTGAACGAAGCGAATGGCGGGAAGAAATTGCGACCGTTGTTAAAAGACTTCCGGCAGGTTATCGGGAATTGATTCTGCTTCGTCATACCCAAGATCTGAGCTATGACGAAATTGCAGAAGTTACTAATTTACCGTTGGGAACAGTCAAAAATCGACTTTTCCGTGCCCGTGAGATGATGCGGGAAATATTTGTTGACCGAGGTTTTACTGGGGTTTAGCAAAAAAATAAATGGATTTACAGATTGCTAAAACAAAAAAAGTTTGTCCGCGTGCTGAAATTGCGGCTTATCTTGATGGTGAGCTTTCTCCGTCGGATGAACTTATTTTGGAACAGCATTTTGCAATTTGTAAAACCTGTCTGGACGAACTTAATTTGCAAAAGAAATTACTTTCAGCTTTGGATTTTGCCTTTGAAAGCAAATCGGAAATCGAATTACCGGAAAATTTTACTAAAGTTGTAGTTGCCAAAGCGGAGAGCCGTGTGAGCGGGCTGCGCTCAAAGAAAGAACGAATCTGGGCTTTAAGTATTTGTGCAGGAGTTCTTTTTCTGACTATGTTAGGAATTGCTCTTGAATCTGATCAAATTCTTTACAGTCTTTCAGATTTTGGTAAACAATTTTTGGCTTTAGCCGGATTCATCAACCATTTGATTTTCGACATAACGATTGGATTAGCAGTAATTCTACGTTTTTTAAGTCAACAAATTGTTTTTAGCTCAGGATTTGCTACGCTTCTGTTTTTGTGTGTGATTGCGTTGGGATTTTTAAGTTTTTCCCGGTTAGTTTTAAAATTTAGCCGTTCATAAATAAAAGTGGTGTATTCAGATGCAATTAGAATTAACTATCTCGATTTTGGCTTGAAATTCTGGCAAATAGTTCTTGCGTTTTTATTTATCTCACTCAGTTCAATCGTTATTTACACTCAAACAGCTTCTCCAACTCCAAACGATAAAATAGTAATTGACGAAATCCAGGACGGTCAGGTATTTTCTTTTGGCAAAACCGTTGTTATTAAAAAAGAAGTCAAAGAAGTTTTGGTTTTTGGCGGCGACATAATTGTTGAAGGAAAAGTTGAAGGTGATGTGGCAACTATCGGCGGTTCGATTATTCAAAAGGAAAATGCCTTTATCGGCGGAGATGTCATAGTTATTGGCGGAAAATATCAGCATGACCGCACTGAACCTCTTCGGAATGAGGGAAAAGAGACAATAATGTATGCGGTGTATGAAGAAGAACTCCGCAATATGACCCAAGATCCAACACAATTATTTTCGCCTCAATTTACCTGGTCTTTCATTGTTTGGCGGCTGCTTTCCACGCTTTTTTGGTTCATCGTTGCTTTGGCGATTGTCACGATTGCTCCCGGCGCAATTAGTCGGGCAACTGCCAGATTTCAGCTTTCAACTGCCAAAGTAGTTGGTCTGGGGCTCGCTTGTTTTATTTTCATAACTATCGGAGTTGTTCTAGGCTTTAGCTTTTTGCCAACCAATATCAGCGGGATTATTGGAGTAATGGCTACTTTTATAATGTTTTTAGCCTATGTTTTCGGGCGGGTTGCTTTACAGGTGAGTGCCGGGAAATGGCTGCAAAAACATCTTTTACCGGAAAAAATCCATTCTGAATCTCTTTCGATTTTCATTGGTTCATTAATTTTAACAATTTTGCTCTCGCTTCCTTATATTTGGACTTTAACCGTTTTTCTGCTTTTTTCGACAAGTTTAGGTTTAGTTTTGACTGCACGTTCTTCAACCAATTGGCAGAAAGTCTGACAAAATCTGCAAAAACTATTCATTTTTCCTTATTATTTACAATTCTTTACAATTTCTTAACAATAACTTTGCAATTACAAGAAACCATTTCGTAGTAAAATACGTCTTTAAGTATAAGCCATTTTTTAGGCTAATACTGAATTTTATTCAAAATTTTTGTCACAAAATTAAATATTGCGGTGTGTTTAATTCACCGGTTTTAAGTAGGTTTTATCAAGAGAGAATTAATATGCGGAAAATATTCGGATTTATTCTATTATTTTTATTCGTTTTAACTGTTCAAAAAAGTAAGGCGCAAACGCCAACGCCAACTCCGGCAGCAACTGTCCAAAGTGGAATAAAGGAAAGGCTGGCAGCGGGAGAAGTGACTTCAATTAGTCAAACAGACAACAAAATTTCTTTGCAAACCAGCGATGGAGCAATTGATGTTTTAATTTCATCAACTACAGTTTTCAAAAAAGTTCCGCCTGAAAATCCAAATATTGCAGCAGCAGTTGCCTCCGCAATTACGGATATTGGTGAAAAAGACAAACTTTTAGTAACCGGAGTAGTTTCTCCTGACAAGAAAACTATTCCGGCTAAAACTGTTTATTTAATGTCTAAATCAGACATTGCAAAAAGAGATCAAACCGAAAAAGAAATGTGGCGCACCCGTGGAATTTCAGGAAAAGTCGTTTCGGTTGATTTCAAAACTCAGAGCGTTACCATTTCAACCCCTGCTCGCGGAATGGCTCCTGCCACAAATGTTGTTCTTTCACCAAAAGAAAATGCCCAATATTTACGCTATGCACCGGATTCAGTTAAATATTCGGATGCGGTCGGCAGTTCATTGGCTGAAATTAAAGTCGGCGATGAGCTTCGTGCTCTGGGTGATAAGGGAGCGGATGGTTTGTCATTTAAGGCAGAAAGATTTATTACGGGTTCATTCAAACAAGTTGCCGGAAAAGTAACCGCCATCGATTTGGAAAAAAATGAAATTACGATCGAGGATTCTCAAAGTAAGAAACCTGTGGTGATTTCTATTAAAAGCACCAGCATTTTGAAAAAGATTGATCCTCAGCAAGCACAAATGATGGCGATGATGAGCAGCGGCGGTTTTCAAATGCAAGGTGGCGGACAAGGAAACGCAACTTTTACTATGAATCGTCCACCCCAGGGTGAACAACCTAAAGGCGAGCAGCCTAAAGGCGAACAAAACGGTCAAAAACCACCGCAAGGAAGTAATCCTGCCGGAAACGGACAGCCAAATGGCTCTCCAATGGTTATTCAAATGGGCGGAAACGGACAGCCGGGAGGCGGCAGACCTATGGGGGGAGGTCGTGGAGACCTAAATGACTTTTTTGACAGATTATCAAATACAACAATTAGTGAAATTAAAGTTGGTGATACCATCGGACTTTCAACTTCGCCCGGAAATGTTCCAAATCGCTATACAGCAATCAAACTTCTTTCAGGAATTGAACCGATCTTAGCCGCTCAACAACGAATGGCTGCAATGGGCGGAGGCAGAGGCGGAGACGGTAATCAGCCTTCTTTCAATATTCCGGGATTGGACGGAGGAATTGGTAATCCATAATTACATATTTTAGGGTTGGTGTTTTTACCCTCTTTTACAACTAACAGGAAGAATTATGAAAAACATTAAATTATTTGGTTTTATAGGGTTCTTATTTTTATTAATAAACTCAAGTATTTTTGCTCAACAAACAGGAAGTATCACGGGACAGGTTTATAACACTTTAGGACAGGTGATTCCGGGTGCCACTGTAACTGTTGTGGATTCAAAAGGTCAGACAAAAATTGCCACGGCAAACAAACAAGGCGAGTTCAATATTACCGGACTTGCTCCTGGCAAATATACTATTAAAGTAACGGCGGATAAATTTAATCCGTATGAAAGTGATCCGGTTGATGTTACCGCCGGCAATAAGGTTGAATTACCGGTTGCGATGGAAGTAGCAGGCGGAACAACTCAGGTTGATGTCGGTGGACAGGAAGATGTTGATACTGACCCTACCAGAAATAAAACGGCAACCGTATTAGGCGAAAAAGAAATTAAAGATTTGCCGGATGATCCTGATGAACTTCAGGCATATTTGCAGGCAATGGCTGGTGCTGCCTCGGGTCCTGACGGAGCACAGTTCAATATTGACGGTTTTTCCGGAGGCAGAATGCCTCCAAAAGATGCGATTCGTGAAATCAGATTTAACCAAAATCCGTTTTCGGCTGAATATGACAGAATCGGTTTTGGTCGAGTTGATATTATTACTAAACCGGGTTACGGAAAATTCCGTGGAACGGTAAACAGTAATTTCAACGACGAAAGTTTGAACTCAAGAAATCCGTTTGCTACAAATCGTGCCCCAAATCAAAATCGAAGTTTCGGCGGATTCTTAAGCGGTCCGATCACAGCCAAAAAATCTCAGTTTGCGGTAGATTTCAATTACAATCAAAATGATTCGGGAAATTTGATCAAAGCTACGATTCTGGATTCGTCAAACAATATTGCAACCTTTAACCAGGATATAACCGTTCCCAGACGTAATTTATCATTCGGTCCGAGATTTGATTTTGCGATCAATGATGCCAACACTTTACAAGTAAACTACGGATTTTCACGCAATACCGGAAAGAATCAAGGCGTTGGCGGATTTTCGTTGCCGAGCAGGGCATCAAGTTCAGAAAATACTCAACACGAAGTCCGAATTGGTGAATCAATGATCATCAACGCCAAAACGGTCAACGAAACCAGATTTCAATTTGAAAGAAATGACCGCACCCAAACAGGTGACAATTCGATTCCAACCATTCAGGTTTCAAACGCATTTACCGGTGGTGGAGCGCAGGTTGGTTTGAATTATACCAAATCAAATCGTTGGGAATTGCAAAATTATACGACAACTTCATTTGGTAAAAACTCAGATCATTCCGTCAAATTTGGAACCAGAGTTCGTTGGATAGGTATCGAAGATCGTTCAGAATCAAATTATGGCGGAACATTTTCATTTTTTGGATTTCTTGACAGTAAAGGCACAGTGGACACCACTGATGATGTCTTTGTTTCGTCAATTGAGCAATACAGACAAAAAGTTTTAGGAAATCCTGATCCGCGATACAATCCGAATCAATTTTCAATCACTGCCGGAAATCCGGTAGTCAATGTTTCACAAATTGACTACGCATTTTTCTTTACGGATGACTGGAAAGCCAGAAAGGACTTAACATTGAGTTATGGTTTGCGTTACGAAAACCAAAACAACATCAGCAGTAACATGAACTTTGCACCGAGAATCGGTATTGCCTGGTCTCCGGGAGCCGGCGGTGCCAGACAGCCGAAGACTGTCATTCGCGGTGGTTTCGGTATTTTCTATGATCGTTTTTCTGAAAATAATACCATGCGTGCATTACGCAATGATGGTGTAACACAACTTCAATATACGGTTACTAACGTTCCTGCTATACTTGGTCAGGCAGTTTTCACCAATAGCGGAGTAACAAATATTCCAACTATTGCTCAATTAAGCCCACGTGCAAGTATTCCGTATCGGATTGATAAAGGGTTACAAGCACCATATTCAATTCAATCTGTTGTTAGTATTGAAAGAACTTTGCCGTGGAGAGGATCAAGTATTTCTGCCACTTATGTAAACGGACGTGCATTACATAACCTCCGAATTAGAAATATTAATGCGCCGGTTTGTCCTGCATCTATTGTTTGTCCGGCTTTGGCGACTGATTATCAACTCCTTCGCCCTGATCCGACACAAGGAAATATATTTCAGTATGAAACCAGTGGATATTCAAATACAAATCAGTTAAATGTTAATTTTAGAGCTGCCATCGGCACAAAGATTAACTTTTTCGGAAATTATGGATTTGGGATTACCAAGGGTGATACCGATAGCACTAGCGGACGCGGGTTTGGCGGTTTTGGCGGAACATCATTCCCTGTTTACAGCTATGATTTGAGTGGTGAATATGCTGAAACCACAGGAAGTGTCAGACATAGCTTTTTTACGGGCGGTTCGGTTGCTTTGCCGTGGGGCTTTAGAGCAAATCCGACAATTATTATTTCTTCGGGCAGAAGATTTAATATTACCAGTGGAGTTGATTCAAACAGAGACTCATTAACTACAGAAAGACCGACCTACGGTGAGTTAAAGAATGCTTGCAATCAACGCAAATTAACTGCATCTTATTGCGATGTTAGCGGTATATCAAATTTGAATGCCGTTATCCCCCGCAATTATGGAATCGGTCCCGGAAGTTTCGTAGTTAATATGAATCTGAGTAAAACCTTTGGTTTTGGCGGTCCGAAAGAATCAGCCAGAAATAACCAAGGAAATCAGCAAGGAAACCAACAGGGAAATAACCAAGGCGGCAACAACCGTGGTAATAACGGCGGTGGTGGAAATCGCGGTGGCGGCGGTGGTGGTCGTGGTCCCGGTGGCGGTGGCGGCGGTGGTCAGCAAGTTGTCATGATGGGCGGCGGCGGTGGCGGCGGCATGATGATGATGATGGGCGGAGGAGATACTCCAAAACCGTATAACCTACAATTAGGAATCAACGTTAGTAATTTATTTAATAACGTGAATCTTGGCGGCTATCAAGGCGCAATAACTTCTCCGTTATTTGGTCAACCTACCTCAATTGGCGGTGGATTTGGTATGTTCGGCGGCGGCGGCGGTTCAGCTAACCGGACGATCAGATTAAACGCCAGATTCAGTTGGTAACAAATTAACTGTTTTTTACATCTATCAAAGAAGAGTGAAAATTATTAAACTTTCGCTCTTCTTTTTTCGTTTAAAGAGCGATTAATAAAATCTTTCAGCAAGGAGAAATATGAAAAAGTATTTTGCAATATTTGCAATAGTTTTATTTGTGACTTTTGCTAAGGCTCAAACAGCAGGCGAGGCATTGGAAGTTGCTAAGGCTACTTTGAAAGCACACGGCGGAGAAAAATTAGCCCAAATAAAGAACCTGGCTTTAAAGGGAACCGCAGACGTTACTGTTCCGGGAACAACCATTACTATGCCTGCCGGATTTGCGATGGTAACGTCGGGCGAAAAATATCGGCTTGATATTCAGGCACCCGGACTAAATTTTTCGCAGATTTCCGATGGTGTAAATACAACTTCATCAATGGGGGGCGGAGCGGTTGTGCCGCCATTAAATAGAGTTGGATTATATCTTTTGCCGAGAATTGCAGAAGAAGGATACGTTGTTACTGCTTTGTCAGATAAGTTTAAGAAGAAAAAAGGTTTTAGGATAACTTCGCCCGAAGGATTTTACTCAGATTTCATAGTTGATGAAAAAACTTCGCGGGTAAAGGAATATGAATCAAGTTATGATGTCGGCGGACGCACTATATCAACTGCGGTATCCATCGAAAAATATCGTGAAGTTGACGGAATGCTGATCAATGAAAAATTCTCGCAACGAATTGATTTGGGGCAAGCCTCGGCTTATGCCAATTTTAATGCTAAAGATATTTCAGTTAATTCAGAGGTAAGTGCTGATTTATTTACCATAAAGCAATAAATTAAAGAGGGAAAGCAGATTGCTCTACTTTCCCTCAATTACATTTCCCAAATCCCCTAAACACTCATTACTTCGTGTTCTTTGGCTTTCATCAGCTCATCAATTTTGGCGATGGTTGTGTTAGTTAATTTCTGCACTTGATCGAGTCCGTCCCGTTCATTATCTTCCGAAATCAATTTGTCACCTTTTAATTTTTTCAACAAATCGTTTGAATGATGACGAATATTGCGGGTTGCAACGCGATGCTCTTCGGCAATTTCATGAACTTGTTTAGCCAGTTGTTTGCGGCGTTCTTCGTTCAATGCCGGAACAGGCAAACGGATAATCTTTCCGTCATTTGATGGATTCATTCCTAAATTTGCGGAAATGATGGCTTTTTCAATCACATTAAGCTGCGAAGCATCCCACGGCTGAACTGTGATTAATTGCGCTTCGGGAACTGCAATTGAAGCCATTTGGTTCAAGGGGGTCGGCGATCCGTAATAGTCCACCACTACTCCATCCAATAATCCAATCGTTGCCCGTCCTGTGCGGACATTGGATAACTTACGTTTAAAGTCCTCGATGACCGCTTCCATTTTAGGTTTAGTTTCTTTAATTACGTCTTCTACGCTCATAATTTTCTATTTTTTTAATAGCAATAATACATTTTTAATCAGACTGCAAAATTGACTGACATAATTTTAGCGCAATTATTTATTTGCGCCAACCAGAGTCCCGATTGAGGTATCACCGCTGACAGCTTTGATGATGTTGCCGGATCTTTTCATATTAAAGACCATAATCGGCAAATTATTATCCATACAAAGCGAAATGGCGGAAGTGTCCATCACTTTTAATTGTTTTTCCAAAACTTCTTGATAAGAAATCGTTTCGTAACGGGTTGCATCAGGGTTTTTCATCGGATCATCCGAATAAATCCCGTCAACTTTTGTTGCTTTGAAAATAACCTCGGCTTTAATTTCACAGGCGCGTAAGGCGGCAGCTGAATCGGTTGTAAAGTAAGGGTTTCCGGTTCCGGCGGCAAAAATAACGACCCGCATTTTTTCCAAATGACGAACGGCGCGACGGCGAATGAACGGTTCGGCAAGCTGCGGAATATCAATGGCAGACATCACACGGGTAAAAACGTCTTGTTTTTCCAACGCATCCTGTAAAACCACCGCATTCATCACGGTTGCCAGCATTCCGATATAATCAGCGGCGGCTCGATCCATATTTCCGGCTGATTTTGAAACTCCGCGAAAGATATTTCCGCCACCGACAACAATTGCCACTTCAACACCCAAATCGTGAACGGCTTTAATTTCCTTGGCAACGGATTCGGCGATGTTGGTATCAATGCCGTAATTTTGTTCGCCCATTAGAGCTTCGCCCGAAAGCTTGAGCAGGATTCTTTTGAATTTCATTTTTCAGAGCCTATATACTAAAAAGTCCAAAGTCTAAAATCCCAAAAAGAAATGGAAATTAGACTTTGGACTTGAAACCAAAGTTTAGTTAACCATTGAAGCAACTTCAGCGGCAAAATCGTCTTGTTTTTTCTCAATGCCTTCGCCCATTTTGTAACGGGTAAAACGACGAACTGAGATGTTTTCCTTGATCGAAGCGATTTTTTCTTTTACTAAATCACCGATAGTTTTGCTTGGTTCTTTAACAAAAGGTTGGTCGAGCAGAACATTTTCTTCGTAGTATTTGTTCAAACGACCTTCAATAATTTTGTTCAGAACATCTTCCGGTTTATTGGCATTTTTCGGATCATTCTTTAATTGCTCCAGCAAAATTTCACGCTCTTTATCCAAAATTTCAGCCGGAACTTCGTCACGACCGACATATTTGGGATCTAAAGCGGCAATGTGCATTGCCACATCTTTGACGAGTTGATTGAACTCTTCGCCACGAGCCACGAAATCGCTTTCACAATTAACTTCGACCATTACGCCGACCTTTCCGCCCATGTGAATATATGAACCGACTACGCCTTCAGCGGTTACACGAGCAGCTTTTTTATCAGCGGTTGCCGCACCTTTTTTGCGAAGAATTTCGATAGCAGCTTCTTCATTACCGTTGGCTTCGGTCAAAGCTGCTTTACATTCCATCATTCCCGCACCGGTTTTAGTGCGGAGAGCCATTACTGCGCTTGCTTTAATTTCTGACATAATTTACTCCAATAAGATTTTTGATTTTTGACCTTTAATACTTTAGATTTTAGTTACTCATTAACTTTTATTTTGATATTCAATTTTGGAGAAAGACATCAAAGATCAAAAATCTAAGTTCAAAGTTCTTTCAATTAAATTTTTCTATGAAAAAGCGTAGCCCGTAAAATTTTTACTTAGTGGAGCTACGCTTGATGAATAAAAGTTTTTAAGATTTTTAACTAGCGGTTGCTTCCGTTGATTCCTCTTTTACTTCTTCGGCTGCGGTTTCAGCAGTTTCTTCAACTTTTGCTTCAACCGTTTCAGCGGTTTCGGCAGCTTCTTCAAGCTCTTCTTTTGCAACAGTTACTGTTGAAGCTACTTCTTCCATCGAAATCGGTTCATCGGAAATATCTTCACCTTCCGATAACGCAACACCGCCTTCCGTGGCAATCTGTTTGCCCTCGATGATGGCATCAGCAATGCGTGATGCGAAAAGACGAATTGCACGAAGAGCATCGTCATTTCCGGGAATAACTGCTTCGATTCCTTCGGGTGAGCAGTTGGTATCAACGACTGCAACGACTGGAATATTCAAGCGGTTTGCTTCTGCAACGGCAATTTCTTCTTTGCGAACGTCAATGATGAAAAGCATATCGGGCAAGCGTTTCATATCTTTGATACCGCCCAGGTTTTTCATTAAGCCTTCATATTCTTTGTCTTTTTGCAGACGTTCTTTTTTAGTCAACATTTCGAAGCGTCCATCTTCTTTCATTGCTTCGATCTCGCGCATTTTCTTGATCGAACCTTGCACGGTTTGGTAATTGGTCATCAGACCGCCTAACCAACGATTGTTGATGTAATATTGTCCGCAGCGTTCTGCTTCTTCTTTGATGGCATCTTGTGCTTGACGCTTGGTGCCGACAAACAGAACTGTTTTGTTTGGTGCTTCGCTCATTGCCGCAGTCACATAATTAAGTGCATCGCGGAACAATTTTTGTGTTTTTTGCAGGTCAATAATATAGATACCGTTTCTTTCACCGAAAATATATTCTTTCATTTTCGGATTCCAACGGCGAACCTGGTGACCAAAGTGAACTCCTGCTTCGAGAAGTTCTTTCATTGTTACTGTAGCCAAAACTTTATCTCCTTGGTTTATGTAATCACCGCAAATTTATTGTTCAAACCAAAATTTTGCGGTAATGGAATAGGGGCTTTGGTTTTTAGGCTTTTGGTCTTTGAAAGAAGCAAAAACCAAAGTCCGAAGACCAAAGTCCATAAATTATCGTTTCGAGAACTGGAAGCGTTTGCGTGCGCCTTTTTGTCCGTATTTTTTACGTTCTTTCTTGCGTGGGTCACGGGTTACGAGACCGGCTTTTTTCAAGGTTGAACGCAAATCCGAATTATATTCCATTAAAGCACGAGTAATTCCGTGACGAACTGCTCCGGCTTGTCCGGCTGTTCCACCACCGTCAACATTTACTAAAATGTCGAATTTGGCAGCAGTATCGGTCAAGCGAAGCGGTTGACGAATAATCATTCGTAATGCTTCATTTGGAAAATATTCTTCAAAGGTGCGGCGATTTACTTTGATTTCACCGCTTCCGGGACGCAAATAAACTCTTGCAGTTGAGGTCTTTCTTCGACCTGTTCCGTAATATTGAATATCAGCCATAATTAATAAGTTGGCAGAAGCTGTTGGCGGTTGGCAGTAAAATTATCTGCCTACGGCAACTGCAACTGCTTACAATTCGATAGATTCAGGTTTTTGAGCAGAATGCGGATGGTCGGCATCGGCATAAACTTTCAATTTTTTCGCCATCGCTTTACCGAGTTTGGTTTTCGGGAGCATCCCTTTTACCGCTAACTCGATGATTCTTTCTGGTTTGGTCTCTCTCATTTCTTTCAATGATTTTTCACGCAAACCGCCCGGATAAAGCGTATGATGACGATAGACTTTTTGTTCGTTTTTTGAGCCTTTGAAAATTGCGTGACGAGCATTAACTACCACAACGTGCTCACCCATATCCATAAAAGGTGTCCATTGCGGATTGTTTTTGCCCGACAAAATACGTGCAACTTCTGTGGCGAGACGACCAACGGTTTTACCTTTGGCATCTACTACCAACCACTTACGATTGTCTGCTAAACCTTTTCCACTGGGAAAATAAGTAGTCATAAATGTTACTCTGTTTAAAATTTCCGCTAAAACGCGAACAATCAGAATACCAAAACTAAATTAGTTTAGTCAAGCAAACAACGGCGTTTCAGTCACGAAAATTCAGTTTTGAGAAAAGACTTAGGGCAGTTTATCCGATTTGACCGAAGTCCTAGACTTTGTTGCTTTCACACGCTTATAATCGCCAAAGTGCTTTCAAAAATCTAAAAACAAAAACGAGGTTAAAATGTCGAAGATTTCAATTTTTATAATTGCAATTCTGTTATTTGTCTTTCAAATCAATGCCCAGATCGGTGCAACGGGCGAAAAACGCGGAAAAGGAGTAGTTGCCATCAAAGCGGCAAACATTATTGACGGAACAGGCGCAGAACCGATCAAAAACGGGGTCATTATCATCACGGATGACAAAATAACGGCGATTGGCGCAAATGTTCAAATCCCTGCTGGCGCAAAAGTAATTGATTTAGGAAATACGACACTTTTACCCGGTTTTATTGATGCTCATACGCATTTGATTATGCGGGTGTTGGGCGATCCCGAAGGCAACAATGCACTTTTTCGTGATTATGACTCTTTTGCCGCAATTCTCGGAGTTGTTCACGCCGAAAAAACTTTGATGGCAGGATTTACGACGGTTCGCAATGTCGGTGCACCAAATTTTGACGATTTAGCATTGCGAAAAGCCATCAATGATGGTTGGGTAATTGGACCAAGAATGTTGACAGCGGGACATTCTTTGGGCATTACGGGCGGACATTGCGACGAAAACGGTTACAAACCCGGTGTAGCTGACGGAGATTACAAAACAGGAATTGCCGACGGCGTTGATCAGGTCCGCGCTGCCGTTCGTTATCAAGTCAAATACGGTGCAGATGTTATCAAAACCTGTGCAACAGGCGGAGTTTTGTCCGAAGGCGATGCGGTTGGCGCAACCCAATATACTTACGAAGAACTCAAAGCAATGGTTGACGAAGCGACCAAATTAGAGCGCAAAGTTGCCGCCCACGCCCACGGAACGGAAGGAATTAAAATTGCTGTTCGCGCAGGAGTTGCTTCCATCGAACACGGCTCATTTTTGGATGAAGAAGGCGCGAAAATGATGGCGGAAAAAGGAACTTATCTGGTGCCGACACTTTTGGCGGGCGAAACCGTTGAAAAATTAGCCAAAAGTGGCGTTCTAAAAGGGTTGCGTGGAGAAAAAGCTCTCGCCGCTGCTGCCGCGATGCGTCACGCGATTAAAATTGCGATTGCCAACAAAGTAAAAATCGCCCTCGGCACGGATTCGGGAGTTTATCCGCACGGTTTAAACGGTCACGAATTTACGCTGATGGTCGAATGGGGCGGAATGCGTCCGATTGATGCGATTGTTGCGGGCACTATGAACGGAGCAAAACTGCTTGGAATTGACAAAAATCTCGGCTCACTAACCGTCGGAAAATATGCCGACATTGTTGCGGTGCAAGGAAATCCACTCGAAAATATCAAGACAATGGAAAATGCTGTTTTTGTAATGAAAAACGGCGTGGTTTATAAACAATAGGGATTCATCCACGAAGCGGCACGAAGAAAACACGAAGGAAAAGCCTGCTCCACAGAAAGGCAAAAGTAAAAAGTAAAAGGCAAAAATTTGGAAGAATCTTCGTGTCAACTTCGTGAAACTTCGTGGATAACAATATGATAAAGTCGTTTCTAAACAAAACTCCAATAATTCACGAAACCGCTTTTATTGCAGAAAATGCGGTTATTATTGGTGATGTTGAAATCGCTGAAAATGCCAGTATTTGGTATAATTGTGTGCTTCGGGGCGATGTTAATTTTATCCGAATCGGTGCAAATTCAAACATTCAGGACGGCACAATCATCCACGTTTCGCGCCAAGCAGATTACGCGACCATTATCGAAGAAGAAGTGACAGTCGGACATTCGGCAACGATTCACGGTTGCTACATCGAAAAGGGAAGTTTGATTGGCATCGGCGCAACAATTTTAGACGGTGCGCGAATTGGCAAAAACTCGCTAATTGCAGCAGGTTCATTAGTTACACCGAATACGCAGATTCCCGAAAGGTCTTTTGTGTTAGGAAGCCCAGCCAAAGTTAAAAGAGAATTAACTGATGAAGAAGTTGAAAATATCCAAAAATTTTGGCGCAATTACGTCAAATTATCGGAAATTTATAAAGGCGAAAGTTGAATTCAAAAGAAATATTGCAATAATTATTCGCTTATGTTTATTATATTAACGAGTTATGTTGAATATCTTAAAAACAAAATCTGTTCATCATCATCGGCTGAATATTCACGCCGATTAATTTGTTTTTATAAAATTACATCAAATAGTTAGCAGCGTGAACTTGGAAATCTTTCAAGTTCTTTTTGTTTTTATGGAAGAAATTTACCAAAATTAAAGATAAAGTTATGGCAAACACAAATCCGGCGCGGGGAATGCGCGATTTTTTACCTTCAGACGTTCGCAAACGCGAATATGTCATTGGCATTATAAAGTCCGTCTATCAAAAATACGGCTTTGAACCGTTGGAAACTCCATCCGTCGAAAACCTCGAAACACTGATGGGCAAATACGGCGAAGAAGGGAATCAGTTGATCTTCAAAATCCTTGAACGCGGCGAAAAGATTCAGAAAAAATTAGCAGAAGGCTCAATCAAAAGTGAAAATGAATTGTCCGACCTTGCGCTTCGTTATGATCTAACTGTTCCATTGGCAAGAGTTGTTGCAAATTACAAGGATAAATTACCGAAATTTTTCAAACGTTACCAAATCCAACCCGTCTGGCGGGCAGATCGTCCCGCACGCGGAAGATTCCGTGAATTTTATCAATGCGACGTTGACGCAATCGGCTCAAGTTCGATGGTTGTCGAGGCGGAATTAATTTCGGCGGTCAGCGAAATTTTGGAGAGATTGGGGTTTGATGATTTTTTGATTCATGTTAATCATCGCCAAATTCTAACCTCAATACTAAATGCTTCAGGAATTCCTAAAGATTTACACATTGAAACTTTAGTTGCCATAGACAAAACGGATAAAATTGGAATGGATGGTGTAGTTGAAGAACTTAATAAAAGAGATATTCCTATTGAAAATATTTTACGATTAGTTAATTTTCTTTTAGATACATATAAACTAAAAGCTGAGCGACTAAAAGCGGATACAGAACTATTTGAGGCGGCAAAAAAAGCGGTTGAAGTATCAAAAAATGCAGATGAAGTAAAAACTATTGATGAGATTGTTGTTAACTCACCTAAAACAAATGATTTAGTCACAGAAAGGGTATTGGCTTTTATCACTGGAGATAATTTAGGGAAAAATGCAATTGAAGATTTAAGAAAAATCCTTAAGATTACCAAAAAAATTCTTGAAAGGAATCGTGTGTTTTTTAATTTAAGCCTTGCTCGCGGACTTTCTTACTACACTGGCGCAATTTTTGAAATTCAAGTTCCCGATTTAGCTGGAAGTCTCGGCGGCGGCGGACGTTACGACGGATTAATCGGAATGTTCGGCAAAGAACAAATTCCTGCTTGCGGATTCTCGCTCGGACTTGAAAGAATTCTGGTTGTAATGGAAGAACGCGGAATGTTTCCACCCGAATTGCAAACAAATTCGGCTGATGTGATGGTCACAATTTGGAACGAAGAATCTATTGCTGAATCGCTCAAACTTGCCAACGAATTGCGTTCCCAAGATTTACGGGTTCTTGTCTATCCCGAAGCCGATAAACTCGGCAAACAATTCAAATATGCCGGACAAATCAATGTTCCTTTCGTCTGCATTTTAGGCGAAAACGAATTAGCTGAAAACAAAGTTGCCGTCAAAAATATGGTGACTGGCGAACAGGAAATTGTTGATAGACAATCTGTTGGAGAAAAAGTAAAAAGTAAAAAGTAAAAAGGCAAAAATAAAAGAACTTCGTGTTTGCTTCGTGAAACTTCGTGGATAAACAAAATCAAATTATCATCAATTGCCAGAATCTCAATGAAACGCTTGAGTTTTTTATCAAGGAACTCGGCTTTCGTTTAGATGTGATTTTTCCGGCTGATGCGCCGAAAACTGCGATAATTTCGGGTTATGGAAAAACTTTGCAGTTGCAGGAATCTGCGGAAATCGCATTCTTTAACGAAATTCCAATCGAAATTCCTGCTAGCACGAATGAATTTGTTCTGACCAAAAACGAAGGTGATTGGCACACTGGACGCGCGGGGATGCAGTATCGAGATTTGATTCCGAGTCGTTTTGGTGGACGATTTATTGCTTCGCATATTCGCATTCCGACAGGCGGAAAAGTTCCCGATTATGTTCATTATCACAAAGTTCGTTTTCAGATGATTTATTGCCTGAACGGTTGGGCAACATTAGTTTACGAAGATCAGGGCGCACCATTTTTGATGAATGCGGGAGATTGTGTTTTGCAGCCGCCCGAAATTCGGCATCGGGTTTTGGAATGTTCCGATGCGTTTGAAGTTCTGGAAATCGGTTGTCCTGCGATTCATCCGACTTTTGCCGAACACGAATTTGGTTTGCCTACCGAAAATTTTGCACCTGACAGAATTTTTAATGGTCAAAAATTTGTGCATCACATTGCCGAAAAAGTAGTTTGGACAACCAATGGAGATTTTACCGAATGCGACACGGGAATTTTTACGGCAACTAACGGTTTGGCGAATGTTCACACGCTGCGGGCTATCGCAGACACAACTTTTAACATCCAACATTCGGACGATTTTTTGTTCTATTTTGTCAAAAAAGGCAATTTACGCCTTGCAGATAACGAAAATAATTACGAATTAAATACGTGTTGCAGTTTTGTTTTGCCGAAAGAAAGGCGATACTTAATTGAAGCCCAAGAAGGACTTGAGTTAATCCGAGTCAATCTGCCAAAGTGATGAAAACAATCTCGATTACCCTGTTAGTTTTATTGTTTTTAGTTGGTTTTATGCCAAGAAAAGCCGAATCAAAAAAAGAAGATTTACCGAATTTTGCCAAAGTGAATGATAAACTTTATCGCGGTGGACAACCGACTTCGGATGGTATCAAAGAGTTGGCTAAAATGGGCATCAAAACCGTAGTCAATTTCCGCGATTCCGATGATAAAATGCAGCGGGAAAAGGAATTAGCCGAAGAAAACGGGATGAAATTTTTCAATCCGCATCTTAGTAATTGGTTCAAACCAAAGGACAAAGACATTGAAGAGATCCTAAAAATTATCCAAAATCCCGAAAATCAACCCGTTTTTATCCACTGCAAACGAGGCGCAGATCGCACTGGAACTGTAACTGCCGTTTACCGGATGAAGATTGAAGGCTGGGACAATAAACAAGCCAACGAGGAAGCGAAGAAATACGGCATCGGCTGGTGGCAATTTTGGATGAAAGATTACATCAACGACTATTACGACAAACTGCAAAAAGAAAAAGGCAAAAAGTAAAAAGTAAAAATTTTAGCTACGCTCATTTATGGCGTGGAAAAGCAAAGGTCATTGAAAAATTTATGTATCGAAAATTGGAGCCAAAACTCCTCACGATTTTGCGCGAAGGTTACACGCTCAAGCAATTTCAAGGTGATTTGCTGGGTGGTCTGACCGTTGGCGTGGTTGCCATTCCGTTGGCGATTGCCTTGGCGATTGCTTCGGGTGTCAAACCCGAACAAGGTCTTTACACGGCAATTTTTGCGGGATTGACGATTGCGATTTTAGGCGGAACGCGAGCGCAAATCAGCGGACCAACCGGCGCATTTATCGTCATTGTTTACGGAATTGTCCAAAAATACGGCTATGACGGGTTAGCCGTAGCCACTCTGATTGCCGGATTTATGCTGGCAATTATGGGATTAATGCGGATGGGCGCATTTCTCAAATTTATCCCGTATCCGGTCACGGTCGGATTTACCTCCGGCATTGCACTGATAATTTTTTCCTCGCAGGTCAGCGATTTTTTAGGCTTGAAAATCGAAAAAGTTCCCGCCGATTTTGTTGCCAAATGGATCGAATACGGAAGAAATATTTCCACCGTCAATTGGTATGCGGTAGCGGTTGGCGTTGGTTCATTGCTGGTAATTATCGGTTGGTCAAAGATCACACATAAAATTCCCGGACAATTGATTGCCATAATTTTAGCAACTTTTATTGTTCAATATTTCCAGCTTCCGGTTGAAACGATTGCGACTCGTTTTGGCGGTGTGCCAAGTTCTTTGCCGACACCTCATTTGCCAGTTGTCAGTTTTGAATTGATTCAGCAAATGTTTTCGCCCGCGCTCACGATTGCAATTCTATGTGCTTTGGAATCATTACTTTCGGCAGTTGTGGCGGATGGAATGATGGGAACGCGGCATCGTTCAAACATGGAATTGATCGCCCAAGGCGCAGGAAATATAGTTTCGGTCATTTTCGGCGGAATTCCTGCAACAGGCGCGATTGCACGAACGGCAACGAATATCAAAAGCGGGGCAAAAACTCCGATTTCAGCCATAATTCATTGCCTTTTTCTGCTTTTGGTTTTGCTTTTTGTTGGTCGTTGGGCGGCATTGATTCCGATGACGACTTTGGCGGCGGTTTTAATCGTTGTTGCTTATAATATGAGCGAATGGCGTGAATTTGCCCATCTTTTTCGCAGTCCGCGTGGAGATATTGCGGTTTTATTGATTACATTTTTGCTTACTGTTTTCATTGAATTAACAGTTGCAATTCAGGTCGGAGTTTTACTCGCCGGATTTTTGTTTTTGCAAAAAATGTCGAATGAAACGCACGTTGATTTGATTACCGAAAATTTGCAGGAACAGGACGAAACGCAGCTGCACGATATTTCCGATTTGCATATTCCGAACGGAATTGAGGTTTTTGAGATTTACGGCTCGCTCTTTTTCGGCGCGGTCAGCCAATTTAAAGATTCAATCCGCATCGTAACGGATAAACCGCGAGTGCTGATTTTGCGGATGCGAAATGTCCTGACGATTGATGCCAGCGGGATTCATATTTTGGAAGAATTGATTAGGGAAACCAAAGACAACGGCTGTGTTTTGATATTCTCCGCCGTTGCGCCGAATGTCTTCAAAGTAATGAAAAAAAGCGGTTTTATCGAATCCGTCGGCAAAGAAAATTTTGCCAAAGATATTTATAAGGCATTGGAAATTGCCGATAATTATTTGATTGAAAATTCTAGATTTGGTAAGTAAGTCAAAGGTCAAAGGTCAAAAATCAAAGGTCAAAATTATGAAAAATCAAATCATCAATAACTACCTATCCGATGCCATTTCATCATTTCGCAATTACAAAAAACTTGCCGAAAAAGCAATGGCGCAAATTTCAGATGAAGAATTTTTCCGCTTGATTGACGAAGAATCAAATTCGATTGCAATTATCGTCAAACATATCGCCGGAAATTTGAAATCGCGCTGGACAGATTTTTTGACTTCGGACGGAGAAAAAGATTTTCGCAATCGTGACAGCGAATTTGTCAGCGAAAATGATACACGGGAAAGTCTGATGCAGTTTTGGGAAGTAGGCTGGCAAATCCTTTTTGATAATCTTGAGCCGTTAAAACCGAAAGATTTTGAAAAAACGATCACGATTCGCAGTCAATCACACACGATTTGCGAAGCAATCAATCGTCAGCTCACGCATTACGCCTATCACGTTGGACAAATTACTTTTTTAGCCAAACATTTTCGCTCGACCGAATGGAAAACTTTGAGTGTTCCGAAAAATAAATCGGCGCAGTTCAATAATTTTATGAACGAAAATAAAGGTGACAAAAGAAAACAAATTGAATTGGTGCAGGAATTCGGCGAAAAACAATAAAAATTTTCTTTACTTTTTAACCATTACCTTTTACCTTTTACTTGATGTTTTGCCCTGTTTGTAGAAATGTTGAGTTGTCAAAACGCGAAATTGAGCCGAATTTATGGGCTTCGGCTTGCGAAAATTGTCGCGGACGCTGGCTTACCAGCATAGATTACAATAATTGGCTGAAATCCCGTGAAAACCTGGCTGTCATTCCCTCCAAAAAGATCAAGATGTCAATTCCCGAATTTGAATTGGCTCGGCTTTGCCCTGAGTGTCGGCGGATTCTGGTCAAATATAAAGTCGGACAAAATATTCCGTTTCTGATCGATCGTTGCGGAAATTGTGCCGGAATCTGGCTTGACAAAGGAGAATGGGAAACTCTTAAACGGCGCAATTTACATGAAGACCTACACGAGATCTTTACCGATTATTGGCAGGAAGAGGTCAAAAAAGGTGAAACCCGCGCCCATCTAACCAAAATGTATGAAGAAAAATTTGGTAAAGATGATTACGCCAAAATCGTCAAATTCAAAGAATGGATGGAAAATCACGATAAAGAAGATGAAATCCTAGCCTATATCCGCGATCCGAATCCCTTACAGTTTTAATCTTTTAAAACTAAAAAGCCTGCAAAATTTTCATCACAGGCTTCGTTTAATTATAACTATTTTGTTTGAATGATGTTAGCGAATCCGCACACGACTAATTAGACGGGTTTGAACTCTGCCGTTACGCAAATATGTAATCCGATATGTCTCACGATAAACGGCATAACCGCGACGAACAATGCGGGTTCTAAGATATGAACGGTAACGGCGAGGTTGACTTCCAATTCTGACCCTGATTTGCGGTTCAGCTAAATAATTATTTGTTGAATTGGTATTGGTTTTTGCTTCAATTGAAGGCACAAAAATTACAGATGCGCCTAAAAGTAATGTTAATGCTAGTATTTTTTTCATTATAATTTCTCCCTTGGTTCGTAATTTTTTTGGCAAAAATTGAGTTGCCTATAAGGTATGAGGTCAAAAGCCAATGAAAGGTTGGCAGCTTTTTTAGTAAAGTAAGGTAAATTAGTGTGGGGCTTTGGTAAAGTAAGTCTCTTTATGGGATTTGTTTTTTTTCTGTGATAATCTGTTAATTCTTATTTTATGAAGTCAATTTCTATTCTTGGTTCAACAGGTTCAATCGGCGTAAACACGCTGAAAGTAGTTGAGCATTTAAAGGATGAATTTCGCGTGGTCGCGCTGGGAGCCGGTGGGAACGTGGAGGTTTTAGCGCAGCAAATCAAACAATTTCAGCCCGAACTTGTTGCGGTTAAAGATGAAAAATGTGCCGAAGGTCTTTTAGAACATCTTCACCAAATTGGCGCAAAATCTCCCAAAATCGAATTAAACGAAAAAGGATTGATTTCCGTTGCCACCCATGAAAAGGCAGAATCCGTAGTTTCGGCAACTGTTGGTGCAATTGGGTTTGTGCCGACATTGCGGGCGATTGAAGCAGGAAAAAGAATTGCGCTCGCCAACAAAGAAACTTTGGTAATGGCGGGCGAATTGATGACCAAAGCTGCCGAAAAACACAAAGCTGAAATTTTGCCGGTGGATTCCGAACACAATGCTTTGCATCAATGTTTACGCGGCGAAACCAAAGTCGAAGTCAAACGTCTGATTTTAACTGCCTCGGGCGGACCTTTTCGCACCAAAACCAAAGCCGAAATCGAAAACGCTACCATTGCAGAAGCCTTAAATCATCCGAATTGGAAAATGGGGGCGAAAATTACGATTGATTCCGCGACTTTGATGAATAAAGGTTTAGAAGTTATTGAAGCACACTGGCTTTTTGGTTTTGATGCAGACCGGATTTCGGTTATTGTGCATCCCCAATCGGTAATTCATTCGATGGTCGAAATGGTTGACGGTTCGATCATTGCCCAACTTGGTGTAACGGATATGAAACACGCCATTCAGTATGCTCTGACTTATCCAAATCGTCAGCAAAATTGTCTTGAACCGCTTGATTTTACAAAAATTACCAATCTTCAATTTGAACAGCCTGACCTCGAAAAATTTCCTTGTCTGGCACTTGCGTATCGCGCGTTACGCACGGGAGGAACGTTACCGGCAGTTTTGAATGCGGCTAACGAAATCTCCGTTCAAGCATTTTTGGACGGTAAAATTCGTCTTTCCGAAATTGCCCAAATCAACGAAAATGTGATGAATCTATACGAAATAAAACCTGCAAACTCTTTGGAAACAATTTTGTCAGCAGATAATTGGGGGCGGGAATCTGCACGAAAAATGCTTGAAACAAAGTCTCAAGCCGTTACACTTTTGTCATAAAAAGTTTGATTTTGTCTTTACAGAGTTTTACACTAAATTTGACAACTTGAAGTGTGTTTAAAGCTTCTAAGTTGGCTTGGAGAGTGAAAATATTATATGCCTGATATTTTAGTTGCTATTTTAGCTGTTTTATTTGTCTTCGGGATTGCGATCAATATTCACGAATTCGGACATTTTATTGTTGGGAAAATTCTCGGAATGAGGATTGATGCCTATTCATTTTTCGGCATCGGAAAAATGATTTGGAAATTTCGCCGGGGTCACACCGATTACGGAATTGCGATGTTTCCGATTGGTGCATATGTCAAATTCTACGGTGATGAGGCAACTTCGACTTTAGAAGGCGGCAGTTCAACTTCAGAAGATGTTCCGCGCGAAGAGATGTTTGAGTTCCGTCCGCGTTGGCAAAAGTTTTTAGTAATGCTTGGCGGACCTTTGATGAACATTATTTTAGCCTTGGCGATTCCTTTCACGGTTGCGTGGATGTATGGAGTGCCGGCAAACCTTGCGCCGATCGTGGGTTATGTCAAACCGGCGGGGGCGGCGGAAAAAGCAGGCTTAAAAGTTGGTGACCGAATCGTTAATTTTGAGGGCGTAGAAAATCCGGCTTGGGAAAGGATTCAGGATGATGCTTTGCTAATTCCCGAAAAAGAAGTGCCGATCACCGTTGAACGCAACGGACAACGGATGGAACTAAAAATTACTCCGACCAAAGTTACTGAAAAAGGTCAATCTGCCGGAATGTTGGATTTTGCCCCTGATGCCGGAAGTGAGCCAGTTGTGGTCGGCAGTATCGAAAATGGAATGCCGGCGTCTGAATCAGGTTTGCAGAGAGGCGACTGGATTACTTCGGTCAATGGAAAAGTTATCCGCAATAGTCAGGAAATGAAAACGATTGTTGGTGAAACGAAGGATCAGCCGATAACGCTTTCCATTACCAGAAATGGTGAGAAAAAAGAAATCACCACCCGCGCCGTTCAAAAAGGCGAAGATTGGCGCATCGGAATTGCTTTCGACACTTCTGCCATTACCACCAGAGAACCTGTTGGAATTGTTGGTGCTTTTAACGAAGCCGTTGCCCAAAACGTCAGAATTTTACGTTTAACTGCGAAGGCTTTAGGTCAAGTTGGAACAGGTGAACGGTCTGCCCGGGACAGTGTGCAAGGTCCGATTGGAATCGTGCAAACTATTTCAACAATGGCAGTTACGGTTGGATTTAGCGGATTGCTTTTCCTGCTTGGATTAATCAGTTTGAACTTAGGCGTAATGAATTTATTACCGATTCCAATGCTTGACGGCGGACAAATCGTGTTGCTTGGAGTTGAAAAAATTATGTCGTGGTTTGGTAAACCGCTTTCAATGGCATTAAAAGAAAAAATCAATTTAACCGGTTTTGCGATTTTGATTTTGTTGATGATCTTTACGACATTTAACGATATTTCGAGGTTTTTCAAATAAATTAATTTTGTAATTTGTAACATTTGAATAGCGTTTGTGAGGTTGGATTTTGCTTCGCAAACGCTATAATAATTTTGATAGAAGAAATTTTATGCGTAGAAAAACAAAAGCAGTCAAAGTTGGAAATATTACGGTTGGCGGAGATGCTCCGGTTTCAATTCAGTCAATGACCAAAACCGAAACCTGGGATGTTCCCGCGACAGTCAAACAAATCAAAGAATTAGTTGAAGTCGGATGCGAAATTGTCCGAATTGCTGTTCCGCAGGAACAAGATGCCATTGCCCTCAAGGAAATCCGTAAACAAGTTCCGAATGTTCCGTTGGTTGCCGATATTCATTTTCATTACAAATTAGCTTTGATTGCCTTGGAAGCGGGAATTGACAAACTTCGCATTAATCCGGGAAACATCGGCAACATCAATCGTGTGCGCGAAGTCGTGCGGGCGTGCGAAGCTCAAAAAGTGCCGATTCGGATTGGAGTTAATGGCGGTTCGCTCGAAAAAGACCTTTTGCAAAAATATGGCACAGCCACAGCCGAAGCGATTGTCGAATCGGGAATGCGTCATGTTCGGATTTTAGAAGATTTAGGGTTTACCGACATCATTATTTCGCTCAAGGCATCTGATGTTCCGCGAATGGTGGCGGCATATCGTTTGATGGCGGAAAAGGTTGATTATCCTTTTCATCTTGGTGTAACCGAAGCCGGAACAGCATTTGGCGGAACAATAAAATCGGCAATGGGTTTGGGAATGCTTTTGCACGAAGGAATCGGCGACACTCTCCGCGTTTCATTGACCGCCGATCCGCACGAAGAAGTTCGCGTCGGTTGGGAAATTCTGAAAAGTCTGGAATTGCGCGAAAGAGGAATTAAAGTTGTCGCTTGCCCAACTTGCGGACGACTTGATGTAGATAATTTTGTTGAAATCGTTACCGAAGTTGAACGGCGATTGGCGCATATCGAAGAACCGCTTCATCTTTCGATTATGGGATGTGCGGTCAACGGTCCCGGTGAAGCCCACGATTCACAACTTGGCGTAACTTTTGGGCGCAATGTGGGAATGATCTTCAAAAACGGAGTGCCAATGCGAAAAGTTGCCGGAGTTGATATTGTCGAGGAATTTGTTAAAGAAGTTGAATTGTTCAGAAAAGAAGGCGGCAATATCAAACCTTTGGATAAAAAATTGATTGATGATATTGTCAACGACAATTAATTACTGATTTTTTTTATTAATTCGGTTAATTTAGAAATCTTTTTTGAAATTCCCAACCTAATAGTGCCATCTCCCATCGTCATAACTTTGACATTGACTCCCAAAACTTCGCCTGTTCTCATTGACACTAAAGGACTTCCGCTGTTTCCGGGCATCAAGGTCACATCCGAATAAATATCTTCGCTATTTTCGATGGTCGAAACATTTCCCAAAGAATTAAAGGGAAATTCCATCAATCCATAGTAGCCGACCGACAAAATATCTTCGCCGAGGTCGGGTAGACGGTCAGCGAATTGAAAAGGTTTGATGTTCTGCTTTTGAAGTTGCGGTTTAAAGTTTTCCGCCTCGAAATTGAACAAAGCCAAATCGGAATCCGGGTCTCCGACAACAAAATTTAAAGGAATTTCAAGCATCTCGCCGTCATCAAATTTCTTCCAGGCGATTATTTTTTTATTGGGAATTGTATTACTTGAGATTATTCCATCAAGGTCTTTTTTTACGTGAAAAGCTGTGGCAATAAGATTTTCATCAACCAAAAAGCCCGTTCCGATTGCCCGATGATTTTCTTTCGGAAGATACGGAAGAGTAACTGATAAACAAAATATCGGTTTGTTGAGTTCTTTGATTTTTTGTTCTTTTGAGCTTTGTGGATTTATAGATAGTTTTTTTTGGACAGGATTTTCTGTTTTGCAGGCATTGAAAGGGAAAATTAAAAATATTGTAAGGATGATTCCAAATAAAATTTTCATAATTCGATAAAAGAGCGACTCAATTTTAGTTTTATATCGAATCGCTCCAAATTATTTTTGTTTTAGTGTGCCAAAAATTTGTAAACAACAACACCTTTTATTTTAACGGCTTTTCCATTTACTAATTCAGGTTCAAATTTGGCTTTAAGTGCAGCTTTTTCAGCTTCTTTCAGTAAAAGAGGATGACCTGAAACTGCTTTTGCAGAAGTTACCTCTCCTTTTTCATCCACAATAATTTCAACAATTACCGTTCCCACAGCTTTTACTGCTTTGGCAGCTGCGGGATATTTCGGAGCAGGTAAACTCAAGGCTTTGAAATTCAGCACTTCACCAAATTTACTATAATCTTCGAAGTTTGGACCCGTTGAGACAGCTTCACCCGCGAGAAAATTGTAAACGATAATACCTTCAAATTTGATTGGCTTTCCGTCTCGCATTCCTGGTTTAAAAGTTGATTTCAAAGCTGCAATTTCAGAGGATTTTCTTAATAACGCGTGTCCTGACACAGATTCGGCAGAAACTACCTTTCCTTTTTCATCAATGATAACTTTTACATTCACAATTCCTTCCGCATTGACGGCTTTTGCCGCCGCTGGATATTCAGGTTTTTCCAAATGAATAGCCATTCCATTAACAACTGGTGCATCAATGTTATGAATTTTCTTCGTTTGAGCAAAAGAATTAAAAACGCAGAAAGCTAACAGGCTAAACAAAATAGCTGTTCCAAAGATTGGCTTTTTCATAGAATACTCCTTGGACTTTTTGATTTTGACAGAACCGATAATTCTTTAGACACCAATTTTTGAAATTTGTTCCCAAAAAAACTATTTAGTTTTGTCAAAATACGGATTAGTCAAAATAAATGGTCTTGTTTTCGGTAAAGTATCTTTTCGCAAAACCATTTCTTCCATCAAAATCGAGGGGGCAGTCACGCTTGAAAGATTGGAATCGCCTCTGGACGGAACATTTATGGTGAAAGAATCGTCTCCGGCGGCTAAAATTTGACGAAAATCCTGAATGTTCAAACCATCAATATTTGCGCTGCGAACTAATTCTTCGTGTCCGTCATCAACATAAACTTTGTAGATCGAAACTCCCGAATGTGTTCCTTTCAGCATAATTCCATAGGGAATGTTTAATAATTTGCATTGATTGATAAGTTCGGCTTTGAGTTCGGTAAAGGTCTTTTTAACCGAATTTTCGACAATCAAATTAGAAATTCCGCCGGAACGACCGTTTGATTGTTTGGAAAATTTGGTTGGGGTGCGTGAAGTCAGCATATTTCGCAAAATTCCGTTTTCCACTAATTTCAACGGTTTGGCTTCGATGCCTTGCGAATCAAATTTATAAGTTCCGGGGAGTTCCGTATTACCGATCTTTTCAAGCTGGGGATTATCGGTGATGCTCAGAAACGAAGGCAAAACGCGCCGATTGATCCGGTCGGAAAGATCACGCGAGCCTTCTCCTCGCCGATTGATCAAGTTTGGAGCAAAATTTCCCGCAAAGATAGTGGGGGCAGCATTTTCAGTCAACAAAACGGGTCCGATATAGGTTTCGGTAAATTTTGGCGCAGAACGCGTTTTCATTAACAAATCTGCCATTTCGTTAACGATTTTGGTTAATTCAGCTTCGCTGTTGATTGATTCCAACTGTTTTCCATAAAAAAATCTTGAAACTCCGAGTGTTTGTCCATCGTCGGTCAAAGTATCCGCTTGAATATTCAAACCCCAATAATTCCCCGGCTTTTTGATCAAAAATCCTTCGTTGTTAAGCATCAAATTATCCGATGAATAGACAAACATCGAAACTCCAGAATTAACAATGTCAGGATAATTTTTGAAAACTGCGGACAAATTTTTTATGGTTTTTTCCCATTTCGGCACGTCAATTTCCAATTTTTTGGCTTCACTAATGTCTGTGACAGGTGTTTCTTTGGTCAGATCAGGATAAACCTCGTCAGGAGGATTATTTTTCATCGAAGCGCGTTTAGAGGCAATTTGTTCAACTGCACTCTTGTAGGCGGAATCGGTCATTAACCAAAAACGCTGACGAATCGTATCGTAATCATCCTCGTAAGGTAAAACTTGAGTGCTTTGGGTGGATTCAAAAGCATCCATAATTGATTCCACCGAGGAAAAATCGAAGCCTCCGCCAAAACTATTGGTGTTGTCAAAATCGTAGTTTCCGACGCGCACCTGAGCTGAGCCGCGCCGCGAACGCCCACCGCTCGAGACGGTCAACGCGCCGAATCGGGCATCAATTCGATAAGTGTAAACGTCCTGCACCCGATATTCGATGAAGTAAGGTTTTTCAAAATTTTTCAACTGCAAATCGGTCACCGACCTTTTTAATTCGTCTTTTAAGGCGGATAAAACTACATTTGACTGATTCTGCTGCGCCAAAATCTGACAGGTATAAATCGCTAAAATTAATGACAGAGAAATGATTCGTTTCATAAGATGTTGATATTGGATTTTTGATCTTTGACCTTTGAGGTCTAATTTTTAGGATCAAAATTATTACTAAACGCTTAATTAAACAGACAAAGACCAAAGATCAAAGGTCAAAGTTCCAAGGTCAATTTGCTTTTTGTGCTGTCGGCGGAGGTAAAATTGGCAAAAGCCGATTCGACTTTGCCCGTTTTTGTGTTTCGATCTGGCTAACCAAAATTGCCGGAGAGATTGCCGAAACAGGAACCCAGCCTGATTCTGCACCGCAAATTCCGTTGAAAATCTCAGGTTTATCATCAGCCGCAATTATTTTGCTAAAAGAGGTTAGTGGTGTTCCGATCAAATCAACTCCTCGAACTAGCTCGTCAGGTCTTCCGTCGGCATAAACTCGGTAAACCATAATCGGATTGACTTGAAATGATTGCGTTCCGGCTCTTTGCGTCGAAGTAAAGCCACCGGAAATATCTTCTAAAAACAAGCCAAATGGTTTTCCTTGTTTTTTGATTTCCTCGATCAGCATTTCGCGCAAACGTTTGTTGCTAACGGTTTGTTTTGCTTGCACAAAAAGGTTTCCTTGACGGCTAACGGGGGAAAGTCCGGCAGAAGCACGTCCGTGACCGTTGGAGGTTGAAAAACCTTGAATCGGCGAGCGCGACATCAAAAAATTTTTCAAAATGCCGTTTTCGACCAACGATGCTTTTTGAGCCGGAACTCCTTCTTCGTCAAACAGGTAATACCCGTTCAGGTCTTCGCCGCTGAATTTGGGGATGGTTGGGTCATCAAATACTGAAATAAATGAAGGTAAAACTTCCTGATTAACTCTTTTGGTAAAAGTGTTGCCTTCAGTGCTTCCTTTTTGCCGATGTCCTTCGATACGATGCCCGAAAATTTCGTGAAAAAATACACCGCTGGCTCTGCCTGAAAGAATCGCCGGACCATCGTATGGTTCTGCTAAAGGCGCATTTTTCAGATTAATCACATCTTTAGCAACTGTTTCGGCAATTTTTAATAACTCCTCATCACTCGGTAAACCGCTGATCGTAGCCGCGTTAAAAATTTCATACCGTGCCAAATCCATTCCATCCTCGGCTCTGGTTGAGGCTTGAATAGAAATCGTGGCTAAATTTTTGCCATGTTGAAGCGATGCACCTTCAGTTGAAACAAAATAACGATTGGTCGCACTGGCGGAAAAACTAACGCTTGAATTAAAAATCTGGGGATATTTTTTGAAAATTGCCGAGATTTTCTTTGCCCGAACTTCTAATGCCTTTAAGTCAACTTTTTGTGATACGGACGGAGTCAATTCTTTTTTAGCAATTGTGCCGGAAAAGTCATCAGCTAAATTTTCTTCGACCGCACGGGTGTCTTGACGGGTTTTATTTTGAGAAAATGATTCTACCGCATCTTTGTAAATTCGGTCGGTGGTTGTCCACAAAACACTTTTGATTGCATCTTTGTCATCTTCCAAAGGGAGGCTGCGGCTGTTGCGAAATCCGGCGCGATTGTGCGTATTATCAAGTTTAAAATCTCCAACGCGCAAAACCGTATCCAGGACGCGGCTTTTTCCGCCGCCTGAGTTAATCAAAACTCCCTGCGATGCCGAAACGCTCCAGGATTGAGTATCTGTTACCAAATAACTCATAAAATACGGCGGCAAATCCGTTTTATCTTTAAACATCCGCATTGCCCGCTGTTGCTCTTCTTCTAAAACTGAAATCAAAAAATTTGTTTCGGCAAAAGTTGTGGTTAAAAAGATTGAGAAAATTATGAGGATACATAACCCTCTTGTTAAATAACTCGGTAAACTCAATTTCATACAAAGGTTAATTTACACAAAAAGCTATAATTTGAAAAGTTTTTTAGGGGTAAAGCAGGTTAAAAGGGTAATATGGTAGATTTCGGATAATTGCAAATACAAAAATTAAAACCATAAATCCATACATCAATTTTGGTTTGAAAATTTTCCAACTTAATCCGTGTCCTCTAACTACTGTAAAAATCATCGAAAGCAGCAAATAACCGAAAAAGAATGAGTAAAAGGGAATCAAAGCGTTGTAATCAAGTGCCCCCAAAATATCGCCGTGAAAAAGTGCGTGAAAACCCCTCGTCAAACCACAACCCGGACAGGCAAATCCGGTTGCCTGATAAAGCGGACATTGTGGAAAAAATCCCGCTGAGACAGGATTAAAATAGGCAACGGTGAAAATACCCGCTCCGAATGCCAAAGCCCCTGCGGCAGAAAGCACACGCTCAGTTGTCGAAGATTGAAAAACGGTTGTCATTTACTTGATAAAATGTAAATTAAAGCTTGATTTATTCCATCACGTTCAGTTCTTTTTTGCAAAAGCTGCGATAAATTTTCCAGTTCCTCTAGAACTTTGGTCGAAACATCTTTTGGTGCAGAGGTCTGCAAATCCCTAATAATTGCAACGGCATCATTTTGAGTTACTGGATTTCGGGAAATGACCAGTGCTTTGCCGATTCCAAGTCCGACCTTAAATTTCCAGAAATTTAATTCATCATCTTTTAAACGATTTTGCAGTGCCGGAATTAAATTTTGGACAATCGAAATTTGTTCAGCCGAAGGGCGAGGCGGGATTGGAACACGGAATTGACCAACCACTGATGCACTATTTGGTGAAATGACTCCGCTTCCGCCAATAAGTTGAGAATTTTCCGGTGGCGGATTTTTCTCAAACCCCTCTATTTGTAGAGTTTGTAATCGTTTGAATTGGGCAAATTCTTCTTTCCAATCATTTGGAATAGTTTTTAGAATTGTAGGTAAAGGAGCGGAAGTTATTGGAAACAATTGTAGAAAGTTTAGGTGATAACCGATTTTTATCCAATTTGCGGCTTTGATTTCAAAAGTATAAGTCAAATGCCCTTCGGTTTGGATTGGTTGATTGGTTGAATCGCGTGCAATTACAAATCTGGTTTTGAGGGCGGCTTCTTCACAAACCGAATATAATTCAACGGGACCTTCAAAGGATTTTGCCTCAATCACACTTCCTTCTAAACCAACTTTAATTTTTACGCGCACCGTTCCTTCAATTCCCGAAATTTTAGCTGACGAAGGGTATTGAGGTTTGGGCAAATACGAAGGCTTATTGACAATTTTTCCGCGAACATCCTGAACAATAAACTCTTCGGGCATTCGCATTGGAGTTGAATCGCGCAGATTAGGAGTTATTTGCGAATAAGCGGCAATTGTAAAAATAGCCAAAACCAGAGCAAAAGAGCAAAAGATTAGGTTGGATTTCATAATGTTTACAAAAATTTTGAGGACTTCATATCTCAAAAGGTTGCTCAAGCAGAAAAGAACTTATTATTTCCAATGATCATACTGAATGTGATAAGCCGTTTCGTCTGCAATTTCTTTACCTAAAAGTTTTCCAACCGTATAAAGTGAAGCATCAATTCCCGCCGAAACTCCGGCTGAAAGTATGATTCTGCCATTATCAACCCAACGTTTTTCAGGATAAATTTCTGTCGTTGGCGCGACGGCTTTTAGATCATCAATGGATCGAAAATGAGTAGTTGCCGCTAAATTTTCCAGCAAACCGGCTTTTGCCAAAATGAGTGCGCCAGTGCAAACCGAAAGGATGAGTTCCGCAGTTTGTGAATGCAGTTTTATCCACTCCAACAATTTCGGATTATTCATTTCGCGGCGGCTTCCGAGCGGCGTTCTGTCCGCACTGTAACTGCCTCCACCCGGAATTACCAAAATATCGGGTTTGGGGCAATCATCATACAAATAATTGGGCACCACGATTAAATTTTTTCGGGCAGTGATTGGAGATTTTTCAGCAACTGTATAAACATTAAACTGAACTTCGCCGCCATTTCGCCCACCCGAAGCCGTAAAAATCTCATAAGGTCCGGTAAAATCCAACACTTCAACTTCATCAAAAATTACAATCGCCACATTTCGCATAAAATTAATCTGATTTTTGAAACTTTTAGATTTCGCGTTAAACTAATTTCTCTTAAACAAAATTATGGAAAACAAAGTTGCAATTGTCACGGGAAGCACTGCCGGAATCGGTTTTGCCATTGCCAAAAATCTGGCGTTAAAAGGGGCAAAAGTAGTAATTAATGGCAGAACGTTAGAAAAATTAAAACAGGCTGAAACGGAAATCGAATCCGTTGGCGGAAGAATTCTGGCAATTCAAGCTGATGCGACCGATGAATCGGAAATAAAACGCATCGTTAATGAAACCGTTCAATATTTTGGCGGAATTGATATTTTAGTCAATAATGCAGCCACAACCGGCGTTGGAAAATCCGTTGCCGAAATGCCGGTCGAGACCTGGGATACTGTAATGAATGTCAATTTGCGGGGAGTTTTTCTTTTCTGTCAATCCGTTATTCCGCATTTAACCAAGAAAAAATGGGGCAGAATCATCAGTATCGGCGGTCTTTCCAGTAAAAATCCGTTGGCTTTCGGAGCGGCAGATGCAGCTTCTAAGGCGGGACTTCTGGCTTTAATGCGTTGTTTAGCGGCGGAACTTGGCGAGTTCAATGTGACCGTTAATGCAATTCTTCCCGGAATTCAGCCGAATACCGAAACAGGACAGGAATTTATTGAAAAAATTGCTCAGGCATTTAAAACGAACAAAGAAGTTGTTCTAAACGCAACAATTCAGCGAACTTTGTTGAAAAGACACGAATCAATGGATGAAGTTGCAGAAACGGTTGCCTTTCTTTGCACGGATGGTGCTGGTGCGATCACAGGACAAAATCTGAACGTTAATTGCGGTTTAGCCACTTACTAAATGAATATGCTCAAACTTTTTTGTAAAGTATTCTTTCTTCTAAGTTTTACATTTTATTCTGTGGACTTATTCGCCCAGCCAAACTGGTTGGCGGAAAATGCGGCACTTTTAGGCAAAAAACAATTAAACCAAATTGTCTTGCCCGGAGCGCACGATGCCGGAACTTATGCGATTAAAGAGGCTAAAAGTTCAAACGTCAGGCTTGGCGGCGGCGAAGGTCTTAATTCCCCGGACAACAAACCTTTGAAGCAATTGCTTTCATTTGGTTCAACATTTTCCAATTGGGCAAAAACTCAGGAACGCTCCACTTTGGAAATGTTGAATGATGGAATCAGATATTTTGATATTCGGATTTGTGTGGATAGCAAAGGCACGTTTATGACTTGCCACGGAATGTATGGTGCATCCCTTGAATCAGTTCTGGATGATGTCAAAACCTTTACCGAAAAGAATCCGAAAGAAATTGTTTTGCTTGGATTTAACCATTTTTGGGAACGTCAGTATCAAATCGAACAAAGGAAGAAACAAGGCGAAATTGAAGGATTGACCAAAACAAAATGGAATGAATTAATTGCTTTAGTCAAAACTAAATTGAACGGCAAATTACTGAGCAGTAAAGATTTTAGCCCGAAAAGTAAATTGGAAGACGTTTGGAAGTTAAAAAATAATAATCAGGTTATTGCGTTGTTCGATTTCCCTGATGCCCCAAATGATGAATTAATTTGGAAACAGTTGGAAGTAAATACCTGGGTGGAAGATTGGTATTTAGACGATTTCAAAGCAAAAACTTTGAAAGTATTGGAAAATGCTCAAAATAATTTGTATGCCGATAAATTTTATGCAATCCGCTCGTCCGTCACACCTGACGAAGGTGGAAAACTTATTAGAATGGGTTTTATTTCAACTGTTTATCCAAAATCAGTCAGTGAATTAGCGGATATGACAAATCCGGTTGCTCTTGGATGGATAAAAAATGAATGGGCGGGGAAATATCCGATAAATCTGATCTGGTCTGATTTTTACAACCGTGCCGATCTGGTTAAGTTGGCAAAATATTTGAACGGAATAAAAGTTGATTTTATAAATACAAAAATCGGAACTGGAACCAACTGGTCTAAATGGAAGAAATCAAATGAAAATAAACAATAAAAAAAGACGCTCCTCCGAGGTTTTTTTACAAACCTTTTCGAGCGTCCCTTCTGTAATCTTTTTATAAAACTATTCTAACTAATTTTCGATAAATGTCAATGAAAAAAGTTAAAGTGTTACATTAAGTTTTTAATTGTTTATCAATGTTTATCGCATCTGTGGGTAACTTTCAAAGATTAGTGGTTAAAATGCCGAATTCCTGTCAAAGCCATTGCCAAACCGTGTTCGTTACAGGCTTGAATAACTTCTTCGTCACGCACCGAGCCGCCGGGTTGGATGATTGCCGAAATTCCAAATTTGGCGGCTTCGTCAATGTTGTCGCGGAAAGGGAAAAACGCATCCGAAGCCATTGCAGCATTTTGCAAAGGCAATTCAAATCTTTCCGCCCGCATTGCCGCAATTCTGACCGAATCAACTCGATTCATTTGTCCTGCACCGACTCCGAGTGTCTGATTTTCATTGGCAAAAACAATCGCGTTTGATTTAACGTGCTTGCAAACTTTCCACGCCAAAAGCATTGATTTTATCTCGTCATCGGTTGGTTTACGTTCCGTCACAAATTTCAAATCGCTTTCGGAAACACAATACAAATCTTTTTCCTGCACCAGCATTCCGCCCGAAATTTGTTTATAAGTAAAATTTGAACGATTTTTGGTTTCTGCTACCCGCAAAACACGCAAATTCTTTTTGGTTTGGAAAATTTCGAGCGCGTCCGATTCAAAATCAGGAGCAACAACAACTTCGGTAAAAACTTCGTTAGTTGCTTTGGCAGTTTCCGCATCAACTGCTCGGTTTAATGCGACAATTCCGCCAAAAGCCGAAACGGGATCGGTTGAAAGCGCGCGTTTATATGCTTCCAGATTGTTTTCGCCTGTTCCAACGCCCGAAGGATTGGTATGTTTGATAATCGTGACGGCTAATTCATCAAAATCCTGCACCAAATTCCAGGCGGCTTCGGCATCAACGTAATTGTTATACGACATTTCTTTGCCGTGAAGCTGTTCGGCTTGAGCAATTCCGCCCGTTTCTTCGGTAGTGTAAAGCGCGGCTTTTTGATGCGGATTTTCACCGTAGCGCAAATCTGTAACTTTAGCTAATTCAATGGTTTTGTATTCGCTCAAATCTTCGGATTCTGCTTCGATTTCGGTTTCGATAAACGCCAAATCGCCAAGCGGATTGAACGGCTCAAGAAATTCTAAATCTTCGGCAGAAAGTTGTTTGGCAAGATAGCTTGAAATTGCCAAATCGTAGCTTGCAGTGCGCGTGTAGGCGAGTGCGGCAAGGCGTTGACGGGTTTCTAAACTCAAACTTCCATCATTCGCTTTTAATTCGGCAATGATGCTTTCGTAAAGTTTGGCATCAGTAACAACCGCCACATCGCGCCAGTTTTTAGAGGCAGAGCGGATCATTGCCGGACCGCCAATGTCAATATTTTCAACCGCTTCGGCTAGTTCAACTCCTGACTTTGCAATAGTTTGCTCAAATGGATAAAGATTAACGCAAACCAGATCAATCGGTTCAATGCCGTGTTCGTTCATTGATTGAACGTGATTTTCGTTATCCCGCAACGCCAAGAATGCACCGTGAATTTTCGGATGCAAAGTTTTGACTCGTCCATCCATCATTTCGGGAAAATTCGTTACTTCCGAAACTTCGGTGACTTGTAAACCCGCTTCGCGTAAACTTTTGGCAGTTCCGCCGGTTGAAATAATGTTTACCCCAAATTCCGCCAACTCTTTGGCAAAATCAATAACTCCTGTTTTATCCGAAACGCTAATCAGTGCGCGTTTGATTTTTCGTAATTCGCTCATAAAATTATGTCCAAAAATAAAATAAGCGGTCTATTTTGACCGCTTTTACTGCTTAGAATCCTGTTTGAAAGGCAGATAAAACCTGAGAACGAGCTGTGTTCTCCCTAAAAACAAGCTCAGTTTTTAATTTTTTCCGCCGAATCATTGTTTACATGAAAAATCGTCCGAAAAACATTAGGCTTAATAAAAAAGCTATGGTGTAAATGATTATTTTGACTAAACTCATAACTTATGGATGAATGCCTTAATAGACTACGAACAAACAATTATTTTAGTTCCCGGAAATATCTAATGTCAAAGATGAAACATAACTTCTTTTACGCAAGAAAACCCAATAAAATTAGCTTTTCACCAATTTCGGTTCAGATAACTACGCATTTTTAGAAAATTTTGTGTAAAATCCTTCTAAAAAAATAATCAACAATTCTAAAAATTAAATGAAAAATAAACTACTTGTTTTCTTCTGGTGCTTGGTGCTTGTTGCCTGTTGTCTTTCGGCATTTTCGCAAACGCTGTCGGTGCGTGACATTATGCGTGAGCCTTCGTTGGCAGGCATGCGTGTCGAGGGCGAAAGACTTTCGCCGGATGGCAAAAAAGTAGTGTTTTTGTGGAATGCCGAAGGCAAAGAGCCGAAAGATTTGTATTTGTGGAACGGAACGGGTGAAGCCGTTAAAATTCTGAGTCCGCGTGATTTATTGAATCCAAATTTGCCTCAACCGCCCGAGGGCAAATTAAATTATGGAGTCACCGTCCGCGATGATTTTGCTAAAGCACGGGAAAATCAACTCGGCGGATTTGAATGGTCGCCTGATTCTAAACGTTTACTTTTTACGCAAAACGGGGATTTATATTTGTTGAATGTTGCGGGAATTGGAAGTCAGAGATTACAACAAAGATGGCAGACTTATGAACTTGCAATGCAGCGGCGAATTGACTTGATCCCAATAATTGTTGATTTGTGTAAAAAAAGCGGCATTCAAGAGCAAGAAATCTTTGGGAAAATTGCTGACGCACGGGCGAAACTTATTTCCGAAATCAATGAAACTACAATTAAAACGGAGCAACAACAACAGAAAGTTATTGAATTAAACATTAGTTTTGGTCAAATGATTGGTCGCCTTTTATATTTACAAGAATCTTATCCGCAACTTCGCTCAAATCAGAATTTTCTAAAATTACAGGATGAATTGTCTGGGACTGAAAATCGCCTTAATGTTGCAAGAATTGATTATGAAGATGATGTTGAAAAATTTTCTTCAAAGCCCAAACGTCTGACTAAAACCCAATCGCCTGAATTTTTTGCTCGTTGGTTGGATGATAAACGGATTATTTTCTTACAAAACGGCAATATTTTCACGGTGGATATTGAACAATTTTCGTTGATTCAGCTTTCCAAAGAAGCAAATCCGACTGCATTTATTTCGGTTGGAAATGTGACGACCAGCAAAGACGGAAGAATGGTGGCTTATGTCGTTTCCGATACTTCAAAACAGCGCGGACTGGTTGTTCCTAATTATTTGGATGAATTTACTGCCGGACCGCTTTTTCGGCGTGGATGGTCAGATCAAAGAATTCTAGTCGTGCCAACTGATGGAAGCCGTGATAATGCTTTTGAAATCAAATTGCCGAAATCCGAAGGAGTCAGTTATTTTCGGGCGGTTAAATGGGCGGCAGACAATCAAAGTTTGATTATTGACCGCAACGACAAAGACACCAAACGCCGCCAGCTTTATTACGTTCACAACGTCGGAAGCAAAGCCGAAAAAACGATTTTGTTGACCGATGAAACGGATGAAAAATGGATTGCGCCGCTTTCGAGTTTGGTTGAACCGAATCCGAAAGACAACTCGCAAATTCTTTTTGCTTCGGAAAAAGACGGCTCTAATCACTTGTATTTGGCAACTTTAGAGCGTGCCAAAGCAAATCCGAATCCAACCGGAGAAATTCGACAGGAAAATCCGACCGATGCAGGTTTTACGGATAATGTAAAAATCGAGCAGTTGACCAAAGGCAAATTTGAAATTGACTGGGCAAAGTGGACGAACGGCGATAAGTTTATTTTTTCTTCAACCGAAAAAACTCCGGCAGAACGTGAATTTTACGAATTTGATTTGCGCCAAAAGAAATATGTTGAAGCAATTTCCGATAAAGGCGGAATGAAAATTAGTCCGCAAATTTCGGAAAATACGATTGATCGCCCCGTTTTGCTTTACAGTTTTTCCCAGTGGAATCAGCCGACTGAATTAAAAGTTTCCGAGGTTTGCACAGGTTGCAGAGGCGTAAATATGCCTGTTCAAATCACGAAAACGACACCGGATGCTTTCAAAAAAGTTGCGTGGGTTGAGCCAAAATTTGTTGATATTCCAAGCCGTGATGGTAAACCTATCAAATCCAAAATTTATCTGCCAAGTAATTTTAATCAAGACCGAGCCAAAAGAACTTTTCCGATGGTGATTTTTGTTCACGGCGCAGGCTATCTGCAAAATACGATAAACGGTTGGAACAATTATTTTCGTGAGTATATGTTCAATCATATCTTAACCCAAAAAGGCTATGTGATTTTGGACATTGACTATCGCGGTTCAGCCGGATACGGGCGTGATTGGCGGACTGATGTTTATGATTTTTTAGGCGGTAAAGATTACGAAGACCATTTGGATGCGATTGATTTTATGGTCAAAAACTATGCGGTCGATGCCAAAAAGATCGGGGCTTACGGAGGCAGTTACGGCGGATTTATGGCGGAAATGTTAGCATTTAGAACCGATAAAATAACTTGTGCAGCGGCTTTGCGTCCGGTTGCGGATTGGAAAAATTACTACGCTTCGTCACCTGTTTACACGGCGCAACGGCTTGGATTTCCCGAAAAAAATCCCGAAGGCTACAAGCGTTCTTCTCCGATTTCATACGCTGATGGCTTAAATAAACCGTTATTGATTTTGCACGGAATGGTTGACGATAACGTTCACGTTCAGGATTCAATGCAGTTAATTGAAAAACTAATGCGTCTGGAAAAAACTCAATATTTTGAAGCGATGCTCTATCCTGCTGAAAATCACGGCTTTACGCGCCCAAGCAGTTGGACGGATGAATATGAGCGCATTTTGAGTTTCTTTGAAAAACACTTAAAATAAGTAGAGAGTGAGGAGTGAGGAGTGAGGAGTGAGGAGTGCAATCTCCTTACTCCTTACTCCCTACTCCTTACTCCTTACTTCTAAATTATGAGAATACTTGTTACGGGCGGCGCGGGCTTTCTTGGCTCACATCTCTGCGAAAGACTTTTAAATGAGGGTAACGAAGTTATTTGTCTCGACAATTTCTTCACCGGCAGAAAAGAAAATATCAAACATCTTTTGGACGATTACCGTTTTGAATTGATTCGGCACGATATTACTGAACCGATTTTCCTCGAAGTTGACCAAATTTATAATCTGGCTTGTCCGGCATCGCCCGTTCATTATCAATACAATCCGGTCAAAACCGTTAAAACCAGTGTAATGGGTGCAATCAATATGCTTGGTTTGGCAAAGCGAGTTAAAGCACGCATCTTTCAAGCTTCGACTTCGGAAGTTTACGGCGATCCGTTGGTTCATCCACAAACTGAAGATTATTGGGGAAATGTTAATACTTTAGGGCTGCGCGCTTGTTATGACGAAGGGAAGCGGGTAGCTGAAACCTTATTTATGGATTATCGCCGCCAAAATGGAGTTGATACACGAATAGTTCGTATTTTCAATACTTACGGACCAAGAATGTTAGAAAATGATGGTCGGGTTGTTTCAAACTTTATTGTCCAAGCCCTACGCGGAGAAGAGCTTACAATTTACGGAACAGGCGAACAGACCCGTTCATTTTGTTATGTTGATGATTTGATCGAAGGTTTTATCCGTCTGATGAATACCGAGGCTGATGATATTCATCGTCCCGTAAATATCGGCAATCCGGGCGAATTCACAATGAACGAACTAGCTCAGGAAGTAGCAAAGGCAGTAGGTAAAGACATTAAAATTACACATTTACCTTTGCCGAAAGATGATCCAAAACAACGCAAACCGAATATTGAACGCGCTCAACGATTACTCGGTTGGTCGCCGACAATTCCTTTAGCCGAGGGATTGAAAAAGACAGTTGCTTATTTTGCAGAAAGATTGGAAAATTCTAAGTAGTAAAAATTTTAACCTAAATTATGAAATATTTAATTACCGGCGGAGCTGGTTTTGTGGGAAGCCACTTAGCAGATAAATTGCATCGTGAAGGGCACGATATTACCGTGATTGATGACCTTTCGACAGGTCGTTACTCAAACGTCGCACATCTCGAAGGACAAGAGCGTTTTCAACTGATCATTGATACGGTTTTGAACAATACCTTAATGGAACGGCTGATCCGTGACACTGACCGCGTTTTCCATATGGCAAGCGCAGTTGGAGTTAAATTGATCATGGAACAACCCGTCAAAACTATCGAAACCATTTTTGGCGGAACCGAAGTTGTTCTGAAAAACTGCTCACGTTATCGAAAGAGAGTTTTAATCCCTTCAACCAGCGAGGTTTATGGAAAAGGCGTTGAAGTCCCGTTTAGTGAAGATAACGATATTCTGAAAGGTTCAACCAGTAAGCACCGCTGGGCGTATGCCTGTGCAAAGGAATTAGACGAATTTTTGGCACTGGCGCACTGGAAAGAAACCCGTTTGCCGGTGGTTGTTATTCGCCTTTTTAATACGGTCGGACCGCGCCAAACCGGACAATACGGAATGGTTGTGCCGAATTTTATTAAGGCTGCTCTGCAAAATCAGCCGATTCCGATTCATGGCGATGGAAGTCAATCACGCTGTTTCGGTCACGTTCTGGATGTTGTCGAGGGTTTAGCCAAAGCTATTGAAACACCTGATTGTTTCGGACAGGTAATGAATCTTGGGAACAGCGAAGAAGTTACTATTAAAGAACTCGCTGAAAGAGTCGTTGCAGCTACCGGAAGCAGCAGCAAAATTGATTATATTCCTTACGAAGTTGCTTACGGCGAAGGTTTTGAAGATATGCAGCGGCGTGTCCCGAATCTGGAAAAAGCTAAAAGACTTATCGGCTATCAGCCAACCCGAACGCTTGATAATATCATCACAGATGTTGTCAACGAATTTCGCGCTACCTTAAAAAGCGAATCGGTTAAGGCTTAGCAATATGAAACTTATCAAAGCAATTTTAATTTTAGGTATTCTTGCGTTTCCTTCTTTTGCACAGGAAATAGGTGGGGTTAAGGGCACTGTTCGCACTCCTCGCGGTGCTGTTATCTCCCAGGTAACGGTCACTGCCCGCCAAAATGACAAGGATATTAAATCTGTTGTGACCAATAAAAACGGCGATTTTGTGTTGGACAAACTCAATGCGGGTAAATACAATTTTGTTTTCAGCAAAGATGGTTTTACTTCGGGAACGATAAATAATGTCGAAGTTGGTAAAAACAAAATCCGTGATTTAGGGGATCGGCTGGTTTTAGACGTTGACGAAGGCGATTTAGTAATTGTCAGAGGCAGCGTTTTTAATCAAGATGGACGCAGTATTTTTGGAGCTAAGATTGAGATTGCGAGGATTTCGGCAGACGGTTCGGCTAAAAAAATTGATTCAAAATATTCAAGCCAAAGCGGCGAATTTGTCTTTCGTTTTTCCAAAGGTGCAGCAACCTTTCGCGTAACTGCAACAGTAAATGGTAAATCTGCCAGTAAAGATGTAACGGTTGAAGAGCCTGCCATTTATCGTTTGGCTTTGACGCTAAATCTTGACAAAGAAGAGGATAAGTAAAAAGTAAAAAGTAAAAAGTAAAAAATAAGAATTTTTTGAATTTGAAATTTTACTAAAAAAACAAAGGAATACGATTTTTATTCTAATCAGACGAAATAAATCGTATTCCTAATTTTTTTAACTTTTAACTTTTTATTTGAAACCTTAATTTATTGCCTCAGAAAACTCTTCCGTTGGCGAAACCTCAGCCATATTTTGGGTATCAACCACAATTAACGGGATTTCTTCCAACAACATCGAATTAGCAAAGGTCTGCACCCAATAAGTTCCTGATTGCGGAAAAACTACATTAACAAAAAAACTAACATTATCGGTAAATCCGCCGGTTGCCAGTTCAAGCTGCGTAGGTTGAGAAGTTACTACTAAATTTCCTTTATCCGGCGATAAAATACGAACTTCCGCTTGATGCACACCTTCCCCACGCCAGTGATTAACAACCGCAAATTTAATAATCGAAATCGGCAATCGCTCGACCATAATATTCTGAAAAACGCCCATCAAAGAAATTTTATTTCCCATTTCCAGACGCACGTCGTCGCACAGCAAGGTATAAACAAGTTGTAAGTTATTATTGTTTGTCATAAATGTTTTCAACTAGAAAGACTTAATGAACCCGGATTTTCATAATTTGAAAGAAGGTAAAACTTAAAATATCTGGGATTTGCCAAACAGTTCTTTAACAACAATAGAAATTGAAAAAAAACCTCCATTCAATAGGGGCGCAGATGACTCTGAACGGCTGGTATCCTGATACATTTTGTTTCTTTATGATAGTCCTAATTGAAATTTTGACCTTTCCTTTCTAAATGGTCAAGGGTATAATTTAACCAAAGTTCAATTCTTAAGATTTCAATTATGTTTTATGTTTTAATTTGTATCTCGTTGACTTTTGTCGGCATTGCCGCTATGCAGTTTTTGTATCTGTTTTATTTGGAAAGGGTAGAAATAGAGCATAAAAAGAAAATAAAAGAATTAGAACGCCGTTGCAAAGACCTGATGAGTAATCTCCGGGATGCTGAATTTCAAATCGCAGAACAATCTAAAATTATTGAAGAACTATCTGAACAGGAAGAAGAAGTCTGGGCTGATGTAATTGATGACAAAAAGTTTAAGGCTTAAATTCGACAATTGTTGCGCCCCAACTGCCTGAAAATTCATCCCCTGTTTTGAACGATTGCACAAAATCCGTTTCACTCAAAACTTTACGAACAATTTCTCTTTGCACCCCAATTCCTTTGCCGTGAATAATTCTAACTAAATGAAATCCTTTCTTTCGTGCCTCCAATAAATAATTTTGCACCACGTTTTTTACTTCACGCGGTGCAAAAGAATGTAAATCCAGGGAATCGGTTATTTCGATCTCAACCGGATCAGGAAACGGATTGAATAGATCTAGTTCAGTATCTTCCATTTTATTTATTGCACGGAATATCAGCGGGCGGAGTTACTTTCAAATGTCCTTTAGCATCTTTGAAAACGGTAAACTTCCTATCTTCCAACTGCCCCGAAGCGGTTCGGGCTTTAATTATGAAACTCTTGTTATCTCCGGTTCCTTCAATTTTGAGGGGAATTTTACCCTGAACATCTTCGTTGCGGCAAACTTTGTAATGCTGCTGGTCATATTTGTCGTATCCGAGAACTAAAATGCTGTCAAAATCCGGCTCATCACCATTTTGAGATTTAATTTCATTGCTTCGCATCAAAATTACCCAATTACCCGGAGTCGAAATTTTTGAAGCGCTATCTTTTGAAGAGAATTTTTCTTCATTTTCGACCGAATCTAATCGTTGCCAGGTCACGATTTTATTTGATTCTTTTTGGTAGATCGAAATGTCAGTCGGAATTTCCAAACCAACTTGTCTGCCAAAGAGCCATCCGGCTGGAGCCGGTGAAACATCGGGAGTTAAACGGACTTGATACCAAATATCGTATTTGTCGTCCATTTCATCTGGTTTATTGGCTTCTTTAGCCGATTCAACATCTTCGTTTTTCTTTTTATTGGCTTCGTTCGGATCAATGACTTTTGGAACATATTTCCAACTTACGATTTGAAAGGTTGCACCATTTTCCAATTTATAAATCAAATTATCGTCGCGTTGTTCCGGTGAAAGCCGTAGATTTGAAACTGCACGAAGCTGACCGGTAGCTTGCGGCTGCATGTCTTTTATTTCGTCTGCAATTTTCTTTGATTTATCCAAAAGCTCGCCGGTAATGACGTTTTGAGATTCGATCCAGCCTTCGGTTTGGTCTTCATCATGCGCTCGAACTCGATACCATTTGACCTTTTCAAAATCCTGAGTGTCTAAAATATCAAGCTTGTCGCCACGTTTAACTTCCAATAAGTCTGCGGCGACAACTGCATATGAACTACGGATTTGCGCTCTTTTGATGATCACAGTCCCGGTATCGGTCGTGCCAACCGCGCTTGAAATATTATCAATCGTGCTGCTGATCAAACCGCAGCCACTCAGAGCCGCAGTCAAAACCAAAATAAATGTGAAAATTAAAAACCTATTTACTCTCATTTCTTTTTCTGTCCAAATTTTCGCCATTGATTATAACCTAATTTGTCTAATAAATCTTTCTGCCGACCGCTTGGATTTGTCATAACTTTTAATTGAATGCCAAAATCTGAATTTTCTTGCTCAATTCCTACCGCATTTAATTCTTTTTTCCATTCAATTTTTTCTTTACCTTCGATAAATTTTTGCACGATCGGACGCAATTCGGGAAAAGTTTTTAAGATGTTGATAATTGCAGTATTGCCGTCTTGAATTTGTGCGGGGAAGCGATGTTTGTTCCAAACTTGTCGAAAAATGTCTTTCAAATTATGTTTTTCTCTCAATAATGCCGCGTCACAGAGAAATGCAACAGCTAAACCTTTGGAATAAATGAAGTTACTCGAACCTGACCAGCGATTTTCTGAGGCTTGAATTAATGAAAAGTTATTTGTTTCCGACATCATTTGTTCCATTCGCGCGGCTTGGCTGAGTGTGTTCAAAAAATCATCAAAACGAATTTGGTTGAGTTCAACCCCGGTTCTTAAGGCTTGATAAATCGTAAAACCTTCAAAAAACCAATCGTAATTTCCGCTTAAATTAACACCGTTTGGAATCCATAAATGAAATAGCTCGTGGCGCAATTGTTCGTGAAGCCTTTGCACTGCTTGAGTTTTGAAGGGAAGCGAACCAGAAATAATCGTCGCGGTTGAGCCGCGAGTTTCCGCCCGCCAACGCTCAGGATTGGAATTTTCCTGTGGAAATGGCAATAAATTAATTTGGATTTTGTCGGTTGGGAATTCCTTAAAAACGCTCTTGTGTTCGCCTAAAATTGAATTTGCCATTTCTGCGGCTTCATCGTCTGAAAACTGCCAACTGCCTGAAAAAACAAAGTTTACATTTGTCTTTTCGATTTGAATTGTTTTCTCACGAAAATTATCACCAACAAAAAAAACTCCGTTTTCAGTATTTTTCAGGTTGTAATTTTGATTATTTGAAATTTCGGTTGACGCGATTTTCCAACTTTTTGGCAATTCAAAATTTACTTGAACCAAATTCGCCTTCTCAAATTTCGGAAGTAAATCGTGAAGCATCAGTAAACCTTGATTTTCGGTCAGCCAGGAAACATGTGTCGAATCGGTTAATTTGGCAGAAGGCGTAAGATTGACTTGATATTTAAAGGAAATCGGCTTTTGATTGGTCACAAAATTTCCTTCGTTTATTTTTCTAAGTGCGACGGTATTTCCTTTCTCATCAGAGAATTGCAAGTTTTCAACTCGATTTGCCAAATTACTTACATCGGCATAATTTTGCAAAAAAAACCAGTTTGTAATTGAGGCTGATTCATTCTTAAAATTGCCCTCAATATTGATTCGATTTTGGGAGATTATTTTAATTTTGATGGAAATTTCTTGTGCGGAAAGACTAGAAATGAAAAATAAATATATAAAAAGACAAAAAGTGAGGAATTGCATTTTTTTTTTGACAAAATTAATCATTAGCTTCGTTCAAATTTGAATTTTAACGAAAAACGCAAAACTTTCAAACCGAATTATAAAAGCCTTTTAAGGTTTTATGCCTTTTGTTCCTTTTTCTTAACTGATTTTTTGGCTTCTTTGGGTTTTTCTATCAATTCGCTTGAAATCGGTTTGGCTTCTAAAAACTTCAAAGCATCTTGTAATTCTTCTGCATCGCCGGTAATCAAACGTGCTGCGCGTTCACGGGTGAGATACGCCCAAAACCATTCGGTCAAAACCCACAAACGATTGCGAAAACCAATCAGTGAAATTAGATGAACAAATAACCACGCCAACCAAGCGATAAAGCCTGACATTTTGAATCGCCCGGCTTCGGCAATAGCTTTGCTGCGTCCGATGGTCGCCATTGAACCTTTATCCCAATATTTGAAATCGTGATAAAACAAACCACGAATGTCACGCAAAATATTCTCGGCAGCTAGATCAGCCATTTGCATCGCGGCTGGCGCAACACCGGGAACAGGTTTGCCATTTTCCTGCAAAAGCGAAACCATATCACCAATCACAAAAACATTTTTACGGTTGGGAATCGTCAGATCTTTATTTACAGGAACTCGTCCGGCACGGTCGGTTTCGACACCCAACATTTTTCCTAACGGGGAAGCCGAAACGCCCGAAGCCCAAACGACAACTTCGCAATCAATCCAATTCTCCCCGACTTTAACGCGTCCGGGTTCAATGTCAGTGACGAAACTTTTCAGATGAACTTCGACTCCGATTTCCTCAAGCTGTTTTTTCGCACTTTCGGAAAGCTCGGGCGAAAAAGTGCCTAAAACTTTATCTGAGCCTTCAAAAAGCATTACCCGCGCCGAAGTGGTATCAATTGCCTTAAAATCTTTTGCCAAAGCCTGCCGTGCAATCCCCGCAATCGCGCCCGCAACTTCAACTCCGGTCGGACCTCCGCCAACCACCACGAAATGCAAAGGCTCATGAGAACCCGTCAAAACTGCTTGTTTTTCGGCTAATTCAAACGCTAACAAAACACGGCGGCGAATTTCCAAAGCATCTTCCAAAGTCTTTAATCCGGGCGCAAATTCTTCCCATTCATCGTGTCCGAAATAGGCGTGACGCGCACCCGCCGCAACGATCAAATAATCGTAGGGAACCTCGGAATTATCCAGCAGTTTGACGGTTTGTTTGTCCAAATCAAAGCCAACGACTTCGCCTAAAAGAACTTCGACATTTTTTGCCCGATTTAAAATACGTCTGATCGGTGAAGCGATTTCACCCGGCGAAAGCACCGCCGTCGCCACCTGATAAAGCAAAGGCTGGAAAGTATGATGATTTTTGCGGTCAATCAAAGTTACTGCAACTTTTTCATTTTTCAAGGCTTTTGCGGCTTGTAGTCCGCCGAATCCACCGCCGATTATTACAACTTTTGGTCTGTTTGTCATAATTTGCTCCTCATCAAGTTTATCATACGAATAATTAAGTGAAATGTTTCACAAACTACTCTGATTATTAACGCGGAAAAAGTTAGGCAAATTTATCAAGATTTCTAATAGTTAATGCTTTTTCCTCCAAGCATCAGGACTCATTTCGAGTGGCGATCTTTCAAATATCTCAGGATCGTAATCCACATTAAATTCATATTCCAAGGTATCAAAATGACCATCGTTGAAATAAGTATGTTTAGGCACTTTTAATCCATTATTTTCTACATAATCATAAAATTGAAACATATATGGTTCTCGTTGGAGATTTTCCATCCAATAAAAACTGAATTGAATTGGAAGAAAACTTTCTTTATCAAAAGCGATCTCAACTTTTCTGTCATCAATCATTGTTTCTACAATATAGACTTCTTTTTCTTGAAGCTTATTGTTTTTTTCTGATCTAAGTAAAGTAATTTTATCAATCCTTGCTCCAAGTAATTTCAGTTTTAATCCTTTCACTTCTAACAACAAGGCTATTTGAGGGTTCTGATAACCTTTTGAGTTTTGGAATTTGGTTATCGGTTCTGCCAGTCTGTTTTTACCTCCCGATTGAGTAAACCATTCAGTCAAATTCTCATAATTCTCCATCGTCATAATTCTGCCGAAGACTGATTTTCCTGCATCATAATAATCCCAATATTTGTAAGGGATAATATGTAATCTTATCCTGTAAGTATCATATTTTTTATCACCGAGGAATATTCCTTTTGAAACATAAGTTTCAAGGAAATTATCAATTTTGCTGATTTTCTCATGACCACCTTTAGCTTGAATTGCTTTTTCCCAAACTTGCTCTGCTAATTCTTTTTCAGAAGTTTTATTTGAAGTATTTTGAGCAAATATTCCAAAAGCACTAAAAATCAAAAAAAAGATACTAACTAATTGTCTCATTTTTCCTCTACTCAGGTTTGTGTAAATCATTGAAAAATAACAGAATTGTTTAGCTTAATTCTTTTTTTTAAGCTAAACAATTCCACCAATTTGCTTTATAACTCCATCCTTTATTTCAATTTGCATAGCATCAAAGCCGCAAATAGTTTTTCCGTGCATCCAGGAAAGGTCAAAATCCCATATTTCATTTTTACCTTTTTTTGAAATTGAGGTGGGGATTCCCAATTGTTTGATGATATTTATTTTATTTTTTTCAGGACAGCTTCGATATGCTTCGTCGTCAGGAAGTTCTGTTTTTGAGAAAGCGAGGTCAAAAGATTTTTGAAAATCATTTTTTGAACTATCCCTTAAATAAATCTTGAATTCATATTTATCAGAATCCTCAAAAGTTAGTTTCTTCCAACCTTTAGAGCTTGATAATCTTTTAAGTTTGATTTTTGTATTTGTTTCAAGATGATTCGTGTATTTACAGAAATTATTATCCGTCACAATATCATCAGGTGCGATTTTAATTTTGCAATCGCTATCTGTAGGCAAGACAAATTTAGTCCAGTAGAACTTTCCCACTAATGATTTCGGCTTTAAATTGGTTTGAGAAAAAACGCTGCAACCAAAAATCAAGATTGAAATTACTAGAAGAGCATTTTTTCTCATAAATTAAACTCCAAAAGATTTATTTAACTGCCGCTTTCGCTTTCGGACGTGCAACATCGTAAATTTCCTTAGTAATTCGGATGCTCAAACCGCCGTCATACAAATTAAAATGGTCGCGACCTTCCAAATATTCGATTTTGGCATCGCTGCCGAGTTTTTTAAGTTCGGCATCCAACAAATGAACCGCTTCGTCAAGATGAAAAGTATCGGCAGTTCCAACCATGATATGCAATTTGCCTTTCAATTTTGGTCCGAGAGTTTTCCAATTTTCCCGCAAAAGGCGCGAAATATCGTATTTCTCCCAGGCTTTTTGGACAAATGGGTCAATTCGTCCGCTCTCAACATCGAAAAGTTTCATCGGCTGCCCGTCAAATCCTTTTGGACTGAAAACTGCATTGAACGAAGCCATTTGTCCGCCGGTATAGCCCGTGACCAATTCCTGTTGGGCATATTGACGTAATGACATCAGTTCTTTGCCACCCATTCTGACTAAATTGTAATCTTTACCAGCAGCATCTTGATAAATATTTTGCGGCGGGTATTTGGTTATATCCGGTCCGGTAAAGCTGCGAAAATCAACCGGATCGGGCGAAGTTGACCAAGTTCCGCCGAAGAAATCGGGATGAGTAATCATCACCCAGAGTGTTGCCCAACCGCCCGAAGAATGTCCGGTCAAGAATCTTCCGCTTGGTTTAGCATCCATCCGAAATTGTTTTTCGAGATACGGAATAAACTCATTGACCAATGCCGTTCCCCACGGACCATTATTGACTGAATCGGCAAAAACGTGATGCCCGAGCGGACATTGAGCATTAAGAAAAACGTTGATTACTTCGGGACGTTTGCCTTCTTCCATTTCCTTGTAAACATTCGGGGCACCAAAGGCTTTCAAATGACTGCCGCCGTAGCCGTGAATGTTATAAACGGTCGGATATTTTTGTGTTTTCGATTTGTCGTAGCTCGGCGGAAGCAAAATGCTTGCCTGCATTTTGATCGGTCTGCCCCAAAAAGCCGAAAGCATCGGGCTTTCAAACTCAACGACTTGAATGTTTTTAATTGTATTTTTTCTTTCGGGAACTTGTTTAGAAAGCGTTAATTCGGTTTCACCCGCAGGCAATGTGATTTTAGTCACGGGACTGTAAATATCTCCTGCACCCGCGCCGTCGTAGGTGTATGAATGATCTTGGTCAAGCAAAGCCATTATTTGATAATTTCCCGCCGGAGCTTTGGAAAAAGCTCTCGGAAAGGCAGAAATCTCGGGATTTACTTCGATAATTTTGTTTGCATCAAAATTACTGACTTCCATTCCGGTAATATAAACTGCCTCAGGATTGGTAAAGTCAGGGTCAATTCCTTCCAAAGGCTTCGGATTATTGGTCATAAAGATCAAAAGTCTGCCGGAAAGCGGTTGTTGAGCAATCGATGCATCAATTTTGACTTTGAAACTAAGGTTTTGGGAAAAGACTGGGGCAATTAAAACAAACAAAAAGACGATCAGGGAAAGTAAATTGATTTTTTTTAGCATTGGATTTCCTTTGAAAAGTTGAATTGATTTTATTTTATTACGCGGAAAAAGTAACGAAAAAATATCATTTTACGTTCCGATATATTTTGCATAGATCGTTCGGGCAGTCGTCAAATCATCTGTTCCTTTGATAATTGCGCGGGCATCCTGAAAAACAGTTACTTCAAAATTATCAACTGAAAAACGCACAAGATATTCATTCTGTTTGATTTCGCCTAAATGGTTGAGTTTGTCGGCAAGGTTTTTTAAATCAATTTTGGTTGGTTTCGGAGCGGAAATCTGCACGGCATCGCGTCCGCAGAGGGTGGTGAAAAATTCCTGTGAATTGCCTTCGAGCAGTTCAAAATTCCGCTTTCCGCAAGTTTCACAATCTTCATTCGGCTTAGAAAGTTTTATTTTTCGCCAATCATTTTGCCACACATCAATTTGAATCAAAGATTTGTGCAGTTGCTCAAAATTTTCCGTTAAAATTTTTAAGGCTTCGGTGGTTTGAATTGCTGAAATGCTGGTAATGATCGGCATAATCACGCCCGCCGTGTCGCAAGTCGGCGCGCTTCCGGCACTCGGCATTTCTTCAAAAATACAGTGCAAACACGGAGTTTGGTTCGGAAGGATCGTCATCGTTGTTCCGTAAGAGGAAACTGCAGCCCCGTAAATCCAGATTTTGGAATATTTTACGCAAGCCTCATTCAATAAATAACGCACCGAAAAATTATCTGTTCCGTCAATCACCAAATCGCAATCTTTAATCAAATCTTCAATATTTGAACGATTGACATCGGCGACAATCGGTTCGACTTGAATTTCGGAATTAATTTCGGCGAGACGATTTTGGCAGGCAATGGCTTTTGGCAAGCGATTAAGTGCATCTTGTTCTTTATAAAGAGTTTGGCGTTGAAGATTAGAAAATTCGACAAAATCGCGGTCAACTACTCGAAGTTTTCCAACTCCGGCGCGAGTGAGAGTTTCTGCGTGTGCCGCACCAAGCGCACCGCAGCCAACCAATAAAACACGGGAGTTTAGGAGTTTTTCCTGACCTGATTTGCCAATCGGGTGAAATAAAATTTGGCGGCTGTAGCGAGTGTTCATTATGAAAATGATAGCAAAAATCTAATAACCTCACTAACTTGGTGATTTCTGATATTGATTTGTTGTATGATATTTTAATTGGTGGTTTTCCCTGTCAAGGTTTTTATGATTCTGAAAACAACTCAAAAAATCCCACTTACACTTTGGCAAGACGGCTCAATTCGAGTCAAAGGTAGTCGTTTGCTCCTTGATGGAATTATTTATGCTTATAGACAAGGCGAAATTCCTGAATCAATTTTTGATTCTTATCCGTCTGATGCTTACACAGTTGCGGATATTTACGCGATAATTGCTTACTATTTATCCAATAAGGAAAAGTTTGATAAATATTTGGCAAAACGTGAAAAAGCGGCTGAGAAAATTAGAAAAGAAATTGAGTCAAAATCAGATTACAAAGAAAAAACAAGCGAATTACGGAAAAAAATATTGGCTCGTCAAAAAGAACTCCAAAAATAACAACGAAGCATAATTAACCTAAATCGTAATATCTGCTAAACTTTGAAAAATAAATTGCAAGCCCCCTAAAAATTTAGTATAATCAAAGAGTTCGAGCAGGCTTTGTTTAATTACAAGGTCTGCTTTTTGTGTTTTAAATGCAGAAAAGACAGATATTTCAGTAAATGCTAAGAATATTTTTTGACCACGATTTGAATCACAAAATTATAAAGGGTCTCACCAAAAGAATTTCTGACCTTGATTATATTACTCCGCTTACACTTGGAAACATTGATGAATCAGATGCCAACCATCTCAAGTGGGCATGGGAAAATCGCCGAGTGACTATCTCTCACGATGTCAATACAATGACTGATGCCGCGAATCAAAGGTTTGCTAACGGAGAATCAATTTGGGGGCTTATATTAGTTCCTCAATCACTACCGATTGGCGATGTAATTGAGGAACTTATGTTTATCATTTCTTGTAGTGACGAAAATGATTTTGAAAATTTGATTGTATTTTTACCTTTTCTTTAGGTCTTAAAAAATCAAATTGCCGTTCAAAACCAAACCGGAAATCTTGAATTCAAAACTTTTAGGTAAAATACTGGCGTAAGGATTACTTGAAGTTAAAAAGGCGCTGTTAAAGACAACTTTGAAATTTTTATCTTCCGCAGTTAGAAAGGCATTACCCTGAGCATCATTTCGTTTGAAGAAAAATAAAGCTAAATCGTTAGCACTTTTGGGCGGGACAAATTGTTCCAATTCATCTTTTTCTCCATTTTCATTGACCAGCCAGATATTTCCTTTCAGCTGCTCATTTTTCATTGATTGAAAAAGACCGTCTTCAACATTTTCCCTTGAAGAATTAACCGCTTTTGTCATTGTCACAACATAATAATTTTGGCAGAGCGGACAATCCAGAATGTTTTTCATTGCATTGTCAAAAATAGTGCGTTTTTGCTCATCCATTTTGTCATAACCAGCATCAATTTGCTGCAGTCTGACCAACGCCTGACGAATTGGCAAAGCGGAATGGAGCCGGATGATAACAGGAACAACACTCAGGGCGCGGGAAGTGCTGCCTTGAACCTTTTGCTGATTGGTTGCCGTGGAAATTCTCAGATCATTTTGGGTTTTGGCAATTTCTTCTTTATCGATTGCCGCCATCCCTTCGGTAGATTGATATGTCTGAACCCAAGGGGAAGTGTTGAGAATTTTGATGGATCCTCTTTATTCCACTTTTGCATCGGTTTTTCCCAGGTTTTTTGGGCTGATACGGTTCCGAAAATTAATAAGATAAATGAAAGCAAAAAAAAGATTCTGGATTTCATAAAAACTCCTTGATTTACACTGATATTTTGCAACCAAAGTAAATCAAACAATGGAAATAATCAAGCAAACCGGACAGATTACTTAACTTTCCGAATCCTTTTTGAGGTAACCCACTCATTCCACTCACTTCCGTAGCCTTCGTAGGTGATGAAATGACTGCCGCCTTTTACTTCCAACACTTTGGCGGGATACCATTTTTTCTGCCATTCGACCTCAACTTTTTCGCCAACCCGGTATTGAGTTATTTTGGGTTGGCGCATTTGTTTGGCTGTTACCCATTCATCGTCCGTATCTTCCCAACCGTAATAATGAACTTTGAATTTATTATTTTGGACATCATTGATGTATCCTCTCCACCACTCATTGGCACTGTTAACTTCGACTCTTTCGCCCATGCGCGGGGAGTTTGAAGCAGGCTCGGCTTTGGCGATAACCGTCTTGGCATCAAAGTTTCCGGTGAACTCAATGGTTGCCATTTGCTCTTCGCCGAAAAGCATATCATCTTCGGTATTTGATTTAAGTTCGGCAAAAGTGATGACTCCGTTATGGTCGTCGTCGATAAAATTTTCGCCGCGAAAGGCTGAAATCAAGGCTTCGGTAAATGTCCAATTTCCGGTGGAAGCCTGACTCGCCATCGAAGAAGCCAGAACTGCGTAGGAAACGCGCCTTCTTTGCGATTTAACAGCATCTGCCATTGAGCCGGAGTAGCAGTTATCGAGGGCAATGATGGCAGTTGAGCCTTTAAAATACTTTTCGATTGTTTCGGGAACAGATTTGACAGCCCAACCGGGAGTTTTGCCCCCGACATCGAAACTTGCCAGAAATGCGTTAGCTTTCTCGTCTTTAAAACCGTGACCGCAGTAATAAACAAAAATCCAATCATCAGGTTTGGCTTTTTGTAAAATTTTGATGAATTCGCTCTGGATTTTAGCAGTTGTGGCTTGCGAATCTTGCAAATAAACCATCTGATTTGCCGGAACTCCGCTTTGTTTCAACAGGTCAAAAAGTATTTTGTCGCGCCGATTTTTTTGCGGGAATGAAGGCAGTGAATCGGAATCCTTCCATTCGAGCAATCCGGCAAAAAATACCCAGGTCTTTTGGGGATTCCAGGTTTTCTGGGCGTTGGCAAGCGAAAAAGAAAAGCAAATCAGCAGTAAAATCAGGAGCAGTCGCAAAATCTTCATATATTAAAAATTCCATTTAATCGTGAAAAAACAATCAAAATGATTTCACGAACCGATTTTACTTTAAGTTGGTTGGTAATTCTATATTTTTATTATTTTTTCAGATGATAGGGAACATTTGTGACAATTATCCCTTTTTTGAAAAGCAGATAGCCTTTGAGAACCAGCGAACTTTGGTTATGCAGAATCTGATGCCACCATCGTGCCGGAACAAATTCGGGCAGAATGACGGTTAATAAATCATCGTCAGCTTGATGGTCAACTTTATCAATATAATCCAGCAAAGGTCGAGTCAAACTCCTAAAAGGGGAGTGTAGAACTTCAAGTTTGACACCCAAATTCCACTTTTCCCAAGCGGTTTTCAGTTTTTCGCCGGACTCACCGTCAAGGTCAACAAAAACGGCTGTAACGTGGTCGGGCGAAATGGATTTGGCGTATTGCAGAGCCAGTAAAACGCCTTGATGAAGCCCTGAAATCGGAACAATCACTTCGTGTTTGATCGGCTGCAATTTTTCAAATCCGGTAGTTGAAAGCTGCTGTGAAACATTCAAATAATGTTTATGGATCGAATGAAACAGCCAGACCAAAAGGGGAATTATTAAGACTACCAGCCACGCCCCGTGCATAAATTTGGTAATGACAAAAACCACTAAAACGATTGCGGTTGCAACTGCGCCAAAAGCATTTAGGATTAATGATTTGAGCCATTTATCCGAGCCGGTTACCTCGTCCTCAACCGCTTGCGATTTGCGGCTTTTAGCCTCAGATAGTGCAAGCTGCGGATCAGCCATCGAAACGTGAATTTCTTCATCAGTTTTGCCGTTATGACCGTTGCCGTTTTTCTCGCGTTCACGAAGCCAATGTTTAACCATTCCGGATTGCGAAAGAGTGAAGGACAAAAATACGCCGACTGCGTAAAGCGGAATCAGTTTACTTGTATCGCCCTGAAAAGCAATAACTAAAATAATCGCCGCAACAGATAAAACAACAATTCCGTTGGTAAAAACCAGTTTGTCGCCGCGATTGGAAAATTGTCTGGGCAAAAATCTGTCGTTGGCTAAAAGGGAAGAAAGTCGCGGAAAATCCGCAAACGCTGTATTCGCCGCCAAAATTAGGATTGCCGCTGTAAATGCTTGAATTACATAGTAAAACCAGCCAAGATTGCCGGTGAAAATAACCCGTGCAAATTGTGAAATAACCGTTTCGTTGGCGTGTGGGTGAACGTGAAAAAGATACGCCAGAACGCTCGTGCCGAGAAACATTGCCGACAGCAAAAACGCCATCCAGATCAGCGTGGTCGAAGCGTTTTTGGCTTCCGGTTTTTTGAAGGCTTGCACGCCGTTGGAAATTGCTTCGATCCCGGTCAATGCCGAGCATCCATTGGAAAATGCACCGAGTATCAAAAATAACGTCAGGGCTTGCGGTGCATAACCTTCCGCCAATTTTATTTCATCGCCACTGGGCATCGGAACTTCGCCCCCAAAAGCAAAATAATGAAATAAACCGTAAAGAATCATCAGGAAAAAACTAATGACAAAGCCGTAAGTCGGAATCGAAAAAAGTGTTCCTGATTCGCGCACGCCACGCAGATTGGCAAAGGCGATAAAAATGATAAATCCGATGCAGAGATGAACCGTGTAACCCGTCAGCCATTCATATCTTGTGCCTTGAACGGCGGAAGTTATTGCCGCTACGCCTGCCGAAATCGAAACTGCCACCGTCAAAATATAATCAACCAGCAAAGCCGCCGCCGCCGTTAATCCCGCATTTGTGCCTAAATTGTCTTTGGCGACAATATATGCGCCGCCGCCCGAGGGGTAGGCGTGAATCGTCTGACGATAGCTAAACGCTACAATCCAGATAAGTAAGCCGATAGCAATCGAAATCGGCACAACATAATTAAAAGAATTTGCCTGCCCGTAAGCGACGGCAACCGCCAGAACCAGTAAAATTTCCTCGGTTGCGTAGGCGGTTGAAGAAAGAGCATCAGATGAAAAAACTGCTAAACCTGTTTTCTTGTTCAAACGCTCGTGATGGGCGTGTTCATTGGCAATCGGATTGCCGAAAAGGATTCGTTTTAAGTTCATTGTTCAAAATTTTGCGGTGGTTTCTGCGGAATTTTATCAAGGCAATACGCGCCAAAGAACAACAAGGGAAACGCTGAATAAAACAAAACATTGGTCACGGTTTGTAATGAAATCCGAATTGAATCAAGTTTAAAAAGCCACATCATCAGCGTTAAAAGAATTCCAATAAAAATTGTTCCCATTCCGGCTGCCAAGCCGAAAATTGCTCCGACATTCCACCAACTCCATTTTCTTTGCAAAATATCTATGTCGAGATGTTGAATTTTTGGGGGATTTTGTTCCTCATTTTGCACAAAAGAGTAAGAGTAACCGAGCAGACATAAAAAAGGCGTAAAGATTTTATAAAGATTTTATAAAGATTGTGAGGCACAAAAAAAACTAAGATGAGGTTTTGAAAAAAAAATATTTCGGCATTTGCCGATTTGCCAAACCAACAGGTTAGACAAAAACGAAGCTGTTCACGAACTTTTATTATTTTCTATCGGGATGACGTGAACTGCTGCATCTTTGACCTCGCGTAAAAAGCGGTTGATAATTGAGCCACGCCAAAAAATTTCCCAGCGGGAACGTGCCGATTGTCCGAAAATAACGTGAGTGATCCCATTTTCGCGGGCATATTTCAAAAGAGCATCCGCTACTTTGTCTGCTTTTAATTTGATGACCTTTGCGCCGAGAGTTTCGGCAAAACTAACGTTTTCCTGCAAAATAGCGTAAGTTTTCGGATCAATCCGTCCGGCGGCTTCTTTTGCAGTTTCCACATAAACCGCACACCAATCACCATTTGCCAAACGTCCGGCGATCCTTGCACCGACGCGCAAAAGTTTTTTAGCAGAACCGCGCGAAGCCATACAAACCATAACTTTTTCGGGAATGACGGCTTGTTCCAGACCTTCGCGTTCGCGGTATTCCTGATCTTCTTTCGATTGAAATTGGGCGACCTGTCGCAAAGCCAGCTCACGCAAAGCAAAGAGATTTCCTTTGCGAAAAAAGTTATTGAGCGATTGCTGAATTTTTTCGGGTTTGTAAATTTTCCCTTGTTTGAGCCGCGTTCGCAGAGTGTCAATCGAAACATCCACATCAATTACTTCATCCGCCCGTTGAAAAAAACAATCGGGAACGGTTTCGCGCACCTGAACCTGGGTCGTGCGGCGAATGACATCGTTAAGCGATTCGATATGCTGAATATTAACCGCAGTAATAACGGAGATTCCGTTGTCGAGCAGTTCCAGAACATCTTCGTAGCGTTTGCGGTTTTTCGCGCCTTCGATGTTGGTATGAGCCAGTTCATCAACAATGGCAACCGCAGGTTTTCTCTCAATAATCCCCAGCAAATCCATTTCGTCAAAAACATTATCGCGATAAATAATTTTTTGCGGCGGGATAATTTCCAAATCTTTGATCTGTTCAGCAGTTTCAGCACGTCCGTGAGTCTCAACAACCGCAACCACAACATCTATCCCCTGTTTTTTCAAGGAATGAGCATCTTCAAGCATTTGAAAAGTTTTTCCCACTCCTGCCGCCGCACCAATATATACCCGCAATTTGGCTCGTTCGGTTTCCTGCACGATTTTCAGCAAAGACTCAGGCGAAGGGCGGAAATCCTGCCGATTCGGAATTTCAGTTGGTTCGGTGTCTATGAACATAGTGGTCGGTGGTCAGTAGTCAGTGACCAGAAAATTTAGGAGCTGGTCACTGAACACTAGCCACTGACCACTGCTTGTCTAACTCCAAATTCAATTTCAAAACATTAACACGCGGTTCGCCGAAGATTCCAAAATCTCTGCCTTCGATAAATTTGGCGACGAGTTTTTGCAAATCCGCTTCGCTTATTTTTCGGGCTTTAGCGACCCGCGCAATCTGAAATTCAGCCGCTGCCGGGGAAATATGGGGATCAAGTCCCGAACCGCTGGTTGTCACCAAATCTGCCGGAATTTGTTGATTAGGATTTTCTTTTTGCAGATTTTCCGCATCTGTTTTGATCCGGTCAATCAATTTCTGCGAAGTCGGTCCCAGATTTGAACCGCCCGATGCACCCGCATCATAACCGTTTCCCGCCGCCGATGGACGCGAGTGAAAATAATTGTCCGTAGCGAAATTTTGTCCGATCAGTTCCGACCCGATAATTTCGCCATTTGCATTTTTAATTAATGAACCATTCGCCTGATATGGAAATACAACCTGCGAAACGCCCCAGACTGCCAGCGGATAAATCACGCCGAGCGCAAATGTAAAAACTAAAATCATTAATGCTGATGTTATTAGATTTTTCATATATTTTGTAGGGGCAGGTCTTGTGCCTGCCCAATCAGCCGTAAGGCTGAAACATTCATTAGCAATTATGTTAATTGCATATAACGATAATATTCGCTGCGCGCAACGGGCAGGCATAAGACCTGCCCCTACTTCTACGCTAATCCTAAAGCCGTGATAATCACGTCAATAATTTTGATTCCGATGAACGGGGCGATAATGCCGCCGAGTCCATAAATCAGTAAATTTCTTTGCAACAATGACGATGCCGACAATGCCCGATATTTAACGCCGCGTAACGCTAATGGAATCAATCCTATAATTACCAGTGCATTGAAAATTACCGCCGACAAAATTGCCGATTGCGGAGTTTTTAAAGCCATAATATTGAGCGCGTTCAACACCGGAAAAGTTGCGGCGAACATTGCCGGAATGATGGCGAAATATTTGGCTACATCATTGGCAATGGAAAAAGTTGTCAATGCCCCGCGCGTCATCAAAAGCTGTTTGCCGATTTCGACCACTTCGATCAGTTTGGTCGGGTCGGAATCCAGATCAACCATATTTCCGGCTTCTTTGGCGGCTTGTGTGCCGGTGTTCATCGCCACGCCAACATCGGCTTGTGCGAGCGCCGGAGCATCGTTTGTGCCGTCGCCCGTCATTGCAACGAGCTTTCCTTCTGCCTGTTCGCGTTTTATCAAAGCCATTTTGTCTTCCGGTTTGGCTTCCGCCAGAAAATCGTCAACGCCTGCTTCCTGAGCGATTGAGGCAGCAGTTAGTGGATTATCACCCGTAATCATCACGGTTTTAATTCCCATTTGCCGAAGCTGTTTAAATCTTTCGCGCATTCCGCCTTTGACAATATCTTTCAGATAAATTACGCCCAACGGTTTACGTCCATCTGCGACAACTAAAGGAGTTCCGCCCGCTTTAGCAATTTTTTCAACGATTTCGCGCAGTTCGGGCGAAGGCTTGTAGCCGTTCACGTTAGCGACATATTTTTCAATTGCGTCAACCGCACCTTTGCGAATTTCGCGGTTGTCGAGATTAATTCCCGACATTCTAGTATTTGCTGTGAACGGAACAAATTCGGTATGCGTCGCTAACTCGTGAACTTCGCGTCCGCGCAAGCCATATCTTTCTTTTGCCAAAATAACGATCGAACGACCTTCGGGCGTTTCGTCCGCCAATGAAGAAAGCTGTGCCGCATCCGCCAATAATTTTTCGTCAACGCCTTTCAACGGAATAAATTCCGAAGCCTGACGATTTCCGAGCGTAATAGTCCCGGTTTTATCCAGCAAAAGCGTGTTGACATCGCCCGCCGCTTCGACTGCGCGACCGGACATTGCCAGAACATTGTGCTGAACTAATCTGTCCATTCCGGCGATACCGATTGCCGAGAGCAATCCGCCAATCGTCGTCGGAATCAGGCAAACGAGCAGGGAAATCAGCACAAAAATCGTCTGCGCCGCATTAGAATAAATCGCAAAAGGCTGTAAGGTGACAACCGCTAACAAAAAGATAATCGTCAATCCGGCGAGCAGAATATTGAGGGCAATTTCATTCGGCGTTTTTTGCCGTGATGCGCCTTCGACCAGCGCAATCATCCGGTCAATAAAAGTCTCACCCGGATTTGAAGTAATCCGAACCTTGATCCAGTCCGACAATACTTTTGTTCCGCCTGTGACCGCCGAACGGTCGCCGCCGGATTCACGAATGACGGGAGCCGATTCACCTGTAATTGCTGATTCGTCAACCGACGCGACGCCTTCGATAACTTCGCCGTCGCCGGGGATGAATTCGCCTGCTTCGACCAGAACAACATCATCTTTGCGAAGTTTTGTCGCTGACACGATTTCGGTTGAACCATCTTTTTTCAATAGTTTAGCGTTTGTCTCGGTTTTCGCTTTTCGCAAAGTATCGGCTTGCGCCTTACCTCGTCCTTCTGCCATTGCTTCGGCAAAATTGGCAAACAAAACCGTGAACCAGAGCCACAGGGTGATCTGAATCTCGAAGCCGAAATTTCCGTTTGTGCCGGTGAATATATTCCCCAAAACCTTTAGCGTCAAAAATGCTGCCCCGACTTCCACGACGAACATCACCGGATTTTTCAGCATCGTTTTCGGATTAAGTTTTTTAATCGAATCAATCAATGCTTGTGCAATAATTTTTTGATCCCAAATCGAAATTTCTTTTTTCATATCTTTTTTCACCGCAGAGACGCAAAGACGCTGAGAAAAATTAAAAATTTCTCTTATATCTTTTTCTTTTTCTTAAAACCTCTGCGTCTCCGCGTCTTTGCGGTTTAATAATTCTTAAAAAGTCTGACCACTCATCATCTGGAAATGTTCCAGAATCGGCGATAAACTCAGCACCGGAAAAAACGTCAATGCACCGACAATTATCACGATGCTGACCAGTAATGCGGCAAAAAGCGGTGTGTTGACCGGAAAAGTTCCAAGGCTCGGCGGAATTTGTTTCTTGCGTGCCAGATTTCCGGCGATTGCCAACATCGGAATAATCATAAAAAATCTGCCGACTAGCATTGCCACGCCCAAAGTCGTGTTATACCAAAGCGTATTTGCGTTCAAACCTGCAAAAGCAGAGCCGTTGTTGCCCGTTCCGCTGGTAAATGCGTATAAGATTTCCGATAAACCATGTGCACCTTGATTATTGAGCGAACTCAAACCGAAATCTGGCGCAATCGCGGAAACGGCAGCTAATCCTAAAATAATTAGCGGAAAAATCAGTGCGTAAAGCATTGCCATCTGCACATCGTAAGCCTCAATTTTTTTGCCGAGATATTCCGGTGTGCGCCCGACCATCAGACCGGCGATAAAAACAGTCAAAATTATCATCACCAGCATTCCATACATTCCCGCGCCGACTCCGCCGAAAATGACTTCGCCGAGCATAATGTTGGTTAATGGAACAAGTCCGCCGATTGGCGTAAACGAATCGTGCATCGAATTGACCGCGCCGCACGAAGCATCGGTCGTAATCGTGGCAAACAAGGCGGAATTAGCTACCCCGAAACGAACCTCTTTGCCTTCAAAATTGCCGCCGACAACTTGTTGATTGACGGTTGCGGGATAGAGCGGGTTGCCTTTTGACTCAGCCCAATACGCCGTAAAGGTTCCGACTAAAAACAAAAATATCATCGCTCCGTAAACCGCCCAACCGTGTCCCGCTGATTTTGTCATTCGTCCGAGCATATAAGTAAAACCGCCCGGAATAATAAAAATCAAAAGCATCTGGATAAAGTTGGAAAACGGAGTCGGGTTTTCAAATGGATGCGCGGCATTAGCGTTAAAGAAACCGCCGCCGTTTGTGCCGAGCATTTTGATTGCCACCTGCGAAGCAACCGGACCTTGGGCGATTGTTTGTTGAATGCCTTCAACGGTTTGTGCCGTATCGTAAGGTTTGAAATTCTGAATCATTCCTTGCGAAACAAAAAAAATCGCGGCTAAAAACGAAAGCGGCACCAGAATATAAAGAATGCTGCGCGTCATATCGACCCAAAAATTTCCGAGATTGTCGGTTTCAAACCTTGCAATACCGCGAATGAAAACAACAGCCAGAGCCATTCCAACTGCTGCTGATTTAAAGTTCTGAATTGCCAAACCCGCCATCTGCGTGAAATAACTCATCGTTGTTTCCCCACCGTAGCCTTGCCAATTGGTATTTGTCACAAAAGATACCGCCGTGTTAAATGACGAATCTGCTGAAACTCCTGATAATCCTTGCGGATTGAGCGGTAAATAAAACTGCCAACGCTGCATAAAATAAAGCGCAATGGTCGAAACTAGACTGAAAATCAGCATCGCCGCGCCGTATTGCTTCCAATTCATTTCCTGAGCTGCATCAATCCGGCAAAGCTTGTAAATCAGGCGTTCAATGGGCTTAAAAATAAAATCCAAAAATGTTTTCTCGCCGTTGTAAACTTTGGTCATAAAAACGCCCATCGGTTTGACCAAAAGCGTTAAAACAACGAGGTAAAGTAAAATCTGAAAAATCCCACTTGTTGTCATAATTGTTTTGTTGAGAGTTATATCTTGAGCGTAGAATCACGGCTTAAGACGCAACTCTCAACATCCTCAAAACTTTTCGGGGCGCAAAAGCGCGTAAGTTAAATAAATCATTAAAAAAACTGAGCAAATCAAAGCTAAAATTGTTTCCAAACTCATTTCTCAGCATCTCCTTTCTGCAGACTTTCACAGCCTTTGACATAAGCCAAAGACAGCAGAAAGAATGCGATAATTGCCAGGATAAAAATTAAATCCAACATAAAATTCCTCAAGTTCTTTTGTATTTTGCCTTAGAGAGTTTCTTTGGTTTGAAATCTACATTTTCGACTTTAATGATTGGCGGCAGCTTCACCGGTTCTTTTTTATCCGAAACCTCTTTCATAAAGTTGAATCTCAGCCAACTACCGAAGAGAAGTAGTCCAAATGGTAAAATAAGCAAAATCAATGCCCAGATTCCATCCGATATGTCAGACCTCTCTGTTGTGAAATGTTGATTTCCCGCAAACTCTAAAGCTTTGTCAAAAAACATCAATACTCCTAAAAGCTATAACCAAACTCAAATAAAAAGTAATGATTACCTTTGCTGGCATTAGTGTTACCGATTGAATAACCCCAATAGGTCGTTACCTTTGGAGTCGGTTTATAAAACACACCCGGCGTAAAATATCCGCTGGCATGTTTGCCGGTGATCCAATCCGCCGCGACGGTGAATTTGTCATTAACGGTTTGTTCAAAGCCGAATTGTCCGCCGGAACGCACCGCATTTGGCGCAAAAACATTTTTGCTGGCGACATAACCGCCCGCCGTTAAACGGGTCTTCTTAATCGTCTTGCTTGCTGCCAGATAACTGTAACTGCCGATGTTATAAGCTCGATTACGCACAGGAAGAAAAACATTTGTGCCTCCGATAAAAGCCAAACCTTTCTTTTCGTTTTGATAAAATTTCCACTTCACGTTTGGAACAAGCGTGATTGAATCTGCTCCCGGCTGAATATTTCCTAAAACATTTAATCCGACTTCGACATTTTTTCCTGCTCCAACGACAAGACGCGGAACAAACGATGAAAACTTTTGTAAAGCGGTCTGACTATTCGGTTTAAAACTTGCATCAAGCTCAACATACACCTTCCCTTTGTCCATAACATCCGTGGTTGGAACATTAAAAATCGTTTGTTGTGCCGAAACCGGAATGATGAACAGAGTTATAAAAATTAAAAATTTGATTTTCATAAAATGCCTCTTTTGGCTTGCTTTTCTTTCTCCAGTAAATCGAGACAATGTGCGC
>JAIBCC010000010.1 GCA_019694395.1 Pyrinomonadaceae bacterium | reverse complement strand
TTTGAGCGCGGCGAAGCTGATTGCGGTCAATCGTGTTTACAATTTTCCCGTCTTTAACTTGTTTGATCGTATCAGTTACCGATGAAACTATAATCGCGGCTCCGGTTTCTTTAGCTTTCAAAACGCACTCGGAAATTTCGTTGGAACTAACCAACGGACGTGCTCCGTCGTGAACGGCAATAATTTTCGCTTTGGCGGACTGCACGGCTTTCAAACCTTTTGAAACCGATTCTGCGCGAGTTTTTCCGCCCGCGACAATTTTAGAAAGTTTTGTAATTCCGTATTTATTGACGATCTGGAGAAAATTTGAGGCTTGATTAGACGGCAAAACCAGCACAATTTGATTGATCTCGGAACATTTTTGAAAACGTTCCAAAGTATGGATAATTAATGGTTTGCCGAGAATTTCAAGAAATTGTTTGGGAGTTTTACCACCAAATCGGGTGCCACTCCCACCTGCGACAATGATAGCCGTATTCATTATTCTTCGGAATTCGGTGCAAAACTAATATTGCGTAAATCGCCTCGTTTGGCTTGTTTGAAACCCGGAATTCGTGAATCGTGAATGCCTATATTCGGGTCACTGACTTCGCCGTTAGCTTCTTCCCAAAGCTTCCCGAAAATCATTTTTCCGGCAGTAGTTTGCAACACGCTGGTAACCGCAACTTGGGCATTTTTGCCAATCAGTTTTCGCGCATTATCCACCACTACCATCGTTCCGTCATCCAGATATGCCACGCCCTGATTGTATTCTTTACCTTCTTTCAAAATAAAGACGCTCATCGCTTCACCGGGCAGCACCACAGGTTTTAAGGCATTGGCTAACTCATTGATATTCAATACGCTTACGCCGCGCAATTGAGAGACTTTATTCAAATTGAAATCATTGGTGACAATCACGGCTTCAAGCTGTTTACCAAGCTCGATCAATTTCAAATCAACTTCTTTGACTGCGGGAAAATCGGTTTCGACGATCTGAATATCAAGATTTGAGTTGTTGCGAAGCCGTTGCAGCATATCAAGTCCGCGCCGTCCGCGTTGACGTTTTGACGAGTCAGGAGAATCAGCAACTTGCTGTAATTCGCGCAAAACAAACTGCGGGATGACCAAAGTTCCGCCTAAAAATCCGGTTTCGGCAACGTCAGCAATTCTGCCGTCAATGATGACCGAAGTATCCAAAATCCGATAATCGCGCTTTGGGTTTTTGTCGCTGAAAATTCCGCCGAGCGAAGCCAAATCAATGTAATCGCCTTTTGCCGCCCCAACCATCAATCCGATGTAGCCCATAAAAAAGACCAAGGAGACGGTCAAAAAGGTTTTCATTTCTTCGGCAACTGCATCAGAATGCTGCGAGCTGATCAAAGTTCCGATTAAATACGCACCAACAATTCCTAAAATTGAACCGATAGCTGCACCAATTAGTGTCTTTAAGGTTGATTTTCTGACTCGGATTTCAAAGAAAATAATAGCAATTGAAAAAATTATTCCGAGCAAGGCTGACAAAATTGGACGTAAACCATCATTTCCATTCAAGAAGGGGGTTTTTGCCAACGGATTAAGCAAATACCCTACCAATCCTAAAAGTAGGGCAAATGTAATCCTGATAATTATAGTATCTGATTTCATTCCGCTAAAATTTTAACACGATTTTTACAAATTTAGTTAATCACAACTCAAAACTTGCCGATTTAGAGCTTTTGACTCATTTGATAGAAAAAATAAGACGACTCGTGCAACATCGTCGTTATTGTTCGTCACAAAAAGTTCGTGTTCGATAACATCTTTTTTTGCTTTAGTTACCACGCAATTTTGTCTAAAGTGCTTCGGTAAATCTGCTACAAAATGAATGGTTTGATTCTCCGAAATGACGTTCACGATCAAGCCTTTTGGTCGCGGCTGCATCAAACGCAAACTTTCTTTCGTAATTGTTTCAATTTGAAATGTCGAATCCTCGTTATCTTTCACACAATTGACCAATAAATCCAATCTGCCAAACATTTTATCAACTTCGTCAACCAAAGTTTTGGCATCAACAAATTCAAATGAGCTGGCTAATGTTCCAAGCGACTGCAACTCATTCAAAGCTGAAGCAGTTTCATCCGAACTGTTTTGATATGAACAAATTACAAAACATCCTTGCAAGGCTAACTGCATCGCACAGGCGCGTCCGATTCCTTCTGAACCGTTAATTATCAGCGCAACTTTTTCCGCAAAACCGTGAATACTGGGTGCTGGCATAAATTCAAGTAAAAAGGCAAAAGGTAAAAGGCAAAATTGTTTGTTCTCCGGCTTTCACTTTTAACTTTTCGTGGTTACAATCATCTCACTTGATTAACAAAAATGGCAAAACAACCTGCAACAATTTATGTCTGCCAACATTGCGGACGACAGGAACGAAAATGGTCGGGCAGATGCGCCGATTGCGGCGAATTCAACTCATTTGTCGAAGAAAAATTTCGCCCGACTCCGCAAGCCAAAGGAACAACTACTTCTTCGATTTTTCGTCACACATCTCCGTTAAAATTCAGTGAAATCGAATCGCAGGAAGAATCACGCACCAGCTCGGGAATTGATGAATTTGACCGAGTTTTGGGCGGCGGAATTGTGCCGGGTTCGCTCGTTTTAATCGGCGGAAGTCCGGGGATAGGCAAAAGCACTTTAGTAATTCAAACCGCTAACGAATTGAATAAACAAGGTTTTAAGGTTTTGTATGTTTCGGGCGAAGAATCGGAAAAACAAATCAAAATGCGCGGCGAGCGTTTAGGAATTGAGGCGGAAAATCTTTTCCTTTTGCCTGAAACAAGTCTTGAAAATATTTTGGCTGAAACTGAAAAAATGAAGCCCGATATTGTAATTCTTGACTCGATCCAAACTGTTTTCAGCGAAAAAATTGAATCAGCGGCGGGGAGCGTTTCGCAGGTGCGCGAGGTTGCCGGACAATTTATGCTTTTTGCCAAAAGCACGCACACGCCCGTTTTTCTGATTGGTCACGTTACCAAAGAAGGTTCAATAGCCGGACCGAAAGCCTTGGAGCATATTGTTGACACGGTTTTGTATTTTGAAGGAGATCGCCACCACAATCACCGCATCATTCGGGCAACTAAAAACCGTTTCGGCGCAGCTAACGAAATTGGCGTTTTTGAAATGACGAGCTTTGGGTTGAAACCTGTCGGCAATCCTTCCGAAGTCTTTTTGCAGGAGCGTCCCGAAGGCGCAAGCGGTTCTGTCGTTACGGTTTGTATGGAAGGAACGCGTCCAATGCTAGTCGAAATTCAAGCCCTTGTTTCCGGCTCAAAATTCGGCAACGCGCGGCGAATGGCGCAAGGATTTGATTACAATCGGCTTTCATTACTGATTGCAGTTTTGGAAAAAAGAGTTGGATTTCAATTAGCAGGCGATGATGTCTTTTTGAACATTGCGGGTGGTCTGGAAGTTGACGAACCGGCGGCGGATTTAGGGGTTATTTGCTCGATTGCCTCAAATTTTCGCAATGTTCCGATTCCTCCAGATGTTGCAGTTTTTGGCGAAGTCGGTTTAACGGGCGAAGTTCGCGGCGTTCTCCAAGCCCAAGCCCGTGCGCGTGAGGCTCAAACACTTGGATTCAAAAAACTTATTATTCCTACTACTAACAAAACAGGTTTGGAAAAATTGTTGGGAACTCGTGTGGTTGGTGTGAAAACCATTGCCGAAGCGTTGGATGAATTGTTTTAGGAGGTTGATTTTATGGCTGAGATGCCAAAGGATTGGAATAATCACAAAGGGTGGGAGAATTATTATGCTTCACTATATCCAAACGGTGATTTTGCTGATAAATGTTTTTGGACAGGTAGTATTTCATTAGACAGAGTTGAAAGTTTAGCCAAAGAGTTAAATCAAAATAATCGTAAAACAATTTGGATCTCAGGTTGTGGAATTTCACTTTTACCAAAAGCTTTAGCACAAAGAGGCTTAAAAGTTTACGCAACAGATATTTCACCTTCAGCTATAGCCTTTCAAAACTCAAAAGAAAAGAGAATACAAGACTTATTGGACAAACAAATTTTACTTGAAATCAATGATTCAGGTTCTCTAATTAGTGAGATTCAAGACTTTCGTAGTCCTTACAAAGATAACTTTTTTGATTTAATTATCAACACAAAATCTTTCCAAGGTTTTGATAAGCCCACTATGGCATCGGTGGCAAAGACACATTTTGATTCTTTGAAACCGTCTTGCAACGCAATCTTTGACACCATGAATGTTCAAGGTGAAAACCGCGAAAACTTTGAAGAAAGTTTAGTTAGTGCTGGTTTTTTGATTCCATTTTATGAATTAAATTGTTGGTATAGAAAAAAACTCAATGAAACGGGAATTCCGTATGTTTTTGTTTTGGGTAACCCCTTTATTCCACGATTTGGATTTTATGCAGATAATGAAGAATTAGTTGAAAAAGATACAAAGGTTTTGAGAGAAATAGCCGCAGAGTTTCATCAAAAACAACAAGAGTCAATCGAACAAGAGCGTGAAAAATTACAATCTCCTAAGGCAAAAATCGCTACAATAATTTATTCCACAGGTTGAATTTAGTTTTTTCTGTTATTTTTATAATTTTTTGATTTTTTTCTATGCAACAACAACCCCCAATCGTTACCTATCTAAATTACGGCTTAAAAGTCTGTCTTTTATTGCTCGCTTTATCTGCGCCGCTTTCAATTGCAGGAACTCAAATCGCGTGGTCTTTTGCGTTGCTTTTTGTGATAATTCGGGCATTTTTTGTTCGTCCAAGCTGGCGCAAAGAAGGAATTGATTTGGCGATTCTGGCATTTGTCGGATTAACTTTGGTCAGCGCGATCTTTTCCTACGAACCAAAGGTTTCTATTGGGAAAATGGTCAGTGTTTTGCTGGTCACAATTGTTTATCTGGTTTCGGAAAATGTTAAAGACAGCAAAACTTTGCGCCAAATTCTGACAGTTTTCCTCGTTTCGGCTTCATTTGCGTCATTGGTTTCGATTGGAATTTTTATTGTTGGTAAAAATCTGAAAGTAATTAGTTTAGCTGAAAATAGTCCGTTAAAAATTGCAGGTGTGCAAAATGGCGACACGATTCAAACTGCAAATGGAATCAGTGTTAGTTCGCCTGAACAGTTGGAATCAATAATGGACCAAAACGAAATTACTAAAATAAAAATTTATCGCTACGAAGTATTTTTAGATTTCGAGGTGCCAAAAATTGAATCGTCGCCCATTTATCGAAGTGCAGCCGAATCACTTGGAATTATCGAATGGTCACGCGGGCGCGATGTGCGGGCGGCGGGTTTTTACGGACATTACACCACTTTTGCCGAAGCGTTGCAGTTGATTGCGTCTTTGGCGTTGGGATTGTTTGTTTCAAGCTACGGCGGACGCTACAAATGGTTGTTGCTGTGCGCTTTAATCGCCTTTTGCGGAGCTTTATTTTTAACGGTTACACGGGCATCTTGGTTGTCGTTTATCATTTCATCCGGCGTGATAATTTTGTTTGGCACAAGCCGCCGAACAATTTTGGTTTGCGCCGTTTTAGCCATTCCGTTGATTGCGGGCGGACTCATTTATTTGCAGCAAAAACGCAATGTCGGATTTATTGATACCAAAGATAATTCGACCACCTGGCGATTTACCGTGTGGCAAGAAGCGGTTGGGGTTTTGGCAAGCAACCCGCGACATTTAGCGGTTGGAATCGGGATGGATTCCATCAAAAAACATTGGCAGGATTGGGGAATGTTCGACAACGGAAAACTGCCAATGGGACATTTACACAACATTTATTTGCAATTCGCTTTTGAACGCGGGATTCCAACCCTGTTGGCGTTTATTGTCTGGATGTTCCTCTATTTACGGATGTTATGGCGCGGCTTAAAACAAAAATTTGATTGGGTTGAACACGGAATTTTGCTTGGTTCATTGGGCGGAACAATCGGATTTTTGACCAGCGGATTGACTCATAACAATTGGGGCGATTCTGAGGTTGCAATGATTTTTTATCTGATAATGGGATTGAGTTTAGCGATTTTGCGGAATATCAAATCAGAAGAAAAATTAACCACAGATGCACACGGATGAACACAGATAAAAGCAGATAGCCAAATTAAAACTTTTATGAAAGCAAAGAACAGATCAAAGAATCTTCAATCCTAATTGCATTATCCAAAATCATCAGTGTTTATCTGTGTTCATCTGTGGTTAGATTTCCCGTTTTCTTTTCTGTCTCAAAATCTAGTCTAAAAACTGCTGCATCCAAATTTCTAAGTTAAGCAGTTGAAAGACTTGTAAATTAAAATCTTCTTTGCCTGATTGATTTAGTTCGATGATTTTTTGCACTTCTTGAAAATCAAATAATCCGCGTTTTTTGATTGTTTCCTCCGACAATAGATCATCAATCATCGGTTTTAAACTTGTCCGCAACCAAGAGCGAATCGGCGCACCGAATCCGGCTTTTTTGCGCCAGATAACTTCTTTCGGTAAAAGGCTTTCCGCCGCTTTTTTCAAAATATATTTGCGTTTGATACCTTTGATTTTCAAATCTGCCGGAATTCTTTCGCTGAGAGAAACGATTTCGTGATTGAGAAAAGGAACACGAACTTCCAGATTTGCCGCCATCGAAGTTTTATCGGTTGTATCTAAATTTAGAGCAGGCATAAATGTTTTGAAATCAACATATAAAAGCCGATTTAATGGCGAAGAAGCTTTGCAGTTTTCAAAATATTTTTTGTGCAACCGAAACGCGTCAAAGTTTTTTTGATTATCACGCAAATCCGATGAATACAAACGATTTTTCATTTCATCGGAAAAATATGTTCCGAATCCCAAATATCTTTGCTCAAAATCTTCGCCCGCACTTCGCGCAAACTTTTTGGCATTTCGCAAAGGCGCGGTAAATTTCCCTTTTTTGCCGCCATAAAGAAGCGAATCAACCGTTTTCATCAAAGGTTTTCGCACCGCCGACGGGATAAAATCGGTCATTCCCGCCAATTTCATCGCCATTTGGCGCGGGTATCCGGCAAAAACTTCGTCGCCGCCCATCCCCGAAAGCATAACTTTTTGCGTTTGGCGCGACTGCTCGGAAATTAAAAAAGACGGAATCGCCATATCAATCACCGGCGCATCCATGTGATAGACGAGTTTCGGCAAAAGCTCGGTTAAATCAGGGGTTAGAAGCGTTTCGTGATAATCAATCGGCAAAATTTGCGCCACTTTGCGCGACCATTCAACATCATCGGGAATGATGTCAAACTGTAAATCCTCCGCTGAAATTCCGGTTGTGTAGGTCGAAATATTTTTGGCGTGTTTGATCATCAACGCCACGATTGCCGAAGAATCAACTCCGCCCGACAAGAACGCGCCAAGCGGAACATCTGCAATCATTTCGAGCTGCACCGATCTATCAAGAGTTTCCAAAACCTGTTCGCGCCAATAATTTTCCGCTTTACCTTTTTCTTCGCGCGAAAAATCCAAATCCCACCATTCTTTAATGGAAATTTCGCCATTTCTCCAAACTAAAAAATGTGCGGGTGGCAGCTGATAAATGTCTTTGAAAAGTGTGTGCGGCGGAACTGTCCAAAGGAAAGTCAAAAATTGGTGCAGTCCTTCAAAATCAAGTTCGGGTTTGAGGAGTTTTGAGGCTAAAATTGCTTTAATTTCGGAAGCAAAAACAAGTTTCCCCCCGATTTTTGCATAATAAAGCGGTTTGATTCCCGCCCGATCACGCACCAGTGTCAAAGTTTTTTCCTGCTCATCCCAAACCGCAAAAGCAAACATTCCATTGAGTTTAGCGAGACAATCTACATTCCATTCCTGAAAAGCGTTGATTAAAACTTCGGTGTCGGAATCGGTTTGGAATTGATAGCCTTTGCTTTCAAGTTCTTTTTTAATTTCGAGATAATTGTAAAGTTCACCGTTGTAAGTAAAAACGAAGCGTTTATTGGCAGAAAAAAACGGCTGATGTCCGGCAGAAGTGGTATCAATAATCGAAAGGCGGCGATGTCCTAAGCAGGTTCTAAGCTGTTCATTTCCGAAAGTTTGTAAAATAAACACACCTTCATTATCATAGCCGCGATGCTCGATTGATTTGAGCATTTGGGAAATGTAATTTTCGGGATTTTGATGGATTAAGCCTGCAATTCCGCACATTTTGTTTTATTTAACGCAAAGACGCAAAGGATGAAAGGCGCAAAGTTTTTTAGAAACATGAAAATAGTTCTTACAATTTTGTTTTACCTTTGCGTCTTTGCTACTCTGCGTCTTTGCGTTGAAAAATCTTACTCTAAAGTTCTCAACTCTTTCGCTGGAACTCCCGCCACAATCGTTTTCGGCGGAACGTCTTTGGTTACAACTGCGCCAGCTCCGATAATTGCGCCCTCGCCAATCGTAACTCCTGCAATAATTGTAGCGTTTGAACCGATGCTTGCGCCTTTTTTGACAATGGTTGGGACAACTTCCCAATCTGTTTCGGTTTGTTGCGAACCATCTTCGTTGGTCGCTCGCGGAAACAAATCGTTGGTGAACATTACGCCGTGACCGATAAACACATTGTCTTCAATAGTTACGCCTTCACAAATAAATGAATGACTGGAAATTTTGCAGTTTTTACCGATAAAAGCGTTTTTTTGAATTTCGACAAATGTTCCAACCTTTGAACCATCACCAATTTCGCAACCGTAAGCGTTGACAAAGGCAAAAATTTTGACATCTGCGCCAAGTTTAACGTTGTTCAGACGGATAAAATTTTCTCGTAAATATTCTTCAGTCATAATGGAACGCCGTCATCTTGACGGCAAACATCGTGCAAACGATGTCATTTTCTTTGATAACTTGAATGTTGGCAATCAGCTGTTCGCATTTCATGCTCATTGCCAGCAAGATGCTGGCGTTCCAACTAAATCTCAACTAACTTACCGTGATTTTTGATTGATTCGGTTGACGCTTCTAAAATTCGGACGACATTTAATCCGGCAACCCCATCTGTTATCGGCGTTTCATCATTCAAAATGCAGTCTATAAAATGTTGTGTAGCAACAGTTAAGGCTTCGACCTGCGAAATTTTCGGGGAAAGCATATCGCCTGTTCGATATTGGACGAGGGTTTCGTAAACGCCTTCACGGTTAGTGACTTCAATGCCTTTGTCGTAGATTTTGAGCTTTTCGCTCGTTTCCATATCGTCAAAAACAATCATTGATTTTGTGCCGCCAATCAAAGTTTTTCGCACTTTCACTGGTGCAAGCCAATTAACATGAAAATGTGCGAGGAGATTGTTCTCAAACATCAAAGTCAGATATGCAATGTCTTCCAAATCGTTTCCAACGTGGCAGCTTCCCACGGCTGAAACAGCTAGCGGTTTCTTTTCCAAAAGGTAATCCATTATCGAAAGATCGTGTGGGGCTAGATCCCAAATTACATTAACATCGTGCTGAAAAAGTCCGAGATTGACACGCACCGAATCAAAATAATAAAGTTCGCCAAGCCTGCCCGAAGTAATGATTTCCTTCATTTTGCGGACTGCGCCGGTGTAAATAAAAGTGTGGTCAACAAAGATTTTAAGATTTTTTTCGGCGGCAATTTCGTTGAGTTCTTGCGCTTCTGCCGCACTTTCGGTCATTGGTTTTTCGATCCAGCAATGTTTCCCTGCCAACAAGGATTTCTTGGCAATCTCAAAATGTGTCGAAACGGGTGTTGCAATCGCAACGATTTGCACATCATCCCGAAGCAAAACTTCTTCATAATCAGTAGCCGTTTCAATTCCTGTAAATCGTTTAGCCGTTTTATTTAAAAGGCTTTCGTCAAGGTCGCAAGCAATAACATTTTCAACTTCGTCAAGCGACAAAAAATTTCTAATAAGATTCGGTCCCCAATAACCGACTCCGATAACTGCAACTTTCATAAAAGGAACGCCAGCTTCTTGCTGGCAAACATCGTGCAACGATGTAACTGACTTTTGTCAAAATTCAATTTAACCTTGAAATATTCGCGCTTTGCGCTCAATGCCGTCAAGATGACGGCGTTCCAATCTTAATACCCGCCCTTTCCTAATAACATCACCGGAATTGTTTTGAACATAATCTTTAAATCGAACAACGGCGACATATTATCAATGTAAAAAAGGTCAAGGATTACCATATCATTAAAATCTACTGCGCTTCTACCCGACACTTGCCAAAGTCCGGTGCAGCCCGGAATCACCGAAAGCCTGCGTTGATGCCATTTTTCATAAACATCCCATTCGTATGGCATACAGGGGCGCGGTCCGACCAAACTCATATCACCTTTGATGACGTTAAAAAGTTGCGGCAATTCGTCAAGACTCGTTTTTCGCAGGAGTTTTCCGATTGTTGTAACTCTCGGGTCGTCCGTAATCTTTTTGATTTCGCCGTTTTTATTTTCGCCGTTTTGCTGAATCAATTCCTGCACAAATTCACGATGTATTGAGTCGTCATTGTTCATCTGCATCGTGCGGAACTTATAGAATTTGAATGGGTTGCCGTCTTTCCCAATTCGGGTTTGATTATAAAAGATTCCGCCTTTGGAAGATAATTTGATTAAAACTGCGATTAGCAAAAACGGAATTGATAAAACCAACAAAGCCAAACTTGCTACAACCACATCGAAAACTCGTTTATAGACGTTAAAGAAAACACTGTCATAATTTTGCGGCATCAAAACCACCGGAACTCCCAAGTATTTCTCAACCAACACTTTTTCGGGAATTATGTTGTAGAGTTCCGAAGCCAAACGCACAGTTGCGCTTGTATCTTTAGCTCTGTCAATAATTTCCAATAATTGCTGGTGTGTAATTTCACTTTGAGCAATGATAATTTCTTCGACTTCGTAGCGTTTGACCAAATTTTTGAGCCGATTTGTTTTGCCAACCACTTTTATATCTTCAAAAATGCGTGTATCTTTGGGCAGTTTATCATCAATAAATCCAACGACGTGAAAACCGTGGCTGTCATCCATTTCCAGCTGCACCGCTACCATTTTTGCCGTTTTGTCCGTTCCGATAATTAGAACTTTGCGCTGAAATATTTTTTTTTGTGCGGCGAGAGTGAAAAGATTTTTGAAAATGACGGTGCGAAAAAGTGTAATCGAAACAAAGCTAAATACAATAAAATAAAAAGTTACGGCACGGGAATCAGTCCAGTCCAAACCTTTGATAAAAAATGAAATGACGATCATTCCAACCAATCCGTAAATCAAAGATTTAATAATTGCCAAAATTTGGTCGGCGACCGAAAGAAAAATATTGATCTTATAAAGATGAAAATGTTGGAAAATAACGATCCAAATCAGCGCATAGCCAAAAACAAAAATAGCTTGCAAAGCGAAAAAATCCTTATTAATCAGTTCGGAAATTGAGAGTTCATAAAAGCGTAAACGAACAGCTAAGGCAAACGAAATCAATAATAACGCCAAATCTGCGAAAGCTAAAATAAATTTGTATGGGGGGTATTTATTAAACATCAATCAAGCCAATAGTTTATCTGTTCTTTGACACATTCCTCAACTTTCCCTGTCACATTGACAAGTTTTTGTTTCGGAGATTTTTCTAAAATAATCCGTTTAATATCTGCTGGTTGACGAATAAAAGTTATCATTCCATCACGTTCCATCGCCAAATCAAGCGCACCTTGTTTCCCCGCAAAAATACTATAAACCTTCGTTCCAAGCAAGACCGCTTCCCGATTCATCGTCCCGCCGCCCGAAATCAACAAATCAACATTCAAAGCTAAATCCAATCCGTTGACCGCTTTTTTCAAGATCAAACATCGTGCAGATTCCAAATTTAATTCGGCAATCAAGTTTTCAATTTCAATTCTCTGCTCATCGGTTCGCGGCGAAATTATCGTAAAAGTTTTTTCGTTTCCCAACAAATAGTTGAGCAATTCTCGAAACAGAATCTCGCTAGTTTCACTATGATAATTTGCCGTTGTCGCCGGCGGGCGCAAAGCGATTAAAATTGTATCTGAATCAAAGTTTAGCTGATTTTTAGACGCGAAATTTTCCCAAAAAGTTTGGTCGGGCTGAAAATAATTTAGATAAAGTTCTTCTTTTAAGCCTTGATATTTAACTCGTTTAGCAACAGGCAAGCCGATTTCATCCAAAGTTTTATCAGGAATTTTTTCGGGAATCAGAACTTTATCCGAAAAGCGGTTGAAGATAATCGTTTCGGTAAATTCGTAGTCATACATCGAAATTATCGGAATTTTCAGCCATTTTGCCGCTAAAACCATCGAGCGCGAACCGTGACTGACCGCAACTTTGACATCGTAATTTTTCCGAAGTTTTTTGAGATGCGAAATGAGTTGTTTTGCCCTGACCAAAAGCCCGCGAATTTTGTTTAATTTGCTTTTACCGTAATGTTCGCCAATTATTTCAAAAGTCCCGCCGAAACCTGCATTTTCCAATAATTCAATGGTTTGCGAATGATTCCGCGCCGTCAAAATTACTTCAACACCGTTTTGACGATAAAAATTTATCAACGGCGCAAACAGCGGAACGTGCGGCGAATTGTCAACATCAATCCAGATGGCTTTTTTCATTTCGCAAAAACTCACCACAGAGACACAAAGAATACGGAGTAAGAAAAAGCAATAGAAAAAATCTCTGTGAACTCTGTGTCTCTGTGGTGAAAATCTTAATTAGTCGCAGTTAAAGCAACCGCATTTTTCAAACTTCGGCAAACCGTTTCGATCATTTCGTCAGTCAATTCCGCATACATAGGTAACGACAAAATTTTGTCCATTTGCGAATGCGCGACGGGAAAATCGGATGGCTGATGTCCAAAATCGGCGTAGGCTTCCAAAAATGGCAACGCAATCGGATAATGCAAGCCCGAATCAATTCCGTCCTCGGCTAATTTCGCCATTACTTTTTCCCGGTTTGGGACTTGGACAACGTAAAGATGATAAGTATGGCGCGAATGTTCCGGCGCGATTGGAACGATTAAACCACTGTCTGCCAATAGTTTATTGTAAGTTTCGGCGTGTTTGCGGCGTGCTTCGAGCCAGATTTCCAGGTGCGGCAATTTTATTGATAAAACTGCGGCTTGGATGCCGTCCATCCGGCTGTTGCGACCAACTAAATTATGTTTATATTTTTCAGGCTGTCCGTGATTGGCGATTAAACGCGCTTTGTCGGCAACGTCTTTGGAATTTGAAACAATCGCGCCCGCATCGCCAAATGCACCGAGATTTTTGCTCGGATAAAAGCTGAAAGTCGCCACATCGCCGAAAGTTCCAACCGTTTTTCCTTTGTAAGTCGCGCCGTGTGCTTGGGCGCAATCTTCCAGAACTTTCAAATTGTGCTTTTTGGCAATCGCCATAATTTCATCCATTTCGGCGGGCAAACCGTAAAGATGAACCGGAATAATCGCTTTGGTTTTCGGCGTGATTTTTTCTTCGATTTTAGCGGAATCAATATTGTAATAATTCTCGTCAATGTCAACAAAAACAGGCTTTGCGCCGATATTGCTGACCGCTTCGGCAGTCGCAAAAAACGTATTCGCGGGAACTAAAACTTCATCACCTGCGCCAACGCCAATCGCTTGCAAACCAATTTCCAAAGCATCTGTTCCATTGGCGACAGCAACACAATGATTTGCGCCGATGTATTTTGCAAACGATTCTTCAAACTCTTTCGCGTATTTTCCGCTGATAAAAGCAGTTTCCGAAAGAACTTTCAAAATAGCCGCGTCAAATTCTTCTTTTAAACTTAAATATTGTGATTTTAAATCAACAAATGGAATCTTTTTGATATTTTTATACCTCAGAATTTCAATATTTTTTACTTTTAAATTTTTACTTTTTACTTGATCCTCATTCTAGCCCAAAGATGCCAGCCAAGCCATTTAGCCAACGGCAGCCAACCGATTCTCAGCGGCGGGGCGTGCATAAAATCTTGATGGGTTTCGATAACTTCAAAATCTGTAAACTCTTTTTTGACTTCATTTACATTATAAACTTTGGAATACGGATTAAACGGACCATCGGTATTAACATTGATAAAATTATCCATTTTCAAATAATTCCAAAGCCCTTTTTCTCGCGCCTGTGCAATGTGATGCCCGTAAATCCCGCCGATATTCGGTTTCAAATAGTAAAGCCCAATCAAGCCCAATCTTCGCAGTAAAAATATGGAAAATAAATAGTTTAGCGAGTTTTTAGCATAAAGCATCACGATTAAATTTCCGTCCGGTTTCAAAACCCGCGAAATTTCTTTCTGGGCGGATTTTATTTCGGGAATGTGATGCAAAACGCCGTGGCTGAACACAATGTCAAACTCGTTATCATTAAACGGCAATTCAAGCGCAGAACCTTGTTTAACTTCTGCAAATGGCAAATTTCGCAAGGAAAACCGCATTTTGACTCGTTCAACCGATTCGGCAGTCAAATCAACGCCCGAATAAATTCCGCCGCGTTTAATGATTTGCTCTGCGTCCGCGCCTTGTCCGAGTCCGATTTCTAAAATTTTTTTGCCTTGAAAATCAATTTGGTCAAGATTTTTCAGAATATGCACTTCTTTTTCATAACGGAATTTATCGTAGCGAACGAAAAAATCTTCGTAATCCTGCTTCGATTTTTCCGATAAATCGCCGACCAATTCCGCGCCGCACGGGTGATTCTGCCAAAAATCCTGAATTTCCGTTTCCATAAACAAAGAGATTATTCTAGCAAAAACTTTGCGATTCTTGCATTTTCGATTGGAATTCTTTGCAGATTTCAACTATTTTGGATGCAAATGGACAATAAAAAAATCATTAGCCGCCTGTCATTGGTCGCGGGACTTTGCGTTTTGACGATGTTTGTTATCGGAATTACGACCAAAGTTACGCAGGAAAAGTTTGAAATTTCGCAATCGGTTGTAAATTACACGAACGGTTTAATCGAAGCGCAAACCCCTTTACGCCTAACATTTACGGTTGATATTGTTTTTATTTGTGTTTTTATAACGACCTTTGTGTTTTTGACGCAGCATTTGAGAGGTCGTGATTCTGTCACAAAAGCTGTGGGGGATGTTTCGCTCGGCGCGATGCTCATTTGCGGTTTTCTGGATTTTCACGAAGATTTGCATATTCTGACGATGATGCACAGCGCAGTCAATAATTTACCGATTGAGCAAAACGAAATTTCGATGCAGATGATGTTTTCGATGATTAAATTTTGCGCCAGTTATTTGAGTCTGTTTTTACTTGCATTTTTGCTTCCAAACCGCACTTTAACGGAAAAACTTTTGAAATACAGCACAATGTTTTTCCAAATTCCGATTGGAGCTTTGGTTTACACCGCGCCTGAAAACTTGCATCTTCTTTTCAATTTGATACGCTTTGTTTTTATGGCTTCGGGCTTTTTTCTGTTAGCTTATAATTTTTCTCAAACAACTGATGAGCAATAATTTACAACAACTTGCAAAACAACTTTTCGACTCTAACTTAAGCTCGGAAATCCGCAATCCACAATCCGCAATCCGCAATCCCGTTCACGTTGTTTACGGCGGAGCAGACCGTTTTTCGGCGGAAACTTCGGCTAAATTTGGCAAATTAGCTTTGCAGTCTCTGGAAAAATATGCGCCGAATTTTGTTGAATTTGCCAACGCAATGTGGCTCAAAGGCTGTGATACTTTGCCGATTTATGAAGATGTGATTGCAATTTTAGAATTTAATTTGATCGAAAACGCCGAAAAGGTTAAAAAAGACAATTTTCCAGCGTGGTTTGCGTGGACCATTTACAATCGTGTGATCGAAAAATTGAAAAATGAGCCGGTCGAAGATTTTCGGATTGATTTTGAAGACGGTTACGGAATCCGTTCCAACGAAGAAGAAGATTCGCACGCAATTTCAGCCTCGAACGAACTTGCCAAAGCATTTCAAAACAAAATACTTACGCCTTTTTGCGGTTTTCGGATCAAATCCTTTCAAGCCGAAACCTACCAACGCGCAGTCCGCACGCTTGAACTTTTTTTATCAAATTTATTGGAAAAAACTAACGGAATTTTGCCGAACAATTTCGTTGTAACTTTACCGAAAATCACTCGTGCAGCAGAGATTAAAGTTTTAGATGAATTGCTCACCGAATTTGAAAAACAAAACAATCTTGCGCCAAATTCAATCAAAATTGAGATTATGATTGAAACTCCTGAATCCGTTTTGAATATTAAAGATTTAAGCAAAACTGCCAAAAACCGTTTGGTCGCAGCACATTTCGGCGCGTATGATTACACCGCAAGTTTTGGAATCACCGCAGTTCATCAATACCTCAAACACGATGTCTGCAATTTTGCCCGCAACGTGATGCAAATCGCATTTTCTCCGTTGGGAATCCGTCTATCTGATTCAGTTACAACTGAAATGCCAGTTCCGATTTATAAGGGAGAAAACCTTTCAGCTCAACAAATTATGGAGAACGAAAGAGTTGTGCGTCAGGCTTGGCGTTTGCATTTTAATAATGTTAACCATTCGTTGACCAATGGATTTTATCAAAGCTGGGATTTGCATCCGGCACAACTTGTCGCGCGTTATGCGGCGGTTTATTCGTTCTTTTTGGAAAGTTTTGATGAACAGGCAGCACGACTTAAAAGATTTTTGGACAAAGCAACAAAAGCCACGATGTCGGGTAATCAATTCGACGATGCGGCTTCGGCAAATGGTTTGTTAAATTATTTTACTCGTGCAGTTAGCTGTGGAGCTTTGACCAGAAGCGAAGTTTTGGAAGCAACTTCTTTAACTGTTGAGGAATTGAATTCAGGTTCTTTTGCAAAAATTATGGAAGGACGAAATTAGACTTCACTGGCTATAACCTGATCAACCAATTCGTCTTGGTGAAATTTTTCTGTCTCGTTATCTGAGATATTTTTTGATCCCCTGCTAAAGAACTCGGGCGGCTGTAAAAAAGGATCAACCAAAAGCGGAAGCCCTTCATTTTCAATCTGTTCTGAAATAATATTTCCAACTAATTCCTGTTCAAAACGCGAAATATTTAGAAATTGAACTCCAACTCCTTTGCTTCCAAAATGATAGACAGCTTTTCCATAAAGAGGTAAACGATTTTTGTTGGGCAGAGTAAATTCAAGGCGAAACTCCTCTCCAATGAGAATATTTTCATCTAATTCCGCCAGACAACCGCCAATGCTAATTTGCCTTACCATTATTTTGACTGGCTCATCATTTTTGTTGAATTGATATGCCGGAATATCAAGTGAAAATCTAATAAATCTTCTTTTTTCAATAGACATTGTAATTTTTGAAGCAGCTTCGGAAGGATGTGAACAAATGGGGAACATTTGCTGATATTTATTTTACTTTGTTTGAATCACTAAAATCAAGAACTTTTGTAATGTAAAAACGCCTGCACTAATAAGCACAAGCGTTTCGGCATTCAGTTGATTTTTAAACTAATTCGCTGCAGTTTCGCTTTTTGCACAATGCTCTTCAAAAGCATTGACCAGAGCCTGCGCAATCTGCATCGGGTGGCGACCTTCTAAGTCTCGTCTTTCAAACATTTGCACAAGTTTTCCATCCTTCAAAATACCAATTGAAGGTGATGAAGGCACATAGCCCGTAAAATAATCACGGGCAACATCAGTGGCATCAATATCGGCTCCGGCAAAAACCGTAATCGCTTTATCAGGCGTGACATCATTTTGCAAAGCCATTGCAATGCCGGGACGAACTCCGCCAGCGGCACAGCCGCAAACGGAATTGACGATTACCATCAATGTCCCTTTTGTGTTTTCAACTGCTTCTTTAACTTGTTCAGGCGTTTTAGTTTCTTCTATACCGAGCTGCGCTAACTCCTGGCGCATCCCGTGAATCATAATTTCAGGATATGGCATATAAATCTTTCCTTTTCAAATAAACTTTATTTTTTTATAAAGTATCAAATTTTGAATTTAAGTGCAAATTCTTTCGGATAATTCCGTAATATTTCCTTGTGAAACAATAATTTAACGATTTTCTAATGAAAACCATATCTATTTAAGCAAAAAAGGCTGAAAACAACAAATATTTGTTGTAATTTAAGTAAAAAATGAATTATACTGTATCACTAAATTCAGTAAAGTGTTTTTGAATTAATCGGACGGAGGCTTTTTGTCCGTAAGTCTTTAAGAAAAATGCCAATTAAGGCGAATTTTCATTGACAATAAAAATTAATTCGTGTAAAAATTACGGAGGAATTATCTTTGGAGCAGTTTTCCATTGCAATAAAAAATTGAGGAGAGAACTTTAAGTATCAAAGTTTGAACAACCTTGATACAGGAGGAGATTAATCAAATGCTCGGCAAAAACATTATTCACAAAACAACTACTTTATTATTAGCTGTCACCATTTTTTGTGCCTATTCAATGGTTGCTTTAGCAAGTGCTAAAGATTTGACAGGAGAAATCACAGTCAGCGGATCAGTCACAGTTAACGGACAATCAGTTGCTTCAGGCAGCACCATTGTTTCAGGCAGCACCATTGTGACAGGCGCAAATTCAACCGCTACCATTAATTTAGGAAAAGTTGGACGTATCGAAGTTCCGGCAGGTTCAAATTTGACCTTAAAATTCACCGAAACCAGCATCACCGGTATCCTTTCAGAAGGTAAAGTTCGGGTTAATAACAACGCCGGAATTGCTACCACCATTACTACCAAAGATGGTATTGCAATGGCAGATGCAGGACAATCGAACAATTTCACCGTAGAAGTTGAATGTTCGCATTCACACGTTGACACAATTTCAGGTTTAGTTACCTTGAGAATTGGGACAAGCGACAAACAAGTTGCAGCCGGAACTGATGCTGTTGCCGGTAACCTAACCCAAACAGGTTGCAAACCGTGCTACAAAGCTAATCCGAATCCTGGTGTATTCCCGGTAGCTTCACATAGCTGGTTAGCTCCATTGCTCATTGCTGCTGCAGGCGGCGGTGTTGCTGCTTTCTTACTTTCAAGTAATGATGCAGGTGATATTGGCGGTGGTGTTCCTGTTGTTAGTGCAACCAGATAAATTGAACATCAGCATTTGATTTTGCTTAAGTAAATGTTCAAACTAATTAGCGAGTCATACCAAAATATGGCTCGCATTGTTTTGTTTATCTTTGTGAATCTTTTAACAAACTAATTTTGAACACCTCTGCAAAATTAGTTGAAATTCTAAAAACTTCAAAATCTTTCAAAATCTTTAGAAAAAAAATTATGCACATAGCAGTTATTGGAACGGGATATGTTGGATTAGTGACAGGAGCTTGTTTCGCTGAATTTGGCGTTGAAGTAACCTGTGTGGATGTGGATGAGAAGAAAATTGAGGGCTTAAAAAACAATATTATGCCCATTTATGAACCCGGCTTGGATGCAATTGTTGAAAAGAACTATAAAGCCGGTCGCCTGCATTTTACAACGGATATTAAATCGGCAGTAGAACAGGCACTCGTTGTTTTTTTGGCAGTCGGAACGCCTCCAAAAGAAGATGGCTCGCCTGATATGAGCTATTATCAACAAGCCGCCTTAGATATTGCTAATGCAATGAATGGTTATAAAGTTTTGGTGACAAAATCAACTGTTCCGGTTGGCACAGGTAAATGGCTTAGGGAATTTGTAACCGAAAATCAAAAGGTAAAAACCAATTTTGGTGTAGCGTCAAACCCAGAATTCTTACGCGAAGGGGCAGCGATTGACGATTTTATGCGTCCTGATAGAGTTGTTGTCGGCAGTAACGAGCCGGATGCTATTGCCATTATGAAAGATCTCTATCGTCCTCTTTATTTGATCGAAACTCCGATTGTGATTACTTCATTAGAAGCAGCTGAACTTATCAAATATGCAGCAAACGCTTTTCTTGCGACAAAAATTACATTTATCAACGAAATTGCCAATCTTTGTGACGCAATTGGATGTGACGTTCACGATGTAGCACGCGGGATGGGAATGGATAACCGTATCGGGCGCAAATTTCTGCATCCCGGTCCCGGTTACGGTGGTTCCTGCTTCCCGAAAGATACCAAGGCTTTTACTAAAGTTGGTGATAAATATGGTGTCGAAACGTCGGTTGTTGATGCAGTAATCAAAGCAAATGATTATCAACGTCAGGCAATGTTGCCGAAAATTGAGAAACTCGTTGGAGATTTGAACGGAAAACAAATTGGTGTTTTGGGGCTTTCTTTTAAACCTGAGACCGATGATATGCGTGAATCTCCGGCGGCTGACATTATCAAAGAGATGCAAAAACGCGGTGCAACCGTTAAAGCCTTTGACCCTGTTGCAATGGACGAAGCCAAACATTGTTTGCCTGATATTGAATATGCAAATGATGAATATGACGCAATTAAAGATGCCGATGCCTTGGTCATAGTTACCGAGTGGAATCAATTCCGTGCGCTTGATATGGACAAAGTCAAAAAACTCTTGAAAGCTCCGAAAATTGCTGATCTTCGCAATATTTATGAGCCGAAAGAAATGCGCGAACGCGGCTTTGAATATGTCGGCGTTGGCAGATAAAGGCTTCGCAAGGCAAAAGGTAAAAGTAAAAAGGCAAAAATTCTCAATCTTGAGAGTTCTTGCCTTTTTACTTTTATTAGAATAGATAATAAAGAAATACTTAGCTTTCCCTTTTACTTTCCAGCCAGCCAGGCTTTTCGATGGGCAATTTGTTCGGCTTTGGCATTTGGCAATTCCTCAATTTTGTAATTGGTGAATTTGTCACCGTTTGGTCGGGTAGCATCGGTTTTGGTTAGTTTTAATCCGACAAATTCCAACCCTTCATCATACGGCGGAACTTGAACATCACGGACATATTTGTCGAAAAAGTCTTTCATATTCGCGCCCGTTACTTGAGAAACAACCTGCTCAAAATCTTCAACCGTGTAGCCGCGACCTTTCAAATAATAAGTATTTTTCGGACTTTTTACATAAAATTGGTTATACGCAGTTCGCATTACATCATCAAGCGATTTTTTGCCGTTTGAACGTTTGCGAATAATTAAATCAAGGGTTAATCCAACTAATTCGCCTTTCGGATAATAGCTGACCGTTGTATTAGCAATATTTGTATTTTGAACGCGCGTTGCCCGGTCAAGAAACGGAGCAATCAGTGAGGCTTCAACTGCGCTGGTCAATTTACTGCCGGATGAATTTTCTATCAAAGTAATTGTTCGACTGTAACTTTCGATCAAATCTTTATCCGTCCAGATGCTACCGCGATGCAAGTGCATTTTGCCGTAATAATTGGTGAAACCTTCCGCAATAAAAAGTCCCTGCGTATTAACGGGCTTAGTAAAATCCCAGGGACCTAATCCGACCGGACGCAATCTTTTGACATTCCAAACGTGAAAGAACTCGTGGGCGGCGGTGCTTAATCCATCTTCATAACCATCTTTTGAAGCCAGCGTATCGGTTTCAATGATTTGTGTCGAAGTCAGATGCTCCATCCCATCACCGCCCGTCTCATTTTTTGGTGCGAAATGGAAAATAAAAGTGTAACTGTCATAATCGGGGGCAGGCATCATTGACGTTTCCGCCCGCACGATTTTTTCGACATCTTTGACAAATTGCGGACGCTTCCCGCCTTCATCGCCAAATGAATGAATCATCACTCGATAAAGTTTGCCGTCCACCCTAAATTCATCAACCGTCCAATCAGGAGCAATTTCAGTTGGTGTATCAATTAAAATATCGTAATTATCAAAATTCCAATCTCTTTGGTCATCACGAATCATTCGTCCGTTGATAATTTTCCAATTTGCCGGAGGCGTTATCTTTAAACTTACCGGATCCGGTTTATGATCAACGATATACATAAAAATCGTTCCGCCGTTAAAATTGGCGTGGCGTTCATCCAATTGCGAAAAAGTTCCTGAAAGATTATTGGCAAAAACTTTGTAGGTTATTTCTACAATTTTTTGTCTATTAGCTTTAATTTGTCCAGTTTGCGGAGCAATTCGCCAAGTTTGAGTATCAATTCTAGTTACAGGAAGTGAGGTTGAAAGACAATCTCTTACGTTTGCTGCACAACCCGTTCTAGCACGAACTTCCTGCACACCTTTGGCAAAATCAACCACTGCATAACGTCCTGGCGACCAGCGAGGCATCTGCAAATCAATTTTGGATTCGGGGACTGATGTTTCGATGGTCATTTTTACTTCAAACAAATGCGAGGCGGGGTTTGACATCGAAAGTTCATAAGCGATTTTGTATGGACGCACCTGAGCTTGTCCGTTAAAAGCAAACATTAAGCCGAAAAACAGCAAAATTACTGCAACTTGAAATGTTCTTTTCATTCTTTTGACTCCAATGGATTTATAAACTTAAAATAACACGGTTGAAATTATTAATCTACAACGGTTAGAATGGAAGTTGAGGGTAAACGCTCTCGCCTTTCTAATGCCCCCTTTCAATTTATTTTATGAGCTTAACAACAAACGTTTTAGTTACAGGTGGAGCGGGTTTTATTGGCTCAAACCTCGCAGACGAACTTATCCGACAAGGTGCAAAAGTCAAAATTATTGACAACTTGATCACCGGATTTCGTGAAAATCTGGAAGAAATCCACGGTGATTTTGATTTTATCGAAGGCGATATAAATGATGATTCGGCATTGAAAAAAGCCATCGAAAATGTTGAAATCGTTTTCCATCAAGCTGCCCTTCCATCAGTTCCCCGTTCCGTAGATAATCCCGCCGAGACTCACGAGGCTTGTATCAATGCAACTTTCAATCTTTTGCTGAAAGCTAAAGAAAATGGGGTTCGCCGTGTTGTATATGCTGCTTCTAGCTCGGCTTACGGCGATCAGGAAATTTCTCCGAAAGTTGAAACAATGCGTCCCGATCCGCTTTCTCCTTATGCTGTTGCAAAACTGGTGGGCGAATATTATGCACAGGTTTTCTATCGTGCTTACGGACTGGAAACGCTTTGTCTGCGTTATTTTAACGTCTTTGGTCCGCGCCAAAATCCTTCTTCGCAATATTCGGGCGTAATTTCGCGTTTCGTTGATGCACTGGCAAAAGGCGAACAGCCTGTCATTTACGGAGACGGCGAACAAACCCGCGATTTTACTTTTGTTGCCAATGTCGTTAATGCCAATCTCAAAGCAGCTCAAACCGATAAAGGAATCGGTGAAGTAATGAACGTTGCTAATGGCGAGGCAATTTCGTTGAATGAATTATTCAAAGTTGTGCAGGGATTATTGGAGCGTCCAGACATTAAAGTCCGCTATGAAGCCCTGCGCAAAGGCGACATCATTCACAGTTTAGCTGATAACTCAAAGGCGGTGGAATATTTGGGTTACAAAAAACTTATTGATTTGGAAGACGGACTATCAAAAACAATTGAGTGGTGGCGAAATAGTCGGTTTGCTTCTTAAATGTGATCTTTTAAATCAAACTAATTTCCAATCAATATTGGTCAAACGGATATTTTTTACTTCTCCCTTTTCCAAAAAGGTCGCCGACAAAATAATATCTTGCCTGTGAGTCTGAGGCTTTTGCTTTAAGTAGAGAAGTTGCATAATTATACGCCTTTTTGTCTTCCGGGAATTTCATTAAATCCAGAATAGTAGCGAATAAATTAGCGTGCGTTGCTTTGTATCCTGTATCCACTTGATTCAAATCTTTGATATTAGCAATCATAAACAACGGCACATTAGCCTCATTCTTTGTATTGGAACAATGAGAGACAGTTTCTCCATTTTCACTCAAACTCTGCCCATGATCGGAGGTGTAAATAAAAAAACTGGCAGACGGAATACCTTTATCAAAAAGCGTTCTGAAAAAACTGTTTGAATTGTATTTAATGGCATTATCATATTCATTTTCAATCTTTTCTTTAGCCTCGTTTTTATCATAAATAACAGTAAAATCCTCGTCCGACGAAACAGGCTGCCAAATCGTTTCAGTATTTGGATATGAATTTTTATACGGCTTATGCACTCCAACTTTATTGATCCAGATAAAATTCCCGGTTGAAGCAGTAGTAATTTCATTTATCTTTTCAGCAATTTCGGCATCAATATCAAATTTGTTTGGGCTTTTCCAATCTTTTGAGGTGATCCATTCTCCATAATCTGAAATATCAGAGTTTTTCCCATTCCAAAGTTGTGATACTTGTCCATCAAAATAATAGGTCTTATATCCCATAGCTTTAGCATACTGAAATATGGTCGGCAGTTGATAGACTTTATAAGTAACATCAGGAAGTTCCGTTAGCCCTGTCAACATCAGATTGTTTGATGTCATACTACAGGTAGTTCCCGAAACAGCAATTCCCCAATTCTTTATCAAGCCTTTTTTATTTAATTCATCAAGAAATTGAGTGGTCTCTCTTTTATAACCGTTCAGGCTCAGATGGTCGCCTCGAACAGATTCATCAATAATAAAAACTATGTTATTTGAAGGGATAGAACCCGACCGATAAGAAATTGGCTGACGAACGGCATTATAAAGTTTGTAACGGGGAGCCTGAAAAGTAGAGCCTAGATACCAACTTTGCGGAAAATTGATGAGTGTTCGGTAAAAAGCTGTAAAAGAAAGTGTGTGAAAGGAATTGCTGGTAAAATACCCGGTTAATATAAAAAAACTGCAAAAAACAATGAACAGCGAGAGAAAATATTTCCAGCAATTTTTAAGTATTGGCTTTGAAATTATTAATAAGATTCCAAAAACTACTGTCGGAACAATTGCCAGATAATTTACATAGATTGAAACAGCATCCATTCGGATATTTACATCAGCAGCAATCAATGCGTTCTCTAAATCTTCAAGCCCGGTAAAATGTCCAAGGGCTCTGAAATAGCTATATTCAACAAAAACAGCTACGGCAAAAAGCCCAAAATATATAATTTGGTAGATGCGCGATGAGGCAAAGGCGACAAAAAAAAACAGGCTGAAAGGACAATGGTGACAAAGGTCAGGATGAGAAAAACCATAATATTTCTGTAATTCCCCTGTTCTATATGACTTGATATTATCAGGTTAGAATCTTTTTGAGAGACAAATATCAGTTCGAAGGCGATTAAACCCAACAAAAATGAAGTGCCAATAACCAAGCCGCGAAAATTAATAAGTGGACTTAAGAGACTTTTGAAAAAGTTCATAACTTAATTTTTATCGGAAATTAGCAATCACCCTCAAAAATCAACCACAAAATTGCCGAAATTACTTAAATTTTGCGGTTGATATTTTGGGCTTTGGTTTTATTCTTCAAATTGCTTCTTCAAACTTTCCGTATAAGGCGCACGAGCCACACCTTTTTCGGTGATAATTGCTGTCACCAAATGGTTTGGCGTGACATCAAAAGCCGGGTTGCCGATGCCGATTCCTTCGGGCGCAAGCTGAATGTCTTTGATGTGCGTGACTTCCCTGCTGTCGCGTTCTTCGATAGGAATTTGGTCACCTGTCGGGCAGTTCAAATCTACGGTTGAAAGCGGCGCAGCCACATAAAAAGGAATTCCGTGCTCTTTGGCTAAAACCGCAACCATATAAGTTCCGATTTTATTTGCTACATCACCGTTCGCCGCGATTCGGTCTGAGCCAACCACAACCGCTTGGACGCGACCTTTTTTCATCATATAGCCCGACATATTATCGGTGATGAGCGTGACGGGAATGTTATCTTCGTGCAGTTCCCAAGCAGTTAAACGCGCGCCTTGTAAGTAAGGGCGGGTTTCATCGGCAAAAACGTGAATATTTTTCCCTTGATTAACTGCGCCGCGAATTACGCCAAGAGCAGTTCCCCACACGCCGCCCGTTGCTAATGCGCCGGCGTTGCAATGGGTTAAAACGGTTGAATTATCTTCGATCAATTCTCCGCCAAAATCAGCAATAAGTCTTTGTGCTTCAATATCTTCGTCGTGAATCTCTTTGGCTCTTTCCAACAAGATTTCTTTAATTTCGGAAATTGATTTGCTTTCGGATTTGGCTTTGGCAAAAGTCTTTTTCATTTCGTCAATCGCCCAGCCGAGATTAACGGCGGTCGGGCGGGTTTTGAATAAAACTTCGCAGATATAATCAAGCTCATCTTCAAAATCAACCATATTGGTTCCGACAAATTGCCTCATCCCAAGCGCAATTCCATATGCGGTCGAAACGCCAATCGCCGGTGCGCCGCGCACCACCATATCACGAATGCCGTCGGCAACTTCGGTATAAGTTTTCAAGGTCAACCATTTTTCTTCAGTTGGTAAAAGGCGTTGGTCGAGCATCAACACGCCTTCATCGCTCCACTTAACAGGTATAATCATTCAGTTAAATTTTCCTCAATAGAATTTTACTTGAATTTTAAAGAATAAATCGTGGATAAGCAAAGGAGCAAAATTATTTATATATTTTCGGGACTTTGGTCTTTGATGTTTTTAATCAGCCCAAGCGGTTTAGATTTTTAGAAAATTAAACTGCCAAACAATCCACGCCCAAAATAAAAAATGGAGAGTTCAAAATCTCATCATTTCAAACTCTCCATTCAAATTTTATTATCCTTTTCCCGATTATTGAACAGCGGAAATTGTCACATTTTCTGCTTCGACAGATCTATTTTCTGCCGTCAGTTCGCGGATCAGCATTTTTTCTTCCTTGTTTTGCGGTAATTCAATTTTGAAACCGGCTAAAGTAATTGTTGCCAGAAAATAGCGGTCACCATATTTTCGGAAGCTCAACCCCTTTCCATTAACTCGATTAACGCTCTCGACGGTATTTGCCAAAACAAATGTCGTTGAATCTTTACCTAATTTTCCATTAATTAACCAACTTACTTTTTGATCGTCTCTGGAACTCAAAGAATACTCTCCGGCTGAAAGTGTTTTTCCTTGTGCTTCAAAATTAAAAGGAACATTAACTTTGAGTGTTTGATTTTGGGCATAGACAGCAGATGCAGTCATCATAATTAATAATCCAAAAATAAATGCAGTTTTTTTTATCATAATTTTACTCCTATATTTTTTCCCAGACTTTTTTTCGCCTGCAATTAATAACGCGGAAAATAATTCGCTTTTGAATCATAAAAAAAGATTTTTTTTTATTTCAGTTTTCAAAACAATACAAAAGCCAAGGAGTAATACAAAATGAAAAAGGAGAATATGAACTTCAATCTATTCATATTCTCCGTCAGTTGTCCGAAAAGAAAAGAGGTCAAGCTAAACTTTTCAGACGGTTTGGGGATTGTTTGGGATTTATCTTTATCTCAAATTCATTGCTACCGTTTCCTGAGTCGGCTTGCCGAACTTTTTGGCTATATATTTTTCCGTTTTGGTTGAACTGACACCGAACCCAATGTTTTCTAACGGATTAAAAATCTCTTTCAAAAAGTATTCGTCTCCATAACGATTAAAAAGCATAAAAGGTGCGGCTGCCATTTGGTTATTGCCCAAATCAATTGGAATTGTAATCAACATTCCTTTGGCTTTCCCGCTTTTTTCCCGAAAAATCAATGCTGCCTGATTTGATTGCGGCGAAGCACTTTCAATGACATAATCACCGGCATTCATTTTTTGTCCTTTAACATAAAAATCAAAAGGAACGTGAACCGCAATCTGTTTGGTTGATTGTGCATTTGCTAAAACTCCGAAAGTGAATACGAGTCCGATTAAAAGTGCTAATTTTTTCATAATTTTCTCCATTTATAATTTTTTTAGGCGTGTTTTTTGTGCCTTCAATTATTAAAGCGATACGCAATGAAAAACCGTCTCAAAAAAATTTAAAGTTTAAAAGTGAAAGTGTGAAAAAGTCGGTAATTTAGTTTTCTGATTAGTTATTTTAGACATTCTTGACTAAATCTTTTTTCACCTTTTCACTTTCTCACTTTTTCACTCAACCGCAACAAATTTTTGTTATAATTTTTTCCAGATGAATCAAACTCAACAAATTACTGTCCTTTTGCGTGAGTGGAGCGAGGGCAAACGCGAGGCTTTTAATGAACTTTTGCCGTTGGTTTATGACGAATTACATAAACAAGCCAAACGATATTTGCGAAAGGAAAACCCGAATCACACCTTACAAACAACCGCTTTGATTCACGAAGTTTATTTAAAATTAGTTGAGCAAAAATCGGTTGATTTACAAAATCGAACACATTTTTTTGCCATTGCCGCCAATGCGATGCGCCAGATATTGGTTGACCACGCCCGCACCAAACACCGTGACAAACGCGGCGGAGATGATGTAAAAATTTCGCTGGAAGAAATCGGCTTTGTTGTTTCTAATCAGATAAACGTTGATTTGATTGCCCTTGATGAAGCATTAAAGCGTTTAGAAGAGCTTGATGTGCAACAAACCCGCGTGGTTGAACTGCGATATTTCAGCGGGTTGAGTTTAGAAGAAACGGCGGAAGCACTTCATATTTCCAGAGCCACCGCCGCACGAGATTGGGCTATTGCCAAGGCTTGGCTTCACCGCGAATTAACCCGGTAACTTTAGATTAATGAATCACAATTCCCACGCCAAAAGTGTAATTATTAGTGTTTTTAGCAGTTGGTGAAATGCCGAAACCGCAAGTGCAATCCAAATCCCGCGTTTTGGCAAAAATTGGTGTGTAATCAAATTCAATGACTCGCAAATCAATTTTTTTACTGAGACGGACATCTACGCCGCCGCCAACTTTTAGCCCAAAACTATTTGGTTTGTCCTTAAAAGTTGAAGAGCCTTCGCCGGGATTGGTTGAGGTGTCCAACCCGTTAATCCTTTCGCTAACCACACCTGCAAGTGCATGTGCAAACGGTTTGACTCGGTTTTCCGACGCATTATCTTTAATTTGGACACCGCCGAAATACGAATATTTGCGGTCGGTAACATTGCTCGTATCAATATGTGTGGCGGAAAATCTATCCACATTTATTTCCTTGCGAAATTGGGCGGTAAAATCTGCCTTGATGCCGATATAACGCGAAACATTGTAGGTTACGGACGCATCCAATCCGTTAAAATTGCGCCTGTCACAAAGCAATTTGGTAAAATTCGGACCAAATGCCGCCGCCCCGTCACCATTGCAAAGAATAACTGTTTGTTTGCCGCCCGCGCCAAAATTTAGAATGTCTTTTTCGGCAGAATAGATATTTTGCCCATTCAGATAACCGCCATAAACTTCAAGTTTGTTGTAATCGCCCGGTTTTTGTGCCAAGGTTACAGTGGGGAAAATAGACAATAAAAGGGCAAAACCAAGAATATATGTTTTCATTTTAGAAAATCTCCTTATAATAAAATTGATATTTTTTTAGTGACCGAAAATAAATTCCTGTCATCTACAGTTATTGAAGCGACAGTTTTCTAAAAACCGTCTCAAAATAATTTTGGCGAATTGATTGCAAAGAGATTGACAGACAAAAACAACTGTAAATTATGGAGTCTGAACATTGGGAACAAGTCAAAAATATTTTTGAACAGGCACTAATACTTGCCCCCGATGAGCGTCAGATTTTTTTGGACGAAAATTGTTCGGATAACGAAACTGTCAAACGCGAAGTTGAAGAACTGCTCAATTCTTATCAAAACTCTGAAAGTTTTCTCGAAACTCCCGCTATCTCCAAGAAAAAAAATGAATTTGAAAACGGTCAGCGTTTCGGACAATATGAAATTATTGACCAAATCGGAGCAGGCGGAATGGGCGAAGTTTTTCTCGCCCGTGACACCAAATTAAAACGCAATGTTGCACTAAAATTATTGCCTGCCGAATTTACTGCCAGCAAAGAGCGACTGCAACGATTTGAACAAGAAGCCCTCTCCGCCTCGTCGCTCAATCATCCGAACATTTTAACGATTTATGAAATCGGCGAATACGACGGTGTGAGCTTTATCGCCACCGAATTTATTAATGGTGAAACTCTGCGCCAAATCATCCAACAAAAAGATTTAACCTTTCAGAAAATTTTAGACATTGCTGCTCAAACCGTTTCCGCACTTGCCGCCGCTCATGAAACAGGCATTGTCCATCGAGACATTAAACCCGAAAATATTATGATTCGGCGCGACGGCATTGTTAAAATTTTGGATTTTGGTCTTGCCAAACCACTTAAATCGGAAACTTTTGACCCTGAAAAATCTACTCAAATGCTTCATACCGAAAAAGGCGTAGTGATGGGAACAGTCGCTTATATGTCACCCGAACAAACTCGCGGAAAGGCGACTGATACACGCACCGATATTTGGAGTTTGGGCGTTGTTTTATACGAAATGGTAGCGGGGCGCGTCCCGTTTGACGGCGAAACTGCGAGCGATGTCATTGCCGCGATTTTGAAAACTTCACCTGAACCGCTTCCTGTCGAAACACCAGCCGAATTAGAGCGAATTATCAGCAAAACTTTGCGCCACGAACAAGAAGAACGCTACCAAACCGCCAAAGATTTGTTGGTTGATTTGAAAAATTTGAAACAGGATTTAGAATTTAATGAAAAACTTGAACTTAAATCAAATAATTTTGTCGAACAGCAAAAAACGGCGGCTCTAACAACCAATGAACAAATTCACACTACTCTCCAAATCAAAAACCGCAAACTTCCGTATATTTTGGCGGTGGCTGCGCTAATTATTGGAATAACTGCAATTAGCCTCTATCTTCTGCAAAATAGACCTCAACCAATTCTAACAACTCAACCAAACGAACTTGTAAAAATTGATTCACTGGCGGTTTTGCCTTTTGAAAATTCAAATCAAGGAATCGAATATTTGAGCGATGGAATTACCGAAAGTTTGATAAATTCTCTATCAAATTTGTCAAATCTGCGAATTATTTCCCGTGCTACGGTGTTCAATTTCAAAGGTTCAAAACAAACTCCACAAGAAATCGGTAAAACTTTGAATGTGCGAACCGTTTTGACCGGAAAAGTTTCGCAGCAGGGCGACTTGTTGACAATTCAAGCCGAATTGGTTGATTTATCGAACAATTCACAACTTTGGGGCGAGCGTTACAATGTCAGAATGTCCGAAATTCTGGACGTTCAGGGAAAGATTGCCCAACAAATTACCGATAAATTGCAACTCAAGTTGGACAACACACAAAAGGTTCGAATTGCCAAACATTACACCGATAACGCCGATGCTTATCGAGAATATTTGAAAGGTCGCTTCTACTCTCTGCAATATTCGGCGGAGGGTCACAAAAAAGCTCTCGAGCATTTTAACAAAGCAATTGAGATTGACCCAACTTACGCATTGGCATACGCGGGCATTGCGGATGCCTACACCACGGCTTCGGACGTAATTTTGTCACCCCGCGAGGCTCTCACAAAAGCCAAAGTTGCCTCCCAAAAAGCGATAGATTTGGACAATAAATTAGCCGAGGCTTGGGCGGCGCATGGTCACGCCCGATTGCACGAATGGGATAAATCAGCGATTGACGATTTGAATAAAGCCATTTCACTTTCCCCGAATTCACTAACCAATCAGCTTTGGTTAGGCGAATATTATATGATTTGGGATGTCGAAAAGAGTATCCAGGTTCTGGAAAAAGCCTCCGAATTGGACCCGCTTTCCGGCATTCCGCCAGCATTTCTTTCGTTTGATTACTATATGATCCGTCAGCCGGACAAAGCCCTCGAATACGGCAAAAAAGCAATTGACTTAGCTCCATTTTATTACACCGAAAATGCTTATCTTGCCAGATATTATGCCTACAAAAACGAGTTCAAACCCGCTTTGGAACAACTAAATAAAATACCCTCCGAAGCGAGAGATATGCAAACATTGTCAACCAGAGGTTATATTTTCGGTTTGCAGGGAAATCGTCAGGAAACAGAAAAAGTAATCGCCGAGATGCAGAGAAAGTCGGCTGACCAATATGTTTCGCCTTTTGAGTTGGCAACCGTTTATAACGCTTTGAATGACCGCGAAAAGACGTTTTTCTATCTCGACAAAGCTTTCGCCGACCGTTCCGAAAATATTGGTTTCATTAGAACCTTGCCCAATTTTGACAACATCCGTGACGATTCACGTTACGCCGAATTGATCCACAAAATCGGTTTTACAAATTAAAATTCAGTTGCATTGAAAAAAAATCTTCTAATTTTGCCCTGACTTATGCTAAATTCAACTTGCGTTTCAAAACGCAAAAACATTCCGTGAATTTCACGCACGAATGAAATGGATACGATAAAAGAATATTGTTTAATTGTTGAAGGAAATTATTTAGACGAATCTGATGTCGAGGAGGCTTTACGCGAGCCGTTTATTGACGAATATGTTCAGCACACCGGCAATTTTCGGATCAATAATTTTGACCAAATTGAAGTTGCCGGAGGCTTCTCAATCTCAGATTTTGATATTCAAATGATTGGCGATAAAGTGTTTGAAATAACCAGCTGCGATGCTAACCGCCCGCTGAGTGAACATAAAGCCAAACAAATTGCCGAAGCCTTTAAAAGGCAAGAGGTCTTTGATGAAATCCGCATAGAGCCACTAGAGTAAACAAAATTCCAGTTATTTTGGTAAAGTCCGCCTAGCTTTTTCGCACCCGCGTTTTTGCTATGAGGGCTTTTTTTTCTTATAATGACTAATCTTTTTCTTTGTTGTCCCTTCCAACAAAGCAATTTGTGATGGAAAATCCAAAATTTCTGAATGATCGGGTAATCATTCGGGTCGGTGATATTACGCGAGAAAACGTTGATGCAATCGTCAATGCAGCAAATTGGACGCTGCTTGGCGGCGGAGGCGTGGACGGCGCAATTCACAAGGTAGGCGGAGCACAGATTTACGAAGAATGTAAAAAACTTCGTGAAACTTTATATCCGAAAGGACTACCGACGGGCGAGGCTGTCATCACAACGGGCGGAAACCTAAAAGCTGAATTTGTCATCCATACAGTTGGACCGATTCGTGGTATTGATAAGGAAAATGAAGCCGCGCAATTAGCCGATTGTTATCGAAACTCTTTGGAATTAGCTAAAGATAGGGGTTTGACAACTATTGCCTTTCCGTCAATTTCGACAGGTGCTTACGGTTATCCGAAACACGAAGCCGCTCTGATTGTTTCTACCGCGATCAAAGATTTTTTGGAAACTGATTCACAAATTGAAGAGGTTCGATTGGTATTTTTTTCTCAGTCGGATGCCCTGAAATTTATCAAACATCAGGTATTTTAAATTTATGAAGGAATATATAAATAACACACTTTTAACTATGCAAACAGCAACCAGTCAGCAGCTCGAACAAAATTTCGGCAGCAATTTTTCATACAAATATAATCTTCCTGAAAATTTAAAGATTTTAGATACCATTTCACAAAATTTTTATTGGTTTTGGACTACAGGCGGAATGAGTATTTTCCGTGATTTAGATTACCGTTTATGGGAAAAATGCGAACAAAACCCGCGCAAAATGCTCTGCGAAGTCAGTGAATTACGGCTTTGGCAAAAAGCCAACGAACCGGCTTTTGTCGCCCGTGTCAATCGTTTCGCCGAAAAAATGGAGAAATATCTGGCTGAACCAACCAAGTCTTTCGGTAAAATTACGCCGGAAAATCCGGTAGCTTATTTTTGCGCTGAATATGGTGTGCATAACAGTTTGCCGATCTATTCAGGCGGACTTGGAATTTTGGCGGGCGATCATTTGAAATCCGCCAGCGATATGAATGTTCCTCTGGTTGCCATCGGACTTTTTTACCGCTTCGGTTATTTTCGCCAAAAAATTGCTCACGACGGTTGGCAAGAGGAGCGTTACATTGATTCTTTCCAAAACGAATTAGCCATCAATCCTGTTTTTGATGCCAACGGAAATCGGGTTGAAATTACGGTTCATATTCGCGGACGCGAAGTAACAGCGCAGGCTTGGCTGGCAAAGATCGGCAGAATTTCGCTTTATTTGCTGGATACAAATGTTCCGCAAAATCAGGAAGTTGACCGATTAATCACCGGACATCTTTACGGCGGCGATACGGAAACGCGGATCGTGCAGGAAAAAGTTTTAGGAATGGGCGGCGTTCGTTTATTGAGAAAACTTGGAATCGAACCGTCCGTTTATCATTTGAACGAAGGACACTCGGCATTTTTAACGCTTGAATTAGCCAAAGAATATTTAGAAACACACGAAAATGCAACTTTCGCCGATGCGGTTCCGATTGTGCGCGAAAAATGCGTTTTTACCACTCATACACCTGTTGCGGCAGGAAATGACGTTTTCCATCCCGAAACGCTGCTTTCGTGCTTTAAGGATAGCTTTCCTGCTTCGCTACGACTTTCCAAAGAAGAATTTTTAGGACTTGGACGGGTTGATGAAAATGACCATGCCGAATTTTTCGGGATGACACCGTTGGCGATTCGGATGTGCCGTTCAGCAAATGGTGTCAGCGAAAAACACGGTGAAGTCTCGCGCGATCTGTGGAAAGAAATGTTTCCCGAAAAATCGGCTGACGAAGTTCCGATCACGTATGTCACCAACGGCGTTCATGCTTTAACCTGGGTTGCTTCAGATTTTAATCACCTTTACGAAAAGAAAATCGGAGAAAACTGGACTGATATTTTAAAAGATGAAAAGGCTTGGGCAAAAGCCGTAAATTATCTTTCCGACGAAGATATTTGGAATGCACACACTCTTTTGAAAAATCGGCTAATTGCCTTTATGCGTCAACGCGCTTACACTTCGGCAACCGGTGATTCCGATCCTGTTCCTGAACATTCAGCTTTCAAAAACCTGTTTAATCCCAACATTTTAACAATTGGTTTTGCTCGTCGGGTGGCAGGCTATAAACGTTGGAATTTGTTGATGAGGGACGGCGAACGGCTTTTGAAATTAATTGACCATATTGAACGCCCCGTTCAATTTATTTTCGCCGGAAAAGCTCATCCGCAAGACCGCAATGCCAAAGCAATTCTGCAAAATCTGGTTAATCTGAAAGGAAATTCGACCTGGTTTCAACGCGCAATTTTTATTGAAGATTACGATCAGGAAATCGCCCGCTATATGGTGCAAGGCGTTGATGTTTGGATGAATGTTCCGCGTCGTCCCCTCGAAGCATCAGGCACCAGCGGTCAAAAAGCCGCAATGAACGGCGGACTTAATTTTTCGATTCTCGATGGTTGGTGGATCGAAGGCTATGATGAAGTAAACGGCTTTGCCATTGGACCTTTGCGCGATGAAGAAGGAATGGATGATGCAATCATTGATGCAATGGATGCCGAATCGCTTTACTCAGTTCTGGAAAATGAAATCGTCCCGGCATATTACGAAAAGGGCGAAAATGGTTTACCAACCAAATGGATCGCCAGAATGCGCCGCGCCCTGCAAACGCTGACACCGCAATTTTCGAGCGACCGAATGCTCAAAGATTACATCGAAAAAATTTATTGTTAATAAATTGTTGTTAATGGGATAATGGTTGACAGTTGAGTTTATTAGCTGTCAACCTTTTTTTTATCGAAAATTATGACAAATACAGAGTTTAATGTTGGTGCGATCAAGCCTGTCGAATGCTTAAAAGAAGCGTGGGAATTAATTAAGCCAAATTATATTTTACTTTTTGCGGTGGCAATTGTCGGAGTAATGATTGGCGGAATAACTATGTATGTGCTGATCGGTTCAATGATGTGCGGGGTTTATCTTTGCTATCTCCAAGCCATTGATGGTCAAAAGGTCGAATTTGATGCTCTTTTTAAGAATATAAAACAGTATTTTTTGCCGAGTTTGCCGGTTGTAATTCTAATTGTCGTGCCGATGTTAGTTGTCTTTGGAGTAATTTATTTTCCGCTGATAATGGCGACAATTATGGGTTCAAAATTGAGCGAAAGCGAACTAATGACAATGCTGTTCGGCTCATTGGCAGTTGATTTGGTCATTACCATCATTATGGTCTGCTTACATACTTTATTAATGTTTGCTTTTCCGTTGATTGTTGACCGAAACCTTTCGGGATGGCAAGCTATTAAATTGAGTGCCAAATCTGTCTGGAAAAATTTAGGCGGAGTAACGGGACTCTGGGCGGTAATGTTTGTGGTAAATTTAGCGGGAACTCTGCTTTTCTGTTTTGGGGTTTATTTTACAATTCCAATCATTCTGGCAACCCAAGTAGTTGCCTACCGAAAAGTTTTCCCTAAACAGGGTAATCAGACATTTAATTCTCCGCCGCCGCCAAATGCTTTTAATTTATGAGTTTTGTAAATCTTGATACTATCGAAAAACTTGACGAAGTGTTTGAAAAATCAAAGGAAAAACCTATCGTTTTATTCAAACACAGTATTACTTGTCCGATCTCAACTGATGTTTCGAGCGAAATGTCTATTCTGGATGACGATGTTCATTTGATCATTGTCCAAACGTCACGTCATATTTCAAATGAAATAGAGGCGCGCACCAATATTTTGCACGAATCACCGCAAGCCATTGTTTTGAAAGACGGTAAACCGATTTTTCACGCTTCGCATTATCAAGTCACGGCTGATAGAATTTCAGATGTTCTAAAGTTATGAATACACAATTAGCAGCAAATGAAGTTTTGATTAAACAAGGGGGAGCAAATCTGTTGAGAGGAATGGAATCCGTCGGAGGTCATTTGTATCTGACAAATTTCCGGCTGGTTTTTGAATCCCATAGTTTTAATTTTCAAAACGGTGCAACCGCAATTCCTTTGCCGTATATTGTAAAAATGGAAAAAGTCTGGACTAAATTTCTTGGCATCATTCCGCTTGCCCCAAACGCCATTGCCGTTACGGTTAATACCGGCGAAGTTTTCAATTTTACGCTCTGGGGCGGAGAGCAATGGATCAGTGCCATTCAAAACCAATTAAGATAAACTTTTATGCTAGAACCGACTCAAATCATCGAAGAATCCGATTCGGAAATTACCATCGAATGGTCTGACGACAAATCTTTTCTCTATAATGCCTCGCAGCTTCGTCGGGTTTGTCCTTGTGCCGGATGCGTCAACGAATGGACGGGCGAAAGAATGTTAAAAGCGGAAAGCGTAGCAGACGATTTGACCATCAAAAACATCAATGTTGTCGGGCGATATGCTCTGAACTTTGTTTTCAGTGACGATCACGACACAGGAATTTTCAGCTACAAATATTTGCGGGAAATTGCGGAAAAATGACTTTAGCACTTTGATCTTTGACTTTTGATCTTTGATTTTCTTTTTGCCTGAGTTTGTAATTACAATATAAATTCACGGGTGAAAAGGCGGAATAAAAGAAACCATCAAAGCTCAAAAATCAAAAATCCAAGATCAATAAAACTATGAACGAACGAGATATTTTTGACGAAAAGCAGGAAATCAAAAAACAGAATTATGCCTGCACCTATTGCGGACAACGTGACGATTATGATGTTCGTTGGATAAAACGAACTAAAAAGAAACAAATGCCGAGGCATTTTAACGAACATGATCGCGCCCGTTTTCAAAAATCACAGGATTATATGGTGCGGGTTGATGATATGCTGATCTGCAAAAATATGCGTTGCCGTAAAAGATTTGAAATTCCAAGTTTTCAAACCGTGGTTTTTATTTAAGTTAAATCTTTCCGGTTATTTCTTGTTTATGCTATCCTCTTAGTGAATCTAAATATATCTTGAGGTAAAAGATTATGCCGACCAAAAACCTTGAATTTTACGAAAACGCACCCGTTCCGTCACCTGATATTGCTGAATTCATTGATGAAGAAATAAATTCAGCTCCGAAAGCTCCGAATGAATTACGTCAAAGATTAAACGAACATAATTCGTCTTCACCTAAAGATTCCGGCGGCGACGTTGATGCAACCTGGGAAGAAGTAAATTCAACCGGTTCCGAATCCGTTTTCGGTCATAATCCGACTCCCGATCAGTCAAATGTTGAAGAAAATGCTCATGCTTACGGCATTGATTTTCAAGACAATGAGCCGCTTGATCTGCTGGAAAAGATGGAAAAGCGAGATTCGCGTCGTTGGGAGCTGGAAGAAAGTTCCAAGGAAGGCGATTCGATCTAGCCGATTATTTTCCGCAGCATTTACAATTTTTTTTCTCTAAATTTATCTCTGCAAACTTCTTCTCGTTTGCTTCCCTAATCGGTTCACGTTCATTTGAATCAAAATATTCGTTTATCATTTCTACTAATTTCAGTTTTTCCTTGCCTAACAGATTCAAAAATCCGTGAAAAACAATGGTTACATTTTCGTCCATAAAATCCTCTGTCTCAAATGTTTATTAAATTATAGTTAATGACAAAACTTATTGGAAAATGAAGCGCAAGTTTAGGAAGTTGAGGAAGTTGAGGAAGTGAAAACCTGTTCTTCCTTCCTAAACTTCCCGAACTAAATTACTTTCTCTAACTTGTTATGTCACCAACTATAATCAAACTCCATCAATATATCACAGATTTATTTTTGCAATTTTTTTGCGACACATATTTTCGGGAATTGTCAGTTATCAATGAGAAGCAAAAATAATGCTTCAATTAAAAAAAGGAGAAATAAAAAAATGGCAATTTTGAACGTATTAATTAAAAGTTTATTGATAAATTTAGTAGCTTTCGGGCTTTTGGTCGTAATTGCAAACGCTCAACCGAGCAAAAAATTTACGTATAAAATTGATAAGCGCAAAATTTCTTTTGTAACTCCGGCAGTTGATCTACCTGCCGGAAAAATAGTTGTCAGCGGTGAAGTTAAAGGTGTTGATGTCTCAGGTGGAAACAACGGTTGTTATACCTTGACTGTGACAACTTACCGACTGACTCCGAACGGTGAAAAGATTCCGGTGCGCTCACGCTCCAAGACAGTTTGTAAAGTCGATAGACTTCCCGAAATAGTAATTGACCGTATTCCAAACGGAAAATATTTAGTCGAAGTTCTGATTGATCGCCCGCTAATCGGTGATGGAAAGTTTGAAGGTGAATTAAATATTGCAGTTCAGCCCGAAAAAATCAATCTTCGATAATTTATAATAAATCAATTTGAAGCAAAAGGCGTAGGAATTTTCTTGCGCCTTTTTTGCTTTTGAGAAGATTAGAACTTTTTGTCCAAATTTGCGTAATATTTTCAGGAAATTCAATCAAAAACCAAACGGAGAATTCAATGATCTATCGCTTTCTTTTATCGCTAATATTAGTTTTTTCTTTATTTACGACAATTTTGCCGCCAATAGGCTATGCCCAAACCGCAACTGCACAAATCTCAAACGACTTGCAGAAAGGTTTGCAAACGATCGAGGAAAAAGTCGAAAAACGCCGCAACGAGCTTGGAATTCCGGGAATGTCGCTGGTCATCGTCAAAGACGGACAAGTTATTTATATAAAAGGTTTAGGCTACAAGGATTTTGAAAATAAAGTTCCGGTCACGCCTGACACGCAGTTTGCGATTGGCTCGGCAACCAAAGCGTTTACCGCACTTAGCGTTCTAATGTCGGCGGATGAAGGCAAAGTAAATCTGGATGATTCGCCAAAAAAATATCTGTCTTATTTTAAGATGAAAGATGCTGAAACCGACAAAAATATGACGGTCAGAGATTTGATGGATCATTCCTCGGGATTAAACCGCACCGATCTGGCAATGTTGACCGAACGTCTGAATCGTCAGGAATTGATCCAAACCGTTGGCGAAGCAGAACCGATGGCAAAGCTCCACGAAAAATTCTTTTACAACAATGTAATGTTTGCGGCGGCGGGTGAAATTGCCGCAGTGACCAACAAAACAACTTACGAAAAACTTGTTCCCGAAAGAATTTTCAAACCGTTGGGAATGACCAATTCGACAATGACGATTCCCGAATTCAAAAAAGCCAAAGATATTTCATACGGCTACGAATACAATTTTGACACCAAAGAAACGCGAAAACTGCCGTTTCGTCCGATCGATGCGACCAATCCTGCCGGTTCCATCAATTCATCCGCCCGTGATATGGCAAAATGGATAACTTTTGTGATGGATGGCGGCGTGGTCAACGGAAAGCGTTTAGTTAGCGAAAAAGGTTATGAAGAATGGACTAAACCGCAAATGAAAGTCGTTCCTACCGGCAAAGTGTCTTACGGATTAGGTTGGTTTTTGCAGGATTGGAACGGCTTAAAAGTTGTTCAGCATGGCGGAAACATTGACGGATTTAATTCACTCGTAGCAATGATTCCCGAAAAGAAATTGGGGTTTGTGATGCTGACCAATGTTTCAGGTTCAAGTCTGGGCAATGAATTGATGCCGATTGTTTGGGAAAATATTTTGGGCAATCCGAATAAAACTCAAACCGTTGCCGCTAATGATCTGCAAAAAGAAATCGGCAAATATCATTTTGAACAAGCTGGATTTGATGTTGACATTCAACTTAAAGACGGCAGTTTGATTGCGATGGTTCCCGGACAACCAACCGTCACGCTGGAAAATGTCGGTGGGCGCAAATACAAAGTCAAAGAAGTAGATGGAACTTTTGTCACTTTCAAGGATGACGCGCTTCTTTTTGAAAATGCTCAGGGCAATTTCACTTTTCCCAAAATCGGCGCAGCCAATAAACCCGCCAATAACGATGCGGCAAAAGAATTGATTGGGAAATATACGCCGAATGGAGCTTTAATTGTTGATATTAAAGGCGAAGCTGACGGCAAAGTAACTTTTAACATCGAAGGTCAGCCGCCATATACCTTGACGGAAAAAGCAAAAGATGAATTTAATATGTCGCCGTTGCCGCCAAGCTATTTTCTCAAAGCAAAACGTGATGCGGCAGGTAAAATTACCAGCGTGGCGATTACTCAGCCCGAAGGAACTTTTGAATTCAAGCGGGTTGAAGGCACTGCCGATAAACCTAAAATTACCGCTGATGCGTTGATGGGAAAAGTCATTGAAGCAGTTGGCGGCGAGGCGAATTGGCGCAAAATCACTTCGCGGGTGACAGTTGCCGATTTGGATGCCGTTCATCAGGGAGTCAAAGGCTCAGCTACTTCCTACGCCAAATTTCCGAATAAATCCGCCTCTGAAACAATTCTCACGGCTGTCGGAAAAACGATTGCCAAAGGTTGGGATTTTTTTGACGGAACAAACGGCGAGGAACTTTTCACCTTTGCTCCGGTGGAAAAATATTCAGGCAAAAAGCTTGCTGATGCCAAACTCAATGCTGATTTTTATGCACTTTTGAACTGGAAAACTAATTACAAAACAGTCGAAGTTAAAGGCACTGAAAAAGTTGGTGAAGAAGAATGTTATGTAGTGGAATTCACTCCCGAACAAGGCACAAAAATCACACAGCTTTATTCAACCAAAACCTTTTTATTGCTCAAACAGCGAGGAGTTAATGTTTCAAGCACCAGCGAACAATCCTTGCCTTACTCCATTGTTTTTTCGGATTACCGCGACGTTGACGGCATCAAATTGCCTTTCAAGACGGTCAACTCAAATCCTTCGATGGGCGACATTGTGACCGTCATTAAATCGGTCAAACACAATGTTCCGATTGATGATAAATTATTCGCTCCTAAAAAATTGGAGCTGAAATAAACATTCAAGAGGCTGCTGAAACTTTGGCAGCCTTTTTTGTTTCACTTTGATTTTTTCAAACCAATGCCTCATCTTTTACGTCATATATTCAGATTTATGATTTTGAGTTTTTATTAGGGAGATATTATGAAAAAGTTTTTGACTCATCTATATCAATTTGCGCTTCTGTTATCTATTTTTACTCAGGGGATTTCGTGTTCAAAAGCCGCACCTGACACAGTTGAAAATGCCAAAGGTCAGCCCAATATTCTTTTTATCCTGACCGATGATCTGGATTATGCCTCGATTGAATATATGCCGAAATTAAAAGAGCTGATCACCGATCAAGGCGTGCGGTTTGAAAACTACTTTGTCAATGTTTCGCTCTGCTGTCCTTCGCGGGTGGCAATGCTGCGCGGACAATATTCACATAACACAAAAATTCTGACCAATGGCGGTGGAAACGGAGGATTTGAAACGGCTTATTCAATTGGAGTTGAAAAAAATACTATTGCAACCTTACTCCAATCAAGCGGTTATCGAACTGCGCTTTTCGGTAAATATTTGAACGGTTATCCGAAAACGGCAGGCAATGATTACGTCCCGCCGGGGTGGGATGCTTGGGCAAGTTCGGTCAAAGGAAATGCTTATTCCGAGTATAATTACACGCTGAATGAGAATGGAAAATTTGTCGGCTACGGAAGCGAGCCAAAAGACTACGGAACAGACGTTTATGTCGGCAAAACCAATGATTTTATGCGTCAGGCAAACCGCGACAAAAAGCCTTTCTTTGTCTATTTATCCGTTTATGCTCCGCACGGTCCGGCAACTCCTGCCGAACGTCACAAAGATATGTTTGCCGATGCCAAAGCTCCACGCCCAGCTTCATTTAACGAAGAAGATGTCAGTGATAAACCCAATTATATTCGAAATCGTCCGTCATTTAACCGGAGACAACTAAACCGAATTGATGCAAATTATCGAAAACGGATCCTCTCGCTGCAAGCCGTTGACGAAGGGATCGGGAAAATGATCGAAACGCTCAAAGAAACCGGACAGCTTGAAAATACCTACATCGTATTTGCTTCGGACAATGGTTTTCATCAGGGACATCATCGTCTGGTTGCCGGAAAACAAACTCCGTATGAAACAGACATCAGAGTTCCGCTGATCATTCGCGGACCGAATGTGCCGAAAGGCGTTGTCCGTCAGAATCTGGTCGGAAACATAGATCTTGCGCCAACCTTTGCGGCGATGGCTGGTGTTAAACCGCTTGATTTTATGGACGGACGTTCCCTGCTCCCGCTTTTAGGTTCAAATCCGCCTTCGGCAAAATCGTGGCGGCAAACGTTTCTGCTTGAACATTGGACTCAAAAATCGAAATTACCCGACGAAGAAGAACGTGAGCCTGCCGACATTGACGACGAATCAAACGCCCGACCAAATCAACAGCGTGCCGCCGCAATTCCCGAATTTCAGGGAATCCGCATTGATGGTTTCACCTATATCGAATATGCAACAGGCGAAAAGGAATTGTATGATTTGAAAAACGATCCCGATCAGTTAAAAAATATCGCCTCAACCGCCGATGCAAATTGGTTGAAAAAACTGGCTGAACGACTGAACGAAATGCGCGCCTGCACCGCAGAAAATTGCCGAAAGGTTGAAGATAAAACTATTGCGCCGTAAAAGATTTTGGTTTAAATCATTTTTCGCAAACAAAAAGCGTCCAAGGCAAATCTTGAACGCTTTTGTTTATTTCAAATTAGAACCTAAAACTAATTTATCAACGATTCAACCACTGCCAACTGCATCCTGCCACCTGCCAAGTGGTCTTCGCTGTGGTCAAAAACCGCGTCCAATTCTTTTTCGACATTGCCGTGTCCGCGCGGAATTTGCTTGATGAGCGGTTCAAAGTTTTTGAAATCATAAAGTTGTGTGTCGAGCAAATGCGAGCCTGTCACATTGGAAAGTGCAGTCATAATTGATGATCGAATGAAAGGAATTTCTTTTTCGAGCTCGTTGACCAATCTTTTGACTCTGGCGCGTTTCAGATTCGGCTGTGAACCGCACAGATCACACGGAATTATCGGAAACTGTTTTTCTTCGGCATATTTCGCCAAATCGGATTCTTTGCAATACGCCAGCGGACGAATGACCGTGTTCGTTCCCGCATCCGAACGCAGGATCGGCGGCATTGCCTTTAATTGTCCGACGTAGAACAGATTGAGCAAAAATGTCGCAATGATGTCGTCGGCGTGATGTCCGAGCGCAATTTTGGTGCAGCCTTCTTCAATGGCGGTCGAATACAAAATTCCTCTCCGCAGCCGTGAACAGAGCGAACAATACGTTTTTCCTTCGGGGACGTGATATTTGACGACCGAGTAAGTATCTTCTTCGACAATCCGGTAATTAACGCCGATGCTTTCCAGATAATTCGGTAAAACTTCAGGTGGAAAATTAGGTTGTTTTTGGTCTAGATTTACTGCTAAAATTTCAAAATGCACCGGGGAACGTTTTTGCACGTCCAATAACAGATCAAGCATTGAGTAACTGTCTTTTCCGCCCGACAGACAGACCATTATTTTATCGCCTTCTTCGATCATTTGAAAATCGGCAATGGCTTTGCCCATTTGTTTGAGCAATCTGGTTTTGGTTTTACTTTCTACAAACAACTCTTTTGAAAAACCTCCAATAAAAATCAACTTTCTAACATCTCACGAATGAAAGTTAAATTGCAAATTCAACGGCAATAATTAACGAATATTTATTGTCAATCAAGTTTTAGCTACAACTAATTCTTTAAATTACGAATCAATTGATTTAATTAAAATTTAACAAAAACAAGTTAACAAGGCGGGAAGGAAATGCAGTTTGAAGATCACACACAAAATCTTAATGTCAGACTTTTAACCATCAAGGTTCTCGGATTTATTTTGCTGGCAATTCTCGGCTTTCGGCTCTATGATCTGCAAATCAATAAATACGATCATTATGTGGAAAAAGCACGTAATCAGCAGATTCGTCGTTTAATTATTCCCGCCCAACGAGGCACTATCTTTGACCGAAACGGAAAAGTTCTGGTTGATTCGCGTCCGACCTATAACATTGTTCTGGCTAACGAAGCCTTAAAAAAAGTTGAAACCAATGATCGTATCAATGCTTACGCTAACGGTTTAGGACTCGACAGCAAATATGTCAGCGAACGGATCGAATTTCTCAAAAAACAGCCCAACTTTGAAATGATGGTCTTGAAAGAAAACATTACAACTCAGGATATTGCATGGGTTGAGGCTCACGAAATCGAATTCCCCGAATTGAGAGTAGAAATCCAGCCGCAGCGAAATTATGTGCTTCAAAAAACTCTGGCGCACGTGCTCGGCTATGTCGGCGAAATCAGTCCAACTCAATTAGCCAAAGAAGAATTCAAAGGTTTTCATCCGGGCGACATTATCGGCAAAGGCGGATTGGAACAATATTATGACCGCAGTTTGCGAGGGATTGACGGTTATCGGGAAGTAGTAGTAGACAGTCGCGGACACGTTCAAAGCGAAATCAAAGTCGTTCCGCCCCAATCGGGACAGGATCTATACACAACTATTGACCTTGATCTGCAAAATGTTGCCGAAACACAGCTTGCCAATTCTTCGACCAAACGCGGAACAATCATCGTTTTAGACCCAAACAACGGCGAAATTCTGGCACTGGCTTCGGCTCCTTCGTTTGATCCGAATTCTTTCGTTAATCGTTCAGGAACACCTCAAGGACGAAAAGAAATTGCAGGTTATTATCAGGACGAACAACGCCCCCTGTTGAATCGTGCTATCCAGGGGCGTTATCCGCCCGGTTCAACTTGGAAAATTCCCGAATCGGTTGCCGCCCTGCAGCAAGGTGCAATTACGGTCAAAGATTCGAGAATTGCCTGCGGCGGCGGAATCCAGATCGGTAACCGCTTTACCCGTGATACCAGTGGCAATCACGGGACGCCTGATCTACCTTCTGCAATTACACATTCCTGTGACGGATATTATTACCGTTTGGCTTTGAAAATGAAGGTCGAAGGGCTAATCAAAATGGTCGAAATGTTCGAGTATGACAAGCAGACAGGGATTGATCTGCCAAACGAAAAGATTAGTCATTCGCCAAAATTCTGGATGCCGACCGTGATTAAAAATGAAGGCAAATGGAGCGATATTCGGACGGTTTTTGCCTCAATCGGACAAGATACGGTGCAGGTCACACCGATTGCAATGCTTCGAGCAATTGCCAGTGTCGGCGTGCGCGGGAAAATGTATGTGCCGCATTTGCTGAAAGAATTTAAGACGGTTGAGGCAATCGGAGAACCTGATGACGATAATTATGTGCCGCCGCGCGAAGGTTTTACTTATCAAGCCACTGAACCCAAAATCATTCCGATGACCGAGGAACAATATCAAACCGTTCTCAAAGGAATGTGGGGCGTAGTCAACGCCGGCGGAACGGCAGGCAGATTCAAAATGGCGCAGTTGGAAATCGCCGGAAAGACCGGAACGGCACAGGTTTCAGAAATCGGTTCCGGCGGAGCAAAAGACCACGCCTGGTTTGATAGTTTTGCCCCTGCTTACAAACCCGAAATCGCAGTGTTGGCACTCATTGAAAACTCAGGTTTCGGTGCGGCTAATGCTGCTCCGGCTGCCAAAGGAATTTACGATGAATATTTGCGGAAGAAAGGAATAGCAGTAGAAACGCCTAAAATCGAGAAAGAAAAGAAAAATTAACCGCAGAGCGCGCCGAGTTCGCTGAGATTTCTAAGTCAAAAGTATTTTCAAGTGATGGAACGCCGTGCTTCCAGCCGGCAAACATCGTGTCAACGATGTAAATTACCTTCAATCAATTAAGTCATTGAAATAAAGATTCGCGCTTCTGCGCTCAATGCCGCCAAGATGGACGGCGTTCCTTTACTTCAAATTATTTTTGTCCTACTGCTTAAAAATAAATGATTAATTAAAAACTCTGCAATCTCTGCGTTAAAAACTCATTCATTATTCAGTTCCAACTCCATAAAAAGCGTTTCGCCGAAAGGGTTGTGATAATAAGGTTCAATTTGACGAAAGCCGTAAGATTCGTAAAGACCGACGGCTTTTTGCATTTTTGGCGGATAAGTATCAAGCCGAAGTTTTTGATAACCGATGGCTTTGGCTTCGGCTATCAATTTTTCAAGCAAAGCAATACCGATTTTTTGCCCTTGAAATTCTTGCCGCACAAAAAGCCGTTTCATTTCGCAAATTCCGTCTTCGAGTTTTCTGAGAGCCACACATCCTGCAACTTTTCCGTTTGAAACAGCTAAAAATAAACGTCCATCCGGCGGCGAATATTTACCCGGCAGATTGGCGAGTTCCGATTCAAAGCCTTGAAAACACAAATCCAAATCAAGCCACGCTTCATATTCCCGGAAAATTTTGCGTGTCTCTTCGATTTGTTCGGGCGTTTCAACTTGGATAATTTCGATCATTTTGCGTAACCTGCTTCGATGAGCTTTTCCATCGTAATTCCCTCTTGCTTTTTGCCGTAGAGCATAATTCTTTCGACATATTTGGCAATCACATCGGCTTCTAAATTGACTGTATCACCGTTTTTCAAAGTTGATAAGTTCGTCAATTCCCAAGTTTTGGGAATGATTGCAATTTCAAAATAATCATCGGTTAATTCCGCGATGGTCAGCGAAATCCCTTCGACTGAAATTGAACCTTTATAGACCAAATATTGTCCGATTGATTTCGGAAAACCGATGCGAACCGTCCAAAAATCACCGCTTTGGATTGCGCTCAAAAACTTTCCGGTCGCGTCAACGTGACCTTGCACGATATGCCCGCCTAAACGTGTCGAAGGCGTGACAGCACGTTCAAGATTAACTGCCGCACCAACCTTCAAATTGCCCAAAGTCGAACGATTCAAAGTTTCCTGCGAAACATCTGCCGCAAACCCATTCGGCGTAATTTCCAAAGCCGTCAAACAAACACCGTTGACTGCAATCGAATCGCCTTCGTTAGTATTTTCGGTGACAATTTTGGCAGAAATCTGGATTTTTGCACCGCTTGAATGTTTGGTCAGTGCCGAGATTTTTCCGAGTTCTTCGATGATTCCTGTGAACATTATAAAAAAATGATATGTAAGTTTTCGTTAAACTTCAATTTATCGGCTGGCTTTTCGGTTTTGGAATAACAGGCGTAGCAGGATCAATAAAAGGAGTGTTAGCTAAATCTTTTAGATATGGATCAAGTCCGGTTATGTCAGCGTCGATGAATACTTTGTAAAGTTCTACAACTTTCTTTCGCAAATTAAATTTGTAAGTCAAATTTTCGCTGATTACACTCGAGTAAATTTTGAAAATTCTGGAATACGCATCCAATGAACGCTCAGCATAACCTTTTTGCAATGCCAGGATTGATTTAGTTTCATCTGTCTCCTGATTGCCTGCAACCTTAATTTTTTCCAAGCGGGATTTTTCTAAGTTGCTAATTTCATCATAATACCAATCCCCAATTAGTCTGTATGGTTCAGTCAACTTTTTAGTCTCGCAACCGATCTGAGTTGATTGATAAATATATGAAAGTGCTTCTTTCTTTTGTCCTTGGCGAGCATAAATAATGTAGCCGATTGTATAATTCATCCAACCTTTCGCATTCGCTTTTCCGTTAGGACATTCCGAAGTTTTGTAAGTATAAGTAAATGCGCCGTAGTTTTCCGAAGTCACGCCTGATTCCATTTTCTGCAAAGCTAATTTGGCATAATTTATGGCATCTTCATTGTATTTATCATTTGGTGGATTAGCAGCGGCATTATCAAAACCGATTGAGGCAAGAATGAGTAGAATGTCAAGAGAAGTATCAGGATAGTAACCGATTAATTGACGACCACTGTCAAACGCATCATCCCAATTTTTATTGGGAACTGCAGCGTTAAAACGGGAGTAAAGTTCCATATCTCTGATAGTAGTTTCAAGTTTTGGAAGTTGTTTAATAAGATAATCTCTAGTTTCTTCTTGACCTTTTACATTACGGCATTTTTCAAGATATTCTTTTGCAATAACAACATACTTTTTATAATCATTTATGGTGATATTTTTATCTTTTATTGGAATACTTTCATAAATAGTTTCGCATTCTTTAGTTAAATCCTGTGCAATAACTGAACTTGCGCCAAAAACACAAAAGGCAAAAATCATTATCTGCAAGATGAAAAACTTAAAACTCAGTTTCACAAAACACCTCCAAAATAAATTTCTGCCTTAATAAAATTTAGTTATTTGACTGGAGCGCAAGCAGCTTGCTTGCCAGTTCGGACGGCGTTAGCTCGTCTGAACTCTCAACTCACACTACTCAGAAATTGAGTTTTAACTGCGACACCGTGCATCGCTCCGCTGGCACAGGCAGACAAGTTGTCTGCGCTCCAGTCACGAATTAAGCACAACCTTCACTTAACTTTTTTCCATCCTAACCTTCAAAATCCGCCTTTTATCAACTTCTTCGACTTTGAAAGTATGTCCGTTGAAATTAACGGTCTCGCCTTCGGAAAGTATTTGTCCCGCTTCGCTCATCAAAAATCCGGCAATAGTAGTGTAAGATTCGGAAATCGGAAGATTCATATTCATCCGGCGGTTCAAATCACGCACGACCAAATTTCCGTCTAACAGGAAAGTTCCATCAGATTGTTCTTTGATCTGTTCGGTCACTTCTTCGTCGTGTTCGTCCGAAATATCACCGACAATTTCTTCCAAAAGGTCTTCGAGCGTGATGATTCCCTCAACTCCGCCGTGTTCGTCAACTACAAAGCCAAAATGCGATTTTCCTTTTTGCATCTGGCGCAAAACTTCTTCCAGTTTTGCTGTGTCAACCACATAAAACGGCGGTTTCAGAACTTTTTCGATTTTGAACAAACGCGATTTGACCAGAAAATACTGCATCACGTCTTTGCTGTGCAAAACGCCTTTGATATCGTCCAGAGATTCGCCGTAAACGGGCAAGCGCGAATAGCCGTATTGACGAAAAGCCTTGGCAATATCTTCCAAATTTGAAGTAATCGGGATTGCAACGATTTCGGTGCGCGGAATCATCGCTTCTTTAACGGTCGTGTCGGAAAATTCAAAAACTTTGTTGATGAGTTCTTCTTCTTCTTCGTTCAAATGTCCGCTTTCGTGCGACAGTTTAACGAGCTGGATAATTTCGTCTTCGGTATAAACTCCGCTTTCTTCCAACGAGGCTTTTAATCCCAAAAGTTTGCCGATTGCACCGCCGACTTTGTTGAAAACCCAGAGCAACGGCGAAAAAACCTTTGCAAAAAGTTCCAGTGGTAAAGCCGCAACAGTCGCAAAAAATTCGGCACGTTCGAGCGCAAACATTTTCGGCACTAATTCACCAAAAACGATATGTAAAAAAGTAACCAGCGTGAAAGAAATAACAATCGCAATGACGTGAACAACGTATCCAACCGTGCCTTCGCTGGCGATTTTTTCGGCAAACGGCTCAATGATTCTGGAAATGGTCGGTTCACCAACCAAACCCAATGCCAATGAAGCCAAGGTCACACCAAGCTGAACCGCAGAAATAAAAAGCGTCGGATTTTCGAGCAGTCGAAGCGCGGCTTTAGCTCCACTACTGCCCTCATCAGCTTTGGCTTTAAGTCGTGTTTTACGCGCTGAAACTAAAGAAAATTCGGCGGCAACAAAAAAACCGTTAAGCGCAACCAGAACAAACATCAACAAAATCTCAATGGCTGCCGTGGTGAATGTAATCGGCTCTTCGCCGGCAAAGAAAAAAGCTAAAAAGCTACTCGCAGGTTCGTCCATAAATTAAAACGAGGAAAATTATAGCATATTTGGATTTGAATCAATAATTTCCTGAATCAAAGGCTGACACGAACCGCAGCCGTTTCCCGCATTACATTTTTGGGAAACTTCCTCGACGGTTTCACAATGATTTTCGGCTATTACTTTTTCGATGGTTTCCTCAGAAACGCCGAAACAGGTGCAAATGAGAGCCTTTTCACCTGACCATTCTTCAAGCTGGGCAGAACGGAAATCATTAAAAGCGGCGTGCAAAGTTTCGATGGCAAGGGTTCGGCAATAGCGGCGACTTTCGGGAAATTCTTCAAGTTTTTCAGTTATTTGAGTTTCTAAATCTTCAAGTCCGTGAAGCTCTCCAAGTTCTTTTCCCGTAATAATTTCCGTCAAAATTTCAGCCGCAGCGATCATAAATCCGCAACCGTTGGTTTGAAATTTTGCTTCGACAATTTTTCTGTTTTCAATCCGTAAAGTGAATCGCAACGCACATCCGCAGACAAAAGTTGCGTTCGTTCCAACGGCATTGGCAAATTTGGCTCTGCCTGCATTGTTTGGATTGGAAAAGTATTTTGAGATTTTTGCCGGATAAAACTTCACAAGTAAAAAGGTAAAAGGTAAAAGGTAAAAGGTAAAGCCCTAAGATTTGCTTTTACAATTAATGCTTTCCGATTTACCATAAACAATTATGCGACTTTTTGCTTTTTGCCTTTTTACTTTTGCCTTTTTACTTGCATCAGCATGCCGTCCGGCAGCGGCTCCTGTCACTGTTTCAAAAACTCCGGTTTCTATCAATAATGTGCCGCAAACCAATGCGCCGATGCCGCCAAGCAAACCGATTGAAGAGATGTTTTGGGCAAAATTTGACGGACAAACGCAGAAATTAAAAGAGCTGCAAGGAAAAGCCGTCATTCTTGATTTTTGGGCGACTTACTGCCCGCCCTGCATAGAAGAAATTCCGCATCTGAAAGAATTACAGAAAAAATACGGCAAAGAAAATCTGGAAGTTATCGGCTTGCACGTCGGCGGAGATGAAGACCGTCCGCAAGTTCCCGCTTTTGCCGAACGATTGAAAATTGATTATCCGTTGGCAACACCCGAAGACCAATTGATCCGCTTTATTTTCGGCAACGACGACACGATTCCGCAAACCGCAATTTTTGACAGAAAAGGTAATTTAGTCAGCAAATTTACCGGATTTAGTCCCGACATCAAAAAAGATTTGGATGCAGCGGTTGAAAAAGCGGTAAATTCAAAATAAAAATGGCTTTTAGCAATAAAGGAAAACGTAAAATTACTCTTGGAAAAGATGTCTTTTATTGGATTTCTGACTTCCGAACTGATATTTTGCGCCTAACAATAATGACCGAAGAAAAGGCTCATTCTCGTCTTATCTGTGAATTTGAGTATAAAGATTTTTGGTATTATTTTAAGCAATTTGTTGAGGATCAAAACATTAAAACTCCAAATTGGAATTTATCTCCCAAAATTGTTAGACAAGCTATTGATTATGCAATTTTGAAAGGCTGGAAACCTTTTGAAAAAGGTAAGGATTTTGTCTTAAAAGATATGGAAAACAAAATTAAAATTGAAGAATCTGAAGTCTTTTCAGAAATCACGAAAAATATTATTTCTGAAACCCGTAAAATGATAATCCAAAATCCAAAATCCAAAATCTAAAATCCAAATGAGAGACATTCCCGTTGGCAACGGTTCATTACTCGTCAATTTTGACGACAAATATCAGATTCGTGACATTTATTTTCCGCACGTTGGGCAGGAAAACCACACGAATGGTTTCCCTTTTCGCTTTGGAGTTTGGGCGGATGGCGATTTTTCGTGGATTTACGAAGACGAATGGACACGGAGTTTGAAATATGTTTCCGAAACGCTCGTGACTGATGTTCATTTAATCAATCTGATTCTCGGCATCGAAATCGTTTCCAACGATACTGTGGCAAGTCACGAAAATATTTTCTTGCGGCGGGTGCGCGTCAGCAATCTGTTTGACAGAGAGCGTGATGTTCGCATTTTTCTGCATCACGATTTTCGTATTTCCGAAAGCAAGATCGGTGATACGGCATTTTACGATCCAGAAAGCGAGGCGTTGATTCATTACAAACGCGACCGTTATTTTTTGATCAATACCGAACCGAATTTTGAAGAATTTGCGACCGGACGCAAGGCTTTTCGGGAAATGGAAGGAACCTGGCGCGATGCCGAAGACGGAACTTTACACGGCGGAGCAATCACGGAAGGCTCTGTAGATTCAACGGTTTGCGTTAAATTCAAACTCAATCCGCAAGAAACAGGCGAATTTTTTTGTTGGATTTGTGCAGGAAAATCTTATGAGGAAGTTACTCAATTAAATTCTCAGATCAAAGGTGAAACGCCGAACGATTTTCTTAATTACACGGAAAACTACTGGCGCGTTTGGGTCAACAAAAACGATACTGATTTCGACGGTTTATCGCCTGAAATTATTGACCTTTACAAACGTTCTTTGCTTATTATCCGCACCCAGATTGACAATGATGGCGCGATTTTAGCCGCCAACGATTCGGATGTGACGGAACGCGCAACCGACCATTACAGTTATCTCTGGACACGCGACGGAGCTTTGGTAGCAAACGCGCTTGACCTTGCCGGATATTCTCATTTGACGCGAAAATTTTTCAGATTCTGCGGCGAAATTGTTCATCCTGAAGGTTATTTTTTGCAAAAATATAATCCTGACGGCACGCCCGCTTCAGGCTGGCACGCGAGTTGGGACAAATGGGCAAAACGCAAATTAACACCGATTCAGGAAGACGAAACCGCGCTGGTCATTTGGGCTTTGTGGGAACATTACGACCTTTACCGCGATATTGAGTTCATTCGTCGTTTATATCGTCCTTTGATTCTGCGCTGTGCCGATTTTATGATGAGTTTTCGTGATGCGGAAACAGGTTTGCCGAAAGCAAGCTGGAATCTCTGGGAAGATCGTCGCGGAATTCACGCTTTTACTTGCGGAACGTTGGTCGGCGGATTAAAAGCGGCGGCAAAATTTGCCTATCTTTTTGGAGAAACGAGTCGCGGTGAGCTTTACGAAAAAGCGGCGGATGAAATGACTGAATCAATCCGCGAACACCTTTTTTCAAACGAACTCGGCAGATTTTTGCGGGCGTTGGAAAGTCAGGATGATGTTCATTTCCAAGCAGATACGGCGGTTGGAGCTTCAACCTTTGCGCTATTTTATTTCGGCGCATTTTCTCCTGATGACGAAATGATTACGAAAACAATGCGTCAGGTTGAACAAAAACTTTGGATTCCAACTGCAATTGGCGGAATCGCCCGTTTTGAAAATGACGGTTATATGCGGATTTCCAGCCAAATTACCGGAAATCCGTGGTTCATCTGCACACTTTGGCTGGCTGATTACCGAATTGCAGTTGCCAGGAAAAAAGAAGATTTGAAAGGCGCATTAGAGATTTTGGAATGGACTTGCCAACGTGCGCTTCGCTCAGGAGTTTTAGCTGAACAGGTCAATCCAATCACCGGCGAAGGCGTTTCAGTTGCGCCGCTAACTTGGTCACATTCAACTTTTGTTGCTACCGTGATGAAATATTTGAAAAAATTAAGAGAATTCTAAAAAGTTTTATGACGGAAACTCATCAACGCACTTTAGCCAGAACCGTTAGCTATCGAATAACCGCTTGGTTACTCACTATCTTTTGCACCTATTGGTTTGTGGGAAATATTGCTGAAGCCACCGGATTTTCAACTTTATTACATATTTTGCTGAGTGTTGATTACTATTTTCACGAACGAATTTGGCTGAGGATAAAATGGGGAATTAAAGAACGAATATAAAAACTATGCGAAAAATCATCTTACTTTCTCTATCAGTTTTATTTTTCTCACAAATTGCTTTTTCACAAGCGGCAACGAAAATTGATGAAATTGGATATTTTTCTTGTGGCGACAATTATAGACTAGACCTTGTTTATCAAAATGAGATTAAAGCAAAACCGCAAAATAAAATCTTTATAATTTTTTACGAAGGACAAAGAGATTATCAGAACTTTAATTACAAAACACAAAAATATGAAACTGTAATTGAGAAACCCAAATTTGGTAATGCTTTGAACAGAGCTAAAGAAATACCGCTTTACCTAAAGATGGTTTATAAAGTTCCAAACGACAGATTTGTTTTAGTTAATGGTGGGTTTCGGCAAAAATTTGTGATGGAAATTTGGAGTGTTCCTAAAGATGCTTCATTACCAAAGGCAACACCTACTTTAGAAAGAAAAGAGATAAAATTTGTTAAGGGCAAACCTAAACCGCCTCGAAAAATGGCTTGTTGTTATGAAAGTTGCTGAGTTTTGAAGATTGAAGGAGGTTGAAAGATAATGAACAAATATCAAACCGTCGGAGCGCGATTTTTAGCTGCAATTATCGATAGTATAATATTTATCCCGCTTAGTTTCCTGATTAGAAAGATTTCTATTCAAAGCGAACTTTCAACTTCGTCCGTTTTTTGGGGTGAGATTCTTGTTCAATTTTTGTCTCTTTTATATTTCGTCTTAATGCACAACTTTTACGGGCAAACCTTGGGAAAAATGCTGCTCAAAGTTAAGGTTTATGATATTTCGGAACAGCCAATCTCTTTTTTACAATCTGTGTTGAGAAGTTTACCAACCTTGCTGGCTCTGGTTTTCACAATTAATTTTAATAATCCGCAAATTACAGACGGCACTGCAAGTTCTGTAGATATTTGGGTTGCGAGAAATCTTACATACTGGTTGGCAACGCTATTTTTCCTCTTTAGTTTAGCAAATGCAATTACATTGATCGTGACAGAAAAACACCGGGCACTACACGATTACATTGCCGGAACAGTATCAATTAAAAAGTAGCGGTTGCCGTGTAAATTAAACCCCGGGCATCTCAACCTAAAAATCTGCTGAGTGCTGCTGCAACTGCCACTCTTCTTTCATCCATTACTTCCAAATTTTCACTTTTCCGCCTTTTTACTTTTCCACCTTTGCTAACTATGTGGCAAAATATAGTTTTATGCGAAAAGCAAAAATTTTAGCCACCATCGGACCTGCATCACGTAAGCAGGAAGTAATTGAGCAGCTTATCAAAGCAGGATTAAACGCAGTGCGGATCAATATGTCCCACGGAACACACGAAGAACACGCCGAATCAATCAGCAATGCCCGTGCTGCCGCACATAATTGTCAAAAAGCTTTGGCAGTTTTAGTTGACCTTTCGGGACCGAAAATCCGCACCAAAACTTTAGAAGGCGGAAAATCTGTCGAGCTAAAACCGAATGCCACTTTTATCATCACTTCCCGCGATATTGTAGGAAATGAACGCGAAGTTTCCACTACCTTTACCGAATTACCGCAGCTGGTGAATCCGGGCGAAACGATTTTGCTGGATGACGGAGCATTAAAGCTCCAGGTTGAAAAAGTCGAAGGCGACGATGTTTATTGCCGCGTTGTGGTCGGCGGAATTTTATCCGAAAGAAAAGGCATAAATTTACCGAATACGCATTTGCCGATTCCATCTCTGACCGAAAAAGACCGCGTAGATCTGGAATTTGCAATGGAACAAAATGTTGACTACATTGCGCTTAGTTTTGTTCGTAAGGCTGAAGATTGTTTAGAAGTTAAAGAAATCATCAAAAGTCTGAACAAACGTAAGTTAGGCAGACCGCTTTTAGTTGCCAAAATCGAAAAAGCTGAAGCGATTGAGAATCTGGAAGAAATCATTAAAGCAACTGACGGAGTAATGGTGGCGCGTGGAGATTTGGGCGTAGAAACCAGCGTTGAAAAAGTTCCTGTTTATCAAAAGGCAATTATTCAGCATTCGGTTGCCAATGATAAATTTGTCATTACTGCCACTCAAATGCTGCAAACTATGATCGAAAATCCTTTTCCGACTCGTGCAGAGGCTTCGGATGTTGCCAATGCCGTCTGGGACGGAACTGATGCAGTAATGCTTTCGGCAGAAACCGCGAGCGGAAAATATCCGGTTGAAGCGGTTCGGACAATGGCAGAAATTATTGATTGTGCCGAAGAAATTCCAACTAAATATTTGAAAAAACCAATTAAATTCGATCAAGCACCAAGCGGCAGAACTTCCCAAGGTTTATGCAAAGCCGCTGCTTACGCCGCCAAAGAAATCGGAACAGAGAAAATTGCGGTCTTTACCGAGTCGGGTTTGATGGCAAGACGTTTATCGGCGTTTCGCTCAGGTTTACAAACTTTCGCTCTGACAGATTCGCACGATGTCAAAAACCAATTAGCATTAATTTGGGGCGTTCGCCCGATGTATCACGTTGCCGGCGATTCAACCGAATCAATGCTGAAATCAGGCGAAAGAAAACTTTTGAGCCTTGAACATTGCGTTGAACCAAACGAAACAATCGTGATGATGGCTGGACGATTATCAGGCTTGGGACTTTCGAGTTCGGTTGTGGTTTGGACAATTGGCGAAGACGTTCCCAAAAGATAAAACTAAAAGGAAGTCCGGCAAATCTTGTCAGGCTTCCTTTTTCAATGTCTTCAAATAAAGAATTGCTAAAACAGTTCCAAAGAATCCATCGTAAATTATCCCTGACCAAATCATCGGTTTAGCTTGATTGGTAAAAAATAGATGCAGCCAAAAACCTACCAAAGTTAATTTTCCGATCGCACCGATCAAAGCAATAACCCGCAATTCAAACAGATTTTTGCTCAGTTCCCAATACGCAATTCCCATGGTCAAAACAAAAACCCAAAAGCCGTAAAAAAACATTCTAAAAATAGAATTGGTCTCAACCGTTCCATAATTCATTTCCAAATGATTTTGCATCGAAACCATCGCCAAAATTGCGGCAATAATGTTACCGACTGCTGTTATTTTGCAGCAGATTCTGAAAAAATTCAGACTCATTTTTCTTTCGCTCCTAATTTTTTCTGAAATAATACCTGAAATTGAATTTATGAACTAAAATCTTATAATGGCTCTTTCTTTTTTGCCATCAAATTAAGCAAAATTACTAAAATCCAGGCGATTCCGGTCACAACAATTACTGCATAAAAAGCGTTTGTATAATCTCCGCTTGCCGCATCCGCCAGCTTTCCAGTGATGATTCCGCCGATGGCTGCACCTGACGTTTCAACAATCGTGATCACACCTAAAATTTTGGGATAATCACGACTTCCGAAATAATCGCCTACCTGTCTTTGCAGCAAAACAAAAGTTCCACCATAGCCTAAACCAAACAACATCAGAAAGATAAAGCCCGTAGTTGCAGTTAATGACAATAAAATCAAAGTGGCAGAAAACATCACCGAACAGCAAATCAGCATCACACGAGTCGGAGAAAATCTATCGCTCAAAAAACCAAAGAGAAATTTTCCCGCGACACTAACGGCAAAAAGAGTCGAAAGCGCATAACTTCCTTGTTGTGCAGTCAAACCGACCTTTGGAGTTTGCAGATACAAAATGAATTGCTGGCTGGTAACAAAAATCGGATAAAAAACTAAACACGAACATAATGCCAAAATCCAAAAGATCGGCGTTTTTAGGGCTTCAGCTAAAGTCATTCCGTAATTTTTTGAATTTGTATCTTTGCTTTCGTCTTCAATTTTCTCTTTGTCACCATCAGGAAAAAGTCCAATATCACTTGGCTGATTTTTGACTAAAAAAATAATTGCCGGAAATAAGACCACCCAAATTATGAGAGAAACGAAAATCATTGCACTTCGCCAGCCGAATCTTTCAATTAGCGGATTGGCAATTTGCGGAATTAAAACGCCGCCAACGCTCGTTCCCGTCAACAAAATTCCCAGTGCAGTGCCACGTTTTCTAACGAACCAATTTGAAACCAGAATTGTGCTTGGCAACACACCGACAAATCCCAAAGAAATCCCCATCAAAGTCCTTGCCAAATAAACAATTGCGGGTGATGTTGCTTGTGAATGAAGCAAAAGTCCGCCGCCTAGCAATACGCAACCAACAATCATTAAAAACCGGATACTGAATTTTTGAATGAGCCAACCTAAAAAAGGTGACGAAATTCCCGCCACCCAAAACGTCAAAGTTGCTCCAAAGGCGATAAAACTTTCGGCTTGAGTGGGACTAACCGTTCCGCTCGCAACAAAATCCTCCCGAATCCATTTATAAAAAACAGGAATTCCGCCGATGGATAATCCGTTGCTGACAATCAATGCCAAAAAGCCGATTGCCAAAATTATCCATCCGTAGAAAAAACTGGTTTGCTTATTTTCAGTCATTTTAATTGTAAATTATGGTTACTGAACTTATTTTTTCTTTTTCAGAACCAGAATTAGTCCAATAACAGCGATAATAACTGAGACAAATAAAACAAGGACACCCGCAATAATTCCCGGTAAGGCTTCGTTAAAATTTACTCTGTTACTGGTTAACTCAGGTAATGCCACTGAAATTATCGTTACTAATAATCCCAATAAAATGCCGAGAATTCCTAAAACTAAGACTACTATCTTCATTGAACGATCTCCTTTTAATTGTTAAAAAGCGTAAGCCTGTTTTTTAAGCCTTGAGTTAAATTAAACGCCTGCTAAATCCCATTTTTTCACAATGTCTTCAATTAGACCCGCAACTTTATCCGTTACTTTTTGAAAATACTCGTCGGCTTTTTTCTGGTCAAATTTCGGATAACCTTGATTCGGTTGATAAAGTCCGATTGATGAAGGAAAAGGAACAGCCGCCCAGGTTCCGGCAGGAGGATACGGAGTTGCCATCTTGGGATCATATTTTTCGGGATGCACTAAGGTCGGATCGATCGCCTGCACAAATGCCGTTTCGTTCCAGCCTGCGTGTCCGCCGTCTTCACCAAAAACCTCTTTGGTCACGTCCGAGGCAAAAGTCCACCAATTAATGACCAGAGTTCTGACTTTCTTTTCCTGTGCGACCTCAGCCGCGACAGCCTGCAAAACCGCAGTTTGTCCGCCGCCGTGACCATTTAATATGATGATATTTTTGAAACCGTTTTTGGCTAATCCTTCTAAAATCTGTTTAACGAACGGACGATATGCGGCTTCGGTTATTTGAAATGCGCCGGGATAGGCTTCCATACTGCCCGTAATTCCATACGGCAAAGTCGGGGCGATCATTGCATTGACACGCTTTGCGATATGTTTCGCCATTCCAAAAGGCGCAGTAATATCAGCCCCGTTGTTGATAACTCCGTGCGGTTCAAGCGTTCCGGTCGGCAGCAAAACGGTATTGACTTTGGATGGCACGGTTTCTTTAAACTCCATCCAATTGATGCGTTCCATCTCGCGGGTGGAAACGATGTCTTTTGGCTGTTCGGTTTTATTTTGGGCGAAATTTACAAATTGAATTGAAAGTAAAAAGAAAAATACTGCACAGATTTGTCTCATCATTTTTGCCTCGTTGATTTATTTTTTGGAAAGTGCAAAAAAATGATAAAACGCCCGTTGGAATTAAACAAGTATCACTTCTTTTTTCGCTCGGATAAATCAAAAGAATCGCCTTGTTTGAGTAAATAGTAAGGTTTTCCGTCGTAATCTTTTCCGTCCGTGATGGCAACGTAATCTTTACCGATGACGGAAAACGAATCTTTTTGGACAATTATGGCAGTTGATTCCGAAAGTCCGATTCCGAGCAATTTCGGATAAGTTTTAATGACTTCCTGTAAATCAGCTTCACGTTTTCGCGTATTAATGTGTTGGTCAATCGCCACATCCTTTAAAAGCCCGAAGCCTTCTTCGTAGCCTTTTGCCATCATAACTGTATTGCCTTCGCGTGCGCCCCGAACCAGATACGAACCTTGAATTGTAGCTCCGGCTGAGCTTCCGCCGACAACTCCGCCGCGATTGAGTAAATTAAGAATCTCTTTTTGGAAAAGCGTGTTGAGATAGGAATCAACCAAACGCCATTGTCTGCCGCCGCCGAACCAAACGCCTGTGGCTTTGCGAATCGGCGCAACAAATTCTTCGGAATCAGCAATCTGGCGGTCGCGGGTGTGCAGAACCGTAACATTTTTCAGCCCGAAAAGATTGGAATTTATAGTTTTGAGATTTTCATCCTCAAGTGCGGTCGGCACATAAATAAAACTGGCATCTTTTCCGCCCGCCAATTCGATAAATTTGTCAGAAATCTCCGCCGGAATATTTCCGCCGCCAACTATCACCAATGAACCTTTTGTCGGTCCAATATTTTGGGAAAAAGTTACAGTTACCAAAATTGAAATGATAAAAATTATTGCAGCGGAAAATCCGAAAGATATTTTCATAATTATTTCTCAAAACTCAAATAAAGAAAAACTCCACGCTCGCCTCTGCTCGGTCCGGCACCGATCGGCACAGCAATTCCGGGAACGATTTGCATTCCGCTTTTCAGATTCCAAGCCCAGCGAATTCCGGGATTTACTAAAAAACTATACTCAGCCCGTTTTTGCTTTGCCCCGATCACCGCCTCATTTGAACCCCAGACAGTTTCCACCAACACATTAAAATTAGTTTTTGCCAGCCAAACTGTGCTTTGCCCCAGATTAAAACCTTTGGTATTGGCACGTTGCCCCAAAATGTTTCGCGCACGCGGCGTAAAGGTCGTTCCGGCGTTCCAATGTGTAACTATTTTTTTAGAATGTTTGACGCTGACGGGAAAATTAAATTGAAATCCGGTTGCGCCTGTTCCCGTTTCATTTTGGTATTTTCCGGTCGGTAAAATCACGGAAAAACGCGGGGAAATGGAAACTTTTTCATCTTCTTTCATCCCTTTTAATTGATAGCGGTAGTTGATGTAAACATCGCCAAGCCGTTTAGTTGCGCCGTTTTTCAAAAAAGGAATCGTGTAACTGAATTGGTGACGTTGTGTTTTGATGGGCATTTCATTGGTAAAAGTGTATGACCAATTACCGTCGCGTGTTCGCCAAAAAGTATTGATGTATTGAATAACGCCTTTTTCCTGATTGTAGGCTTCTTCGAGTAAAAAACTGTTGTCCTCAATGGCGTTTTGTCCCAAAACACATCCGGCAAACACCAGACAAAGGATGATCGAAAAGATTTTTTGCATAGATTTTTCGGTTGAGTTATTCAACAAATTCCGCCAAAAACTGCTCAGGGACAATAATTTATTTAACCCAACTCTTTATTTTTACCTTTTAATTTTTAGATTTTTCTAATTGCTAAACAGCGATATTTTTTGATAGCGTTTCAATGTTTTTAGCAAAATCAGGGCGGATTTTCAATCCGCTCTATCAATTTTCAAATATTTCATTGCACGAATCGTCATTTCTATACAAAAAAAGCCACGCCATTACAATATTGCAATAACGCAGCTTTTCACTTTTACTTTTTACTCGAATTTATTCCTTTGGATTGGCTTTAAAAAGGTCTAAAACTATTTGCCAGCGACCGTCTTTGAACTTCCAGATTTGCAGAAAATATCCCTTCTCAGTTTCTTTTCCGGTTTTATCGGTCAGAGTGTAACTGTTTGAAATATAAGCCAGATTGGTTGCGCTGGTAAAGAACGAGCGTTTCGCAAAATTGATTTTGTCTTTTACTTTTTTGACTTCCTTGAGCGCCTCTTTCTTTCCTAAAAACGGAACTTTTTCATTGCGATAAAGCCGAATATCATCTGCGGCAAAGGTTTTGTAGGCTTTTTCGATACTTTCTTTGTTCGCCATTTCAAAAAACTGGGCAGAAATATCTGCCGCCGAACCTTTATCAACCAATCCCTTTTCCAAATAAGTTGGAGCAGTCCAAATATCTGATAAGGCAATTTTGGAATGATTAATGCCGAAATCAAGAACGAATCTGTAATTTCCGTCAGATTGTTTTTGCCAAATCGTTATAAAATGACCGAAACCTGCCGGTGCGTCATCTTTACCTTTTGGACGAAATTCCCAGGGTCCGGTGGTATAGCCTAAAATTCCGTTCGATGAAATATCGGCAAATTCCGGTGTCCACGCCAAAAGTGATGAATTGGCTGTCCGCGCCGTCCAAAAAGTTTTGGCATTGGTCGGAGCCGGAGTAAAAAGAACTCCGTCTGCGGCTGAAAATTCGAGAAAAGCATCCCGCGTATTTTTTTCTGCTGCCATTCGCGCAAAGGCTTTTTCCGTTTCAACCATTTTGTTCAAATCGGATTGAGCCGAAATACTGCCTATTAAAAAACTAAAGATCAGGACAAAAAATAAAACTTTCATACTAAAACTACCTTCGGATAAAAACAAATAAACACAATTCGGAAGTAAAAAGCAAGTAGTAGAAGACAATATACTTAGCTTTGGATAACCGTTTGGATAAATTTTAAATTCACGGTCAAAATTAATAAAAAAGGAGCTTTTCGCTCCTTATTATTTTGCATTTTCGATATAAGGCTGTTCGGGCGAAATCCGCGAACACGCGACAAAATGCCTTGGTTTTATTTCGACCAACTTTGGCTCTTCCATTTTACATTTCGGCTCAACATACGGACATCGGGTGTGAAAACGGCAACCACGCGGCGGATTTATCGGCGAAGGCACGTCGCCTTTCAAAATGATTCGTTCGCGTGTTGCTTCAATTTCAGGATCAGGCACCGGAACTGCCGAAATCAAAGCCTTTGAATACGGATGCAAAGGTTCTTTGTAAATTTCTTTCGAGTCTGCCAGCTCAACGATTTTGCCGAGATACATCACCGCAACCCGATCAGAAACGTGGCGAACTGCCCGTAAATCGTGCGAAATAAAAAGATAAGTTAAGTTCTTTTCATTTTGCAGACGTTCCATCAAATTCATAATTTGCGCTTGAATTGAAACGTCCAAAGCCGATATCGGTTCATCCGCGACGATAAATTCCGGATTAACCGCCAAAGCCCGGGCAATGCCGATACGCTGACGCTGACCACCGGAAAATTCGTGCGGGTAACGTTTGATAAAACGCCGGCTCAAACCAACCGTTTCCATTAATTCCTGCACTTTTTCCTCAACAGTTCCGCTACTTAAACCAAAAGTTTTAATCGGCTCGCCAATAATTTGCCCAACCGTCATTCTCGGATTCAAACTTGCATACGGATCCTGGAAGATCATCTGCAAATGTTTGCGTTGATCCCGCATTTGCGAGTTTGAAAGATTCGCCAGATCCTTATTGTTGTAAATTACTTTTCCATCTGTCGGCTCGGTCAAACGCAAAATTGCCTTGCCAAGAGTGGATTTACCACAGCCGGATTCACCTACTAAACCAAGCGTTTCCCCTTTTTTGATTTCCAATGAAACCCCGTCAACAGCTTTGACGACCTTACGTTCATCATTGCCGGAAATTCGGTCAATCAGAGATTTTGCACGAACCTGATAATGCACTTTCAGGTCTTGTATTGAAATTAAATTTTCACCGTTATTTTCCATCTTTAGCTTCTTTCTCCTGCAATGATTCCTGGTAAGTTTCTTTCGCAAAATGGCACAATGACCAATGATTTTCGTTGATTTGGACAAATGGCGGATAATCCTGCCGGCAAATACCCTGCACTTTCTCACAACGCGGAGCAAATGGACAACCCGGAGGTAAATGTGCGACATCCGGCGGCAATCCCGGAATCTGATAAAGATCAGTTCCGGCTTCGTGTGCGGGATCGGGAACGGATTTCAAAAGCCCTTTGGTATAAGGATTAGCAGGAGTTGCAAAAAGTTCTTTGGTTGGAGCCTGTTCAAAAACTTTTCCGGCATACATCACAATAATTTTATCGGTCATTCCTGCGACAACGCCTAAATCGTGAGTAATTAAAATTACTGAAGTTCCAAGTTTTTCGCGTAAATCTTTAATTAATTCAAGAATTTGTGCCTGAATTGTGACATCTAACGCAGTGGTTGGCTCGTCAGCGATCAATAATTCGGGTTCACAACTCAAAGCCATGGCAATCATCACCCGTTGACGCATCCCGCCGGAAAATTCGTGCGGATAGGCATCTACCCGATTTTCAGCATCGGGAATTCCAACCATTTCAAGCATTTTGACAGCGTGCTGATAGGCTTGTTCCGGCGTATGATTGAGATGTAATTCGGTAACTTCGGTCAGTTGAGTAGAAATCCGCAAAAAAGGATTAAGCGAAGTCATCGGGTCTTGAAAGATCATTGCAATCCGTTTGCCGCGAATTTTTCGGACATCTTCGAGCGAGAGTTGGCGAATATTCTTGCCGTCAAAAATGATTTCGCCATCTACGATTTTTCCCGGCGGTTCTGGAATCAGACGCATGATCGAAAGGTTTGTGACCGATTTTCCGCTGCCGGATTCGCCAACAATGCCGAGCGTTTCGCCTTTTTTAAGTTCAAACGTTATTCCGTCAACGGCTTTGACCACGCCATCTTCGGTCTGAAAATACGTCTTTAGATTATTGACTGTTAATATATTTCCGTTGTTCATTTTGTTTTGAAAAACTTATTGTGCTGAAAATCTATAAATAATAACTCCACTAACCTGCACAGGCTTTTTATTTAATAAAGTCGGTGAAAACTTACATAACCAAGCTGCTTCTTCGGCAGCTTTTTCTAAAATTCCTTTTCCACAAGCCGACCTTGCTTCAATTACATTTCCTTGTTCATCAATTTTGACACGAATCTTGACTTCACCCGTTAATCTTTTTTCTTTAGCTTCTTGCGGATACGGTGGTTTAATAAGTTTGATGGATTTTCCATTAACTATTTCTTCAGGCTTGGTAGGTTTAAAGTCAAAGATTTTGTTATATTCTGTTTCAAATAAACTATCTCTTTTTTTGTTATCAACATTTAAACAAACTCTTGCATCTGCAACATCTTCGATTTCTTTACTTTCCTCGCCAAATTTTTTAATTGCCAACCGATAACTTTTTAAATAAAACTCATCAGCTTTTACAAAATCGCCCAAACGAGCATAGAGATTCGCAGCATTCAAGGTAGGAAGAAATAATTCTTTGCTTTCCCCGAAAACTGTTTCAGTAGTATTAATTGCCAGTAAATAGCTCGCTTCTGCATCTTTCTTCTTTCCACCTAAAAACTGGGTTAAACCAAGGGTTTGATACATTTCGATAAGTCTAGCATTTGAAAAATTTGACTGTTTTCGATAAATTTCCAAAGCAGTCTGCAAATTTTTTATCGCCTCATCATAATTTCTTTTTTCACGCTGTAAAGTTCCGAGATTTGTATAAGCTAAATAACTTTCCTGTGTATCTACTCCATAAGTTTTTAAAGTTAGTTCGAGAGATTTTTTTGCAGTTTTTAGGGCTTCGTCCAAATTTCCATTTTTATAGAGCGTAACTGTCTGCTGATTAAGCTGAGTAATAGTATTTTTATCATCAGTCTGCCCGTTAATTGAGACAACGACAAATAAAACAATGATAATGAGAATTTTATTCATAGACTATTTGTTCTCTTGCAACCAAGTTTGAAAATCATTCAAAACCTGAAACTGGTCTTCGGTTTGGCTTCGGTTTAGAAAATCGGTTAAAACTTCTGCGGTTAAAATCGGTAAGGCAAGACTATTTTCCGAAAGCAAATATTCGCCCGTCTCCGAAAGTTCAAAAATTCGCATCAACTCTCCGTCATAAAGCCAAAATTCTCTGATACCAAACGCAGCGTAAATCTCAAATTTGTCATCTGATTTATGAGTTTCATCAATTTCAACTACAATATCGGGCGGCGTGTCGGTTTCATCATCAAATAATTCTCTTTTGAAACTAGCCAGATGAGCATTTTGCACATAATAAGATTCGTCAGGATCTGCACCTTTTCGCGCTTTGTGCGAAATCAGAGTCATTGAACCTGATGGGATAACTTTTATCTGCAAAATTAAACTAACTAAACGCACTAAATCGTGCAAAAACCTTGAAATATTTTCGTGCTTAAATCCTTGCCCCATAATTTTTAAGATTCCCCGATGATAGGTTATTTTGTGATTTGTTCGATTGAGATTAGTTCGCGTGAAATTAAGATAATCTTCCCAGCTCACGCCATAGAATGTTTTTGTTTCATTAGGGGCAACATTCTTGATGAGTTCGGTTAAATTTAATGTTGGTGTGGTTGTCATATCTCTTACTAATTTTTGGGTTTTGGCAAAATTGGCTTGGCTTCTTTACATTGGCGAATTCCCGCACTTTCGGTGACATCAATTTCTGTAACCACTTTTTTTCCGTCAACTTTGTTGTAGTAAAAGCTGATGCCGCGATATTCCAAGCCGCTTTTTAATTTTCCGTATTTCTTTTCGACATCTTCTACCGTGCTTTTGCCCATTATGATGCCTTTACTGGTTTTTGCTTTGTAAGGAGATTTCATTTCAATCACAAAAACCTGTTTCTTTTTATCTGATTGGCAAATATAAAAAGCCACGCCGAGCCGGTAATAGTTCATTTGGTAAGAATATTTTTTATTAACGATCCATTTATATTCTTTACCAAATTTTTCGACGACATCATCCATCGTGGAAACGCCAACCGTAATGCCGCTCATTCCTTTTCCTTCTTTGATCAGGTTGTAATTTTCCTGCGGTTTAGGTTTGTTTTGAGCAATAGCCGAAAATGTTAAAAGCAAAACAAAAAGTAAAAGAAAAAGTATTTTTTTCATAATTCGTTGTTCTTTAATTTGTTTTCAAACTCAATCAAAAGTTCAAATTGGTCTTCTGTTTTACTACGATTCAAAAACTCGGTTAAACTCGCTGAGGTCAAATTTGAAAGTTCCGCACTAGCCGTGATTTCTATATATTTTCCGTCTTTTAATTGATAAATCTTCAGATCGTTTCCATCATAAAGCCAGAATTCAGAGACGCCGAATGCTGAATAAATCTCAAAATTGTCTTCGGAGGAATGATGAATATCTACTTCAACTACAATATCCGGCACATTTTGCGAAACATCAATTTTTGATTGTCCGCTGACCAAATTAGCCCGGCTGACATAAAAACAGGCATCAGGCTCAACTCCTTTTTTAATGAAAGATTGTTTGATCGTCGGGCTGCCGAAAAAAATAACTTTTTTCAGCAGAATAAAACTAACTCTATCAATAATTCGTTTAATTAATTCAATAAAATACTCGTGCTCCGAAGATTTAGACATAACTTTCAAAATCCCGTGATTATAGATAGTCTGCACTGAACTTCCGTCAAGCTCGCGCACAACTTCTTCGTAATCATCCCAACTGATTCCATACAAAACAAACGGAGTTTGGGGGGATAAATCGCGTAAGATGTCTTGTTTCGTAAACGTAGATTCTACTGTTACCATCACTAAAATTTTCTGGTTTGCGGATCAAGCGCATCACGTAAACCATCGCCTAAAAAGTTGAGCGAAAAGAGAGTTAAAGCCATCGTGACCCCCGGAAAGATCAATTGCCACGGGAACATACTAATATTTTTAATTCCTTCATTTGCCAAACTTCCCCAGGAAGCATAGGGGGCTTGAACTCCGATTCCCAAAAAAGACAAAAAGGCTTCGGATAACATAACTTGCGGAATCGTTAAAGTTGCATAGACAATTACCGGACCGAGCACATTTGGAACTAAATGTCTGAAAATAATTCTTCCGGTAGAAACACCCGTTGCCTTTGCCGCCAGCACGAATTCCTGATTTTTCAAAGATAAAATTTGCCCACGCACAACCCTCGCCATTGTCAGCCACGAAATAAACCCAATCGCAAAGAAAAGCATAAAAATTTGGTTCATGCCCTGTCCGCCGCCAAATAAATCAGAAAAGGCTTTAACAACTGCCGGAGCATTATTTCCGCCAAATGAGTTTAATAAAACGATAACGATCAGAATATATGGAATTGAATAAAGCAAATCCACCACCCGCATCATAAAATTATCAATCCGACCGCCGAAATATCCGGCAATAGCCCCGTAACTGACTCCAACAATGAGCGAAACAATTGTCGAAATAATGCCGACCATCAGCGAAATCCGTCCTCCCTGCAAAACACGGGCAAAAAGATCCCGTCCCAGATCATCAGTTCCCATCCAATGTTGCGCTGATGGCGGAAAAGATTTAACTAAATCAGAATCTTTTGGAACATAATCAGGGGCAATTCCGGTTAATCCTTCCAAAATGATCGGTCCGAGAAAACAAATCAATGCCATTAAAACAACGACAATCAGTCCGAAAACAGCCAATTTGTTTTTCAAAAGACGCTTCCAGGCATCTTTCCAAAGTGATGTTCCTTTTACAATTTCTTCTTGCATAAAACTTTATTCGTAACGGATTCTAGGATCCAAAAAGGCGTATGAAATATCTACCAACAAGTTAAAGACCATAATCAGAATCGAAAGAAAGGCAACGATTCCCAAGGTCAGCGGCTCATCCCGGTTAAAAATGGATTGAATAAAAATGTTTCCTAATCCGGGCATTGCGAAAATTCTTTCGACGACGACCGTTCCTGCCAAAAGTGCAGCGAGTGCAGGTCCGGTGTAGGAAACTACGGGAATCAACCCGCCTTTCAAAGCGTGACGCAATAAAACTCTGGTTTCGCTTAGTCCTTTTGCCCGAGCAGTGCGAATATAATCCGAACGCAAAACTTCCACCATTCCTGCCCGTGTCAGACGTGCGATATACGCCGCATAAATTGCCGAAAGAGTGATTACAGGCAAAACATAATTCATAAATCCGCCCGCCCGCGCCGGGGGAAAGATATAAATACCAAGGGCAAAAATGATGACCAGAATCGGTCCGATCACAAAACTTGGAACTGACTGTCCGAGCATTGCCAACGACATCGAGGCATAATCCCAACCTGAATTTTGTTTAAGGGCGGAAATATAACCGGAAGCCAGTCCGATCACTAATGCAAGTAAATATGCAAAAAGACCAAGCGTTGCCGAATACGGAAAGTGACGGCTGATGATTTGATTGACGGATTGTCCTTCATATTTGAGAGAGTCTCCAAAATCAAGCCGCAAGACATTTCCCATCATTATCAGATACTGTTGATAAAATGGTTTATCCAGACCGTATTTTTTCTTGATATTTTCCTCAATTGCAGGCGGAAGCTTTTTTTCTGACGAGTAAAAATTTCCCGGCGCGAGACGAATCAATCCCCAAGTTACTGTTACTACCAGTAATGCCATCGGGATTATTATCAATAATCTGCGAACTATGAAACTAAACATATTTTTGATTTTTGATTTTTGATTTTCGATTTTCGATTCTTAGTCTAAAATCTTTAACCAAATTATTTACTTTTGCTGCTCAGCTACTGCCGCTTTTTGGGCGGCTTCCAACGCTTTTTGTGGTGCTTCAAGTTGTTTTAACTGCTCATCAACCAGCGGATCACTATTTTTCAAAATGTTATCTACATCTGTATCCCATTTATTAGGATCGCGTTCGATATAAACAAATTTCCAGGCGTGCAAAGTTCCCGGATTCGGATATAAGCCTTTAACAAACGGCTTTTTAATCCAATTTGTAGCCTGCGTCATTAGGGGAATGATCGGCTGTTCCTGCATCATCATAAACTCAGCTTGCGCCATTAGTTCATAACGTTTTGCCTCATCAATTTCGTTATTTGATTTGGTCATTAAATCATCAAATTCTTGTTTCCACCAACCGGTTGCACCGTCATTGGCTTTGGTATAAAACAGCCCTATAAAAGTAAACGGATCCATATAGTCGCCAACCCAACCGCGTCTGCCAAATCCATCGTATTCAACCTTGTTAAGCATCGGCAAAAAGGTCTTGAATTCCATATTCTTTAATGGAATAGTAATCCCTAAATTCTGCTTCCATTGAGCTTGCACGAATTCTGCAACGGCTTTGTTGCTTTCTGCCGTATTGTAACTGATGTTGACTTTATCAACAGGAAAACTTGGACAATTGAATGATCCGTCCGAACCTTGCACCGGATAACCAGCCTCGGCTAAAAGTTTTCTGGCTCGCTCAGGGTCGAAAATCCGTTTTTTCCAGTCTGCTTCCGAAATCTTTAATTCTTTGAGTTTTACATCCTGAATTTTTTTACGCGCTTCTTCATATTTCGGGAAAATCCCTTCGGGCGTAAAATCGGTTAAAGGTTTGGTGGTTTTGCGGAATTTGGCGAGCGATTCCCGGTCAATCGCCAACGCAAAGGCTTGCCGGACTTTGACATTATCCATCGGCGGCTTTTTAACATTAATTACATAAAATTCTGTAGCAACTTCCGGTTGATCCATATACTCAGCCGTATAAACACCTTTAATCTGATCAAGCCACGCCGCCGGCGGAGTGTGATTGTAGAGAGCATAAACATCATTGGTCTTATACAGATTCATCATCGTTGTCGCTTCGTCCAACGGATAAAACTCAATTCCGTCCAAATGCACATTGGCAGCATCCCAATAGTTCGGATCTTTGACAACCACAACTTTATCGTATGGTTTATGGACTGTAACTTTGAATGCGCCGCTGGTGACAATATTTTCAGCTTTTGACCAGTTTTTGCCGTATTTCTCGATAACGTGCTGCGGGATTACGCGAAACAGCTGGTGGGCTAATAATCCGATGAAGTATGGGGTCGGCTGATAAAGTTTTAAGCGCAAAGTGTAATCATCAACCGCTTCGACTCCAACATCTTCGGCTTTGACGGGAACCAAATCCTTGCCTTGAATGGCAGCCTTTAATTTGGGATTTGCCTCCAATTGTTCAGTGCGGTCTTTGCCTTCCGCTTTTAACCAAATTCGTTCAGGCGAATCCAAAAATTTATGGAAATCGCTCGGAGTTCCCAATGAATCGTGGGTTTCAACCGCAGTTGAATTTTCCTCAAAATCTTTTTTCAGCAAAAATGTGCCGTCCGGGTTTTTGACAAAAGATCCGGCGGAATTATAGGCTTCGCCGTATTTGAGCGAATATCCGAAAAGCGCACTGCGCGAAGCAAGTTCGGGAGACAGCGCACGGCGGAAAGTAAAGACAAAATCTTTGGCAGTAATTGGAGTTCCGTCGGAGAATTTGGCATTTTTGCGTAAATGGAAAAGATATTCCGTTCCGTCTTTACTGATTTCCCAGGTTTCGGCGATGCCTGGGATCGGCTCCATTGTTTTCGGATGATATTCGACCAAGCCGTCATAAATTGCCATATAAAGACGGGCTTCGGGTTGTCCGTTGGCGACCTGCGGATCAAGTGATTCCGGCTCAGAACCTGAAATATACCGCATCACATTGTCGGTTGGAGCCTCGGTTTTGCCATAATAACGATTTTTGGCTGAACTTTGACAACTACTGATGATTAAAGACAAAGTGAGTAGAGCGATACCCAAACGAGTTCGGCTAAAACTAATGCGAGCCATAATTTATACTCCTTTTACTTCTCTGAAAATACGGGGAAAGCTGATTAGCAAAATGTAACTTACGCTAAAATATCACGTTATAAACTTAACAAGCAACACAATTACTTTTAATTCTGAGTGTTAGATATGGTTTTCTGCTCTGTAGGTTGCCAATTGTTGTCTATTTGAACCTGTTTTAAAGATGGTGCATCAAGCGGATTTATCTCAAATCCTTCGATATAAGGTTTCACTAAAGAATACGACATTGGAAAATAAAGCGGGATCGCGTGTAATTTTTCGAGAGCTTCGGTTTCAGTAAGAATCAAATCTTTTGAATTGGTGACAACAATTTGAGTAGTATTATTAGTTTTTGGTTGATTTTCATCAAATTCTGAAAGGTTAAGCGGAGATTCGGCAGTTTTCTCATTCAGAATATCATTTTCGGCAGTTTTGGTCGCTTCTTTTTCGGGGTCTTTGGGAGTTGTAATAACTTGACGCTTTTCAAAAATCGCTAACATATTCGCCGTTTCGTCATTGGTCGGCAAAACGATTCCGCGCCGTGCAATGTCAAATTCTCCGTTCTGAAACGCATTTTCAAAGTCTGCTCTTTCTTTGATCACGATTTCGGTTTCGACATTGAGATTTTTCTTCCACATTTTTTTAACCGCAGCCGCAATTCGCTTTTGCAGATCGTTGCGCGAGATCAAAAGTTTAATGGTCGGAAAATTAGTTCCGTCGGCAAAACCGGCTTCGGTCAATAGTTTTTTAGCTTTTTCGAGATCGGGTTTTAATTGATTTTCTTCGGAAAACGGCTGAAAACTCAAAGCGGGTTCGGTTGTGCCGTCCATTTCATCATCGGTCAAACGTTCACGTTCGATGGCAAGGGTCAAAGCCTCGCGCACACGCAAATCATCAAACGGTTTTTTATCCAGATTAAATTCGTAAAAACTCAATGCGCTATGTTTGGATTCGTGCAGATCATCGTAGGTTTTTAATAATTTAAGTGCCAGCGGCGCAAAATTAGCATTGGTGACGACATCAACCTGTCCGGCGCGATAGGCGGCTAAAGCCTGTTCGGCATTTTCGGTGGCAACAAATTTTACTTTTTCGAGTTTGACCTGACTTTTTCCCCAATACGAAGGAGAACTTTCCAGCGTGACACCGTCTTTGGCAACTGCGGCAACACGAAAGGCTCCATTTGTCACAATGTCCGCGCTCAAGCCATCGGTTTCAAACTCTTCGCCGTTACCGTAGATCGGACGGAAAATAGGATGTGCAACCAAAGCCGAAAACTCGCTGTCAGGATGAATAAGCGTAATTTTCAAAGCAAAATCACTTAACGCTTCGATCCCGAATTTTGATTTGCTTTTAACTTTCGGTTTGGGTTTGGTTTTAGAATCAGTTTTTCCCGCTGAATTTTGAGCAGGTTCCGTTTGAGTGGAATTATTGAGATTGGAATTGTTTTCAAACTGTAACTGCTGACGCAGAACTTTAGCGGCTTCTTCGCGTTCAGCTTCTTCGTTTGGTTCCTCCGCAAAAACCGGCAAAACGGATTCTGTATCCATTCCAACGATATTCTTTAATAAATCGCGTTGCGGAACTTTATCGCCAAGCTCGGCTAAACGCTTCCAGGAATCAATAAAATCCTGTGCGATGACCGGCTCGCCGTTGGTCCATTTGGCATCCTTTCGGAGTTGAAAAGTCCAAACCTTATAATCTTTTGAAGCCTCCCATTTGGTCGCCAGTGCCGGAATCGGCTCCAAAGTTTTTGGATCAAGTTCGGTTAAACCTTCATAAATTGCACGAACTACGTCAGTTTCGGGCGCGGCGGACGCACGGGCAGGATCAAATGATTTCGGTAATTTCCCGTTGCTCCAGCGAAATTCCTGTTTCGGCGGCGGCTGATTTTGGCTGATGAAAGGCTCTGTTTTAGGTGATTTTATTTCGCTGCAGCCGTTTAGAAGTAAAGCAAAAACAATTATCCACAGATGGACACGGATAAACACGGATATTTTTTTGTTTTTCCATCTGTGCTTATCTGTGTTTATCTGTGGATTCATTTTTCTATATTACTTAAAAGTTGTAATTGCCCGTAAACTTCAATAGTATTTGCCTTTGCCGATTCAAATCCGGCAGAAGTATCAATAGTATAATCCGCAAAACGTTTTTTTTCTTCCTGCGGCATTTGAGCTTTGATTCTTTTTAAGGCTTCTTCTTCGCTCAAATTATTGCGCGTCATCAATCTTTCCAATTGAATTTCCGGTTTGCACCAAACGACGATTAGTTTTTGAAACCGTTTGTAACCGCCCGATTCGATCATCAATGCCGCGTCAATTATGGCAATGCCATTTGGATTTTCAATTTCTTTCTCGGCTAACCAAATATTTTGCGCCTCAAAAACTAAAGGATGCACAATTGAGTTCAATAGTTGTCGTTTTGCTTCATCGGCAAAGACAATTGCGCCCAATTTGGCTCGATCTATTTGTTTATCTAATTGTAGAATGCTTTCACCAAAATTTTCAACAATTAAACCCCATCCTTTGGTATTTGGCTCAACAACTTCTCGCGCGGTGTGGTCAGCATCCAAAACAAATGCGCCAAGCTCGCGTAAAATTTCACAAACGTAAGATTTGCCGACCGCGATTGAACCTGTTAAACCAATTTTGAGCATCTTTATTTGGTAAATTTTATTTTAATTGTGAAATCGTAAATCTGAATTTCGCCGTCTGCACCGACTTTTGCCCATTCGCCGTTACGAATCGGTTTACCGGAAACGATAGTCGGATTTTTGTGGTTGGCTGTCACCCAAATTTCTCCATTGTCTTCCAAACGTAATTCGGCGTGAGTGCGGCTGATCTTGCGGTTGTCGGTCGGCAGCCGCAAATTGGCAATTTTTTCTGCATCGTCGCGTCCGATGGTGACTTGTTTTTTGACGATTGGAATTTCATTGATCTTTTTGCCTTCGTGCCAGATTTCTACCCGAAAAAGAATCCCGACAAAATCTTCCAAATCATCAACTGTTCCCAGATCATCAACCGTTCCTAAATCGTCAATGGTTTGATTAATACGATTCGCAAAATCAGCCGATTTATCAGCCACAGGCGATTTTTCTACCGGATTATAGTCTGTTTTTTCATCGTCAATTCCGCCTAAATCAACGGTTTTATCTAATTTGATCTTTTCGTTATGGAGAACAAATTGAATCGTTTTATCTCTGATTTCCTGATTGTCCGAACCAATTTTCACCTCAACCTCGTCACTTTCCAGAACGGCATTTACTAAAATTTCAACGCCCAGTTTTTTAGAAGTAAGTTCAAGCCGTCCGGCTAATTCCTTAGCTCGTTCCAGAATCAGTGCAGTCAAACTTTGCTCAAAGAATCTTCGTTTATCATCGCGCAGGTTTTTATCGGCATCGGAACTGATATACACCAGAAATTTTTCCGGCACATACGCTTTGTTAGTGTTTGGAATGCGGATTATTTCCTGTTTTAACAATCCTTCAACCGAATTTAATAATTTTTGCAGGAATAATTCGGATTCGGATTTATTTTCGTGAGCTTTGATAATTTGTCCGGGTGTTTCGTCTTTTGCGTCGCTGTCAATCCATCTTCGCAATTTATCAAGGTTGTCTTTCCAATTTGCCATTTACCTTTGCCTCTGTTTTGTTTTTTTCAAAATAATATCTCATTTTAAGGAAATACGTTTGCGAAATTTTGTCGTTACTCATTTCAATTTTGCAACCACCCGTAAACCATTAAAATTTAAACGATTAGTTGGTAGAGAACCTGAGCGGACAGCAGAACGCATTCCGGCTCCAACATTTACCCAACCGCCGCCGCGCACTACTCTTAAATTTAAATCATTTGGTTTCTCATTGGCAGAACCGTCTGCGCTTAAGCCTTCATAAGTATTTTGGTAAATATCCTCGCACCACTCCCAAACATTCCCGTGCATATCATATAGACCAAAGGCATTCGGCTGATAACTGCCAACAATATTTGTCCTCTGTAAATACTTTCCTTTTGGCGCATTTCTCAGCGGATGATTACCGTCAAAATTTGCCTGAGCCGAGGATAGATCGGTTCCGTCTCCAACCCCAACCAGAGTTGTAGTTCCGCCGCGTGCCGCATATTCCCATTCCGCTTCGCTCGGCAAACGATATTCATAACCATCATTCTGACCATTTAATTTAGCTATAAAATCTTTGGCATCATTCCAACTAATCAGTTCTACCGGACAGTGCGGACAATCCCTGAAATTAGAGGGATTAGTTCCCGTGACTTTTTGATATTCTTCCTGAGTTACTTCGTATTTACCCAAATAAAATTCGTAGTCAATAATAACTTCGTGCTGCGGCGATTCGTTTTTATCCCGCTGCCATTCATCTTCCAAGGATCCCATTAAAAATTTTCCCGGCGGGATTTTAACGAACTCCATCCCGATCTGATTTTTGAAAGCGTTCGGAAGATTTGAAGGAGTTGCGGTAACATTTTTCTTTACTGCATTGTTTTCCAAGGATTTGTTTGAATTACTAATTCCCATCAGTGACAATCCGTTCCAGTTATAGCCAACCACGGCGATCACTCCGACTAAAACCAATGCCGCGGCACCAAGTCCGATCTTTTTGTTTAAGCCAATTCCGGTGTTATTTTTGGCAGTAATATTTCTGTTAGGAATTGTCGGAGGGATTTTTACGACTTCGCGCCTGAGTTTATTGATTTGAGCGGGTTGGGGTTGAATTTGTCCAGCAATAGTCAATTGCGATCTATTTTCCGGTAATTTTAAGGTCTGTTCATTTTGCTTAGTTTCCGATTCTTTAGTTGGTTCGGGACTTGGCTGAGTCGCCCCGATTTCTAACTTAACCGTTTTCTCCAAACTTGGTTTAGGAATTTGAACTGTTGGAATCTCCTTTGGAGTTAAAGCATCACGCAGAGCATCGTTCATTTCCCCCGCCCATTGAAAACGGTCTTCACGATTTTTCTGCAAAGCCTTTTTAATAATTGCGTGAAATTCTTTTGGAACAGATTCCGGCAAAGACTCAGGTTCTTCCATCAAAATTGCGGTTATCAGCGATGGAATTTCGTCCTGCGGAAAAGGCATTTCTCCCGTCAATAATCTGTGCAAAATTACGCCGGTTGCCCAAATATCGGTGTGAATTGAAACGGTCGGCTTTTTAGAAAAAGCTTCGGGAGGCATAAATCCGATAGTTCCAACTGCCGAAGTTGCTTGCGAATTGGAGGTCATTGCTCTCGACAATCCGAAATCAGCCAGATAAACTACGCCTTTTTTGATTAAAATATTGGCAGGTTTTAAGTCACGATGAACAAATCCGGCACGGTGCATTCCCTCTAATCCGTGCAGAATCTGACGGGTAATTTTGACGGCTTCCTCGACCGAATTTGCTTTGCCGCCGTTTTCTTTAAGCCAGCTTTCTAACGAACCGCCCTCGGCAAAATCGCTAACGATATAGACATAATTTTCAAAAATATTGGCTTCGATGACCGAAATAACATTCGGTAATCCGCTTAGAGTTTGCCAGGTTTCAACTTCTTTTCTGACGCTTTTCAAATCAATTTTTTCATCTTCATTCGGACGAAAAAACTTCAGGGCAAAATAACTGATAGAAAGAGCCGTGCGTTTTTCGGCTTTCCAAACTTCGCCGAAACCGCCTGAACCCAATCTCTCTACCAGAATGTAATCGCCAACCTTTTTATTTTTTTCCAACATTTACGCCGCTGTTCTGAAATGGGATTAGGAAAACTTCTTGTGACGTAAGTGATGTTAATTTTTTCCTGTAATTAAATCAATATTTTTTGTTAATCTTTTGGCGGATACCAACCGGCAATTACCCAAATTATTCTGGCTTTAACTGCTTGTTCTTCGTTCATTCGCAATGCCTCAACCGTTGCACGTCCACAAACAGTTTTGCCGATAATTTCACCTGTTCTCGAATTAAATTCAAAATGTTCCTCCCAAATTTGCAGACGCGGATTAAATAATTTGACTTCTTGATTTGTAGAAACATCAAAGCCGTGAGTTTTTGCGTGTTTATGGCTATTGCAAGCCCCACAAGCAAGCCATAAATTACTTTCATCGTCTGTGCCGCCTTTGGCTTGTGCTAAAATATGCTCAATTTCCAATAGCATTGGAATTATGCTCTGCGGCATCAGGCAATAACCACAGCGATATTTTGCAGTTTTTGCAACCTTCTGTCGTAATTCATCTGAGATTTTACTCATTTCAAATCGGCGGGGGTTTTGATTAAGCCACGTTGGACAGCTTCCAGACAACCTTGTGCTTTGTGAAGAGTGGCTATCTGATAAAGTTCGGTATAAACCTCAAGTTCGCGTTTTTCAGCACTTTTAATTGTGCCGCGCTGTTGTAAATCAAGCAATTTGCTCATTCGGTCAGCTTGAGCCTTGGGTAATTTCAGGTTTGCCAAAGCTAAAATATCTTCATCCGACCAAGTTTCCAAATGTTGTAATTCTTTGTCAGGAACATATTCCGACTGAATTTTCTCAGTAATTACCTCATCAATCCGCCGACTTGTTTTTTCGGCTAATTGCTGAAAACTTCGGTAAATATTGTCAGGTAAATTAAGCGTTACTTCCATAACTTTCACTTTTTAAACCTCGAAAATTATAGCACATCTCAAATCTTTCTCCGCATTTTCGCGGCATCAACGGTGTTTTTCATCAGCATGGCAATCGTCAGCAAACCCACTCCGCCCGGAACGGGAGTAAAGGCTGAGGCTTTGGCTTTAGCCTCTTTTGGATTGACATCACCGACCAAAGTCGAACCACGTTTTTCGATCACGGCAAGGCGTTTTTCGAGTTCATCTTCGCCGAATAATTCGTGAGCAAAATCAACATCGGAAACGTTGTTGATTCCGACATCAACCACGACCGCACCATTTCCGATATGTTCACCGCGAATAAATCCGGCACGTCCGATGGCTGCTACCAAAATATCGGCTTGCGAAGTAACGGCAGGCAAATTGGTCGTGCGCGAATGGCAAATCGTGACGGTAGCATCATTTTGTAAAAGAAGCTGCGCCATCGGTTTTCCGACAATATTGCTGCGCCCGACAATAACTGCATGCTTGCCTTTGATCTCAATCTCATAGCGTTTCAGAATTTCGATAACTCCGGCAGGTGTGCAGGGAACAAGGGATTTTTGCCCCGAAGCCAGCCGCCCGACATTAATCGGATGAAATCCGTCCACATCTTTTTCGGGATTGATCGCTTCTAAAATTACTTTGTCATCGATCTGTTTCGGCAGCGGCAACTGCACCAAAATTCCGTCAACATCATCACGCTCATTCAAATCATTTACGACTTTAAGTAATTCATCCTGCGTTGTTTCCGCCGATAAATGATGGTGTTCGGAAATCAAACCGAGTTCCTGAGAAGTCTTAACTTTATTACCGACATAAACGGCAGAAGCAGGATCTTCTCCGACCCGCACGACCGCGAGACACGGACAAAATCCGTGATTTTCACTTAAACTTTTTACCTCTGCGGCAACTTCTTTTTTGATGGCTTCGGCGATTGGCGCACCGCTTAAAATTTTCACCTGATTTTCACTCATTATTGGCAAACCTCAATCAAACTTTTTTCGTCTTTAGGTTACAATGATTTTGCGCTCTTCGGCAAAATCTGAATATATGAAAAAAATTTACTTAGTTCCGCTATTTTTTATCTTTTCTTTTCAAATCTTCGCGCAGGATTTTCGGCAAAAAATAAATCAGGCAGTTGAAAATCGTGATTATCAGTCTGCCATTACCGAATTAAAAAACCTCGAAAAATCAGATAAAAAAGTCTTTGCCAACAATAATTACGATTATCTTTTGGCGCGAATGGCGGAAAAACGCGGCGATTTTGCATTGGCAATGTCCAAATATCAATCGGTGGTTAAACGAAATTCGATTTTGACCGAATATGCGCTTTGGCATCTTTCGCAAATTGCCCGTTCCAGCGGAAATTTAATGTTGGAACGCACATTTTTACAGCAAATTATAACCTCTGCGCCAAACAGTTTAATCGCCCAAGCCGCTTATAATCGAATGTCGCGTTCATATTTTGAAAGTAAAAGTTATGAAACCGCGATTTCCTTTTTGCAAGGAACTCCGAGTTTTGTAAACGGAACGGTTTCAAATACTTCAACCAATCCAACTCCGACAATTTTTGGAAATTTAACTGCCAATGATGCGCGAACCCGTGAAAATCTGGTGTTGCTCGGCAATGCTTTTTTACAACTAAAAAAAACTAACGAAGCCCGCGAAATTTTTAATAAACTCGTTACAACTTTGCCGAATGCGACACAGCCAGATGATTTTGCTTTAGAAGCGGCAAAAGGTTTGGATATGCTCGACAGCGATGCGGGTGCGTTTGGAAAAATTGCGCCGAATATTGCTGATAACGAACATTTTCGCCGCGCTCTGATCTATCAGTTCAACCGCAATTTTGCCTTTGCGCGTCTGCATTATCAGGCGATTATCGAACAATATCCACAATCGCCCAATGTGCCGGATGCGCTTTATTCGATTGGTCGCGGTTACGCGCTCGAAGGCTCGTATAACGAAGCGGTTAAATGGTTTGAGCGCACTAATTCCGAATTCCCCACCAATCCGCTGGCAGAAAATGCTTTGAGCCAATCGGCTTCGGCTTATTCCAGAATCAATAAACCCAAAGAAGCAATGTCGCGCTATCAAAGATTTATTCAACAATTTCCCGAATCCGATACTTTGGAACGTGCTTATTTGAATATTGTGGACATTGAACGCGATTTGGGCGAATCATCAGATGCGCTGAAATGGACACAAAAAACCCGTGACGCATTTAAAGGTGATTTAGCCGAAGCGTTAGCGGTTTTTGCTCAAGCCCGTATCAATATTGCCGAAAACAATTGGGCAAATGCGCTAAATGATTTAAATGAATTGCAGAATTTTAGCGATTTAGGCGGCACAAAAGTTCCCGGCGGAACAAATAAAAACGAAGTAGCCTATTTACGCGCCTATACTTTGGAAAAACTTGAACGCTACAACGAAGCGATTGACGGTTATCTGGCAATTCCAGACGGACGCGCCGAATACTATGGCTGGCGAGCGACTGAAAGACTGAAAGCATTAGCCGCAGACGAAAAATCAGCTTCATTTATTACGCCGAAATTCAGTTCGTTTTTTAGTGTGGCTCAACTGACTGTCACGCAGCAAAATGCTGAATCTGTCCGCCAATCGGCACAGAGCGCCTTGCGTCTGACCAATGACGAGAATGTTCGCTCTAAACTGCTTGAAACCGTTAAAAAGACTTACGCGCTTTTATCTCCGTATCAAAAAATTCCGAACGGAAAATTACAGGAATTCGGACGCAAGGATCTAGTTAAAGACAAAGCACTCGCTCCGACTTATTCACATCAGAGTTTGGCGGATGAACTGTTATTTTTGAAACTTTATGACGAAGGAACTCCTGAATTAGAAACGGCTTTGCGGGAAAAATTGGGTAAAATTTCTAATGCTCTGAGCGATTTTCCGCCTGATGTTGCTTATACTTTGGCGACCTTTTACAAACGCGGCGATATGGCAAACCGGGCGATTGGCTACATCGAACCGCTCTGGAAAAATGTTCCTGCCGATTATCAGATAGAACTGATGCCGCGCGACCAAATCGAATTGCTTTATCCAACCCCATACGCCGATTCCCTGCTCAAATTTTCACCGGAACGCAATGTTGATCCGCGTTTTGCGCTTTCGATCATGCGTCAGGAATCGCGTTATCGGGCTGATGTTAAATCGGTGGCAGCGGCTCGCGGTTTGATGCAGTTCATTTCCGATACTTCCAACAAAATTGCGGCTGAACTTGGCAAAAAAGATTTCAAGCAGGACGAACTTTATAATCCACCCACGGCAATTTTGTTCGGTTCACAATACCTTGGCAATCTCTTCAAAATGTTTCCAAATCAAGCCCCTGCGGTTGCCGCCAGCTACAACGGCGGCGAACAAAATATGACTCGCTGGCTGGCACGCTCAAAAAGCGATACGCCTGACCGCTATGTTCCCGAAATTTTGTTTACGCAATCAAAAGATTATGTTTACAAAGTAATGGCAAATTATCGAATTTATCAGATTTTTTATGATGATAAATTGAAGGCGAAGTGATAAAGATATTTTCAAGGCAAAGTCGCAAATGTTTCAAGTAAAAAGTAAAAAGTAAAAAGGCAAAAATAAGACATGAAAAACTTTGCATATTAGCGGACTTAAAGAAAAAATTACACAGGTTCCGTTTTATCTTTCTTCACAACTCCGGTTAATCCGCGAGCCATTAAAATCAATAAACCGATAAATGTCCAAAATAAAACTGCACCGCGCCGCACCAGTGCAAGAGCTACGCCTGTCGCGCTTGCATAGCCAAGCGAAAGAAAAATAACTGCCGCCCCGCCTTCGGAAACGCCTAAATTTCCGGGGATAAAACTGAACATAAAATTAACTACTTTGGTCAAAGATTCGATGACATACGAGGTTGTAATAAATGGCGTTGCTCCCAACAATTGAAAGACCAAATAAACTTCGACCACACTGGAAAGATGAGTTAATAAATTAATCAATAACAATAGATAGAATTTAGTGCGGTGATTTTCGTAATAATGCAAAACATCATTTTCAAGCTCGGTAATGTAGCTTTTCTTGCGGCTGATAAATTTTGGAAAGCCTTTTTTATGTCCTTGCCGCTTTAAGAGCGAAGTCATCGGCTTAAATTTATAAGCGCACATCAAAATGAAACTTATCAATCCCGCAAACATCAAAATTATGATGAAAACAAGAACAATTTTGAGTGTCAGATGTCCGCCAACTAAAACGTCAAACATCAAAAATGCGCCGCTTAAAATAAAAATGATGACCGAAACACCGTAGGTCATATTGTCAACCACAATCGTAGCCAGACTTTCGGCTATGGTTAATTTCTTTTTTAATAATGCGGTTTTAGTTGTTTCGCTCGCCATTACGCCCGTAAAAGTCAGAACTCCGACCGTTTCTCCGGCTAGACGAGTTGTCATCGCATCCCAAACACCAAATTTCCCTGTTCCGCTTGGGGCAGCTAAATAAAAACAAAACGCCCGCAACAAATGACGCACACCATGAATAAAAACAATTATTAAAAATCCCCAACCGACTCTTGAAATCGTTTCAACAACCGTCTTAAACCCAACTAAATAAAGGATTACGCTCAATAGCGCAATTCCGAAAAGGATAGCAAAAGGCTGAAGACTCGCCCATCTGAATTTTCTTTTTTTATGATTTTCACTGCCTGATCTAGACGCTGAGTCTTCAATAGACAAATTATTGTCATTCATATTGCAACTTACTAATTTAACACTTTCGCCATTACAGTCAATTACTCAGGGTTTTTAAGTAAATTGCCAATCCTCGGACAATCGGGCAAAATGGTATGTGAAACTATTCTCAAACGAAGAGGTTATATGCGTTATCTTTTTTTAATTTTATTTTCCGTTTTACTTTTTATTGGTTGTCAGCCTGCGATCAAAAAACCTGTGGCAGATGCAAATGCCAAACGCTACCCGCTAAAAGGAAAAGTGGTTTCGGTGGATTTGGAAAAGCAAAAGGTCACCATTCAGCACGAAAAAGTTGAAAATTATATGGATGCAATGACAATGCCTTTTCCGCTTTATGACAAAGACATTTTGCAAACGATGACCAAAGGTTCTGAGGTCAAAGCCGAATTAATTGTCAATAGTGACGGCGATTATTGGCTGGAAAATGTCGTTATTTCTGCTGCTCCGACTGCCAATCAAACGATTCCTGCAATTAATGACAACTTTGCCCAGATTGATAAAGAAGTGCCTGATTTCAAGCTCACCAATCAAGATGGAAAGCCGGTTTCATTTAAAGATTTTCGCGGCAAAGCCCTGGCAATTACTTTTATTTATTCACGTTGTCCGTTGCCTGAATATTGTATTTTGATGTCAAGACGGTTTAGCGATTTGGCGATTCAACTCAATAATAGCGCGGATTTGAAAGATAAAGTGCGGCTTCTCAGTATTTCGTTTGATCCGGCGACAGACACGCCCGAAACTTTGAAAAAATACGGGATTGCCTACATTAAAAATCCGAATTATGATTTCACGATTTGGCAATTAGCCACTGCACCCGATGCCGACGTTCGTAAAATCGCTGATTTTTTCGGACTTCGTTATGAGGTTGATGCCAGCAACAAAGCAATTTTTAATCATTCGCTGCGAACCGTTGTTATTGCACCCGACGGCAAAGTCAAAAAAGTGTTTTCCGGCGGCGACTGGACAAATGATGAGCTTTTACGGGAATTGGAAACAACTTTGAAGTGAGGAAAATTATGATTGAAGAAACTTTACCGGATTTTAAAGGTAAAACTGTTGTGTTTTATGCTTCAACCAATTTAGCTCAAGCAGACTGGGCTAATGAAGGGATTGCGCTTGTCTCTCCTAGTTTTCAGATTATCGGAAACCGATTCTTCGTTGTTGGAAAAACTCCTTATTTATCCGAACCATCAACAGATGATAATTGGTCATCCAATCGTGAATGCGGAGTAGCTTGGGATTGCGTTTTTTCCTACATTGCTGTTCCATCAGAAGAGTATCAATATATTAATTACAATTCTGAAAAGTAATGTATTTACTTAACTTGAACCGCCTCTAAACTTCCGCGTCCTTCGTAACCGTCAGCAACATTGGTTGGAGTCGGTTCAAAGTTTAATGATAATGACTTTTCATTTAATGTTCCTTGAGCCAAAAAAGGAGGGCGCGGCATTTCGACAAAACTTCCCGGTTCAACTATTTCGATTGTAAGATTTCCGTTTTTCAAAACTCCTGAAGCAGTTGTCAAAAGCCGGCGTTTTTGTGCAGTGCCTTTGCCTTTCAAATCAAACCAAACACTGACATAATCCCCAAAAGTCAATATTTTTATAGTTCCGCCTGCTTTGAATTGAGTTCTGCGTCCCGCAATTCCGCCCGTAAACTCAAAATCGGCTTTATTGACCTGAAAATTTTGCAACTTATTATTTGCAGCCGCAAAATCCACTGATAAATCCTTGAGTGGCACAAGCGGCACAACGGCAACATTGAACGGCGTTGTAATTTCCTGTGTCACCATCATTCCTTTTCCCGGCGCAACAATTGCAATTCCATAGCCGTTGGTTGTTTTTTTAACTTCGACGGTGAAACCTCCGGTTGGTTTTTCGCCCGCGAAACCGGCGATTACTGCACTTTTAGTAAAGTCAATCGTTGAAACTTCCGGTAATCCTTCAACTAATTTTTGTAATTCGGCATAGGTTTTCGCGTCACGAACCACAAAAACAAAAGGTTTATCAACTTTTGAATGCGCTCCCTTTACTAAAGTTTTGATGTCTTTGCTAAAACCGAGCCCGTCAAAATCCTTTGGCTTAATCGGCGAAACCACTTTTTTTTGTCCAAAAACAGTTAAACTACTGAAAATTAATAAGATAAATGCAAATATTTTGAAAGTATTTTTCATAAAACTACCAAGTAAAAGTTTTTGGCAAAAGCAATTCTTACAAATTTAATTTTTACTTTTGCCTTTTTACTTTTTACTTCTCCTTCGTCCGCCCTTCCTTTCAGACAATTTTAGAACGCTTACTTTTCAGGAATCTTGCATTTTTCGTGCAATCATCCGAACTTCTGCCATTAGTTCGCCTTCGTCAATTGTTTTAGATTCGCCGTCACGATAGATTTCCTGTCCGGCAACCATTGTCAAACAAACATCTCTCGCATTTGAAGCAAATAAGACAGTTGCATAAATATCATGAATTGGTTGCTGCGCTACATTTTTGAGCGACAACACAATTAAATCGGCTTGTTTTCCAGTTTCGAGCGAGCCAATTTCATTTTCCAAATGCAATGCCTTTGCACCGCCGAGCGTTATGGTTTCGACAACTTCTTTGGCATTTACCAGCCGCGTTTTTTCTTCTCGTGTCCGTGCCGTCAATGAGGCAAAACGTCCTTCTTCCAGCAAATCGCAGGTGTTATTACTCGCTACTGAATCGCTTCCTAAACCCACTCGTAAGTTTTTATCCAAAAACTTTTCAAACGGTGCAACGCTGTGTCCGAATTTAGCATTTGATTTGGGGCAATGCGCGACGCTTGAGCCGCTTTCGGCAATTAAATGCCAATCTCTTTCGTTCGTCCGAATACAATGCGCTAGAAGCGGTTTGGCTTGCAAAACTCCGATCTCTGATAAATATTCAATGGACGAAAGTTTCGGTGTAGTCCAATGAATTCCGCGTTCCCGATAAAATTCCGCCATTGCACCGGAACCGAAAAGCATCAATTCTTCTTCCGTCACCGATTCGGCGGCGTGAATTGAAATTTTGATATTTTCGCTCAATGCGTAATCAGTAATTAATTCAAATAAACAGCGGCTCACCGTATAAGGTGCATGCGGTGACATGCCGACTTTGACAAGTTCGTTTTCGGTAGATTTCAGATTGAGAAATTTTTCTTGCAGTTTTTCAAAATCTTCTACGGCTTTTTCATTATGCGGCGAAAATTCGGTTTCCTGAAAAACAACTCCGCGCAATCCAGTCTTTTTTAACGCTTCAAAACCTGCTTTTCCAAAACGTCCGATATCTCCAAAACAAGTTACGCCCGCGCGTAAACCTTCGAGTGTGCCCAGCAAAGCGGAAATTTCAATGTCTTGTTCAGTTAATTTTTCGGCGCGGGTCACGGAAAGTTTAATCAGCCATCTAAAAAAATCGGCTTCAACCTCATCCAAAAAACCGCGCATTATCGAAAGTTCAAGGTGTGAATGACAATTGACAAAGCCCGGCATAATGACAGCTTCGCCAAAATTTTCGATGGAAGCGTTTGGAAATTGTTTTTGTAGATTTGCTAAAGTTCCAATTGAAGTTATCTTGTCATTTTCAATTGCAACTGCGCCGTTTTTGATTGGCTCTGCCGAAATCGGCAAAACATATTCAGCCGAAAGGATTTTCATAAATGCGGAACTGATTTTATTTAATAAGCAGGAGAATTATTTTCCAAAGGGAACGCCACGCTTCCAGCTGGCAATGAGCGCAAATGCGCGAAAACTCAAGTTTAAGCAAAGTTGAGTTTAGCTAAGCTCAGTAACGTTGTTGCCAACGTATGCCGCCAAGATGGACGGCGTTCCATCTGCCGAAACTTTTTATTTTTATCTTTTCACTGCTGTTTAATTATTCTTTTTTCAAATTTTTATAACGTTCTAAAATCGAAGAAACATAAGATTTGGTTGAGGAAATACCGATGCGTTCAATAAATTCGGCTTCGCTTAACTTTTCCGGCTGAACATCTTTCGTCCATTCTTCAACGCGACTCGGTCCGGCGTTGTAAGCCGCTAAAGTCATTGCTTTTTCTGCCGGAAAATCACGATATTTTTCGCCTAATTTTTCCAAATACCAGCAACCGATTTGAATATTTCGCTCAGGGTCTCGCAAAAATTCAATTAAATTTTCAGAGGTTTGTTTTTCAAATTCTTTGAACCCCGTTTCTTTTGCCCATTCCTTCGCCACGATTGGCGTAACTTGCATTAGTCCGACTTCATCCGCCGCACCCAACATCCACGCCCGAAAATAGGTTTCTTCGTAAATCACACTCCAAACTAAATTTTTGTCTAAACGGTAAATTACTGATTGACGGGCAATTATCTCGTCGTAACGGTGAATCCAATATTCATTGAAAAAATACAGCCCAATACCTGAACTTAAAAGTAGAATTAGAAGAATGAAAAGCAAATAACGACGCATTTTTAGGGTAGATTTAAGACCTTTGATCTTTGAACTTTGATTGGAATTAACCAAAATGTTTGCGGCTCAATCAATACAATTTATTAACTCAAAATCTGAAAAGGTAGTTATCAAGCCGAATAAATAGAAATCAAAGATCAAAGTTCAAAAATCAAAGGTCTTTACTTAATTTTCGCGTTTAAATCCTTTCCAAAAATCAACCGTGCGACAGTAATAATCAACACCTTCGTAGTGGGAAAACATAGTTGATTCGCTAATAATGTGACCTTGCAGCCAAACATCGGCTTTGACCATTGCACCGATATGTAAACTCTCGGCTTGAAGCGTTTTTTGATTGACCAAAATCTCAAGCGCGAAAGTTCCTAAATCCAAACAAAGCCAATACAAGTCGCTGCCCGAAAAAGGATTTCGCAATGAACTAAACGCAAGAATTTCGCCGCACAGAGTCCAATCGTTTTCAGGTTTACCGGAAGTTTCGGAGTTTTCGGTGGCAGATTTCCAATATTTTTCGCTCTTTCGGACAACTTCTGCTTGGTAAGCCAACCCGCACAAACTGACATTCAAGACATTATTTTGAAAGTTTTTCGCGCTGACTTCGGTTAAATTTTGCAGTTCAAATAAAACTTCGGTTTCTGTATCTTCAATGAATCCGTGAATCAGAGCTTCGCCTTCTTCGTCAAATTCGGTCATCAGCCACGGATTTATTCTTTGTCTGAATTTAGCCCGAAAACCCGGACGGCAATCGGCATGAAAAACTTCTCCGCTTTCGGCTTCATAAAGCACGGTCCAAACCTCTAAACCTTCGCCCATCCGCCAGCAACGCCCGTGAAGCACACCTTTCTTGCGCGTTAAATGCGAGGCTTCCCCGCGTTTTTTAACGTCTTCGGCTAAATTGTTAAAAGCTTTTTCGTTAGGAATTTCCAAACCAATTGCCTCAAAAACAATATCCATAGGTTAATTTTTGATCTTTGATTTTTGATTTTCCACTGCAGCTAAATCAACTACGGTTTCAATTGTCATCATCTTTTCATTTTCGGCTTCTAACTTTTGTCCCTTGAACTCTCCGGTTCGGGCTAATTCAGCAAATAAATCAACATCATAATCAGCTTCGCGCGACATTTCCTCCCGGATTTCGTGCAATACTTCTAAAAATTTCGGGCGACGATACATATCTAAATTAATCGTAAATCTTAAATCGTGAATGGTCAATTAGTTTATGGAGTGTGAACCAAAAATTCAGGCGTAACAATAGTCGGCACAAAAAAACCTGCCGCAGTATTAAAAAGACGGATTCGCGCCTGGCGACGGACATTTGCCAAATAGCCGAAATTCCAGGTTACTAAATAATCAATTTTATGAAATGAAGCAAGTGCCACGTGAATCGCATCTGCCATAAATTTTCGCTGAAAAATTCCGCGTGTGATATAGCCTTCGGCTAAGATTGAAACCTCTTCGGCTAATTCGATTTTTTCCAACGGTTTGATCAATTTTAAATACCCTGTTCGATGAGGTTCCGGGCATCTTTCAAGTTCACGCTGCACCAAAATCGAGACAAAAGGCTGATACTCAAAGAGTTCGTGTTCCCACCAACGAATCGTCAAATCGCGTCGAAAAGGCTCCCCGTTGTCTAAATATGCTCCGATAACGGAGGTTTCCAAATACAAACTTAATTTCATCTTCCAATATTTTAGCCCGTTGCCGTATAAATATTCTACACGACCAACGGGCAATTTTATATTTCTTTTGAGACTAATTTTTGACCGGCACAAAGGTCACTTTTGAATTTTGGAAATCAAAAGTCAAACGGTAATTTTTCAGAAAGTTTCCGCCTAAAATTCCGGCTTGTTCAAACCCTGATGCTTCGTTAATGACATCCAGATCCAAAGCAATTGCTTTAACCCGTTCTCTGCTGTGAGTGCCGAAAGTAACTTTTGGCAGAATATACGAAGAAACATTTTCGGTGATGCCCGCCGCGCCGATAACGCGCATTTTTTCTTGAACTGAAAATTGACTCATCTCTCTCGTATTTGCAATATCCGAAGAAATCACCGAAATACTGGCACCTGTGTCAACAATAAAATTTAAGGGCGATTCCAGTCCCGAAAGTTGAACTTCGCCACTTAAGAATCCGCTTGAAGTCAGTCTTAAGGGCAATGCAATGGCTTCGTTTTCAAAATTTGCCAACGTTTCATTACTCTTCTTTACCAAGGTAAAAGTCGAAGCTCCATAATCAACTGTCGTCAGGAATTTTGAAATCAAAGATAAACCGATATAGCCGTCAACCCGTTCGCCGTCATCATGAAATCTTCTGATGTAAACCGGAACATTCCTTACTCTGGAATCACCAATGTTAACGGCATCTAAAAAACCGTAAATGATCTCAAATTTTCCGTCCCCGCCAACAGCTCTGGCAGTGCCGCCTTTGGAAATCGGCTTGATCTTCATCCTTTTGGCTGTTTCTTCGGAAATAACAGAAATTCCCGATCCGGTATCTAAAACAAAACGTAATTTATCCTCTTTGCCGTTGATTTTAACTTCAATAATCGGACGATCCCGCATTAATTCAAGCGGAACAATTGTTTTTTTGACATTTGAATCTACTCTATAGAGTTCTTGTTTATTACCTAAATAACGTAAAAATTCAATTAGTCCTTTAATACGGTTACGTCGATCAAAATCATTTTTCGGAGAAATTAAAAGGAATTTGTTATATTCTTCCGCTGCTTCTTTATACTTTTCGGCACGAGCCAAAACCTGTGCATACGAAAAGACAATGTCATAATCATCAGGATCTAAAAATTCTGCCCGCTCTAAAGCATTTAGTCCTTCATTAATCCGATTCTCATAAAAACTGAGCATTCCGTAGCCATACCAGGATAATGGTTCAGTTTTATCAATGGTATAAGCCCGATTCAAAATCATTTTGGCATCTGTAAAGTTTCCGTTATTAAGCAAAGCTAATCCAACCAAAGAAAAGGCTCTGGCATTTTGAGCCTCAACTTTAGCTACTTCAAAAGAAAGCTTGTAAGAATCTGCTAATTTTCGCTGCTTAAGATAGATGTAGCTTAAAATTAATTTTGCTTTAGAATTGGTAGAATCTTTTTCAATCACATTCTGCAAAATCTTTTCAGCGTCAGAAAAATTTCCTTTGCGAATATGTTTTTCGGCTTGTTTGATTAAGTCTTTAGAATTCGGCACGTCAATTTGCCGAACTTCATCTCCGGCAAAAACCAAAGCAGATAAAACCAATAAAATAATGCTAATCCAAGTAAAACGGAAAATCCGTTTCGATTGGAAAGGAAACTGAACCATTGCTTTTAACCTCATAACAACTCCTTTCCCGTTTGTCCTATTTGAGAATCTCCCCTGTTTTCAGCGACCAAAGAACTAAATCCATTTCGTCAAAATCAATTTCGACTTGTTTGGCAAATTCCTTCAATTTATTTTCAATCGTTAAATATTTAGAACGAGTATTCGGCGGCGTTGGGTCTTCGATGAAATTTAATTCTGCCAAACTCCGTAAAATATGTTTATCTAAAATTGCATAGCCTTTTAATCCGATATTTCGCAAAAAATGGCTGGCTTCTTTGTAACCCAATCCCTTAATTCGTTTTTCCTTGACCAACCAATCGCGCCGTTCCAAATCATCCGTAAAACTGTTTAATTTGTTACGCAATTGCATCCCGCAATGTTCCTGCAAAAATTCACGCGAAGCTACGATATATCCTGCTCTGGCACGTGGATAACGATGTTTTCCGACCAAAGCATTCATCAACTCCTCATGCGTTCCCGTCAACAGCAGCGATCTGACGGCTTCGACCGAACGAAGTCCCATTCGTGCCGAACAACCTCCGGTAAAAAAACAGAAAACCATTTCTTCCCAAAGTTTTTCATCAGTTCCTTTTTTCCAAATAGCTTCAAATTCTGCTAATCGGGCACGAATTTCTTTGCCTCTGGCAGAATAGATTTCCTTAACTTTTTCGATAGTGACGGGTTCTCTTTCTTTTTTCACAAATAACAGGATTTTTCGTTAGTTTAGGAGGGTTGGATAGGCTTGTCAATTATTTTTTTCATTTTGTCCATTTATTTGGACATAATGTATTTTTATAGACAAAATCTTAATTTTTGGATTAAGACACATATCTGTTGCCAATAAATTACTATCTCTTAAACACTTATAGATACTTTTCAGTCAGATAAGGTTTTGATTCTTTATTTTCTATACAATTTAGGATAATAAATCGAAGCCGTAGCTAAAGCCGCCAAAACTAAGAAGAAATAAGCATTTGACGGAGTTCGCAAAGGAAAATCAAAGAAACTATGAACAATAATTCCAAAACAGCCGCCTAAAGCCCCAATTGCAACTCCCCGCCGGAATCGATCATTGCTCCTATTAATGAGATTCAAACTTTGCCTGAAAAGCAAAACAATGAAAGCAACTACGCAAATTAGTCCAAGAAGTCCGGCATCCGACATTATTTGTAAATAATCGTTGTGAGATTGCTCAATCCGCAGACTTCCGTTCCATGTATCATATTTAGTAAAAGCGACACCAAATGAATCTAAACCTGTCCCGATTATTGGATTATCTTTAATGATTTGAAGAGCTGTCTGCCAAAAATGGAATCTGCCGGTGCTGATATCTTCCTGATTAGCTATTCCCGTTCCCCGCAACAGGGCGTTATCTCCACCTAAAAATAAAGATAAACCGAAAATAAGTAAAATCAGCGCCAGACTTCCGCCAATCAGCAAGAATTTACTTTTCAGCGAGGAACGCGATGAATCTTCTGACTGATTTTCATGACGGAATTTTAATAAAAATTTAAGAACCGTGACAAAAATAATGACTCCGAACAAACTTAGCAATCCGCCTCTTGAACCTGTTAACAAGATACCGCTTCCCATCAGAATAATGGCAATTAATAACAATAAAAGTTTGTCTCGTCTGGCGGCTTCGGTAAATAACAAACTCAATGACAAACCAAGCGTCATTTCCATAAAAGCGGCAAAATGGTGTTTGTTAATGAAAGAGGCAAAGGGGAAAGCATTTTCAATTTTACGCAAACCATAAATATATTGATCTTGCGAAGTTGTTTGGGTCAGCCATTGAATGATTCCGAAAAATGACCAGGATGCACCGAAAATTATTATTATATAAGCGGTTCGGCGGAGTCTTTTTTGGGTTGTAATATAAGTTAAAACCGCTGCAAAGAAAACAAAATAAATAATGATTTGAACAACCGCCAATCGGGTAGTGTTAGGATCAACCGAAAGCGCGTTGCTGGCAGGGATCGAAAGAACATCATTGGAAATTCCTGCACTCCTCAGTGGAAGAAGCTGAATAATTCCAATCAAAATCAAACCTAAAACAGGAATTTGCAGCCAATTATCACTAAACTTCAATTCTTTTGACAAAAAGGAATCCAGCATCCATAAAATCCCCAGAACGCAAGCCCCGATAGAGAGAAAACCTAATGCCCAGGTTTCAACCGAACCGTATGAAACTACCGCAAAAATCAACATAACAAAAAACCAAACGAAAATAAATCCGCTCAATTTTGAAGGTTTTTCATCAACCAAGGTCGCGTCGAACCATTCAGAAGAATTTGTTGTTTCGATACTGTTATTTTCTTTCATTTGATTTATTTTAGACTCAAATCGTCAAACCAGACTTTTCCCGAAATTGGACAAATATTTTGTTTGCACGGAACTCTAACCAATCGAACTATTACTGCCTGCGTGGTCGGAGAAGTAGTAACATCCACATTCAAAGCCGTCCAATTGGCTGCATTCATTGAAATTTCATCAGTTGAAGCCAAAACTTTACCGTCAGCGGCATCAACTATTTCCCATTTTAAGCCGGAAGTAGCCTTTAGATCAGAACGATAAAAAGCCTCAAATTTATAGCTTTTTCCGCTTTCAACCACAACAGTCTGCTGCACGCTTCGATTTTCCTGTCCGGTATTTGAGTTAAAGAGAATGATAAAACTTCGCTCCCCGCTGTGTTTTTGACTTCCGTCCAGACTAATTTGTGGTTGCTGCCCTTCACTGACCTGCCAGTCAAAAATACTTGCCCCTGACGGTTTAACATTCTTTTCAAAATCACCGTTATAAATTGTCCCGACATTAAAATTCTCGCCGTTTGCGGTGTTAAGCTGTTTTTGTAATTCCAGAACTTGCCGAAAACTTTTAGCTTCAGTAAAAACAGCTAATAAGGCTTCTCCGTTGGATTTGTAAGTGGTTGATTTTTCTTCAGCCGGAATCGAATTCCAAAAATTAAGGGCTTCGTCAAAACGTTTCTGCTTGGCTAAAAATGGAGCAAGAGCAGCTTTAATGGCAACGGAATCCCCGATTTTCCGGGAAATAACGGCTACATCTCCCTCAAAAACCTGCCACGTCATATTAACTGCCGGATTTGCATAAGTCGGATTTCCTTCGACTGCTTTGCGAATTTCGGAATATGCCTCTTCATCATTTCCCTGCCGTAACAGCTGATTTCCCAAAAGCCAATGCACCTGAGAATAATTCGGGGCAAGTTCCGTCGCTTTACGTAAGGCAGCAATCGCACCTTTTTGATCTCCGGTCTGCTCACGGATTTTTCCTAAACTTATCCACAGGCGATAGTCATTAGGAGAAACGCTCACGGCTTTTTCATAATTGGCTAAAGCTAAAGGCAAATCTTCCGGCACAAAACTTTTTTCATCCAGATAGGCTAATGAATAATAGGCTTGCGGATCGTTCGGAGCCATTTGGATCGCCATTTCAGCCAGTTCTTTGCTGTCGGCGTGGGATGCGATCATATTGCCAAACGTCCAATTTACGGCAAAATATCCGGCAATTATCATCAAGATAGCAATTATTATCGGGATTAAACGTAGTCCAAGAGAGTCAAGTGAAATAGATTTAGTCATTTTTTATTTCATCACTCAAAATCAATCGGCTCAATTTTGAGCAAAGCCCATTTTAAAGAAACATCTGTGTTTTTACAGACTTCTTTAATTTCCTTTATTCTACCGTGTGAAATTTTCCGGCTGGAAATCAGAATTTCTTCAATCTCGTTAGTTTGACAGATTTGCAACAACGAGCCGTTTCCGCCAAAAACCTTTAATCCGTGAATTACTTTATCTTTTTTCAGCGGATCATCATCAACAAAACCAATTGGATTGTAATTCCAATCGGGATTATTGTGAAGTTCACGTAAAACAAGTTCGCCTCCGTCACCAGCTCCGTAAATTAAAATCTTAACCCCTTCATCAATAGTTGGAAGCGGCAGAGCCTGTCGAAAAAGTCTGAAAGCGATCCGGCTTCCGGCTAATCCAACAAATAAAAGCAAAGCATCAAGAATAAAAACGGTGCGCGAAAATCCTTGGAAACGATACGCCAATAAAATCGCTAAAATACTTAAAATTGAGCCGAGAATCACGCCTTTGGAAAAGGTAAAAAAGTCACGAATACTGGTGTATCTCCAAATTCCGCGATAAACTCCAGCCGCTAAAAAAGCAAAAAGTTTCAGAACGATCAAAATCGGCAGAGTTTTGATGAATAATCTCCAAGTCTCCGCATTTTGTTCAAAATCCCCGAAAATTAAAAGATACGAGCAATAATAAGCTAAAGAAATTAAGAAAGCGTCGAGAAGGATTTCAAAAATGCGGCGTTTATGCGAAAGGTTGAGCAAAAATCCAAAGGTGGCGTGATTTTGCAAAGCAATTTCTTCCTCTTGTTCTTCGTAAACCTTAACCTTAGCAAGATAAACCCCGATTATGGTTAGAACGATGAGAAAAACTGCAATTAAAGCAAGGCTTTGAGTAAAATGAAGCTCCCGGATCAGGAGAGAAAGACAACCTGCTAAAATCGCAAAACCATAGAGCATTAAAACGGCTGAGCGTTCGGAAAGTCCTAGAGCAACTAAACGATGCGAAGTATGATCGCGTCCGCCTTGCGAAGCCTTGCGTCCCCAAAGTTTTCGCAAGATCGTGACAAAAGTCGTGTCAAAAATCGGCACAAACAGAATCAATGCCGGAACAGATAAAACCAAAAAAATTCCGCGTGAGCGTCCGCCAACCTCGGTTAAAAGAACCGAACTTGCCAGATAAAATCCGACAAACATTGAGCCGCAATCGCCCATAAAAATCGAAGCCGGATTAAAATTAAAGACCAAAAAGCCTAATAATGCGCCAATAAAAACGGAAATTAATAAAAGCTCCTGTGTTTGCCCGCTGGCAGCAAACCCCATTCCCAATGAAAACGCCGCAATGGTTGAAATTCCCGCCGCTAATCCATCCATATTGTCGAGCAGATTGATTGCATTAGTAATTCCAACTAGCCAAAAAGCAGTAATACAAAGATTAATAACTTGTGAATTAGTCCAGGGCGGAATTAAGAAAGAATTAGTTGATTCCGGGTGGAGTGATGCCAAAGTTAAACCGCCGGTTAAAATTATTGAAACACCGATAATTTGTCCAAAAAGTTTTTGATAAGGCTTAACATTGATAATGTCATCAATTAGACCAACTAAAAACAACCAGGTGCTGCTGCCCAGGATAATTAGTGATTCAGCATCTTGTTTGACAAAAAGTAAAGAAATGATGATTGTCGTGAGAAAAATAGAGATTCCGCCCAACATGGCAGTCGGCTTTTTGTGCCAGCGGTCAGACTTTGGTTTGGCAACAAAACCATATCTTCGCGCACCTTCCCGCACCAGAAAAGTAGCTAAAACAGCTACAACAAAAGCGATAGCTCCAAAACCAAACGGATTGATATTAAGCTCAAACATTTATTCTCTTGGGCGCAAAAATTACTTAAAATTATAACTTGGTTAGTCAAAATTTCAAACAGGTCGTTAGGCTAATTTGTGGCGTTTGTTGAATTTGGCAATTCGTTCAGGATATTTTTCCAAAAGCATTTGATAAACTTCAGAAATATCAGCCACCATTTTTTCGGTTCGGAAATTCGGATCAACGTGTTTTCTACCGTTTTCGCCCATTTTTTTCCGTAATTCGTCGTCGCTCAAAATTTTAGAAATCTTTTCCGCTAAACCGACTGAATCGTAGGCATCAACCAAATATCCGGTGTAATCGTCAATCACAACTTCGGGTGCGCCGTCTATGTCAAACGAAACACAAGGTTTACCCATTGCCAAAGATTGCGGCAGAACCCGCGCCAAACCTTCTCGGAGCGAAGTGTGAACCACCAAATCCATTGCCGAAATCATTTCGGGAATCCGTTCACGGTCAATCAATCCGGCAAAGACAAAATTTTCTAAAATTCCGTATTCTTTGGCTCGTTCCTGCAAATGCTCCAGTAAAATGCCGTCGCCAATCAGAAAAAATCGGACATTCGGAATTCTTTTCACGATTTCCGGCGCGGCATCCATCAATTCGTCGTGACCTTTAAGGGGAAAAAGCCTCGCAATTTTTCCAACGACAGGAGCATCCTGCGGAATACCGAATTCTTCACGCACTTTTGCCGAATCAAATTTGGCGTTCAAAAACCAATCCAATTCCATTCCGCTGTAAATGGTGCGATATTTTTCCGGCGTTGAAATTCCGGCGGCAAGTGCTTTTTTAACAATGATTGCTGAAACTGAAATGTAAAAATCCGTCATCGGCGCACAGATCTTTTTAATCAGCCACCAGGTTCGATTGACCAGCCAAGGCTGATAATCATGAAAAACCAAACTGTGTAAAGTATGAACAATTAAAGGAGTTCCGGCTAACCAAGCAGCGATTCTGCCCAAAACTCCTGCTTTTGAAGAATGGGTGTGAACAATGTGATAATTCCCTTTTTTAATCAGGCGATACAATTTCCAAAGCGCAATCGGGTCTTTGAACGGATTGATTGACCGCCCAAGTTCGGGAACAATAATTAAATTCGTCGTCTCACGCGCTCGCGTCAGCAGTTCGCCTTCGCGCCCCTGGTCAATTCCGCTGATAAAATCAACTTTATATTCGGGCATCGCGTCTAAACCTTCGACCGACAAAAGCGTATTTTCCTGCGCTCCGCCAACAATCATTCGGGTAATGATGTGCAAAACCCGAATCGGCGCAGTTTTTGCTGTTTTTTCTATCGAAGCAGATGAAACAGGATTCAAAACTTCTTCCATTACACCTCTGCAACAACCAGATAATCGCGGTCAAGATTAATCCATTCGTATTTTTCGATACCGGCTTCTTTCAAAATATCTTTGACCTGTTGTTCCCGATAAAGGAAAAGCGGTGTGCCTTTCATCCAAAAACGGACACGGCGTAAAGGAACGCGCCATTCGACAGCTTTTGGAAAGCTCATAATCATTTTTCCTTTGGTAAAATCTTTCATTGCCTTGATAATCGGCACCGGATTTTCGATGTAATCAAAAAAGCCGTTGGCGGATGCGCCGTCAAATGTATCTTTCGGCAAATCATCAGGAAACGCTCCACAGTAAAATTTGCAACGGTCGTCCACGCCCATTTCTTTGGCTAATTTATTGGAAATTTCGATCATCGCCGGCGCAAAATCAATGCCGACTGCTTCTTTTGCTCCGTTTTTGGCATATTCAAAGCAAAAACGTCCCGAACCACAACCGACATCCAAAAATCTTTTTCCGGCAAAAGGTTTAAATTTTTCCACGTTCAGTTCCAGCCGTTTACGAACTACGCCGCGCCACCAATTATCAATAAATTTGGTGACTAAACCTTTTTCTTCCTCATAAATTGCGTCAAATCTTGAGGCATCATCGTGAAAATGATCACGAACTTTTTCTCCAACTGTTGCCATATTTTTCAAAACCCTCCCTAGTTCAATTTTATTGTTTCAAATACGTCTTTCATCGGTGCAAACTTAAAGTCACGCAATAATTTGCGGAGTCTTCTCTCAGTCGCCCCAAGATTAAAATAATGTGTAATTCCTGCAATCCGGCGCGGTAGTTTGATTTTCGGATGATCTGGATCAAGTTCCCACGGATGCAGATAAAAAGTAAAAGCATTTCCGCTGCGATTAACCGCTTTTAAGCATTGTTTGGTCATTTGATACGGATAAATCCGAAAATATGCGCCGCCCGAAATCGGTAAAGTAATTTTCGGCAACTGCAAAGTTGAAACCGGAAATTCTTTCAAGGTGAAGTTTTCGCGTTCAATTTTATATGGGAAACGCGGCGAACCCGCAATGCCGTAGCGATAATTCAGCACGGGGAAAATACTCGAATCATATTCAACGCCCAATTCGCCTAAAATATCCAACGCCCACAAAGAGTCTTTAGTAATCGAAAAAAACGGTGCGCGATGACCGACGACTTTTTTGCCCGTCGAATCTTCCAAAAAACCAATCGCACGTTCCATTTCCGCCCGAAAAACTTCTGGCGTTTGCGTGTAAATCAGTGTGTGCGAAAAACCGTGTGTCCCGATTTCGTGTCCGGCGGCTTCAATTTCTTTGACCAATTCTGGATGTTTTTCCGCTACATAGCCAAGCATAAAAAATGTGGCTTTAGTGTTTTCTTCATCCAAAATTCGAAGTAATTTTCTACCGACCGGAACAATTCGATCTTCAAATTTATCCCATTCAGAATACGGAATTTCAAGACCTTGATACCAATCTTCAAAATCAATGGTCAGTGCGTTTGTAATTGGGGGTGCTGCCATAATTTACACAAATACAGTAACCGATTGCTCAAAAGCGATTTTGTTTTACAACAAAACGGCAATGATGCCAGTAGTGCGGGAACACTGTTATCGGTTACTGAACTACTACATTTTAACGATTAAGAACTCTGCAAGCAAACTAACGCCTATTTTGTGCTGTTACACACCTATCCTAATAAAATCCTTACAATAAAGTCAAGTTTGTCAGTTAGTGAGAATTTGCAGTTTAATCCATCCTATAGATCGTATTCGGATCATCTTCGTGCCGGATTTCGTCAATCGGCTCTTTTTTTCCTGCGCCCATATAAAGCTGGTTCGGGCAGTTAATAACCATTCCTTTTTCAATCGTGCTGACGTTTTTGTAAGCGTGAACCACGCCTTTTGGAACAATAATGGCTTGCGGATTATCCGCACCGACAAACAAGGTCATTATGTAGTTATAGGTCGGCGAATCAGCACGATTATCCCACATCCGCATTTTAAAATTGCCGGGACCTAAAAAACAAAACAAATCAGCCTGTTCAACGTGTTCGTGCGGTCCACGCTGCGTCAACGGCTCTGTTACCGAAATATAAGCCATTGTCGGATAAAATTCTTCGGTAATTTCATCGTGACGAAACAATTCAGCTAACCAACCGCGTTCGTCCACAAATTTCTTGAGTGGATAAACTACTACGTCTTTAATTTTTCCTTTAGTAAAAACAGATTCGGCTTTACTTGTTTGCACTTTTGACTTCCCCCATTTTGTTTGCCCCCGATTCAGCAATTAAATTTGAAGCACGAAGTAAACTGTCAAAAGTTCCGGCATCAGTCCACCAGCCGTCCAATTCGTTCCAGGTCATTTCGCCGCGATTGATGTAATGATTATTAACATCGGTAATTTCAAGCTCGCCGCGATCAGATGGTTTGAGCGTTTTAATGACATCAAAAACCGTATTGTCAAAAAAATAAATACCGATAACTGCAAAATCGGATTTCGGATTTTTGGGTTTTTCTTCAATATTCAAAACCTTATCGCCATCCAATTCAGGCACACCAAAACGCTGCGGATCGTGAACTTTTTTGAGCAAAATTTTTGCGCCCTTACCTTGTTTTTCGTAATCTTCTTTGGCTTGTTTAATATTATTTTCGATGATGTTATCGCCCAAAACCACACAAATCGGTTCATCGTCGGCAAAATGCTCAACAATCGAAAGCGCATCGGCAATTCCGCCTTCGCCTTCCTGATACGCATAATTCAACTGTTTTAAGCCGAATTCTTTGCCGTTTCCGAGCAATTGCAAAAAGTGTCCCGCGTAATTGCCGCCGGTAACGATCATAATATCGTCAATTCCGGCATTAATTAACGCCTGAATCGGGTAATAAATCATTGGTTTGTCATAAACCGGAAGTAAGTGTTTGTTGGTTATTTTGGTTAGAGGAAAAAGCCTTGAGCCTAATCCGCCCGCTAATACTATGCCTTTCATATCTTTAATCAATAAATCTTTGAAACCACAATTCCAGCATCAACAAAGTCCAAATCTGTGTTCCAAAATCATTTTTCTGCTCGTTGTGCTGTTGAATAATGTCCGCTATTTTATTTTGTTGGAATAAACCGCGTTTGGCAAATCTTTCCGAAAGTAAGTTTTCTTTTACAAAATCCTTCATCTCGTTGCGAAGCCATTTTCCAATCGGCACACCAAAACCCATTTTACGGCGGTAAATTACTTCTTTCGGCACTAATTTCGCTGCTATTTTTTTGAGCAAATATTTGGTTTCTTTTCCGCTAACTTTCAAATGTTGGGGTAAACTCGCGGCAAATTCGATAATATGATGATCGAGTAATGGCGAACGAGCCTCTAAGGAATTTGCCATCGAAGCAATATCAACCTTGACCAATAAATCATTAGGTAAATAGGTCATCTGGTCGGTCAACATTGTTGCGTCAATAATGTTCAGATTTTCGGTTTTATCGAACCATTTTTGTAAAACATCAATCGGTTTAGTTCCGTTCAAATGGCTCTTAAACTGATTTGAAACCAATTCCGTTTTCAAACTAGGCGAAATCGCACTCATCCATCCCAAATAACGCTCGACGTTATCAAGCGAACCTGATTCGACAAATCGTTTCAAACTCTTGACGCGGCTGCGGAATTGTTTCGGATTCGGCAAAAGTCCGACACTTGTTTCAATCAAACCTTTGCGTAATACTTTCGGAATTTTCCGATATTTTTCTGCCAAATTCATCGCTACATAACGCTCATATCCGGCAAAACTTTCATCGCCGCCGTCTCCGTTAAGCGCGACCGTCACATATTTTCGGGTTTCTTTAGAAACGTAATAGGTCGGAATCGCCGAAGAATCCGCGTAAGGTTCGCCGTAATGTTCGACCAAAGTCGGTAAAACTTCCAAAGCATTTGGGCGAACGATAAATTCGTTGTATTCGGCTCCAACGTGATTGGCAACGGTTTTGGCATACTTCAATTCACTAAAATCTTCTTCTTCAAATCCGATAGAAAAAGTTTTGACCGGTTGCGAGCTTGTCTCAGCCATCAATGCTACAACTGCCGAAGAATCAACGCCCCCACTCAAAAACGCACCTAACGGAACCTCGGAAATCATCCGTAATTTAACAGATTCCCGCAAAATTCTGGTGGTTTCTTCAATAGCCTCTTCTTCTGAAATCTTTATCTTTTTGGAAAAATCAGGCTGCCAATATCGTTGAGTTTTTATTTCTCCGTTTTTCCACAAAAGCCAGTGCGCTGGTTCAAGTTTGCGTATTTGTTTAAAGGCAGTTTGCGGAGCAGGAACGCAAAGATAAGTTAAATAGCTGTCAATGGCAGAAAAATCCACTTCACGCGATACGCTCGGATGCTGCAAAAGAGCATTAAATTCAGAGCCGAAAATCAAATTCCCATTGGTTTGATGCGAATAAAGAATGGGCTTTTTGCCAACCCGATCACGAGCGAGAAATAAGGATTTTTCACGCTCATCCCAAATTGCAAAGGCAAACATTCCGCGCAAGTGCTGAACGCAATCAACTCCAAATTCATCGTAAAGGTGAATAATGGCTTCAGTATCCGAATTGGTTTTGAATTGGTGTCCGCGAGATTCTAAATCAGCTCTGAGTTCCTGAAAGTTATAAATTTCCCCATTAAAAACAATGACTTTTGATTTGTCGTGATTAAAAATCGGCTGTTGACCGCTTGCCAGATCAATAATGGCAAGGCGGCGCATTCCCAGCCCTACATTTTCTTTAAGGAAAAATCCGTCTTCATCGGGTCCGCGATGCAAAATCGCAGAATTCATCCCTTCAAGTATTTCACGCTCAACCGCGTGTGAGCCTTGATAAACTATACCAACAATTCCACACATTTATCTGACCGGTAATCTTCGAGACATTCTTTGTGCTTTCAAAATAAGTTTTGTATTTTCTCGTTTTTCTACCACCAAAGCAACTCCGGCAGCAGTAAAAAGTAAGAGAAACACCTGGATCTGGGCTCTTTGCCGATAAAGAGTCCCAAGATTACCCTGATAAAGAGAATAGGTAATCGAAAGGATTAAAACAAAAAAGAGGATTCCTATCGTTTCTCTAAATCGGGTTTTGATTGTAAAAACGAGTCCAATAATCATAAAAGGAATAGATAGCCACCAAATAATCATCTCTGGCATAGTTAATCCTTGTGAAAGGCTTGATACCTGCCAGGGAAAAGGAGCTAACATCAAAGTTAAAAACCCGATCGGCAAAGCCGAAATCGCGCCGTCTGAGGTTGAAACATCCACATCCTTGTCAAGTCCCGACTTACCGGCTCTCGCCGCCCAATCCCGCGATATTTGAATTCTTTCCAAACTTCCGAACTTATCAAGTTGATCGGCTGACATCCGCCAAATTCCAAGATATGCTAAAACAACGGCAACTAAAACACAGGCAATAAAACGGCTGGCAAGACCTTGAACCGATGCCTGAACACTTAGGACAAAGCCGCCAAAGATGGCAATGACGACCATAAAAAACACATAAAATCTTAATCCTGACAAAAATAAAAGAGAGATTAACAGGTAGATTACCCAATTATAACTAAATTTCTTTTGTAGGTTGATAGCTGAATATAATGCCAATACCAAAAAGAAAATAATGAAACCTTCTTTTAAAAGCTGTGAAGTCCAAATGACCATCGCCGGAAAAAAACCAACCGAAATAGCTGTATATTGAGCAACTCTTGTGTTATTAAAAATTTCTTTGGAGGTAAAATATGCCATCACCATTGTGGCAGCCCCCAAAACACAATTAATCATTTGAAGAGCCAAAGGATTCTGACCAATAAAAAAATATGTAACAGCGACAATATAAGGCATCCCCCAACCGCTTCGATACAGATCAACCCCGGGATTAGCTCCCATTCCCCACCAATAATCGGAAACCACCTTCCCCCACGCATCGTAAGTTAAAGCATCAGGACCGAATTTTTCCTGCAGGTCTCCGCCGTAAATCAATATCGCCAGAAATACTCTGACTAATAGTGCAGCAATAAAGGCATTAGTTAGAAAGTTTGCAGCTTCCGGAGATCTAGCTCGAACTCTTAAAATCCAGACGATCATTATCGCCAGAATTCCGCCCCAAATAATTGCTGCCGCGCCAATCGGAAAGAATAAAACCCCGATCAGCAACACCGACATAAATGCAAGAAAGACAAGTCCTTTATTCATAAATCAATAATCTCCAGCGATTATCGCAGATTTTGGCAAGGAAGTGGAAACGATTTTTAGTATTTTTAATTTTGAGAAGAATTATTTAAGGATTCTGCGACCTCTTCCATGGTTAAAACTTCCAGTTTCCCCTCATTTCTCATTTTTGCAACATATTCTAAAATTTGCTGTAATCCATCAAACATTTTTTCCATCTCATCTACCATATTGGTCGGATGAAACCAAAAATGAAAAATCTCTTTTTTGGCAGCAGCAGCGTTGATTCCTTTGATCGTTCGTTTAACTCTGGTGCTGACGGGAATATGTCGGCGGAAACCGTGCATCGGAAAATACATAGCAGAACCGGCGATATTCCACATTCCCGTTTCGTCTTTTTCCGGCAAAACAGTTGGCGGAGCAGCGGCTCTCAAAACATCAAAAAGCCGAAAACCGCGCCGGACTTTTTCCGAAACTTTCCGGTCTTCATACCAATTCGGTTCGACTCCGCGATAGGAACGGAATCCGTATTTTTTCAAAATATCCAAATAACCGATTTCGTTTCGCGGAAAAACAAAGGATTTCAATTTAATTCCCTGTTCCTCTGCAACTCTAATGCTTTCAACAATTTCGGCTTCGGCAGTTTCGCGCGAACAGCCTTCGTCCCCAAAAACAATATGTGAAAACGAATGCGAACCGATTTCCTGCGGAACACGGCAATTTCGGATTTTCTCAACCAGACTTTTTCCCAAATGGATCGAATTTTCGTTTTCGACTCCGCACGGATCGTGGGCGAACCAATCTTCTTTTGTCCAGGAAAAATTCGGGCGCACAATTTCTGGATGTTTTTGTCCGTTTTTTGATTCGCATTTATCCAAAAAAAGATGTCCAAGAATTGCCCAAGTTGCCGAAATCTCAAATTTTTCAAACAATTGCAAAAGACGATCTATTACGACCTGACGCTCAATCACGCAAGCCTTTCGGAAATGTTCAATTCCTAAATCGGCTGTTCCCCAAATCAATTCAAAATCAAGACTGAGAACAAAAATGCCCTTTTCAAATTTTATTGCACCGTTCTTTCGCATTAGTATTTGGCAACGATTAAAAACATATTTGAAAAGTTCTTCAAAATCGGCGCGTCAGCGGTCAAATTATCAACGTGATCCCAAACTTTCAAAAATGGCGGCACAACTACAGGTAATAGTCTGTCTAACCAGATCGAATTTCCACCGTAAACTCCGTGAATTTCAATGTCGGTAAAGCCTGCTTTTTGGCTGGCTTCGCGCAATTCTCCGGCAGTATGAAAATATTGTTTTAACTGTGTCAAATTGCTCTTTTTCTTCATCATTACGATTTTATTAACAATCGGATAAAGCGTTGATTGAAAAGTCGGAGCAGCCGTGATCAGAGCCGTTCCACCCTTTTTGGTGACTCTTTTTATCTCTTTCAAACAAGGCAAGATGTCAGGCAAGTAGCGCAAAACTTCAATGCACAAAGTGTAATCGTAAGTTTCCGAAGGAAGCGGAACAGTATCAACATCGGTTTGGATAAATTCGATGCCCGGATTAGCGATTCGTGCCTGTTTGAGCATTTCTTCGGAGCCGTCAACGCCGGTAATTTCAAAACCACGGTCATAATAACGGCGCAAATGATAGCCCGTTCCGCAGCCGATGTCCGCCATTTTTAAACCTTTGCCATCGGCGGGAATGTATTTATCCAGCCATTCATTGAGTCGTTTGCGGCTGTAAACGAAACTGTTTTGATAGGGGTTTTGATTGATTACTTCGTAGCGGTTGGCAAAAAGTTCTGCCTGATCTGAATGAGTATCAATCGCTAATTGTTTCTGAATTTCGTCACTCATTTACTTTAGATTACTCCAACAAATTTGTTTTGCTCTATTATATTGAAATTATTTTGGAAAAACGAATTGAATAATTGCTAATTTTTGACGGTTTTAAGCACAACATCGGCAAAAAGTTTGGCACATTTTCGCATTGAGTATTTTTCTACAACGGTTTGGCGTGATTTTTTGCCCATCTTTTTCCGCAAATTTTCATCATTTACTAAAGTTTGAATTGCATTAAACCAATCTTCGTTGGTCTTTGCCAAAAAGCCGTTTTCGCCTTGGTTGATGACTTCCCGATTCATTCCAATATCGGAACAAACCGTGGGAACGCCGAGCGACATATAAAGCAAAGCCTTCATCGAACATTTACCTTGCGACCATTCATCGTCCGGCATCGGCATAATTCCGATGTCAAAATTTGAAATTATCTCCACTTCATTATCAACTGACCATTTATGCCAAACGTATGGAACATCATCCAAATCCGGTTCGCGGTCGGAATGAACGTGAATTTCGATTGGTAATTTTTCGGAAATTTCTCGCAAAAGCGGCACAAACATTTCCAAATGCGTTTGCGAAGTCGAGCTGCCTGTCCAACCGACAACAACTTTTTTGTTTGATTTTGCGTCTTTCGGCAGATAAAAATCGGTATCAACGCTCGAAGGAATCACCGTCACATTTTTATTATGTTTTCGCGCATAATCCGCCAACCATTCATTGCCAACCGTAATGGCATTGCTTAAACGGCAAATGACATCGGTCTTTTTGGCAAATTTAGCCCAGCCGAAAAGTTTATTCGCTTCGTGTGTGTGCGTCAAAAAAATCGCATCGTCAAAATCAAAGATGATGGGTTTGCCGATAAGCTTAATAATCCGTTCAATTAAAGCCGGTCCGACCATTGCCGCCGCCCGGTAAATAAAAATTGCGTCGTATTTTTTCAAAGCGGAAAGCTGCGCGAAACGTCGTAAAAAGGCTTTGCTCAAAGTGCTGATTTTGGCAAAGATTTGACCATTTTTCGGCATCGTTTTGAGCAGTTTTTCATCGGCAAAGGAAAAATAATCAATCTCAATTCCCTCCTGGTTGAGATATTTTTCCCATTGCTCGATACGATAACGTTGCCCCGGCACACGGTCGTGCGGATAGAGCATCAAAGCGCAGAGTTTAATTGTTTTTTTATTGGTCTGTGAATCTTCCAAGTGTCTAAAACTCTCCAAGTTTTTTCAAATTGAGGTTATTTTATTGGGGCTTCGATCTTTAAGTCTTTCGGATTGTATTCGTAATTGACACTTTCCATCAAAGTTACATTCTCAGGAAAAATATCGCTTTCTTTGGTCTCTTCCTTAAGAATTAATCCACTAGAGTCAAGCCATTTGCGATTAAAATAAAAATTTAGAGTCTTTCCTAAATCATACACTCGATAAAATAAGTAAAGACTTACGTTTTTTTCGTCAAGTTTAGTATCAAAAACTAAATATTGCTTCAAGTTTTTTACTTCCTTACCTGAAATTATATCCCCTTCACCAGAACCGTTCCCTTTCAGGTTTCTTTTTTGCCAAATTCCATCGCCTTCTTTTCGATATTCAAAATCTCCTATGTAATAAAGTTGTAGTTTTTCTGTGATAACCCCATCTTTTTTGGTGAAAGACTCCCATTTTTCTTTATTAGGCGGTAGATATTCTTGAATTAGTGATTCGGTGCTGTCTAAAACGCCATTTTTGTATTTATTGGTCATGGTTACCACTCTTCTCGCAATTTTATCCATCTTTGAGTGAGCGTTATCTTGTGCCAACTCATAGTCTTTTTCGGCTAATGCTTTTAATTGACCAAAAATGCTTGTTGATATTGTTAAGGAAAAGATAAGTAGTAAAAATAATTTTTTCATATTACCCCAAAGCCTCTAAATTCAACTTCAAAGCCTTGATTTGCGTTTCGATTTCGGCAACTCTATCACGGATTTCCTGAACCTTTTCGGCAGGAGCGCGTTCCACAAAATTGGCGTTGCCGAGCTGTCCGTTGAGGCGTTGCAGTTCGGTATCAAGTTTGTTGATTTGATTTTGCAAACGATTTCGTTCCTGTTCAAAATCAATCAAACCTTCCAACGGAATGGCGATTTCCGCCCCGCCTGTGATAACGGCTTTGGCGGAGGCTTTCGGAACATCTAAACTATTTGACAAGTTAAGTTTATCGGCTCGCGCGAGTTTCAAGATCTGAGCTTTATTTTCCGTAAAAATTCGTTGAAAATTTCTATCGCAAGCAACATGAATCGCAATCCGGTCAGATGGTTTGATTTGCATTTCGGCGCGGATATTGCGAACTTTGGAAATCAATTCAATCACGCTTTGCATTTCCGATTCGGCTTTTTCGTCAATCGCGGACGCATCTCCGTTTGGAAAGTTCGTCAGCATAATCGTAGCTTCGGCGGATTTGTAAGATTCGTGATGCAAAGCATTGGAAACATTTGGCAATTTGAACCAAAGTTCTTCGGTCAAATAGGGCATAAACGGATGCAGCATCCGCAAAGCAGTTTCTAAAATCGTGATAATTCGGGTTCGCGCCTCGATTTGTGGTGCAGACTCTTTTAAAACGCTCAAATCGTCTTCATCCGCATCAGCACTTTCATCTGTGAAAGTAATTTCGTCTTTAACCAGTTCAATATACCAATCGCAGAAATCGTCCCAGAAAAAGTGATAAAGCAAAGAAACTGCGGTGTGAAACTCGTATTTATCAAGTGCTTTGTTGACATCAATCGCAGTTTTATTGAGCCGTGAAACGATCCATTTATCGGCAATCGAATCATTTCCGTCCAGCATTAAAGATTGATGGTCAACCGTTGCGCCTTCGGAATTCATTAAACAAAACCGAGTTGCATTCCAGATTTTGTTGGCAAAATTGCGGTAAGTTTCGATCAAAGTATCATTCCAGCGAATATCTGCGCCGGTCGCAATCGAAGCCAGATAAATTCTGGTGGCATCAACTCCCATTTTGTCGAACAAATCAAGCGGATCAACTCCGTTTCCACGCGATTTCGACATCGGTTTTCCGTCTTTGCCAAGGACTGTTCCCGTCACGATAACGTCTTTGAACGCAACTTTATTGACAAATTTTTTGGTCGTCATCATCATCCGCGAAACCCACAAAAAGATGATGTCCCGACCTGTCACTAAAACGTCGGTCGGCGAAAATGTGTTTAAATCTTCGGTTTCTGTGATTTCACCATTCCAACCAAATGTTGAAAAAGCCCATAACGCAGACGAAAACCAGGTGTCCAAAACGTCATTGTCTTGAATTAATTTGTCAGTTTTGGCTTGATCTTTCGCTTCTTCGTAAGTCCTTGCAACAAAGACATTTCCGCCTTCGTCATACCACGCCGGAATTTGATGTCCCCACCAAAGTTGGCGCGAAATCGTCCAGTCTTTCAAATTTTCCAGCCAATTTGTATAAACTTTAGCGTGCGGAACTTCCGGCGAAAACTTCGGCGTATTTTGTTTCGCCAAATCCAACGCCAAATCGCGCATTTCATCCATTTTAACGAACCATTGCTCCGACAAAATCGGCTCAACGATCGTTTTGCAGCGTTCGCAGGTTGGCAAAGAAATTTCGTAATCCTCAACTTTTTCAAGCAAACCGAGCTTTTCAAAATCTTCAACCACTTTTTCGCGGGCTTTGAAACGGTCTAAACCTTCAAATTCGGCTCCGGCGTTGGCGTTCATTGTCGCATCATCATTCATTACCAAGATTTGCGGTAAATTGTGACGTTCGCCAACTTGATAGTCGTTCGGATCGTGTGCGGGAGTAATTTTGACCGCACCTGTTCCAAACTTGCTTTCAACATATTCGTCGGCAATGATCGGAATTTCACGATTGGTCAACGGCAGGGCAATCATTTTGCCGATCAAATCCTGATAGCGTTCGTCTTTCGGATTAACTGCAACCGCCGTATCGCCAAGCATTGTTTCGGGGCGAGTCGTGGCGACTGTAATTGTTCTGTCCGAATCTTTTATCGGATATTTCAGATAGGTCAATTTGCCGTCTTTTTTCGATTCCTCTTTAACCTCCAAATCGGACAAAACGGTTTTATCCTTCGGACACCAATTAACAATGCGAAGTCCACGATAAATCCAGCCTTCTTCGTAAAGAGTGCAGAAAACCTCGCGCACTGCCCGCGAAAGGCTTTCGTCCATCGTAAAACGTTGGCGGGTCCAATCAACCGAAGCCCCTTCGCGCCGCATTTGTTCGGTGATCGTGTTGCCGTAATCTTCTTTCCATTTCCAGCAACGGCGCAAAAATTCTTCGCGTCCGATGTCGAGCGGTGATTTATTTTCGTCTTTGCGAAGTTGTTCAACAACTTTGCGCTGAACCGAGATTCCGGCGTGGTCGGTTCCCGGAAGCCATAGCGTTTTAAAGCCCTGCATTCGTTTGCGGCGAATCAGAACATCCATCAAAGTATGCTGCAAGGCGTGTCCCATGTGCAGAGAACCCGTCACGTTCGGCGGCGGAATGACGATTGAATAAGGTGTTGCGTTCGGATTTTCGTTGATTTCGGGCGAGAAAAATCCAAGTTTTTCCCAACGTTGATAGTGTGACTCTTCCGCTTCTTTCGGATTGTATGCTTTGGCGATTTCCATAATGTTTGTAGTCAGTGGTCGGTGGTCAGTGGTTAGTTGAGAAACAAAGCCATAAACTACCGACAAATGATGAATCTATAATTCTAAAACAAAAAAGGCTAGTTTTCATCTTAGCGGAAAAACTAACCTTTTACTTTTTCCTTTAAGTTCTGTTTTTAGTCTTTTAGTTTCTCCTCTGCCATTTTTTTGACAATTCTTTCCGTCACTTCAGGCACAACTTCCCAGGCAATGTCAGTCACCGCTTTTTCAGAAAGTTTTTCCACCACTTTTTGGACGATTTCGTCAATGAGTTCAGGCGAAAATTGCATATTTTGAGAAACTGCTGCCGATGTTTCAGATGAAACAGGAGGCGGAACAACAACCGGAATTTCGTCTTCTGTTTCGAGTTCAACTTCGCTGTTTTCCAAATCTGATTCAATTGGAGGAAGTTCCAAAGGATTAGCTTCATCCAATTGCAGAACGGAGGCAACTTCCGGCATCGGAATTTCTTCTTCTCTTTCAGGTTCGGATGTTTCCTCAGCCACAGGTTCCTCTACAGGTTCTTCGGTTACAGCAGTTTCAGTCTCAGCAACAGGTTCTTCACTTTCGCTTTCAGTTTCGGTTTCCTCTCGGCTCTCACTTTCAATTTCGGTTACCGACTCCTCCGCAAGATTTTCATTTTCTGAAACTTCTTCCGTTGGAGCTTCGGTTTCTGCCGCCTCTTCATCAGCTATGATTTCGTAAGTTTGGGCAGATTCTTCAGAAACTGTGTCTGTAAGTTCCTCAGCCGTTTCTTCAACATTTGATGAAACCGGATTTATCAGATCAAACTCTTTAATATCCTCTGAACTTAAAGGTTGCGTAGCGCCATAAGCTGAATAATCAATCTCAGATTCACCGGCTGGTTTGGATTCAAATTTTTGAGATTCGTCAAAAGCATAATTGCTAACTGAACTGGTCTCAATCATTTCATCATCATAACCTGCGTCTGAATATTGAACCGACGAAGTGCTTTCAACCTCAGCCTTTTCCATTTCTAAGGTATCGGCAAAAGTGCTGACTTCCGGTTTAACTGCAGGTAATTCGGCAGTTTCGCCTGATGAATTAAGTAAAACCGTAACTTTATTAACAAGCTGACGGATAGATTGAAACGGTTTGGTCAAATAATCATCCGCCCTGACTCGTCTTGCTTCTTCTTCATCAAATGGTTCAAATGAGCCAACTAAGAGAATGACAGGAGTTTGGTGATTTGCTTGTTCCCCCCTGATTTTTTCGCAAAGCTGATAGCCGGTTAATCCCGGCATATTAACATCTGCCATCACCAGATCAGGTGAAAGTTCCACAAATTTTTCCCATGCTGCATCGCCATCGCCAACCGAAATCACCTCAATTCCTTCGTCGGCAAAAGTTAGATTGACTACCTTTTGAATTGTAACCGAATCATCTGCAAGCAGTAGTTTGCGTTTTGACACGAGAGTTGCGCTCCTTATTTTGTAGCTACTGAAATTTCTATTTTCGGAAAAAAACCTACGTTTTGAAAACTATCATTCGTTAAACAATACGTCAAGAAAAGTTTTTTGTTTAATGAAGATAAATTAATCTTTTCTGACAAACATTTGCAGCATCACTTGTAATTGAGATGCTGTAAACGGTTTAGGCAAAAATGCTACCGCGCCGGCTGCGAAACTTTCCGATGAAAGTCTCGGGTTTTGCTCCGCCGTCATCATAATCACCGGAATCCGCATTAAACGTTTCTCTGACTGCATATGACGGACCAGCTCCGTTCCTTGAATATACGGCATTACGACATCAAAAATTGCTGCCGCAAAATTTTCTCCTGAGGTAAGCAGTTTATAAGCCTCACGCCCGTCACGCGCAGTCAATGCTGTATAACCTTCTTTTTCAACTATAGCTTTTACCAAACGGAGAATTGCAGGATCGTCGTCGGCTATTAAAATATGAGCCTGCCCGTTGGTTTTTTCTTCACTCATACTAAATTCTTCAAATAGTTTAGCAGACTTTCGTTGTTTTTTACGAATTTAGGGAGAGACTTGCTGCTAATTTTATTGCTGTTTTCATACTTGAGCAATCCGCAATGTTTTTTCCTGCTATCTCAAAAGCCGTTCCATGGTCAACCGAAGTCCGGATTATCGGCAATCCTAACGTAACATTAACCGATTCGCCAAATGACAAACATTTAACGGCAATCGTAGCCTGATCGTGATAACACGCAACTACTGCATCGAATTCGCCGCGATAGGCTCGCAAAAAGATTGTATCGGGTGAATATGCTCCCGAAACATCAATACCAAATTCTTTTTGGCATTTTTCAATCGCCGGAATTATTTGAGAAGCCTCTTGATTGCCGAAAATACCGCCCTCTGAAGCATGCGGATTTAGTCCGGCAACTGCAATTTTCACTTCTCTTTTTAAAAGTTCAGATAGGGTTCGATGCGTAAAATTAATTAATTCAACCAGTTTATCTTTTTTAACTAAATCAATTGCATCTAACAAAGAAACGTGCGTCGAGAGCAAAACAACTCGTAATTTATCGGCAAAGAAGGACATCGCAAATTTTTTGGTGTTAGTCAGATCTGCCAACATTTCGGTATGTCCGGGGAAGTTGTAACCTCCCATATTCAAAGACTTTTTATTAATTGGAGCAGTTGTAATTGCATCAATCTCATTTTTCAAACAAAGTTCAACTGCGGTTTCGATATATTCTCCGGCAGCTTTTCCGGCAATTGCTGATTCTTTACCTAATTCGATGCTTTGATTTAAATTCTCTAAATCGTAAATAACCGGATTGTTTAGACTTTCAGGAATTGGCTCTCCTTTTTTTACTACCGAAAAATCTATTTTCAACCCCAAATTCTCGGCTGTCTGAAACAAAAAACGTGCATCACCGATTAAAACTGGTAAGCACGAATCTAAAATTGATTGATCAGTAATGGCTTTGAGCGTAATTTCTGCGCCAATGCCCGCGACATCCCCAATTGTTATCCCAATTCGGGGCAGACTTTCTTTCTCATTACTCCGAGAATCAGTCATTTTGTGCTTTTAGAAGACTTCTTACCTGTTGAATCACCATTGTTTGGATTATCTTCAGCCTTGAACATATATTTGATGTTGTGTTTCAACAATAGAAGGTTTGGCGCATCCTTGCGGTTTATTTTCAAAGCATCGCGATCATACCATTCAATCGTTCCCGTTATTTCTTCTCCGTCCTGAAGAACAACAGTCATTTGGGTATGGGAATCAATTTGCTTTTTATAGTAATAAATCTCGGCATTTGTTTCAGCCGGAGGAGGTCCTTTCTTTTTGTTTATATCATCATTGAATTGTTGACGAGAATATGATTGGTTTCTATCTCGGTAATAGTCGCTCATACTTTCACGCTCCTTTCCTTTGGTGTTAGCGAGGTTTGGTCTTATTAACTTCCGATTCACATCCGCCCCTAATCTTTTGAGTTAAGAAAATTGCAAAGCTATTCTAATGGAAAAAGTAAAAAGTGAAAAGAAGAATTTTTACTATTTTAGTTTAAGTTATCACCTTTATTTCAAATAGCTTAAACTCATTGGTAAAAAGATCTTGCTTTTGCACTTTTTACCGGCAAAACAAACTAATCTACCTGACGACGCTTAAAGGTCGGAATTTCAAAATTATCTTCCAAATTAGTTTCAGTTTGTCTATAGCTCGGAATGGTCGGCGGTGTCGCTTGATAAGTAGAAACGGCTCTTGTCTCTTGATAAGGGGCTTCCGGAATGACTGCCTTACTCTGATTTTCAAATCCGGTCGCAATTACCGTGATTTTCACTTCATCTTCTCTTTCTTCGTCAAACACGGTTCCGAAAATAATGTTTGAATCCTCGTGCGCTTCTTCCTGAATCAATGAAATTGCCTTTTCAATTTCACCAAGCGGCATATCTTTTGAGCCGGTAATGTTGATAAGTGCGCCTTTTGCACCTTTGATAGAATTTTCTTCCAACAATTTTGAGTCAATCGCGGCTTTCATTGCTTTAACTGCCGCTTCTTCACCTTTAGCGCGTCCAACTCCCATCAAAGCCACGCCCATTCCTTTCATTACCGATTTAACATCGGCAAAATCGAGGTTAATCATTCCGTGGACGGTAATTAGATCACTGATGCCCTGAACAGCTTGAAGCAAAATATCGTCTGCCCGCTGAAAGGCTTCCATAATAGTGATCTTTTCATCCACTTCTTTGAGTTTGGAATTAGGAATCGTGATGATCGTATCAACACATCCGCGCAATTCAGCTAATCCTTGTTCGGCTTGCATCATTCGCTTTTTGCCTTCAACGGTGAACGGCTTGGTAACGACTGCAACTGTCAAGGCACCAATTTCGATAGCTAAAGAAGCAATTACCGGAGCAGCACCGGTTCCTGTGCCGCCGCCTAATCCGGTGGTGACAAATACCATATCCGAATCTTCCAGCACATCAAGAATTTTTTCGTGATCTTCAAGTGCGGCATTGCGCCCGATAGCAGGATCCGCCCCGGCTCCAAGTCCACGAGTCAGACGGCTTCCAAGCTGGATTTTGATGGGTGCTTTGGAATGTTCCAGAGCTTGAACATCTGTGTTTGCGACAATGAATTCGACCCCTTTAATTCCTGCCTCAATCATCCGGTTCACAGCGTTACCGCCGCCCCCGCCAACACCAATTACTTTTATTCTTGCCCCTGTAATCGGTGGCTCATCCAAAAACATTTTTAATCCGCTATTATTCATTTGAAGACCGTCACTTGACATCGTTTCGAGTTCCTTTTTTTCCCTTGTTTTACCTAAACCAGCAATGATGAAACCGTGAATTCTGTATGTGTGTGTTTTAACAAGATATTGTGCCTACGGCGAAACAGAATACAACGATTTGCGTTCAAAAGCTAGTCAAAAATGTAAATTTCGTGTTAAATCATCGAAATTTACCGCGAAAATTTTCAAACCATTGTGCAACTCTCTGAGTTGGTGATTTTCCCGTTTGGGAATCACGAAGCTGGGAGCGCATTGATGAATAAGCCAATCCACAGGCAACTGCCCATTCAGGACTCTCAATTTCATCAATTAATCCGCTAAAAATCGTCCGCTCGGGAATTCCCAAACGGGTTGGTGCATCAAAAACCTGCTCCGCAATCTCGACAGTTCCGTGAACCATCGAACCTCCGCCCGTTAAAATAACACCGCTGGAGATTTGCGCCTTAACCCGATGAACCTCTTCCGAAATATGATGCAAAAGTTCAATTGCGCGAGGCTGCATAATGTCACATAAAATCTCTTTGGTTAATTGCCGGGTTTCCTTTCTGCCAACCGGAGTTATTTCGATAATCTGTTGTCTTTCCTCCGGGTGAAGCAAAAATCCGGCAACGCAACCGAAGATATGTTTAATTTTTTCGGCTTCGGGAATCGAAACCCGTAAGCCAACGGCAATATCTTTGGTAAAGTGCATTCCGCCAAAGGGAAACACTGCCGTGTGCTGAACCGCCCCGCGTCCGAAGATCATCAGCGAAGTAATTTCATCTCCGATATTCAAAATGGCGCAGCCGTATTCTTTATCATCGTCCGTCAGAGTGCTTTCCGCTGCTGCTAACGGCTCCAGGATCATTTTTTCAATCTCTAAACCGGCACGATGAACGGCTTTAACGATATTTTGTCTGCCCGCACTGGGACTTGTCACCACGTGAACTTTACTTTCAAGCCGTGCACCAGTCATTCCAACCGGCTCAATAATTCCATCCTGACCGTCAATAATAAATTCCTGCGGCAGGCGATCAACTATTTCCCAACCTGCCGGAAGCTGCATTGCACAAGCTGATTCAATGGCTCTTTCGACATCTTCGGCACTGATTTCGCGCCCCGCCCCGGCAACTGCGACCACGCCTTGTTTGTTTTCACCCCGCAGATGTTCACCTGATAGATTAATTGCGGCTAATTGTGATTCGACTCCGCTGACTCTTTCAGCTTCTTCAACAGCTTTTTTGATGGATTCGACAACAGTGTCAGTGGTTGTGACAACTCCGCGCCTAAGTCCGCGCGATTGGCTTTGCCCGAAACCGATAATGCTCATTACTCCGTTTTCTGAATGTTCACCGATAACGCACCGAACCTTGCTTGTGCCAATGTCTAATCCAACTGCTATTTCGCTATGTGTCATAAATTAATTTTGACCTCAAGTTTATTGACCGCTTTGATTATTTCGATAAGTTGCAATTACCCTTCCGTCATAAGATTTAAGAGATTCAATTGAGTTTCCCTTGCCTTCAATGACAGTTAAAGCCTGCTGCAGACGCTTGCCGAAGTCTTCTTTTCCCAGATAGATCGAAACAGATGCACCTGAATCTTCGACTACTGCCTGTGCGTCCTGTAAATCGCTCAAGTTCAATGTGGTTACACGTTTTCCGATGCCTAATGACTGTAAATCATTTTGAATTTTGACAAAGTTTTTAACCCGTTCCTGATTTTCTTTTTGTGCCTTTTCGCTCTTCTCTTCATTCCAACCTCGCAAAAGTGGGGAAGGTTTTTCATTTTTTCCGACCGTAGCAATAATTACTGCATCGTCATCAACCCAAAAATCTCCATCTTTTAATCTTGCAACGGCTCGAGGGATCCGTTCTTCTAACCTGACCAAAATGCCGTCAGGAAGAATTCTGGAAACTACTGCGCTTTTAACAAAACTCATTTTCTCAACATCGGCTTTGATCTGTTCAAGTTCGGCATTCCAAACGCCTTGCTGCTCAGTTCGCTGACGAACGATCTTTTTAATATCATCTTCCGAAACCCTTGAATTTCCGCGAACTTCAACTCTTTTCACATCAAAAAACGAAGAGGCAGTGACAGTTTGATAACCTTTGTAAGCTAAAAATCCCAATCCTGCCAAAATTGCCAAAATAAATGCCAAAGGAACTAAAAAATTTAAAACATTGCCCGTGTTCTTAGTTTTACGGGAAGAAATCGCCGTCCGCCGCCGTTTAGTTTTTGGAGTAGCTCTATTCAGCGTGGTCGTTTTTTTTATATTGCGTTTCCTAGTTGCCATATATTTTTTAGTATCTGAAGTTGTAAAAGTTTAGGAAGTTCTGGAAGATAAAATTCTTTTTCAAAACTTAATAAACCGATTACAAACTCTCAAAACTCTCAAAACTTTCCTAAACTTACCAAACTTCCTAAACTGTTTTTAATGCCTCTAAAAACTTTTCTGAAAGAGTCGTCACAGTTCCCGCGCCAAGCGTAATTAACAAATCATTTTCTTGTAAATACGGCAAAACTTTTTCCACTGCGTTATCAATATCACCGATATATTGGGCATTTTTATGCCCGTAAAGTTTAATATTTTCGGTCAAAACTTCGGCTGAAATACCTTCAATCGGAGCTTCACTGGCGGCGTAAATGTCTAATACAAAAAGTAAATCGGCATTGTTAAAAGCTAGTGCAAATTCGTTCATCAACTCCTGTGTGCGAGTGTAGCGATGCGGTTGAAAAACCACCACTGTTCTTTTTCCGCCCGAACCGCGTTTTGCCGCATCCAAAGTCGCCAAAATTTCGGTTGGATGATGTCCATAATCGTCAACAATCGTCACGCCTTTGGCTTCGCCCTTGAACTGAAAACGGCGATTGGCATTTTTGAAAATGGTAAATGCTTCGGCAACTTTTTCAAAAGGAATTTCCAATTCCAAAGCCACCGCAGTTGCTGCCAAAGCATTATAAACATTGTGCTTGCCGGGAACAGGCAGATTTATTTGTCCTAAAACCTCATTACCTTTCTGCACCGTAAAACTGGTGCCGAAACCTTCGTTATAAACAATATCTTGTGCCGAAACATCAGCCTGAGCCGTTAATCCATATGTTACCCGACGGCGTTTAATTCGCGGAATGATAAGTTGCAGATTCGGATCGTCCAAACAAAGAATTGCCGCACCATAAAAAGGAACTTTGTTGATGAAATCAGTAAAACATTGCACCACATCATCCATTCCTTTGTAGGATTCCATATGTTCTTTATCAATATTCGTCACAACGGCAATCGTTGGATACAGCATTAAAAAAGAACGGTCAGATTCATCGGCTTCGGTGACAAACCAATCGCTTTGTCCGAGCCGCGCATTTGAACCAAGCGTGTCAACTACCCCGCCGACAACAGTGGTCGGATCAACTCCGGCATGTCCCAAAATCGTGGCAACCATCGAAGTTGTCGAAGTTTTACCGTGCGTTCCGGCAACTGCGACCGCATATGGTTTTAAGGTCATTAATTCCGCCAACATTTCGGCTCGCGGAATGATCGGTATGCCTTTTTCGCGGGCTTCAATAATTTCGGGATTATCTTCTTTGGCAGCAGAGGTATAAACAACAACCTGTGCATCGCCGACATTTTCTGCCCGATGACCTTCGTAAATTTTTGCGCCAAACAATTCCAGACGGTCGGTATTGCGCGATTTTTTCAAGTCCGAACCCGAAACCTGAAAACCAAGATTGCACAGCACTTCGGCAATACCGCTCATCCCGATACCGCCGATGCCAATAAAATGAACTTTTTTAACGTGTCTAAACATTTTTCAGTTATCAGTTAGCAGTTATCAGTTATCAGTCAGTTGACTGTTATCTGTTAACTGCTAACTGTTCAATAATATCTACTGCTTTTTCCGCCGCATCCGCTTTTGCCAATTTTTTGGCGTTGCGTTCCATTTCCGTAATTTTTTCGGGCGCATTAATCAAAATTTCAATTTCTTTGGCTAAACTTTCGCCCGTTAAATCGGCTTGCAAAATCATTTTTGCCGCGCCGGCATTTTGCAGAGCTTCGGCATTTTTGCGCTGATGATCGTCAGCCGCAGTCGGCAAAGGAATCATTATGCCAACTTTTCCTGCCGCCGCAAGTTCCGCGCAAGTTGTTGCACCTGCACGACATACAACTAAATCTGCTTTAGCAAATTCCGCTACCATATCCGTAATATAGCGGCGAATATCGGCTTGCCAATCTGCATCCTGATAGCCTTTTTCAATCTTTTCAAAGTCCAATTCGCCCGTTTGGTGAACAATATTTAATTTGTCTTTCGGCAAACGTTTGAGCGCGTCAACCATCGCTAAATTGATGGCTCGTGCGCCCTGCGAACCGCCGAAAATCAGCAAATTAATCTTTTCACCTCGTGTTTTTGGCTGAACTTCAAAAAACTCTTTCCGCACCGGATTTCCCGTCACTACGCCCTTTTTCGGGAAAAATTTGAGCGATTCTTCAAAGGTCAAAGCGGCTTTGTCAACAAAACGAGCAAGCTGACGATTAGTAAATCCCGGCAAAGCATTTGAGTCCATCACCAAAGTCGGAATTTTCATCAAACTCGCCATCAGGAGAACGGGTCCCGTCACATATCCGCCTGCGCCGACCACGACATCAGGCTTAAATTCTTTCAAAAGGTTGCGGGCTTCCAAAAAACTTTTCGGCAAAATCAATAAACCTTTCAACTTGCCGACCAAGCCCATATTTTTCAATCCGGCAGAATCAATGGTCGAAAGTTCAAATCCGTTTTGTGAAACAAGTTTGGTTTCCAATCCGCGAGCCGTTCCGACAAAACGAATCGTCGAATTTGGATCGCGCCGCAAAATTTCTTTTGCCACGGCAATTGCCGGATAAATATGTCCGCCTGTTCCCCCGGCGGCAAAGATTATTTTCATAATCAAGTAAAAAGATAAAAGGAAAAAGGAAAAATTTAAGAATCTTTCTTCGCTGAAACTATAATTGCTCCAACAACTTTTGCGATTTCCATTGACTCATCCCTCAAATCTTCAACTCCAACTTTTATTTTTTCGGCAAACTCATTTGTCGCCAAAATTAACCGTAACCAATAATTTGTTTCCCGCGCTTCTTTCAAAGCAATTGCATTTTTGCTAATAAAATCGGGCTTGCTTTGTCTTGCTTGCCCTTCTTCTAAATTTGCTCCAATTGAAGTTCCGGCATTCAAAAGCTGTCGAATCAAATTTCGGCTGATCTCAGTATTTTTTTCAAGGAACTGACAAAGTTTTACAACCCTCACTGCAAAAGAAAAAGATCTTTCACGAATATCTATAAACTCTTTTTCAACAGACATTTTGCCTTTTTCCTTTTGCCTTTTTCCTTGCTATCTCAGCCCTAATTTACTTCTGCGTTTCCGTTTTGGAAGTTCTTCATCTGCCTTGCTTCCAATTGAAACAAAACCCGCGTATTGCGAAATATTAAGCAAAATTCCAACTGCGCCAAGCGTTACTAAAATCGAAGAACCGCCGTATGAAATAAACGGAAGCGGAATTCCTTTTGCCGGAACGATTGAAAGAACCACGCTGATATTGAAAAGTGCCTGCACGATCAAACCCGTGATAATCCCGATGCCAAGCAGTTTTCCGAAACGGTCAGGAGCCATCAAAGCCGCCCGTGTTCCGCGCCATAAAAGCAATCCGAAAGCAATGACAACTGCTAAAGTTCCAATCAATCCAAGTTCTTCACCAACCACTGCAAAAATGAAATCGGAATACGGATACGGCAGATAAAAAAGTTTCTGCTGACCTTTGGCAAACCCTTCGCCAATGATTCCGCCCGAGCCGATGGCATAAAGTCCCTGCACGACTTGATAGGCTGATCCGTCAGAATTTTCCCAAGGGTTTAAGAACGCCATTAAACGTGCCATTCTCCACGGAGCAAAGATCAGGGCGGCAACTCCAATCGCTGAAAGCGAAATTCCGACCGCTGCAAAATGAAAAATATTTGCACCCGCCGCGAAATAAACTGCCGCAAAAATCGCACATAAAACTATGGTTGTTCCCAAATCTGGTTCAAGCATTATTAATCCGCCGACCAAGCCTAAAATAAGCAAACACGGCAGAACCGTTTCTCGCAAATCTCCGACTGATTTCTCATTTTTAGTCAGAAAATAGGCAAGAAAAATCGGCATTATAACCTTAGCGATCTCAGAAGGCTGAAATGACATTCCCGGAACACGGATCCAGCGTCGCGCCCCGTTAATTGCCGGAAAACCCAAAACAGCCAAAAGCAGTAAACAGGTAATGCCAACTAAAGCATAAACGACTGCTTTATTATTGAAGATGTGATAATCAATTTTTGAAGCGATTAGCATTACCACCAAACCGCCCAACGTAAATCCGAATTGTTTGAAAAAGTAGGAAAATTGAGTCGCGCCATCAGGATTGTTAGCAGTTTCTTTGAGTGAAATCATTGCCGAAGCCGAATACACCATTACCGAACCGAACAGAGCAAGGCTGGCGGCAATCGCAAACATAAACCAATCAATTCTGAGTTTTTTTGCCATAATTTTTTAGAGTCCAATGTCCAACGTCCAACGTCAAATTCCTTCGACTTTAGACTTGAGACTTTGGACTTCTGACTTAAATACTGTTCCCCTTTGCTCAAACGAATTGAACATATCAAAACTTGCACACGCCGGGGCAAGTAAAACCGAATCGCCGCTTTCCGCTGACGCAAAACTTTTTTCAACTGCGTCCTGCATTGTAGTTGCGCGAACTACTTCGGCTAAATTTCCCAACTGACTTTCAATGTTATCGGCATCTTCGCCAATCAAAACTAATTTGCGGACATTGGCTTTTATCAATTCTTCCAAAGGAGCATACGGAGCATTTTTGCCGCGTCCGCCGAGAATTAAAACCACTTTTCCTTGCCCGTCGCTTAAGGCTTCCAACGCTTTCAGCGTGGCATCAACCGAAGTCGCTTTGGAATCGTTGTAAAATTTCACGCCATCCAAATCTCTGACAAATTCCAGACGATGCTCAACCGCTTTGAAATTGGCAATTGTTTCACGCATCGAATCAGGCGAAGCACCGCAAGCCAATCCCGCCGCTAATCCGGCTAAAACATTCTGCACATTATGAATGCCTCTCAGCGTCATATTCTTACGCGTGGTCAAAACTTTTTCTTTTCCGTTAGCTCGGCAAACCAATTCGTCTCCGCGTAAAAACAAGCCTTCGCCCAATTCTTGCTTGGTTGAAAACATTACGACATTCGCTTTCAGCCCTGTTGCCCAACTTGCCGTCACCTCATCATCTGCGTTCAAAATTGCAACATCATCAGCAGTTTGATTCATAAACAGACGATGTTTCGCGGCGGCGTAATCCGAAAAAAAATCGTAGCGATCCATATGGTTCGGCGTAACATTTAAGCCAAGGGCAACATTCGGACGAAAATCAACAATCGTTTCAAGTTGAAAACTGGAAAGTTCACAAACCGTCCAAGTATTTTCAGTTGAAGTTTCGGTCAAACTAACCAACGGAGTTCCGATATTTCCTCCAACCTGCGTTTCAATTCCCGAATTTTTCAAAAGTTCGCCAATTAAAGTCGTCGTCGTAGTTTTGCCGTTTGAGCCGGTAATCCCAACGATTCGACCTTTCATAAAACGATACGCAAGTTCAACTTCGCCAATAACTTCACCGTCTTTGCGGTCAACATAACGCGCCGGAATTGTATTGGTCGGAACACCCGGCGAAATTACAACCAAATCAATTTGGTCTAACAGCCACGAAGGAATTTGTCCGCCAATCAAACCGACATTATGAGTTTCTTTCAAAGAACGAGCCGCATCCGACCAAGTTTCAACCTCTTTTCTATCGTGCAAAGCGACAATTGCTCCACGCTCAGCCAAGAATTTCGCTGACGTGATGCCTGATTTTCCGGCACCGAGAACTAAACATTTTCGTCCTATTAATTCCATTCAAATATTCACCACAGAGACACAGAGAACACAGAGATTTTAATTTATTTTTCTTGTTATTCCGTCTTTCAAGACTTTTACATTAAAGTTTATCAGCAACCCAATTTTTTTATTTGCCAATTTCAAATACGTCAAAATCTGGGCTTCGTGAATTGGTAAAATTCTTTCAACTGCCTTAAGTTCAACAATTACTTTATCCTCAATTAGCACATCAATTTTGTAACCTGCTTCGAGTTTTATTCCGTCGTAATAAACAGGCAGAGAGACTTGACTTTCTACTTTTAATCCTATTTTTTTCAATTCGTGAACTAAACAAATCTCGTAAGTGCTTTCCAAAAGTCCTGCACCCAGATTGCGGTGAACCTTGATCGCACAGCCGATTATCTTTTCAGTCAAGTCATTTATTTCCATAAGTTATCAACAATCTCTGCGATCTCTGTGTCTCGGTGGTGAAAACTATCTTAGTTTCAATGTTGCCAAACTCGCCAAAGCAAACAAAATAGCAATAATCACAAATCTGAAAACAACCTTCGCCTCAGGCATTCCGCCCAGTTGAAAATGATGATGAATCGGAGCTTGTTTGAAAATCCGTTTGCCTGTTCCGGTCGTGCGTTTGGTAAATTTGAAATAGCCGACTTGCATCATTACCGAAACGGCTTCGAGAATGAAAATTCCGCCAACAAACGGCAGCATAAACTCTTGTTTGGTTAGAATTGCGACCGTTCCCAAAGCTCCGCCAATCGCCAAACTGCCAACATCACCCATAAAAACTTCGGCTTTCGGGGCGTTATACCACAGAAATCCGAGACTTGCGCCAACCATCGCACCGCAAAAAACAGTCAGTTCAGCAGCTTCGGGTTTATGCGTAATATCCAGTCTTTCCGCCCAACGCGCATCGCTCGCAATATAGGTCAATCCAGTCAAAGCTGACATTGCAATAAATGTCATACTCGCTGCCAAACCATCCAAACCATCTGTTAAATTAACCGCGTTTGAAGAACCTAAAAGGATAAAAATGATGAATGCCAAATAGCCAATCGGACCAATCCAGCTCACGCTCAAGGCAGGATTTGCCTCGGCAGTAGATTTGAAAAACGGAATGCTCAAATTCCAAGGATAATTTGACAAAAAGTAAAGTGCCGCCCAAACTCCAACTGCAACCACAAATTGTCCTAAAATTTTTTGGCGTTCGGTTAATCCTTCACTTCGTTTTTTAACGATTTTGATGTAATCATCAACAAAACCGATAACTCCAAACAAAGTTGTAGCCGAAACTGCCAGCAATAAATACAAACTTTGTCTTGAGTTTTCAAACGAAGCACAGAGCAAGGTTGAAATAAAAACCGAGCCGAGAATCAGAACTCCGCCCATTGTCGGCGTGCCTTTTTTGGCTTGGTGTTCAGCGGATAATTCTTCGCGGATTTCCTGTCCGAATTTCAGATCAGACAATTTTTTAATTACTTTTCCACCAAACAAAATGGAAAGCAGCAACGAAATTATAACGGCTAAAGCGGTGCGAAAAGTAACATACTGAAAAACGTTCAATCCTTTGTAAAAGATTGATTCACAACCGTTTGCACATTGTGTTTGATAAATAAGTTTGTAAAAAATGTAATAGAACATCCGTTTCGATTTTCTGCGCTTTGCTAATCCTTCGCTAATTCAAATTTTTCCAACAATTTCTCAATTACTTTTTCAGTTCGCACACCGCGCGAGCCTTTGACCAAAATTAAATCCCCTGTTTGCACTTCATCTACAAATTTTTCACCCGCAACGGCTGAGTTTTCATAAAAAGTGACATTATTAAAACCAAGGTCTTCTGCGCCTTCCAACAAATTTTTGGCGAATCCTTCAACTCCGTAGAGAGCATCAATTCCCATTGCTGCAATTTCTTTACCGGTTTTTTGGTGAATTGTTGCCGCATCTTCACCAAGCTCACGCATTTCGCCCGCGACAACAATTTTGCGTTTGGCTTCTGCTCCACCTTCAACCAAGGTTTTGACCATCGAAATCAACGCATCGGGATTCGAATTATACGAATCATTGATGACCGTAAACCCTTTGGCAAAGCGTAGAATTTCCCCACGTTGCGGTGGCGGCTCAACCGTTTTCAAGGCTTCGGCAATTTCGGCAACCGTCATTTCAAAGCTCAATCCAACTGCGGCAGCCGCTAAAGCATTCATAATGTTATGCTTGCCATTCAGCGGAAAATTAACTTCGGCAGTTCCGTTCGGCGTTTGCAAATCAAATTTTGTTTCGCCGAAATGCTCGAAACGGATGTTCTTTGCCATCACATCAGCTTCGTTTTCAATTCCGTAAGTAATAGTTTTACCTTTACTTAGCTCACGCATTGCCAGCACACGAAAATCATCTGCATTCAAAACCGCAGTTCCGCCTGTCTTCATTCCTTCGACAAGTTCGGCTTTGGCTTGCTGAATGCGTTCAATCGTGCCTAAATGCTCAATATGAACGGGTAATACGTTTAATTCGACTGCTACATCAGGGGGCGTGATCCGGCACAGACGCGCAATCTCGTTATAGGGAGTTGACATCCCCATTTCTAAAACTGCTATGTCAAAATTGCCTTCGCTTAGTAGACGCATAACGGTCAAAGGTTGCCCTAAACCGTTATTATAATTTTTTATGTTGCTGAGAACGCTTTTTCCGCTGGCACGAAGGACATGTGCGGTTAACTCTTTCGCCGTGGTTTTTCCTGCACTTCCGGTCACAGCAACGATGGGTTTGTTCCATTCCAAATAAACGCCGTGAGCCAGATTTTGCAAAGCCAAAATGCAATCGTCAACCAATAAAAGTTTGTCGCGGAATGATTCTAAATCTGATTTGTGTTCTTCGTAGCGGTCAGGACGAACAACAGCACAAAGTGCGCCTTTTTCCAAAGCGGAAGCAACGAATTGAGTTGAATCGGCAAAATCGCCGTTGAAGCAGTTATTTTTATATTCGGGCTGAGAAAGCGCAAAAAACACGTCACCCGCTTTCACTTCGCGGGAGTCAATCGCTACTGTTTTGAACTCCGTTTCAAGTAAAGCGGGGCTGAATCCGAGAGTCTCGGCATTCATATATTCGGCGGCGGTTTTCAGTTTCAAGTTTTTCCTTTTCCGGACGATTTATTTTTCGTCTCATTTTTGGGCTTCGTCTCTATCGAAGCAGTTTTTGCCTTAGTGACCGTGGAGTCGGGATTTCCATTTTTGGTCATTTTCGGGTTTCCTGAATTATTCTCTTTTTCAGTTTTTTCAACTGTTTTTTCAGTCGTTTTTTGACTTGATTTGTCGTTTTTATCCGACTTAAACTCTTTGCCTTCTATAATGTCTTCGGCTATTTCCTGGCGAACGAATCCGTCAGGAGGAACATTTAATTCAGGCAAAATTTGTTGGGCAATATCCTGGAAAATCGGAGCTGAGACGTGTCCGCCGTCGCGCATGGCAACTTGCGGTTCATCTAAAATAACCGCAATTACAACGGATGGATTGTCTATTGGGGCAAAACCGATAAAAGACGAGATGTATTTTTCATCATTGATCTTTTTCAGTTTTTCGTCGTATTTCCAAGCTGTGCCGGTTTTTCCGGCAGAAGTATAGCCGTTAAGTTGTGCTCTTTTTCCGGTTCCTTTCAGCACAACCTGTTGCATCATCTGGCGAAGCTGACGCGCAGTTTCGCTGCTGACAACCTGTGTTTTTTCAACTTGGGTTGTCGAAACTGTCTTGCCCTCCTGCTGAATTTCTTTAATGATGTGGGGCTTTACTCTAATACCGTCATTAGCAATAGTCGCAAATGCTGCCGCACTTTGCAATGCAGTAACACCAATTTCATAGCCGATTGACATCGAAGCTAACGAGTCGGCACTCCATTTTTCAGGAGACCTAAGAATTCCTTTTGATTCGGCTGGCAATTCAACTCCAGTTTGCTCACCAAACCCAAACTGCCGAGCAAAATTGAAAAACTTATCCTTGCCCACTTTCTGACCTGTTCTGATAGCTCCAATGTTGCTCGAAATAGCAAAAGCATTTATGTATGAAATTTTAGTTAAGCAATGTTTGTCGTTAAAAATGTGTCCGGCAATGTCCAAAGTTCCATTGTTGCAATCAAGTTCATCATTCGGATTGATCAATTTTTCTTCCAAAGCACTACCGTAAGTAACAAGTTTGAAAACCGATCCCGGCGTATAAGCGTTTTGCACCGATTTATTGGCATAAAGTTCCGGCGTAGCTTCGCTAAATTTGTTCAAATCAAAGGTCGGGTAATTTGCCATTGCCAGAATTTCACCTGTTTTCGGGTCTAAAACAATTGCCATTCCTGATTTGGCGCGGGCTGATTCGACACCTTCCTTTAAAGCTTCTTCGACTTTGTATTGAATCGAATTGCTGATAGTCAAAACTACATCTTTCGGCGGTTCGCGCTCTTCGTCATCCGATTCTTCATAAACTCTGCCGAGCCGGTCACGATCTTTCCATTTTTCAATGACTGCGCCACGCAGATTTTGCTCCTGTGAAAGCTCAATTCCGGCTTTTCCGTAATCGTCCAAATCGCTGAAACCGATAACTTGCGCTGCTAATGAATTGTATGGATAACTGCGTTTTTGCTCTTCTTTCCAATGCAGTCCCTTAAATTTAGGCTCATCGTATTTTTTCAAATCCGCAACTTTTAATTGGTCATTGATTTTAACTACCGAACTTTCATCAATTTTGCGCCCGATCCAAACGAAGCGTTTTTTCTTGTCTTTAGCTTCTTGAATGGTGCTGGCGACTTCCTGAGTTTTTAGTTTTAAAGCAGTCGCAACTTTTTGCGCCGTGCCTTGAACATCATCAATTTCCTGCGGATCAGCATATAAAGATTTAACCTTAACGCTGACGGCTAAAGCCCGATTTGAACGGTCAAGAATTGAACCGCGCAACATTTTGCTTTTGGTTTCATCGCGTCTTTGGTCGAGGGCTCTTTCGAGCAGCCAACTATGCTGATTGACTTGCAAATGAACCAAACGCACTCCGATCACACCAATCCAAATCGCAAAAAATGCCACGATTAGCATAAATCTGGAAAAGATTGTTTGAACGGGATCATTCTTTTGTTTGATTTTACGTTTGTTCATTCTCAAGCCTCAATAAATTATTTTTTGGCGATTTGCGGACGCGTATTTGCCGGAGCATCTTTCTGAGTTTTGTCTTTTGGCTGTGCTGCTTTATCTTTATCTTCCGGCTTTTTAGTTGCAACAGTTAAAGTTTTTTCATCCTTCTTTTCGGATTTCGGTTCAGCTGTTATCGCTTCGATATTGGCAGAAGTAATGTCCTGTAAACCGATTTTCTTTGCCATCTTCTTTATTTCCGCAGGTGAGAGCAGAATTTCTTTGTTCAAATAAAGACGGCGTTGCTCATCTTCAAGCGATTTTTTTTGTTCACGCAGTTTGGCATTTCTGATACCAAAATCCATCGCCGAAAAATGCTGCCGAGCCGCCCAGAAAAAACCAACGACTAAAAGCAATCCGCAAACTAAAGTCAACAAGCAATAACGCCACGGAATCGGATCACGCTCGCGTGTAACTTGGACTTTTTTTTCATTTGGGGAATTTCTCTTCTTCATCTCTAAATTATTTTTTTACCAACACGAAGTTTTGCACTCCGTGCCCGAGGATTTGCCTCAATTTCGACCTCTGTCGGCACAAGGGGTTTGCGCGTTAGAACTTCAATTTCTTTTTTTGCTCCGCAAATGCAAACCGGAAATTTAGGGGGGCAGTCGCATTTGCCGGAAAGTTTTTGTAATGTTCGCTTAACGATTCTGTCCTCTAATGAATGAAATGAAATTATCGCTAAACGTCCGTCTTTATTTAATTTATCAATCGCCGAGTGTAAAAAATCTTCTAATATCTCAAGCTCGTGATTTACTGCGATCCGCAACGCCTGAAAAGTTCTGGTTGCCGGATGAATCCTGTCTTTTTTGCTATGGGGAACAACTTTTGCCACTAAATCGGCTAATTCTTTGGTTGTGGTCAGGCTTTCGCCGTGTTCCCTTTTTTCAACTATTCTTCGTGCAATACGACGCGAAAATCTTTCTTCGCCGTATTCGTAAATGATTCGTGCAATTTCAAATTCGGAAAGAGTTTCGAGCAATTCCGCTGCTGTTTCGTCATCCGAATCAGGATTCATTCGCATATCAAGAGGTGCTTCAAAACGAAAACTGAAACCACGATTTTCGCTGTCAAGCTGCAATGACGAAACGCCTAAATCCGCTAAAATACCGTCAACTTTGTCAATTTTTGCCTGTTCCAAAACTTTTTCAATTTCGGAAAAATTAGCGTGAAAAACCTGAAATCTATCGCCAAATTTTTCTAAACGCTTTTTCGCAAAGGCAATCGCTTCAAGGTCCTGGTCAATTCCGACAACCTGTGTTTTTTCGGACGCTTGCAAAATCGCTTCGCTGTGTCCGCCAAGCCCAAGGGTGCAATCTACAAAAACTCCGCCTCTTTTCGGCTCAAGCTGTTCAATCGTTTCCGCCAAGAGGACGGAAGTGTGAACCTCGTCTGTATTTTTCAAAAAGCTAGTTTCAATCCGGTCTTTGGCTTTAGGCTTTTGGTCTTTGCTCTTTTTTTTCATTAACTACAACCTGTTTTAGTCTTTCAAAAACCAAAGTCTAAAGACCGAAAACCAACTATCAAATCCCAAGTCTTGCCAAAAGGCTTTCGTGTTCGGCAGTGAATGGATTTTGCACCAAATATTGTTCAATTCGCTGCTCATTCCACACGTCCAGATAGTTCAAATACCCCAAAACCGAAACGTCTCCGTAAATTTCGGCTTTTTGTCTTAAACGCGGGGGGATTAAGATTCTGCCTTGATTATCAATTTCGGATTCCTGACCGTAAAAACTTGTCGCCATCACATAAAGTTTGCGGGCAATTTCATTGGTCGGTAAAAGAGCGATTTTCTGTTCAATAATTTCCCACTCTTTGAGCGGGAAAATTTGGGCACTTTCTCCGGTCAGACTCGTTACATAGACCAACGAGCCGTGTTTTTCTTCAATTTTTCGTCTGAAATGCGTCGGGATTTTCAACCGTCCTTTGTCATCTATTCGTGCATTATAGTTTCCACGCAGCATTTCGTTTGTTGGGGCAAGTGCTTAAAAGTTTTCCACAGGCTTAAACACTTGATGTTTGGGATGTAATTTTCAATAAAAAGTCCATTTTAGACCACTTTTGACCACTTCTGAATGATATTACGATTATTTGAAATGTCGTGTCAAGTCATATTTTTAAAATTGCATTATTCAAGTGCTTAAAATTTAGACTACTCGTTTTGGATGGTTGATGATGTTCTTTTTTGCTCAAAAAATCATCAAAATTGGGGTTGTTTTGAGGTATAACGAATTTCAATACAGATTATCAAAAAAGTTCAAAAGTGAAAAGGTAAAAAAGTTAAAAAAATTGGTCATTAATTTTGGATCGCATATTGAAAAAGCCAATTTTAATTTCTCAATCAACTTTTTTCACCTTTCATTTTTAAAGTGTTCCACTTTCATTCGGCTGCCACAAAAGTTAATGGCGAAGTAGCATTTCGGGCATTTAAAACATTTTTCAAAAGCGGCACGATCTTATCTGCTTCGAGATAATCTTTGCCAAGTATTTTACGAAAACGCTTCTCTTTCCTTTCATTGGTCAATTCTTTCAGCATCGCGCGACAAAAAGCAGTAACCAACTCAGGAGCAAATTGTTTTCCTGAATTACGGTGCATATCTTCGATCACTTCTTCGGATTTACGCCGTCTTTTATACGGACGATCCGTGGTCATCGCATCGAAAGAATCCGCCAAATTCACGATTTTAGCAATAAACGGAATTTCCCTATCGTGCAAGCCATCAGGATAACCGCGTCCGTCCAGACGTTCGTGATGATATTTGGCAGCAAGCGGAACATCTGCGTATGGATGATGAATTGGTAAAAGGATTTCGTAGCCGACCGTCGGATGTTTTGACAATTGGGCATTTTCGCTGGCAGTGATTCGAGTCGGCGAATTGATAATATTGCGGTCAACCACTAATTTTCCTACATCGTGCAAATATCCGGCAATGGCTGCGCCTTCAACGTGGTCGTTATCCCAACCAAGCTCACCAGCAATGATTTCCGTATATTTTCCGACTCTTTCCGAATGACCTTCGGTATATTTATCTTTGCAGTCAATAGCGGCGGCAAAGGCTTTGACCGTATCTTTATAGGTCGTTCGCAAATCTTCGTAAAGATGCCGGTTTTCTTCGGCGCGGCGCTCTAATTCCGCCATTAAATTTCTTTGAGCGATTCCAACCCCGATATGCCGTGCCATTGCACAAATAATGTCTTTGTCGTAACCCGTAAAAGGTTCTCCCGTTGCCTTCTCACCCAAAAAGATCACGCCGACCAGTTCATCCCGAATGATTAAAGGAATAACTAATTCGATTTTTTTGGACTCAAAACTGCGGTCATAAATTTGGACAAAGGGTAAAACCTGCGCGTGTTTGACTTCGATCGGAGCTAGTCCGTTGGCTAGAAATTGGCGTTCGTCTTCGTAACAAAGCGAAAGACTGAGCGGAAAATTATCGCCTAAGCCTCGCATTACCAACATATTAAGTTCGTGCCCGAAACGTGAATATCGTGCCACCCCTCCGCGCATAATCGCCAGTGAGCCAAGCACCAAATGCAAAGAGGTGCGAATCATTTCCTGAAAGTTTTGCTTATGCGCGACTTCCTGACCCAAATCCGCTAATGCTCCAAAGGTATGGATTAATTTCTGTTGATTTTCAAGCATTTTGTTTTGAATGAACTAATTCGGCAGAACTTCGACGTGATTTGTCAGTCCCAAGGTATCAAAAAGCTCGATTGTGTTTTCGTTGATGTCGGAAAAAACGATTTTTGCGCCTGCATTTGCGGCAACATCAATTACACCAAGCAAAATTGAAACTCCGATACTATTGACAAGCTCTGTCTCAGAAAAATTTACAATCAAAGTTTTGCATCCGGCATTGATTTGCCGTTGGCATTCGCGCTCGATACGTTCACCACTTAATTTGTTGATGTAATCACCTGCAAAAATGGTTGCTGTCTCGCCTTCGATTCTGACGGGGATATGGATTTCTGGACTCACTAGATGTTGTTGTAGTTGTTAATACTAGACTTTAGAACTCGAAACTTAAAGTAAAACTTTAATGTGAGGTTTGTCAACTCTTTTTGTTGAAATTCGATGGAATACTTGAAAATAACTTAAAAACACCACTAATTTACAGGAAAAATCAGCCTGTTCCGATACAGGAAAGAGATTCACGCAATAATTTTCGGTCAGAATTACGCAGTTTAAATCTGACACCGTTGCTCCAAACATCTTCGGCATCTTTCCCCTTAAACAAGAGATCACAGATCCAAATTATTTCGGATAAACGCCCTTTTTCCTGTTTGAATTTGAATTCGATAAAATTTTCGGTCTTTGGTTCAGCTTGATTGGCAAGGATTCCGCTTAAATAATCGAGGATCGTTTTGTCAGTGGGAGAAGCTCCAACATCCTGACAATTTTTCCCGACCGAAAGGCGAATGTCTCCGTTCAAAATTACTTGTTTGATGGCTTCCTTGGCAGTTGGCTCAACAATTTTTTCTTTTCCTTTTCGACTTTGACCATAGGAAAAAGTAAAAAGAAACATGGTAATAATTCCAATCAATGAAAATTTAGTAATTACTCTTTTCATATTGGAAATTCTCCGAAAAAAATCTCAAAACCTTCTCCGGTATAATGCTGGCGGAACTCGTCAGGTGTTTGTTTTATAACGTGCTTGAGCTTATTTTTGTATTGCCAAATGTCAGTCCCGATAAAAATTCCGATATGTTTTTTTCGCACATTAGCAATCGTTTTTGCCCGCACATTTACATTTCCCGCTTTAGTCACAAAAATAAAACCGCTCTGAATGTCCTGCGGTTTATTTCTCCACAGCCCAACACGTCGGCAACGCGGAAAAACCTCCTGAACTCTGATATTTGCCTTTTGACTTTCGGTGCCTGATCCTGACATATCAAAACAGGTCAGCCCAAAACGCAGTTCGGTTATGTGACAAACAAAATGGGCGCAATGATTATCATTGTCATCATGATAATTGCACCCACAGATTGCCGAAATATGTTGATTAACGTAGCTGTCCAGCTCTGCCGAAGTTGGAGTTCTCATAAATGCTAATTCTCCGCTAAATCATTTTGCAGATTAAACTAGCACAAGTTTTACAAATAACCAATATATTTCTGAAGTTGTTTTTTCGACTAATCCAAACGCTCGAAAATTCCGGCTGCGCCCATTCCGCCGCCAACGCACATCGTCACCATTCCGTAACGTCCGCCGGTGCGCTCCAGTTCATTCAGAACTGTTGCCGTCAATTTTGCGCCGGTGCAGCCAAGCGGATGTCCGAGAGCAACTGCGCCGCCGTTGACATTGACTTTCGCCGGATTCATTTCCAAAACTTTCATGACCGAAAGTCCCTGCGCGGCAAAGGCTTCGTTTAATTCGATAACGTCAATTTGGTCAAGCGTTAAACCAGCCATTTTTAAGGCTTTCGGAATTGCATAAACCGGACCGATTCCCATTTCTTCGGGTAAACATCCGGCAGTTGCATAACTGACAAAACGGGCAAGCGGTTTTAATCCCAGTTCTTTAGCTTTATCAGCCGACATCACGACACAAGCCGCCGCGCCGTCTGACATTTGCGAAGAATTTCCTGCCGTCACAGTTCCTTTGACGTGGAAAACAGGTTTTAATTTGGCAAAACCTTCAATCGAAGCATCGTAACGAACACCTTCGTCAGTATCAAAAACAACTTCTTTGCGTAAAACGCGACCTTTCGCATCCAATTCATCCACCAAAACGGTCATCGGCACGATTTCGTTTTTGAACTTCCCGCCTTGAATCGCCGCCGCTGCTTTTTGATGCGATTCCAAAGAAAATTGGTCGGCTTGTTCACGGGTGATCTCGTATTTTTTCGCCAGATTTTCAGCAGTCAAGCCCATATTCAAATAATAATCGGGATAATTGTCCGCCAATTTCGGATTCGGGCGAAAATTCGCGCCGCCCATGGCAATCATTGACATTGTTTCTAATCCGCCCGCGACAATTATTTCCGCGCCGCCGGTTTTGATTCTATCTGCCGCTAACGCAATAGTTTGCAAGCCGCTTGAGCAATAACGATTAACGGTCATTGCCGAAGTTTCGACCGGTAAACCTGCCAAAATCATCGCGGTTCGGGCAACATTCATTCCCTGTTGGGCTTCGGGAAACGCACAGCCCATTATCACGTCATCAATTTCGTTGACGTTTAAGCCTTCAACTCTCTTAACTGCGGCTTTGATCGCGGTTGCGCCCATATCATCCGGACGAGTATTTTTTAATGTTCCTTTCGGTGCTTTTCCAACTGCCGTCCGCACGGCTGATACGATAACTGCTTCTTTCATAATTTTTTATTTTACTCTTTTTCTTCCTCGGTTATAATTGCGTATTCCCAAATATGTATTTCGTTTTCTACTGGACGCATAGCAAGAAAACCTTCTTCACTCTTTTGCAAACCGTTTCTAGCATTAAGCCTGTCAAAATCCGAAAAATTATTTGCTAGTATTTGTCCCGCCTTTTTTGCTGTCAGCTTCTTTTCCGAATTTAGAGTTACAAAACTCGTTTTAATGAGTTTCTTTTCATTATTTGCAGAACGAATATTTTGACGGTAAATCCTTATTTTTACAACAGACATATTTCAAGCCAATAAATGAGTGAATGTTCATTCATTTTTACAATATACACAATTTGAAGGATTTTTGCCAATAAAATTTAACTGTTTTGCAAAATCTGAATTTAATGAACTAAATCTCTAATTTTGCTCAATCGGAAGTTGTTTTCTACCTGTAAATCTTTTTCGTAACTGCAAATATATAATTGCAAACAATGTCGTTACAGCGCATAACAACATAATTTGCGGGATTCGTGACAGAATATTTTGGTAATAGAAACCTGAAAATAACGCGCCTAACCCGATTCCGGCTTCCATTCCAATAAACATTGTGGCGATTGCTCTACCTTTATGACTCGGCAGACTTAAATCCACCGTCCACGCATTCAAAGCGGGCGACAAAATTCCCATTGCTGTTCCGTAAGTGAGAGAAGCAATAACCAAACCTGTAATTGACGGGAAATATCCCATTACCAGCATCGAAATCAGCAAAATGGCTAAGCCGAGAAAAATCAATGGAACTCGTCCGTAACTGTCCGAAAATTTTCCTGCAAACAGTCTGACTAAAAGTGAAGCAATCGTAAATAGAATAAAAAACAAGCCTTTGTAAGCGATTCCTAAATGCTGGCTCCAATCGGGAATCAAAGTTAAAACCATTCCAAAGGCAAAATAAGTTAAAAAAGTAACAATGGCAGGCGAAACGGCTTCGGAGGCAAAAATATTTTGCCTGGAGATTTTTAAGGTTTGTAAAGTAAAAGGCTTTTTAACGGTTAAAGTTTCTTTGATGGTGAAAATCAGAGCAAAAGATAAAAATGCGACGAATGAAGAACTGTAAAACAAAACATCAAAAGAAAAATATAGTTTGATAAAACTTCCCAACGCCGGACCGAGAGCCAGTCCCATTCCATAAAAAAGTCCTTGCCAACCAAGTGCTTCGCCCCAACGATTTGGCGGCACGACATCGGAAACATACGCCGTCATTGCAGTCGGATTAAATCCTGTCGAAAATCCGTGAAACAATCTGAGCAATAAAAATCCGGCTACACTCCCCAAAACCGGATATAAAAATCCGCAGATCAAACAAACGATTGTGCCGATCAACAACACAGGTTTTCGCCCGACTGTATCAATCAATTGCCCGCTGATCGGTCTGGACAAACCTGCCGTCAGGGTGAACAGAGAAATTATCAAACCTTTGTAGTCCGCTCCGCCGAGACTGCTCAAATAAGACGGAAGTTCGGGAATCAGCATATTGTAGCTGGCGGAAAATAACATTGAGCTGAAACAGAGCAATAAAAAATGGAGATTGAAAATCGGATGAGTCTGTTTACCGTTTTCAATTTCCTTTGCCGCCTGAATTTGTTTTAATAGTGTTTGCATTTTTATCACCTGAAAAATAAGCTAACAACTTTTTCAGACTAAAAAAAGGACATTTGTCCCAAACTTAAAAATGATTAGAATCAACCGGGAATTATTGGATTTTATCGGTAAAATTGCCGCCGATGAATCAAATAATTTTATTTCTCAACACAATTTTTCTCCGAAAAAGATCGTTATCGAGCAAGGCGATAAAATTGAATTTGTCCACATCATCAAAAGCGGAATCGCTAAATGTTATCTGACCAATGAAGACGGCAATATTTTTATTCAGGAGTTTTTTGGCGAAGGTGTAATTTTTGGTGAAATTGAAATGTTTAATGAGGATGAAACCGTCTGTGCGGTCGAATCAATGACCGACTTGGTTATCTACAAAATTTCACGGAATAATTTCTACAAACTTTTGGAAGAAAATCCGCAATTTAACCGATTGGTTTTGCGGGCTTTGGCGGCAAAAATAAAATTCAAGGCAATTCGCTACTCAAACAGTCACTTAAATCCGATTGAAACAAATTTATTGCTTTTGAAAAAACAATTTCCCGAGCTGTTCAAAACCATTGCCAAACCGGACATTGCCAATTATTTGGGTGTTACCGAACGGAGTTTGAATCGCTCAATTAAAAGTTTGCGGGAGAAAAAGCTGATTTGAAATTTATTCCACTCTCTCTAATTGAATTTTTTCCGGTCTGGCAACAACTACCGGAACATTTTCGATAACGACACTATCCGCATCAAGCCCGTAAGCTGCATCTTCACGAATGCTGAACCAACGCCGCAAAATGTAGTAAGAGCGCATAATAAAGTTGTCTGTCCCTGACAAATCGTTCTCATAACTCAAAAATGAACTGAGCAGAACAAAGCGAATATCGCCGTGAATATTGTATTGTTTGAGAGCCGGATGGCGGCTGGTGCGCTCGACTTCTTTGTTTTTAACCAGTTCTTCCAACACTAATTCAAACAAATAACTGATGCGCGGCTCAATTCTGAAACCGAGCGTAAACGTAATAAAATAAACGTCTTCTTTGGCAATCGTTTCGACTTTGTATTTGGTCGTAAAAGGATGATCGTCCGTTTTAACGTGAACAAACCAATAAACATCGGCGCGTTTCGGCGTTTTTTCCAAAATTGATTCAATCGTTTCGCGTTCAAGTTTTTTCGGCGAATCCGAAGCCGTTAAATAAACCAAATGCGTAGCATATTGCGGAATGGTTTTATCGTTGCTCAGTTCTTTCAAAGTTCCGAAAAAGTTCTCTGTTTTTTCCCATACCAAAAGTTTCCGGCGCAATTTTCTGCCATTGAACCAAATCCACATTATTCCGAAAAGCAAAAAGCCGACTAAAACTGAAACGTAGCCGCCTTCGGGGAATTTTTCCAGATTTGCCGTCAAAAATGAAAGCTCAATTGCTAAAAACAAAAGAGTTAAGCCGTAAGTTAAAGCCGCATTAAACCGCCGCGAACGCATATAAACGAACAACAAAAATGTCGTCATCAGCATTGTCAAAGTCACCGACAATCCGTAAGCGGCTTCCATATATTTTGATTCGTGAAAATACAAAACTACGAAAATACAGCCTGCCATCAAAAGCCAATTGACCTGTGGAATGTAAAGCTGACCTTTGAAATCAGTCGGATAAAAAATGCGTTGACGTGACCAAAAATTTAGACGAATTGCTTCCCCAATCAGCGTAAAACTACCTGAAATCAAGGCTTGCGAAGCAATGATCGCCGCCAAAGTCGCAATCGTAATTCCCAAAGGCAAAATCACACTCGGAACGATTGAATAAAAAGGAGTTGCGCCCGTTAATTCATTTCCGGCTTTGCTCATCAAAAAAGCAGACTGTCCGGCATAATTCAGTAACAGACAGATTTTGACGTAAATCCAACTAATTCTGATATTTCCGCGTCCGCAATGCCCCATATCAGAATACAAGGCTTCCGCTCCCGTGGTGCAAAGAAAAACTGCCCCCAAGAGCCAAAAACCGTGCGGATATTGAGTCAATAATTGATAAGCGTAATAAGGATTTAGAGCTTTTAAAACCGAAAAATCGGAAGTCAGCGACATTAAACCGATGACACCAATAAAGGTAAACCACAAAGTCATAATCGGACCAAAAAACTTGCCGATAAACTGAGTTCCAAATTGCTGAACCACAAAAAGCCCGATCAAAATCGTAATCACAATCGGAACGGTGGGAATTTCGGGCGAATAAATCCGTAAACCTTCGATTGCCGAAGAAACCGAAATCGGCGGCGTAATAATTCCGTCCGCCAGCAAAAAACTTCCGCCGATAATCGCCACATACATCAGCCAGCTTCCCGCATAACGTCTGACCAGCGCGAATAACGAAAAAATTCCGCCTTCCCCGTTGTTGTCGGCTCGCAAAGCAATCAAAACGTATTTGATTGTCGTCTGAAACATCAGCGTCCAAAAAACCGCTGAAAATCCGCCTAAAACCAACATCGGTTCAACTTTTCGCGTTCCGATGATTGCCGAAAAAACATAAAGCGGAGAAGTTCCAATGTCGCCAAAAACAATTCCAAGCGCAACCAAAAGTCCCGCAAACGTAACTTTATCAATATTTTGCTGATGATTTCCGTGTTCCATTTTTTTGAAAGTTCGGGGCAGAAATTTGTTTAGAATAATTTACTATGAATTTGAGTTTTAAGCGATTTTAAAAAGAGATTTGCCCACGAAACACGCGAAATAACGCTAAAATTTGTCTAAAAATCAAAGCAATTTGGAAAAATTTTACTGTTCTTTTTTCGCGTTTTTAGCGTTTTTCGCGGGCATCCAAATTGTTTTAATTCATAGTTGAAATCCCAACTTCGACTTCTTCAATCTGCAAAACTTCATGCAAGACTTTCGGTTCAATCGCCACCAAAAATCCGCGTTTTCCGCCGTTGATATAAATTTTCGACAAATCAAAAATCGTTTTTTCGACATAAACCGGGATTTTGGTTTTCGTGCCGAACGGCGAAGTTCCGCCAACTAAATAGCCTGTCAGTTTATTGGCTTTTTCGGGCGTGACGGGAGAAATTGTTTTGACTTTCAGAATTCGCGCCAGTTCTTTGGTCGAAACCTGTAAATCTCCGTGCATCAAAACGATAAGCGGTTTCTTTTCATTGGTTTCAAAGACAATTGTTTTCACCACCGAGTGTTCATCAACGCCTAAAATTTGCGAAGAATGTTTCGTTCCGCCTTTTTCGACATAATCAAAAATGTGCGGTTCAAAATCCACTTTTTTCTCGCGCAGAACACGAATGGCTGGTGTGATCGGATAATTCATAAATCAATTTTCATCGCTTTGGTTATCAAATCAAAGTCTTTTTTGCTGATTTCCAAATGCCCGAAACGGAACGCATAACCCCAACTTTTTTTGTTTTTGATAAAGTCCAAATCTTCGATCAACGATTTAATATCAGCCTCAACTCCTTCAAAATATTCAACATCGCGGCGGAAAGGCTCAAAATCTTCAGTCATTTTCACTTGATAAGGTTCGCCTGCATTTAGTTTTCCGACGGCAACAAATTTTTGACAAACTTCATCTTTTTCCAATTCGATTTTCGGAGAATAGTAGATCAAAAAATCGCCTGATTTCATCTTTTTCAAAGGGGCTAATTTGCCGTGATTGAGCATCGCAAATCCGCCCTTTACACCAAACATAACGTGGTTGCGCGACGCAACCCCAATCCAATAACGTGTCATATTAAAATAAAATTAATGCAGCAATTAAAAAGTGCCAGTGTAGATTAGAGTTTTCATTTCTCAGAACCGCTCTTTTCCCAAATTACATAAGCACCAAGGGTAACATCTATGGCTGAACAAAAACCCGCCCAAAATATTGGAACTCCTTTGTTTTCCCAAAATAGCGGGTGTGAAATATCAAAAATACCGTGCAAAATTATCCCAATTCCAACTAATACTTGACTCTTTTTGGAACCGATTACGGCAATCGTCATAAAAACAACGGCGATGAGGCTCTCGAACAAAATCGTTTGACGACCTCCATCAATAACGGCAAATAAAACATACAGCAAACCGATGACGATCAAAATTGTTGGATAAAATGAGCGGTCATTCTCAAATTTCGTGAACTTAGCCAACGCGACAATAAATACGGTTGAAATTAGTCCAATCAAATATTCCATAAGCCCTATTTAGTATAAAAATGCAATCCCAGAACAATCAGCAACAAAACTATTGCCCCAACATCAATCAACGCAACTTGTTTGATTTCAGCCGAATAATTTGCTGATGTAAATGTCAGAAAAATAAAGGCAAATTTGCTGATAAGTGCCAATGCAACAGCTAAAATTAAGTAATCAGATTTGAACGCCGCTGCAATCAACGCAATACCGACCAAGCCGAGCAAAACTCCGCGATGGCGCATTAAAATGGTTAGATTCTCTCCTTCAATCGGAACGCCGTAGAGTTTTACCGTTTTTGACGCGTCAAAAAATACGATGACCGGCAAAATATTGATTATGCCGACAATCAGCAAAATGCCCGAAATGATTTTGTCCGACATTTAATTTAACCTCATTTCTTTTGCTTCAAAAAATAGGTCAGCGCAAATATCACCGCCGCAATGCCGCCGCCAAGATACAAAATTTCCTGTCCGCCTTTCCAGTTAGCCGTATTTCCCAGAAAAATTACGCTCAAAACGATGACGACAACACCAACCAGTTTGGCTTTTAAATCGTCTAAACTGTTTATTTCCAACCATTCGGGGAGTTTGAGAGTTGAATCAATAAAAAGTTCGTAAAGTCCGATTGAAATTATCAAAAAGACCGTTGCCATCAGAAAAGTATCAATGATTTCAATTAAACCGAGAACGATTTTCTTTGATTCGATTGAGCCGTGAGACACTTCTAAAATTATTTCAACGATTTCATAAATGCCCAAAATCAATAACGCCACAGTTCCGATCAGCGAACCGATCACGGCAATTAAAACAAGAAAACGGCTATTTTCAAGGATTTTTTTTAGCATAAAATCAAATTAACAACTTATCTGAATACGACTCTATTGTCCTTTTAATTCTCTTTGCGTTGCTTTGCGAAACCTTTGCGTTCTTTGCGGTTAAGCATTTTTTTTTTACCGCAAAGGACACAAAGTAAAAGACGCAAAGTTCGCCAAGATTCTGATTTTCTTTCCTTATTTCACTTCCTTATATCGAAAACAACCCGTCAAATGATCGTTGACCATCCCTGTCGCCTGCATAAAGGCATACATAATGGTTGAACCGACAAAATTAAAGCCGCGTTTTTTCAAATCTTTGCTCAGTTTATCGGAAATTTCGGTTGAAGCCGGAACTTGTTTGATGTTTTCCCAAACATTGACGATTGATTTTCCGTCCACAAAAGACCAAATATATTTATCAAAACTGCCTTCTTTTTCTACAATTTCCAGATAACATTTGGCATTGCGAACCGCCGAAGCGATTTTTAGACGATTGCGGATAATCCCTTCATTTTTCAATAGTTCCAGACATTTTTTCTCGTCATATTTAACGATTTTTTCCACCTCAAAATTATCAAAAGCCGCCCGATAATTTTCGCGTTTCCGCAAAATTGTGTCCCAGGACAAACCGGCTTGTGCGCCTTCGAGAATTAAAAATTCAAAAAGCCGCTGGTCATCGTGAAGCGGCACGCCCCATTCCGTATCGTGATAATTAATTGCTAAATCATTTCTAGCCCAATCGCATCGGTTCATAGATAAACAGTTTAAGGAAGTTTAGGAAGTTTAGGAAGTGAGAATGAACTTAAAAGTCAACCTCTTCCAAAACTTTCAGAACTTCCCTAACTTCCTTAACTTTATTGTGCTTTTTCGATTTTCTTTACCGTTAGCGAACACGGCGCAAAATTGTCAGTTGGCTTTGAAGGAGTAGTGTAAACCATCAAGCTGGCTGTAACTTTTACTTTTTGCGAGTTCTCGACAACTTCATTTTTATCATCGTGAATTATCAAACCTTTTGCCTCGTCTTTGGTGATGGAACTCGCACCGCTCCCAAGGTCAATATATGCTGAAACAGGTTTTGGCTGATCCGGCGTATCCACAAATTGAATCGGGCAACGCATCGGTTCATTCCCGCTTTTTGAACACATTGCGCTCCCCGTATTTTTGAAATACCCGACAACTTCAACGTATTGGCGGTCATTCTTCTTATCGCAAACGCTTGCATATTCAACCGGAATACCGGTGTAATTGCAGCCCGAAGCCAACAAACCCATACCTAAAACAATCAAAAACAAATATTTTTTCATCTTTTTTCTTTCCTGTTATGTTTAATTTGCTACTGCTTTTTTCTGAACGTATTTCAAAATTAATTCTTGCGGATTCAGGTTGGTAAAATCTTTGTGCGCTTCGACTACGGAATTTTGCTGTAAAATTATTTCAAAAGAATTAACCGTTGCAATTCCGATTGACGGCATTCCGGCGCGGTGGGCGGCTTCAAAACCTCCGAGAGCATCTTCAAAAACCAGACAATTACTGGGAATAATTCCAACTTTTTCAGCCGATTTCAGAAAGGCTTCGGGATGCGGTTTGCCGATCGTGATGTCAGCAGCGGTCACGACTGCATCAAAATATTTGCGAATGTCCAAGCCGTCCAAAATATATTCGACATTCGGAATCGGTGAAGCGGTCGCCACTGCTAATTTGATTCCGAGCCGTTTGGATTCGATTAAAAATTCTTCCGCGCCGTCCACCAATTTCCGATGCGGCAAAAAGATTTCGTGATAGATCGAATCTTTTCTGGTCGTGAGTTCAACAATTTTTTCTTCCGTGATATTTTCAAAAATCATCGGCAAAATCTCGCGGCTGGTTTTGCCCGCCGTTTTGACCAAAAAATCGTGTTCATTGAACGGAATATTATTTTCCGCCAGCATTTTTCCCCATGCTTCCGTGTGAACGTGCATATTATCAACCAGCGTTCCATCCATATCAAAGATGAACGCAAATTTATTATATTCAATCATTTATTTAACTTCCGGGATTTTTTCAACTAAAATTTTGTGACCTTTTTTGTCAAGATAAGTGCAGGTTTTGGCAGTAAAATCAAGCGTCCATTTTTCGATTCCAGTTTCGGCGGAATGCTCTAAAAAGGTTGGATAATCGGTTTGACCTTGTTGATGGATTTTCAAATAATGTTGGAATTTTTCCGCTTGGCTTTCGTCTGCAACTGTTAAAATCGGATGTGTTGCGGGAGTTTTGACAGCGAAACCATCTTTGCCGAAAAATTCGGCGTGACCGTCATTTACATAAACATCGTTGGTTAATACGCCCATTTCAAAAAGTTCCTGCGCCAACCTTGGAAAATCCGCACCCGTCTTTACTCTGGCGTTTGCCTCGTTAATTTGTTGAATTGTAAACATTTATTTTTCTGTAATTATGAAAATTTTCGATGAGGCAATCAACCTGACCGTTTTTATCTTTTGATTCGACGTTATAAATTCTACCAAAAATTCAGAAAGTAATCTGCATTCCCAAATATCCAATGAAACGCGGATCGTAGCTTTTCCTGATACTTTTTCCGGCGGAGGTTATTAAATTGAGATTGTCGTTTATTTTGATTCGAGTTCCCAGATTATAGACAATTTCGCTTTTGTTTAGCGCATTTCGCTCGCCCGTTCCGTGAATTTCACCTAGAATTTCAACTGCATCTCTAAACCTTCTTCCAACAACCACGCCATAAATGAGTTCGTCGGTTCCGCGTTTGAAACGATAGCCGACATCACCGTTGATTCCGTATTTTCCAACCTGGGTTTGCCATTGCAGCGGCATTAAAAATTCGGGTCCGCGATCAACAATTCCGCGCCGAACGGATGAGGTCGGATTGTTAAATTCAAATTGCGGATAAATTGAAAGAGCAATTCTGTGATCTTTGGTTTCATCCCGAAAACGCCAACGAACGCCGATATTTGTGTTGCCCAAACCGTTTATTCCTTTTTGTCCGTTTCGATGAACGACCAACCACGGAATTTCGACTTTTAATTGCGTATTTTTGCTCAATCCGTAATTTATATCCAACAGCGGAGTTCCTAAGACGCGTCCATCCGAACCGCGTTCAATCGTAAAAGCAGAATTGATTTCCCAATGACCTTTGGGAACAGTTCCCGTGTCGTCAGTTATCATCGGCGGTCCGCCCTGTGCACGAGCTTGATTCGGCAAAAACAGTAAAATGCCGAGCAAAACCAGCCAAAGGATGAGTGGATTTCTGATTTGAAATTGAAACATAAACTAATGCGGTTTTTCGGACGCTTTTTGCGGAAAAATTAAAATACAAGCCGCGATGATGGCAATTAAAACTGCCGAGGCAACAAAACGGCTCAAATTTAATCCGCCCTCATCAAACGGCTTATCCAGAAAATCGCCGACTACCGCGCCTAAAGGTCTGGTCAAAATAAAAGCAACCCAAAACAGAATGACGCGGGAAATACTTGTAAAATAATACAAAGCAACTACTATTAAAAGAATTGCGCCAAAAACAGCCGCCGCACCGAGATAGCCGAAATCTGCGGTGTCGGCAAACCAATCTCCAAGCGCAGTTCCCAAAGTTTGAGAAAAGATGATCGTTATCCAGTAGAATAATTCGCCTTTTGCAGTTTCGATATGGTCAACCGAGACGCTGCCCATTGCCCAACGCCAAATCAGCAACGAGGCAATTACCAAAGTCAATAAAATTGCCGAGCCGCCCGTGTAACCGATGCCTAATGAACGAGTTGCAAAATCCGCCATAGTTGTCCCAACCGTAGTTGTCGCAATGATGGTGAACCAGTAAAGAAAAGGATGAAATTGTTTAGCCCGGATTTGCAAACCGACTGCCGCAATAACAATCGCCGCAAAAATAGCAGTGCTGACCAAATACCCCAAATCCAGCGACATCGAAAGCGCATCTCCTGCAGTTTCTCCCAGAGTTGTGCAGCAAACTTTTATTATCCAAAAGAAGATGGTGATTTTAGGTAATTTACTCATAACTCCTCCTTTTCATTTTTTAAAAAGCAGTAATCCAAAAGGAACGCCACGCTTCTAGCTGGCATTGAGCGCATAGCGCGAAAATTTAAGGTAAAGCCAAAATTAACTTAGGCTAAACTTAGCACATCGTGACCGATGTATGCCGGCTGGAAGCACGGCGTTCCGTCCATTTTGTCCTTTAATTATAGCACTTGCCTTGTTACTTCGAGAATGAAAAGCGGTTATTTATTAGCGATGTAGAGAGTCTTTTCGATGAGGCAATGAATCTGACCGTTTTTGTCCTTGAGTTCGACATTATAGATTCTGTCCAACGATTTCTGCCTTTTCAAAACGGTTTTGATTTCGTCCAATTCTTCCTGAGTCAATTTGAAATCAGCAAACAGAGTTTCTTTGCCCGGTTTTTTGAAACGAATGGTCGCGGCTTTGTCCCAAACGATGTAATTTTTGCCTAAATTTTTAATCAGCATCAGCATATAGATCGGATCAATTCCGCCATACATACTGCCGCCGTAAATCGTTCCGACATAGTTTTTAGTCCGCCAATTCAGAGGAATTTTGATCCGCATTTCGCGGTAATCGGCGGAAATGTAAAGAACTCGTGCGCCCGTTCCGCGATAGGCAGGAAACAAGTTGAATTTGTAACGGTCGAGTTTGGTAGCAAAAGATTCGGGCATAGATAATTTAGTGGAAAGTGGAAAGTGTTTTTTTTCAACTTTCCACTCTCCACTTTCCGTTTTCCACTCTGAGTTTCACTTTCCTTTAAAGTTTCCTGCGTGCCTTTCAATGTATGCCCTGATTCATTATTTACAGAAGTTGCGTGTAAATATATCCAATTATCATCAATGAAATTGCACCAATTTCACCAACTATAAGTCCGTATGTGAACCAGGTTGTCGAAAAATTTCTTTCTTTAAAAATAGTTTCTGTTCGCCCTGCAAAACCTTCTTTGATTTGGTTAATTGTCGTCAGACTAAAATAAAAAAGCGGAATTGCGGTTATTATTATTTGAATTGTCATCGAAAAAGGGCTAAATTCCATCAATTTAGCAATAACAACGCAAGCAAAACTAAAAAGCAAAGCATTTCGATGGGCAATGTCAACATACATCGAAGATTTTGCGTGTTCACTTTTCATTATCGTCGTATATTTCCAAACTCCCGTCAGCATCCCGATTAACAGAAATAACCCTGAAAAAAGTATCGCTAGTTTTATTGGCATCAACTACCTCCTAATTTTACGTTTTTCGGCTTATTTACCTTTGAAAACCCCATCACGTCTTTCCAAAAATGACTGCACACCTTCTTTCGCATCCTCAGAATCAAACAATTCCATTATTTGCGGTTGTAAATAATTTCGGGCGGCTTCAAAACCTTCTTGCTGCAATTTTCGGGCAGATTTGATGGTTGCCTGCACGCCCAAAGGTGCTTGTTTGGCAATTTGCTCAGCAATTTCGATGGCTTTTTCTAACTGCTTTCCGTTTTCGACAACTTCTTGAACCAATCCGATTCGATAAGCTTCGTTGCAATCAAATTCATCGCCCGTCAACAGCCAACGCATCGCATTTCCCCAGCCTGCACGTTCAGGAAAACGAAGCGTTGCGCCGCCAAAAGGAAAAATTCCACGCTTGATTTCGATTTGAGCAAAAGTCGCATTTTCCGAAGCAATACAAATATCTGCCGCCAAAATCAGTTCGATGCCAATCGTCAAACATTTTCCGTTGACGGCAACAATTAAAGGTTTTGTTCGCTCACTGTAAAGATTGAGAGGATCAATAGAATCTGCATCAAATTTCAAAATGCCTTTAGATTTAACGACTTCCGGCGCGACGTTGGCTAAATCCAATCCAGCGGTGAACATTTCGCCATGTGCAAAAAGGACTCCGCAGCGAAGTTCATCAGTTTTTTCAAGCAAAGTATAAGCATCGGCAAGCTCGTTGAGCATTTGAATATCAAAAGCATTGCGTTTTGCAGGACGATTGAGACCAATCAATAAAATATGTCCGCGCTGTTCGACTGAAATCTTCGCTTCTTGTGTTTCCATAATTTTTATAAACCAAATGATTTAACTAACAAAACAACTCCTTCTGAACCCGCATATCGGTCTTTTGCAATTTCCTGATACTCAGTGGAATTTACCCAATCTTCAAAAGAGGGTTTGTCAGGAAATCTCAATAAAATCACTTTGTCCCGATTCCATTCGCCCTCAACAATTTCGGGATTTTCGTCAGCGGCTAAAAGTTCCCCTTTGAATTTACGGAAAACTTCAAAAAAACGCGATTGATATTTATTGTAAGTGTCACGGTCGTGAATCGAAATCTGGGCAATGATATAAACGCTCATAATATTTATTTTGGAAATCCTTCAGTCTGTAATACTCTTTCCGCTTGGCGAATATGACGACTTTCGTGTTCGACACCGATTTCGAGAGCCGTTCCGAGACGATATGTCATCAATTTCAAAAAAGGCGAAGTGACAACCGAATTCATATCTGCATTTTCCAGCATTTTGAGTTTTTCAACGACTTCGGTTTGATGTTTGGTGAAAACTTCAACAATGTTTGCCGAAATATCGCTGGGCGGAACAATGTCTTTGCTTGGTGCTTTGAACTTTTTCGCATCGTTTTTAAGGGATTTGAGCAAAAAATTGCCAAAGAAATTAGTAAGAGGTGAGTATTTTTCCCAAAATGTTGATTTCTTTTCGCCTTTGGCTAAAGCCTGAAACTGTTCATCAAACGCCTCGTTCGACTTGATCAAATGATCGAGACATTGACCGACACTCCAAGAATCCGCACGAGGTTTCCAGTTTAATTGTTCGGCTGAAAGATGACCGAAAGTTTTTTGGACTTTATCAATGACTTGTTCATATTCGGAAATTATTTTGTTCACAAGCTAATGCCTCCAAATTTTCAGACTGGATAAGAAATACAAATTCACTTCAGGAATTTTCATTTGCCCATTTTGCAGACCAAAAACTTCCCGAAAAATCTTCCAACCTTTTCTTTATATTCTGCTCGATTTTTGAAAGTTTTTCGTTAAAATCATCTTCGCTGACCAAATCTTGAAGGGCGTTTAATTCATCAAACTCTACCAAAATATTTTTCGTTTCTTCCGAAACATTCATTTTCTCAAGTTCATCTAAAAAATTCGGGCGACCTATGGTCCAAATTCCTGCCTCCGTTGACCAAATTTCAGATTTTATTGCCTCTAATGTCCCCAAAGCCAAGCATAAAACAAACGGTTCAAAAGTGTCGGTTTTAACTAAAAGTGTTTCGTAATTTTCGTTCATATCTTTTATCTAACCGCAAAGGATGCAAAGGTTTCGCAAAGGTCGCCAAGGATTTTTGACTATTATTGTTTATTGTTGAAAAAGTTCGTATGTAATCTTTGCGTTCTTTGCGTCTTTACACTTTGCGTCCTTTGCGGTTAAGTTTTATAAACCATTGACAACTCTTCTGATACCTTTTTCTTTTAACCTTAAGACATTAAAATTCATCAACAGACCGAGCTTACAATTCGCTAATTTCAAATAAGTTAAAACTTGTGCAAGGTGAACATCGTGTAAGACTTCAACTGCTTTAATTTCAATTATCAATTTGTTTTCGACCAACAAATCAACTCGATACCCGCATTCGAGTTTTACTTCTTCGTAAATTAACGGCATCGGCTTTTCTTTTTCGACAAACAAACCCGATTTCTGCAATTCGTAAAAAAGACATTCTTGATAAGCTGATTCCAATAATCCGGGACCTAAGGCAGAATGAACTTTTAAAGCACGATTAATTATCAAATTTGAGAGTGAGTTTTCATTCATACATTTTCTTAACCGCAAAGAGCGCAAAGGAAAAGACGCAAAGGAACGCAAAGTTTTTCTAAAGTTTTTTTCAAAATTTACATTGTTTTAATTTCAAAAGCTATTTAAAAATTCTTTGCGCTCTTTGCGAAAACCTTTGCGCCCTTTGCGGTTAAATCTTCCCACTAATTTCTCAAAGGCTTACCTGTTTTCAGCATCGCCGCGATTCTCTCTTGAGTTTTGCGCTCACCACACAACGAGAGAAAACCTTCACGTTCCAAATCAAGCAAATATTGTTCAGAGACGAAACTTGCATGATTTAGTTCACCGCCGCACAAGATTTTAGCGATTTTGCGACCGATCAACTCATCGTGGTCGGAAATGAAACCGCCGCGTTTCATCATCGTCAGAGCAATTTTGAACGCCGCCATTCCTGCTTCGCCCATCGCGTAGATGTCGGTTCGTTGGACGGGTTGCGTGTATCCTGCCGCCGCTAGATTGAGAACTTCCTGTTTCGCATCGGCAATTACGCGGTCGCCGTTCATCGAAATTGCATCGGAATCTCGCAAAAATCCGAAACTTCTTGCTTCCTGAGCCGAGGTTGCAACCTTGCCCATTCCGATGATTTCAAACGTCTTTTTCAGGAAAACAAGCGGATCGGCATCGGGAGTTTTGCGGGCTAAATCCATCGAACGAACCGCCATTTCTTTCGTTCCGCCGCCGCCCGGAAGCAAGCCGACACCGACTTCGACTAAGCCCATATAAGTTTCAGCCGCCGCCCGAACTTTGTCAGCGTGAAGCGGAATTTCGCAACCGCCACCGAGCGAAAGTCCGTAAGGTGCTGCAACGACAGGTTTTGAAGAATATCGCAAACGCATATTCGCCTGTTGGAAAGTATGGATCATCAGATTGATGTCGTCCCATTCTTCTTCCTGTGCGGCGAGCAGGAGCATCATAATATTTGCACCCGCCGAAAAATTCCCGCCTTGGTTGCCGATGACCAACCCGACGTGATTTTTTTCGACTTCATCAACTGCAAATTTCATCATTGACATCGTGTCCGAGCCGATAGAATTCATTTTTGAATGGAATTCGAGACAAGCTACGCCGTCGCCAATGTCAATTAAACTTGCACCGGTGTTTTTCTTGATAACGCCGGTTCTGTCTTTGACCGATTTCAAAACAATTACGCCCGGACGGTCAGCAATTTCTTTGTAGCCGCCGTTGACCAGATCGTAAAAAGATTTCGTCCCGTTTTCGTATTTGTAGAAAGAAGTCGCGCCCGAATCCAACATTTTCTGGACATTTTCGGGAACTTTCATTCCTTCGGCTTTCATTCTTTCGACCGATTCGACCACGCCGATTGCGTCCCAAGCCTCGAAAACGCCGATTTCCCAACCGAATCCCCATTTGATGGCGTTGTCAATTTCGACAATCGTGTTGGCAATTTCGGGAATCCGATTTGCCGCGTAAGCCGAAATTCTCGCCGTCGTTTTCCACAAAAATTCGCCGACGTTATCTTTGCCCCAAACGAGCTGTTTGACGCGGGTTGGAATATCTTCAATGGCTTTGCCAGCGTCCAATGAAGCGAATTTTGTTTTCGATTGCGGTTTGTATTCAAAAGTGTTGAGGTCGAGTTCTAAAATTGCCCGTTTCCCATCTGCGTCTTTCGATTTTTTGAAAAATCCGCCGTTGGTCTTGTCACCCAAAATCTTTTTATCCAAAAGGGTTTGCATTACTTGGGGGATTTTGAAAGTCTCGCGGTCTTCGTCTTCGGGAATGGCGGGATAAAGATTTGAAACAACGTGAGCCGTAACATCAAGCCCGACCAAATCCGACGTTCTAAAGGTTGCGGACGAAGCGTGTCCGATGGCTTTGCCCGTCATCTGGTCAACCTCGGTTGGCGTAAAACCTTGCTTAATCATCTCGTCCAGAACCGCCATAATCGAATAAACGCCGACACGATTGGCAATAAAATTCGGACGATCTTTCGCCGGAACAACGCCTTTGCCGAGTCTTTGGTCAAGAAAACCCGAAACTTTACAAGCAATTTCGCCGTCCGTATCGGCAGTCGGAATCACTTCAACCAGCTTCATATAACGCGGCGGGTTAAAGAAGTGAACGCCCATAAAATGCTTTTTGAAATCTTCGGAAAAAGGCTCGGCGATAGATTCAATCGGAATCCCGGAAGTGTTGGAAGCAATGACCGAACCCGCTTTGCGATACTTTTCAACCTCGGCAAAAATCTTGTGTTTGATGTCCAGACGCTCGACCACCGCTTCGATCACCAAATCGCAATCTTTCAATTTCGGCATATCTTCGTCAAAATTGCCCAACGAGATCAGATTCGCATTATCCGCCAGCATAAACGGTGCGGGCTTGAGCTTTTTAGCTGCTTCAAAGAGCGATTTGACAATAGCGTTTTTGTCCTTCGCGTCCTCTTCCCTCGGTGCAATATCCAACAAAAGCACGGGAATCCCCGCATTAGAAAGATGAGCCGCAATCGCCGCTCCCATTGTTCCCGCCCCTAAAACAGCGGCTTTTCCGATATTTAGCATAAGTTTTGATTAACCTCAGTTGATAGATTTTAGTTGAGAAGATTATAAATGAATGAGCATTCATTCAGCAAGAAGATAAATAAAAAAGATGAAGTGTCTACTTCATCAATTTACGATATTATCAATCTCCTCAATTACAATACGAAAGTCTGAAAAATAGCCTATTACGTCCGAAATTGTTAAGGTTGGATTGCCGCCGTGAGCAAATTCGTTTCTTGCATCTACTAATGACTTGATTGAAGTAATAATTCTAGATTTATCTGGATGGGAATCAATCCTATTCTTAAAGGTTGTATTCCAATTATCATCAAATTCTTTTAGTAAATTGCATAGGTTACTGTAACTCGGGTTTTTTGAATTTTCACGCACATATTTTTTTAAAAAATTCTTAATCTGTGGCTTAGACCTTCTATCACAATAATCCGCAATAAGACTCTTATAAGAAACTTCAACTATTCCACAGGCTTTTATAATCGCATATTTATTTAAGTAAGGAACAATATTACTCGCAACTCCTAATCCATCAATTATTAGTTTGACGTTATCAAGTTCATTTTTACAATCATCTAAGAGAGTTTGAACGTAATTATTATTCATATTTCAAGCCATAAAGAGTTTCTAGTGATAAGGAAATACGTTTTGCAATTCTTTCTTTGTTGGTTGTTCTAACTCTGATTAAGTCTTGATAAATTGGATTTTGTAAAAGTTCGTATCTTTTATTAGGCAAATCATTATCTTCAACTTTTCCTAATTTTTGTAAAGCAATTTCAGTTGAAATCATTATTGAGTCAAAAATAGTAGGATTAAATTTATTTGTATATTCTCCTTTAGCAGATAAATTTTGAAATGCATTTTCACCAAATTTTTGATAAATGAAATCTATAGTTTCATCAAACTGTTTTTCCCGTTGCTCTAAAATTGCCTGAGATTTAGACTCGTTGCTTCCCATAAATTCGTTTAGAAACTTTTTGAGGGAAATTGTTCCTTCACCTTCAGTAGCCCAATTCTTAGATGAAATAGCAAAAAATCTTAGAATGAATTCAATATCTCGCATTCTTGGATCTATTTCTTCATTTCCAAACAGTTTTCTCCATTTTTCGTTTTCATTTAATATAATCAATTGAGAATTAAAATCCCCCTGATAAATACAGTTGCGAATTTCTTGGGGTTGTAGTGTTCTTCCAGAAGTATTTATTCTTTCAAAGATTTGATAAAAACTTGTGTCATTTTGTGGTTTAATTTGAACAAAGATTATTGAATGAATTGTAGTTCCTTTTATTTTATATTGCTGATTCTCATTTAACTCTTTAAAAGTTTTTCCTCTCCATTTTTTATTAATTTTGTCCGAATTCGTTAATGAAAAAGATTTACCATCTTTTCTAAAGGTTCCATTTTCAACAAAATCAAAGACAGTCATAATTCGTTGATAACCATCAACGATTAACAATTTCTCCTCGTTAATTTTTGGCTTTGCTAAAAATATACTAGGCACTGGTAAACCTAATAAAATTGAGTCAATAAAACGACTAGCTTCAGCTTTATCCCAAACATAGTTTCTCTGAATCTCAGGTTTAATAATCGAACCCTCTTTATATCTTTCAATCAATTCTCTAAATGACAAATCTGCCCCCCAAGAGTTTATATTGTATAAAGATTCATCTGAGTAAAAATCATCCAATTCAGAAGGAACATAATCAACATTTTTTAATTCTATTTCTTGATTGTCTACCATATTTTTTATTTAAGCTGTGTTTTCCTTAAGCTATCTGAATTGCCAAAGTATAACACAAAAAAATTCAGATATTGATACTGACCCAATCCCTAAATCTCCTCGCGTTTCTGCCGTCATTGAATCGCCAATCCTCATTCCGCATTCCGAAATCCGCAATTATTTAACTTTACTGTGAAGCAAAATTTCGATAATTTTATCCAACACCAACTTTTCGTGTTTGCTGAAAATTCCGATGATAACCAATGGTAAATGGTTAGAACCTGCGTGATAGTAGATGTTATGTTCTTTTGGCTTCTTGCCGTGTTGAATCCATTCCAGTTTGCGAATTCCGCCGAAGTTTTCGAGCTTTTTACCTGTGTTTGGATTACTTGAAAGGAGTTCGACGATTTTTCCTCTTTCGTCTGTGCCAAAGAGTTTTTCGGCTTTGTGAATGAATTCGGGAAATTCGATAACGGTTCTCATTTGGCAATTTTAACACGCTCCCTCACGGTCGCGTTTCTGCCTTTATCACTTAATCACATTTACATTTCAAAATTTGTAAAACCTTTTCCAAAATTAAAATTCTGAACTTCTATTTAAAATGACGGAACACCTATTTAAAAAATCTGAACGCCGGAAAATTTTTCTAAAGACTTATTTAAATCTCTTGGGCTTTTAGAACTTTAAATAGGTCTTTAGATTTTCTTTTCTGCCTTTCAGAATCTGCTCTTAAAAGCCAAGAAAATATTTTTTGTTTTTAGCTAAACTATTCTAAGTAAAACTACTTATTTAAATGCTTTCTATTTGACAAATTTGGTTTTCAGATTTATTAGATATGTCGTTAGAGTTTTTAAATAACCTCTTCGGAGGACAAAAGGAGTAAATTATGGCACGAAACAGAAAAGAAGATATGGCAAAGATGGATCGGGTTGAAACCGGTTGGAAACAAAATGCAAGTGACGATCAGTTTGCCGAGATGACGGCAGCGGAATATGGCGCTGAGATCGAAAAGTCGCGTGATATTCGCCGTCAGATAGAGACAGTTCAAAGCCAATTAGATGACCTGAACAGCCGTTTGGACATCACTGATAAGGCAAATCTGGAATTAACCGAGCTGGTCGTTAATGCGGTTAAAGGTTCACGCAAACACGGTCCTGACAGTCCGTTAATCGGTTCGATGGGCTATGTCCGTAAAAGCGAGAGAAAAACGGGCAAAACCAATCGCACTAAATCTACCCAATAACCTGCTTTAAATCATTCACTAATAACCTGCCCCCCACTAAAATAGCTCCAAAAGCTAAAACCCAAATTTCATCGAATCACAAACCTGCATTCGGCTGCTCTGATTTTAAGGTAAATATCGAAAGGATAAAATTACGGCTCTGCAATACTTAACTTTTCGATTTCAAAAGATATATGGGATTATCCGCCAACGGACTTTTCTCATATATTCGGGATAACCTTCCAGTTCCTGAATAAGCATTTTTTCTTCGCCAAAGGTGCGGGAAAACAAAGCTATTGACAGCAGAATTCCGAGTAAGAGTCCGTAAATTGAACCAAGCAAAAGAGGCGTTCCGATCATCAACAGAGTTCCGCCCAAATACATCGGATGGCGAATAATGCTGTAAATTCCCGTAGAGATAACCTTTTGCCCGCGTTCTTTTTGCATTTTAACTACCGGCGCGGCAAATGAGTTTTCCCGAAAGGCGGCAAAAATAACCGGAAAATTTGAGAGGTAAAGAACTGCGCCGATTACCTTTAGCCACAGCGGAAATTCAGGACTCCAATGAAATCTTCCCGCATCCAGAGGAATGAGAATAAACCAAATGATAGTTCCGACCAAAAAGGTCATCAGCAAAAACTTATCCCAGCTCTTTTGTCCTTTTTGGATAGGTGAGCCGAATCTTTCGTTGAGTAATGCCGGGTCTTTGAAATACAAATAAATAACCGTCGCCAGGCTGAAAATAAAAAAACTGACCGCATAGATCCAGGCTTCGATCCAATACCAATTCCCCGAAACGAGAAAATTTATCGAACAAAAAAACAGCAAATAAAAAATTGAAATTATTAGCTGCCGAAATGAAGTCTTTTTAGATGGAACGTCTGCCGGATTCATTTTGTTATACTTTTAAAATATCAGCATTGTTCCACTGAAAAAATCGGGATTTTCCCTTGTATTTCAGATTTTTCTTTTTAAGAAGTGATTTCTGTTTGCCGGAATTTGGTGCGGTGAATAGAAGTCTCCGCCATCTTTTTTAGTTACGTTTTTGCCTCTATTCAATTTTAAAAAATCTTAGCGTTCTTTGCGTAAATCTCTGTGCTCTTTGCGGTTACATTTTGTTCTAACGCAAAGGTCGATAAGTGTTTCGCAAAGAACGCTAAGAAGAAACGAATTTCAATTATCTTTGAAAATTGATTCGCTTATTTTTACCTACTTGAGATTCTTTTTAAAGAATTCCAATGTCCGCTCCCAAGCCAGCTTTGCAGCTTCGGCATCGTAACGCGGTGTCGTGTCGTTATGAAAACCGTGCTGCTTGCCGTCATACATAAATATTTCATACTTTTTCTTGTTTTCTTTCAGAGCGGCTTCATAGGCGGCAATACCCGCGTTGACTCCCTGATCGGCTCCTGCGTAATGAAGAATTAGCGGGGCAAAAATTTTCGGCACATCCGCCGCCCCTGCTTGCCGTCCGTAGAAAGCAGAACCTGCATTGAGGTCTTTGCCGAGTCGAACCGCAAGTTGATTGACCATTCCGCCGCCGAAACAGAAACCAACTGCGCCTAATTTACCTTTGCTGTCTTTGCGTTTTTTGAGCCACAGAGCAGCCGCCACAAAATCTTCGGTCATCTTTTTGCCGTCAACCTGACGAAAAGCCGTTGCACCTTTTTGGTCGTCGCCCGGATAACCGCCGACTGAGGTCAAGCCGTCCGGAGCAAACGCCATATAACCGGCTTTTGCCAAACGCCGCGCCACATCTTCGATATATGGATTAAGTCCGCGATTTTCGTGAATGACGATCACGGTCGGAAATTTCTTCCCTTTCGCAGGGCGTGCCAGATAGCCTTTGATCGAACCATTGCCCTGAGGCGAATCTACAGTTTCATAACTAGTGGTGATGTCCTTATCATCCTTCGCCACAGTCTGTGCCCAGGCATAATTTGGTTTCAGACTTTCAAAAATAGCCGCCACTGTCAGACCACCAACGGCAAATTTGGTCAGACCGCCTAAAAAAGTCCGGCGGTCAATATCGCCGTGCTGATACTCATGAAATAGATCTAATAACTCCTGCGGATACTCGTCTGCTGTTTTACGTTCCATTCTTGCTCCTCGATTTTAATAAAAAATATCTAACCGAATTAGAATATTCAAGGTCTTACCGATTATCAAGGAAAAGCGCATCAATGATTAGTTAGAAGTATTTTTAGGATCAAAAAACAAGTAATTCGTTAACCTGACAATGAGTTTCAAAAAAAATCAATCTTTGAATGCTCCGGATCTGCTATCTGTTTGGTTAGTGAGCCAATTCTTAACGCTCAAAAATCATTATAATTTTATCCCGCAAAATTTATTCTTTCATATATCTGTTGCAAAATAAGAATTTAACTATTCTGTAAACTTTAAATCTTTATTATCCCTAAAGGTAGTGTTTCCACTTTTGAATTTAGTTATCTTGATAATGCACGGACGAACTTTTGTTTGTTTCCGATAATTTAAAGATAAATAAAGGAGAAATAATATGGCAGTTGATGTTTTCTTAAAAATTGAAGGTGTTCCGGGTGAAAGTAAAGATTCAGTTCACGCCGGAGAGATCGATGTTTTGTCGTGGGCGTGGGGTTGCAGTAACTTTGGAACCTCAGCTACCGGGGGCGGTATGGGATCAGGCGTAGTCAATATGCAAGACTTTCATTTCACTCAAACGATGCAAAAAAGCTCAAACATTTTGATGCAAAAATGCGCCACCGGCGAACATATCCCAAAGGCTGTGCTGACTTGCCGCAAAGCAGGAACCGAACAACAAGAATATTTGAAAGTTACTTTTCTTGATCTGATCGTTTCGGGATACACCACCGGCGGAACCGGAGAAGGCGGAGTTCCGATCGAAAGTATTGGTCTGAACTACGCAGCAATTGTTATGGAATACGCAGAACAAAAGATCGACGGTTCAATGGAAGGATTCGTTGGCAAAGGCTGGGATCAAAAAGCCAAAGTTAAAAAAGACAGCGTTTAATTAAAAATAAGGTCATTATAATTAACCAACTAAATTACAGAGTCTTGCGTTTGAATTTAATCAAATCAAGACTCTTTTTACTTTTGTAAGAAAATAAGAATTGACTACGAATCAAACTTGGAAAATTTTAGAACGTTACCACCCGTGCGGGTAGTTTTCAGGCTTTGAATCCTCCAAAATTCGTTCTGTCAGTCTTCATTAAAGGTAAAAGTGTTGATAACTGTTGCACCATAACAAGCTTAAGACCAATTTATGATTCAATTTTCCCCTATCCGTAAGGGTGGCGTTCGTTCTCTTGAACTAAAGTATCTTGGCAATATCAAAGCAATTGATATTTTGCTTTGAAAATTTGAAGCAAAGGAGAAGAAAAATTGATTACAAAACAAATAAAAGCGTCAGATATTTAGTATTTGTTGATGTAATTTAAGATTTAAGAAAAAAGCTATGAGTTTTAAGATTTTTGCATCAGGACCCAGCGACTTTCATTATAATGCTGATAAAAATATCGAAGGAGATGATTTTGAATTAACGAAATTATTGGGAATTCTAAATCAAGCTAAGCCAACTGTGACCGGAGTAGCTACGGCAATCGCTGACGTTAAGTCACCATCGATGGGAGTCACCGATTTTGCGGAATTATTAGCCTATCGTGAGTTTGTGCATAATTTAAAAAATGCGGTTGATCTTTTAGCAATGAACTCTAACGTCAGTCAGGGTTGGATTTTTCTTTCAGTTACGATAAAAAATCTTATCTTTTCCGACACGATAAAAACCGCTAAATATTCTTTCTCGCCCGGCACCAACCCCGGTAAAGAATTTGTCAGCAAAATTTATAGAACTTTAGAAGATACGGGAATGAATCATTGGGGCGTTATACGGGCATTATCAACCGTATTAAGTAAATTTGCCAACGAGCTTTCCGATTCAAAGACACCTGCAATCAATATTTCAATAACTAAATAAATATTTATCGGAGTTTATAAATAATCCCGAACTCAAACAAAGCTTATGGCTGATGATTGGGTTCGTTTTTTTCTTATAAGATCAATTAACTACCTTCAATTAAAGGAAAACAAACAATAACCCAATAATTTTAAGCCTTTCGTTTAATCCCAAATTTTTCATTGGTTTTCCATTTGTTCAATTTGATTAAATCTGCTATGAATAGAGTTTTGTGTTTATCACAGTAAACAAATGAATTCGCTAATTTCCATAGTTATTCCTGCTTTTGACGAATCAGAACGGCTCGGCGATTCGGTTCGCAAAATACTTACGTTTATCCGGGATGAAAAGCTGAATGCAGAACTTATCATTGTAGATGACGGTTCGCGTGATAACACCGCCGAAATTGCCCGCACAGCCTGTGCCGAATTCCCTGCTCTTGCGACTAATGTCATCCGTTATGAACAAAATCGCGGCAAAGGCTATGCCGTCAAAACCGGATTACTGGCAGCGAAAGGTGATGTCGCGCTTTTTTCCGATGCCGATTTGTCCACACCGATCAGTGAGCTTTATAAATTAGTCAAACCAATTCAGAATGGCGAATATGATGTGACATTCGGTTCGCGTGCGCTTGACCGCAGTCTGATCGGAACGCATCAGCCGTGGCGGCGCGAACAAGGCGGAAAAGTTTTTAATTTTATAGTTCGAATGCTGACAGGTTTACCCTTTTGGGATACTCAATGCGGTTTCAAAGCATTTAATCTGCAAAAATTCCGCCCACTTTTACAATTAATGAAAATTGACCGGTTCGGATTTGATGTCGAATTTCTCTATGTTGCAAATTACAAAGGGTTGCGGTTAAAAGAGATTCCGGTTCGTTGGGATCATTGCGAAGGCACAAAGATCAGCGTTTTTCGCGACAGTCAGCGAATGTTCAACGAAGTTCGTCTCATTCGTAAGAATGCCAAAAACGGCATTTATGACTAGCCAAAAAATTTGCCCCTATTTATCTTTTTATGCTATTCTAATAAAACCTTTTAACTAAGGAGTTTTCAACTATTATCATTTTACGAATGAAGAAAAAGATTACGCCGACAGTCATCACTTAAAATTTAAGTAATCGTTTGACTGTCTGCCAAGAAAAGGAGAAACGGAGATGGTCAAACCAAACAAAGCAAACATTCGCAATCGTAATTTAAATAAAGAAACTCTATCCCCGCTGGTAAAATCCGTTGATTCCTATACTGATGAACTTATCAAATCATTGTCCGAAAAGCGCGAAAATCGTCGCGCCAAACAGACTTGGGAATGGGAACAGGTTCGTCGGAATTCTGCCAAATTACGAGAAGCTGCATAATCCGAAATTTAAAACTTGACTTAGCCGTTTAACCGTATTAAACTACACACATCGTTTCATCTATGAAACAAACCCAATCTACCCCCTTATGATTTTCATTATCTATGAAACTTGTTCGCCAGTCTAAACTTTTTTTCAAAGAGGGTAATTCCGACAAAGTTTATGAAGTTGATTTATGCGAAATCGGCGGAAATTATGTTGTTAATTTTCGTTACGGTCGCGCCGGAACAGCTCTGAAAGAAGGCACGAAAACTACTTCGCCCGTTGCCTTGGCAGAAGCCGAAAAAGTTTTCAATAAACTGGTCAGCGAAAAGACGAACAAAGGTTATCAGGTTTCGGGCGAAGAAGCCGTAGTTGAACTAAAACCCGTTGTTACAGTTGCCAAAGATATTGACCAAGACGCTCGTAACAAGTTCATTCTCAATCTTTTACAACAATACACAAACAAATCCGAACCAATTGAAAAAGGTTTTGTCGGCAAAATTATTTCCACCATTCAAAACGCGGTTTCGGGAAAATCGAACAACAATTCAAAAGAAAAAGTTTGGAAAATCGAACGTGCCGTTTGGCGTGCGGGAGAACTGAAAATCAAAGAAGCTGCGCCGCTTTTGCTCGAACTTTACGGCTCGGATAATTTCTTGCTAAATTATTGCTGTATTTGGGCTTTAGGCTTTTGTGGTGATGAAAAAGTTTTACCAAATTTGATCCAAATTGCTGAAACGGGAAACGATTCAAAAAGCGAACACGAATCGCTTCGGCGGATTGCGCGTGAGGCAATTTTCAAACTCGGTGACGAAACGACCAAAAATCTTTTCCGGGAAAAAGCCGTCAATCGTTTGCCCGAAGATTTACGCAAGGCTTGGGACACGCAATCCAAAGAAATTCTGACCGATAAATTAAACGAAATTTTGCAGAAACCGCGTAAAAATGCTTTTGATGAATTGACCGCGCTCTATGAAATCAACGACGAAGTTTCGCGTTCCGCACTCATCGAAATTTTGCCGACAGTCCCGCTTAAAGCTAAGTATTTCCGCCCCTTACGCCATATTTTCAAAATGGCTGAATATCGCCGTGACGGGCAAATTTTCGGGATTATTGCCAAACGATTTGAGGTTGAAAAAGGAACTTACAATTATTATTACAACGCTGAATGGAAACAAATTGACGGCAAATGGAAATCCGTTGAAAAAGGTGATGGATTGAAAACTGCCACGTCAGATTTTGCTTACGGCAATTCCACCAAAGCCTATTTGCAACGCCGGACTTGGCGCACTTTGCGACGTTTGGGCGAGCTTGGCGACGCTGATTTTGTCAAAATGGCGGTTGGTTCTCTGCTCGTTTACACGGATGCAGACGCGACTGAGCCGCGAACTTCGACCTTTTACAATTATTACGACGAGAACGGAAATTATAATTGGCGAAATCCGCGCAAAACAACCGTTTCGTGGGATAAATTTGCGCCGTATCTTCTTTTGAGTCAACTACTTTACCGCAACAGTCCGCGTTATGAATTGAAAGAAGGAACACGCTCTTTTCGCTGTCGAAAAAGCTACAAAATCGGCACGCCTGCACCGGATTTCCGCGAAGAAGCCTTTCCGAAACTTTGGGAAGCGCAACCTGTCGGCTTGCTTCATTTGATTGCCGAAAGCCGTTGCGAAGAAGTTCATAATTTTGCCGCCAAAGCCTTGCGCGATTGCAAAGGTTTTTGCGAAAAAATGCCGATTGATGCAATTTTGATGATTTTGCAAAGCCCTTATGAAGTTTCGGCAACGCTCGGATTTGATCTGGCAAAATCCCGTTATGATGCGGCTAATCCCAATGTTGACTTAGTTTTAGCGGTTGCGCTTTGTGAAAATTCCGAAGCCCGCGCCGAAGCAATTCGTTGGATTGATGCGAAACGCGACTTTTTCGCCAAACAATCCAGTGTGATGCTCAAACTTTTGACGGCGAAACACGAAGAAGTTCGCCAATTTGCGGGAAATCTTTTATTGACAACATCTTACAGCGAAGACGAAAAACAATTTTTGCTCGGACGTTTGATTTCGGAAATGTTTTCGTTTGACGAATCCAAACAAGCCGAAGCCAAAGATTTGGGCGAAATTTTATTAAAGAGTTTTGCTAAAGACCTGCAAAAGCTAAACTTAGATGTCGTTAAAGATTTGCTTTCGCATCAATTGGTTGAAGTGCAGGAATTTGGCGGAAAAGTTTTATTGAATCACGAAACTCCGGCGGAAAAATTGCCGAATGAATTGATAAACTCTTTGATTGCATCACAATACGCCGAAATTCGGGCAATCGGAATCCGACTTTTCGGACAACTTCCCGAAGAAAATCTTTTGCAGCGTGAAAGCGTAATTGCGGCGTTTTTGGCGCACGAACTCGAAGACGTTCACAATGCCACCCGTCCGATTTTGCAAAGATTGGCGAAAAACGAAAAGTTTGCCGAAAATATGACGCGCCGCATCATCGTTGCGCTTTTGCAAGGCGAAATTTCCGAAGAAATCGAATCGCGTTTGCTCAATTCTCTGCGCGAAGATATTCCGAATTTTGCAAATTATATTGATGAAGAAACGGCGCGAATTTTACTTGAGGCAAAATCCGTCAAAGCAAACGAACTCGGAGGTTTAGCTGTTCAAGCCAACGTCAAAGATTGGAGCAAAAACTTTACAACTGCTGAAATAGTTAAGTTTACAAATAACGAAATTTTAGCGGTTCGCCAAGCGTCCTGGAGTTTAGCGGAAAATTCGGTTGAGCAAATGCAACGCGATGTTTCGTATTTGATTCGCGCTTTGGATTCAAAATGGGACGATTCGCGCGAGTTCTGGTTCGGATTTTTCCAAGCAAAATTCACCGAAAAAGAACTTTCGCCCGAAGTTTTGGTGGCGGTTTGCGATTCGGTCAAACCCGAAGTGCAAAAATTCGGACGCGATTTGATTCAAACCTATTTCAAATCGGAAAACGGCATCGAATATATGCTCAAATTAAGCGAGCATCCTGCGCCGGAAATGTCTTTGTTTGTAACGAATTATCTGGAAAATTACGCCGCCAATTCGCCCGAAAAAATTGCTGAACTGGAAATGTATTTTGTCAGAGTTTTGAGTCTGGTCAATCGCTCTCGAATGGCAAAAAACCGAATTTTAGCATTTTTGGAAAATGAAGCGATGAAAGACGAAAAATCAGCGCAAACGATAGCAGGAATTTTGGCGCGACAATCCGCAACGGCGGCGATTGGCGACAAAGCCAAAACGATTGAAAGTATGTTGAAAATTCGCCGCAAATTCCCCGAAATCAGTTTGCCGATTCAGGTTAAAACAATGGAAGTGCGGTGGAATTTGTGATTTGCGATTTGTGATTTGCGATTTGCGATTTGCGATTGATTTTTTTTGCCCGCGAATCACGCGAATCTGCACGAATATTTTTGAGAATAAAGCCAAATTGATTTATTGGACAAAAGGATTTTTATTCGCGTTTTTTCGCGTTCATTCGCGGGCAAAACCTAAATTTAACAACGACTTATGTTATTCGATTATTCATATCGCGGAAGTTCAAATGTTGAGAGTTCAAGCGGCTCGACCTCAATGAGATTTGTGCCTGATGCCAAGCGCGAACCGACATTTTTTATGGCGGAATTGCGTCAAAAACTCGAATTCCGCGAGGCGATTTCCGCTTTGCACGATGTGGTTGTTTCGGATTTGAGCTTTAAGCCAAAGGACAAAACCGCGTATAAAGAATGGGCGGCGCAGCGCGAAGAGATTGATTGGCAGGAAATCGCGCAAAGACGGGCAGAAGTTGGCGGGAAAATTCAGGCGTTACAAGATGAATTATCCGATTTGCGCCGCCGACAATCAGACCGTTGGTCAGAGTTTTATAATTCCCGAAGTCGTTATTTCAAATATATTTACGAAAAACAAAAGGATTTGTGGTTCATCCTTGATCCGGTCATTACGGTTCATCCTGACGAAGTTTTCTTTGAATGTTTTTCGGAAGACGAATCGAGTTATGGACGTTTGGGCGCGAAATACGAAGTTTTTGAAAACGTCAAAGAATTTGCTTGCGGCACGACCAACATTGATTATTCCGCTGCGCTTTATGATGAATTTCAGAAAATTCGCACTTACAAAACGACTAAATTTGAGATTGATCCAAGTGGTTTTGAAGTAACTACGACCAACGAAGATTCTTTCAAAGAAGTAAAAATTGATTTGCCCGATTCGTGGGTGCGCGGATTTTTGCAAGTCAGTTCGGCAATGTCTCTGCTGACCATCAGTTTCGATTTGCATCCGTTGGACGTTCACAACATTTGCTTTATTTTGCGCCGTTACAAAGAACGCCAAAGTCCGCGCGGAATGCGTTATATTTTGAAACCGAATGAGCCGGTCAAAATAATTTTCGAGCCTTGGAATTTTGAGCTAACTTGTGCGCGAACAAGATTTACCGGAACAGAAGAACACGAAATCCGGGTTTGGGGCAGACGCAGATTATTGATTTTAGAACGGCTGATTTCCGTCTCTAAAAAGTTCACCGTTCATCTTTTGGGAACAGGTTTGCCTTCGTTTTATTTGGCAGATTTGGGTGATATGGAATTTACTTTGGGCTTGTCGGGCTGGACAGCAAACGATTGGTCGAGCGCGGGAAATTTTGATTTGCTTGCGCCACGTGCCGATGTTGACAGTTTTACTAAACGCCGTGTTTTCGATGGTTTAAAGCAAAATTGGTTGGACAAACCTGCTGATTTAGCCAAGAAACTTGACCTTGACCAAGCAACGGTTTTAGGCGCATTGGGCGCATACACGCAAGCGGGCAGAGCGATTTACGATTTGTCCAAAGGCGTTTATCGAGTCCGAGAATTAAGCCGCGATCCGTTGCCGATGGACAAGCTCCGTTTTGCCAATGAACGCGAAGAATCCGCCACGAAATTTATTGCTAACAAAGCGGTTAGCGTTTCGAGCCGCGAAGCAAAACCCGACAACGCCATCGAGCTAAAAGGCGCGGTCAAGGATAAAGAAAAAATTTACGAATGTTCGATTTTTATTGACAGCGACCAACGAATGAAAAAAGCCGTTTGCAACTGCAACTTCTTTTTACAGAACAAGTTATTCAAAGGTCCTTGCGAACATATTTTGGCGTTGAGAATGGCTTCTTGAGTCCAAAGTCCAAAGTCTAAAGTCCAAAGTCAAGGGAAAGACATTGGACGTTGGACATCGGACTTTAGACAAAGATTCTTTGACAAATAAGCGATTTCGGCGTTTGCCGAGACATCTTGCAACCGGAGCGATGTTTCGTCGTTCAAGCGCACAGATTAACTACGCATCACGGGCTTGTTCTTTACTGTGCGAGTCAATGTCCTAGTAGTGCAATTTCGGTTTGAAATCCGAGATTTAAATTTGCACTACTAGGACAGACTCGCTGGAGTTGAACAATCACGTCCTTTGTTTATTACGAAGATCAGCAAACGTCGAAATCGCTTATTTGATTGATAAGTTTAGGAAGTTCAGGAAGTTGCGGAAGTTTAGGAAGGAAATTGATTCTTCCTAAACTTTCTAAACTTTCCAAACTTCCTAAACTAAAAAAAGTTCTTTGAAATTGATTGAAACGCACTTTTTTACCCTTGCAATCCGGGCGATGATTCGTCGTCCTTGCGGCTAGACTACTTTCGCATCACGGGCTTGTTCTTTACTGTGCGAGAACTGTCCTACCGTCACTATTTCGGTTTGTTATCGGAGATAAAAATTAGTGACGGTAGGACGTTCTCGCTGGAGTTGAACAATCACATCCTTTGAATTTTACGAAGGCAAAGCGCGTTTCAATCAGTTTAATGGTCTTTGGCTTTTGGTCTTTGGTCTTTGCTTTCTTTTTTCTTACAAAGCCCTAAAACCCAAAACCAAAGACCAACTTTAGTTTTATGGAACAACCACGCACACGACAGGAACTTTACGAATATGTCCGCCAACACGGTGGACGTGATGCTTTTGTTGCCGAGCAAATGATTCGGCTTGGTTTTTGGAAATCGAGCGATTTGCCGAATGATCCGGTTGAAGAAATTAAACGGATTCATGATTTGCAGGAAGAACTCAACAAAGTCCGCAATGAAAACCGTAAACTTTTCAACGAACAAGCCTTGTTGAAAGAGCTTCGTCAACGCCGTTTAGCCGAATCCAAACAAAAGCAAAAAGAAACCAAGTTGCGCCGTGAGCAAGAGCGCAAAGAACGCGCCGAAGCGTGGCAAAAACGCAAGGAAACCGAAATCGTCTATCTTGGGGAAAAAGTTTCGGGCGGCTTGAACAATTTTGAAGAAAACGCGGAAAGATTGACAGCAAACGACTTGCCGAGTTTTGCAAATATCGAACAACTTGCCAAAGCAATGAATTTAACCGTCGGAAAATTGCGTTTTCTAGCATTCAATCGTCAAACTTCCGAAACCAAACATTACATCCATTTTCAATTACCGAAAAAAACTGGCGGATTTCGTTTAATTTCCGCGCCGATGCCGCAACTTAAAACGGCTCAACATTGGATTCTGCACAACATTTTGCAAAAAGTTTCGGTTCACGAAGCGGCACACGGATTTTTGCCCGAAAAAAATATCGTGTCCAATGCTCAACCGCACGTTGGCGCAAAAATCGTGGTAAATTTTGATTTGAAAGACTTTTTCCCTTCCATCAACTTCCCGCGTGTCAAAGGCGTTTTTCGTTCTTTCGGCTACTCCGAAGCGATTGCGACGATTTTTTCGCTGATTTGCACCGCACCCGAAACGGAAGAAGTCGAAATTGACGGCAAAACTTATTTTGTTGCAATCGGCGAAAGACATCTCCCGCAAGGCGCGCCGACCAGTCCTTTTTTAACCAATATTTTGTGCAAACGATTGGATAAAGGTTTGCAAACTCTGGCGAAAAATTATGATTTTACATACACCCGATACGCCGATGATTTAACTTTTTCAACCAAAAACGATGGCGAAAAATTGACAGATTTTATCAATAAAATTCGCTATGTGGTTGAAAAACAAGGCTTAACCATCAACGAATCTAAAACGCGAATTCTGCGAAAAGGTCGTCAACAGGAAGTTACAGGAATCGTGGTCAACGATAAAATTTCGGTTAACCGAAAAACTCTGCGAAAATTCCGCGCCGTTCTGCATCAAGCTGAAACCAAAGGACTTGAAGGATTACGTTGGGGAAATTCAAACGATTTAATCGCTTCTCTGGACGGATTCGCCAATTTTGTTTTGATGGTTGACGCAGAAAAAGGCAAAATGTATAAAGCACAAGTCGGACGAATCGCGGAAAAACACGGTTGGAAATCTAGTCGAAGTGGTAAATTCACACCGCAGGAATTACGTGAAGTCGTTGAGAAGAAAGAAGAAAAACCAAACGATAATCAAGGTAAGGATTGGTGGAAAGTTTTTTAAATAGCAAAAGTAAAAGGGAAAAGGGCAAGCTTTGGCTTCTACTTTTCGCGTTTTTAGCGTGTTTCGCGGGCAATGTTTTTGGTCAGAATTTAGATGTTTTGGCTGAAAAAATTCGCACAGGTTCAACTGAACAAAAACGCGATGCACTTTTTCAGCTTCGTAATTTGGAAACTGCTGAGGCTTCACGAATTGCGATTCCGGCTTTGCAGGATTCAAACGAAATTGTTCGGGTAACTGCAACTTATTCAATTATTTATCTTCCATCAGACGAAGCTGCACAAGTTCTTTTACCGCTTTTGCAAGACAAATCGCCTTTTGTCCGCAAAGAAACCTGTTACGCTCTGGGAAAAACCAAAAATCCGCTTGCCGTTCAACCGCTTTTAGAAATTTTGCAAAAGGATAAATTTCCCGAAGTAAAAGTTGCCTCGGTCATTGCTTTAGGCGAAATCGGTGAGGTTGGGGCGATTGATTTTTTGCTCAAAATTTTACAAAACAATCCCAAAGATTCCGAAGTATTTTTACGTCGCTCAGCGGCTCGCTCAATTGGGCAAATCGCACAGATTCAACAAATTAAATTAAGTTATGTCGTCACACCCGAAAGTCTGTTGCCGGAAAAATATGACACTTTTGCAAATCTGAAATATTCAAATTTGGCTGAAACAAATTCAAGTTTTCAAAAATCCGTTTCCGTTCTGCTTTCGATTTTGAAAAATGAAAAAGAAAGCGATGATGTTCGCCGTGAAGCCGCTTTTGCGCTTGGCACTATCGGAGACAAGTCGGTCATTGCTAATTTGCAAAATAATCTCAGCGCAAAAGATTACTATTTAGCGGAAATTTGTAAGGAAGGATTGGCTAAAATTTCAAAATAGCGCATTTATGCAAAAAAAGATTTGGATTGTTCTTTTTCTGGTTTTGGTTTTTGTTGGGTGCTCAAATCCGTTCAAAATCTCGAAGTGTGATAATCAAATTGAAAATAATGAGTATGAAGCCTATTCAGCAATAATTAATAAAATTTACGAAAATTCACCTCAATCTATTGTTATTTTTGAAAAGACTCAAAACAACTCCTATTTAATCTTCAATGAAGGGTGGTTGAAAAATATCAAGAAAGATTTTCCCGATTTTGATCAATCAATCGAAGAAAGTTTTAATCAAAATTATTTACAAAGTTTCCAACTCAGTCAAAAGTTTGATCTTACTCAACCTTATAAATTTGCGACGGAAAATGATCTTGCCGAAATAAACTCAGAGTATATGAAAAGAGAGGAAAATTTTCAAAAGAAATTTCCCGAAGCAGTAAGTCCGAATTCTCAAAGAATGGTCTTATTATCAAAAGCAGGATTCAATAAAGACCTTTCCCAAGCTATTATTTATGTTCAAATCTGGAATGATCGAACTTCATACTTTTTTCTAAAAAAGGAAAATTGCAAATGGCAAGTGGTTAAAGAAAATCTGATTGGGATTCACTGATAAAGATCAACAAAATCGAATCCGCTGCAAAATATAAAGTCCGAAGTTTTTCAATTTCGGACTCATAGCTTTCCCCTTTACCTTTTCCCTTTTACCTATTGCACAACTTTGCTTCAGAAATGCTTAACTACGTCAATCTTTTCCTTAGAAACAGTTTTTCACCCCCGAAATTATTTGTTAGATTTAGACTTTTCAACATTGGACGCCGGCTTTTGATTTGTTGGCGGAGGTAATAAGTCGTCCGGTTTCTCAACTTCCGAAGTATTATTGTTAAAATCCAGAACAATCGGACCTGCACCAATAGACTGCAATAGGTCAACCAGCTTTTCAAAGTCTTCGACTTGTAAATTCTTTGCCTTGTAATCAGCAATATTCTGAGGGGCAGCCAATAAATTAATTGTCTTTTCGATTTCGTTTGAACCGGGTCTAAAATATCCCGTTTTTTGACGCGATTCAAAAAGAGTCTTCAGCTTTTTAGTTAACTCATCAGGGGTAAATTCTCCGTCCTGATTCAATTTATATTTCGGAGTGCTGCCACCTTGGGTTATAAAAACAACCAAATATAAGGGATCGGGTTTTATGAATTCTCCTTCCTCTGCTTTCTTTTTGATCTGAACATTTTTTTTACCGAGTCGTTCCGCTAATGATTCGGAACTGATCTCTGTTTTGATTTCTTTTGGCGTTTCGGCTTTATTCGGAACCGTTTCTTTCTCGACTTGTCCGGTTTTGCACCCAAGGAAACTAAGTAAAACCAAGGCAAATAAAATAAATTTGCTACGCAGACTTTTTGTTTTCATATTTTTTTTGGTGATTAAATTCAAAATCATCTTAGTCTCACTTATTAAAAAAAACAATTAAAAAATATTGGCTAGTCTTCAACGCAGCCGGGAATAAGCAATTTGCAAAATAATCTGACGGCGAAGGATTATTATTTGGCGGAAATTTGCAAGGAAAGTTTGTTGAAAGCTCAATCTAACACAAAATAAAAGTCCGAAGCCTCTCAACTTCGGACTCATAGCTTTACCTTTTACCCTTTACCTTTTACCTACTGCGCCATTTTGGTCGAAGACATAATCGCCGCAAATTCATCGCGGTGTTTATCAAAACTTGCGCCTTTGGTCGAAAGCATCACGTTGACCATTTGCACTTGTCCTGCATATTTACGAAAAGCAATCCATTGCTGACGGCGCGGGCTGTCCTTTCCCTGGAGCATCGTTTCGATGAATTCTATTCCTTTAATTCCATCAAGTTCCAAATAGCGCAGTTTTTCCAACTCGCCGTTTTTCTGACGTGTAACTGCCCCGTCATAATTTGCTTTGAGACTGACATCGGTTGGAAAATCCGCACTCATCGGAGAAATTGAAACGATCAAAAAGGCTTCTGTCCCTAACGCCCATTGCAAAGAGTTTGGCGAAGAACTCATCTTTTTCCAACCCGTCGGAAGCGTCCAGGACATTCCCTGCTCGTCCCATTTCATCTCTTTTCCGCCATTCAAAATATTTGATTGCTCCGGCGTTAAGGCATATTTTTCGGCAACTCCGTCACTCGAAGAAGTTGGCGACGAAGTGGAATTTGATTCGGTAGTTTTGGTCGAATTGGTATTGCTCGAATTCGTTCCGGTTTTTTGTCCGATAAATTTGTCTGCAATATTGCAAAACGACAACGCAAATAACAAAACGCCAAAAGATAATATTTTCATTTAGTTGACTCCGATTTAATTTTTTGAAACTGCACCTATTTTTAACCGAATTCCGCGAATAATCAATATTTTTTTAATGCTTGCAAGAAATATTTTCACT
>JAIBCC010000057.1 GCA_019694395.1 Pyrinomonadaceae bacterium | reverse complement strand
CATTGACGATTCGTGCGCCTTCGGTTTTGAGCAAAAGTTCCAAAAGTAACCCCGTCAATGCGTAATGTCCGAGATGATTAGTGCCGAATTGCAGTTCAAAACCGTCTGCAGTTTTTGAATAAGGCGGAATCATTACACCCGCATTGTTGATAAGCAAATCAAGCCGCGAATATTCTTTTTTGAAATTTTCCGCAAATTTTTCGACTGATTCCAGATTTGCCAGATCAAGCTCCATCACTCGCACCTCAGCATCTTTATTTTGCGCCAGAATTTTTTCAACCGCTTTGTTTCCTTTTTCCAGATTGCGGACGGCGATGATAACGGTGGCTTGTTTTTCGGCTAAAACCCGCGCCGCTTCAAAACCGATGCCGCTGCTCGAACCTGTTACGATTACAACTTTTCCTTTCTGATTCGGAATATTTTCTGCTGTCCATTTTTCGCTACTCATTTTTTTTTGCTCCTAAATTGTATTGACAAAGTTTTGGAACGCCGAGTTTCGCAAAGGTTTCGCCAAGTCGCACAAAGAAATGTAAATAAAATCTATTGTTCTTTGCGCGACCTTTGCGAAACTCAGCGTTATATTTCTTCAAGCTAAACCAAAGAATTGTTTGGTCACATTTTGGACTTCTTCGATTTCCATTTGGCGGTGCATTCCGTAATATTGGGCGGCATCGCTGCCGAGAATATAACGAACTTTCGGGGTTTCTGAATTTGCCGCTTCAAATATTGCTTTGGCAATATCTTCCGAAGTCGAAGCCCTCTCTTCGCCGCGATTAAGAAAATTGTTCATTGCTTCGACGATTTTTTCGTAACCTGCAACGGATTTGTCGGCAGAAACGGTAAAATCCATCGAGCGTCCCGAAAAATCGGTGGAAACTCCGCCCGGTGCAATGGTTGCAACTCTGATATTGAGAGGATTTAATTCGTAATTAATTGATTGCGAGATACCTTCCATCGCAAATTTTGTTCCGTGATAGAGCGAAGCCAACGGCATCGTAATTACTCCGCCGATTGAAGTTACATTCAGAATCAAACCTTTTTTCTGCTCTTTCATGGTCGGCAAAACGGCTTTGATGGTTCGCAGACAGCCGAAAACATTGGTTTCAAATTGTTTGTAGATTTGCTCTTCGTCCGCGAGCTCAATCGGTCCGATCAAGCCATATCCGGCATTGTTCAAAAGCACGTCAATTTGTCCGAAATCGTTTTTAATTTGGGCAATTGCCGATTCGACCTGAGCTTTATCGGTGACATCCAACGCATATAATTTGACGTTTTCCAACTTTCCTAATTCCTTTTCATTTTCGGGTTTTCGCATTGTCGCGACGACATTCCAGCCGTTTTCGGCAAAATATTTAGCCGTTGCTTTTCCGATTCCACTGCTGGCACCTGTAATTACTATTGTTTTACTCATTTTTTACTCCTTAAAATAACCGAATGTTCGTTTAATTATTCCTCAAAAAAATTAATTTGTGATTGCGTCCCATGCAATTTCATAAGTTGTTTCCAACGCTTTTTTATCCAGAACGATCTCGCCGTTGAGATGTTCCTTGATCAATCCCATCAAAGGCGCAAAGGTAAAAGCCTTAAAGATTTCCAGCGAAATATCTTTGAAAACTTTTTGCTGTTTGCCGCGCTCGAACAATTCAACTAACGGGCGAAAAAACTCCATACTTTCCCAACGGCAATTCGCAATCATCGGAGAATTGGCAAATTGTTCGGTAAAGGCAAAGCGAATCGGATTTTCAACCGCGTAATTGTAAAAATTGTTCCAGATAATTTTGAAAGATTCTTCGATAGGCTGATTAGAGTTAACTCCGTTCAGAAGTTCCGCACTCATTTCCTGTTTAACGAACAAATAAAGTTTGTTCAGCAAATCCTCTTTGTTCTCAAAATAAACGTAAATGGTGGCGGGCGAGACATTAGCGGCTTTGGCAATTTTTGACATCGAAGTATCGGCGAATCCGTTTTTGGTAATCAATTCGATTGCCGCATCGCAAATTGCCTGATTTTTATTGTCGTCTTTGTGTCTCACAGATTCTAAATTAAATGAACATTCGTTTATTGTCAAGCAAGAATTTAAATAAAGGGGAAAGTTATGTAGTTTTTGATAAATTATAGTGCATTTGAAATACTTGGTTGATTAGAAATTATAAAATCAAAGCTTTCTTTACCTTTTCCTGGCTTGCGACTGAACCGCTGTAATTGCTACTGCATCAACAATATCTTCGGCTTTGCAGCCGCGTGAAAGGTCGTTGCAAGGTTTATCTAATCCCTGCAAGATCGGTCCGACAGCAGTTCCGCCGGTTAGTCTTTCGGTTAATTTGTAGGCGATGTTTCCCGCATTTAAGTCCGGGAAAATCAGGACGTTTGCTTTTCCGGCAACGCTTGAACCGGCGGCTTTTGATTGTCCGACACTCGGAATAAGTGCGGCATCGGCTTGGAGTTCGCCGTCAACGTCCAAATCGGGTTTGCGGGCACGGACAACTTTGGTGGCTTCGATAACTTTGTCAATTAATTGATGTTTCGCACTTCCTTTGGTGGAAAATGAAAGCATTGCGACTTTTGGTTCCACATTGAGCAAAGCACGACACGAATCAGCCGAAGCGATTGCGATTTCAGCTAATTCGGTTGCATTCGGATCAATTACGACTCCGCAATCTGCATAGATCATCGCGCCGTCTGCGCCAAATTTTTTATCGGGAACGACCATTAAAAAGAAGGATGAAACGATTTTGAAACCAGCTTGCACGCCGATACAACGCAACGCGGCGGCGACTGTGTGGGCTGTTGTGTTGGTTGCACCCGCGACCGAGCCATCAGCTTTTCCTAATTTTACCAACAAGTTACCAAAATAAAGCGGGTCTTTGACGGTTTGTTCGGCTTCTTCAAGCGTTACGCCTTTTGCGCGACGCAATTCGTGATAGAACTGCGCGATTTTGCCGAAATCGTGAGATTTGCGATGGTCGAGAATATCAACGCCATTCAAATTTGAATTAGATTGGTTGGCTAATTCACGGATTTTTTCTTCGCTGCCTAAGATAGTAATTTTGGCAATTTTGTCTTTGGCGCACATTGCGGCGGCTTGAACGGTGCGAACATCTTCGCCTTCGGGCAGGATGATATGTTGTAAATCGGATGCGGCTTGAGCGCGAATTTTCTCTAAAATCATATTTTCATTGAACATCAAATATTGAACAAACGTAAATGATAAATGATAAATGACAAATATTAAATGTCAGACAACTTTTTGATTTCAAACTTGCTCTAATGCGAGGTCTTATTTAGACTCGTTAGTTAAGGGTTGGAGGAAGAGGGAAAATGTCACAAACAAAGATGGTAAAAGCTGAAGAAAAACGGATTGCCCGCAAAGAAAAAGTGCAGATCAAAGACCGGATGAAAGGTTTTTTGATGTTTTTGCCGAATATGGTTTTACTGCTCGGCAGACTTTTAAAAGATTCGCGGGTGCCCACCGTCGAAAAGGCTTTGTTTGTCGCGGCAATCGTCTATGTCATTTCTCCGCTTGATTTTATCCCAGACGTTTTCCCATTTATCGGACAGGTTGATGATATTTATGTGGTCGCTTTAACGCTTTTGCGTCTGGTCAACCGCAGCGATGAAAATGTTGTGCGCGAGCATTGGTCGGGCGGCGGCGATATTGTGAGTTTGGTTGATTCGGTTGCCGGACTTGCCCCTGCCATTTTGCCGAAAAGAGTTTCCAGAGTTCTTTCTTCGCGGGTGGAAATGGGTTCAGCCGGAAAAATTATTGATTCGATCAAAAATAAAAAAGGCAAAGTTTTGATGGAAGTTCCTGCCGAAGAAGTTAAAAAGTAAAAAGGCAAAAGTAAAAAATAAAAATTTGATAAATGCGTAAAATTCGCAAAATAATCTCAGGCGGACAAACGGGAGCAGACCGAGCCGCCTTTGATTTTGCCTTGGAAAAGGGAATCGAAATCAGCGGCTTTGTGCCGAAAAATCGAATGGCGGAAGACGGTGAAATTTCCGCAAAATATTTGAATTTATTGGAAACCCGCGCCAAAAATCCTGTTCGCCGCACTGAACTAAACGCCAGATATTCCGATGCCACGCTTATTCTTTCACACGGAAATTTAACCGGTGGTTCAAAGAAAACTTTGCAGTTAGCTGAAAAATGGAACAAGCCTTTTTTGCATATAGATTTTGACGAAATGAATTTGGACGAAGCTGTTTTACAAACCAAAAAATGGCTGGAATCAATTAATTGTCAGGAATTGAATGTGGCAGGGGCGAGAGCCTCGAAAGACTCTCAAATTTATGAAAAGACGCGATTATTTTTAGAAAAACTATTTGCTGTATGACTTACACAGAAATAATTTCGGGCGGCGTAACGATTGCTTTAACTCTTTCGCTGATAGTATTTAATCCGCGGAATCCAGGCAGCGATTGAATCTTTTGCGAAACATTTCGTTCGATCCAATCCAAACCTTCCGCACCGCTGAAAAGTGTGCCGATAGTATAATCGGTTTGAAATTTCGGTTTTGCGCCTTGACCGACCGGAGACCAAAAATTATTGACAATAAAGCGCGAAACCTGACGGGCAAATTCGCTTTTCTGCAATTCGATTTTAGCCACGCTCAAATAAAATTTTGTATGCGCCGATTCTTCCCGCAAAATTGCGGTTAAAATTTCGGTCAAAACGGGATGATTCGCCATTTTCATCAAACGCCGATAACCTTGTCCGGTTGACATTTCGTGAATTGCGCCGAAAGTCATATGTGTAGCGGTAAATTTTTTACCGATCAAATTGGTCAAAGTCGTGATGATTCGGGTGTTAAAAGTATAAAATTTCGGCACATTTTGGCGAACTTCGGTTTTCCAGTTGCGGCTGGTTTCGATTCCGGCTTCGTTCAAAAATCGGTCAATTACTTCGCCATGAGTAACTTCTTCCACGCCCCAACGCTCCATAAATTTGCTGATCGCCGAATCTTTTCCGGTCGGAGTGCGGCGCAATTCTTCGTAATACATATCGGTCAAAACTTCAACATCGCGCATATACAGCAGAACCGGAACGAATTTTTTGTCCAACGGATAATTTTTGACCTCATGCCACGGAATTTGCGAAATAAACTCCTTGGTCAAAGTTCGCGGCTGTTTTTCATACCAATTTAAGACATCTTGTTTCGTTTCAAATTTCATAACTTAAAATAATTCCTGTAATATAAAAAAACTCAGTTATCTTTCGTGCAGTTATTCGGAATTCTGATGTCTGCGGATTCAACAAAATTTTTAGAAAAAGGTATTATTTAAGCTATGAAAAAATTGGTTTGTCTCTTTTTGTTTATCTTTTCGGTAAATGCTTTGGCGCAAGGTGATTCGCTGCAAGTTGCGGGCGAAAAACATTTGAAAAATATCAAGCAATTAACTTTTGGCGGAGAAAACGCCGAAGCCTATTTTTCTTTTGACGGAAAACGTCTTAGTTTTCAATCGAAACGCGACGGAAACGAATGCGACCGTATTTATTCGATGAATATTGACGGCTCGGATGTTCGCCAGATATCTAACGGCGAAGGTCGCACGACTTGCGCCTTTTATTTCAAGGACAATAAAAAAGTTCTTTATGCTTCAACTCACGGCGGAGCTAAAACTTGTCCGCCAAATCCTGATTTTTCAAAAGGATATGTCTGGGCTATCTATCCGGATTATGATATTTATACCGCCACTCAGGATGGCAAAAACATCAAGAAATTAACTAATTCCCCCGGTTACGATGCTGAAGGAACGGTTTCGCCAAACGGCAAAAAAATCGTTTTTACCTCAGAACGTGACGGCGATCTGGAACTCTATTCGATGGACATCAATGGTAAAAACATCAAACGTCTAACTCATGAGCCGGGTTACGACGGCGGCGCATTTTTCTCACCTGACAACAAAATGATCGTTTATCGCGGTTCACATCCGAGCGATCCGAAATTAGTTCAACGCGACAAAGAATATTTAAAAGAACATTTAATTGTGCCGACGGTTTTTGAGGTTTGGGTGATGAACGCCGATGGCTCAAACAAACGTCAGGTTACAAAATTAAATGCCGCTTCGTTTGCTCCGTTTTTTACTCCCGACGGCAAAAAGATCATTTTCTGCACCAATTATTTTGCAACTGATGCTCGTAAACGGAATTTTGATCTGGCGATGATAAATGTTGACGGAACAGGGCTTGAGCGCGTAACTTTTAACGAAACTTTTGACGGTTTTCCAATGTTTTCACCGGACGGCAAGAAATTGGTTTTTGCTTCAAACCGCAATGCAGCGAAAGAAGGCGATACCAATGTGTTTATTGCTGATTGGGTTGATTAAGGGATGAAGGATGAGGGATGAGGGATGAAAGTTTTGGGATTTACAGCTTTGATTTTGATTCTTTATTGCTCATCTTTTGCTCAACAGGCAGAGCTGATTGATGAATTTGGAAATACTGCTTGTGAGGACTATCTAAACAGAATGGATAATCTTCGGCTTAATGTAGAAAATAACCCAAATAGCAAAACTTATATTCTGATTTATGAGGGAAAAGAACTTTGGTTTAATGCTACAAGAGCAAAAAGCAAACTTGTTTTTCCAACGTTTGGTTCGGCAAAAGCTAAAATTTATTCAATCAAGATGCGCTTTAAGTTTATGCAAGCAGAGCATTTGCTTGACCGTATAGTTTTTATCGAAGCGGGATTTCGTGAAAACTTCACACTTGAAATTTGGAATGTCCCAAGCGGTGCAGTTCCTCCTAAACCAACGCCGACACTTACCAAAATGAAATATCGGAAAGGAAAACCGGTTGGGTTTTGTGCAGGATGTTGTTAAATCTATGAAAGAATGCCCTGAATGTCAGACAACTTACGAAGATGACTCGCTGAAAAATTGTCCGGCAGACGGGGCAATTCTTTCGGAAATTTCACCTAAAAAGAAAGAAGGAAGCGGTTATAATTTGATAATCGGATTGGCAGGCGGTTTTATCATTTCCGCAATTCTGGCTGCCATTATGTTTGCTTTAATTCTTTGGCTGATCGGCGTAGTGCGGTAGGGAAGGGCTGAAGGATGAGGGATAAGGGATGAAAATAATTTGGCTCACATTTTTTATTTTAATTTTTGTTTTTTCCACATTTGCACAAGAGGCACAGAAGTTTGATGAAATCGGGGATACATCTTGCGAAGATTATTTAAACAGAATGGCAGAAGTTGTAGCTATTCTAAGATTTGATCAAACAACTAAAGTTTACCTCCTCATTTATGAAGGAAAAGAACAAAGATATAATGCCAGAAAAGATAAATCAGAGATTCTCCTTCCTGCGTATGGTTCGGCAAAAGCCAGAATTCGTTCAATCAAAAAATTCTTCAAAGTCCATCAACAAGAAAGTTTGCTTGAGCGAATAGTTTTTGTTGAAGCAGGTTTCAGGGAAGAATTGACAGTTGAATTTTGGCAAGTTCCTTTGGGCGCACCATCGCCAAAACCAACGCCGACTCTTACCAAAATGAAATATCGAAAAGGAAAACCGAAAGAATTTTGTATATCTTGTTATTGTTAGAAAAATCAATTGATTCTATTCGCCCAAAAGTTTTTCGTCATTTGCCTCTAATTCTTTGCGGATTTCTTCTTCCATTTTTAGGGCTTCGAGCGCGAGCGGAAGCTCAACACTGCGGGCGGTGAGTTTTTTTAAGGCTAATTCGGTATCGGCAAGGCTGGTGCCGCGATGTGTGGCTGCTTCAATCAATTGCAGACGGGTTTCGGCTTCCATCCGCATTTGTTCCGCTTCGGATTTTATCTTTTCCAATTTTTTATAATCTTCCTGCAAAACTTTTTGCAGATCACTGGCGGCTTCGGTTTTGAGATTTCTTAGTTTGTTCTGCCGTTTTTTGACTAAAAGTAATTCGGATTTTGAACTTTTAATAATTCGCGTAGCGGTCAACCGGGAAGCCAAAGTCTCACGGTAAGCATCTCCGAGCAGACGATTTTGTCCTTCAACTTCTTTTAACGCCTTGCGTTCTGCACTGGTCAATTCATGCTTGAACCATTCAACTTCTTCGGTTTTGATCCCGTCAACCGCCAGCTTTTCCCGCAGTTGTGAAAGCCAGCGTTGACGATAGATCAACAAACTTCCCGAAACGATCAATCCGAGGATAAAACCGCCGATCAGCCAAACAAAACTTAGTGCCAGCAGAAACGGATTGCCTCCGGTAAAAATTCCGATCAGGAACAAAATGAGCGCGGGAAGCACAGGGATCAAAATTGGTGAAAGCCACGACCCATTGGTTAAAACCTTGTTTTTGATGAGGTCTTTGCGCGTCAGTTCGTAGTTTTTCTCTAAGGCTGTATTCCAATTTTCTGCTTCCATAATTGCAGATAGAGTTTACCAATTCTTTGTTTTTTTCGCATTAAAACCATATTAATTCATAAAAAAAACTTAACTATGTTGATTTTATGTAATAATATAGAGGTTAAGATAAAATCTTATAGGTCACTATGTCAAAATTTTTCGCTTCTAAATTCTCGATTTCTTTTTTGCTGATTTTGTTCGGTTTTTCAATTGTTTTCGGACAAAATCCTGAAGAAAAAGACAAAAAAGATGAAAAGAAAAAAGATGGAAAAGCCAGGGTTGTGACCATCCCGATCTCAATTTTTTCCAAAGAAGAGATAAAGACAAGGCAGAATGAAGAATATCTACAGGCAGGCGACATCACCGTCAAAGAAAATGGCGAAGATCAGGTGATTTTGTCAATTCGGAGCATCAGTCAAACGCCGATGGCATTGGCGATTTTGATTCAGGATAATCTTTCTTCAAGTTTTAATCTCGAATTAACCCGTTTAGCCCAGTTTATCCGGAGATTGCCAACCGGTTCGCGCGTCATGGTTGCGTATTTGCGCGGCGGAACAACCCAGGTTCGTCAGAAATTTACTGAAGATTTGGAAAAAGCGGCAAATTCTTTACGAATTGTTAATGGTAGTGTTTCTGCGCCAAATAGTCCTTATGAAGGGGTGAATGAAGTTCTGGATAAATTTGAGGCATTACCACTTGGGCGACGCGCTATTTTATTGATTTCAGACGGGTTAGATGCCTCTGAAGGGCTTGAAAATTCCTCTCCTACCCAAAGCATAGAATTAGATAGAGCAGTTCTCAAAGCCCAACGAAAAAGCGTAGCGGTTTACTGTTTTTACTCAACCACCAATTTAACTGAAAATAATCGTTCAATCATTTCACTCAACGCGCAAAGTTCTTTAAATAAACTTGCCGAAGAAACAGGGGGCAGGGCTTTTTTTCAGGGAACTTTTTCACCGGTCAGTTTAGACCCGTTTTTTAAGGATTTAGATGTTGCTTTAACCCGCCAATTTGTTTTGAGTTATGTTTCAACCCATATGAAAAAAGGCTATTACCGGGTTCAGGTTCTGAGCACTAATCCTGAGATCAGATTTGATCATCCGAAAGGATATGTCTATCGTTAGCTTAATTTCAATCCGCATACTGAGCAAACACGAACATCTTCTTTGATAAGCAATCCAACCCAAAAGAAAATAAAAGTCATTACCAGCAAAACCGCGAAAGTTATCCATCCGGCAGTTGAGATCTGACGTTGAATAAATGGCGGATTAGTTGTTCCGCAGCGCGGACAGCGAAAATTGTGCGCCATAAATCCGTGTTGTTGGTGAGCCATCGCTTGATTTTGCTTTAATTGCGGATTCGTTTGAAAAAGTTGTTGCTGTTGGAATTGTTGAGTGCTGCGTGCCGATTTGTCATTTATCTGAAACTCGTCGGTTTTCCACATATAAGGACGCGGTGGAGCAACCACATATTGATTGGCTGGTTGTAGCTGAGCCATATTTGCTCCGCAAAAACGGCAGAAATTGCTTTCGAGAGTATTCAATTGTCCACAGTTTTGACATTTATTCATAGCGCATATTCTACGATATTTTATCAAAGTGGAAAAGAAAAAAAGCTGAAAAGGTGAAAAAGTGTGGTTTTGAGAATTTTAGAATTGTGTCATTGTTTTCAACCTCCGATATTATCGGAAATAGTCTGAATTTCTCTACTCATTTGCTTTTTCAATTTTCTACGCGTTCACTTTTTCGCTTTCAAAGTTTTTTGTTGACGCAAATGTTGAACAAAGTTAAAATTGTTTTGGACAATTGAAAACTTCTGTTCTTTCGATTCCGCAGTTTATTCTCCAAATTTCCTAACTTACTTTTTATGTCAACAAGAATAGATGATTTATTACAAATGGCTATGAGCTTTGGTGCTTCCGATCTTCACTTGCGTGCCGGCTCATTTCCTGTCGTTCGCGTCAGCGGAGAATTGCGACCAATTTCGGGAGCAACTCGGTTGACACAAGAAGAAACTTTAGAAATGGCTTTTTCGATGATGTCGAATCGTCAAAAGCAACATTTCAAGGAGGCTTACGAAGTTGACATCGGTTACAGCGTTTCGGGATTAGGTCGGTTTCGCGTCAATATTTTTCAGCAGCGCGGCTCGGTCGGCATTGTGGCGCGTGTGATTCCTGACATAATTCGTAATTTTGCCGAGTTAGGAATGCCGCCGGTTTTAAGTAAAATTGCGGAAGAACAACGCGGATTGGTTTTGGTCACGGGAACTACCGGATCGGGTAAATCCACCACTTTGGCGGCAGTTGTTGATCATATTAATACGGTTCGCAATAGTCATGTGGTGACGATTGAAGACCCGATAGAGTTTTTACATAAAAATAAAGAATCTTTTATCACTCAACGCGAAATTGATGTTGATACGCGCACTTTTGCCGAAGCCTTGCGCGGTTCCCTGCGCCAAGACCCAGATGTCATTTTAGTAGGTGAAATGCGCGATCTGGAAACCGTCGAAACTGCTTTGGTAGCAGCCGAAACTGGGCATTTAGTGCTTTCGACTTTGCATACCTTGGACGCTTCGGAAACAATTCAGCGAATCATTTCGGTTTTTCCTCCTTTTCAACAAAAATCAATCCGGATTCAATTGTCAGGTTTGCTCAAGGCAGTTATTTCTCAACGGTTGATGAAAACCAATAACGGCAGAGGACGAGTTCCGGCAGTTGAAGTTCTGGTTTCGACCCCATTGATTCGGGATTATATTTTACATGAAGATAAGACAGGCTCAATTCGCGATGCAATTGCCGCCGGAACTTCTCAATACGGGATGCAGACTTTTGACCAGTCTCTTTTCTATCTTTATCAATCGGGATTAATCACTCTGGAAGAAGCTCTGCGAGGAGCAACCAACCCCGATGAGTTCCGTCTGCGCTTGGCAGGTATCCAAAATACCACGATGATTGCTAAGGAAGAGATGGAAAGACAAAGCGGTGTTATCAAAACGAATGACTTAATTTCGAGAATTTAAACAAAAATAAAAATCAGCCTGAAAAATAGTAGAGAGCATTAATCAAATTGCTTAATTTTTTGTTCCGCTGAATTTGCTCTCTACCGCTAAATTACTGGGCTTAAAGTGTTTATTTAACAGAAAAACCAATCATTTTTCATTATATTTTTTTGGGGAAAAATGTTTTTTTCAAAAAAAACTTGCAATTAATTAAAAGACTGTTTAATAAAGACCTGAAAGAGATAGTAATTTTTCTGATTTTGCACCGTATTGTCTTGACATTCAAGCACTTCGGCGTGTAAATTCTAGTTTTAATATAGTCAAACGAGTGGTCAGTAGGAAACAAACAAAATATTAGCGCCTTGCATCTTTTTTTCTCGGAAATCAATTTGGTAAAAGCTGCAAGGGAGTTTCCTTCATTCGACTTTGTTTGGACTGATTAAAAATTAAATTATAATTTATTAAACGTAGCTACTTTTTGAAGGGGTTTTAACAAAATTTTCATGTCAAACGATATTAAAGAAGCTGAAGAAACTGCAACCGCAACTGCTTCAGCTATGGATGAAACAAATTTAGATAAGTCTGTCGAAGTGATGGACGAAGAACAAAGTTCAAATGAAATGGACTTTGGTGCAATTTTAGAGCAATTTGAGCAAGAACAAACTCTGTTCAGTGCGGGCGAATTGGTTCAAGGTAAAGTTGTCGGTGTCTCGGAACGCGGCGTTTTGATTGACTTCGGTTATAAGTCCGAAGGTATTGCGGGGATTGAAGAATTCACTTCACCGGAAGGGGAAGTCACCGTTAAACCGGGTGATGAAGTAGAAGTTATCATTCGCAGTATGGATTCGGGTGATAATCCTCCAAATCTTTCCCGCCTTGATGCCTTACGCCGTCGTGCCTGGAATGATATTGAAACCGCATTTAAAGAAGAAAAGCCGATTACAGGTCGTGTTATTGGAAAAACCAAAGGCGGTTTGAGAATCGA
>JAIBCC010000056.1 GCA_019694395.1 Pyrinomonadaceae bacterium | reverse complement strand
GCACCGTGATCTTGGGATTGTGCTTGGCTAATACTTTGGTAATCGCTGCCGTCAAGGTCGTTTTTCCATGGTCAACGTGCCCAATCGTCCCAATATTGACGTGCGGTTTACTTCTATCAAATTTTTCTTTACTCATAACTTTAAGTTTTTATCCTCTTTTTTATGAGAAGGACGAAAGATGATTACCCTTTCCTTTCGCCTTCTTTCATCCTTATTTTTTAACTACCTGCGCCTTTAACTTTGGCGATAACTTCTTCGGCTACATTCTTTGGTGCTTCAGCATATTTTTCAAAGTGCATACTTGAAGTAGCGCGACCTTGAGTTGATGACCGTAAATCAGTTGTATACCCGAACATTTCCGAAAGCGGAACAAATGCGGTAACAACCTGAACACCACCCGGACGCGGCTGCATTCCGTCAATTTGACCGCGACGACGGTTTAAATCACCGTTGACTGCGCCCATATATTCCTCAGGAGTAACAACTTCCACGCGCATAATCGGTTCAAGCAAAACAGGTTTTGCTTTTTTGACTGCATCCTGGAAAGCCAAACTTCCGGCAATATGGAATGAACGCTCGTCAGAGTCAACCTCGTGGAATGAACCGAAAACCAAAGTTGCTTTGATGTCAACCAATTCATATCCGGCAAGGTATCCACGGCGCATTGCATCTTGCATACCTTCCATCGTCGGTTTGATAAATTGACGAGGAATGGAACCACCGGTGATTTTGTCAACAAAGACAAATCCTTCGCCTGGAGCCGGTTCGATTTCGAGTTCGACGTGTGCAAATTGTCCGCGACCACCGGATTGCTTTTTGAAGATTTCTTTTCCGGGAGCCGGAATCGTAATCGTTTCTCTGTAAGCAACCTGCGGTTTACCGACGTTTGCTTCAACGCCAAATTCACGTTTCATCCGGTCAACGATGATTTCCAAATGGAGTTCACCCATTCCGGCGATGATGGTCTGACCTGTTTCGTGGTCACTAGTGACTTGGAAACTCGGATCTTCCGAGGCAAGTCTGCCCAACGCGATGCCCATTTTATCTTGGTCAGCACGAGTTTTTGGTTCAACAGCCACCCGAACAACCGGATCAGGAAATTCCATTGATTCGAGAATTATTTGTTTGCTCTCGTCAGAAATGGTGTCCCCGGTCGTGACGTTTTTGATTGCCATTGCAACAATTTCGCCTGCTGATGCCGATTCAATATCTTCACGTTGATTCGAGTGCATCAACATCAGACGTCCGACACGTTCTTTTTGTCCTTTAATAGTGTTGTAAACATAAGAACCAGAGTTGACCGTGCCTGAATAGATACGGACATAAGCCAATTGTCCTAAATGTTTGTCAACAGATAACTTAAAGACCAAACCTGAAAACGGTGCAGAAGCCGATGCTTCACGGGTTTCAACTTCGTCAGTCTTAGGATTAGTTCCTTCAACCGCAGGAACATCCAGCGGACTCGGCAAATAATCAACCACTGCGTCCAAAAGAGTTTGAACCCCTTTGTTTTTGAAAGCTGAACCGGTCACAACCGGAACTATTTGCAGTGCCAATGTTCCTTTGCGAAGGGCGGCACGAAGTTCGTCAGCCGAAATTTCTTCGCCTTCGAGATACTTCATTGCGACATCATCATCAATCGAAGCTACTGCATCAAGCAATTTTTCGCGCCAAACTTCGGCATCGGCTTGGAGGTCGGCTGGAATTTCAACGGTGTCGTATTTTGCACCTTTTGATTCGTCATTCCAAACCAAACCTTTCATTTCAATCAGGTCAATAACACCTTTTAATTTATCTTCAGAACCGATTGGAATTTGCAGAGCTACCGCATTCGCGCCGAGACGTTTCAAAATAGAATCGAAACTTCTTTCAAATGAAGCACCTGCGCGGTCTAATTTATTGATAAAACAAATTCTTGGAACACCGTATTTATCAGCTTGTCTCCAAACTGTTTCGGATTGCGGTTCAACCCCGGCAACTCCGTCGAAAACTGCAACTGCTCCGTCAAGCACACGAAGTGAACGTTCAACTTCCATGGTGAAATCAACGTGACCAGGTGTATCAATAATGTTGATACGATGCTTAACATCATTACGAAACCAAAAACAAGTTGTAGCAGCAGAAGCAATTGTGATTCCGCGTTCTTGTTCTTGTGCCATGCTGTCCATGATGGCAGTGCCTTCGTGAACTTCACCAATTTTATGTGAACGTCCGGTGTAGAAAAGGACACGCTCGGTTGTCGTGGTTTTACCCGCGTCAATGTGAGCCATGATCCCGATATTTCTAAATTTGTCTAATGAAATTTTTGACATAACTTTTGTCCTTTATAACCTGTCCTTTGCCCTTCGTTCATTCCCTTGGCAAAGGACTCAGGACTAATTACTAAAATCTATAATGTGCAAACGCTTTGTTTGCCTCAGCCATTCTATGAACGTCGTCTCTCTTTTTGACTGCGCTTCCGCGATTGTTAATTGCATCGAGCAATTCGCCAACTAATTTATCTTCCATTGTTTTTTCGCTGCGTTTGCGAGCGTTTTGAACAATCCAACGAATTGCTAATGTATTACGACGGTCTTGACTTACTTCCAAGGGCACTTGATAAGTAGCACCACCAATCCGACGTGATTTAACTTCGAGGTTTGGTTTTACATTGTCAACTGCTTTCTTGAAAACTTTGAGCGGTTCGTCACCGGTTTTTCCACCGATTTTTTCCATTGCGCCGTAAAAAATTTTCTCGGCAACGCTCTTTTTACCTTGCCACATTACACCGTTAATAAATTTGGTAACGAGAATGCTGTTATAAATCGGATCGGGTAAAACTTCTCTTTTCCCTGCAACTCTTCTTCTTGGCATATTCTATTTCTTCTTAGCTGTTCCTGCTTTCGGACGTTTGGCACCGTATTTGGAACGGGCTTGGTTACGATTGGCAACACCTGATGAATCAAGTGTTCCGCGAATAATATGATAGCGAACACCCGGTAAGTCTTTGACACGACCACCGCGAATCAAAACGATTGAGTGTTCTTGCAAGTTATGTCCGATACCCGGAATGTAGCTGGTGACCTCAATTTGGTTGGTCAAGCGAACACGGGCAACTTTACGCAAAGCTGAGTTTGGTTTTTTCGGTGTTTGTGTGTAAACACGAGTGCAAACTCCGCGTTTTTGCGGATTTGCCTGCAAAGCAGGACTTGCCGTTTTATATTTGACGGCTTGACGACCTTTGCGAACTAATTGGTTAATTGTTGGCATAATTTCCTTAACTAAAAGCAATAAAGAGCCTTAACCTGACTCTTACCGAATTTGATTCGGCAGTAAGCACAAGCGGCTACCTTGTGTCTGAATAAATTTAATTGGGATTGTCTTTGTAAAAAGTTTAATTAACTTAGCGCGTAGATCTGACCTTCCCTAGAATTTGTTTAGCCTTAACTTTGCTGTAGCGTGGTTGGCTGTAGTTAGCTTTAATAACCTTGATTCTATCAATTTACGCTACAATAACTGTTGACGTTTTATTAAACGCTCTACGCATTGTTTCGAGACTTTCTCTGTCCGAAACTAAAGAGTATATGTAGTTGGAAAAGGGATGTCAAGCGCAGAATAAGAGGTAGGCGGATTTTTTGCAAAAACCGCCTACCTCTTATCTTTAGCTACTGGCAGGTAATTGTCTTATTTATTGTGCGATTCCACAGGTTTCCACCTGTTACTTGTGCTTCAACAGCTGGGGTAATAAATGTTGGGGTAACATTGCAATTTATAAAGCAACTTGAAAATGCTACACCATACGCCCCTGAACAACTAATATTTTGTCCCTTTGTCCCACTATTTTCACCTTTTAAGGTATTTGTATCGCCTTTGTGAATCCAAAGGTTGCCTAAAAATCCCTCTAGCTGTCCGGTGTCCGTTGCAACTGGTTCACCGTATTTATCAACCTCGCAAAATGATTGGCAAGCAGTATTTGTAAAACAAAGTGTTTTTGTAGCACCAGAAAGATTGTGGGAGCCAGTAGAGTGTTCCTTATCGTTGGAATCGCCTTGACCTTCAATTTGTTGGGAAAAATATGATGGGCAACCCCCTCCCCCGCCATTTATAGGTGTAGGTGGAATTTCCGGCATTGGAATGCAATAAGCATCGTCTGGAGCAATGTCAATAGCAAAATAATCATCAAGAACTCCTACGTTTTGTGAAATTCCGATACAGGTGCAATTAAAAGCCCAAGCTGTTTCAGCAAAAAGACAAACTTGGCTTCCCTTCTCAAAATTTGCTTTGCGAAAAACACTTTTATTTTCGAAACCTATCACCTCATCTGCGTTATATTTTGCTATTTCGTTGGTATTTGTTTTATCCTCAACAATTTTGGACTGATAAGGTCTGCCATTTTGCTTTTCAAATCCTATCGGATCTCTAGTCTCTTTAAAGACTTGTTCAATTTTTCCACCAAATCCCACTACATGATCAATAAATTTTGGCATCTGCCTCCTGTTTTTAGAAAATAGTGCTAAAGCCTTGTAGGTTCTAACCTTACCTTCAAGAAAGACAGTTACATCTTATGCAGCAAAGGTTTCATATCCATTATATTCAGTAGGAACATAGTTAATTATCTCTCCTAATGTCATTTTGTTATCAACTAATGTTGCAAATCTTCCAATATTCCATCTCGGAGAAAGTGAGAAATAGTATTTTTGTGTTTTATTAATACTATTTTTAACAATTGCCTCGTTGCTTCCTATGTCAATAACATCTCCTAAATAGGGAGTTACTAAATTTGTAAATTGAATTGCTTTAATTTGCTCAAGATTACCAAACTGAAAATTTGTAAGTTCAAATTTCAAAGAATTTGCGACAACATCATTGTCAGGAATCCTCTTTCTAACATTGTCTGCGCTCACTCTAATATTGTTGGCGCTCAAGCGTCCTGCGAGTGAATAAATGTAAAGTTTTTTGTAAGCAAATCTAACTACTCTTTCTTCTGTGCTTATTTTCCTCTTATCAATTTTGTCATCTCTAAATCGTTGAGCCGACAAAACTGTTACAGAAACTAAGCAGATAGTCAGTAACTTTGACATCACTATTATATATTTCATTTTCAGTCCCCTCTCCTTTATTTTGAAATCATTTTTTTACTTAATGCGATCTCATCTTCAATGATTTTAGCGAAGTCCTCGAATTTGATTGCGCCTTCAATTTTTCTGCCATTTACATAAAAAGTTGGTGTGCCTGTAATGTTTAATTTTTTTGCTTCTTCTATATCTTTCAAAACTATTTGATTGGTCTCACTAGAGGGTAAACAATTTTGAAAATCATTTATACTTAATTGGAGGGTTTTTGCATGAGATATCAAAGTTTCACTTAAAAAATTATCAATACTAAAAAGCAAATCGTAATAATCCCAAAACTTACCTTGTTTGTCTGCACATACTGAGGCACGGGCGGCTGTCATACCGTTTTGACTGGTTATAGGTAAATGTTTATAGACCAGTTTTACTTGGGATTGGTATTTTTCCATTATTTGTCTCATTGTGGTAAATGACTGACGGCAAAATGCACATCCAAAATCTGAAAATTCTACGATTGTAACCTTTGCATTTACATTGCCAAAGGTTGGACCTTGAGTATCTATTTTTGTTCGGTTTATCTGGTCTTCAAACTGAGATGAAATTGTAATTTTTGCAGACGATTTTAGTTTTTCAAGTTGTTCTAAATATTTTCTGATTCGCAAATTGCTTTCAAAAGCAAGCCTGATTCGCTCCTTAGCCTCATCTGCATTCATTTGTCCAAAAGCTTGAATATTTTCTAAATACTCTTTTTCCACTTCGCTTTGTGGAACCTCTACCCTTACTTCCGTCAATATTTTCCGCAAATCTTCTACCGACACACCTCGTTTTTTCGCCTCTGTTTCAAGCACGAGTCGTAAAATATAATTATTTATCGCAGTTTTACGGAGAATTTTTATTTGTGTGTTGAGTGGTTCCAATTGACTTGCAATACTTTCATCAATTTCTTTCAAGGTTATTTTTTTGCCATTTATTTCAGCTACAACTTCATTTTCAGATTGTGCATTCAAGAAAATCGGAAAAAAACAACAAATAAAAAAAACGAAAAGAGATATATTATTTTTATTAGGCATAAGTTTAATAAAATTTACAATGAGTTAATTATGCCTGTAACTCCTTTATAGTCAACACTTTTTTTGGCGAAAATCACTATTTTTAGGCAAAAACCAAGTGTCTTGGATTTCATCCATTTTTTTGTGCTTTTGCTTTCTCTTCCCGGATTCTATCCCAATGACTTTGGCGGTATTCGGTTGGAGTTTCGCCAAAAGCCTTTTTGAAATCACGCACAAAATGAGATTGGTCTTTGATTCCGACTTCGTGAATTATTTCGCTAATTCTTGAATTTTTAACTTCAAGCAGGTTTTTAGCTTTTTCTAAGCGTAATCTTCGTAAAAATTGAATTGGGGTTTCGCTAGTTGTTTCTTTGAATAATTTAATAAAATGAGTTGGTGAAACCTCAGCTATTTCCGCCATTTTCTCTATATTCCAATTAAATTTGAGATTTTGAGCAATCTCTTGCTCAAGTTGGATAATACGAAAATCCATTGTAGGAGACTCCTTAAGTATTGAAATAAGGGGGGATACCGAATACTAACACAGGGTTATTTGAGTTACAAGAAATTTATTGGTATCTTTTTAGTTTGTCTTTTTAACACAATTTCTATCTATATTATTGAGGTTTTTTATGGCAACAAAATTTGAAAACTTCCTGAATAGTTTTGATGAAAATGCGTGGTATTCAACTATTGAATCACTGCTTTCAGACATTCACGAAGTTGATCGTGCTGCAACCCAAATTTGGTTTCGTTTCTATCCGCTTAGTCTGTTTCGTTATCTGGAATCGGTTGAGGATAAAGCGGCGGCATTACACGGCTTTGCAATGCAAGGCAATTATGAATTAAAAGATCAAATTGATTCGTCGCATCATTTTTTATATGGTCATCGTTTTTGGAATGCAGTGAAAAATGTAATCATCAAACGAAACGATACCTTTGACGGCGCAACCGATTTAACTATTGAAGTTAAACAAATTGCCCAGGATGTCGCGAACGAAACCAAATCCAAAGTTAATTTGACCACGGGAATTTCTCTGGTTGGATTAATGACATTGGTTCAGGTTGGTCTGGAAAACTTCAAAAATGCAGACGGAAATATCAACATCGAAGATAAAAGATCGCCAAACACTATTGTTGCCGAACGAGCCAAAGATGATTCGCAAGGAATGTTCGGTTTTTTGAAAACCGTCAACAAAAAATACAGTGTTGACTGGCAAGACATTTCCGGCAACGGCAAATTCGGTATTATCAGCGATGAAGATATTGCGACCGCTTCGGCAAAAGATCAGTCTCAAAATTGGAAATCCAAAGATGATCGCTGTTGGGAAGGCGTTGTTCCGGTTGAGTGCCGTTCGGCAGCTTGCGGAACTTGTTGGGTTGGCGTTTTGGGCGGCGCGGAAAAATTGACCGCAGTTTCCCCAAGAGAAGCTAAACAAATGAAAGTTTTCGGTTACAATCAGCCGGAAGGTGAACATCCATTTCTGCGTCTGTCGTGCCAATCGAAAATTTCGGGCAATGTTTCAATCGTAATTCCGCCCTGGAATGGTGTTTTCGGGAGAAAAGTTTACGGAGTGGAAGATGTTGAACTTGAACCGGCAACAACTTCAGCTAAAAAATTAAGAGAAACCATTGCCGAAGTTGTTAATAGTGCTAATTAATTCGTGAACGAAACAGCAAACCAACAATCAGATTTTGAAATTCATAAATCGGCAGTTTGGTTTGTCTTTTTTGGTGTTTTACTGTGGAGCATTGGTGGACTTTTTATCAAATGGACAAGCGTCTCAGGTTACGAAGTGAACTTGGGACGCTGTTTTTTTGCTGCGGTTACTATTGCCGTATTAACCAAATTTAAAGCACTCAAAGCAGATAGATTTACAATTTTTGCTTCAATTTTCTACGTTGGAGCATTATCCTTTTTCGCACTTGCCAACAAGAAAACTACAGCTGCAAACGCAATATTTTTACAATATACCGCACCAATCTATATTTTAATTTTTGCCCCGGCGGTATTAAAGGAAAAATTCCGTTGGTCAGATTTAGTAACTGTTGTAGTTTGCATCTTTGGAATGGTGCTATTTTTTGTAGATTCTGCACCAAACAAAGAACTTTCACCAGACTCACAATTAATCGGAAACATTTTGGCACTTTGCTCAGGCGTTTGTTTGGGCGGATATATTTTACTTTTACGGCATCCAAACGCCCTCAATCAAAACCCCGCTTCCTCAGTCTTTTACGGTAATGTTTTTGCTTGTCTTTGTATGCTACCCTTTGTTCTGTCGAATCCGTCTCAATGGCAAACAAATGATTTTATTGCAGTCATCATTCTGGGTGTTTTCCAAATCGGGCTGGCATATTTTCTTTTCACTTACGGTGTAACACATGGGGTTCGCTCATTGGATGCTAGCATTATTGGGTTTCTGGAACCGCTTTTAAATCCGATTTGGGTATTTTTACTATTGGGGGAAAAACCCAGCACTTGGGCAATTTTGGGCGGGGCAATTATCATTTCAGCAATTATTTTTCACACGATAAAAGCCAATCGAAGCCGATTTGCTAAGTCTTAGCTTCTTCCTTCTTTTCTTCATTCATCAACATAGCCACGTGGAAAATATAATGAATCCCCGAAATAAAGGCTAAAGCTGTCGTCAAAGTATAAACTGGGGGCAGATACCAACCGCTGTAACTTGGGAAAATACAGGCAATTAGAACAAATCCAACACAAGAAATCTGAACAAAAGTGCTGACTTTACCCCAAATTGAAGGCTTAAAACCACGAAATTCGGTCATCATAAAAATTGCCAACGCGACAACTACAATTAAAACATCCCGTCCGATGACTGATGCCGTAACCCAAAAAGGGACAGGAAAATGTTTGTTTGATTCTGGTAAAACGTGAGGTAAAGTTAAGAGAATAAATGCCGTTGTCATCAATAGCTTGTCGGCGATCGGGTCTAAAATTGTGCCCAGCGACGAGCTTTGATTGAATCTGCGGGCGACAAATCCATCAATTCCATCCGAAACTCCGGCAAAGAAAAACGCAAATAACGCCCATTCATATTTTCCGTAATACAAAAGGCTGGCAAACACTGGTATTAATCCCATTCGCACAAGAGTTAATAGATTAGGGACGGTTAAAATTTTATCTGACATCGAGGCTTATTGATGTAAAAAATTAAATATTTGTTGCCCGCAATTCTATTAAAGAAATTTCGGGCGGGCATTGGTAACGCATTGGAACAACTACGGTTCCTATTCCGCGTGTAATATAAATCTGTGTTTCCCCGCGATAATGCAACCCGCTGGAAAAACGGCGGCGGCGGTTTGGGAACAACACACTAGCACGTGGTTCTCGAAGTTTTACCTGACCTCCGTGAGTATGACCGCTTAAAACCAAATCAATGTTTCGATAAGCGGCTCGACGCATAATAGCCGGATTATGCGCCAGCAAAAGTTTCATTTCATCCCTTTTTGAACCTCGCAAAGATTTCCGAATGTCACTCAAACCTTCGCCAAAATCATCAACTCCGCAAAGCCAAAATGACTCCCCTTTTGCATAAAACCGGAACCCCTCATTGACTAGCATCTGTATATTATTGCGAAAAAACTCCCGCACCACCATTCCGGCGTCTGTCCAATGATCGTGATTTCCCAAACAGGCATAAATTCCGTATTCAGATTTTAATTTTCCTAAAATCTTAGCGACAGGAGCAATATACTCAGGCTCGTGGGAAACGTAATCGCCAGTCAAAACAAACAAATCAGGTTTTAATTCATTTGCCTGTGCAACTATTTGTTCAATAAATTCGCTGCTGGTTAAAGGACTGTGATGAATATCCGAAAGCTGCACTAAACGGAAACCATCCAAGGATTTAGGCAATCTATTCAAAAAGATTTTAATTGTATCAACCCTAAAAGTATTGGCTTCCGCAATTGCTTCGCGGGCTTTTTGGGAATAAATTTGAGCAAGTGTCAGCAAAGGTCCATTACTTTGCACAACGGGACCAAACCTTCCGTAAAATTTTGCTCTGTGCTGTCCTATACCTTTAATCATTTGCGCTGTTGTGGATTTAGATTATAACTATTTAGTATTGGGTTGACAACAAAATCAGAATTTCCAAAATAATGGCACCAACCATATTGTAAAAATAAAGACAATAATGGTTAAAACTGAACCAATCTTTACGAAATCAAAAAATCTGTAACGTCCCGGCGTGTAAACCAACACGCAAGCCGGCTCAAGCGGGGTTAGAAAGGAACTAGAAGCAGCATATGTTACTGCAACTGCAAAAGTTCTGGGGTTCAAACCGAGTGCAACCGCCGTTTTTACCGCAACGGGCAAAACTACTAATGCGGCAGCTTGATTTGACATTGGTTGTGTCAAAGCAACGGTCAAAACGTAAAATCCTGCTAAAACTGCAGTGGGACCAAAACGCTCAAAATTATTTTTAATGAAATCTGCCAGAAAAACGTCCGCATGAGTTTTTTCCATTGCCGTGCCAAAACTGATCATGCAGGCAATTAAGACCAAAAGTCGGAAATCAATTAATGAATAAAGTTCGGCATAGCGGATGGTTTTAGTAGCCAGAAGCAATAAAACACCCAGTAAAACCGCAATCACCAAAGGAATTTCAATTGGCAGATAATATTTGGAAAGGGATAAAAGAATGAATAAACCAAAGGCTGCCAATGCCCAATTTCTTTTTTCCGTTCGGAAACTTTTGGCGGAAACTTCTTCTAATAATAGCAGTTCTCCATTTACAACCAACGGCTCGACCAAACGGCGTTTGCCCTGAACCAACAGAACATCCCCAAATCTTAAAGGAGTGGAACTTAATGTTTGAATAATCGTTTCATTATGGCGATTTATAGCCAGAACGGTTAAATCATAGTTTTGCCGAAAACCCAACCTTTTGAGCGATTGACCGATAAAATTGGAATTTCTCATTATCATCACTTCAAAAAGTTCAACCTCGCCACTTTCCAAAACTCCGTCGTTCAAAAGAAAATCGGACTTTATTTCCAAACCGTTTTCGGTTTTGATTCGTAAAATATCGGAAATTTTCCCTTCTACCACCAATAAATCATTCATTTGAATCCTTTCATTTGGGGTTGGGGTGATTCTTTCATTTTTTCCACGGATAATTCCAATCACACTTAGATCCAAATCACGATTAATGTTAGATTCCGCTATGGTCTTATTAATAAAAGGCGAGTTTGGCAAAACTAAAACTTCGGAAACATATTCACGGATATGATACTGCTCAGTCAAGGAATCCTCGCCACCCAAATTTGGCAACATCCGAATTCCTACCACCAGCATATAAATAACTCCTGCAATTGCAACCAAAACGCCAACCGTTGTTAATTCAAAAATCGAGTAAGGCTCCATTCCATATCGCTGGATTGCGCTGCTAACCGCCAAATTTGTTGAGGTTCCAATGAGGGTGCAGCTTCCACCAAGTATTGCCCCAAAAGCCAGTGGCATTAATAATTTTGAGGGTGCAATTTTTGCCCTCTCTGCCAAACCGATTACTACGGGTAACAGCATTGCCGTGGTCGTAGTATTTTTCATTACTGAAGCTAAAGCAGCGGCTACCACCATTATCAGTAATGTTAAAAAGAACTCGTTATTCCCGGCAATCTTATATAATCTGCGCCCCATCAGATCAACTAAACCTGTTTTAATTAATCCTCCGGTTAGAATAAAAAGTCCACCGATTGTAATAATAATATTGTCACCGAATCCGGCTAATCCCTCAGGCGCTGTCAGAACCCCGGTCAAAACAAGACTTATAACCAATATTATACCAACTACATCAACAGGTATTTTTTCGGTCGCAAATAAAATGACTGCAACTAGCAATAAAATCAAAGTGATATAGATTGGTGTCATAGTTGAAAAAGAATAGCAGAATTTAATTTACATTGCCTAGAAAATTTCCAATGATTTTGCAAAAAAAATTATTGACTCGGATAAATTTGTCAGTTATCATCACTTTAACTGAGAAGGAGGTGATCAAAAATTTATGAGTAAAAATATCAGCGAGGTAACTGCGACCTAGCAGCAAGTCTCCAATAGTTTGAAGACTTGTTCGGTTTTGTATAAAACACAGGTCAATCCAAACAGATTTACCGAAAAGCCGTTCCAATTGAGGGCGGCTTTTTTACTTTGAGGATTTAAATCTTTCACCATTTAAAATTTAAAAAGGACTTTCACCCGCATTATTTTAAGTTTTGTTATTGGGAATTATTAGACATCTTTCTAAAATAAATCGTTTGAAAAGCCAACGAAGTTGGCGGCATTTTTGTAGCCCACAATGCTAAT
>JAIBCC010000055.1 GCA_019694395.1 Pyrinomonadaceae bacterium | reverse complement strand
ACTTAGTGTCTTTTGCGTTCAAAACTTCTTCCTAATTTAATTTGCCGATTCAAGTAAAAATTAATCTCAAAAATTAAATCTGCATTTGATTAAAGTCCAAATCGCTTTTAATCCGTCCCGAAATTTTATCTTTTTGCCTTCAAAAACGGTGCGCGGATTATAGGAAATCGGCACTTCCAGAATTTTAAAACCTGCCTGACAAATACGCGAAGTAATTTCGGGTTCAATATCGAAACGATTCGCCCGCAAATTCAATTTTTCGGCGACTTCTCTGGTAAAAACTTTGTAAGCCGTTTCCATATCGGTCAAACGTGACCGGAACAAAATGTTGGTCGTTTTGGTCAAACCGTAATTTGCAAAACGTCGTATTTTCGGCACTTTGTTGTTGTTTTTCAAAAAACGCGAGCCGTAAACCACTGAAGTTTTTTTGTCTAAAATCGGCTGCAAAAGAGATAAATATTCTTCGGGATTGGTTTCTAAATCCGCATCCTGCAATAAAATTATGTCGCCTTTGGCAAAGCTTAAACCGATTCTGACAGCTGCGCCTTTTCCAATGTTGACGGGGCTTGAATAATAACGGGCGAGGTCTTTTTGTTTAGATTCGATCAGCTCCTTTGTTCCATCATTTGAGCCGTCATCCACCACAATAATTTCTTTTTCCAAAGGCAATTCAATTGACGCAACTTTTTCAAGCACTTCAATCACAGTGGATTTTTCGTTATAAACCGGAATGATGATGGTCAGTAACATTTAAGTTGAGAGTTTAGCCGATTCGCTTTGATTTGAGAAATCGGTTTCAACGACCGCACCAAAAAGCCCGATCAAAAGCCAAATTTGCCGTGCATCTTCAAACGAGCCGCTCAACCCCTGATACATAAACGCGCCGATAAAAGCTAAACCGAATCCAATTCGCAAATAGGATTTTTCATCCGTAAAATTTAACGGCAATGACTGGCGAAAAAAATAAAAGGTTAAAAATAAAATCGCTAAAAGTCCGATAAAACCTGCTTCTCCGGCAACATTCAGCCATAGTTCGTGAGCATCTCCCAAAAACTGAGTTCCGCCCGAAGCATCAACATATGTAACTGCGGCAACATCTTCGCCCAAACCTTTGCCAAACACCGGATATTGAAAAAGAGTTTTAACTGCATCTTGCCAAACCAGAACTCTGGATGATGGTTCGGAAAACTTAACCGGCGACGGCAGCATTGAAACAAAAAAGAGAAGTGCGCCTAAAAATCCGGCGGCTAAGCTTAGTTTTGAGAGTAATGACTTCCCTTTTTCCGCAAGTTCCAACCACAACCAAAGTCCTAAACATAAGGCAATTCCGCCAAGTCCGGGTGAAATTGTAAAAAAAGCCGCAATCGAAAAAACAACGGCAAAAAGATAAAGCAGCCAGGTTTTAACCCAGCCGAATTTATAAGCTAAAACTGCAAAAACCGCACTGATATTGAGGTAATTGCAATACATATTCGGATTCAAAAAGGTGCTTTGGATGCGCGGATAATTTCCCGGCGGCAAAGTTCCGTAATGCGACAAAGTGTAAGGTAAAAGCCAATTTTCGCGATCAACGTAAAAAACTATCAGCGCAATTATACTGACCAAACAAGTGACAGTCGTCGCAATCAGCCAGGTCAAAACGCTCCGCTTTATCATTTTTGCATCCTGAACGATATTGAACGCCAGAAATGCCAAACCAAGCAGATAAATTACGCCTAAAAGTTTGAGAAGACTGTGTTTTTGGTTTATTGAAAAAATAGCGGAAAGGACAAGTGATAAAAAATAAATCGCCAGAGGCAGATAAAACCAGCTCCAGCGCAGTTTTATTTTGCGAAAGACAAAAGCTAAAAACCACAATGCTGAAACGCCTAAAAAGATAAAATCCGTCAACGGAATCCGATTATTGAGCAGATCAAAATACGGCAGCATAAAGCCAACCGAGAAAACCAGAATCAGGAATGTCCATTCGACGAGAGTTTTCATTAGTTTTTCAATCTTCAGATGGTTCGTTTAATTTTAGCTCCGTTATTAATGGAGTATTTAAATATTCTTCCAATTGGTCAAATATCGCATCTAGTTTTGTATTTTCAAGTAATTTCGGAATATCAATTTCAATTCCATCTCGAACTTTTAATTTCCCGACCTCAACAGTTCCTTTTAGTAATTTTCTTTTTTCATCTGGAGCCTTTTCTGATAGCGAAGGTTTGACACTATCTTCAATAACTGATTTCGTGAAAAGGCTTAAGGCTTGAATGACCCTCTCTTTTTCTGTGTTTAATTGCTTTTCATAGTGAATTTGCATTTCTGCTTGAGAGAGTTTCATTTTTAAAGTATTAACTTCGTGAATATATTTTATTTCACGAATTCCATTGTCAGGGTTTTTAGAATCAATTAATGGACTTCTAGGCAACTCTAGATAAATATCAAGAGCTTTGCGGATTTTGATCAACGGAATTGTTTTATCATTAGGAGTAATAGTAAAAAGTATATTTTCAGCCTCTTGTTTTATCCCTGATGTTGCAGAAATTCCCAAATCACGAAGAAATTCTTCAAAATATAACAAATATTGTTTACAAGCTACTCGGAATTCTGCTGGGAAGTTATTTATAGAAATTATGACGGAATCTTTCTCAATCTTTTTTGATAGCGATATTGTAGTTTCTAAGTGAAAAAACTTTACAGTTTCTACTATTTTTGTAATTACGTCTTTTATTTTAGTAGTTGGATTGATGGGATAAAGACTTATAAAACAGAAACTACCTAAACCTTTTCTTTTTCTACGAAATTGTATTTTAAAATACTCGTCAATGATTTTTGAATCTTTAATCAACAGAACAGTTTTCTTAAACTCTTCCTTATAATCCCTTAAAGTATAAGGCTCAACCCAATCTAAATTGTCAATATTAAAATAGAAATATGCTCTAAACTGAGTTCTTTGATTTGGTGTCTTTCTTACTTTTCTTTCAATTTCTATAGAAAATTTAGGAAGTTCTTTACTGTCGAGTCCGAAATGGCTGACATTAGGTGTCTTATAAAAATAAGGCAAATTTATTTCATGTGAAAATAGTTTTAAATATAAAGAATCCACATTTGTTGCGGAAAAAAAAACATCCAAATCAAAATTCATTACATGAATCGAAGGTCTAAACCCCAAAAGAGTTATATGCTTTGGACGAAACCCAATAAAAACACTTGAATTCTCAATTAGCTTTCCATCCAAGAAAAGAGTGTGTGTTTGAAGATATTTATTTGACTCGGAATCATTTGCTCTTATTTCTAACATATTAGTGCTTTATAAAGTCTTAATACTATTAATTATTTTTTTCAATTCTTTAGCAAATTTTTTCAAATCAAAATTCTGCGGATCATCATGAGCGTCTTTGATTCCCGCATCCATTGCCGAATGATATGACGGAATCAGCCAGGTTCCCCGCCGCACGCTGGCACACACATAAAGCAGTGCAAGTCTCTCGTATTGACCTTCCGTAAAACCAACAGCAGGCGCAATTAAATCATTGTTTGGATTAGGGTTAGTCTTATCACGACGACGCGGCTGAATTAGTTCAATGTGAATTTGCAAACCTTTGGCATCCGCCTTCAAAATGTCACGGGCAAACTTGGTTCCCCAACCTTTTCGCACGCTTTCGGCAAATGGCGTAGTCGTAATTGATTCGCCAACCCGATTCACAAAAATATGGGCAACGGGATTATTGAGCCAAATTTCGAGTTTGTTTCCTTTATAACTTGTTTCGTTGATGTCGGCGGGAAAGTCGTCTGCATCCTGCAAATAGGGCGATGAAGTATCGTGAATCAAAAAATAAAGAGCTTGGATTTCTTCACCGTTCGGCAATTTTGCTTTGGATAAAATTTCGTCTAAACTTCCGCCTACGTTTTGTTCATCAATCTTGTTCTTTTGCAAATACTTGCGGAGGTTTTCCTTTTTAATTTTAACCTTTTCGCCGATCAGTTTTTCCAGCGGATCAGGCATTTTTTTTAATTCTTCGCCCAACACTCCGCCGATTTTATTTGGACGCAGCAAACAACGTGCTTGCGCTACGGGTGAGCCGACAAACTGCATCGTCTTTTCATCTAATTGACAGGGTTTATTTTGCGAAAAAACAGAAATTACTAACCACAGATGAACACAGATAAACACGGATGCCTTATAACTAACCGCTGACCACCGACCACTGACCACTGACCACTTTTTCATATTGTCTTAGTAACTTTTGAAAGCGAACGCGGTTCATCAGGGTTTAATCCTTTTGCTTCGGCTAATAATGCGGCAAAAAGCTGCGCCGGAACAATGAACGGAATCGGTGATAAAGTTTCATCTAAATCCCTTGGCATCTGCAAATAGCGCGAACTTAGTTTTGCAATTTCTTCATCATTGGTAATCGAAAAAGAATCAGCATTCAATTCTTGCAAACGTGTTAATAAATCCAGATTGCTTTGTTTAGTGACACCGTTCGGCGCAAACAAAATCATCGGGAAACGGCGTTCGACAATCGCCAACGGACCGTGAAAAAAATCAGCGGACGAAAATCTTTCAGCCACAACATAGCAAGTTTCCATCAATTTCAACGCCAATTCGTAAGAATTACCATAGTTCATTCCGCGACCGACCACCACGCAATTTTCCATAAACACATATCGCTCAACAATTTCCTGCACCTGAGTTCGTAGTTGTAAAACCTGTGCGACATAATGCGGAATTTTTTCAAAATTAATTTTGGCATCCGAAAGAGCCGAAACCAAATTGTAAAAATGGAGCATTTGTCCGGTGTAAGTTTTGGTCGCAGCTACCGATTTTTCGCGTCCGGCGTGAATCAAAAGAGTTTCGTCCGCGATTTTTGCCATAGTTGAATCGGCTTCGTTGGTAATTCCGAGTGTGAATGCACCTGACGCTTTGGCTTGTTCCAAAACGGTATTGATGTCAGTTCCCTCTCCGCTTTGCGAAACGCCGACAACCAACGCCCGTTCCAAATTCAATTTTGCGTTGTAAAGGGTATAAACTGATGGTGCAGAGAGACTTACCGGAATACCGCAATTTACTTCAAGCAAATATCTGCCAAATTGACAAGCATTATCCGAGCTTCCGCGAGCAACCAATACGATCAGATCAATTTCTTTTTCAGACAAAAATTGGCGTAGTTTCCCGACTTTTTCCCGTTCTGCATTCAGCGTCCGCTCAAGCACAACAGGCTGTTCGGTTATTTCTTCGAGCATTAAAGACATAATGGATTTTCGATTTTTGATTTGCGAATTGCGATTGGTTTTCCATAAATTAAACTTTTGGAAAACTTTAAAACTATTGAAAAAAATTATTTTAGTAAGTCTGCGGCGATTTTACAAATAACAATGCTTTTAATTTTTTACTTTTACTTCTCATTTACGACGGATTTATCGTATCTTCCAATTCTTTTTCCGACTCATTGTTAAATTCGTCTAAAATTCCATTAATCGCTCCGCCAATCAAAATTACTAAAGCAGTCAGATACAACCAGAACATTAAAATAATGACTGCGCCCAATGAACCGTAGGTTTTGTCGTAATTATTAAAAAAACTAAGATAAAGCCGAAAAATGCCGGATAAAATAAGCCATAAAATAATTGCTACAAAAGTTCCCCAAGTCCACCAATGCCAACGAAATTTCGGATGATTCGGGCATAGATTGTAAATAATGGCAAAAGTTAAAAGTAAAACCAGAAAGATAATTGCTAACTTTAGAATATTAAAAAATATTGGCGAAGTATCAGCTAAACCCTGTGATTGCATTAAATACTCGAGTGTGTGAGTCCCGTATAAAACTAAGGTCAAAGCAATTGCGAACAAAATCCCGATGACAACTGTCAACAACAAAGAAAGTCCTTTAGTCGTCCACCACCAACGATTTTCTTTGTAGCTGTAAACGTGATTAAGGGCGATCCGCAAACTGTCAAACCCCTGTGATGCTGACCAAATAGCGATCAAAAAACCGATAGTGAGTTTTCCGCCGGAGCTGTTGACAGCTACTTCCGTCAGTGTGGTTTCAACCAATTTAGAAGCCGTCAAGGGCATAATTTGACGCAAATAATCAAAAAGTTCCCGACGTAAATCATCAGTTGCCCCCAAGATCAAACCGAATAAACTGACTAAAAAGAAGAGAAGCGGAAAAATCGCAAATGAAAAGTAAAAACCAACCTGTGCAGCACGGCTAAAAATATCATCGTGAAAGGCTTTTTGGTAAAGGCGAACCGAAAATTTTATCGGTCTGAATTGTAAAAGTTCGTCAAACATTTCTAGCATTTTGACACATTATCGCCTAACAAATAAATTTTTTGTGCTATTAGATTTCATTATTTTCTTTTTCCCATTTATCAAAAATATTTCCGAGGTTTACTCCAAACCGTTAATCCTCTATTATTTACAATAAGATTGCAACAATTTCTTTTACCCAAAAGCTGCGGATTGCATCGTCAAAATCTTAACCTGTTTTTTTAGGAGAGCATTATTTACTACGATTTTGAAAATTTTCGTCTTGATATCGGGAACGAGAAACTTTTAAAGAATGATGAGCCGATTTTGCTCACTCAAAAGGCTTTTAAGATCTTGCAGCTATTAGTTGAAAATGCCGGACAGCTTGTCAAAAAAGAACAACTCATTACCAAAATTTGGCAGGATAGTTTTGTCGAAGATGCTAATATCACTCAGCAAATCTATATTTTAAGGAAAACGCTCGGCAATAATAAAAACGGAAAGCCTTTTATCCAAACACTTCCCAAACGCGGTTATTCTTTTGTCGGCGAAGTCCAAAAGATCGAAAATCAAGCTTTTCCAACCAAAAATGAATTGCCTGTAAATGAACAAACTGAGGCGGAAACAATTTCAAATTCTGCAAATTCTAAAAGTAAAGCTTTCCAATATTTTTTAGCCGGTTTAGGCGTTTTAATAGTTTTAGGCATAATTTACTTTTTTCAATTCCGAAAAACTACGACTGAAACAAATTCAATCAAATCAATCGCTGTTCTACCTTTCAAAAAAATTGGTGCGGAAAATGACGACTCTAAAATTGGATTTGGTTTAGCCGATGCAGTTATCAATAATCTCAGCAAACAGCAAAAAATCCCCGTCCGTTCGATGAGCGCGGTTTTCCAATATGCTGAAAAAGATGTTTACGACCCGATTGAGGCAGGCAAAACTCTGGGTGTTGATTCGATTTTAGAAGGAACTGTTCAGCGCGAAGACGAAAAAGTCCGCGTTTCGCTCAGGCTGCTGAAAATTTCGGATGGTTCGACGCTTTGGGCGGAAACTTTTAACGAAAAATTCAGCAACATCTTTGCTTTGCAGGATTCTATTTCCGTGAAAGTCGCTTCCTCGGTTTTGCCGAATTTATCCCCGCAGGATAAACAAATAGTTGCTCAAAAACCTGCCAACTCTGAAGCCTTTCAGTTTTACCAGCTCGGCGTTTATTTTGCCAATGTCCGCAATCAGGAAAGTATGGAAAAAGCGGTTCTCTATTTTCAAAAAGCAATCGAACTTGATCCGAATTACGCTCTCTCATACGCAATGCTGGCTGATACTTATAATCGGCTGAATGAATACGCTGATGAACAAAAAAGCAAAGAATTATTTGATAAATCCGAAGAAGCCTCAAAAAAAGCACTTGCTCTGGATGATTCGTTAGCGGAAGCCTATCTTTCTATGGCTTTTGTTCAATTTGCCAAATATAAAGACAGCGATGCCGGTAGAAAATCGCTCGAACAAGCGGTTCAACTTGCCCCATATAATCCTTCTGCCAGACTTCACTACGGATGGGAATTATTGCGGCATCAAGACTTGGAAGGGGCATATCAGCAAACCAAATTAGCACTTGAATATGATCCGCTTTCAGCTAACACCAATATGGTTATGTGCAGTATTTGGATTTACAAACGCGATTATTCGCAAGCACTTAACGCCTGTGAGAGAGCCGGAGAACTGCAGCCGACTCTTCCTTTTATAAATATTCAAAAAGCCAGCATTTTATTTCTCACCGGCAAAAATAATGAAGCTATTGATCTTTTAATCTTAGAAAGCAAAGACGAAACTCAAAAATATTACGCACTGGGAAATCTCGGTTATATTTACGCCAAACTTGGGAAACGCGAAGAAGCGGAAAAAATTTATCAACAATTAAAGGAAAACAAAGAATCCTACAATAAATACAGCGATTTAACCTTGGTTGGATTCACTCTCGGTAAAAAAGAAGAATCGCTAAAAAACTTTAAGATCATGCTGGAAAAATCTCCTTTAGTTCCAAGCTATCTCCTTTTCGATCCTTTCTGGGAAGAATTTTTCCAAGACGCAGATGTTCAAAAATTGACCTCGCAAAATCTAAAATATCCCTAATCCATTCATAAATAAGATCTTTTTCCCTAATTGATTTTTAATTGAGATTTTTTTTCTGTTTTTTTGAAGATTTTCTCTTTTTCCGTATGCCACGATTCATCTTCACAAATTATGAATCTGCCCCAAAGTAAAACTAAAAATATCGTCGTTCTAAATCTGGAAAATGAAATGCTGGTTTATGACTTGGAAATAAACAAGGCATTTTGTCTGAATGAAACTTCGTCCATCGTCTATCAAAATTGTGATGGAAAAACATCTTTTGCCGAATTGCGGAAAAGATACAAATTCACAGATGATTTGATCTTTTTCACCTTGGATGAATTAAAAAAAGAAAGATTAATTGAAACTAATTACGCTTCTCCGTTTGAAAAAATGTCACGGCGGGAAATTGTCAAAGAAATCGGGCTGTCAACTATAATTGCGCTTCCGATAATTTCTTCTGTCATTGCTCCAAGCTCAATTAATGCCGCCTCAGGTGCGTGCGTCACGACAGGGTGCACGGCTGACAATTACACTCAGGCAAATTGCTGCGGCAGCACTAATCGTTGTTTCGGTAATAATTTAGGACCGGGGTTTGGCAATTGCGGTTCGTGTTATCCTCCTGGAGATTTTTCAGCCATTTTTAATGTTAGCGGACGATGCGCTGATCCTGCCTACACTTTTAACAGTCAAAATGCCTGTTGCAGCGGAGCGCATGTTGAGGTATTTGTCGGCGGTTTGTATGAATGTCAATGCACTTGATTGGTTTATGAGAAATGTATTTATTTGCCTGAAAACATTGGCAATTTTATTTATCCTTTCATTCAATGGATTTAGGCAAAAAATCATTGACTTCGCCGAGTCAATTCTAAAAAACAACCATATTCCCGAAATGCAATTATACGGCTTCAAATCAAAAAACGATGGAACAAAAAAGGAGCACATTAAAAATTAAACCGTAAACCACTCAAACTAAAGATTAGAATTCCAGCCTCCAAATTAATCAAAACAAGTAGCAAATTAGTTTTTACCAAAGGTTGGATTCTGTTTGGGAGAAATTATGAGAAATATTTTTATAAGAATTAAAACACAAGTTTTATTGGTCTTATTCCTTGGAACGATGACGGCTTGCAATATGGCAGCCAACAATAATACCCAAGGACAGAAAAACAACACAAATATAACCAAAGAAAATAGATCTGCCAAAACACCTCTTGAAAATAAACAGGAAAGATTAGTTGAGATTTTTGACGGACGCAAAGACCTCGATTATCGGGACTTTTCCAAAGAGGAAACCAATTTGGTCCAAGCAGAATTTGACCGTAAAAAAGCCGAGATCGAGGAAAAATTCGGTGACAGATATTGCGGTGAAAATGAAATTAAAAATGTTGGTCTGAACGGAATTGTCAAAGGTTCATTTACCAAACCGAATTCTAATCAAAAAGCATTTTTATACACAGTTTGCAGCTCCGGTTCGTCGCATTTCGGCATAGGCGGAATCATCATTTTTGAAAACGGCAAAGCGGTTACGCATTACGTTTACGGCGAAAACGGCTTAGATCAAGGAATGATCGCCCTTTCGGACATTAACAAAGACGGAATGGATGAACTCGTTTTACTTGATTTCCAAGTCCATCAAGGCTACGGCGGCGGCGCAATTTCGATAGTTTCATTTCCGAACGGAAAATTTGATTTTATTGGACAGACAACTACTTTCAGCGATAACGGCGGCGCAGTCGAAAACGATAAAAATGTTGAAGCCGAAGCCTACGATATTTTTGTTCAACCTGGAACTAGACCTATTTTTTACCGCGATTCTTACCAAAAGAAAGGCAATGCCAAAAATTGGTCGCCAGTTAAACGCGACGAGAAGTTTTCTTTGGGAAAATTAGAAGCCGAATATTTACAAAATTATAAAAAAATCAGCGAGTAGGAATTATTTTTATGAATATCAAACAAATCATTTTATTTAGTGCAATTACAGTTTTTTCAAGCACTTCATTTTTTGCCCAAGACCTTTCGGTTTTTGACCTAAAACTCAACGAGCCGTTCAACATTCGAGAGTGTAAATACACGATTCAGGAAAATGCGACTGTCAACGGAATTCCAGTTCCGAAAAATAGAGGCGGCGGACTTCTGGGCAGCAAAGCTAAAATATCCAAAATGTATCAATATACCGAGGATGTTCCTGACACGGATAAATGTTTTCAGCGAATCGGAATGTATTACACGGATTCCCCGCTGCCGGGAACACGCGAGGCTGAAAATCTGCCGCCCGTTGCCGCTCCGAATAATCAAGTCGTCAAACTGATGTATGCAAAAGATTTAAGACCTGCAATTGCTGACAGCGAAGATATTTGGGTTGGAATTCAAAACACCAAATTAACCGGACTCAGATTTTATTTCCGATACACAAACGAAAAAAATGTCTTTCAGATTTTGACGAAAAAATACGGTAAACCATCGTCAACACAAAACTTCGACCTGCTAACTCCGGCTGGAAATCGCAAAGATTATTATCAGGCAAAATGGGACTTTCCAAAGTTGTCGGTTACATTTCTAAGTCTTGATACCAATCGAATCGGTTACGACATGAAAAATGCGCCGCTTGGTTATTTGAGCGAAGTCGGCAGCGTGATGATCCAATACAAAATCACGGAAAATAAACCGAAAGACAATAATCCGCTTTAAGTTTTTATCTGCAAATTTACGAGAACTTTTAGAAAACAATGAAAAAACTAATTTTAGTAATGGCTTTAGCCGCATTTCATCTTTCGGGATATGCACAACAAAAAGGAATTGTGCTTTATCCAAAAGGCGTTCCTGATGCAAAGAAAATCCCGGATGATTATAAAGAAGAAATTGATGAAAACGGCTATTTTCGCAAGGTATCACAACCCGAACTGATTCCCTTTTTCCCGAAACGCGGAAAAGCGAACGGGACTTCTATAATTATTTGCCCCGGAGGAGGTTATGAGCTGGTGGTTGCTTCGGACGAAGGATCTGCGGTAGCTAAAGCGTTCAATCAATTTGGGATAACGGCTTTTGTTTTGAAATATCGGATTCCTAATGATGCCACTATGAAAAACAAATCCATTGCTCCGCTGCAAGATGCACAAAAGGCGATCTTAACAGTTAGAGAAAGAGCGAAAGAATGGAATTTGAATCCTAATAAAATTGGCATTGTTGGACTTTCGGCTGGCGGTCATTTGGCATCAACAGTCGGAACGCATTTTGACAATTCATACGTCGAAAATTCCCAAAATATTTCTTTAAGACCCGATTTTATGGTGCTGATTTACCCGGTTATCACAATGGAACCATGGGGCGGTCCCCGAACAAGAGCAAATTTAATTGGCAAAGAGCCGACTCAATCATTGATCGATTTTTTTAGCACCGAAAGACACGTAACATCAAATACTCCGCCAACATTTCTTTTGCACACCACGGATGATGAAAGAATTTCCGTGAGAAACAGCTTGGTATTTTACGATGCGCTCAGAGCCGCTAAGGTAAAAACAGAAATGCACTTGCTGCAAAACGGCGGTCACGGTTTTGGAGTTGAGCATCCGACCAGAAAAGATGAGTGGGTGAAATGGTGTGTTGCTTGGATCAAGGAAAACGGTTTTTGAAAGCTGAGCTAGCATATTTCGATTGCGGAAACGCATTAATTTTTATCTACAGATTTATGAGAAGTATTACCAATTTATTTAACGAAACAGTTTTAACTAAAACCTTTATTGGCATTTTATTCTTTTTTGCCTTTTACCTAAACGCTTCTGCTCAAGAAGTTATTTATGTTTGCCCCGAAGGAACTTATTTGAGTTCCGGCATTGACGGCAATGAGTGTAAACCTATCAATCCCGCACCTTCCGACGCAGAAAAAGTTGCGGCGTATGGTGCGCTCGGCTCGATTATGGGAAACATTTTTGCGGAAATGCGAAACGATCCGAGATACAAAAATTTCGTCAACGGATTTTGGAATTTTACGGGCGATAAGCCAAATGAATCCTGTTCGGCATTCTATTTTCGGAAAGGCGTTATAGCTTCGATTGCTTCGTTAAACGGCAATAAATCAGGCGCATTTTTCGTTTTTCTGGGTTCCAATATTCCTAAACCGACTCAACCGACAAAGATTCGGGCAACTTTGACTCAAACCGGAGAAGCTCCCGCCACGGTCGAAGTTATCAATGCAACTTACGTTTTAAATCAAAAAGACGGCGACAAAGGAAAATTTGG
>JAIBCC010000101.1 GCA_019694395.1 Pyrinomonadaceae bacterium | reverse complement strand
TATTGGATTCGGCAAAATGATTCGATAATTTTTGCTTCTGAAATTAAAGCCTTGCTTGATGAAGAAATTTATCCCAATCGTCAGGTAAATAATGATTCGGTTTATAATTTTCTTTTTCAAGCCGCCAGTGATCTTGACGAACGCACTTTTTTTGTTGGGATTGAAAGTGTTCTCGCCGCTACAGTAGTAAAAATCTCACACGCCGGGGAAATTACAACCCGCCGATATTGGAGCATTCAAAACAATCGTGCCGAATCCGTTGATGAGAGTAAAGTTTCAACTATTGCCGAAGAGTTGCGCGAACTTTTGCGTAATTCGGTTGAATTAAGACTTCGCGCCGATGTTCCCGTTAATGTGGCTTTAAGCGGCGGAATGGACTCATCCAGCGTCACAGCAATGGCGGCAACCATTCGCGGCAAAGAAATGCTTGATACTTATTCTGTTCGTTTTGAGGAAGAAGAATGGAATGAGTATAAATTTGCCAATCTAGTCGCAGAGCGTTACAAGGTTAAAAATTTTGTCATTGACCCGAAACATAATTGGACGTGGGAATATCTTCCGTCATTTGTTAAAGCAATGGAAGAGCCTTTTCACGCGCCTGATTTGGTGCCCGATCATATTGTCCGGCATAAACTTTCGGAACGAGGAATCAGGGTTAATCTGTCCGGCATCGGTGGTGATGAACTTTTTGCAGGCTACGAATATCATCGGCGGTTTCATATTCTTGATCTGAAAAAATCCGGCAAAAGTCTGTCTGCTCTGAAAACAATGGCTTTTGCTTCGGATACGACACCAATCAAAGGTTTAAGCCGTTTTGCCAAATATAAAGTCAATTCAATTTTCAATCGTTTTCAACCAACACCGGAAACTGAAACAAATTGGCAAAAAAAATCTGTGACAGGAAACGGGACATTCAAACTTCGCCAACTGCCGGATTCTTGCCCCGAAAGATTGCGCTCCGATATTGAATGGTCACTGCTTCCCTATTGGCTGCGGGCGGGGGATAAAAGCAGTATGGCAGTGCCAATCGAAGTTCGTTATCCGTTTTTAGACCATAGATTGATTGAATTTGCGATGCGTTTGCCTGTTTCGCTTTTAATCCGCAATGGTTGGACAAAATGGATTTTGCGCGAAGCAATGAAAGAAATGCTGCCGCAGGAAATCGTTTGGCGTAAGAAAAAAATGGGCTTTCCTTTTCCGATCGTTGAATGGTTATCAAATTCCTTTCCGGCTTTGCAAAAGATGATGAATGAAATGGATAATCCGTTTTTAGCAAAGGATGTCTGGGCTAACAATTTAGCTGAATTAATCAAAGCCGATCCGTGGTTTGTCTGGCGGTCACTGACAGTTGAAATGTGGCATCGCTATTATTTGCGTGGTTTAGAACCTTTACCAAACCTCGAATTTCAGACCAGAGAGGTAACGGTTTGAGTCATTCATTATCTCCAAAAAACAAACTGAAAATTTTACATATTTGCGAAAGTTATTTTCCTGACTACGGCGGCGGAGCAGCAGTCACCACGAGAGATGTTTGTCACTTTTTAGCCGAAAACGGACACGAAGTCCAAGTTCTTTGCAGCGGAAAATACGAAAACCAAGAACCATACTCGCTCATCACGGATTTTGACCAAAAGATAAAAGTTACCCGTATTAATCTGCCGTATTTTCGCACTGCCGATCCTGATGGATTCAGTTTAAGCAAAAACGGATGGAATGCACACGAAAAACGCATTTCACAAATTCTGCTCAATTTCTTTGTTCAATGGAAACCTGATGTAGTTGATTATCACGCCACGCGCCCGTTCGGAGAAGAATGTTTAATAACAATCAAGCAAAACTCAATTCCTTTAGTTTCTACCTTGCACGAAGGATGGTTGATTTGTCCGCGTTTGATGTTTTTGCAATCGCCTTTATCTGAGCCGTGTTCCGGTCCGGCTAAATTAAAATGCGTTGAATGTTTATATAGTTATTATGACGGAAGCCACACCAAAGCTTTTTTGAAAATGCCTTGGAGAATATGGAAACTCGGAACATATCCATTTTATCGTTTGCAAAGAAGAAAAGAAGCAAGCACACAAGTTGATGCGGCGATTGCCCGTTCAATCTTTATGGAAAAAATCCATCAACCTCACTTAAAGGGAAAAGTTAAGCATATTCCGTTAGGGTTAGATTTAACCAATCTTCCCAGCGAAAAGCCTTCCAGACCACGAACGCCTTTACGATTTGGTTTTATCGGAGGTTCACAGCCGAGCAAAGGATTATTGGATATTCTTGATTCAGCCGTTAATCTGAAAAAAGAAGGTCTGGTTTTTCAGATAAAAGTTTGGGGAAATAATCAATCTGACTGCGAGAGAGAGATTAAAGCCAGAAATTTGGAAGATAAGGTTTTACTTGGCGGAACGTATCAATCCCATCAATTATGGGAAGTTTATAATGAAATGGATGTGGCATTGATGGCAACTTTGGTTTCTGAACCTTTCGGGCGAGTTCCGATTGAAGCAGCAGCAGTTGGCGCAATTAC